>NZ_JBIYZW010000001.1:0-1452935 GCF_044628455.1 Hymenobacter sp. B81 | reverse complement strand
GTGGTGCCACGGCTCAAAGCCGTGGCACCACTACGTCTAAGCGGCGCTTACATTTACCACAACCCCACCGCTTCTCGAAGCGAGGGGCTTCCACCAGTGGATTTGCCCGGTGCTTCGAGAAGCGGGGCACATTTTCAGTCACGAAAGCCCGTTGCTTCTCGAAGCGGCAGGCTGCAACGGTTCGATTTGCCCGTCGCTTCTCGAAGCGGGGAGCTTCAACAGTTGGATTTGGGCCTCGCGAGTTGGCGCGGGGTGCATTTGTAAGACGAAAAGCCCCTCGCGACTTGCCGCGATGCATTTCAACAACCGCAAATGGGCCTCGCGACTTGCCGCGACGGGCTTCCGGGGTTCCGGAAATGCTTCGCGAGTAGTCGCGAGGCCCAAAAGCAGTTGCAAAAGCCCTTCGCGAGTTGTCGCGAGGCACTTCCGGATGTTGCGGAAGCCCGTCGAGAGTTGTCGCGGCGCATTTCCGGAACTCCGGAAAGGCACCGCGACGCAGCCGTATGGCTACCAGTACAGGCCGTGCAGCACCAGCCCGCGGCGACTGTTCACTTCCAGGGCAGGGGCGGGCAGGTGGAAGATGCTCAGGGCGTAGAACACCCGGCGCAGCGTTTTGCTGCGGGTGGGAATGCGGCGCAAATCCACGTCGAGCGAGAGGTAGTACTGGCGGTAGCTGCGCAGGCCGGCGGCGCGGTTGGCGTCGGCATCGTTGTAGAGCAGCTGCTGGGCGCCGTAGCCCAGGGCCGGCTGCAGCCAGCGGGGCCAGCGCGAGCCGGGCCGGAAGGCGCCCACGTCGGCCGCCAGCCAGTAGGTCTGCCCGTTGTAGTCCTTGAGCAGGCGCTCGGGCAGGTTGCGGCCCAGCACGTTGGGGCGGCGCTGGGCGTAGGGCGTGAGCCGGAACGAGACCTTGGGCATCAGGCGCACCTCGCCCCAGGCCAGCTCCTGCGTGAGCACCCCCGCCGCGCCCAGGAAGTTGGCCGCCAAGTCGGGGGCCGAGGCGCCGTAGGCCGGGTCGCGCCCGTCGAAGTACTCGATGGGACTCTGGATGAGGAAACCCGCCAGCGCGCCGTACCAGATGGCCTGACGGCGGGGCACGCCGGCCCAGCGCAGCATGTCCACGGCCCCGCGGCTTTCGTGGAAGGCGCCCCACAGGTGGCCGGCCTTGTCGACCTGCTTCCACTCGGGCCAGTCGTTGAACCAGTGCAGCTCGCTGCGCGGCCCGGTGTACCAGCTTTGGCTCAGGCCGTAGTAAAGCCCGCCGTAGCCCAGGGCAAAGCCACCCAGCAGCGGGGGCAGGCGCCGGCGGCGCAGCTGGGTCAGCGAGTCGGCCCGGGCGGCCGGCGCCGCCTGGGCCGCTTGCCCCGCCGCCACGGCGGACGAGTCGGGGCGACCCGAAATTTCCCCAATCGATTCCGAAATTTCCCCAATCGATTGCGCCCGCAACGTGCCCTCGGCCGCACCCGCTCCGGCAAAAAAAAGTAGCAGAAAAATGGCGCCTCCAAGTGGGGTTAGACGGGCCGGGAAGGGGAGGGGAAACAAGATGATGGTTGGATTAACGCGCTGAAAGACAGGTGTTAGAAAATTTTCCGGCAGTTGGCCAGCCGGCAAAGCTACGGACAAAGGCTGGCCCCGCACTGAGTCCAAAAACCGCCTGCCTGCGTACCTTTAGGAACCCCGTTTTGGTGACTAGTTCCTCACTCACTTTTTCATACATGAAAACACTTCGACTCCTCTACGGTTGGCTGCTGTTGCTCGGCGCAACCGTGGCGGCCCAGGCGCAGGTGGTGCGTACCCAGCCGGTGTTCTTCCGCGAAACCGACCCGGTAACCATCATCTTCGACGCCTCGCAGGGCAACGGCGCACTGGCCGGCTTTGCCGGTCCGGTGTACATCTGGACGGGCGTGGTGACTGACCGCAGCACCACCAACGTGCAGTGGCGCCACGTGAAGAGCACCAACTTCAACCAGGGCGACCCGGCCGCGCAGATGACTTCGCTGGGCAACAACCGCTGGAGCATCACGCTCACGCCCAACGTGCGGGCCTTCTACAACGTGCCGGCCAACGAGACGGTGCTGCGCCTGGCCATGATCTTTAAGAACGCCAGCGGCAGCCTGGTGGGCCGCGGCGACGGCGGCAGCGACATTTTCGTGGACGTGTTTCAGGGCGGCTACGCCGTGCGCCTGACCACCCCGCCCAGCGGCGGTAACCCGCAGTTTGTGGCCGCGGGCAGCACCGTGAGCATCACCGGCGAGGCCTCCAACACCAGCTCGCTGCTGAGCCTCTCGCTCAACGGCACGCAGGTAGCCCAGCAGGCCAACGCCAGCAGCATCACCGCCAACGTGACCTTCACCCAGCAGGGCCGCAACGTGGTGCGCCTGCTCGGCGCCAGCCCCTCCTTGTCGGCCTCCGACTCGCTGATTTTCATCGTGCGCCCGCCCGTGACCACGGCCGCGCTGCCCGCCGGCACCAAGGATGGCGTGACCTACCTGCCCGGCAACACCTCGGTGCGACTCAAGCTCACGGCCCCGGGCAAGAACTTCGTGTACGTGCTGGGCGAGTTCAACAACTGGCAGGTCGATCAGGCCTACTACATGAAGCGCACTGCCGACGGCAACGACTGGTGGGTGGACATTCCCGGCCTCACGCCGGGCCAGGAGTACGCCTATCAGTTCCTGGTGGATGGGCAGCTACGCGTGGCCGACCCGTACTCCGAGAAAATCCTCGACCCCAACAACGACCGGTTTATTCCGGCCGTGACCTACCCCAACCTGAAGCCCTACCCGGCCGGGCAGACGGGCATCGTGTCGGTGCTGCAAACCAACCAGGCGCCCTACCAGTGGACCACCACCGGCTACCAGCGCCCGAAGAAGACCGACCTGATCATCTACGAGCTGCACCTGCGCGACTTCATTGCCCGCCACGACTACCAAACGCTGGTCGATACCCTGGGCTATTTGCAGCGCCTGGGCGTGAATGCCATCGAGCTGCTGCCGGTCAATGAGTTTGAGGGCAACGACTCCTGGGGCTACAACCCCTCGTTCCACTTCGCCCCCGACAAGTACTACGGCCCGAAAAACGAGCTGAAGCGCCTCATCGACGAGTGCCACCGCCGCGGCATAGCCGTGATTCTGGACGTGGTGCTCAACCACAGCTTCGGCCAGTCGCCCATGGTGCAGATGTACTTCGACGGCAACAAACCCACGCCCCAGAGCCCCTGGTTCAACCCCGACGCCACCCACCCCTTCAACGTGGGCTACGACTTCAACCACGAAAGCCCCTTCACCAAGTACTACTCCAAGCGCGTGATGGAGCACTGGCTCCAGGAGTACCGCGTGGATGGCTACCGCTTCGACCTGTCCAAGGGCTTCACCCAGCGCAACAACCCCAACGACGTGGGCGCCTGGGGAGCGTTTGACCAGTCGCGCATCAACATCTGGCTCGACTACCAGACCACCATGCGCGCCGTCGACCCCACCGCCTTCATCATCCTGGAGCACTTTGCCGACGGCAACGAGGAGAAGGTGCTGGCCGACTCGGGCCTGATGATCTGGGGCAACCTGCACGGCGCCTACACCGAGGCCATCAAGGGCTTCGCCAACAACTCCAACATCATCGGCGGCTCGTACCAGAACCGCAACTTCCAGGAGCCCAACCTGGTGACCTACGCCGAAAGCCACGACGAGGAGCGCCTGCTGGTGTCGGCCCTCACGGCCGGCAACACTGCCAACCCGGCCCACAACGTGCGCAACCTGAACACGGCCCTGCAGCGCGCCGAAATGGTAGCCGCCTTCCTGGTGACCGTGCCCGGCCCGAAGATGATCTGGCAGTTCGGTGAGCTGGGCTACGACGTGAGCATCAACGTGAACGGCCGCACCGGTGCCAAGCCCATCCGCTGGAACTACTACGACAGCCTGGCCCGGCGCCGCGTGTTCAATACCTACGCCAGCCTGAACGCGCTGCGCGTGAACGAGCCGGCCTTCGAGTCGCGCAACTTCAACATCAACGGCCGCCAGGCCATCAAGACCATCCGCATCACCGACCCCAGCATGAACGTGGTCGTGGTAGGCAACTTCGGCGTGGTGGGCGACAGCGTGTGGCCCAACTTCCACAGCACCGGTAAGTGGTACAACTACCTGCGCGGCGACAGCATGGTGGTGACCAACCTCAACCAGCGCTACGCCCTGGCTCCCGGTGAGTATGCCGTGTACACCTCCAAGCGCGTGGCCCAGCCCGGCGTGGTGACGGCGGCCCGGCCGCAGCGCCAGGCCGCAGCCCTGCAGCTGAGCGTGGCGCCCAACCCGGCCACTTCCCGCGCCGCGGTGCATTTCGTGCTGCCCACGGCCTCGGCGGTGCAGGTAAGCCTGCTGGACGTGCGCGGCCGCCAGCTGCGCAGCGCCAGCCTGCCGGGCCGCCAGCCCGCCGGCGCGGTGCAGGTGCCCCTGCAGCTCGCGGGTCTGGCCCCGGGCGTGTACCTGGTGCAGGTGCAAACCAGCAGCGGCCTGGCCGTGACGCGCCTGCTGGTGCAGTAGCCGCTTGCGTAAGCCACGAAAAAGGGCCGCCTCAGCAGTGAGGCGGCCCTTTTTCGTGAACTCGCTTTCCGAGCGGAAAGCCCCGGTGCCGGATTAGCCAGCTACGTGGTAGTCCACCAAATCGTCGATGGGGGAGCGGATGATCTTGCCCACTTCCATGCCGTGGCTGCGGGCCACCTGAGCCAGGGCGTCGCGGAAGTTGTAGCCTACCGAGCCCACGCAATTGAAGGTGTACTCCTGGTAGCGCGGGTAGTGCAGCACCAGGTTCTGGAAAAACGTCTCGAAGCCCTCCCGCACGATTTCGCGGCAGTAGCTCACGTTGTTGTTGTCGTAGGCAAACTTGGCGAAGCTGGCCAGGAAGCGGTTGGGCAGCGGCTGGTTGTAGAGGCGGTCGAGAATGTCGTCGCGCGTCAGGTTATAGGTTTCGCGGAAGGTGTCCTGCAGGCCGTCGGGCAGCAGGTTGCGCAGGTAGTCGCGCAGCAGCCGCTTGCCGATAAACGAGCCCGAACCCTCGTCGCCCAGAAAGTAACCCAGCGAATCCACGTTGTAGGTAATCTGCTGGCCGTCGTAGAGGCAGGAGTTGGTGCCCGTGCCCAGAATGGCGCCAAAGCCGGGCTTACGGCCCAGCAGGGCGCGGGCGGCGGCCAGCAAATCGTGCTCCACCAGCACGCGGGCCTGCGGAAAAATCTGGCGCATGGCCTGGGCTACCTGCTCGGCCTTCTTGGCCGACGAGATGCCCGCGCCGTAGTAGTGCACCTCCGTTACCTGCGGCCGCGGCAGCGTGTCGGGCAGGTTCTTGTCGAGCGAGGCCGCAATGGCCGCCGTCGGCATGAAATCCGGGTTGTAACCCTCGGTGTTGAAGTACACGCGGTCGGGCGAACCTTCGGTGAGTTGGCACCAGCTCGATTTGGTGGAGCCGCCATCGGCAATCAGAATCATAGGCAAGCAGAAAGGCAGGCCGCAGCCCACCGGGTGAGAAATTCGGAACCAGGGGCAGGCGCTGGGGCCGCGCTCCGCTCCGCAAGCTACGGCGCCGGCTGCCTTGGGCGCAAACCCTGGGCAAGGGCCCGCGTAAAGACACCCAAAAAGCGGGCAGCGAGGCGGATTATTTGGCCCAATCGCCGCCATAAACCGCGAAGCGAAGCCGCTGAAAAGCCCATTTAATGATGGTAATTAAGGCTAATTGCCCCAGGTGACTAGGGTAAATTAAAATCCCAAACGATTGCGGTTAATGATTGTTTATATTTTAGAGTTATTATTGAAAATAACGCATTATCAGGGCCAAAAACTTTTTTTCTTTTCGGTCGTTGCTACATTTACCGATGCAAATGGCAAAAACCGGCTGCCTTATTTGGAGCCGTGTTTTGCCGCGGTTCCAGCTCGACATTTACCTCCCTTTTCTTTCCCTTTTCTCATGAAAAAAATCTTTACCCTCGCCGCGGCCGGAGCTTTGGCTACCGCGTCGCTCACCGCTCAGGCGCAAATCACGCTCGACGGGGTAGTGAATGCCAATGAAATTGGCTCGGCTGCTGCCGGGCAGTACGTTTCGCTGGGCGCTTACAACCAGCCCCACCCCTCCGGCTTTGGCGACTGGGGTCTGCTGCGGATGTACGCTGCCAACACCAGCACCAAATTGTACTTCTTCCTGGCCGGCACGCCCGAAAACAACGGTAACGGCTTCCACCTGTACATGGATTTCCCGCACCTGAACCGGGTGCCCGACGCCACGCCGCTGCCCACCATCACCGGCACCGACCCGGCTGCGCCCACGATGTTTGAAGTGAAGGGCACCGAGCCTGGCGTGGCCGGCATGGTTCTCGACATGCCCGTTGATGCGGCCCTGGCGCTGAAAGGCGACGGTGCCAATTTCATCCCGCAGGCGCTGATGTTTACCTCGGCCACCGCTGGTACGGCTACCAACCTGACGCCCACTATCCCCACGGCAGCCGGCGCTCCGCAGACCATCAACGCATCGGCTACCACCGGGGCTTTTGCTCCCCTGGCCGGCATGCGCATGGCTTTCCGCACCACCAGCACCGGTAAAGTAACCGACAACCCCGGTGCGGCAGTGCCCAACCCGGGTGGGGCCGGCTCCTACGGCTGGGAAATTGAGATGGACCGCGCCGCCCTGGGCCTGCCTGCCGGTGCCAACGTGATTCGCCTGTTTGCCGGCTACGTGGCCAACAGCGGCTACTGGTCGTCGGACGTGATTCCGGAAATTCCCGGCAACACCACCAACCTCGAAAATACCCCCGACTTCTCCCTGGAGCAGGGCACGCAGGCCGCTACCTTCAACGTAGTGGTAACCAGCAGCCGCCAGGCTGCCGAAGCTGCCGTAGCTATGGGCGTGTTCCCGAACCCCTCGGCCGACAAGACCACCATCACCTACCAGGTGCTGGGCAAGTCGCAGGCCGTGCAGGTGGTACTGACCGACCTGATGGGCCGCACCGTGCGCACCCTGCACAACGGCACTGAATCTGCCGGCTTCCACAACCTGGAAGTATCGAAGCAGGACGTATCGGCCGGCACCTACCTGGTGAAAGTTCAGGTGGGCGACAAAGCCGCTACCCGCAAAGTGGTGCTGCTGTAAGCTTACTTAAGCCAAAACCCAAAAGCCCGCTGCCGAATGGCAGCGGGCTTTTTTGTGGCCTCTTTTCAGCGAAGACGGGTTCCGGACCCAGACCCGGGCAGAGGAGCAGCCTGAATACTGGTACTGGTGCCGAGGCTTGCCACGTTGCGAACAGTAGACCTGCGCAGTTGCTGCTATCCGCAATACATCAATCCAGCCCGGCTGCGGGCGGGGTTGAGCACGCCCCGCCGGTATGCTGTTGCTTTCGGCTTTTGGCGCGGCTCAACATCCAAGAGCAAATCAACAGGGTACTTTGCTTTCGGATGTTGACCCCGCTCTAAAACCGAGAGCAGCGGAGGTACCCAGAACGCGTGGGAGCGACTTTTACCCCGGCCGCCGCGCGGCGCCAGCAAACCGGCTGCCGTGCCGGGAACTGGTCTACTGAGGCCAATCAGGCTTCGGCTGATAGAGATGGACATAAAAAAAGCCTTCCCAATTACGGGAAGGCTTTTTTTATGCGAGGCCGGAGCCGGCTTAGTAGCCGGGGTTCTGGCGCAGGTTGGGGTTGGCCGTCAGGTCGGTCAGGGGGATGGGGTACAGGTTGTAGCGCGCATCCACCGGCTGACCGTCGCGCACGTTGCCTTTCCAGGGCCAGTTGTAGGTGACGCCGGGGCCGGCGAAGCGGTTGTAACGGATCAGGTCGGTGCGGCGGTAGCCTTCCCAGTACAGCTCCCGGGCGCGCTCGTTGAGCACAAACAGGGGCGTCAGGTCGGCGTCGCTGATGTTGCCCGAGGTGTTGCCGTAGGCGCGCACCCGCAGGGCGTTGATGTAATCGACTGCCGTACCGCGGCTGCCGCCGGCGGCACCGCGGGCGGTGGCTTCGGCGTACATCAGGTACACGTCGGCCAGGCGCATCAGCGGGAAGTCGGTGTCCACGTGCACGCGGGTCGGGTCGTTACCCGGCTGCAGGTTAGTGGGCGTCGAGGTCGACTTCAGGTTGGTGAACTTGGGTACAGCCCAGCCGTTGCTGCGGAAGTTGGTCAGGTTGCTGATTTCAATGCTCTGCCCGCGGTTGAAGAAGATGGCGCGCTTATCGGGGAAAGCCTTGATGTTGGCGCCGTTGGCCAGGCCGAAGGCGTTGGGCAGGGTTTTCTTGGCCCGAATGCCCGACCACACCTCGTTTACGCCCAGCGAATCGGGCAGCAGCTGGTTGCCACCGGCCGCCTTTACCAGGAAGGTGGTGCCGCCGAAGCTCTGGGTAAAGCGGCCGTCGATGACGATGGGGAAGATGAACTCCTGGCGCGAGGTTACGTCGTTGTCGGCCTTGAACATGTTGGGGTAGTTGGGAGCCAGCGAGTAGCCGGCGCCAATTACCTTATTGGTGTAGGTGATAACGTCGGCGTAGCGCGGCGTGCCGGTGTAAACCTCGGCGTTGAGGTACAGGCGGGCCAGCAGCGTCCAGGCCGCGGCCTTATCGGCCCGGCCGTACTCGTTCTGACGCGCGTTGATCAGCTCGTTCTCCAGGGCCTTCAGCTCCGACTCGACGTAGCCGAAGAGCTGGGCGCGGTTGTACTGGGGCGGCAGGAACTTGCCCAGCGGGTCGTTTTCCGTCACGAAGGGCACGTTGCCGAACATGTCCAGCGCGTGATAGTAGCTCAAAGCGCGCAGGAAGCGGGCTTCGTTGCGGTAGTTCTTGGCGTTGGTCAGGTCGTTGCCCGAGATGCCCCGCTCGCTGAGCTTGGCGTCGCTCATCTGGCGGATGAAGTCGTTGCACAGCGCAATCTGGAAATAGATGCGGTTGTACATGTACTGGGCGAAGCCGTTTTCGGGGCCCCAGTTCAGGCGGTTCAACTCCTGGATGGCGCCGTCGGTCCAGGCCACGGCGGCCTCGTCGGAGGGCAGCTCCTGCAGCTTCCACAGCAGGCGCGAGTAGGAGGTAGCCCCTTCGTCGTCGCCCTGCAGGTCACGGGTGATGTCGCCAGTAGTAGCCTGGCCGGTTACCACCAGGCCGGCGTAGAGGCGGGCCAGCGCGCCCTTTTGGTTAGCGGGGCTGCTGAATACCGATTCCGTGTTCAGATCGTAAAACGGTTCCCGGTCCAGGTCCTTCACGCAGGAAACGGTGCCCAGGGTTAGCGTAGCGGCCAGACCGAGCGTGGCCAGACCGCGAATGCGTAACGTGTTCATATGCGGGGAAATTAGAAGCCTACGTTCAGCCCAAAGGTCACCGTGCGGGGACGCGGGTAGAAGTTGTTGTCAATGCCGTTGAAAATCTCGGGGTCGATGCCCTCGTATTTGGTCAGAACGAACACATTCTGAACCGCTACCGACACGCGAAGGTTCGTTGACTCCTTGATTAAGCTGCCCAGATCGTAGCCCACCGTGAGGTTGTCCATGCGCACGAACGAAGCGTCCTTCAGGTAGTAGTCCGACTGGCGGAAGCCGGTGCCGGCACCCGTGAAGCGGGTCTCCAGAATGTCGCGGGTGGAGTTGCGCACGAAGGGCTGAGCCGGGTAGATGGAGGCAAAGTTGGCGGCGTTGGAGTTTACGTTGTCGTACACGTAGTTGCCGAGGTACGAGCGCAGCGTGAAGGCCAGGCTGGCTTTGCCGTAGGTCAGGTTCGAGCCCAGGCCCAGCACGGCCTGCGGGTTCGGCGACTTGTAGCGGTAGCGGTCGGCCGGGGTGATGGTGCCGTCGCCGTTGCGGTCCACGAACTTGTTATCAACCGGCCGGCCGTTCTCGTACACCTGCTCGTAGACGTAGAACGAGTTGATGGGGAAGCCGATGGAGTTGATCTGGATGTTGGTGCCCGTGCCGCCGGCCACGCCGCCCACTTCCACGCCGGGGCTGCTGGGGTTGTCCACCAGGTTCAGGCGGGTAAGCTTGTTGCGGTTGAATGTGGCGTTGGCGTTCAAAGTCCAGTTAAACTTCTCGCCCTGGGCCACGATGCCGGTCAGGCCCAGCTCGACGCCGCGGTTTTCCAGCGAGCCAATGTTGGTCAGCACGCGGTTGGAGAGGTTGGAGCCGGCTGCGGTTTCAATGCGGTTGAGCAGGTCTTCCGTTTTGCGCAAATACACGTCCACGGTACCCAGCAGGCGGCCGTCGAAGAAGCCGTAGTCCAGACCCGCGTTGTAGGTGGTGGTTTCCTCCCACTTGATGTTGGGGTCGAAAGAAGCCGGGCGCAGGGTGGTGTAGTACTGGTCGCCCAGCTGGTACTGCACCGTGCCGCTGCCTTGGCTGTAGCGGGCCAGGGCCGGGTAGTCGTCGCCCACGTCCTGCTGGCCGGTGATGCCGTAGCCCACGCGGAATTTCAGCTCCGAGAAGGTAGTGTTGTCCACCAGGAAGTTCTCACCCTTCACGCGCCAGGCCAGCGCGGCGGCCGGGAAGTAACCCCACTTGTTGTTGGCAAAGCGCGACGAGCCGTCGGCGCGCAGCGTACCGGTGAACAGGTAGCGGTCCTTCAGGTTGTAGTTGACGCGGGAGTAGAACGACACGAGCGTGTTCTGACTCTTGGAGTCGTTGTCACGCACCTGGGCGGGGTTTACCAGCTCGCGGTTGGCGTTGTAGTTGAACTCGAAGGGGCGGTAGCGAATAAAGTCCTGGTAGGAGTAACCGCCCAGCACTTCGAGGCGACCCAGCTCGTTGGGCAGGTCCTTGCCGTAGTTCAGGTAGAACTCCAGCAGCTTGTTGTCGCGGTCCTGGGAGTAGCGGTTGTTCACGCCGCGGTTGTTGTACTCCGAGAATTCCGTGGCCGGCACGAAGGTCGAGCCCTTGCTGCGGCTGATGTCGTAGCCCAGGTTCAGGTTGGCGCGCAGGTCGGGCAGGAAGTGCAGCTTGTAGTCGAGCTGCAGGTTGCCGATGCTGCGCTTCACCGTGCTCAGGTCGCGGCGCTGCTCCAGGCGGGCCAGCGGGTTCGACGGGGCCAGGCCCTGCGGGGCGTTGGCGGTGGTCAGGTACTGCTGGTAGCCGCCGTAGGGGGCGTAGCGGGCGCTGTCGTTGAAAACGGGCAGCGTAGGGTTGAAGAAGATGGCGTTGGTGATGACGCCGGCGTCGGCGAAGCGGTTGTCGATGATGGAGCCCTTCACGTTGGCGTCCACGCGCAGGTGGCCGTCGAGCAGCACGGGCGTGATGCCAATGGACACGGACTTACGCTCCAGGTTGTTGGTTTTGAGCACGCCGTTCTGGTTGAGGTAGCCCACCGATACGCGGTAGGGCAGGGGGCCGGCGTTGCCGGTCACGCTCAGGTTGTTGTCGGTGGTATAGGCCGTGCGGTAAATCACGTCCTGCCAGTCGGTGTTGGCGGTACCCAGGAAAGAGCGCGTGACGGGCGTGGAGTAGGGGTTGCCGGTAGCGTCGACGATGGATTCGTCGTTGATCAGCCGGCGGAACTCGTCGGCCGACAGCACGTCAATCTTGCGGGTGTTCTTGGCGACGGAGAACTGGGTGTTGAAGTTTACCCGGATTTTCTCGCCCGCCAGCCCTTTCTTGGTGGTGATGAGGATAACGCCGTTGGAGCCGCGCGAACCGTAGATAGCGGTGGCCGAGGCATCCTTGAGCACCGTCATCGTCTCGATGTCGTTGGGGTTGATGAGGCTCAGCGCGTTGGGCGAGCCGGCCAGCTCGGTGTTGTCCACCGGCACGCCGTCGATGACGATGAGCGGGTCGTTGCTGGCGTTCAGCGAAGCGCCGCCGCGGATGCGAATGGCCGAGCCCGAGCCCGGGGCGCCGCCATTGGAGGTAATCTGCACGCCGGCCACCTTGCCGTTGATGAGCTGCTCGGGCGTGGAAATCTGGCCCTGCACGAACTCGCGCTCGGTTACCGTGGCCACCGAGCCGGTTACGTCCTGGCGGCGCTGGGTGCCGTAGCCCACTACCACGGCCTCGCTGAGCAGGGTCGTGTTTTCGGCCAGCGTGGCGTCGGCAATGGTGGCCGTCTGGCCGGCCGTTACCGTCACGGGCAGGCGCTTGGTGGTGTAACCCACGAACGAGGCCACCACGGTCTGCGGGCCGGCCGGTACGTTCTGGATCAGGAAGCCACCTTCCGAGTTGGTCGAGGTGCCCAGCTGGGTGCCCTCAACCAGTACCGTTACCCCGGGTAGCGGCAGGTTTTTGTCGTCGAGCAAGCGGCCGCTGATGGCGCCCGTTTGGGCGGCGGCGCTCAGGCTGCAACAGACGAGCAGGAATAGCAGAAACCAAAGTTTCGGCGTGTACGGTTGTTTCATGGGGAACATGAAGTGGTTGGGAGTGAAAAGCGGCGGGGAAACGGGGACGAGAAGGGGGCGGAAAGACTTGGGGAAGGGCGTGGGCAGGCTTTTTCTTGCATTTTACGAGCAACACCCGCGCCTCAGACAGGAATTAACTCCGCAAGATAAAGTTTTGATAAAGTCAATTACAACTACAGCTAATATAGCTCGACAGCGGTATTGCCGGGCAAAAGTAATTTCTGAAATCTTTTGCCCGGAAAAATGCCCTGAAAGGTGCCTGGGGCGGCACAGGCGCGGGGGAATTCTTTTCGCCCCCGCCGCAATTATTGCTTGCCTTATTTCGGTAGCATTACATTTTTATTCGCGCTACCTTCTGGCTCAGCCCGGGTCCCCCCTGATTTTCCCGCCTTTTCCCTTCCCAGCCATGCGTCCCCTTCTCTTGCTCAGCGGTCTGCTGCTGGCCGGCACCGTGCAGGCCCAGACCACCTTCCGCATCACCAGTGTGCCAGCCAGCACCCCGGCCAATGCCACGCTTTACGTGGCCGGCAACTTCAACAGCTGGAACCCCGGCAGCGCGGCCTATGCCCTAACCAAACAGCCCGGCGGCAGCTACGAAATCACCCTGCCGGCCACCGTGACCGGGGCGTTGGAGTTCAAGTTCACCCGCGGCGCCTGGACCTCCGTCGAGTCCGATGCCCAAAACCAGGACATCGGCAACCGCCGCTACACCGTGGGCAGTGGCCCGACCACCGTCGATTTTCAGGTGCTGAACTGGAAAGATCTGGGCGGGCCGGCTACCTGCTCGAGCACGGCCCTGCAACCCAACGTGCAGGTGCTCAGCACCAGCTTCCAGATGCCGCAGCTGGGCCGCACCCGCAGGGTGTGGGTGTACGTGCCCAACGACTACGCCAGCAGCGGCCGCCGCTACCCCGTACTGTACCTGCACGACGGGCAGAACGTGTTCGACAACTGCACCGGCTTCGCGGGCGAGTGGGGCGTCGATGAAACCCTGAGCCAGCTCCAGCAGCAGGGCCTCGATGCCACGGGCTGCATTGTGGTGGCCGTGGATAACGGGGGCGGAGAGCGGCTCAACGAGTACTCGCCCTGGAACAACCCGCAGTACGGCGGCGGGCAGGGCGACCAGTACGTGGAGTTCCTGGTGCAGACGCTCAAGCCCCACATCGACCAGAACTTCCGCACCCTGCCCGACCGCCTCAACACCGGCATTGCCGGCTCGAGCATGGGCGGGCTGATTTCGCTCTACGCGGCCGTGAAGCACCCCGCCGTGTTCGGCCGGGCCGGCATCTTCTCGCCGGCGTTCTGGTTTGCCGAAGCCCAGCTTAAAGCCTACCTGCACCAGCACCCGGCCGTGGCCGGCCAGCCCACCCGCTTTTACTTCGTGAGCGGCGCCCAGGAAAGCCAGACCATGGTGCCGCTGATGGCCGCCGTGCGCGACTCGCTGCTGCGCGGGGGCCACGCCGCGGCCGACCTCAGCTACCAGGTGCGCGCCGACGGCCAGCACGCGGAGTGGTTCTGGAAGCGCGAGTTCCCCGCCGCCTACCAGTGGCTGTTCCGCCCCGCCGCGCCCAATGCCGCCCGCCCGAGCCAGGATTTGCCCGGCCTGGCCGTGTTCCCCAATCCAGTAGGCCAGCAGCTGAGCGTGCAGCTGCCCACGGGCTGGTCGGAAGCCCGGCTCGACATCAGCGACACCACCGGCCGGGTGGTGCTGCGCCGCGGCCTGCGCCAAGCCGAAACCCAGGTGGACGTAGCGCGCCTGCGCCGGGGCAGCTACCTGCTGCGCCTGCGCCACGGTCCAACCACTGTGACGCGGCAGTTCACCAAAGAATAATGCGGGCGTTTTTTGTTAGATCTTCAATGAAGCGCCGCAAAACGGGGCCGGCAGTGGCAAATCCGGGCCGAAATGCGGAAAGTAGTTGAAAATATTGTAATCATAGTATCTTTCTGCTGCTGGAATGGCAGCAAAGTCTTGCATTTATTGCCAACAGCCGTACTTTTGCCCCCGTCAACGGTTCACTCACCATGTTTCGCGCTACTACATTCTTGCAGCTTTGGTGGCACCGCCCAGGATCTGGTCGGGACGCTCTGC
This sequence comes from Hymenobacter sp. B81, assembly GCF_044628455.1. NCBI lineage: Bacteria > Pseudomonadati > Bacteroidota > Cytophagia > Cytophagales > Hymenobacteraceae > Hymenobacter > Hymenobacter sp. B81. The sequence goes on along the minus strand of NZ_JBIYZW010000001.1, from coordinate 1,438,529 downwards.
CTATGTCGGTAAGGAAGTGCTAGCATTTGACGCTGCTCTTTTACAAGACACTCGCAACAAGCCCGGCCTACCAGCCGGGCTTGTTGCTTTTCCGGCCCGCCGCATTCCCGCCGCCTAGTCTCTTTGCCATGCCTGCCGCCCCCATTACCCTGCGTACCCGCCACCTGCGTCTGCCCGCCGATACCGTCACCCCGGTGGGGCTGTACCTGCGCCTGCGCGACCAGTACCCCGGCTGCCTGCTGCTCGAAAGCTCCGACTACCACACCCAGCAGAACGCCTTTTCCTACCTGGCCTGCCACGAGCTGGCCCGTTTCGAGCTGCGGGGCGCCGAGCTGCTGGAGCGCCTGCCCGGCGGCCGCGAAGAGCAGAGCACCCTGGCCGACCCGCGCCACGAGGCCCTGCCCTGCCTGCGCCGCTTTGCCGGCCGCTTCCGGGCGCCCGAAACCGGGCACCCATTTATCAGCGGCGGCCTGTTTGGCTTTATGGGCTTCGGGGCGGCCCAGTACTGCGAAGACGTGCAGTTTCGGGCCGACAAGCCCGCGGCCGGCCCCCTGCCCGACGCGCGCTACGGCCTGTACCGCTACGTGCTGGCGCTGAACCACTACCGCCAGGAGCTGCACATCTTCGAGCACACGCCCGAGGGAGAGGAGCCCGACGAGGCCGCCCTGCAGCGCCTGCTGAGCGTGGTGCGCAGCCCCGTGCGGCCCACCTTCGGCTTTGCCCTAGAAGGGGAGGAAACCAGCAACCAGACCGACGACGAGTTCCGCCACATTCTGGCCGCCGGGCGCCGCCACTGCCTGCGTGGCGACGTGTTTCAGCTGGTTTTGTCGCGGCGGTTTGAGCAGCGCTTCCGCGGCGACGAGTTCCAGGTGTACCGCGCCCTGCGGGCCATCAACCCCTCGCCCTACCTGTTTTACTTCGACTACGGCCAGTACCGGCTGTTGGGCTCCTCGCCCGAGCCGCAGCTGCTGGTGCAGGGCCGGCAGGCCAGCATCTTTCCCATTGCCGGCACCTTCCGCCGCACCGGCCGCGACGCCGAGGACGCCCGGCTGGCCCAGCAGCTCACCGAGGACCCCAAGGAAAACGCCGAGCACGTGATGCTGGTGGATTTGGCCCGCAACGACCTGGCCCGCCACGGCCACGCGGTGGAAGTGAAGCGCTTCCGCGAAATCCAGTACTACTCCCACGTCATTCACCTCGTGAGCCACGTGGCGGCCACCCTGGCCGACGGCACCGACCCGCTGCAGGTGGCGGCCGACACCTTCCCGGCCGGCACGCTCTCGGGTGCCCCCAAGGTGCGGGCGATGCAGCTTATCGACGCGCTGGAGCCCACCGCCCGCGGCCTCTACGGCGGCTGCATCGGGCACCTGGGCCTGGGCGGCGACTTCAACCACGCCATTTTCATCCGCTCGTTTGTGAGCGTGGGCGGCACGCTTTACTACCAGGCCGGGGCCGGAGTGGTGGCCAAGTCGGAGGTGGAGTCGGAGCTGAACGAGGTGCACCACAAGCTGGCCGCCCTGCGCCAGGCCCTGCAGCAGGCCGCCTCGGCCCACGAGGAAGTGAAGCCCACCGAAATCCGCGCAGCGCGGACCACCGAGCCGGCTTAACCCGCCTGTCCCCTCCGGCCCATTCACCCCAAGCCCACCTCATAGCCCGGCCGCCCACCAGCCCCATTCCTCCCATTCCGCACCTTCCCTCCATGTCCATCCTGGTTTTTGATAACTACGACTCCTTTACCTACAACCTGGTGCAGGTGCTGCGCGAGCTGGGCCGGGGCGCCGAGCTCACGGTGCGCCGCAACGACCAGCTCGACCTGGACGAAGTAGAGGCCTTCGACGCGGTGCTGCTTTCGCCCGGGCCCGGCATTCCGGCCGAGGCGGGGCTGATGCCCGCGCTGATTCGCCGCTACGCGCCCACCAAGCGCCTGCTGGGCGTGTGCCTGGGCCACCAGGGCATTGCCGAAAGCTTCGGGGCCGAGCTGCTGAACCTGTCTGAGGTGCTGCACGGCGTGGCCACCGACGCGGTGGTGACCAGCCCCGACGAGCGGCTGTTCCGGGGCCTGCCCACCCGCTTCCGGGTGGGGCGCTACCACTCCTGGGCCGTGCGCCCCAACTCCCTGCCCGCCTGCCTCGAAGCCACCGCCCGCGACGAGCAGGGCGAAATCATGGCCCTGCGTCACCGCCGCTACGACGTGCGCGGCGTGCAGTTCCACCCCGAGTCCATCCTCACCGAGCACGGCCACCGCCTGCTGCAAAACTGGCTCGAAGAAAGCAATGAGTGAAGGGGCGAATGGGTGAATGCCTGACTTCCCCGACTGCTCATTCACTCACTCAATCAATCATTCTCCCATTCACTCATTGCCCATTTACCCCCCCCCGCCACCGCTACTCCCATGAAAGCTACCCTTGCCGCCCTGTTCGACCACCAGACCCTCGACCGTCACGAAGCCTTTGACGTGATGCTGCGCCTGGGTCTGGGCGAGCTGAACGCCGCCGAAACCGCGGCCTTCCTCACCGTGTACCGCCTGCGCCCCATCACCGTGCCCGAGCTGGCCGGCTTCCGCGACGCCCTGCTGGAGCTGTGCCGCGACCCGCTGCTCGACTCCCACGAGGTGCTCGACATCGTGGGCACCGGGGGCGACGGCAAAAACACGCTCAACATCAGTACCCTGGCCAGCTTCGTGGTGGCCGGTGCGGGCTACAAGGTGGTCAAGCACGGCAACATCGGCGTGTCGTCGGTGGTGGGCTCCAGCAACATCCTGGCTTACTTCGGCTACGACTTCGAAGCTTCCTCCGACCAGCTGCAGCGCCAGCTCGACGCGGCCAACATCTGCTTTCTGCACGCCCCGGCCTTTCACCCGGCCATGCGCCACGCCGGGCCGGTGCGCCGCGAGCTGGGCCTGCGCACCTTCTTCAACATGCTGGGCCCCCTGGTAAACCCGGCCCGGCCGGCCGCCCAGCTGCTGGGCGTGTACAGCCTGGAGCTGCTGCGCCTCTACCAGTACCTGCTGCAGGAAACCGGCACCCGCTACGCCGTGGTGCACGCCCTCGACGGCTACGATGAACTCTCGCTGACCGGCGAGGCCAAGGTGGCGACTTCCACCGATGGCGAAACCCTGCTCAGCGCCGCCGCTCTGGGCTTGCCCGCCTGCCGGCCCGAGGAGCTGGCCGGGGGCCAGACGGTGGCCGAGTCGGCGCGGCTGTTCCGGCAGGTGCTCGAGGGCCAGGGCACCCGCGCCCAGGTCGACGTGGTGGCGGCCAACGCCGCCCTGGGCATCCGCTGCCTGAACCCGCGCCTGAGCCTGGCCGAGGCCCTCGACGCGGCCTACCACTCGCTCGACTCGGGCCGCGCCCGCCGCGCCTTTACCGCCCTGCTCACCGCCGCCTAAGTCGGCCGCCGCCGGGGCCGCGCCTTGGCCTGGCCCGGCGGCGCGCACCAGTTCTTTCACTCCCTTATCCCACGCTTCTCCCGGCCCGGCCGGCTGGCCCGCCCGCTGCTTGCGCAGGGGAGCCGGGCCGAGCGAGCAACCCATGAACGATACCCTTTCGCCCCCCAACGTGCTGGCCCGCATCGTGGCCCACAAGCAGCAGGAAGTGGCCGAGCGCCGCGAGCTGGTGCCGCTGCGCAAGCTGGAGCAAAGCCCCTACCTGGCTTCGCCCACGCTGTCGCTGGCCGGCTACCTGCGCCGCCCCGAGCTGAGCGGCATCATCGCCGAGTTTAAGCGCCGCTCGCCCTCCCGGGGCTGGCTCAACGAGTTTGCCCCGGTGGAGCGCACCACCCTGGGCTACATGCAGGCCGGGGCCTCGGCCTTATCCATCCTCACCGACGCGGAGTTTTTCGGCGGGCGCAGCGAGGATCTGACCACGGCCCGGCGCTTCAACCTGTGCCCCATTCTGCGCAAGGACTTCGTGGTGGATGAGTACCAGCTGCTCGAAGCCCGCAGCCTCGGGGCCGACGCGGTGCTGCTGATTGCCGCCGTGCTGGAGCCCGCGCAGCTGCGCCGCCTGGCGGCCCAGGCCCGGGCCCTGGACCTGGAGGTACTGCTGGAAGTGCACGACGGCCAGGAGCTGGCCCGCAGCCTCGACGCGGCCCTCGACGTGGTAGACCTGGTGGGCATCAACAACCGCGACCTGCGCGACTTCTCCGTGAGCCTCGACCGCTCGCTGGAGCTGGCCGAGCAGCTGCCCGCGCACCTGGGGCGGGTGGCCGAAAGCGGGCTGCGCACGGCCCAGGACATTGCCCTGCTGCGCCGGGCGGGCTTCAACGGCTTTCTGATCGGGGAAACCTTCATGCGCCACGGCCGGCCCGAGAAGGCCTGCGCCGCCCTGGTGCAGCAGCTGCGCGAGCTGTCGGCCCAATGACCATGCCCGCCCCCGCCTTCGCCCCGCGCCGCCCGCTGCCGCTGCCCACGCCCGGGCGGCCCCTGCTCAAGGTGTGCGGCCTGAAGTACCCCGCCAACGTGGCCGCCGTGGCCGCGCTCGGGCCCGATTTGCTGGGCTTCGTGTTTGCCCGTCGCTCGCCGCGCTACGCCGCCGAGGCGCTCGACGCGGCCCAGCTGCGGGCGCTGCCCCTGCCCAAGGTGGGCGTGTTTGTGAACGAGCCCCTGGCCCAGCTGCGGCGCCTGGCCCTGCACTTCGGCCTCGACGCGGTGCAGCTGCACGGGCAGGAGTCGGCAGCCGACTGCGCGGCGCTGGCCGGGGCCGGGCTGCCGGTCGTCAAGGCCTTCGGGGTGGGGGAGACGCTCGACCTGAGCCGCCTGGCGGCCTACGTGCCGCACTGCGCCTACTTCGTGTTTGATACGGCCGGGCCCCAGGCGGGCGGCAACGGCGTGGCCTTCGACTGGCAGCTGCTGCGCGGCTACGACCTGCCCACGCCCTACCTGCTGGCCGGCGGCCTGGGCCCGGCCGATGCGGCCGCCCTGCGCCGGCTGCGCCTGCCCGGCCTCGCGGGCTTCGACGTGAACAGCTGCTTCGAGCAAAGCCCGGGGCTGAAGGATGCGGGACTGCTGAAGGAGTTTATGCGCGAGCTGCGCGGGTGAGTTTTAGCCCGCAGAGGGCGCAGAGGAGGCGCAGAAGGCGCTGAGCGCTGCGTCCTCGGCGGGCTAATCAATCAGAACAGAATCAACCCATGAACCACTACCAACCTACCGCCACCGGCTACTACGGCTCCTTCGGCGGGGCCTTCATTCCCGAGATGCTCTACCCCAACGTGGAGGAGCTGCGGGCCTGCTACCTCGACATTCTCCACGACCCCGGCTTTCAGCAGCAGTACCAGCAGCTGCTGCGCGACTACGTGGGGCGGCCCACGCCGCTGTTCAAGGCCGAACGATTGTCGAAGCAGTACGGGGCCACCATTTACCTCAAGCGCGAAGACCTCTGCCACACCGGGGCCCACAAGGTCAACAACACCGTGGGGCAGATTCTGCTGGCCGAGCGCTTGGGCAAGAAGCGCATCATTGCTGAAACCGGGGCCGGGCAGCACGGCGTGGCCACCGCCACCGTGTGCGCCCTGCGCGGCCTGGAGTGCATCATCTACATGGGCGCCGTGGACATGGAGCGCCAGAAGCCCAACGTGGCCCGCATGCGCCTGCTCGGGGCCGAGGTGCGGCCCGCCGTGAGCGGCTCGCAGACCCTGAAGGACGCCACCAACGAGGCCATCCGCGACTGGATCAGCAACCCCGTGGATACCCACTACATCATCGGCTCGGTGGTGGGGCCGCACCCGTACCCCGACCTGGTGGCCCGCCTGCAGGCGGTTATCAGCGAAGAGATGCGCCGGCAGCTACTGGCGCAGGCCGGCCGCGAGCTGCCCGACTACGTGGTGGCCTGCGTGGGCGGGGGCTCCAACGCCGCCGGGGCCTTCTACCACTTCCTCGACGAGCCCACGGTGCAGCTGGTGGCGGTGGAGGCGGCCGGCCACGGCGTCGATACCGGTAAGTCGGCGGCTACCTCGGTGCTGGGGCGGCCGGGCATCATCCACGGCAGCCGCACCCTGCTCATGCAGGACGAGCACGGGCAGATTACCGAGCCGCACTCCATCTCCGCCGGGCTCGACTACCCCGGCATCGGTCCCCTGCACGCCTTTCTGGCCGACTCGGGCCGGGCGCAGTTCCTGAGCATTACCGATGAGGAAGCCTTGCAGGCCGCCCAGCTCTGCAGCCGCCTCGAGGGCATCATCCCGGCCCTGGAAACCGCCCACGCCCTGGCCGCGCTGGCCAAGCTGCCCCTGCAGGCCGCCGACGTGGTGGTGCTCAACCTCTCGGGCCGCGGCGACAAAGACCTGGAAACCTACCTGCGCGAGCTGGATCTGGCCTGACCAGCCCCCCCGCCACCGGACGCGCCAACCGGGCCGCCCTACCTCGTTTGTTGGCTACCTCCCTTTGCAGTCGGACGACATGCCCCTTTGCAATCGGACTACAAAGGGGCATGTCGTCCGACTACATGCCCTTGGTAGTTCCATTACAACCCGGGTGTAGTCGGACTACAAGCCCTTTGTAAGGAGACTACCCCCGGCTTGTACTCCGACTACAAGCCGGAGGCAATCCGACGAAGCCCAGACCTTCATCCGATTGTCTGAGGGTGCCTCCCAAAAGACGCAAGCCAACCAGCCGAGTTGGTCCCCCTTCCCGGAGCATAGGAAGCCGGGCCCAGTCCGACTCGGAGCCGGACCTGGTCCGACAGGAAGCCGGGCCTTGTCATACAGGGAGCCGGGCCTAGTCCGACCAGGCCCGGCTCCTGGTCCGACGGAATAGCTCCCTTCCAGTCGGACCGGAAGCCGGGCCTGGTCGGACAGGAAGGGAGGGTGCCCCCAAAAGCGGCGGGTTGGACGGGCCCCGTGGCCCCCGTGACTGGGCCGGCGGCGGCCCCACCCGATGCTCCAGGCAGCGGGCCGCCTTAGTTTTCTCTACTTGATTTCGCTCTTTGCTATGCGCAACCGCTTTGCCGAACTCTTCGCCCGCAAGCCCACGGGCGTACTCAACCTCTACCTCACCGCCGGCTACCCCGGCCTGCACGACACCGTGCCGCTGCTGCAAACCCTGGCCGCGGCCGGGGCCGACGTGCTGGAAATCGGGGTGCCTTTTTCCGACCCGCTGGCCGACGGCCCGGTGATTCAGCAAACCAGCGCCCAGGCCCTGCGCAACGGCATGACGCTGCGCCGCCTGCTCCAGGAGCTGCAGGGCATCCGCCAGCTGCTGCCCGACACCCCGCTGCTGCTGATGGGCTACCTCAACCCGGTGCTGCAGCTGGGGATGAACGCGTTCTGCGAGCAGGCCGCCGCCGCCGGCATCGACGGCGTGATTCTGCCCGACCTGCCCGCCGAGGAGTACGCCGCCTTCTACCAGGACACTTTCCGGCGCCACGGGCTGCGGGCCGTGTTTCTCATCACGCCCCAGACCTCGGAGGCGCGCATCCGCCGCCTCGACGAGCTAACCGACGACGCCTTCCTCTACCTCGTGTCGGGGGCCGGGCTCACGGGCGGCAACCAGGCCGCCGAGGCGGCGACCCAGCAGGCCTACCTGCAGCGGGTGGCCGCCCTCGATTTGCGCAACCCCCGCCTGGTGGGCTTCGGCATTGCCGACCGCGCCTCCTTCGAGCAAGCCGGCCGCTACGCCCACGGCGCCATCATCGGCTCGGCCCTGCTGCGCGCCCTCGACGGCGCCGCCGACCCCCACGAGGCCGCCCGCCGCTTCGTGCATAGCATCCGCGGGTAAGCGCCCGCTTTCTATCCGTTGTTTCTTTCCTGCCGCTCATGATCATTCATCCCCAGCCCTACCTGAGCGCGGCCGACCGCGCCGCCCTCATCGAGCAGCTGCGCCAGCTGCGCTTCAAAGTCACGCCCGTGCAAACCCAGCACGCGGCCTACCTGGTGGCCCTCGGTCCCGCCGAGGTGGATTTGCGCCGCATCGCGGCCCTGCCCGGCGTGCGCGACGTGCACCGCGTGTCCGACGACTACAAGCTGGTGAGCCGCAAGTGGCGCGTGCGCCCCACCGTGCTCGACCTGGGCGAGGGCATCCACCTGGGCGAAGGCTCGCTGAGCATCGTGGCCGGCCCCTGCAGCATCGAGAGCGAGCAGCAGATGGAGGCCGTGATGCAGCACCTGGTGAGCAGCGGCGTGCGCCTGATGCGCGGGGGCGTGTTCAAGCCCCGCTCGTCGCCGTACTCCTTCCGCGGCCTGGGCCTGGAGGGTTTGCGCGACTTTCACCGCCTGGCCCGGGCCCACGGCCTGCGCATCGTGACGGAGGTCATGCAGGTGTCGCAGGTGGAGGAGATGTACGACTTCGTGGACGTGTTTCAGGTGGGGGCGCGCAACACCCAGAACTTCAACCTGCTCGACGCCCTGGGCCGGGTGGATAAGCCCGTGCTGCTCAAGCGCGGCGTGTCGGGCACCATCGACGAGCTGCTGCACTCGGCCGAGTACATCTTCTCGGGCGGCAACGAGGACATCATCCTCTGCGAGCGGGGCATTCGCACCTTCGAAACGGCCTCGCGCAACACCCTCGATTTGAACGCGGTGCCCATCCTGAAGGAGAAAACCCACCTGCCGGTGTTCGTCGACCCCTCGCACGGCATCGGCCTGCGCGAGCACGTGGCTCCGCTGGCCCTGGCCGCCGTGATGGCCGGCGCCGACGGCATCCTCTACGAAACCGCCCCCGTGCCCGAGCGCGCCGCCTCCGACGGGCAGCAAACCCTGAACTTCAGCGAGTCGGCCCGCCTGGTGGAGGCCCTGCGCCGCACCTACGCGTTGCGCCGCGAGCTGGCGGAGCTGGAGCTGGTGTAAGGGTCTCCGCCGCCGAACCCCGGGGTGGGGCCGCCGGTTGCAGGAAAGCTTCCTCGTTCGTTCTTCGCGCTATGCTATTCGAGTTCAGCCCGTACAGCTCCCTGCTGCTGCCGTTTTTCGTGCAGGGCATCGTCTTCAGTGGGTTGCTGCTGCTGCGGAGCTGGCGCCGGGACGAGCCCGCCGACCGCTGGCTGGCCGGCCTGATCCTGCTCTACACGGCCAACATCAGCCAGTGGATGCTGGGCTTTGCCGGCTGGTACGACGCGCACAACGGCTACTCCACGGCCATGTTCTACTTCCCGTTCGCCCTGTACCTGGGCGCCGGGCCGCTGTTTTACTTCTACTTCCGCAGCCTGACCAACCCCGCGTTCCGGCTGCGGGGCCGGCAGCTCTGGCACTTCGCGCCCTTTGCGGCCTACGTCGGCTGGTTTGCCTTCTGCTTCTTGGTCGACGTGCTACTGCGGCACCGGCTGGGGGGGCAGCCCCTGCCCGAGCACTTCGGCACCAAGGGCGCGCTCATCAGCCTGGAACTTGTGCACGACGCGTTCGAGCTGGGCAACTACGTCTCGCTGGCAGTCTACGGCTACCTCACCCTGCGGGCTTTTCGCCAGTACACCCGCTACCTCAACGACAACTTCTCCAACTCCGAGCGGCAGCGCTTCCGCTGGCTGCGCCACGTGGTGGTGGCCGTGCTGGTGGGCACCAGCGTGTCGGTGGTGTTTGCGCTGGTCGACCTCGGGGCGGGCCTGTCGTACGTCGAATTCTGGTACGGCTACCTGTTTACTGGGGTGCTCATTTACTACCTGAGCGTGGCCGGCTGGCAGGCCCAGCAGCCGGGGCGGGCCCCGCTGCGCTTCGAGCCCGAACCCGTTGCCGCGGCCGAGCCCGCGCCGGAACCCGCGCCCGCCGCGCCCGCCGCACCCGCCGAAGCCCCGGCCGCCGACTACCTGCGCTGGACCGAACGCCTGGAGCAGCTCATGCACCGCGAACGGCCCTACCTCGAGCCCGACCTCACCCTGGCCGACCTGGCGGCCCGCCTGCAACTGCACCCCGCTATGCTGTCGAAGGTCATCAATGCCGGCTTCGGGCAGAACTTCAACGACTTCGTCAACGGCTACCGGGTAGGGGAGGCCGAGCGCCTGCTCGCGGAGCCGCGCTTCCAGCAGTACACCTTGCTGGCCGTGGCCCTGGAATCGGGATTCAACTCCAAGTCGACCTTCAACCGGGTGTTCAAGAAGCTGCGGGGGGAGACGCCCAGTGAGGCAGCCCAGCGGCTCAAATCCGTAAGTGAGACGTCCCAAATTATAAGCTGAAGCGCAGGGGCGGGGCCGGCAAGGCAGTTTTGGGCTGTTCAACCAACCCCAGTACCGCCCATGAAAAAGCTGTTGTTTTCCGCCTCCCCCCTGCAAAACCGAGCCATCGACGCGGCCTGGCTGCTGTTTCGCCTGCACCTGGGCCTGTCCATTGCCGACGGCGCCGGCCTGCCCAAACTCACCAACCTGGCCGCCGTAGCCAGCGCCCAAATGCCGGGCCCGCCCGACTGGTTTGTGCAGCAGGTGGCGGGCCTGGGTTTCACCTTTCCCTCGCCCTACTTCTGGGCCGGGGCTGCCGTGTGGGGCGAGTTTGTGGGCGGGCTGCTCCTTGCCCTGGGCCTGTTCACCCGCTGGAGCGGGCTGCAGCTGGCCTTTCAGTTTTTCGTGGTGGCGTTTCTGTGGTACGAAGACCCCTCGCCCATCACCGGCATGTACTACCAGCAGCTGCTGTTCTGGGCATTCGTGGTGGTGACGGCGGTTGGTCCCGGGCGCTACTCCATTGACTACTGGCTGACGCGCCGCTCCAAAGCCGCCACGGCTACCGAAAACGACCTGGTCGACACCCAAGCCGGGGTAAGCAAAGCCAGACGGCCGGCAACCGTGGCAGCGGCTCTGGGGCTGTTGCTGGTGACTACGGTGAGCCTGGCCGGTGACAACCTAAAATCGAACCTGGTGATTGAGCCCCGCAAGCAGTTTGTGCTGGGTGGTGAGCAGCGCGGCGCGTTTAAGGTAGCGGCGCACAACATCGGCAGAGTGCCCGTGGAAATAAAGGAGCGGCCCCGGGGCGGGGGCATCTTTGGCAAGGCCACGCTGGCGCCCGGGCAACGGGCCACGCTCCGCTTCCTGGCCGGCTCGGCCGCCTTGGTGTTGAATCCTTCCGATCAGCAAGCCAACCTGAAGCTCACCGTGAGCGGCGACACCCAACTCAGCATGGGCTACGAGCCGGAAGGCAGGCGGTGAGGGGTGTTGGCGGTACTAGCCCAACAGTATCAAGCTGCTACGCGAAGATTATTTGGGGACGGGCGTTCCGCAGCGTTTGCATTGGCACAATTCATTCCTATATTTGACCCCAACATGCTGCGTCAATCCATTAACTGCGCGTTTACTCTGTACGTCCGCCCCATGAATGGGGACGGAGCCGCGCCGTTGCATGTTGGAAAATGAAGCCCAAGCCGCTACATCACCTGACCTGAACTCAACCAAGCCCGGCTCCGTCCCACGGAGGCCGGGCTTTTTTTTGCCCTTTGCCCTTATGGAAGCCCGCCACCTTACCGCCGAAGACCACCTCGTGTGGAAAGTGCTCTTCGACCGCCAGACGGCCCTGTTGCACCGCCGCGCCGCCGCGCCCTTCGCCGCCGGCCTCGAGCGCCTGGGCTTGTGCCGCGACGCCGCCCCCGACCTGGCCGAGCTAAGCCAGCGCCTGCGCCAGCTCACCGGCTGGGACGTGGTGCCCGCGCCCGGCCGCGTGGACGACCGCACCTTCCTGGGCTTGCTGGCCGAGCGCCGTTACCCGGTAACCAGCTGGATCCGCTCCATGCACCACTTCGACTACCACGCCGGCCCCGACCTGTTCCACGACGCCTTCGGTCACCTGCCGCTGCTCACCGACCCGCAGTGGGCCGCCTGGCTGGAGCACTTCGGCCGCATGGCTCGCCACCACCTCACCGACGCCGGGGCCGTGGAGCAGCTGGCGCGCCTGTTCTGGCACACCGCTGAGTTTGGGCTGGTGCGCGAAGCTGGCCAGCTGCGCGTGTACGGCGCGGGCCTGTTGTCTTCGGCCGCCGAGTTGCACCGGTGCCTGGCCGACGATGCCCAGTTGCTGCCCCTGGACGTGGCCGCCGCCCTCGATACGCCGGTGGTGCGCGAAGCCTTCCAGCCGGGCTACTTCGTGCTGCCCGACTGGGAAAGCCTGGCCGACACCACCGCCGAAATGGCCGTGCGCCTGGCCGCCCAGCCCTGGCCCGTGTCGGTGGGGTAGACCAAGGCCATCGTTTAACAGCAAGCCCCGCCGGCAACACCGGCGGGGCTTGCTATATATAAAGGAGTCAGCGCGCTTAAGGAGCTGGGCGCGGGGCGACGGGCAGGGGCACGGGACTTAGTAGGCCCAGCCCAGGCGGCGGTAGATGAAGTGCAGCAGCCACAGCGGGCCGATGAGCAGAAACTGCACGTCCTTGAGGAAGGACGGCTTCTTGCCCTCGACCTTGTGGCCCCAGAACTGCCCTACCCAGGCCAGCACGAAGACCACCAGGCACACAATCCACAGGGGCAAGGCTACCTGCGTCTCCACCAGTCGCAGCAGCAGGGCCATGCCGGTGCTCACCACTACCATGCCCAGGGCCAGCGGCACCGACAGGCGCAGGTAGTAGACCACCGCCAGCAGCATTACCAGCGTAGCCCAGTTCAGCCAGGGACTCAGCCGCTGCACGGCCGCGGGCACCGGAATGGCCCAGAGCAAACCCAGCAGCGAAAACATGATCAGCGGCACGCACACCCAGTGCACGAGCTTGTTGGTGGGGTTTTGGTGGCTTTCGCCGTACTCGGCGAGCAGGGACGAGAGGGCAGCAGTGGGCATGGCGGCGGGGCGTTGGTTGGCTGTCGGAATATAGCGCCGGGGCAGCACCAAACGCAACACGCGCCGCCCCACCCGCAGGCGGAGGCGGCGCGAGTTCCAGCGGCCGGTATTGGTCAGGCCTTGAGCTTGAACTTGAACTTCTTTTTGAGGTAGGCGAGGGCCAGGTTGTTGGCCCGGGTGGCCGCGGCGGCGTCGAACCTGGGGTTGGAGGGGTTGGCAAAGGCGTGGGCGGCGTCGAAGCTGTGCACTGTGAGCTGCTTGCCGGCCCGCTTCATGTCGGCCTGGAACTGGCGGACCACGGCCGGGCCGATGCCCTGGTCCTGGGTGGCGAAGATGCCCAGCACGTCGGTATTCAGGGCCTTGAGTTTGGCCACGTCCTTTTCCGGCATGCCGTAGTACACCACGCAGCCCACCGCCTGCTTACCCGCCAGCATAGCCGCCTGCAACGACCAGCCCCCGCCGAAACACCAGCCCAGCGTGGCTACCTGCGCCCGGGGCCCGGCGTGCTGCAAGGCCCCGCGGATGATGTTGCGGGCCCGGTTCTGGTCGACCACCTGCACCAGGCGGCTAGCTTCTTCGCTGGTGGTGGCCAGCTTGGCGTCGTAGAGGTCCACGGCCAGCACGGTTACCCCAGGCAGGGCCGCGGCCAGCCGGTCGGCCTCGCGCTTGATGTAGTCGTTGAGGCCCCACCACTCGTGAAAAACGAAAAGAAACTTGCCGTTGGGCGCCGCGGGCCGCACTTCATAACCGTAGCCGGTGCTGCTGTCGGGCGTCACGAAGCTGATGAGCTGCCCGGCGGCCTGAGGCGCGTAATCCAGGGGCAGCGGGGCCTCGTGCCCGCTCATGAAGGCGGGGTCGGCGGCCAGATCGGCAAAGGCCAGCATGGCGTCGGGGCCCGGCTTGGCGCAGCAGGAAGCAGTATGCTGGGCCCGGGCAATGCTCAGGCTGCCGAGCAGGAAAAGCAGGGTAAGCAGGTGTTTCATGAGGTGAGAGAGGTAGGGGCGCGTTGCTCGCGCCCGTCGTTGAATGGCAAGCCAGGCCGCAAGCCAGTCGGCCGCGACGCCCGGGGCCTCAGGTCGTCAGATGGCGCCGGTCTGCACCTCGGCCCGCAGCTCGGTGAGCAGGGCGTAGAGGCCCACGTAGGTGCGGTTAAGATAAATGAAATGCGCCGAGCCGCGGGGCTCGCGCTGGCGGCGTAGCTCGGGGTCCTGCAGCAGCTCGTCGCCCAGGGCGTAGAGCGCGGCCAGGTACTGCGGGTCGCCGAAGTCGAAGCGCGGCTGGCGGAAGGGGCGGCCCACCAGGGTCAGCGAGTCGCGCAGGGTGCGCAGGTACAGCTGCTGCCGGGCCGCCGGATCGGTGAGGCGCAGCACGTCGGCCTCCAGCAGCAGGGCGCGCAGCCGAGCTTCGTCGGCCAAGGTTTCGGGGGCGAGCAGGGCGGTGAACAGCCGGTGCACCTCAGCCGGAATTTCCTTGACGCAGCCGAAGTCAAGCACACCCACGGTGCCACCCTCGTCGGCCCGCAGCAGGAAGTTGCCCGGGTGCGGGTCGGCGTGCACCTGGCGCAGCTCGTGGAGCTGGTACATGTAGAAGTCCCACAAAGCCTGGCCCAACTGGTTGCGCACGGCCTGGCTGGGGCTGGTAGTCAAGAACTCGCGCAGGTGCTGGCCCGGCAGCCAGTCCATGGTCAGGATGCGCGGGGCCGACAGCTCGGGGTAGTAACGGGCAAACTGCAGGTGGGGCAGGTGGGCGCAGCGGGCGGCAATTTCCTGCCCGCGCTGCAGCTCCAGGGCGTAGTCGGTTTCTTCGAGCAGGCGGGTTTCCACCTCGGCCAGGTAGGGGCGCACCTGGGCTTCGTCGAGCCCCAGCACGCGCAGGGCCACGGGCCTGACCAGGCGCAGGTCGGACTGGATGCTGCTGGCCACGCCGGGGTACTGCACCTTCACGGCCAGCGCCCGGCCATCTTTGGTGGCGTAGTGCACCTGCCCGATGCTGGCCGCCTGCCGGGCCGTGGGCTCGAAGGTGCCGAACAGCTCGGCGGGCGAGCGGCCAAACGCGTCGCGGAAGGCTTTTACTACCAAGGGGCCCGAGAGCGGGGGCGTCTGGTACTGGGCCTGGGCAAACTGCTGGGCGTAGGCCGGGGGCAGCAGCTGCTTTTCCATGGCCAGCATCTGGGCTACCTTCAGCACCGAGCCTTTCAGCTCGCTCAGGGCGCCGTACAGTTCGGCGGCGTTGGCCGCGTGCAGCTCGTCGGCGCTGACCTCGGCGCCGGCGGCCCGGCGGGCGTAGTGCTTCACGTAGTTGGCACCCACCTTCAGGCCGGTTTTGGCAAAGCGCGCCGCCCGCGCCACCTTGGTGGTGGGCAGCGACACCTGCCCGGCCGGCGCGGGCGCCCCGGGCTGCTGGCCGGCGGCGGCCGCGTCGGTCGGGGAGAGGGGTTCGGCGCTCATCTAGCGGCGCGACTGAAACAGGAAGCGGGCCAGGTCCAGGGCCGAGTCGAGGGTGTTGGGCGCCACCAGGTCGAAGCTCAGGCGCACGGCTTTTTCCACGGCCGCATCGGTGCGCTCGAAGTTCAGCGACTCGTCCTTGGCGAAGTAGCCCAGCACGAACAGGGCCTGCTGCCAGAACAGGCGCGGGTACTGCTCCTGCACCAGCGGGCGGCGGGCTACTTCTTCGCTCACCCGCCCCTCGCGCAGGATTTCGGCCACGAAGGCCTCGAAGTCTTGGCGGAAGTCGTCGAGCACGGGCGGGGTGAGGCCGGGCACCCGCGGCAGCGAGCGGGACAACGACAGCAGGGCGTAGCTGCGGTTGTGCTTGAGCAGCTCGAGCAGGGTGAAGTAGTAGCCCAGCAGCTTTTCGCGGGCGCTGTACTGGGTCCACACCAGCTCGGCCTCGGCCCGGCGCCGCGCCTCGCGGCCCAGGTCGGCCCAGATGTCGCGGTCGATGGCCGCGAAGCCGGGGTAGTAGCGGTAGAACTCGGCCTCGCTCAGGCCCAACTGCTGGGCCAGCAGGTAAACCGAGGCGGGCGGTTGCTGGTGGCGCAGCACGTAGTCGAGGTAGGCCTGCCGGATGCGTTCTTTCTCCATAATGGGCTTATAACCGCCGCAGGGCCACTTGGTTGGGTTCGGCCGTCAGGACAGGCTTGGCGCGGGCAATTATTTTTGGTAGAAAGCACGCCGGCAATGGGACAATTAGCGGATATTGCTCCGTCATCCTCCCCTCAACCCTACTGAATGCCCCACTTTTACGCTACTCGATTCGTGCTTACCCTCACCCTGGCCGGCAGCGCCCTAGCGGCCCGCGCCCAGGGCAGTACCAACCTCAGCGGCAGCGTGCAGTCGGCCGACCGCCAGAGCGTGCCCAAGGCGGCCGTGACGGTGCTGCACGAGCCCACGGGCTTTATCCGCGCTACCACCACCGGCCCAGCAGGCGAGTTCACCCTGCCCGCTTTGCCACCCGGCGGCCCCTACCTGGTGCAGGTAAGCCAGCCCGGCTACAAGCAGCAGGTGAAAAGCAACGTGTACCTGAGCGCCGGCCAGCCCAACACCCTGGCCTTCGTGCTCGACCGCTCGGGCGCCGCCCGCCCGGCCGCTCCCGATGCTACGGCGGGCGCCACGGCATCGGCCGCGGGCGAGCCGCCGCGTACCTACCGCTACCAGCGCAAGCCCCCGCCCAAGCTGGCGCCGGCCACCGGCGGCCACTACGACGCGGCCTCGGGCAACTACATCTACGAAACCGGCCCGCTGGTGTCGCTGAAGCTGCCGGGTGGCGGCGTGCTGGCCGGGGTAGGGGCCAAGTCGACCGAAAGCCTGCTGCACCAGTTCCTGAACAACCCGCAGGCCCGGGTAGACACCGTGGACCTCACCCAGGGCTGGATCAACTTCGACCGCGTGTTCTTCGACCCGGGCAAGGCCAGCATCACCCGGGAATCGGCCCCGCAGCTGCGCCACATCGCGGCGTTGCTGCGCGCCTACCCGGCGGCCCGCATCAAAATCGGCGGCTACTCCGACAGCACCGGCACCTACAAGGTGAACAAGCAGCTGAGCGAGGCCCGCGCCCGCACGGCCTGGGCGGCGCTGGTGGAGCTGGGCGTGAGCCCCGCCCGCCTGGAAGCCCGCGGCTACGGCCCGCGCTACGCCCTGGCTTCCAACGCCACCGAGGAGGGCCGGGCCATGAACCGCCGCCTGAGCATCAAGGTGCTGGCCAAGTAGGCGCGGTGCCCAGCGCCCGGCCCGCGGCAAAAAGCCGCGCCGTTGCGGTTTCGAGCCGCGAAGTCGCGGTAAAAAGCCGCGTCGTTGCGGTTCTGAGGCGCGACTTCGCGGTTCCGGGCCGCAACATTGCGGTAAAAAGCCGCGACTTCGCGGTTCCGTATCGGTCGGCCGCGGTTCGGAACCGCAACATTGCGGCAAAAAGCCGCGAAGTCGCGGCTCGGGGCCGGTCGACTGCGGTTCCGAGCGGCAAAGTCGCGGCTCCGAACCGCGCACCGGTTTGCCTCTCCGCAGCAAGGTGCGCCGCGGCCCTGTCCTAAGCCCTAAAACCTACGTCCCTAAGCCCTACCGCAATGTCGAATATCCGCCGTCGACGCGCAGCACCTGGCCGGTGACGAAGGCGGCGGCGTCGGAGAGCAGGAAGGCGGCCGTTTCGGCCAGGTCCCGGGGCTGGCCCACGCGCTGCAGCGGGTGGCGCCGGGCGCCGGCGGCCTGCTTGTCGGGGGTGTTGAGCAGGGGCGCGGCCAGGGGCGTGTCGGTGAGGGTAGGGGCCAGGGCGTTGACGCGCACGGCGCCGGCGGCGTACTCGGCGGCCAGCGAGCGGGTGAGGCCCTCGAGGGCGGCCTTGGCCGTGGCAATGCTGGCGTGGAAGGGCATGCCGTTGTAGGCGGCCACGGTGCTGAACAGCACCACCGAGGCGCCGCCGGCGTGCCTGAGCCGCTTCAGCACCAGCTGCAGCACCTGCACCGCGCCCAGCACGTTCAGCTCGAAGTCCTGGCGAAACTGCTCGGGCGAGAGCCGCTCGAAGGGCCGCAGCACGATGGAGCCGGGGCAGTACACCACGCCGTGCAGGGCCTCGGGCAGCCCGGCCAGGGCCGCGGCGTCGAACTGCGTCACGTCGAGCACCTGGTGCGTGGTACCCAGCTCGGCCAGCTCCGGCGACAGGTGGCGCGAGGCGGTGAACAGCGCGGCGCCGCGCTGGTGCAGCACCCGGGCCGTAGCCAGCCCGATGCCCGAGGAGGCGCCGACGATGAGAATGTTCTTGCCGGAGAAATCCATGCCGCGGGGAGAGAGGTGAAACGAATGCGCTAACAACCCGGCTCCGGCGCGAAGGTTTGGCCCGCGCCCGTCCCCGCGGCCCGCGGGGAGGCCGACCCGCCGGCGTATCTTGCGCGCCTTTTCACCCACTCGGTCCGCCGGCTCCTGCCTCATCAGGTATGCCGGGCCGCTTGCCGCTCACGTTTCGTCACCGGTGCTGTTCAACTCGTTTGAGTTCCTGCTGTTTTTCCCGGTAGTCACGCTGCTGTACTTCGGGCTGCCCCACCGCCTGCGCTGGGTGCTGCTGCTGGGAGCCAGCTGCGCGTTCTACATGTTTTTCAAGCCGGTCTACATCCTGATCCTGCTGGCCACCATCGTGGTCGACTACGCGGCCGGCATCTGGATTGAGCGCAGCACCCACCCGGGCCGGCGCAAGGCCCTGCTGGCGGCCAGCATCGTGGCCAACGTGGGGGTGCTGGCGGTGTTCAAGTACTTCAACTTCCTCAACGACAACCTGACGGGGCTGGGCGAGCTGCTGGGCGTGGCCAACCCCATTCCCAGCCTGAGCATCCTGCTGCCCATCGGCCTCTCGTTTCACACCTTTCAGGCCATGAGCTACACCATCGAGGTGTACCGCGGCCACTACCCGGCCGAGCGCCACCTGGGCATCTACGCGCTCTACGTCATGTTCTACCCCCAGCTGGTGGCCGGCCCCATCGAGCGGCCCCAGAACGTGCTGCCCCAGTTTCGCGAGCGACACTACTTCGACTACCAGCGCGCGGCCGACGGGCTCAAGCTCATGGCCTGGGGCCTGTTCAAGAAAGTCGTCATTGCCGACCGCCTGGCCATCATGGTCGACCAAGTGTACAACCAGCCGCGGCAGTACGAAGGGCTGCCGCTGCTGCTGGCTACCGTGCTGTTCGCCTTCCAGATTTACTGCGACTTCTCGGGCTACTCCGACATGGCCCTGGGCTCGGCGCAGGTGATGGGCTTTCGGCTGATGCCCAACTTCAACCGGCCCTACTTCGCCCGCTCCATCAAGGAGTTCTGGGGCCGCTGGCACATTTCCCTCTCCACCTGGTTTCGCGACTACCTCTACATTCCGCTGGGGGGCAACCGCGGCGGACGCGGGCGTTGGTACCGCAACATCCTGCTGGTGTTCCTAGTCAGCGGCCTCTGGCACGGGGCGAGCTGGACGTTTGTCATCTGGGGCGCGCTGCACGGCTGCTACCAGGTGTTCGGGCTGATTACTGCCCGCGTGCGGCAGCAACTGAACGAGGCGCTGGGCCTGCCGCGCTGGCCCGGGCTGCACCGGCTGCTGCAAACCGCCAGCACCTTCGCGCTGGTGTGCCTGGCCTGGGTGTTTTTCCGCGCCAACTCCCTGGCCGACGCCGGCTACATCGTCGCGCATATGTTCACGGGCCTGCCCCAGAGTTTGCGCGCAGTGAGCAGCGGCCTGCGTGAATGGCACCCCCGCAACCTGTACCTGGAGCAAACCAGCGGGCAGGTTGCCCTGGCGCTGCTGGGGTTGTTGACGCTTGGGCTGGTCGAATGGGCCCAGCGCGGGGGAAGTTTGCGCTTGGTGCTCAGCACCTGGCCGGTACCGGCGCGCTGGTCGGTGTACCTAAGTTTGACGCTGGCCATTGTGCTGCTGGGCGTGTTCAGCGCCCAGCAGTTCATTTACTTCCAGTTCTAGCCATGCTTCGGTTACTTGCCAAGCTGGCGCTCCTGGCGCTGCTGACCTGTGGCGTGCTGCTGCTGCTCAACCCCGCCCTCGATGCCGGGGCCGTCGACCCGTTTTACCGCCGCTTCACTACCGCGCCGGCCGGCGCGCTGATTCTGGGCTCGTCGCGGGCGGCGCAGGGTTTGCAGCCGCGGGTGCTCGACTCGCTGCTGCGCCCGGCCGGCCGCTGGGCCGGGCCGCTGCGCAACTTTGCCTTCACCGTGGCCCACTCGCCCTACGGCCCCGGCTACCTGCGGCAAATCAGCAAGAAAGTGCGGCCCGGTACCCGCAACGGCCTGTTTCTGCTGGCCGTCGACCCCTGGTCGGTGTCGGTGGAAGAGCAGGAGCGGGCCAGCGGGGAGCTGCGCGAGGCCGACGCTTTTATGGGCCGGCTGAACGTGGTGTGGGGCGCCCCCAACCCGGAGTACCTGCTGCGCTTCGGCAACCGGCCCCTGTACGAAGCCTACTTCGCGGAGCGCGGCCCGACCTACCTACACGCCGATGGCTGGCTGGAAGTAAGAGTGGGGCTGGACTCGGCCGAGGTGCAGGCCCGCCTCGAGGCCAAGCTGCGCGACTACGAACGCCTGCAGTGCATTTCCACCCTCTCCGACGAGCGGGTGCAGAGCCTGCGCGAAACCATTCAGCTGCTGCAGCGCCACGGCACGGTGTATTTGCTGCGTTTGCCGGTGTCGGCGCCCATGCGGGCCCTTGAGCAGCGCCGCTGGCCCGGCTTCGACGCGCTGGTGCAGCAGCTGGCTGCTGAACACGGTGTAGCCTACCTGAACTACCACGCCGACACCAGCTACGCCACCACCGACGGCAACCACCTGACCCCCGCGGCCGGTGGACGCCTGTCGCGGCGCGTGGCCTGCGACGTGGCGGGCGTGGCCGCAAGAAAGTAAGCGGGGCGGGCGGAACGCGGGCTGGCTGAGTGTCAGCGGCCTCGGTCGCAAACGATTGCGGTGGGCGGGAAAATACTCGGCAAGCCTACTAATTGGGGGCAGCCGGAGCCGCCCGTTTTCCGTAGCTTGGGGCCAAACTCGCATTCTTCCCCAAAACACCCTTCCCAAGCTATGAACATCCGCAAGCTGCTCGTCGCCAACCGCGGCGAAATTGCGATTCGCGTGCTGCGCGCGGCCTCCGAACTGGGCATTCAGACGGTGGCCATCTACACCTACGAGGACCGCTACTCCCTGCACCGCTACAAGGCCGACGAGGCCTATCAGGTGGGCCGCGACGAGGAGCCGCTCAAGCCCTACCTCGACATCGAGGAAATCTTGCGGGTGGCCAAGGACAACGGCGTGGATGCCATTCACCCCGGCTACGGTTTTCTGAGCGAAAACGCCACCCTGGCCCGGCGCTGCGGCGAGGAGGGCATCACCTTCGTGGGGCCGCGGCCCGAGGTGATGGAAGCCCTGGGCGACAAAGTGGCCGCTAAGCGCGTGGCCGTGGAGTGCCAGGTGCCCATCATCCAGAGCAGTGAGCAGGACCTGACCAGTTTCGAAGTGGCCCGCGACGAGGCGCACCGCATTGGCTACCCGGTGATGCTCAAGGCGGCTTCGGGCGGCGGCGGCCGCGGCATGCGCGTGATTCGCGACGACGAACAGTTGGAAAAAGGCTTCTTCGAGGCCCGCAACGAGGCGCAGAAGGCCTTCGGCGACCCCACGGTGTTCCTGGAAAAGTTCGTGGAGCGGCCCAAGCACATCGAGGTGCAGGTGGTGGCCGACAACCACGGCAACCTGGTGCACCTCTACGAGCGCGACTGTTCGGTGCAGCGGCGCTTCCAGAAAGTGGTGGAAGTGGCCCCGGCCATGGATTTGCCCAACCACCAACGCCACCTGCTCTACGAGTATGCCCTGCGCATCTGCCGCTCGGTGGGCTACAACAACGTGGGTACCGTGGAATTCCTGGTGAACCCCGAGCACGACCGGATTTACTTTATCGAGGTGAACCCGCGCATTCAGGTGGAGCACACCGTCACGGAGATGATTACGGGGGTGGACCTGATCAAAACCCAGCTCTATATAGCCTCAGGCTACCGGCTCAGCGACCCGGAAATCGGGCTGGGTACCGACCAGAAGCCCCTGCGCATCGGCTTTGCCATTCAGTGCCGCATCACCACCGAAGACCCCGAAAACGACTTCAAGCCCGACTACGGCACCATCGTGGCCTACCGCTCGGCCGGCGGCTTCGGCATCCGCCTCGACCAGGGCTCGGTGTACCAGGGCGTGAAGATTTCGCCCTTCTTCGACTCCCTGCTGGTGAAGGTGTCCTCGCACGCGCCTACCCTGGAGGGCGCCGCCCAGAAGATGCTGCGCACGCTCGAGGAATTCCGCATCCGCGGGGTGCGCACCAACATCCAGTTCGTGCACAACATCGTGGCCCACCCCGAATTCCAGGCCGGCCACGCCAACGTCGACTTCATCAAGGACCACCCCGAGCTGTTCAAGTTCCGGGTGCAGCAGGACCGCGGCACCCGCGTGCTGGGCTTTCTGGGCGACATCATCGTGAACGGCAACCCCGACGTGAAGGGCCTCATCGACCCCAAGAAGCTGCTGCCCAAGCCCGTGCTGCCCCTGGCCGACATGACGCAGGCCCCCGCCCCCGGCACCAAGCAGAAGCTCACCGAGCTGGGCCCCGAGGGCTTTGCCCAGTGGCTGCGCCAGGACCCGCAGATTCACTACACCGACACCACGCTGCGCGACGCGCACCAGAGTTTGCTGGCCACCCGCATGCGCACCTTCGACATGCTGAAGATGGCCGACCGCTACGCGCGCCAGCACCCGCAAACGTTTTCATTGGAATGCTGGGGCGGCGCCACCTTCGACGTGGCCCTGCGCTTTCTGCACGAAGACCCCTGGGAGCGGCTGGCCAAGCTGCGCGCCGCCGTGCCCAACATCCTCTTGCAGATGCTCATCCGCGGGGCCAACGGGGTGGGCTACAAGGCCTACCCCGACAACCTCACGGAGCGCTTCGTGCAGCAGGCCTGGGAAACCGGCATCGACGTGTTCCGCATCTTCGACTCCTTGAACTGGATGCCGGGCATGGAGTCGTGCATCAACTTCGTGCGCACCAAAACCCAGGGCCTTGCCGAAGCCGCCATCTGCTACACCGGCGACATCCTGGATTCCAAGCGCAACCAGAAGTACAACCTGGCCTACTACCTGCGCCTGGCCAAGCAGATCGAGGACGCCGGCGCCCACATTCTGTGCATCAAGGACATGGCCGGGCTGCTGAAGCCCTACGCCGCGGCCGAGCTGGTGACGGCCCTGCGCGAGACCGTGAAGCTGCCCATTCACCTGCACACCCACGACACCTCGTCCTTGCAGGCCGCTACTTACCTGAAGGCCGTCGAAGCCGGAGTTGACGTGATTGACGTAGCCCTGGGCTCGTTGTCGGGCCTGACCTCGCAGCCCAACTTCAACTCGGTGGTGGAAATGCTGCGCGGCACCGAGCGGCACCGCGAGTTCAACCAGGAAAGCCTGAACGACTTCTCGAACTACTTCGAGACGGTGCGCGACTACTACTACCCCTTCGAGTCGGGGCTGAAGGCGGGCACTTCGGAAGTGTTCCAGCACGAGATTCCCGGCGGGCAGTACTCCAACCTGCGTCCCCAGGCCGCCTCGCTGGGCCTGCTCGACAAGTTCGACGCCATCAAGAAAACCTTTGCCGACGTGAACCAGCTGCTGGGCGACATCGTGAAGGTGACGCCCTCGTCGAAGGTAGTGGGCGACCTGGCCCTGTACCTGGTGTCAAACAACCTGACCACGCAGGATGTGCTGGACAAAGGCGCCCAGCTAAGCTTCCCCGAGTCGGTGCGCGAGCTGCTGCGCGGCGACATTGGCCAGCCCGAAGGCGGCTGGCCCCAGGAAGTACAAAAGGCGGTGCTCAAGGACGAAAAACCCTTCACCGACCGCCCCAACGAGCATCTGGCACCCATCGACTTCAAGAAGGAGTGGAAGAAATTCCAAGAGAAGTTCGGGGCGGGCGTCAAGTTTACCGACCTGCTCTCGTACCTGCTCTACCCCAAGGTGTTCGAGCAGTACTGGGCGCACCAGCAGCAGTTCGGCGACGTGTCGGTGGTGCCCACGCGGGTGTTCTTCTACGGCCTGCGGCCCGGCGAGGAAACCATCATCGACATTGCCCGCGGCAAGAGCATCATCGTGCAGCTGCGCTCGGTCGGGCAGGTCAACGACGACGGCTGCCGCACCATCTTCTTCACCCTGAACGGGCAGACCCGTAACCTGGAAGTGCGCGATCGGTCGGTGGAAGTCAAGACGGTATCGAACCCCAAAGCCGACAAGGCCAACGCCAAGCAGATCGGTGCGCCGCTGCAGGGGCTGCTGAGCAAGGTGCTGGTGGAAAGCGGGCAGAAGGTGAAGCGCAACGCCCCGCTGTTCATCATCGAGGCCATGAAAATGGAAACCACCATCACGGCCCCTGCCGACGCGAGCGTGCAGGCGCTGAATCTGCGCGAAGGCACCCTGGTCAACGCCGACGACCTCGTATTGACCCTGGGCTGACCTTAGGCTGAGGATGCACGGATAACGCGGGGCCCCCAACCCCGCGTCACGTTGGCGCAGCGGCTTAATTACCCGACATTTTGGGCCCGGCTCCCGGCAGATTCTGCCCGGAGCTGGGCCCTGGCTTTTGCGTTCCGGGGCCGCGCTGCAACGGCGCTACAAAACCCGGCACCCGGCTGCAACGGATTGTGTTGGATGAAGTTCTTGGTCAAAGACCGTCAGCCGCTTATATTTCAGTTGAAAGTTGCTTGTGGGCAGTTACGGGTGATGCGTAACGCCCCACTGACAACTTATCACCCGCCTCCGACAACCCTCACCTAACGTACTTGCTATGAAAACCTGGGGAACAGCCCTGCTGCTGCTGAGTGCCCTGCCGGCCCTGGCCCAGCAAAAAACTGCGCACGCCGACCTGACCAGCAACCAGCTGGGCGCCGTGAACCTGCGCGACCTGGACCGTCTCGGCAACCTGACCACCGGCCTGACCTTTGACCGGCGTTACTCCGAAACCCGGGGGACGCCCTATACCGCCGCCGCCTGGCTGCCCGCCTCGCTGCTGCTGCGCTCGGGTCAGCGCGTGGCCGACGTGCAGCTCAAGTACGATGCCTACGGCGCGCGCCTGCTGGCCCTGCGCACCAACAAAGACTCGGTGCAGCTCGATTTGAACATGGTAGACCGCTTCGTGCTGCGCCAGCACGTGGTGGACGCCGAAGGGCGCGGGCGCGAGCAGGAACGCTGGTACCAGCGGCTGGAAGGGTTGCCGGCCGTCAACGACAATACCTTCGTGGAAGTGCTGCTGCCGCCCGCCGCCACCGGCTACGCGCTCTACAAGCTGCCGCGCAAGCACTTTGTCCCTGCCAAAACCAAGCAGTCTTTCGGCACCGGCATCGACTACAACCGCTTCGTCGATGCTTCCGAGTTCTACCTGCGGGCCGCCGACGGCTCGGTGCAGAAAATCGACAAGCTCAGTGCCCGCAGCCTGGAGGAAGTGCTCAACGCCACCGATGCGGCCCGGCTGCGCGCGCTGAAGCTACGCATCGGAACCGAGGCGGAATTGAAGAATGCCGTGATGGTATTAAATCAGCCCAATACTCCTTAATTTGGAGCCACCGCGAGCCGCAGCGCCTGAACTTGCTTCTACTCACTTCCATCCACTCATATCATGCAGGTTTCCCGCATCATTGCAGGGGCACTCACGGCCTGGCTGGCCGCGGGTGCCGCCCTGGCTCAGGCCCCGGCCGATAAATCGGCAAAACCGGAAAAAATTCAGCGCCAGGAAGAAAACCTGGGCATCACTGCCCACATCGGCGCCGAAATCGGGGCCATCTACCGCTTCGACACCCGCTACGAAGGCCTGAAAGGTTCGCCCTACCTGGTGAAAGGCTGGAACCGGGCCGACCTGATCACCAACGACGGGCGCCACGTCAAGCAGCTACCGGTACGCTACGACGTGTACGGCAAGCGGCTGATTGTGCGCAAGGGCCAGGATTCCATTTGGGTTGATAAGACCTCCGTGCGCGAGTTCCTGCTGTTTGACGCTCCTTCGCCCTCGCTGCCCGCCCGCTACGAGCGGCGCTTCCGCGTCTTTGCCGATGCCCCCGACGCCGACCTGCGCGGTTCCTTCGTCGAGCTGCTGCACGAAGGCCCGCAGTACGCCCTGCTCAAGCTGCCGCGCAAAAAGGTGCTGAAAGCCAACTACAAAGACCCGTACGCCGCCGACCGCCCCTACGACCAGCTGCTCGACGGCGAAACCTACTTTCTGCGCCGACCTGATGGCTCGGTAGTGGAAGTAAAAGCCAGCCTAAGGTCGCTGGCGGCCGCCGACGAGCCGCTGGGCCAGAAGCTTAAAGCCGAGGCCATCCGCACGAAAGTTACGGGCAAGTCCGAAGCCGAGCTGGTCGATTTGTTGCAGGGCGTGGACAAGCGATGAACCAGGTCAGGGCGCTAAGTCCGCTCGAATGGCTGGGTTTAGGCCTACATTTGTCGGTCCCTTTACTTTCTCCGAATGCAAGTTCTCCGATTTCTTCCCGTGTTGCTGGTCGCCTGCCTGGGGGGCACCTCCGCTCTGGCCCAGAAAACGCCGTCGGCCACGGCCCCGGCGCCCGAGCGCAACATGAATAACAGCGGCTTGATTGCCAACATCGGCAACGAGCAGAACGCCTTCTACACGTTCGACACCCGCTACGAGGGTCTGAAGGGCACGCCCTACCTGGTGAGCGGCTGGCGCCCTGCCGACCTCACTCTGAGCGATGGGCGGGCTTTCAGCGATATTCCGGCTCGTTTCGACGTCTATAGCAAACGGCTCGTAATCAAGCAGAACAAGGATTCGGTATGGCTGGATCAGCGGATGGTGCGCGAGTTTGTGCTGCACGATTCGCCTTCGCCGGCGATGCCCACCCGAACCGACCGCCGTTTCCGCGCCTTCCCCGACGCCACTGATGCGGAGCTGCGCACCAGCTTTGCCGAACTGCTGCACGAGGGCCCGCAATATGCCTTGCTTAAGCTGCCGCGCAAGAAACTGGTAAAAGCCAACTACCAGGGCCCGTATGCTGCCGACCGCCGCTTCGATGAGTTGATCGACCGCGAAACCTACTACCTGCGCCGGCCCGATGGCACTTTGGTGGAGGTAAAGCCCAACCTGAAAGGCCTGACGGCCGTGGACGCCGCCCTGGGCCAGAAGCTGCAAGCCGAAGCCGCACGCAGCAAGGCCAGCGGCAAATCGGAGGCCGAATTGGTGGCTTTGCTGCAGGCCGTCGACGCCAAGTAACCAGCTCTGATTTTCGGCCTGCGCCCGGCGGTTACCTCTCGGGGTAGCGGCCGGGCGCAGTTGCTTAACGCAGGTACACCGCGTGCAGGCGCAGCAGCGGCGTTCCGCTATCGGGGCTCAGCCAGAGCGTATCGGCCACGATGCGGTAGCGCGTGACCTGGCCCAGGGCGGCCAGGAAAGCGGTTTCCTGGGCTAGCTGCGGGCAGGCGCGTCGGGTAGCACCCAGCCCGCCCAGGCGCAAGTGGCCCTCGGCTGGTAATTCAAATTGCCCAAAA
Source organism: Hymenobacter sp. B81 (assembly GCF_044628455.1). NCBI lineage: Bacteria > Pseudomonadati > Bacteroidota > Cytophagia > Cytophagales > Hymenobacteraceae > Hymenobacter > Hymenobacter sp. B81. Next base: position 1,411,338 of record NZ_JBIYZW010000001.1, on the reverse strand, counting down.
AAGCGGTTACAGGCGGCCTGTCCTTCGGCCCGGGGCTCGTCCAGCCGCAGCAGCAGGTACGGCTCGGCACCATTTTCGGGCACGATTACCGGCTGACCGTTCAGGGTATTGAGCACCCAGCGGGTATTGCGCAGCGGAGCGGGCGGCCGCGTTTGCTCACTGGCGGCTGGTGCGGTAGCTACGGGCTGGGGCCGCTGGCAGGCGGCGCCGACCAGCAGCAGCAAAGCCGGAAAAACAGAGCGGTGGAGCATAGCAGGGGGGAAAGCTGCCGAAACCCGTTTCCCGGCAGATGCCGGTAAAAATACAACCGCCCGCTGGCTATGGCCAGGGGCGGTTGTCGGACGCCGCCCCATGGGACGGCGGGAAATCCTAAGAGGCTTACAGACTGCGCGCCGACGCCGGGGTGGCAATGGGAGTAGGCTGCCAGGCCCGGGGCCGACCGGAAAAGCCGCGGCCGCGGTGGGTTTTGCTGGGCTCGGGGCGCACGGTCTGCTGCAGCTCCTGCAGTTGGTTGTACTGCTCGTTGTATTGCTCCACCAGTTGGGAATAGGCCTGCGTCAGGGCCTGCAACTGCTCGCGGAGCTGGGCCACCTCCGAGGCCGGGGCATAGCGCGGGTCCATCGGCTCCGGGTCGCCGAAGCCCGTAACGGTACGAGCCACGGCGGGCGGAGTTACCGACTGGGCTTTGGTAGCAAAGTGTCCGATCAGCAAAAGAACCAGTAAAATCAGGAAGCGGAAGAAGGTAGATTTGGACATGCAGGGGCTGGCAGGATGCGGCGAATGAGTGGGACAAAACTAAGTTGGTTGTGTCCCGCCGTCAATCACACGAACATGTGAGCGGCCTCTGACGGCCGCACCCGCTAGCGTGGCAGGCGCAAACTCAGGCCACCGCCAATGGTGCTCAGGGCCGCCCCGCTCAGGCTGCGCCCGGTCGTCAGGTCGAGGCGTACGCCGGGGAAGGGGCGCCAGTTGAGGCCCAGCGTGGCCCCGTGCGCGAAACTGCTGCGGCCCATGCCGTAGCCTTCGGCAAAGAAGCCGAACTTGCCGCCCAGCGGCCCGTTCAGGGCCAGCGTGTACAGAAACTGCCCCTGCTTGGTGGCGGCGGCCTTAAACCCGCTCTGGCTGAAACCCAGGTTGCCCTCCAGGCCGTAGCGGCGCCCGATCTGCTGCGAAATCAGTGCCCGGGCCGCCGCCACCGGCTTGCCGATGTTCAGCGTCCGGTCGCCCGTATTGGGCAGGGTCAGCTCAGTCAGAAACACCACCTGCGAGCGGGCATCCTGGTTGGTCGACGCCAGCCACTTGGCGCCCACGGTCAGGGGAGCCAAACCCGAGCCCAGAGTGGGAGCACCGTCGCCCACGCGGCGGGGTTGGGCATGCAGCAGGCCCTGGGTGAGGCGCAGCTCCATGTGGTTCCAGAAGCCAATGCGCAGCAAGCCCGTGGAAAGGGTGGAAGCCGCCCCAGTACCGGGCGTGCGGTGCAGCGTACCCGCTTCGAGCTGAAACTGCCCGGGCCGCAGCATGCTGGTGGTAACGGTTTGCCCCGGGCGGTCGGGCCGGATGTTGCGCACAAACGGCGCATCCTCGTTCTGGGTGGGGTCGGTGGTCTGGGCCAGGGTGCGGCCCGCGGCGCCCAGCAGCAGGGCAGCGGTCAACAGGGAGGTTTTGCGCATGGCCAGTTGACACCCACCGCTCCTGGATAGTTCAAATAAACTGGCAAAAGTCCTTTTATACGCCAGGCGGTGGACTAAGGTTGCCCTCTTGTCTCACTTTTGATCAATCAGTTGATTAAATGGATTTGGCTAAGCTGCATACAGGTGTTAATCAGTATTATATGTTCCAGGTAGGAGTGCGTTTCGGGCCCGGGGTAGCATAAGCCGGCAAGAAACATCCAAAGCGGGTGTTTGAAGCAACAACGAAGCCGTAAGACCGAAGCCCACCGCGGATGAAATTATGGCGGCTGAGCTGGGCAGTGGCAAGGCACTAACAGTCAAGGTCTGAAAGCGCGCCCCTGATTCCGGGGATGGTATTTGCCCGGGATGGATTTGCCAACAGGAACTTCATTTTTGGCTGGGCGTTGTAATTTGACTCACCTTAATGATAATGGTTAGGCTGCCGCAACCCTCGCCTTGGTAAGAATCCAGGTCGGGTATAATCCTGATAGTCAGGTGGGTTGTAGTGGGGCTGCGCCAGGACTGCCTATGCCTCATACTGCCGCCAACCGGGAACACATTGCCCAGCTGTTTTACCAGGAAGCCAACGAGCTGGCGCAAAACGCTGCCGCGTATTATGCCCAGCAGGTTGGAGCAGTAGCCAACCCCGCCGATTTGCGCCGCGAACTGCGGGAGCACCTGCTGCCCCTGGCCGATGCCGTGCTCATGAACAGCCCGGCCCTGTTTGAAACCCACCTGCTGCACGCCCGCCAGGACCGCCCCAGCCCGGAGCGCGACCAGGAGCTTACCGGCCAGTTGTCGGCCCTGCGGCAGGCCCTGCTGCTGCGCCTGCCCGTGGCCGAGTATGTGCTGGCCGCGAGCGTGCTGAGCAGCGGCTTCAATCAATTAGCCGAGCCCTTGGCGGGCTGGAATGCCGAAGCGGCCAGCCCGGCCTTGGCTTCCAGTAACCCTCTGCAGCATTTGGTCGATGGTTACTTGGAGCGCCTGCTGGCTGCCGACCGGGCCGGGGCTTACAACCTGCTGCTGACCGCGGCCCAGCAGGGAACCGACGTGCGCGACCTGTATCTGCAGGTGCTGCAGCCGGTGCAGCGGGAAGTGGGCATCCGCTGGCACAGCGGCGCGCTGAGCGTGGCCGAAGAGCATTTTTGCACCGCCACCACCGAGCTGACCATGTCGCTGCTGAACCCTTACCTGGTGAGCACGCCCCGCAACGGCCTGCGCCTGGTAGCCAGCAACCTGGCTGGCGACCTGCACGCGGTGGGGCTGCGCATGGTAACCGATTTTCTGGAGCACGCGGGCTGGGACGCCTACTACCTGGGCGCCAGCACGCCCACCGGCAGCATTCTGCGCACCATCGAAATCCGCAATGCCGACCTGCTCGTGCTCGGAGCCTCGTTGCCCCACCACGTGCCGCTGATTCGGGAGCTGATCAGCACCTACCGCGGCACCCCGGCCGTGCGCCACGCCAAAATCCTGGTGGGCGGGCAGCCCTTCAACCAGGACCCCGCCCTGTGGCGGCACGTGGGCGCCGACGTGTGGGCGCCCGATGCGGCTACGGCCGTTGAGGTGGTAGACCAGCTTTTTAAACGGCCCGCGTAGCCAGGCGGCGGCCCCGTTGCCGGCTAGTCATCCTCGTAGTCGAGGCCCAGCACTTGGTTGAGCGCCTGCTGTAGCTCCGAGGCCGCGTGCAGCTGGCCGGCCTGGCGGGCCACCTGCAGTCCTTTGCGCAGAATCTGCTCGGCCTGGGCGGCGTCGCCCTGCTCGGCCTGCAGCTTACCGGCGTGGTAGTAGGTGCCCACGTAACCGGGGTGTTGTTCCAGCAGCTCCTGGTAGTAGGGCCAGGCCTGCGTGGGCTGGCCGGCCGAGCGGTACTCGGTGGCAATGGCGTACACCGTGAACGGGTCGGCGGGGTCTTCGCGGTAAAAGGCAAGCAGTTGCTCGAGGCGGCTGGGCGTGGTTTCCATCGGCGGTAGTTTTCCAGTATCTTCGGCCCGAAATTAGGGCCTTCGGCCCGCATCTTCTGACCCATACGACTAACGGATGAAGTTTCTGGTCTGCATCAGCAACGTGCCCGACACGACCACCAAAATCACCTTCACGCCCGATAACAAGGAGTTTAACAAGGCGGGTGTGCAGTTTGTCATCAACCCCTGGGATGAGTACGCGCTGACCCGCGCCATCGAGCTGAAGGAAGCCCAAGGCAGCGGCACCGTGACGGTGCTGAACGTGGGCGAGGCCGACACCGAGCCCAACATCCGCAAGGCCCTGGCCATCGGCGCCGACGACGCCATCCGCGTCAATGCCGCCCCGAAAGATGCCTACTTCGTGGCCCAGCAGATTGCCCACTACGCCAAGGAAGGCGGCTACGACGTCATCCTGATGGGCAAGGAAAGCATCGACTACAACGGTTTCCAGGTGCACGGCATGGTGGGTGAACTGCTCGGCATTCCGACGGTGGCTCCGGCCATGAAGCTGGACATGAGCGGCACCACCGCTACGCTGGAGCGCGAAATCGAGGGCGGCAAGGAAATCGTGGAAGTGAATGCCCCGTTCGTGGCCTCGTGCCAGCAGCCCATGTGCGAACCCCGCATCCCGAACATGCGCGGCATCATGACGGCCCGCACCAAGCCGCTGAAAGTGGTGGAAGCCGTGGGCGAAGGCGCCGCTACCGAAGTGGCCGCCTACCAGCTGCCGCCCAAAAAGCAGGGCGTGAAGCTCATCCCGGCCGAGTCGGCCGGCGACCTGATCAAGCTGCTGCGCAACGAAGCGAAGGTGATTTAAGTGGTTTTTGGTGGGTGGTTTCTGGTAGTTGGCTTCGGGCTGACTGCCGGCGAAACCGCCCCGCAACCGGCCAAAAACCACCAACCAACAACAAAAAACCAAACAGCAATGTCTGTTCTCGTAGTAGTAGAATGCGATAAGGGCGAAGTGAAAAAGTCTTCGCTGGAAGTGGCCTCGTACGGGGCGCAGGTAGCTCAGATGCTGGGCACCACCGCCACGGCCGTTGCCGTGGGCGAAGCCTCGGAGGCTAACCTGGCCAGCCTGGGCGAGCAGGGCATCTCCAAGGTGCTCTACGACGCCGAGCCGCGCCTGAAGGACTTCGTCAACGGCGCCTACACCAAGCTCATTGCCGCTGCTGCCGAGCAGGAGCAGGCCAAGGTTATCGTGCTGGCCAACTCCAACATCGGCGCGGCCGTGGGCTCGCGCCTGGCCATCCGCCTGAAGGCCTCGCTGGCCACCAACGTGGTGGAACTGCCCCAGGTAAACGGCGGCAGCTTCACGGTGAAGCGCGGTGCCTTCTCGGGCAAAGCCTTTGCCGACGTGGTGCTGAGCGGCGAGCGGAAAATCATTGCCGTTAAGAAGAACAGCATCGAAGCCCAGCACAACGCCGGTCAGTCGGCCCCGGTGCAGGCTTTCTCGGCCAGCTTGGCCGATGCCGACTTCGCCGACGCGCCCAAACAGGTAATCATGCAGGATCAGGCCGGCGGCGTGCTGCTGCCCGAGGCCGACCGCGTGGTTTCGGGGGGGCGCGGCATGAAGGGTCCCGAAAACTGGCACCTCATCGAAGACCTGGCCCAGGCCCTGGGCGCGGCTACGGCCTGCTCCAAGCCAGTGTCGGACGTGGACTGGCGCCCCCACCACGAGCACGTGGGGCAGACCGGCATTACCGTGTCGCCCAACCTGTACATTGCCTGCGGCATTTCGGGCGCCATTCAGCACCTGGCCGGCGTCAACTCGTCGAAGGTTATTGTGGTCATCAACAAAGACCCGGAAGCACCCTTCTTCAAAGCCGCCGACTACGGCATCGTGGGCGACGTGTTCGACGTATTGCCCAAGCTGACCCAGGCCGTAAAGGAACTGGGTTAGGGGCTTGAAAACTTGGGGGCTTAGGGTCTTGGGAGCAAGGCCGCCGCGGCGTAGATTCCGCAACGCGCCTGACTCCCGGCCGTAAGCCCCCAAGCTTCGTATCCACCCCCAGCCCCCAAGACCCTAAGCTCCTAAGACCCTTGAAAAAAATCCAGCTCGAAATCCTGGGCTTGTCGTCTAGCCAGTCGCAGTCCGGCTCGTTTGCCCTGATTCTGGGGGAAAAGCACGGCAACCGCCGCCTGCCCATCATCATTGGCATGTTCGAGGCCCAGAGCATTGCCATTCAGATCGAGAAAATCAACCCCAACCGCCCGCTCACCCACGATTTGTTTAAGTCGTTTGCCGAGCAGGTGCACGTAACGGTGCTGGAAGTGCTGATTTCCGACCTCAAGGAGGGCGTGTTCTACTCCAAGATCGTGTGCACCGACGGGGCCACGACCTTCGACCTCGACTCGCGCCCCTCCGACGCCATTGCCATCGGCCTGCGCTTCGGCGTACCGATTTACACGGTGGAAAGCGTAATGGGCGAAGCCGGCATCATTCTCTCCGACCTCGACGACTCGGCCGATGCCGACGACGATGACGACACCGACGAGGACGACGACAGCGGCGAGGAAACGGCCAGCAAGCCCGCCGCCGAGCCCCGCGAGCCCAGCGGGCAGGTGTCGGCCGAGGAGCTGGAAAAAATGCTGCAGCAGGCCCTGGCCCGCGAGGATTACGAGAAGGCGGCCAAGATTCGCGACGAGCTCAACAAGCGCAACGGCGGTAAATAAGCCTGCCGATTGGTTTCAGCGGCCCGCTCCGGTTTCCGGGGCGGGCCGCTGCCGTTGGGGGCAGGCAGTAGCGGGCAAACCCCTTACTTTGGCGCTTCTTTTTCTTTCGCCTGCCATGATTGATTCTACCTCTGCCGACGCCCTGCGCTACCCCATCGGCCACTACACCCTGCCCGAGGCCCCGCTCACGGCCGATGAGCGCGCCGCCTACCTGCAGCAGCTCATGGCTTTGCCCACCGAGCTGCGCCAGGCTCTCGACGGGCTCAACCAGCTGCAGTTCGATACGCCTTACCGGCCCGGCGGCTGGTCGGTGCGCCAGGTGCTGCACCACTTACCCGACTCGCACCTGAACTCCTACACGCGCTTCCGCCTGGCCCTGACGGAGGACAACCCCACCATCCGGCCCTACAACGAGGCGGCCTGGGCGCAGCTGCCCGACGTGGGCATTGTGCCGCCCGACGTGTCGCTGATTCTGCTCGATGCCCTGCACGCCCGCTGGGTGGTGCTCTGCAGCCAGCTCACCGACGAGCAGTGGGCCCGCACCTGGTACCACCCCGAAATGCAGCAAACCGTGCGCCTCGACCAGGCCCTGGTGATGTACGCCTGGCACGGCCGCCACCACGTAGCCCACATTACCAGCCTGCGCCAGCGCATGGGCTGGTAGGCGCGTCAAACTCACTTAAAAAGCCCCGCCCGCAGTTTCCAGTGAAGCTGCGGGCGGGGCTTTTACCGGTTGGCCAGGCTTACACCTCGGTTGCGGGCTGGCTTTTGACTTCGTCGAGGTTGCCGCCCTCGTCTTCCACGCGCTTGGCGGCGCGCACCAGGCTGCTGCTGAAGATAAACTCCTTGAGCTCGGGTACCTGGGCGTAGAGAATTTCGTCCTTGTTGCCGTCCCAGAGCTTCTGGCCCTTGTGCAGGAAGATGATGTGGTCCCCGATTTCCACCACCGAGTTCATGTCGTGGGTGATGACCACGGTGGTGATGCCGTACTCGTGGGTGATTTCGTAGATCAGCTCATCGATCTTGATGCTGGTGGCCGGATCGAGGCCGGAGTTGGGCTCGTCGCAGAACAGGTAGGTGCAGTTGGGGGCAATGGCGCGGGCAATGCCCACGCGCTTTTTCATGCCGCCGCTGATTTCGGAGGGCATCTTGTTGCCCGCGTTTTCCAGGCCCACGCGCTTGAGGCAGAACTCTACCCGGTCGCGGCGCTCCTCGCGGCTCATGTCGGGCGTGAGCATCTTGAGGGGAAACTCGGTGTTCTCGTACACCGTCATCGAGTCGAACAGCGCCCCGCCCTGAAACAGCATGCCGATCTGCTTGCGGATTTCCTGGCGGATGTCCACTTTGTTGTTGGTGAACACGGTGCCGTCGAAGGTGATGGAGCCCAGGTCGGGCTTCATCAGGCCCACAATGCACTGCAGCAGCACCGACTTGCCGGTGCCCGAGCCGCCCAGCACCAGGTTGCACTTGCCCGTGTCGAAGGTGCAGCTGACGCCCCTCAGCACCGGGTTGCCATCGAAGGCTTTGTGAATGTTGTGAACTTCAATCATGGGTGGTAGGGCTTAGGCATCAGGGTTTAGGGCTTAGGGCTTAGCAACGAACACTAAAACCTAAGTCCCTAAGCCCTAAAACCTCCTAAAGGAGCGTCTGGGCCAGCACGTAGTCGGCCAGCAGAATGGCAATGATGGAGTTGGTAACGGCCTTGGTGCTGGCGGCGCCCACTTCCAGCGCCCCGCCGCGGGTGTAGTAGCCCTGGTAGGCCGAAATGGTGGACACCAGGAAGGCAAATACCACCGATTTGATGAGGGCGAAGACGATGTTGTAGGGAATAAACGCGTCGCGGATGCCCTCGATGTACTCCTGCCCCGACAGCGCGCCCGAGAGCGTGCCAGCCACGTAGCCCCCGAAAATCGACAGCATCATGGCCAGGATAACCAGCAGCGGGAAGGTGATGATGGCGCCCAGGATGCGCGGCAGCACCAGGTAGGAGGCCGAGTTGATGCCCATCACTTCCAGCGCGTCGATCTGCTCGGTGATGCGCATGGTGCCCAGTCCGCCCGCGATGCTCGAGCCCACCTTGCCAGCCAGCACGATGCTGGAAATGGTGGGGGCCAGCTCCAGAATCGTCATTTCGCGCACCATGAAGCCGATGGTGGACTTGGGAATGAGCGGGTTGGTGAGGTTGTAAGCAATCTGCACGCAGGTAACGGCGCCGATGAAGGCGGCCACGATGCTGACGATGAACACCGATTCGACGCCAATGAGGGTGGCTTCGTCGATGACGCGCTTCCAGAGTACTTTTGCGCGCTCGGAACGGACCAGCATGCTCTGCAGGAAAAGCAGGAACCGGCCGAAAACTTTGACCATAACAGCGGGGGAGAGGGTAAGGAAAAGCGGCGGCCGGGCGGTTGCCGGCCCCCGTCCGCTGGCACATACGTACGAAGCGGCGAAACAATCTTACGGCTTATGCAGAAAACAATCGTGGTAACGGGCGGAACAAAAGGAATCGGGCGCGCCCTGCTCGAGCGGTTTGCCCAGGCGGGCTGCCGGCTCGTGACCTGCGCCCGCTCGGCCGCCGACCTTGCGGAGCTTAACCAGCAGCTCGGCCGGCAGTTTCCCGGCCTGGTCCTGCACACCCTGGCCGCCGACCTGAGCAGGGCGGAGGAAACCCGGCGCTTCGCCGACTTTGTGCTGGGCCTGGGCGGGGCTATCGACGTGCTGGTGAACAACACCGGCGCCTACGTGCCCGGCCGCCTGCAGGACGAGCCCGCGGGCCAGCTGCGCCACATGCTGGAAGTAAACCTGCTCAGCGCCTACGATTTGACGCGCGCCCTGCTGCCCACGCTGCTGGCGCAGCCCGCGGCCCACATTTTTACTCTGTGCTCCACGGCCAGCGTCATGGCCTACCCCAACGGCGGGGCCTACAGCGTGGCCAAGTACGCGCTCTACGGCTTCACCAAAAACCTGCGCGAGGAGCTGAAGTCAACCAACGTGCGCGTGACGGCCGTGCTGCCCGGGGCCACGCTCACCGCCAGCTGGGAGGGCGTTGAGCTGCCGCCCGAGCGCTTCATCCGCGCCGCCGACGTGGCCGAGGCCATCTTCAGCGCCCACAGCCTCTCGCCCCAGGCCGTGGTCGAGGAGCTGCTCATCCGCCCCCAGCTCGGCGACCTTTGAGGTAATTAATAATTATTAATTACCAATTAATTAATTATTGCGCCACGGCGCGGCCGCGGCCGGTGATGCGGATGTCCTTGGTGCGGGGCGGGCCGGCGTAGTACACTGTGCCGGGGCCGCCGATGTTGGCGCCCAGAAAGTCGGTAGCCGTGACGTGGGCGTTGCCGTCGCCGTCGGAGTTGAGCCGCACGTAGCTGCGCTGGGTGCTGAGCGGGCGGGCGTAGAGGCTGCCCAGGTCGCCCACGATGGCCTGCAGTTCCTCGGTGCGGCCCGAGAGGCGCATGTCGCCCAGCTCGTAGAGGTCAACCCAGAGGTAGGTGCAGTCCACGTCGAACTCCAGGTCGCCGGCTCGGGCCACGTGCAGGAAAAGCGTATCCTGGTGGAAAGTGCCGGCCGTGCGCACGGTTCGCTCGCCGATGTGGAACACGCCGCCCGTCAGGCTAGGCGTGTGCACCGTTACCTGCCGGGGCACGTCGTAGCTGCGCACCCAGTTGCAGCGGCTGGTGTTGCCGATGCGCAGGGTACCGGCGCGCACTTCCAGCTCGATGTCCTCCTGGATGTTGCGGCCGGTGCGCACCGTGGCGTAGGTTGAGTCGTCCTGCACCACGGTTACTTCCAGGTTGTCGAACACCCGCAGGGTGTGGAAGGGCTCCAGGGCGCGGTGCTGCACCGTCACCTTGCCGTTGCTCTTGAAGCAGTCCAGTTCGTGGTCTTTGCGGCAGGCGCTGAGCACCGGCAGCGCAGCCAGCAAAGCCAGTCCTGCGTACGTGCGTAGCCACGGCCGGCTAACTTGCGCGGCATTCCGCAGCTGGCTCAAAAACTCCCGTTGCACCACTTTTTTCTTCCCAACTGATATGGATCTGAACGGCAAGGTAGCCATTGTCACGGGCGTCAGCAAAGGTATCGGGCTGGCCACGGCCCGCCTGCTGCTGGCGCAGGGCGCCACGGTAGCCGGCTGGGGCCGCCACGCCCCGGCCGATCTGCAGCACGAGCGGTTCGCGTTTTTTGCCTGCGACGTGCGCCAGGAGGAGCAGGTGCTGGAGGCCTTCACCAACACCCAGCGCGAGCTGGGCGCAGAAATTCACGTGCTGGTCAACAACGCCGGCCTGGGCATTGCCGGCGCGGTCGACGGCTTCAGCTCCGCGCACTGGCAGCTGATGTTCGACACCAACGTGCACGGGCTGTTTTACTGCACCAAGGCCGTGCTGCCGCAGATGAAGCGCCAGCAGCTGGGCCACATCATCAACATCTCGTCCATTGCCGGCACCACCGGCATCGAGAACATGGCCGGCTACTGCGCCACCAAGTACGCCGTGCGCGGCTTTTCGCATTCCATCTTCAAGGAAGTACGCAACGACGGCATCAAGGTCACCTGCCTGTACCCCGGCTCCACGCAAACCAACTTCTTCGACGACATTCCCGGCACCGAGGCCAACGCCTCGATGATGCAGCCCGAAGACATTGCCGGCGCCATTCTCTACGCCCTGCAGACGCCCTTCAACTTCCACATCGTGGACATGGAAATGCGCCCGCTGCAGCCCCGTAAAGGCAAGTAAGGCGAGCGGCTGCGCGGCCGGCCTGGCGCGGCTGCCTGGGAAGAGCGTGGTCGGAGCACTTTGTTTGCTAAGGCCAGACCGCTTTCCGGGGCGGCTCTTATGTACTCTGGCAGCGGCCATAGTACCTTCGGTTTCTGTAATCCGCTTCTCGCATGACGCTTCTACCGGCCCTTATTTTACTGTGGTACTGCGTCCGGCAGTGGCGCCGCTCCGAGCCGCGCTGGCGTCGCACCAAAGGGCTTTTTGCGGTGCTGGCCGGGGTATGGGTGGCATTGTCGCTAGCCCCATTATTAGCCCTGCTTGTTGGCTAACGCGGCTGCGCGCCGCTTATCATGGCGGCGGCAATGCGCCCGCCGCGCCGTACTTTCGCCCTCCTTATGGTTGAAATCCAACATTTGACCAAACACTTCGGCTCCCAGGCTGCCGTCAACGACATTTCGTTTACGGCCGGCCGCGGGGAAATCCTGGGCTTTCTGGGGCCCAACGGCGCGGGCAAAAGCACCACCATGAAGATTGCCACCGGCTACCTGCCGCCCAGCACGGGCACGGTGCGCGTGGCGGGCTTCGACGTAGTGGAGCACCCGCTGGAGGTGCGCCGCCGGGTGGGCTACCTGCCCGAGCACAACCCGCTCTACCTCGACATGTACGTGCACGAGTACCTCGACTTCATCGGGCGCGTGCACGGGCTGGGCGGCAGCGCGCTGCGCAGCCGCGTGCAGGAGCTGGTGGGCCGGGTGGGCCTCACGCGCGAGCAGAACAAGCAGATCGGGGCGCTCAGCAAGGGCTACCGCCAGCGCGTGGGACTGGCCCAGGCCCTGATTCACGACCCGCAGGTGCTCATTCTGGACGAGCCCACCACCGGCCTCGACCCCAACCAGATCGGCGAAATCCGCACCCTGATCCGCGAGCTGGGCCAGGACAAGACGGTCATCTTCTCCACCCACATCCTGCCCGAAGTACAGGCCCTCTGCGACCGGGTGGTCATCATCAGCCGCGGGCAGCTGGTGGCCGATGCGCCGGTGCGCGAGCTGGCCGGCCTCACCAAGGGCGAAACTGTTGTCCTGGCCGAGTTTGAAGGGCCGGTGGACGTGGATAGTCTGCTCTCCATGCACGGCGTCAACAGGGTGGTGCAAGAAGAAGGGTACAGATACCGCATCTACTCAGAATTCGACCAGCGTTCCGCTATTTCGCGCCGGGCTGCCCAAAGGGGGTGGACCCTTCTCGGTCTGCGCCAGGAAGAACAGTCGCTCGAGCAGGTGTTCCAGGAGCTGACCGCTACCAAGAAATAAGCCCTAAGCTCCCCTCCTTATTTTCAAGGAGGGGTGGCCGAAGGCCGGGGTGGTTTTCGGTGTAGAACAGAAGTTGTCGGATAGATTACTATCCGACGCCAAATCACCCCAGCGGCCAATAAATAGGCCGCATCTCCTGCTTCAAATAGGAGGGGAGCTTATTGTCTCATCATCCCGCTACATTCCCCTGAATGTTCGCCGTCCTTCGCAAAGAATTCAACGCCTTCCTCAACTCTCCGGTGGCCTACGTGGTGCTGGGCGTGTTTTTGGTAGCCACCGGCCTGTTCGTGTGGGTGTTCCCCGACAGCTCGGTGCTCGACTACGGGTTTGCCGACCTGCAGACGCTGTTCAACCTGGCCCCCTGGATTTTCCTGTTCCTGATTCCGGCCCTGACCATGCGCAGCTTCGCCGAGGAGAAGAAGGCCGGCACCATCGAGCTGCTGCTCACCCGCCCGCTCACCGACGGGCAGCTGGTAGGAGGGAAGTACCTGGCCTGTTTGCTGCTGGCTTTGCTGGCCCTGGTGCCCACGCTGCTCTATTACTACTCCGTCTACCAGCTGGGCTCCCCGCAGGGCAACATCGACTCGGCCGCCTTTGCCGGCTCGCTCATCGGCCTAGGTTTGCTGGCGGCCGTGTTTGCCGCCATCGGCGTGCTGGCCTCGGCCCTCACCCGCGACCAGATCATTGCCTTTCTGCTGGCCGTGGTGGGCTGCTTCCTGGTGTACTCGGGCTTCGATTCCCTGGCCTCGCTTTTCGACGGCGCGCCGGCCTACTACATCGGGCAGCTCGGCATTGCCGCCCACTACCGCGACCTGAGCAAGGGCCTGGTGGACTCGCGCGACCTGCTCTATTTCCTCTCGGTGGTGGCCGCCATGCTGCTGGCCACCCGCCTCGTGCTGCAAAGCCGCAACTGGTAACCCGGACCTGACTGACGATGGAAACCACTCCCGCCGCCGCTACGCCCGCCCCCGTTGCCCCCGCCACCCCGCGCAAGCAGCGCGACTTGCTGCGCTTCGGCCTCGTGCTGCTGGGCCTGCTGGTGCTCAACTTCGTTGCCCAGCAATTCTTTTTCCGCCTCGACCTCACCCAGGATAAGCGCTACAGCATGTCGCCGGCTACCGAGCAGCTGCTGGCCAGCATGCCCGAGCCGGTGACCGTGACAGTGTACCTGGCCGGCGACTTTCCGCCCGCCTTCCGCCGCCTCTCGCAGGCCACCCGCGAAACGCTCGACGAGATGCAGATTCACGCCGGCAGCAAGCTGCGCTACGTGTTCGTCGACCCCTCGGCCGCTTCATCCGAAGCCGACCGCAACAAGGAATACCAGCGCCTGGTGCAGAAGGGGCTGAGCCCGACCAACCTGGGCGCCAACGAAGGCGGCCAGCGCGTGGAGAAAATCATCTTTCCCTGGGCCGTGGTCACGGTGGGCAACCGCGAGGAAAACGTGCTGCTGCTGCGCGGCAACCAGGCCGCCCCGCCCGACGTGCGCCTCAACCAAAGCATCGAGGGTCTGGAGTACGAGCTGGCCGCCGCCGTGCGCCGCCTGCAGCCCACCCAGCGCCGCCGCCTGGGCATCGTGGAGGGCCACGGCGAGCCCGACAACCTGCACCTGGCCGACCTCATCGGCACCCTGCAGCGCGACTACGACGTGTTCCGCATCGACCTCAACAAGGTACGCGACCAGGATATGAAGTCCCTCGCGGCCGTGATGGTGGCCAAGCCCGAGCGCGCCTTCACCGAGCCCGAGAAGTTCAAGCTCGACGAGTTCATCACCCAGGGCGGCCGGGCGTTGTTCTTCGTCGACGCCATGCGCGTGAACCTGGACAGCGCCAACCGCGGCGGCATGCTCTCGTTTCCGCAGGACCTGGGCCTGACCGACTTGCTGTTTACCTACGGAGCGCGCGTCAACGGCGACCTGCTGCTGGACGTGAACTGCGGCGTGATTCCGCTGGTAACCGGCCGCAGCGGCGACAAGCCCCAGGTCGAGCCCATGCCCTGGCCGTTCTACCCGCTGGTCAACAGCTTCAGCCCGCACCCCATCACCCGCAACCTCGACGCGGTGTACCTCAAGTTCGTCAGCACTATCGACACGGTGAAGGCCCGCGGCATTCGCAAAACGCCCCTGATGTTCACCTCGCGCTACACCCGCGTGCTGCCCGCCCCGGTGCCCATCAACCTCAACGACGCCCGCCTGCCGCCCGACCCCAAGCTCTACAACAGCGGCCCGCGGCCGGTGGGCTACCTGCTCGAAGGCCAGTTCCGCTCCCTGTTTGCCAACCGCGCCCGGCCCGGCACCACACAGTTCCTGCCCGCGCAAAGCCCCCTGGCCAAGCCCAGCAAAATCGTGCTCATCTCCGATGGCGACTTCGTGCGCAACGAGGTGGACCCCAAAACCGGCCGCCCCCTGCGCCTGGGCTTCGACCGCCTGGCCACCACCGAGTTTGCCAACCGCCAGCTGGTGCAGAACGCCGTGGACTACCTGCTCGACGACTCGGGCCTGATTGCCGTGCGCAGCAAGCAAATCACCCTGCGCCCCTTGGACAAAGTGCGCCTCAACGCCGAGCGGCGCCAGTGGCAGCTGCTGAACCTGGTCGCCCCGCTGGCTTTGCTGGCCGCATTCGGGCTGGTGCGCGCCTGGCTGCGCAAGCGCAAGTACGCGTCGTTTGCCACCGAATAACTATAACCCTTGCAGTCGAAGGGCTTTTTGTTGGTAGTTAATTCGGCTTCATTGCGTACCGTCAATGTTACCCAAGTGGCACCAACTGGAGCTGGTGAGCTTTGGGTACCCCGTTGGCGTCGCTGACTGCTTCAGCGCTGCCACGGTCCTAGTCTGAAAACCGCTTTGAAGCCCGGGTCGGAGCACTCAAAGAGGATGGAAGGCAGCGCGGGCCCGTATGCCAAAGAAGTTGCTAGCGCAAAGGCGCCAAAAAAGCATCCACCCGGCCCTGGAAATCAGGATGCGTGTGTACCCCGTGGTGGTCCCGGCCCTCGTAGCGGTGGTACTCCGCCTGATTGCTGCGGCCCAGGGCCTGCAGCCGCTCCTGCAAACGCTCGCCCTGGGCGGGCGGCACGATGTAGTCGCGGCTGCCGAGGTGCAGCTGCACCAATGGGAGGCGCTCGGCGAAGTACAGGGGCGAGCTGGCCAGCAAACGGTGACGGGCCTGGGGCAGCGTGAGGCGTCCTTCTTTCAGCTCCTGCAAAAACTGCAGCTTGTAGGTGGGGTCATTTTGGTTGGCTTCGGTGAGGCCGAGCAGGTCGGTGGGCCCTACCACGTCGATGGCACGGCGCACCCGCGCGTCGCGCTCTGCCAGCAGCAAGGCCACGGTGCCGCCCCGGCTGCCCCCGCGCAGGGCAATGCGCCCGGCGTCGGCCCCGGGCACGGTTGCCAACACCACGTTGAGCAGGGCCTGCGCGTCGTTGGTGGCGCCATCGAAGGCTTCCGCGAGTGGACCCTCCGAAGCGGGCCGGTCGTAGCTGCGGCCGTTCACCGTCACGTGCAGCCCCTGCCCCCGGAAGGCAGCCCAGGCCAAAATAAACGGAGAAGGAGGCGGCGTCCCGCTTCCGGCCGAAAGCAGGGCAATGGCGTGGGGCTCGGCGGTAAACCCGCTGAACTGCAGCTGTACGGGGTGCGGACCCGTACCACCCGGCACCAGCACGGCGGCCTGGGTGCGGTAGGGCCCGGTCAAAAACGAGATAAACCGCAGTTCGGCCCCACCCGTAAGCGGCACGGTTTGCTCCAGTTGGTACCCCCGGGGCGTTAGGTCGCGAGCGGCCCAGTCGGCCTGCACGGCGGCCAGCTCGGCGGCGGTGGGGGGAGCAAATAGCGCGGCCTTGTCGATGCCGCGTAGATAATCGTCTTTCTTACAAGCCACCGCGGCGAGCAGCAGCAGTCCAGCGGCCAGGTAGAGGCGAAGTTGTTTCATCACTGGTGGGATGCCCTGGCTTGAGTCATGGTTGCAAACGTTCTGGCCGGTACGCTTGACTCCGGGGCCCTATTGCTATGGGGGCAGGCAGGGCGGCCTCGAAACCGCGCATAATTCTTTTACTGCCCCGAATGTTCGCTTCCAGCAGCTGCACCAGCCACTGGGCGCAGCTGCAGCCGCTTTTCCGCTTGCAGGTACGCAGGTTCAAGCCCCTAACCCGCAGCGCAACCACCTTGTCACCCCGCCAGCATCCGATCCACTTCCGCCTGGGTAATCGGCGGGGTGGCGCCGTGGTAGGTAGCCACCAGCGCCCCCACGGCGCAGGCCCGGCGCAGCGCCTCCTGCACGTCGGCGGCCTGCAGCCAGTGGCGCAGCAGCGTCGCCAGAAACGCGTCGCCGCTGCCGATGGTGTCCTGCACCACCACCGGGAAGCCCGCCTGCTCCACCAGCAGGCCGTCGTCGGTCAGGGCCGCGGCGCCGTGCTCCCCGCGCGTGACCACCAGCAGCTGCCAGCCAAAGCGCGCCAGCAGGTTGCGCATGCCCGCGGCTTCGTCGAGCCCCGGGGCGTACCAGTCGCTGATTTCGCGCAGCTCGTGGTGGTTGAGCTTCACCACCCGGGCCCGCTGCAGCAGCCACTCCAGCCGCTCGCGCGCGTAGTGCGGCGGGCGCAGGTTCACGTCGAGCACCGGTAGCCGGCTCAGGGGCAGCAGCCGCTGTAGCGTGGCAAACGACCCCTCGCTGCGGGCGGCCAGGCTGCCGTACACCAGCACGTCGGCAGCGGCCGCGAGGCTGCCTAGCTCCTCGGTGTACTCAATAAAATCCCAGGCCACCGGGGCCACAATGTCGTAGCCCACTTCCTGCCAGTTGCCCACCTGCACCCGCACCGTGCCGGTGGGCTGCGCGGCGTCGGGCTGCACGAAACCCAGGTCAAGGCCCTGCTGCCCGGCAAACCGGCGCAGCTCACGCCCCGGCCCGTCGTCGCCCACGCGGCTCACCAGCTGCGGCTGCAGGCCTTGCTGCAGCAGGTGCAGGGCCACGTTCAGCGGCGCCCCGCCGGGGCTGGGGCCGCTGGGCAATAAATCCCACAGCATTTCGCCGTAGCAGACAATGGAGAAAGACATAGCGGGGCAGCAGGGCGGTTGCGGGTCGGACCGGGTTACGACTCGCTAAAGGTACTGCCGGGCGCGGCGGGCGGTTGCTCGTCGGCAGCCGGAATGTCGGCCAGCAGCTGGGCCAGCAGCTCGGCTTCCCGCTCCAGGCCGGCAATGCGGGCTTCGAGCAAGCGCTGCGGCCCGGCCCCGCAGGTGAACTGCAGGGCGTCGGCAGCCTCTTGCTCCAGCGCCGCCAGCCAGCGGGCTTCCCGCTCGGGCTGGGCCAGGGGACCGGGGTAAGCCCGCAAGGCCGGCAAAGCCACCAGGCGGTTTTGGTACTGCGTGGCCCGCTGTTGCAGCCGCTTCAGCTGGCGGCGCAGCCGGAGCAGCTGCAGCTGGCACGCGTCGAGGCGCTCCTGCAGGGGCGAGGCCAGCGGCGCGGGTGGGGGCAGGGGCGGCGGAGCCGGGAATGTGGTACCGGTGGCCGGGTCGTACACCTGGCCCTGTATGGCCAGCTGCAGCCGGCCTTGCGCCAAAAAATCGCCGCTCAGGGGCAGCGACTGGCGGCCCCGCTCGGCCAGGGCCAGGCTGGAGCGCGGAATGCCCAGCCACGAGGCCAGACTTTGCTGGGTCAGACCCAGCTGGTCGCGCAGATCGTTTTTCATGCCCTCAAGCTACGGCTCAAACATATCGGCGCAAACAAATTCAATATGTTTATCACGAAATGTTTGCACGCTGCTTGGTCGCGTGCCATCCCGCAGCACCGACGTGCCGCGGGCTGAGGCAGCAACGAAGCAGTTGAGATGCTTCGCGGGGCTCGGCATGACGTTCCTTTGGCTCAGCCTGGCCCCCGGCTTTATTGCTGAGCCTAGCGGGCAGAAGGCTTGCGCTTCTGGCGCCGCTTGGCGCCAACCCGTTGCCGCTCGGCCTTGCGCTCGGCGCGGGCCTCCAGGCGCTGGGGCAGGCGGGCTATCAGCCGCTCGCGCACGTACCGGGCCAGGCCCGAGAGCGGAATAAAGTGGGCCGTGTGCAGCAGCTTGGCCACCTCGCGGCGGGGCAGGGGGCTCACGTGGTAGAGGCCGCCGGCCATCAGGTACTGCTTCACCTCGCTCAGGCGCAGCAGTCCCGCCACCGCGGCCCGCTCCACCGTAGCGTTGTAGCCGGCCGGGCGGTGCTCGTGCAGCCCCGCGGCCGAGGCCACCAGCACGCCCACCCAGGCGGGCAGCCGCGGCAGCAGCTTGGGCAGGTGCTTTTCCGTTACCACGAAGGTTACGAAGTCGTAGGCCCGGCCGTAGTAGAGCAGTTGTGCCGCCACCCGCTGCAGGGTGTCACCGTCGCCCTTCACCTCGTAGCCGTGCATGAAGCCCTCGGTGATGTGCACCACGTCGGCGCGGGTGCGGCCGGTGGGCAGCTCGTCCACGTACACGCCGCCCAGCAGGCGCGGATACAGCAAAGCGCGGATTTCCGGGTCGTTCATAGCAAGGGCAAAGATACCGCGCGGCGGAGCCCGCAACGACTTGCCCCGGGCTTTCAGCGGCTTGGCGGCGCGGGCCGGGCGGGGGCGCGGTTTTCACCCGGCAGCCGCCTATCTTTGTTCTCTACTGACAGAACCCCTTCTCAACCTCCTGTATGAAATTTATCGTTTCGTCTTCGGCGTTGCTCAAACAGCTCCAGAGCATCAACGGCGTGGTCACCAACAACCCCGTCGTGCCCATCCTGGAGAACTTTCTGTTTGAAATCGAGAACGGGAAGCTGACCATCACCGCCTCCGACCTGGAGACCAGCATGATGACCGAGCTGCCGGTGGAAGCCCGCGAAAGCGGCCGCATTGCCGCCCCGGCCCGCATCCTGCTCGACACCCTGAAAAACCTGCCCGACCAGCCCGTCACCTTCACCCTCGACGAGGAAACCTACGGCATCGAAATTGCCTCGGCCAACGGCCGCTACAAGCTGGCCGGCGAAAACGCCACCGACTTCCCCCGCGTGCCCGTCGTCAAAGGCTCGGCCCCGGTAGAAATGCCCTCCTCCTCGCTGCAGCGGGCCATCAACAAAACCATCTTCGCGGTGAGCACCGACGAGCTGCGCCCGGCCATGACCGGCATCCTGGTGCAGCTGGCCGACAACCAGGCCACCTTCGTGGCCACCGACGGTCACCGCCTGCTGCGCTACCGCCGCCAGGACGTAGCCGCCGGCCAGACCGCCAACCTCATCATCCCGCGCAAGGCCTTCAACCTGCTCAAGGGCGCGCTGCCCTCCGAGGCCACGCCGGTGCGCATGGAGTTCAACCAGAGCAACGCCTTCTTCTCGTTCAACCAGATGCGCCTGGTGTGCCGCCTCATCGACGAGCGGTACCCCGACTACGAAAACGTCATCCCGGTTTCCAACCCCAACAAGCTCATCATCGACCGCGCCCAGCTGCTGAACTCGGTGAAGCGCATTGCCATCTACTCGAACAAGACCACCCACCAGGTGCGCCTGCGCCTGGCCGGCTCCGAGCTGACCATCTCGGCCGAGGACCTGGACTTCTCGAACGAGGCCAACGAGAAGCTGCCCTGCCAGTACGACGGCGAGGACATGGAAATCGGCTTCAACGCCCGCTTCCTGACCGAAATGCTCAGCAACATCGATTCCGAGGAAATCACCCTGGAGCTGAGCACGCCCAACCGCGCCGGCCTGCTGATGCCCACCCTGGCCGAGGACAACGAGAACATCCTCATGCTGGTGATGCCGGTGATGCTCAACAACTACGTTTAATCAATGACTGAGTGGTTGAATGAGTGAATGATTGAATGCCGTGCCGGAATCGATCATTCGCTCATCCAACCACTCAGTCATTCACTCATTGCAAATGAAAAAGTCCGAAATCCGCTTCAGCATTGCCCTCGACGACCAGAAGATTCCCGAGGCCATCAGCTGGAGCGCCACCGACGCCGGTCCCGACATTCACTTCGCCAAGGCTCTGAACGTGAGCATCTGGGACCGGGACGAGCGCGGCACCATGAAGATTGATCTGTGGACCAAGGAAATGCCCGTCGACGAGATGAAGCGCTTCTACGTGGACATGATCGGTTCCATGGCCGAAAGCATCATCAACGCCACCAACGACGAGTTCATGGGCGCCAAGCTCCGCGCCCTGGGCCGCGAGCTGTCGCAGCACCTCGACCAGGAAGAAAAAGCTGCCCGCTAAGCCCGGCGCACGAAAAAGCCCGCCCTGCACGGATGCAGGGCGGGCTTTTGCTATTGTAGCGACAGAAGCAGAGCTGGTTTAGCGGCTGCTGCGCGACGAGGCGCCGGACTTGGCGTCGTCGCCCTGGCTCAGGGTTGCGCCCTTGGCCGAGGCCGGCAGCGGGTTCTGCACCGACTTCACCAGCATCACGTCGCTGGCGCGCATGGCGTAGTCCTTGTCGGAGCGGTAGTAGGCGGGGCGGTTGCCGTAGTAGGTGCTGTACTGGTCGGTGGTCAGGATGGCGCGCAGCTCCTGGTCCCGCTCGCGGCACACGCCCTGGCACTGTTCGTCCACCAGCTTGGGGTTGCTGGCGTACTTGCTTTCGATGGTGGCCATCTTGGCAATCTTGTCCTGGTTGATGGCGCGCAGCCTGGTGGTCTGGTAGTTGTTGAGGCGCAGCTCGCGGGACATCTGGTTGGAAAGCCGGTCGGCGCGCTGCTGGACTGCCGTTTTCTTGGTCGGCGACTGTTGCGCCTGGGTGCCAAGGGCGACAGACGCCATCAGCACAGCCGTTGCAAGGATCTTCTTCATCGTCGTCAAGGCAAGTATGGTTGAGGGCCGAAGCCGCTGAAAAACAAACTACGCAGCCGCCTGGAAAAGCAACCCGCGCCTCCATCTAACGAAAAAGCATGCCAAGCAGTTCGGTTGCGGGCCCGGCAAGCTCCCTGGCAACCAGCCAAAAGCGCCATTCCGGGCCGCGCGGGGCGCCTGGCCAAAGCGTAATTTCTGGGTTGAAAAAGCTACGATTCGGGCCAGATTCCCCGGTTTCACCTGGAATGACGCTCCCCGACAGAGCCAGCGCGGCTTAAAACTTATTCATCCACATCATCGACTCCACGGGCTTGTCGGTGCGCTGGTTGTATTTGGCGTTGGGCTTGCGATTGTAGTAGTTCTGGATGGCGCCCTCCACGGTGAAGTAAATAAGCTGGCCGATGGGCATGCCGTGGTAGATGCGCACGGGCTGGGTTACCGAAATTTCCAGCGTCCAGGTGTTGCAGAAGCCCACGTCGCCCTTGCCGGCGGTAGCGTGGATGTCGATGCCCAGGCGGCCCACCGAGCTTTTGCCTTCGAGGAAGGGGACGTGGGCGTGGGTTTCGGTGTACTCTTCCGTTACGCCCAGATATAGGGTTTCGGGAGTCAGCACAAAGCCCTCGGCGGGTATTTCAAACACGTCGATTTCGTTGTGCTTGCGCGCGTCGAGCACGTGGTCGCGGTAGGTGGCCAGGTAGCGGCCCAGGTGCACGTCGTAGGAGTTGGTGCCGAGGCAGGCGCGGTCGTAGGGTTCAATTACGATGGTGCCGCGCTCAATCTCGGCCAGGATTTGCTCGTCGGTGAGAATCATGTGGGGGAGGGGGTGGTAAATTGATAATTAATAATTATGAATTATTAATTATCAATTGATTAGTCGTCGTAGCGGTCTTCGGGCAGGCCGGCGGGGGTGCGCTGCTTGGGGGTAGGAGCTTCGGCCGGCTCCTCGGGTTCGGGCTCGTAGTCAGGCTCGGCGGTGAGGCTGCTGATCTGGGCGCGCAGGCCCGGCACTACCGACAGGGTGAGGTAGAGCAGCAAACCCAGCGAGAGAATGGAGCAGAAGAAGGTGGTGTAGTCGAGCCAGTCGTGGCGCGGGGCGGAGTACTCGCCCAGGGGACGGGCTGCCGGCCGGGCGGGTTCGGCGGCGCTGGCCGTGGCTTCGGGCTGGGGAGCGGGGTCTTCCAGGGGCTTGGCCACGGGCTCCTCGGGCTGGGCGTCCACGTCGGCAGGGGGCACGGCCGAGCCATCGACGAGCAGCTCCTCGGGCACGCGGTCTTCGGAGGCGTTGAACTGGGCCGCGGCCTGCTTGCTGTAGCGCTGCAGGGAGCGAACCAGGGCCACGCGCTCGTCGCGGGGCAGCACCCGGATGAAGAACTCGAAGTTGGGGTCGAGCAGGATGCCAGCCAGCTGCTTCTCGAACTCGGCCAGGTCGGTGCGGCCCTTGCCGAAGCGGTTTTTGTAGCGCTCGGCCACGCCGTTGTAGTTCAGAAACAGCTGCTTGATGTCGGGGCGGCCGGGGAAGTCGTCGAACTCGCGGCGGGCCTTGGCCGTGCGCAGCGATACGGGAAACTTGCGCCGGGTAAACGACTTGTCGTAGACGGTTTCCATCGTGCGAAAGTTAATTTCGTCGACGGCGCGGTCGAAGAGCTGCTTGTTTTGGGCGGCGGTGGCGCCCGACTGGGCCCGCAAGCTTAGCGGTACGACCAACAGCACGAGCAGCAGGCTCCAGAATCCAACACGGTAGCGGTAAGGCATGGGCGGCAGGCAAACGGTTCGGGCGCAAAGATAGCCCGCCGGGCCCGTAGGACCCCACCCCCCGGCCCTTCCTCAAAAGCAGAGGGGGCCACGGTGGCGCGGGGCGGCGGAGTGGTGCCACGGCTCTAAGCCGTGGCACCACTTCTTTAAGCTGGAGTTGATAAGTAGCCTCAGCACGCTTGAGGCGCGAAATGGGGAGAGGGTGCCAGAATGTAACGCAGCAGCTAATCGGGACGCTTGGCTGTCAGTCAAGATGGGCCGGAAACGCGTGGTGCCACGACTGTTGCTGTCGTGGCACCACTATCTATTGCCGGAGAATTGCGCGGGGCGCTACAGGCCGTGGGCTTCGCGCAGCGACTCGCGACAGGCTTCGAGGTAGAGGTCGACCAGCTCGTCGGTCATGGCGGTGCTGATGAACAGGGCCTCGTACTGGGAGGGGGCCAAGTACATGCCGCGGTGCAGCATGGCGCGGAAGTAGCGGCCGAAGGCTTCCAGGTCGGAGGTTTTGGCCGAGGCCAGGTCGGTAACGGGCTGCTGGGTGAAGAACACGTTCCACATCGAGCCGACGCGGTTGACGGTGTAGTTCAAGCCCAGCTCGGCGGCAATCTGGCGGGTGCCGTCGGCGAGGCGGGCGCTGATGCGGTCCAGCTCGGGGTAGATTTCGGGGTGCTCGTGCAGGTAGCGCAGCTGGGCCAGGCCGGCGGCGGTGGCAATGGGGTTGCCCGAGAGCGTGCCGGCCTGGTACACCTTGCCGGCGGGGGCTACGTGGTCCATGATTTCGCGCTTGCCGCCGTAGGCGCCCACCGGCATGCCGCCGCCAATGATTTTGCCGAGGGTGGTGAGGTCGGGCTGCACGCCGTAGAGCTCCTGGGCGCCGCCGCGGGCCAGGCGGAAGCCGGTCATCACCTCGTCGAAGATGTAGACGATGCCGTGCTGGGTGCACAGCTCGCGCAATCCCTGCAGGAAGCCCTCGGCGGGCGGCACCAGGCCGATGTTGCCCACCACGGGCTCCAGAATGATGGCGGCAATCTGCTCGGGGTTGGCGGCAATGGCCTGGCGCACGGCTTCCAGGTCGTTGAAGGGCACGGTGAGCGTGTCCTGGGCCACGCCCTGGGTGACGCCGGGCGAATCGGGGGTGCCCAGGGTGAGGGCGCCCGAGCCGGCCGAAATCAGGAACGAGTCGCCGTGGCCGTGGTAGCAGCCCTCGAACTTGAGGATTTTGGCGCGGCCGGTGTAGCCGCGGGCCACGCGGATGGCCGACATGGTGGCCTCGGTGCCGGAGTTGACCAGGCGCACCTTTTCGATGCTGGGCACCATCTCAATAATCAGCTCGGCCATTTCGACCTCGCGGCGGGTGGGGGTGCCGAAGGAGAGGGAGTCGGGCAGGGCGCGCTGCACGGCGTCGAGCACGATTTGGGGGGCGTGGCCCAGAATCATGGGGCCCCAGGAGTTGATGAAGTCGAGGTAGCGGTTGCCGTCGACGTCGGTGAGCCAGGCACCCTGGGCCGATTGCATGAACACCGGGTGGCCGCCCACGGCGCGGAAGGCGCGCACGGGCGAGTTGACGCCGCCGGGCATCAGGTCCTGGGCGCGGGTGAAAAGCTGGTCGCTGGTGGCAAGGTTCAGGTCGGGCATAGCAGAGAGGGAAATGTGCGGGGCAAATATAGGGCGGCGGGAAACGGGTGGCGGGCCGTTGGAGCACGCTGACTGACGGTTGGAGCGGGCTGGCTGGCCGTAGAATGCAACTGTCGGCCTGTAGAACGCAAGTGGCAGGCAGTTGAAGCCTGCTGACTGATGGTAGGTCGTTGCTAACTGGCGGCGGGCAGTAGGAGCGCGCTGATTAGCAGTAGGAGTGCGCTGACAAGTGGTAGCGGTAGCCGGGCAGCTAGTTGTTGCGCGCTGAGCGAGGGTAGTAGCGGGTGAGAAGTTGGTTGAAGCAAAATGTCATCCTTCATCTGGCTTCCGGCGCAGCCGAGGGACCTTGCCTCCCTTGAGCTACCCGTACCAACAACTTGGGCTGACGGGGTAAGGTCCTTCGGCTGCGTCGACCTGCGGTGTGCTTTGCTCAGGATGACAGACGAAACCGGCAGAACGCCCTTTCGGTACCGCCCTAATCCCTAATCCTTCCTTAAAACCCTTTGGGGAGGTCGATGCCGCGGATGGTGCGGAACAGGCTTAGGGCGTTTTGGTCGGTGAGGGAGCCCACGTAGTCGGTGAGCAGGATGATTTGCTCGAAGGCGGTGGCGGGGGCCTGGGGGCCGACGGCGCGGAACTGGGCCGGAATCAGCTCCTGCAGCTTGCGGGCCCGGGGGCTGGCGGTGGAATCGAAGGTGGCGTGCAGGAAGGCGTCGAGCAGGCCGGCCAGCACCTCGAAGCCGGCGGCCTCGATCTGCAACACCGGGCGGCTGCGGTAGAGGCGCTCGACCGACAGGCTTTGGACCTCTTGCAGCTCCTGCCAGCAGCTCAGTTCCCGAATGAGGGGCGCGTCGTACTCGCCGCGCAGGATGGCGGGGGCGTGGCTGGCAAAGAGGGCGGCGGTTTCGGCCACCAGCTTGCCGATGAGGCGGGCGCGGATGTAACCCAGCTCCTCGCGCCAGTCGAGCCAGTGCACGCTGCGGGGGCGGTCGGGGTCGTCGGCCAGCATCTGGCGCAGCAGGGCAAGGGCTTCGTCGTGGGGGATGAGACCGAGCTTGACGCCGTCTTCGAAGTCGATGATGCGGTAGCAAAGGTCGTCGGCGGCTTCGACGAGAAAGGCCAGCGGATGGCGGTGGTAGAAGCCCAGGTCCGGGTCGCCCTTGGGGAGCAGGCCCAGATCGTGGGCCACGTGGCGGAAGCGCTCGGCCTCGGTCTGGAAGTAGCCGAACTTCTTTTCGCTGATGCCGCCGGTGCGGTCGTCGTCGCCAACCACCGAGGGCTTGGGGTACTTGCTGAAGGCGCCGAGGGTGGCATAGGTGAGGCCCAGGCCGGCGGTGCCGCTGCTGTGGGCGGGGTAGGTGTGGGTGAGCACGCGGAAGCCGGCGGCGTTGCCCTCGAAGCGCTGCAGGTCGGCGCGCTGGGCGGGGCTGAGCACGCGCACGAAGGGCTCGGCGGCGGGACTCTGGAAGTAAGCCGAAATGGCGTCTTCGCCGGAGTGGCCGAAGGGCGGGTTGCCGATGTCGTGGGCCAGGCAGGCGGCGGCCACGATGTCGCCGCAGTCGGCGTCGAAGTAGGGCAGCTGCTGGCTCAGCTCGTCGTCGGCTTCCATGAGCAGGCGGCCGGAGAGGCGGCCCAGGGAGCGGCCCACGCAGGCAGTTTCGAGCGAGTGGGTGAGGCGGGTGTGCACGAAGTCCGTCTCGGGCAGGGGCATGACCTGGGTTTTGCGCTGCAGCCGCCGAAACGCGGTGCTAAATACCACGCGGTCGTAGTCGGCTACGAAGGCGCCGCGCACGGGCGGGGCATCGGACACGACGTGGAGCTGGGGCTGCTCGGGGTAGCGGCGGCGCGAAAGCAGCCGCGGCCAGGTCATGGGGGCGGGGGAGGGAGAGATGCGCATGCGACGCCCAAGATAGGGGCGCGAGGCGTTTCTGGTTTTTGGTTGTTCGTTTTTGGTTTTGGGGTGGGGTTATTCGTTTTTGGGTGTTCGTGGTTGGTTTTTGGCTTTTCGCTGGGACGAGTGGTAGGCTGCGGGTACGCGGGTCAGCTCGAAGGTCTCGGGCAGCTAGAATTGCTGGGGACGGAAGTTGTTGATAAAGATGGTTTCCTGGAAAGACTTCCGCTTCCAGAGCAAGACGTTGCGGGTGCCGGCCTTGGGCTGCAGGTGGACGCTGATGTGGTTGTGGCGGCGCTGGTCCTGAAATCCCACGGTCATGCCGGTCTCGTAGCCGGGGTCCATTGCACCCAGGGGCAGGCCGCTTTCCGGGGCCGAAAACGTTTCTTCGACCACCACGCCGCGACGGCTGAAGCTGTAGCGGCCCAGCAGCACCACATGGGTTTCTGAACCGGAGAAGCGGAAGTTGCCCTCATCCAGCTGCACCCGGAAGACGGTGGAATCGGTGCGGTGTTCCCACAGCCCGACGTAGGGATTGGCCGGGGCGGTCTGGGGGGCGGAAGAAGCGGCGAAAGACGCCGGCAGTAGGCTCCAGAAAGCGAAGGGTAGCAGGGCAAGCATAGGCGGAGGGCTGGTCTGAGAAGTAGATGCCCGGCCGCGGGGCTTTCCACAGCATCGGCCAGGGGCTTTTTGCCGGTGGCTACGCTACCGGCTGGGGCAGAGATGCTTAATTTATTGCCCGCCGCTACTACCAATTACCAATGCCCCGCCGATGAAGCGCAGGCGAATGGTTGCGTCTGATCGGCCGCGCCGTTCCACGAGGAGACGCAACCGAAGGAAGGCGTAGCCAAGTATGCGTCTCTACATCGTTCAGGAATCCTCCGCCAGCTGCAGGCGGCCCAGGGCGCGCACGGTGAGGTAGCCCAGCAGCAGGAAAGCGCCCATGAGCAGCGTCAGGCCCCAGGCGCGGGGGTGGGCGGTGGGGTGCAGCAGGGTGCCGATGATGTCGTAGGCCAGGCTGAAGGGATTGGCCACCACGTCCCAGCTGTTCCAGCGCAGGAAGCGGCCCAGGTACACGCCGTAGGCGCTCAGCAGCAGGGCCGCGCTGCTGAACAGCCAGCCGGCAGCCCGGCCCAGGCGCTCAGCCACGAAGCGCTGCATGTCGAGCAGGGAGGCGTAGCCCAGCATGAGGCCGTTCCAGGCGGCGGTCAGAATCAGCAGCAAATCGTACCAGCGCGGCACGCCAGTGTACTTGCCCAGGTGCAGCAGATCGGTGAGGATGTAGGGGGCATTGGGAAAGAACAGCAGCCACAGCAGCCCCACCGGCAGCAGCCAGCGCCGCCGCACCCCGGGCTCGACGGTTCCCAGCAGCAGGCTCAGGCCCAGCGGGATGGCGGCCAGAAACAGGTTCCAGAGCAGGAACACGAAGGTGATGTGCTGGGTCCAGAACACCCGGAACAGCACCAGCACCGTGCTCAGGGCCAGGGAGGCGCCCAGGATCAGCAACAGGTCGTAGCGTTGGCGCAGCAGCGGCAGGGACGAAACGGGTAAGGCGGGCATGGATCGGTTGGCAATTGGCGAAGCCCCCCAACGCCGCGCCGCGGGCCGGTAGTATAGCGAGCGGCCGTTATTGCGCGCCCGGGGCCTGGCCGGCGGCCCAGCGCAGGGTAGCCTGGGTTTGGGCGTACTTGGCCTGCAGCTCGGCCAGCTTGAGCCGGGCCGAGAGCAGGGTGGCCTCGCGGGAGTTGAGCAGGAACACCGAGCTTTCCCCGTTTTCGAAGCGGATTTGCTCGCCCGCGCGCAGCCGCTCGGCGTTGGCCACCACCTGCTGCTGCACCAGAAGCTGCTGCTGCAGGCCCTGCTGGTCGTTGGCCGTGGTGCGCAGGGCGGTGCCGATTTCGCGGGAGGTTTGGGTGAGGCCCAGGGTAGCTTCCTGCAGCTTGAGGCGAGTGATTTGCAGCTTGCTGCGCTCCTGGCGCAGCAGCAGGGGGTAGGCAAAGCTCACGCCCAGCTTGTAGTTGTTCTGGTAAATGGGGGCGGGGCCGTAGTCCCACTCGGTCTGGCCGGGGCGGCCGTTGAGCAGCAGGTTGTAGTCGACCGAGAGCTTGGGCAGCAGCTTGTTCTGGGCCAGGCGGCGCTCCACTTCCAGCTGCCCGATTTTGGCGCGGGCCTTGAGCAGGTCGGGGTGCTGCTGCCGGGCCTGGGTTACCAGCTCTTCGAGGGGCAGCGCGGCCAGGGCCTGCCAGGCCGATTCGGTGGGTAGCAGCTGGGGCCGCGCCGAGGCGGGCAGCTCGCGGGGGCGTTGCTGCGGGTCCCAGAGGTAGTTGCTCAGCACCAGGGTGGCGTTCTGCCAGTCTACTTCGGCTTGCAGCAGCTGGGCGCGGCGGTTTTGCAGCTCCGTCAGGGCTTCCACCGAGTCGATGGCGGCCAGGTCGCCCTGGCGCACCCGCTCGCGCACGGCGCGGTAGCGCACATCGGCCAGCTGGAAGTTGCCCTGCAGCAGCTGGCGGCGCTGGTGGGCGAGGGTCCAGTTCCAGTAGTCCTTGGCGGCGGCCAGCAGCAGCTTGTTGAGGGCGGCCAAGCGCTCGGCTTCGGCCAGGCCCTGCAGCGCCTGCGCACTGCGCACGGCGGCCCGGCGCTCATCCATCAGCAAACCCTGGCCCAGCGGCAAACTCAAACCCAGGTAGGTGAGGCCGGCGGCGGGGGTAGCGTCCTGCTCGCTGATGCGCGGCCCCACGTTGCGCTCGTAGCCCAGCTTCACGTCGGGGCCGTACCACAAAGGCAGGCGCAGGGTGTTGTCCCAGAGGTTCCAGTAGTCTTTGCCGCCGAACTCCTTGCGGTAGAACTTACTCGCGGCGGTGGGGTCGAGCAGGCCGCGGGCCTGGCGCACTTCCTGGCGGGCGCGCTCGGGCAGCAGCCCGGCCTGCCGGGCCACGGGGTGATTTTCACCCACCAGCGTCAGCAGATCGGCCAGGGTAAACAGCGAATCGGCGGGCAGACCCCACCCCCCGGCCTCGTTCCCAAAAGGAGAAAGGGCGCCAGGCGATGACGCGGGCGCCGATTCAGGCGACCCCGCAGAAGACAACCCGGCCGACGCGGCGGCCGATGCGGGAGTGGCCTGACCAGCGGGCAGGGTGGAATTCAGCGGGAGCTGCGCGGCGGCTGGGAGGAAGCTGCTCAGCCACAGGGCCAGTGCCGGCGCGGCGAGCCGGCAAAGCAACCGCAGCAGGCTTAGCGAGTGGATCATAGGGCGGTGTCGTCGGAAGAGCTGCTGTAGTCCGCTTTCTTGTCGGCCTTGGCCCCGGCTTTATCGGGGTCGTAGCCCACGAAGTTGGGCGGGAAGCCGTTGAGCTGGCGCCAGAGCTCGTACCAGATGGGCACGTCGTCGAGCAGGGCCCAGCCGTACACCCCCGAGCCCACGCGCAGGGGCCGGGGCCAGGGCTCCTCATCGGGGTCGGGGGTAACCAGAATGCGGTAGCGGCCCTGCGAGTCGAGGTTGTCGATGACGGCCACCCGGCCACCGAAAGTGCCGAAGCTGGTGCCGGGCCAGCCCGAAAACACCAGCGCGGGCCAGCCGTCGAACTGCAGGCGCACCTTCCGGCCCACGGCCAGCAGCGGAATGTCCATGGGCTGCACGTAGAGCTCGGCGGCCAGCTGGGGCTTGTCGGGCATCACCGTCACAATGGATTCGCCCTCCTTCACCATCTCGCCGATGCCAGCCTTAAGAGCGCGCACCACGTAGCCGTCCTGCGGGGCCGTAATGCGGTAGAAGCCCGAGCGGATGCTCAGGTTGGCGTACTCGTTGCGCATCTTGGCAATCTGGCCCTCGGTGTCGAACTGGTAGGCCAGCACCGAGCGGCGGTCCGACTCGGCCTTGGACAGCTTGTCCTGGTACTCGGCCTGCAGCGAAGCCAGCTCCAGCTGGGCGTTGGTCAGCTCCTGGCGGGTGGAGGCCAGCTTGTTTTCCACTGCCTGGCGTTTGGCCGTCGATTCCTGGAACTTCAGGCGGCGCTGCTCCAGCTCGGTGAGGGACTTGAGGCCCTGCCGGTACAGGTTTTCCTGGCGCTCCAGTTGCTGGCGGGCAATGTCGAAGTCGTTGTTGGCGGCGCGCAGCTCGGCCTGGTCGCTGTTGAGCTTCAGGCGGGTTTGCTCCACCTTGTTGCGGGCCTTGTCGAGGCTCACGCTCAGGGAAGCGCGCAGGGCGGCCTGCTGGGCTTCGAGGGCCAGCTGCTTGGCTTCGTTTTCGCGCAGGGCGCCCTGCTTGGCCGCCAGCTGCTCGCGGGTACGGGCCAGCAGCTCGGGGTCGAAGTACTTGTCCTTGATTTCGGCAATGTCGACCAGGGTGTCGCCGCGGCGCACCAGCTGGCCTTCGCGCACCCGCCACCGCTCGATGCGGCCGGCAATGGTGCTGGGCACGGTCTGGGGGCGGTCCTGGGGGCGCAGGGTAGTGAGGGTGCCGGTGGAGCGGATGTTCTGCGTCCAGGGCAGGAAGCCGGCCAGCAGCAGCAGGGCCGCCAGCCCCAGGCACCAGCGGGCCAGCGTGCGGCCCGCCCGGGGCGTCTGCACCTGCTCGAAGGAGCGGAAGCGGCCCGCGGTGGGGTGGGTTTCGGCTAGAGGGTGCTCAGCAAAGGGCATGGGAAAGGCAATGGCTGAATGAGTGAATGGGGGAGTGGGTGAGTGAGTGGGTGAGTGAGTGGGTGAGTGAGTGGGTGAATGAGAGAATGACAGGGCGATTCACTCCTTCTCCCATTCCCCCACTCACCCCTTGCCTACTGGGCCAGCAGGGCACGCAGCTCGGGCTGCTGCGACACTTCGGCGAAGGGCCCGTCGGCTACCAACCGGCCGTCGCGCAGCAGCGCGGTGCGGGGGCACAGGGCCAGCACCCGCGGGTCGTTGGAGGCCAGCAAAACCGTCCAGGGCTGCTCGGGGGCCACCAGCTGCCGCAGAATGCGCAGGCGTTCGGCCGGCTCGACGCCGGGCAGGAAATGGTCGAGCAGCAGCAGGCGGGGACGGCGCACCAGGGCCCGGGCCAGCAGCAGCTTCTGGCGCACGTGCTCGGGCAGCGGCACTCCCACGCCCAGCACCGTAGCCAGGCCCAGGGGCTGGGCGTAGAAGTAGTCGCGCAGGCCCACCAGCTCCAGGGCCTGGGTTACGTCCTCGGGACCGATGCCGGGCTGCTCGAGGGTCAGGTTTTCGAGCACCGTGCCGGCAAACAGGTGCTGGTGCGAGAGGTTTTCACCCACGGCCGCGGCCACGGCGGCGGGCGTCAGGTCGCGCAGGGCCACGCCGTCGTAGGCCAGCACGCCGGTGTAGTCGGCGAGCAGGCCGGCCAGCACGCGCAGCAGCGAGGTTTTGCCCGAGCCATCGTAGCCAGCCAGGCCCAGGTGCTCCCCGGGGCGCAGCTGCAGCGTAACGCCCTCCAGGGCCGGGTTGCGGGCCCCGGGGTAGCGGTAGTGCACCTCGCGCAGCTCCACGGCCAGGCCCTGGTTGGACGGGGGCAAAGTCAGCACGCCGGCGGAATCGGGGACCACGGGCAGGTCGAGCACGTGGCCGATCTTGTCGATGGCCGTGAGGGCGTCGTAGAGCACGTCCAGCTTCAGCACCACTTTCTCGACGGCCCCGATGGTGAGAATGATAACGATTTCGGCGGCCACGAACTGCCCGATGTTGATTTGCTTGCTGATGAGCAGCCAACAGCCGATGATGAGCAGACCCGCCGTAATCAGGGCTTTGAAGGCCACGAACCCAAAGTACTGGGTGATGAGTACCCGAAAGTGGCCGCGGCGGGCGCTCAGGTAGCCTTCCACCAATTCGTCGGTGCGGCTCAGCACCAGGGGGCGCCGTGGGGCCAGGCGGAAGGTAAAGGCCGTGCGGGCCACGTCCTCGAGCCAGGCCACCACGCGGTACTTGTACTTGGATTCGGTGAGCGAGCTGCTCAGGCCCTGCGGCCCGGTAATGCGCAGCAGCAAGGCCAGCACGCCCACCAGCAGCACCCCGAACGCGATGAACACGGGATGGTAGAGCGAGAGCAGCAGTAGCCCGAAGAGCATTTGCAGGGCGGCGGCGCTGAACTCGATCAGCAGCGTAGCCAGGCCTTTCTGCAGGGTGGGGGCGTCGAGCAGGCGGTTGACCAGCTCGGGCAGGTACTGGCCGCCCAGCGCCTCGGTGCGCACCCGCGGTAGGCGCACCGCAAAATCAAACGACACGCGGGCAAACAGGCGGCGCTGAATGAACTCGACCAGGTACACCTGCATGATCTGCAGGGCGCCGACCAGCACTGTGCCCAGCACAATGAAGCCGATGAGCACCACCAGCGAAGTGCTGACCGCCCCGCTGGACACGAAGTTGATAACCGACTGCACGCCCAGCGGCAGCGAGAGGTTGATGATGCCCGCCAGCGCGGCGTACACATATAAGTAGATAATGTCGCGGCGCTCGGCGCCCAGCAGGCGCCACAGGCGTTGAGCCGGGCTCAGGGAAGCAGAGTCAGGAGCGTTGGCCATACAGTAGATGAGGGCGGCAGAAGCAGTGAAACAGACGGGGCGGCGCTATTTTCCCAGGGCCGAAAACACCAGGTGGTCGAGAAAGAAAAGCACGTTGTTTTCGGCGGTGGCGGGGTCGGGGGCATCGGCCAGCACGGGCATGTGCTGGGCGAAGAACAGCTGCTGGCGTGCGGCTTCGAGCACGGTGCTAACCAGGGCGTGGGGGTAAGGGTAGTCGGGATTCAGCTCCTGCACGGCCGCCAGCACGTCGGTGGCCAGCAGCTTGTACTCCTGAAAAAAGCCGTCGTCGTTGCCCTGGTCCACCTCGCGCGTGAGGTAGGTTTTGGAGGCCTCGGCCACCACAATGCGGTACAGGGCGGCCTCGTCGAGGTCGGTGGTGGCGGGCTGGTCGCGGTGGGCGCGGGTGATGATGTTGAGCATCAGCCGCAGGCGCCCGGCCGGGTCGGCCACGTTGTGGGTGTGAAAGCGGATCTGGTGGCGCAGCCAGGCCCAGTGCCACGACACGAGGTACACCAGCAGGCGGTGCTTGTTTTCGAAGTAGCGGTAGAGGGAGGCCTCGGTGGAGCCCATTTGCTGGGCCAGCTTGCGGAAGGTGAAGTGCTCGAAGCCGATGGCGTCGATCAGCTTAACGCTTTCGGTGATGATGCGCCGGCCCAGCCCGGTGGCCTGGGGGTCGCGTAGGTACAGCTTGGCGTTGAGTTCGGGGTGCAGGTGACTAATCATAGGGCTTCAGCAAGCAGGGGTGTAGCGAATACCAGCTGGCACGGATGATAGTTTTACTATTAAAGAAATTTAATCCCGCTGCCCCGTTTCGTCCGGGACGCATCGCGGCCTGACGGGCTTGCGTACCTTTGCCGGGTCCGGCCCCGAACTCCACGCCGGCAATCAGTGCTTTCAGCTATGCGGTTATTTTACCACGGGTGGGTGTTGGGAATTTTGCTCACGGCTGCCTCGGCCACGGCCCAGCAGCCAACCAAACCGGCGACCCCGAAACCGGCCAGCGTCAAGCCCGCGCCAGGGCCCGCGAAACCGGCCCCGGGAGCTGCTGCCAAGCCCACGGTGACAAAGCCTGCGCCGGCAGCTAAACCTGCCGCAACCGGCACTACCGCCAAGCCAGCGGGCAGCAGCGCGACCCCCGCGGCGGCTAAAACGCTTCCTGCCGCCGCTAAGCCGGCCCCGGCTGCGGGCAAGCCGGCCAGCAAGCCCGCCCCTGCACTACCCGCCAACCTGGGCTCGTCGGACCCCGAGCTGCGCTACCGCAACGGCAAAACCCTCATCGACCAGACCCGCTACGAGCTGGCCATGCAGGAGCTGCAGCCGCTGACAGTGCCCGCCGCCAAATTCGGCAAGGCGCCCGAGGCGGCCTACCTGTACGCCGTGGCGGCCGGGCGGGCGGGCAAGTGGGCCGAGGCCGAGCAGATGCTGAACTTGCTGCGCAACGAGTACCCGCAGTGGCCGGGATTGAGCGAGGCCTTCTTCCTGCAGGGACAGGCATCGTTTGAGCAGGGGGAACCCGATAACGCCCTGCGCGTGCTGCACCAGATTCCGGCCGGGCAGCTGCGCGCCCAGCAGGCGGCTATGAAAGCCAGCTACCTGCCCCGCCTGCGCGACAAAGTCCTCTGGCAAAATTTGCTGCGCCGCTACCCCCAGGACACGGTACTGGCCCGCGCCTTTGCCGAGCAGCTGGTGTTCGGCGGCCTCTACACCGACGCCGATAAGCCCCAGCTCGACCAGGTGGTGCAGCAGTTCGGCCTCGACCGCACCCGCTACACCCCGCGCCCGCGCCCGGCCCGCAAGAGCGGCTACAACGTGGCCGTGCTGCTGCCCTTCGAGTTCAACGACCCCAGCTGGGAAACGCGCCGCCGCCTGCAGTTCGTCAACGACCTGTACGCCGGCCTGAAGCTGGCCCAGGACTCGCTGCAGCGTGAAGGCCGCCCGCTGAATCTCTACGCCTACGACACCGGCGCCGACACCCTACAGCTCAAGCAGCTGCTGGCCCAGCCCGAGCTGGCCGGCATGGATTTGATTGTGGGCCCGGTGTACAAGTCGGGCAGCAAGATTCTGGCCCGCTTTGCCCGCGAGCGGCAGATCATCACCGTCAACCCGCTTTCGCAGGACGGTGACCTGGTGCTGGACAATCCCTGGCACTATCTGTTCGAGCCCAGCACCAGCACCCAGGGCCGGCAGGCGGCCGAGTTTGCCTATCGCGCCTGGGGTGGGGGCCCGGCCATCGTATTGCACGAAGACTCGCGCGACGAAACCGCTTTTGCCCAGGCTTACAAAACCGCCTACGAAGCCCTGGGCGGCCGCGTGCTGGCTTTGCGCCGCGTCGACTCGGAAATTCCCGAGGCCTACGCGGCGGCTTTCGGCGGCTACGATGCCAAAAGCGCGGGCCACGTGGTGGTAGCCTCCGACGCCAAGAAAGCCGGTCCGGCTACGCTCAGCGCCCTGCAGGCCCAGGGGCTGCGCGTGCCGCTGCTGGCCTACGCCTCCTGGCTCGATAACCCCAGCCTGAGCCTGGGGCAGCTGGATCAGCGGGAAGTGTTTTTCGTGCACCCCAAGTACCTCGACGGCACCCAGCCCGGCGTGCGCCGCTTCCGCCAGCTCTACACCCAGCAGCTGAACCTGCCCCCCTCGGTATTCGCTTTCTCGGGCTTCGAGCTGCTGTATTACTTCGGCACGCTGCTGCACCAGCACGGCCCGGCGTTTCAGCAGCCGCTGGCCGGTTCGGGACCAGTGTCGGGCACGGTGTTCCAGGGCATCGGCTACCCCAACCAGGCCCACGACAACCAATATGTGCCCATCACCAAGCTCGAGCGCCTGGAGCTGGAAGTGCAGAACCCCGTGGGGCTGCGCTAATCCTACTGCGGCGGCTTACGAGGCTTAATCGTTATTTAAAATCATTCTATATAAATCTTGCCGACCCCGGCAGGCGGTTCTACCTTTGTGCGTCTTCCGACAGGATTTAACCAGACGTACATGCGCTTACCTGCTTACCCCCGGTTGCTGCTGGCTCTTTGCGGGCTGCTGATCAGCTTTTTTACCCGGGCCCAATCCACCGGCATCATTCGCGGAACGGTGCGCGACGCGCAATCGACAGCCCTGCCAGGCGCCAGCGTGCGATTGGCCAATACCAGCTTTGGCACGGCCGCAGCGGCCGACGGCTCGTTTCGGCTGGAGAACCTGCCGGCCGGCACGTATGCCGTTGAGGCCACCTTCATCGGCTACCAGCTGGCCCGCCGGAGCGTGACGCTTACCGAAGGCAGCA
Source organism: Hymenobacter sp. B81 (assembly GCF_044628455.1). Taxonomy (NCBI): domain Bacteria; kingdom Pseudomonadati; phylum Bacteroidota; class Cytophagia; order Cytophagales; family Hymenobacteraceae; genus Hymenobacter; species Hymenobacter sp. B81. Next base: position 1,375,192 of record NZ_JBIYZW010000001.1, on the reverse strand, counting down.
CCCAAGTCATTGAGCTAACCCTTGCGCCCGACGCCGGCACCAACCGGCAGCTGGGGGAGGTCATCGTGTCGGCCAGCCGCCGGGCCGAGCCGATCCGGGAAACGCCGGTGTCGGCCACCATCCTGAACGCCCGTGAGGTGCAGCTGCAGGCCGCCGCTACGCCCAACAACCTGGCGGCCGTGGTGGGCAACGCCGTACCCGGCCTGGGTTTGACTACCAACCAAACCGGCAACGTGGGTCAGACCCTGCGCGGCCGCAACGTGCTGGTACTCATCGACGGCATTCCGCAGAGCACCCCGCTGCGCGCCGGCGGCCGCGACATCCGTACCCTCGACGCCACGGTGATTGAGCGGGTGGAAGTCATTAAAGGAGCCACCGCCATCTTCGGCAACGGCGCCGACGGCGGCCTGATCAACTACATCACCAAGCGCCCGGTAGCCAGGCAGAAGTTCGGTGGCCAGACGGTGCTGGGCGTGAACGGCAACCTCACGCACACCGGCAACACCCTGGGCTACCGCGCCACCCAGCAGCTGTACGGCAAGCCCGGCCGGTTCGACTACGTGGTGAGCTGCACCTTCGACCAGAGCGGCGTGTACCAAGACGCCAAAGGGGAGGTGATTTCGCCGCGCTACGGCCTGGGCGAAACCAAAACCTACAACGGCTTCGGCAAGCTGGGCTACGACCTCAACGACAAGAACCGTCTGGAGCTGATGTACAATTTCTTCAGCTCGCGCCAGAACTCCGACTACCTGACCCAGGTGGGCAAGTACGGCGTGAGCCCGGCCATCGGGGTGAAGGGCGAGCGGCCCGGCGTGGACGAAGGCACCCGCCACAACCACAACGCCTACCTGACCTACCGCGGCCAGGAAGTGCTGCCCCTGCGCACCGGCGTGGAGCTGACCGCCTACTGGCAGGACTTCCGCACCATTTACGATGCGGAACCGACCTTCTTCGAGGGCGGCGGGCAGTCGGAAATCAACTCCGATAAAAAGGGCCTGCGCCTGAACCTCAACACGCCCCTTCTCACCGGCGAGCAGTTCAGCGCCGAAGCCACCTACGGCCTCGATCTGCTGGGCGACCAGACCACCCAGAACCTGGTGGACGGCCGCCTCTGGACCCCGCGCATGAGCATGCGTAACCTGGCGCCCTACGCCCAGCTGCGCGCCACTTTGCTAGAGCATTTTGTACTGAAGGGCGGGGCGCGGGTAGAGAACATTCGGGTGGAAGTGCCCGACTACACCACCCTGCGCACCCAAAGCGGCGCTACCTACACCGGCGGCGTAGCCGTGAAGGGGGGCGCGCTCAAGTACAACACGGCCGTGTTCAACGCCGGCCTGCGCTACGCCCGCTTCAAGTGGCTGAACCCTTTCGTGAGCTACTCCGAGGGCTTCTCGCTCTACGAACTGGGCCGCACCCTGCGCACGGCCCGGGCCAACACGCTTTCCTTGCTGGAAACCGAGCCCATTGTGGTGCGCAACTACGAGGCCGGCCTCAGCAGTGAGCTGGGTCCGCTCACGCTCGGCGGGGTGTACTTCGTCAGCAAATCGGACCTCGGGGCCAACCTGGTAGACCAGGGCAACGGCATTCTGGTGCCGCAGCGTGCCCCCGAACGGGTGTGGGGCTACGAGCTGACCGCTGATCTGCAGGTGCAGCAAAACCTGAGCCTGGGCGGGTCGTGGTCGTGGGTGGAAGGCCGGGCCACCCTTACCAATAAGGTAAACGGGCAGGACGTAACCCAGGGCGTGTGGCTGAACGGCAACCGCATTGGGGCGCCCAAGGCCACCGGCTACCTGCGCTATCAGCCCTGGGAGCCGCTGAGCCTGGCTTTGAACTACGTGTACTCGGGCACCCGCACGCGCTTCAACCCCAACGCCGCCGGCAACTACGCCTCGGGCGAAGGCCCCGTGCGCAGCTTTGGCCTGCTGAACCTGACTAGCAGCTACCGTTTCGGTGAACAGCTGGGCCTCACGCTGGGCATCGAAAACCTGCTGAACAACGCGTACTACGCGCCGCTGGCCCAGTTTACCGGCACCGCTGCCAACTACACCCGCGGCAACGGCGCCCGCTTCAACCTGAGCGTCGCGTACTCCTACTAGCCCGGCGCTTTTACTCACCTCCTCTCCGTCTGCCATGAACCTCAAGCGCCGCCTGTTCACGCTGCACTCCTGGCTGGGGCTGGTGTGCGGCGGTTTCATCCTCGTGTTCTTCGGCACGGGGGCGCTCATGGTATTTCGGGAAGAGCTGAACGAGGTGCTGCACCCGGAGCTGTTTCGGGTGGAGGCCAAGGGCACGCGGCTGAGCTACCACGAGCTGTACCGCCGCGCCCGGGCGGCCGAGCCGGCCGCGCAGTTTTACTCGTTCCGGCGCGTGCCCCAGGCTCCCCACGAGGCGCTGGAAATCCGCATCTACGAGGGGCAGGAGCCCGGGCGGCTGTTCATCAACCCCTACTCGGGCGCGGTGCTGGGCAAGTCGTTCGGCTCCTTCACCGATCAGCTTATCATCCTGCATTCCACCTTCCTGCTCAAGGAGCTGGGCAAGCTGCTGGCGGGCATTTTCGCGCTGGCGCTGCTGGGCTCGGTCCTGACGGGCCTGGTGGTATACCGCAAGCACCTGCTCGACGCCCTGCGGTTTCGGAACGCCATCCGCTGGAAAAACTGGCGCACGGCTTCCTCGGGGCTGCACCGCGTGCTGGGCTCCTGGGCGCTGCTGTTCAACGTGGTGCTGGCCGGCAGCGGCCTCTGGATAACCTACGATGCCTTTAAGCTGCAGAAGCTGCTGAGCGCCGACAAAGAGCAGCAGGTGGACTCATTGCCGCCGGTAGCGGCCGACCTCAATGCGCTGATAGCCGAGGCGCAGCGCCTGGAGCCGGGCCTGGAGCTGGTGCGCCTGAATTTCCCGCGCAAGCCCGACGCGCCGGTTACGGTGCTGGGCCGGGCGCCCGGCAGCGGCTGGCTGTGGGGTAGTACCTCTACCAAGATTGAGTTTGCCAACGCGGCGGGCCCGGCGCGGGTGAAAAAAGCCTTCCGGGAGCAGGATCTGGGGCCGGTCGAGCGGCTGGACTTTGCCCTGCGCACCCTGCACTATGGTCAGTACGGCGGCCTGCCAATCAAAATCGTCTACAGCCTGCTGGCGCTCAGCAGCGCCGTCATTACCATCACCGGCTACCTGCTGTGGTGGCGCCGGCGGCGCCCCGCGCACCAGCGCCCGGCGGCCGTGCCGCGGCGGGCCGTGGCCTAAAAGCCTTTCCTTGGGTTTTCAGTGCGAGTGCGTATGGCCCATTTACTTCATCAAAACGCCATTGGCTACACCGCCTGGTGCCTGCGCACCCGGCACGTGTACCTGAACGTCGGGCCCGTGGCCCTGGCCGCCAATACGGAGGAGTTTGCCCGGTTCAAGACCCGCATCGGCGAACTGTGGCAGCGCACCGTACCACCCGCCGACCCCGACCTGCGTTACCTGGCCGTGCGCACCGATGCTCACAAGCTGGCGTTGGTATTTACCTACCCGGAGCTGCAGGAACTGTGGGAATTGCTGGAACTGACGGCCCTGCTGCTGGCAGCAGACGCGGCGCTCAACGACGACCTACCGGGCGGTTGCACTTCCTGCCCCTTCGGCACCTGAGGTTCCAGGCAAAACCAAGCGCCGCCCGGTAGGCCGGGCGGCGCTTGGTTTTCAGACGCCGCAACGCCTGGGCCGGTCTATTCCCACTCGATGGTTGCCGGCGGCTTGGAGCTGATGTCGTAGACCACGCGGTTAATGCCGCGCACCTGGTTGATGATGCGGTTTGATACCTCGGCCAGGAACTCGTAGGGCAGGTGAGCCCAGTCGGCCGTCATGCCATCCACGCTGGTGACGGCGCGCAGGGCTACCACCCGCTCGTAGGTGCGCTCGTCGCCCATCACGCCCACGCTCTGCACGGGCAAGAGCATGGCGCCGGCCTGCCACACCTTTTCGTAGAGGCCGTGCTGGCGCAGGGCGTCGATGAACACGGCGTCGGCGCGCTGCAGCAGGTCTACTTTCTCGGGGGTGATGTCGCCCAGAATGCGGATGCCCAGGCCGGGGCCAGGGAAGGGGTGGCGGTGCAGAATGTGGTGGGGCAGCCCCAGGGTTTCGCCCACTTCGCGCACCTCGTCCTTGAACAGCATGCGCAGCGGCTCCACCACCTTCAGCTTCATGTGGGCGGGCAGCCCGCCCACGTTGTGGTGGCTCTTGATGGTCACCGCGGGTCCTTTTACTGATACTGACTCAATCACGTCGGGGTAGATGGTGCCCTGGGCCAGCCAGGTGGCGCCTTCCACCTTGTGGGCTTCGCGGTCGAATACCTCGATGAAGGTGCGCCCGATGGCCTTGCGCTTGAGTTCGGGGTCGGTGAGGCCGGCCAGGGCGGCGTAGAACTCCGACGAGGCGTCGACGCCCGTCACGTTCAGACCCAGGCCCTGGTAGGAGTGCAGCACGCTCTCGAACTCATCTTTGCGCAGCAGCCCGTTGTTGACGAAGATGCCGTGCAGGCGCGGCCCGATGGCGCGGTGCAGCAGCAGGGCCGCCACGCTGGAGTCGACCCCGCCCGAGAGGCCCAGAATCACCTGGTCGGTTTCGCCGATGGTGCGCTGCAGGGCTGCCACGGCCGTGTCCACGTAGTGCTCGGGCGTCCAGTCCTGGGCGCACTGGCAGATGTCGACCACGAAGTTGCGCAGCAACTGCTTGCCCTGGGTGGAGTGCGTCACCTCGGGGTGAAACTGAATGCCGTAGGTGGGCTGGCCCTGGATGTGGTAGGCCGCTACCTCGACCTCCGGGGTGCTGGCAATGATGTTGTAACCCGCCGGCAGCGTCTTGATCGTGTCGCCGTGCGACATCCATACCTGCGAATCCAGGTTCAGGCCCCGCAGCAGCGGGCTGGCTTGCTCGATGTGGTGGAGACGGGCGCGGCCGTACTCGCGGATGGTGGCCGGCAGCACTTCGCCGCCGCCCTGCTGGGCCAGCAGCTGCGCGCCGTAGCACACGCCCAGCACCGGCACCCGGCCCAGGTACCGGCTCAGGTCGGGGTTGGGTGCTTCGGGGTCGCGCACCGAGCACGGACTGCCCGAAAGCACGACGCCCCGGATATCCTCAGTGAGGTCCGGGGCGTGCGTGTAAGGGTGAATTTCGCAGAAGACGTTCAGCTCGCGGATGCGCCGCGCGATGAGCTGCGTGTACTGCGACCCAAAATCTAGGATCAGAATCTGTTGAGGCATGGGCAAAGGTAGGCCGCCCGCGCGCCATCATGCAACCCGCGCCGGCTGAAAGCGGCCCGCCACCGGGAGTTGGATTGGAAAAATATGGGGCGTTATTTATTCAATAAAGCGCTAAAAGTGAAGTCGGAAGCTTGGCTAAGCGGCCGGGGTTTTGTTTTTTTAAGCAACGTCCCGCAAACTGCCTGCCTGCTTTTCGCTTGAAAAAACTACTATTCCTCCTGCTTGCCCTCAGCCCCGCTGCCCACGCCCTCGACCCGCCGCCCTTCTCGCACTGGCAGGGCGGCATGCTCATCGGCCACGACTTTTTCCGGGTAACCAGTCCGCGCCCGCTCTACCGCGTGGGCCACTACCGCGTGGTGCCCCAGGCCACTACTCCGGCCATGGGCTTCCGCATGGGCGGCTGGCTGCGCTACACCTTCAACCGCCAGCGCCGCTGGTTTGTGCAGCCCGAGCTCAGCTACTCGCGCAGCCAGACCTGGCACCACGTCACCAACCTGCTGGGGCCCCAGCTGCCGCTGCCGGGCACCCCGGGCCCAACCGATTTCCAGACCATGCAGGCCACCCAGGACTGGCAGCGCCTGAACGTGGCCCTGCCGCTGGGCCGGCGCATTGGCCGCCACGGCCTGCTGCTGGCCGGGCCGGTGCTCTCGCAGCGCATTCCCACCGGCTACGAGCGGCAGCAGCAGGACCATGCCCGGCGCATCGTCGACAGCATCGACCGCAGCATGCGCCGGCCGGGGCTGGGCGTGCAGCTGGGCGGCGGGCTGGCCATGGGCCGCGTCACCTTCACCGGGCGCTACGAGCGCAGCCTGCTGAACGTAGCTTCGGAAATTGAGCTCGACGGTCAACAGTACGCTTTCCCGCACTACGCCAGCCAGTTCAGTCTGGCTTTGGCCCTGCGCGTGGCGCCGCACTACGATTAATTGGGCCCAAAACCGCAAAAAACGGCGGCGGGCTTGCAAAAGCCGGCTGCCGCGGCTTACCTTTGTGCCGGCGAATCAGTACGACCAGCTCCCGCTGAACTCCCCCAGGACCGGAAGGTAGCAAGGGCAGGCGGTTGATGCGGTGCGATACTGGTTCGCTTTTTTTTGTCCCTGCCCCAGGTATGGTCGTTGCTCCGAGGTGCGTTGCCTTCGTTTGCAATCGGCTACCTTTGGGGCAGTTTTCGTTTTAAGCGTTTCTCTTTCGGATGAAGTTTTTCATTGACACCGCCAACCTGAAGGACATTCAGGAAGCCGTGGAGCTGGGTGTGCTCGACGGCGTAACCACCAACCCCTCGCTGATGGCCAAGGAAGGCATCAAGGGGACCGACGCAGTAATGGCCCACTACCGCCAGATCTGCGAAATGGTTGACGGCGACGTGTCAGCCGAAGTCATTGCCGTGGACTTCGACGGCATGGTGACCGAGGGCGAGGCCCTGGCCGAGCTGCACCCCAACATCGTGGTGAAGGTGCCCATGACGCGCGACGGCGTGAAGGCCATCCGCTACTTCTCCGAGAAAGGCATCAAAACCAACTGCACGCTGGTGTTTACCGCCGGGCAGGCCCTGCTGGCCGCCAAGGCCGGCGCCACCTACGTGTCGCCCTTCGTGGGCCGCCTCGACGACATCGGCCACGACGGCGTGCAGCTGATCGAGCAGATCGTGCAGATTTTCGGCAACTACGGCTACCCCACGCAGGTGCTGGCCGCCTCGGTGCGCCACGTGCCGCACCTGCTGCAGTGCGCCGAAATCGGGGCCGACGTGGTGACCTGCCCGCTGGCGGTTATCACCGGCCTGCTCAACCACCCGCTCACCGACAAAGGCCTGGCCCAGTTCCTGGCCGACCACAAGAAAGTCAACGCGTAAATGCTAATGTGTGAAATGTGAAAAATGTGGTGAATGGGCCCAACAGCCGTTTTCACATTTTTCACATTTTCACATTTCCCACATTCAGCCCATGTACATCATCAAAGTCAAAGGCAAGGCCAAGATTCCGGACTACATCCAGCTCCGCGACCAGGACTTCGTGCTCATTGCCTACTTCCGCGCCGACCGTCCGCTAAAGGATTTGCACCGCTACGGCCTCGAAGGCAAGGAAGTGGAACTGGCCGCCCTCATCGAGCAGCTGGAATTCGGCAAGCTGCAGCCGCTGGCTATTTAGTTAGGGCTTAGGTGTTAGGGCTTCGGGTCGCTGAGACACCCCGATTGCTGCTGGTAGAAAGTCAGCTCCGATGCCTGAGGCAGCATTGCGGGAAAGCGGTGGCGGAGGCTCTTAGCGGCTGGCGCGCTGCGGGTTGGCCCCGGTAGCCCGCGTCCGGCTCTTCCACTGCTGGCCCGTAAAAACCTAACCCCTAAGTTCCTAAGACCTACCCGCCATGGAAGCTGCCCCCGCCGTCATCGAACTGCGCGACGCCTACATCATGCAGGACGTGAACACCGTGCTGCAGAAGGTGTCGTTTGAGGTGGGCAAAGGCGAGTTCGTGTACTTGGTGGGCCGCACCGGCTCGGGCAAAAGCTCGCTGCTGAAAACTCTCTATGCCGACCTGCCGCTGCCCGAAGGAATGGGCACCGTGGTGGGCTACCCGCTGCGCAAGCTCTCGGCCGACCAGGTGCCTTACCTGCGCCGCAAGCTGGGCATCGTGTTCCAGGACTTTCAGCTGCTCTACGACCGCAGCGTGGCCCAGAACCTGCTGTTTGTGCTGCAGGCCACCGGCTGGCGCGACAAGTCGAAGATGAAAAACCGGGTGCAGGACGTGCTCATGCGCGTGGGCCTGAGCGGCGTGGCCGGCAAAATGCCCCACCAGCTCTCGGGCGGCGAGCAGCAGCGCGTGGTCATTGCCCGCGCCCTGCTCAACGAGCCGCTGCTGCTGCTGGCCGACGAGCCCACCGGCAACCTCGACCCCGACGTGACCGACGGCATCATGCGGCTGTTCATGGAAATCAACCACGCGGGCACGGCCGTGCTCATGGCCACCCACAACTACGAGCTCATCCGGCGCTACCCCAAGCGTGTGCTCAAGTGCGAGCAGGGCCAGCTGAGCTCGATCAACGGCGAAGAGCTGAAAGTCCGCAACTGGGAGCTGTAAACCCAGCCCAAGTCCAATCCAATGCGTATTTCCGGCCGTATGTTGGCGGTGCACCCCGGCCGCTGCCCGCGGCCCGGATTCTGTTCCCTATTTACAATCAGTTAAGTGAAATCCCCGGGCCTGTCGGTGCTGATTCCGGTGTACAACCGGGCAGTGGAAGAATTGGTGGGCCAGTTGCTGGCGCAGGTTGCGGCCTGGCCCGGCCCCGTCGAAATTCGGCTGCTCGACGACGGCTCGACCACGCTGCGCAAGCAGAACCGCGCCCTGGCCCGGCTCGAGGGCGTGGAGTACGAAGAACTGCCGCAGAACGTGGGCCGCGCCGCCGTGCGCAACCGCCTGGTGGCCCAGGCCCGCTACCCCTGGCTGCTGCTGCTCGACAACGACAGCCTGCTGCCCGACGCGCAGTTTCTGGCCCGCTACGCCGCCGCGGTGGCTGAGGCGCCGGTACTGGTGGGTGGCACCTGCTACGAAGCCCTGCCGCCCCCCGAGCCGGCGCTGTACCTGCGCTGGCACTACGGCCGGCAGCGCGAAGCCCGCCCGGCCCGGCTGCGGCAGCAGCAGCCCTACGCCCAGCTGACCATCAACAACCTGCTCATCCGCGCCGAGGTGTTCCGCCGGTTCGGACTCGATGAAAGCCTCACCCGCTACGGCCACGAGGACACCCAGTTTGGCTGGCTGCTGCGGCAGGCGGCCGTGCCCATCCGGCACCTCGACAACCCCGTGTGCCACGACGGGCTGGAGCCGGCCGAGGCGTTTCTGCGCAAGTCCCGCGACGCGGTGCGCAACCTGGCCGGGCTCTACCGCCGTGCGGGCCTGGGGGCCGACACCCGCCTGGTGCAGGCGGCCCTGCGCCTGCGCCGCCTGGGTCTGGCTGGCGCCGCCCGCCGCGCCCTGGCAGCCGCCGCCCCCCGGCTCGAAGCCAACCTGCTTTCGGCCCGCCCCAGCCTGCGCGCCTTCGACGCGCTGAAGCTCTATTGGCTGCTGCTGGAGTGGCGCTAACCAGCTACTTACGGCCACAAAAAAGCCCCGCCGAGGCGGGGCTTTTTCAAATCCGAACAATTGTCCACAACCGAAGGTCAGCGAAGCTAAAATCCGTGGGCATCTGAACCGAAGGTCGGCGTAGCCAAAAACCCGGAGGAAGCCGTGATTAGTCGTTGTCGGTGTTTTTGACTTCCGACTTCACTTCCTTGTAGCCTTCCTTGGTTTTCTCGCCGACTTTCTGGGCGGCGTTGCCGATTTTCTGGCCCACCGATTTGCCGGCGTCTTTCACGTCGGAGGCGGTGTTGGCGGCGGCCGTACCTACGGCCTGCCGCTCGTCGCGGGTGCCGGCTTCCACGTCACTGGCCGCGCCCGACACGGCGTCGGCGCCCTGGGCGGTGCGGGCTTCCGCCTTGTCGTAGGACTTAAAGGCCGCGTACTTCAGCTTTTCCTTCTGGATTTCTGCCAGGTCTTTGGCCGGGATGTCGCCCTTCACGCGGTCGTAGGCCTCGTCCAGGGCGCGCCACTCGGCGTTGACGTTGCGCCAGTCGTCGATGTCGTAGCGGTCCTCATTCTGCTTCACCATCTTCAGGAAGTCCTCGTAGGTCTGGCGGGCATTGGCGGCGGTAAGGCCGGCCGAGGGGGTGGTAGCGGCGGGCTTGTAGTACTTGCCCAGCTTGGCGGGGGCGCCGCTGCCGGCGCTCATGCCCCCGGCGCTCATGCTGCCGCGGTAGGCGGCCTCGCGGGCGTCGTAGGCGGTAGTGTAGCGGGTTTTCAGCTGCTCATACTCGGTTTTGCGCGCATCGTCCCAGTTCGACATATCAGCTTCCAGCAGGGCTACTTTGGTATCGTAGTCGCTCTTGAGCTGGGCGGTTTCGTCGGTCCACTGGGCTTCGGTCTTGCTCGATGCTTTTTCCACGTCGGCCTCGGTGCGGGCTACGAAGTCCTTGAAGTCGTTGTAGGCCGCATCGGTTTCGGCGCTGGCTTCCTGGCGGTTGGCGTCGGAGCAGCTGGAGGTGCTAAAGGCCACGCTGCCGCCGAGCAGCAGCAGGGCCAGGGCCTGAATGGTGAGGGTTTTCTTAAACATGGCAAAAACGGTGTGCGTGGGAAGGAAACCCCGCGCGGCAAGGAGCGGGGCGTTTGGCCGGCTTAACGCAGGGCGCACATAGCGGGTTGCGTATATGCGCGCTGCAATATAGAAACCCGGCAAGGCCATAAACGCGGGGCATCGGCCGGAGCCGCGGTGCCCTATCTTTGGCCGTTCACCGCTCAAGCCCCGTCCCGTGCCCGTTTCTGCTCCTCGTCTGGTTTCGCCCGCCCCCATTCGCTTGCTCGATCTGCCCGCCCAGCACGCGGCCATTCAGCCCGAGCTGGATGCGGCCCTGCAGCGCGTGCTGCGGGAAGGCGCCTTCATTCAGGGGCCCGATGTGCAGCACTTCGCTGCCGAGCTGAGCCAGTACCTGGATGGCGCCCACGTGGTGCCCTGCGCCAACGGCACCGACGCGCTGCAGCTGGCCCTGATGGCCCTGGAGTTGCAGCCCGGCGACGAGGTCATTGTGCCGGCCTTTACCTACGTGGCCACCGCCGAAGCTGCCGCCATCCTGGGCCTGCGGCCGGTATTGGCCGAGGTAGACCCGCTCACCTTCAACCTCGACCCCGCCGCCGCCGAAGCCGCCATCGGTCCGCGCACCCGCGCCATCATGGCGGTGCACCTCTACGGGCAGTGCGCCGACCTGACGGCCCTGCGCGCCCTGGCCCGGCAGCATGGGCTGGCCCTGATCGAAGACACCGCCCAGGCTATCGGGGCTACCTGGCAGTTTCCCGACGGCAGCACCCAGCCCGCCGGCACGGTGGGGGAAGTGGGCACGACCTCGTTTTTTCCGTCGAAGAACCTGGGCGCGCTCGGCGACGGCGGCGCTTTGTTTACCCGCTCCGAAGCCCACGCCGCGCAGCTGCAGGAGCTGGCCAACCACGGGCAGCCCCGGGGCCGCAAGTACCTGCACCAGCGCATCGGGCTGAACTCGCGGCTCGACACCCTGCAGGCGGCGCTGCTGCGCGTGAAGCTGCGGCACCTGCCGGCCTGGACCGCCGCCCGCCAGCAGGTGGCCGCCCGCTACGACGCGGCCCTGGCCTCGGTGCCCGGCCTGCGGGTGCCCGCGCGGCAGACGGGCAGCACCCACGTCTTTCACCAGTACACGGTTACGCTGGCCTCGCCGGCCCGGCGCGACGGGCTGCAGGAACATCTAAAGCAGTGCGGGGTGCCCTCGGTGGTGTACTACCCCGTGCCGGTGCACCGCCAGCCGGCCTATCAGTACCTGGGCTACCGGGAGGGGCAGTTTCCGCGGTCCGAAGCGCTGTGCCGCACGGTGCTTTCCCTGCCCATTCACCCGCAGCTCACGGCCGAGCAGGTGGACTACGTGGCGGCGGCGGTGCGCGCCTACCTCGACCAGGCGGGGCAGTAGCGCGGCGGCTGATTGTAGGACTGCTGAGGGGCGGCACGGGTTTGATGGCGCCGGATGCGGTTGTTCCGGCAGACTTAGCGGATATTGCCGGCTGCTACCCGCCCCGAATACTTCGTTGCCTTGCCTGATTCCCCGTTTCCCGACGTTCGTTTTGCTATTTGCGGCGTGGGCCACATCGGCCGCCGCCACGCGGCCCTGGTGGCGCGCCACCCCGGCGCCCGCCTCGTGGCCCTCATTGATGTGCGCGCCGAGCTGCAGGCCGAGCTGGCCGCCGAGTTTGCCGATGTGCCGTTTTTTGCGTCGCTCGACGCCTATTTGGCCGCCGCACCTGCTGGCAGCCCCGCCGCGGCCGACGTGCTGACGGTGGCTACGCCCAACCACCTGCACGCCCCGCAGGCCATGCAGGGACTGCGCCACGGGCTGCACGTGGTGGTGGAAAAACCTATTGCCCTACGCAAGCGCGACGCCGAGGACATCATTCACGTGGCCCTGCAAACCGGGCGGCTGGTGTTTGGGGTGATGCAGAACCGTTACTCCCCGCCCGCGCAGTGGCTCAAGCAGCTGGTCGACTCGGGGCGGCTGGGGCAGATTTACCTGGTGCAGATCAACTGTTTCTGGAACCGCGACGCGCGCTACTACCGCGGCGGTAGCAGCTGGAAGGGCCGGCAGGCCGAGGACGGCGGCACGCTGTTCACGCAGTTCAGCCACTTCGTGGACTTGCTGTACTGGGTGTTCGGCGACATTCACCGGGTGCAGGCTCGTTTCTTCGACTTCAACCACCGGGAGCTGACCGATTTTGAGGACTCGGGCCTGGTGAGCTTCGAGCTGCTGCGCGGCGGCGCGGGCACCCTGCAATACAGCACCAGTGTGTGGGACCGGAACCTGGAAAGCTCGCTTACGGTGGTGGCCGAGCACGGCAGCCTGCGCATTGCGGGCCAGTACATGGACAAGGTGGAGTACTGCCACGTGCAAGGCTACGAGCTGCCCGAGCTGGCCCCCACCAACCCCGCCAACGACTACGGACCCTACCAGGGCTCGGCCGCCAACCACGTGCAACTCATCGAAAACGTGGTGGATACGGTGCAGCAACGCAGCTTCGCGACTACCAACGCGCTGGAAGGCATGAAGGTGGTGGAGATTATTGAGCGGATTTATAGCCTTAAATAAAATTTGATGAGCCTGGTTTTAAATATCATTCACGCTCGCACCTTTATTTAGATGGTTGGTTTCTCTGTTGCCAATTTCTGCTCCTTTGCTTCAATAGCTATTATTGCCTTAGGGGCACTGACATCCTGTGAAGGTCAATCTGAATACTCGCAATCAAGCACGGATAAAGTAGCTGGGACATCACAACTTACAGTTATAATCGATTCAGTAGATGCCGATAAAAGTGTAGTTGACAGTTCTTTTTATATGAAGTTGATGACCCCGAAGGATACGTTTATTATCAGACCAGTTGATAAGCAGCTAAGCTTCCCTGCACTTGAGGACTCTTTGACAAGCGTCAGGGTTTATTATAATGATCGATATTTTGAGACGAGCGGGAAGGTGCTTGTTAGTGAATACAAGGCCTTGTATTTCCCAAACGAACATGCTACGATAATAATCGATAACTACCCATTTGAACATCCTACAGCTAAAAGCTGGCTGGGAGAAAAGAAAGAGCGTGTGTATTATGAAATTAAATTCAAGAAATTAAGGCGCTATTTTTTGACTTTTATGATTCTTGACTCTGTGAACGTGGATAAATGAATTTAGCCAAAGTGACTTATACGCAATTATCGTCTGGTGTATAAGCGACATATTTATCCCGCTAATGAATTCCGCAAACCTATTTGGCTGAACCGGATTCGGTTAGCGCCGTTTCTCTGCCCATGTACCCCACTGACCCCCAAGCCGAGCTGCGTGCCTGGCAGCAGAAGATGCAGCGGCCGCCCTCGACGCTGAACCGCTTCACGCGGCACCTGCAGACGCGGTTGAACGCGCTGCTGCCCGAGCGGGTGCACCAGGCCCTGACGGCGGCCATCAAGCAGATGGTGCGCGGGGTGCTGTTTGGCTCGACGTACACCACCAGTAGGCCGCAGCCGGGGCTGGCGCTGGCGGCACGCGAGGAGGCCGTGCGCACCCGCATTCGGTACTACCGCAACACGGCCACGGTGGAGGGCGCGGCTACCGGGGCGGGGGGCTTTCTGCTGGGGCTGGCCGATTTTCCGCTGCTGCTGGGCATCAAGCTCAAGCTGCTGTTCGACGTGGCCGCGCTTTACGGCTACGATGTGAAGGACTACACCGAGCGGCTGTTTTTGCTGCACGTCTTCCAGCTCGCCTTCAGCAGCCAGCACACCCGCAACGAGGTGTACCGCCGGGTGGCCGACTGGGAAAGCTACCGCCATACCCTGCCCACCGACGTGCACGCCTTCGACTGGCGCAGCTTTCAGCAGGAGTACCGCGACTACATTGACCTGGCCAAGATGGCCCAGCTGGTGCCGGTGATTGGGGCGGCAGTGGGGGCGGTAGCCAACTACCGGCTGCTGGAGCAGCTGGGCGAAACGGCCATGAACTGCTACCGGCTGCGCTACTTTGCCCGGCCCGGCAGCGGGCTGGAAACGGTGCCCGGGCAATAGCATAGTGGCCGGGCTTGCAGAAACGCGGCGGCGGGGGTTACCTTTGCAGCATCAATTCTTTCGCTGTTGAAGGATTGTTTTTATAGAGAGGCGTGGAGAGACAGGCTCTGCGAAACGCCGGCAACCCCCCGGAGCATCCGGAACGGTGCCAAGTCCTGACCAGATAAAAACAAGTTGCTGTGGGCGCTTTGCTTTCCCCGTTTGCATTCTTTCCGGGCCCCGGCGGGGCCCCGGCTCACCTGGTAGCCCCCGTGGCGGCTGCCGGCCCGACTTCGGCGGCTTGTTGCTGTTGTTGTTAGCCCGCTTGAGCGCGTAGGCGCTTTTCCCTCGGTTTTTTGGCGGAGGCCCCGATTCAGGGACCGGGCCGTTTAGTATTGCCCCGACTCCAACGTCGGGGCACCACGCCGCCGAGCCACCCCAGTGTTTTCTTTTTCTCACCCAGGCCCGGCGCCGTGCGTCGGGTGGCGCGGGGCCGTTGGGCCGGGGCTGCTGCGGGCAGCCTGGGCGGGCGGCGCGGCGCGTATTGGCGGCCGGCCCCGGCAGGGGCGCGGGCGCACCTAGTTGTATGCTGACAAAATCGTTGGAATTGCTGCGGCGCGAGGCCGCGGAGACGGGCGCGCACACCCTCAAGCGCAGCCTGGGACCGTTTCACCTCATTGCCATTGGGGTGGGCGTCATCATTGGGGCGGGGCTGTTTTCGCTCACGGGCATTGCGGCGGCCAACCACACCGGGCCGGCCGTGACCCTGTCGTTTGTGGTGGCGGCGGTGGGCTGCGCGTTTTCGGCCCTGTGCTACGCCGAGTTTGCGGCCATGGTGCCGGTGGCCGGCTCGGCCTACACGTACTCGTATGCCACCATGGGCGAGCTGTTTGCCTGGATTATCGGCTGGGATTTGGTGCTGGAGTACTCGGTGGGGGCGGCCACGGTGGCCATCAGCTGGTCGCAGTACCTGGTGAAGTTTCTGGGCAACTACGGGCTGCACTTGCCGCCGCAACTGGTGGCCTCGCCCTTCGAGACGAGCGTGCTGGCCGACGGCAGCACCGTGAGCGGGCTGGTGAATTTGCCGGCCATGCTGGTGGTGCTGGCCATTACGGCCATCATCGTGCGCGGCACCCAGGGCTCGGCCTGGTTCAACGCGGTGGTGGTGGCCCTGAAGGTGTCGGTGGTACTGGTGTTTATTGCGCTGGGCTGGCGCTACATCGACCCGGCCAACTACCAGCCCTACATTCCGCAGAACACCGGGGTGTTTGGCGAGTTTGGCTGGAGCGGCATTCTGCGCGGGGCCGGGGTGGTGTTTTTCGTGTTCATCGGCTTCGACATTGTGGCCACCATGGCGCAGGAAGCCAAGAACCCGCAGCGCAACATGCCCATCGGCATCATCGGCTCGCTGCTGGTGTGCACGGTGCTTTTCATGTTGTTTGGGCACGTGATGACGGGGCTGGCGCACTACTCCGCATTCAAGGACAGCGCCGCGCCGGTGGCCATTGCCATCGAGCAAACGCCCTATGCCTGGCTGAGCTCGGCCATTATCCTGGCCATCCTGATCGGCTACACCTCGGTGATACTGGTGGATTTGCTGGGCCAGAGCCGGGTGTTTTTCTCGATGAGCCGCGACGGGCTGCTGCCGCGGGTGTTTTCGCAGATTCACCCGCGCTTTCAGACGCCGCACCGCTCGAACCTGCTGCTGGGCGGGTTCATCAGCTTGTTTGCGGGCTTTGTGCCCATTCGGGTGGTGGGCGAGATGTGCAGCATCGGCACCCTGCTGGCCTTCGTGATGGTGTGCGTGGGGGTGCTGATTATGCGCAAGCGGGAGCCGAACGCGCCGCGCTCGTTCCGCACGCCCTGGGTGCCGGTGGTGCCGGTGCTGGGCATTGTGACCTGCCTGGTGATGATGCTTTCGCTGCCCGCCGATACCTGGCTGCGCCTGTTTATCTGGCTGGCCCTGGGCCTGGTGATTTACTACGCCTACGGCAAAAAGCACAGCAAGCTGCGCCAGGGCCTGGCGGTGGACCCCACGGTGGAAGCCCCGGGCACGGGGCTGGGCTAAGCCAGCCGGCACCTCAGGCCAACGGCCCGCTACCCCTGACGGGTGGCGGGTCGTTGGCTTTTTCAGGGGGGTAATAGGATTCCGCGGCAGGAAGAAAGTGTGACCGGTGCCGGAACGACTGCGGCGGGTGCCGGAAGGATTGCGTCCGGTGCCGGAACGACTGAAACCAGACCCGGAACGAGTGGGGCGAGGGCCGGAACGATTGCGTCCGGTGCCGGAACGACTGCGGCGGGACCCGGAACGGTTGAGGCGGGACCCGGAAGGACTGGGGCGGGGGCCGGAAGGAGTGGGACCCCGGCCCCGGTGGCCTCACCCCCCGGCCCCCTCTCCGGGGGAGAGGGGGAGCCTAGCGTTGGTTGTTGGTTTTTTGTTGTTGGTTTTTCGCTTTTCGGGGCCGGATGAAGTACACTCTGGCAACTGGCAACTGGCAACTGGCAACTGGCAACTGGCAACTGGCAACTGGCAACTGGCAACTGGCAACTGGCAACTGGCAACTGGCAACTGGCAACTGGCAACTGGCAACTGGCAACTGGCAACTGGCAACTGGCAACTGGCAACTGGCAACTGGCAACTGGCAACTGGCAACTGGCAACTGGCAACTGGCAACTGGCAACTGGCAACTGGCAACTGGCAACTGGCAACTGGCAACTGGCAACTGGCAACTGGCAACTGGCAACTGGCAACTGGCAACTGGCAACTGGCAACTGGCAACTGGCAACTGGCAACTGGCAACTGGCAACTGGCAACTGGCAACTGGCAACTGGCAACTGGCAACTGGCAACTGGCAACTGGCAACTGGCAACTGGCAACTGGCAACTGGCAACTGGCAACTGGCAACTGGCAACTGGCAACTGGCAACTGGCAACTGGCAACTGGCAACTGGCAACTGGCAACTGGCAACTGGCAACTGGCAACTGGCAACTGGCAACTGGCAACTGGCAACTGGCAACTGGCAACTGGCAACTGGCAACTGGCAACTGGCAACTGGCAACTGGCAACTGGCAACTGGCAACTGGCAACTGGCAACTGGCAACTGGCAACTGGCAACTGGCAACTGGCAACTGGCAACTGGCAACTGGCAACTGGCAACTGGCAACTGGCAACTGGCAACTGGCAACTGGCAACTGGCAACTGGCAACTGGCAACTGGCAACTGGCAACTGGCAACTGGCAACTGGCAACTGGCAACTGGCAACTGGCAACTGGCAACTGGCAACTGGCAACTGGCAACTGGCAACTGGCAACTGGCAACTGGCAACTGGCAACTGGCAACTGGCAACTGGCAACTGGCAACTGGCAACTGGCAACTGGCAACTGGCAACTGGCAACTGGCAACTGGCAACTGGCAACTGGCAACTGGCAACTGGCAACTGGCAACTGGCAACGAACACCTACCGCCGCAGGCGGGCCAGGAATTTTTGCAGGGGGGCACGGGCTTCGGGGGCGACGCCGGTGGCCAGCACCAGGGGGGCGTAGACGGCGGTGAGCACGGCCGCGCGCAGCAGCATGGTGACCAGGGGGGAGTGTACCGGGGGTACCAGCCAGGCCAGCAGGCCGGCGGCGGTGGCCAGGGCCAGCACCAGCAGAATGCGCCCGTCGAAGGGCTGCATGCGGTAGGCCTGCCACACAAACCAGGTGCGGGCCACGTTGATGGCCGTCATGGACAGGAGCGTGGCCAGGGCGGCCCCGGTGATGCCCAGGCGGGGAATCAGCCAGGCGTTGGTGGCCACGGTGAGCACGGCCAGGGACACGTTGAAGAGCAGATCGAAGCGGTAGCGCGGGGAGGTGACGACGATGAGGCCGTTGACGCCGGTGATGCCGTCGATGAGGCGGCCCAGCAGCAGCAGCAGCACCGAGGTGGCGCCGGCGGCGTACTCGGGCTTGCCGATGAGGGCGTAGATGAAGTCGAGGTTGAGGCCGATGCCCAGGGCCAGGTAGCAGCCCAGCACGGTGCCCAGGCGGGTGGTGCTGCGGTAGAAGGCGGCCATGCGCGGCAGGTCGTTATCCTTCCAGTACTGGGCCAGCAGCGGGAAGGCAATCTTGTTGAGCGAGCGAAACGGAATGGTGAGGGCCGTGCTGATGAAGAAGGCAATGGTGTAGATGCCGGTGGCCCGCAGGCTGATAGCCGAGCCGACCATGAGCGCGTCGATGGAGCTGATGATGGTTCCCGAGACGTTGGAGAGCAGGGCAAAGCCACCGAAGCGCAGCAGCTCGCCCAGGGGCCGCACCTGCCAGGCCGCGGCCGAGGGGCGCAGGTGCAGCTCGCCGATGTAGGCCAGGTAGAGCGCGGCCAGCAGGGAGTTGAGCGCGTAGAGGCCCATGAAGGCCAGCACGAACTGGTGAAAGTCGATAAGTCCCTGGCCGTAGCAGATGGCGGCGGCAGCGGTGAGCAGGCGCTGCAGGATGTCCTGCACGAAGGCCGTGAAGGAGGAGTGAAACAGGGCGCGCAGGTAGGCTTCCTGCAAGCTGTAGAGCAGGGTGAAAAACGCCAGGCCGATGCCCCAGAAGTAGTAGGGCATGAGCAGGGCCGCGTCGTGGGCGTACTGGCGCAGAATGAGCGGCCGGCCCAGCACGTAGAGGGCCGTCGCGAGCCCGAAGCCCAGCATGGGCAGGCCCAGCAGCAGCGGCAGAAAGCCGTGGTGGCCAACCTCGCGGTTGCGGAAGTAGGGAAAGAAGCGGATGCCCACGCTGCCGAAGCCAAACGCAGCCAGCTGGGCGTAGATGGTGGCAATGCTCACCAGCACCCGGGTGAGGCCAATCTGGTCGGGACCGAGCAGGCGCGGCAGCACAAAGGCGGTGTTGACGAAGCCCAGGCCCAGCCCGACGTAGGAAATGATGGTATTGCGCAGCCCCTGCCGCTGAACGATGCCCAAATGCTAGTTATCGGTTGTCGGTTGCGAGTGGTCGGTGGCGGCCGCTTTCGTGCGGGCTACCAGTTCGGCCCCGGTGAGAAACGCGGCGCGGCGGCTGCGAAGGTAGGCCATGATGCGGTGGAACTCCCGGGGGCCGTTGCGGTGGTTGGCCGGGTCGAAGTTTTCGTTGTGCCAGAGCAGCGAGAATACGCCACCGAACCGCTCGATTTCCCCGAGCATGGGCTCAATGGCGGGCATGATTTCCTCGGGCGCCAGCTGCAGGTAGCGGGGGTGGTGCAGGGTGGCATCCATCAGGTTCAGCGGGATTTCGAGGAAGTTGTGGCAGCCGCCTTGCTCGAAGTCGAACGGATGGAAGGGCAGGCAGTACGAGTTGCGGAAGCCGAAGTGCTCGGCAAAGCCCAGGGTGGAGTCGTAATCGAAGACCCAGCCGTCGAGCAGGGCGGGGGTGCGGCGCGGTTCCCAGTACAGGTAATGAAAGCGGATGCCGGCCGGCGAGTCGGCACCGCGGGGTATGGCCTGAGTTTCTTCACCCAGGCGCTTCGAGTCAGCGGAAGTGCCAATGCTGGCGTGCAGCTGGATTTCGGCACCGGCGGCAAGCAGCTGGTTGATTTCCGGGGTGTAGTCGGTTAGGAAGTAATCCGCGTTGGGGGTACCGTTGGCCGCCGGGCGGTGCTGCGGAATGAAGAAGAAGGTGCTGACGGCTTCGTATTCGGCCACCGCCCGCTGTACCTGCGCCAGGTTGTCCCAGGCGTCGGGGCGGGTGAGGTGCTGCCAGAGCTGCCGGCCGAAACCCAGCCAGTCGCGCCGCCGCAACGCCTGCTTGGCGGTTTCCTTCCAGGCGCTGCGCAGGTTGTCGATGTCGTGGCTGACGAAGGCGGCGAAGGGCGCGTCAGCCTTCCAGTGGCGCGGGCGCATCTGCCGACCCGTGACGTGCTCCACGGCAGCGCGCAGCACGTCGAAATAGTAGTTGACCACCGGCACCGCCACGAAGCCGTAGCGCTGCTGCACGCTGGCCGAGTAGGGGAAGCGGCCGTGCTGGTCGCGCTCATCCGAGTAATACTCCTGCCAGCCGCTGAGTAGGTAAAAGGCCGCGGAAATGATGTCCGCGTGGATTTCGGCCCGGCCGGGCAACAGCGTCAGCAGCGGGCCGGCCGGGTGCGGGTCGAAAAAGAACGGCAGCGTCCGGCCTTGCCAGTCGCGCCAGCTCGGCTCCGGCGGGTACGGATTAACCTGCTCGAAGAACGCCCCGGCCGCGTCGGCTACTTCGATGTTGGGCTGCGTGGCGGCGTAGCCAATCGTCGGCAGCGCGTCTTCGGTTGCGTAGGCCAGGTGAAAATGCCGGAGCACATACGTAAGCCGGGTATCAGCCGAAACCGGGGAAGCCTGCAGCGGCGGGAGGGAAGACCTATCAGCGGGGAGGCTCATGCAGCGAAAGTACAGGACAGGAAGGCGAATCGACGCCGCTACCAGCGCAACGAGGCACAATGCAACCGGGCCGCCCGCGCGCCGCAGCAAGCGGCAGGCAGGCGGCCCGGCAAGGGCAAGCGTCAAAGCCTATTCAATTACCAAACGCTTGGTGGCTACGCCTTCGGGCAGGTTTACGCGCAGGGTGTACACTCCCGAGGGCAGCACCGGCAGCGCCAGCCGCTCCGGGGCACTGCCGCTCAGTTTCTGCGCGAATACCTGCTGGCCCAGGGCGTTGATGAGGCTGGCCTGGGCACCTTGCGGGCGCACGGCGGTCGGCAGCTCCAGCCAAACTTCCCGCTGCGCGGGGTTGGGGTAAATGCTCAGCTGCTCGCCGAGGCGGGCCGGGGCAGCGGCCAGGGGCTGATTGGCGGTCAGCACCACGGAGAATCGGCCGGTCGGCACCGCGCTGGTGGCCGTGAAGGCGTAGCTTGATTGCTGCGCCAGGTTAACCGACGTGCCGGTTTGGGCATCGTGCAGGAAAGCAGAAACGCCCGTAGGCAGATTGAGCAGTTGGTTGGCGCTCAGGGTGTAGGTCCCAGGCTGCGCCACGCGCACCAGCAAGGGCAGCGTAACGGGAGTAGCCAGGCCGGTAATGGGCAGGCCGTTGATCGACAATTCTACGTTACCCGCCAGGAAGGCCAGGCGGCTGGGGTTGTTGCCGGCTACCTTGTAAGCATCGTAGGCCGAATCGAAGCCGGGCGTAGCCCCAGCCTGGAAGTAGGCCGTGGCCTGGTCGGCCGGGCCGGTGCTGCCGGCCAGCTCAAGCTGCACCAGCGGGCGGGTTTCCGTGCTGCGCTGCAGGGCGGGGTTGGCGTAGGAAGTGAGGCGGGCCGCATGCGAGAACTGCAGCGCGGCCGAGCCGGCGTTGGGCGTGCTCACGCGCACAAAAAAGCCCTGACCCATGGGAATGAGGTTGGAGCCACCGTTGGCCGCTACCCCGTTGATGTAGGTGGCGTAGGTTCCCGTGTAGGGGCCGGAGGATTTGAACACGTACAGCGCATTATCCAGGTTGTTCAGGCCACCCGTTAGCGCATTCCAGTCGATGGGGCCGGGGTAGGGGTTGCCCAGCAGGTGCCAGCCCGACTGCGGGGTGGCATCCCGGTGCAGGCCATCCACGCGCAACGGGGTCGTCCGCAGCGAGCCGCCAAAATCCACGACCTGATTGCCGCTGATGTTCACGGCAAAGCCCTTGCCCGGTACCATGGGGTCAGTGGTGGCCGCCGGCGACAACCAGCCCAGATCAAAGTCAGCCACCGTACTGCCGGTTCCTACGCGGGCGGTGCTGTAGTAAAAAACGTTTGGGAAGGGCACCGTGGTGCTGGTGTAGGCCGGGTTCACAATGGGCGTGAAAGCGGCCGTGGCCAGGTCGGCCAGGGTGGTATTCTGCACGGGGGCGGCCAGGTGGCGGTAGCCCGCGCCGCTGTTGCGCGAACCATCGAGGTAGCGCTGCACCGTTACCCGGCCCGTGACGCTGGTTCCCGGGGCATTGTAGAGCATGGCCGTGGCCTGGGCATCCGAGGCCAGCGTCAGCGTGTTGTCGGCCAGGGCCAGGTTGCCGTTGGTCGTCAGCACCCGGCGCACCAGCATGGGCACCGACGACTGGGCGCCGGCCACGCCCACCGTCAGGAAGCCCAGATCAACTGTGCCCGCTCCGCTCAGCACCTGCGGCGCCAAGCCGGTGAGCGACACTGCGCCCAGGCCCGTCAGGCTGCCGTCAGCCGTGAGCTTGCCGCTGAGGCTCAGATTACCGGCTGCCTCCACCGTCATCGATGCTCCCGGCATTACGGTAAAGCTGGCTGCCGCGGCCGCGGCAGCCAGCACCGGCATGCGCACGGCGTTGGCCGGAATGACCACGTCGTCGGCCGCCGTGGGAACCAGGTTGGCGCTCCAGTTGGCGGGGTTGGTGTATACCGTGCTGACGGCGCCCGTCCAGAGGTTGCTGGTCAGAATGTACTCGCCGCGGTTGATTTGGGTCGCCACCGTCAGGGACGTCGCCGAGCTGGTGGTCGTAGCGGCCGACCAGCTGGCTTCGTTGCTGGAGCGCCCATACACGCGCTTGCCCGCCGGGCTGCCGTCCTGAGGAAGCAGGCTGACGCTGTAGGTGGAGCTGGCGGGAGTGGTGAATACGCCAAAGTAGCTGCTGCTGGCCCCGGCGGCCGGCGCCACATTCGGCGCTTGGTTTACGGCGTAGAGCTGCACGCCGCGGGTGTTGCTGCTGGCAACGTTCACCTGCGCCGCATCCCCATTGGCCGCGGTGAGCGACAAGGTAGTGCCACTGGAGCTGCCGCTGGGATAAGCCGATACACTCGCATCGCCCAGGGCGGCGCCGGAAGTGGTCCACGGCGACGAGCCGAAGAAGTTGGTCAGTGCGCCGTTTACTGGGGTGCTGCCTGCATCGGTGGCCGTGGCGCCGCTGCTCTGGTCGAAGCGGTAGTAGGCAACCAGGTCGGCCGGCGCGGTGGGGATTTTGGCGCACATCGCGGCGCGGATTTGGGCGGCCGTGCGGGCCGTTTTCCACACGCGCACCTCATCCATCTGCCCACTGAAGAATCGGCCATTGGCCAAGTAGTAGATGCCAATGGCCATTGGCACCGAAGTAGTCAGGTCACCATTGGTATAGTTGAAGGTCGTGCTGTTTTCCAGCACGCCATCAATGTATATCTGCCAGGTGTTGCCGGTGCAAACCCCGGCCAAGTGATGCCAGCGGCCGTCATCTACGCGTGTGGCCGACAAGCCGGAGGTAAAGTACTGACCTACTCCGGCTCGGCCGTGAAAACCAGCATAACCGCCATTCGTCACCAAATGGTAGCCCTTGTCCTCACCCGCCGCGTCAGAATATTTGCCCAGCACAAACTGATAGTCGCTGGTAGAAGTCCTGATCCAGGCTTCTACGGTTACCTGCTGTGTGATGCCGCGGTTGCTCGTGCCGGTTTCGACGTAATTGCCAAAACCATTAAAGGTCAAAGAATTGCCCGCTCCAGGCAACGTTTGACCGTGGACGGGCGCAGCGGCGAAAGTGAGAAGCATCAGAGCGCCTTTGGCCAGCGCCCGCGAAAGATTCGCCAAGGGAGAGGTAGAGTTGAGGAGCATAGAGAGAATGGAACATGAAAGCCTGCAAGTTACGGCTGTTGGAGCCAGGCATCGATAGCCTGCAGGGCAAGTTGCTGACTTTTTCCTTCGTTTGGAGTGCCCAGCGTAGCGGAGTAGTAAGCCGCCCGCTGGTAGTGGGTTGCCGGCTTGAGCTGCTGGTAGCGGCGCAACAGCTCGCCAACTTCGGGCAGGGTGTAAGCCCGTTCAACTAGGCCGTGGGCCGCGTAGCCGTAGTAATCGTCGGCCGCCGCGTGGGTGCCGAAGCGGTAGTAGATACTGACCAGGTTGAGCAGCGTGGCCTCGAGGTGGGTGGAGGTGTCGGCCGCCACCAGCGCGTCGTGGCCCAGCAGGAACTCAAACACACTTTCCTCCCGGGCACTGGACCAGCGCAGCTGCGGAAAGGCCCGGCGCAGGTCGGCAAAGTCGCGCTGGTCGCCGGGGTGAGGGCGCAGGGTGAAGGTAATATCGGGAAACTCGCTCAGTAGGTATTCCAGGGCGGCGCTCAGCCCATCGGTAGGGTCGAGCAGGTTGGCGGCAATGGCCACGCGGCGCACTGCGAGGCTGGTATTGCGCTGGGACAGAAAAGCATCGGCCTTAGGCATACCTACCAACTGTACTCTGCCGTGCACGGGGCCACACTGCCGGTACTTATCCAGCGCATCCTGGCCTTCCAGCAAATTCAGATCGAAGCCCAGAGGCGGAAACGAGGTGCTCACGCTCGCGTGCTGAATGTAAGCTGTGGGCACGCCTTCGGCTTGGCAAGCCAGCAGCAGGGCGCGGGCATCGTCGTTGTGGTCGTTGGCAAATACCACCGCTCGCGGCCGGTAGTGGCGCAGGGCCCGGCGGTATACCTCGTAGTAGCCAATGGCGTTGAAAATCAGATCAAAGAAGCGCCAGGCGGCCCGCCCTTCGGTGCGCAGCAGACCGAGCAAGACCACTGGGAACTGCCAGTAGTATAGTAGCTTGCGGCGCAGGGAAAGCCGGTTGACTCGATGGTTGTAGCGCCCGATCTGCTTGCTCTGGCCCGCTACCAGCACGGCGTCGGCACGGTGCTGCCGCAGAAAGTGCAGCGCATCGTAGTTGTTCTGACTGACCACGTAGAGCCAGACCGCGCCGCTCAGTTTTTCGGGGTTACGCACCGGCCGGAACACGTTGCCCACCAGCCGCAGTCCCGCGTAGCCCAGCACCTTAACCAAGCGCCGCACCGGACTGGCCGGCGACACGGGTTCGAGCACCGAACTGGGCAGCGAAGCATACAGCGGGCTGAACCGCAGCTGCAGCAGGTCGCGCATGCGCGCCACCAGAGGCGAAACCAACACGGGCCTACAGGTTTTCCCAGCTAAGCGGGGTGCCGGCACGCAGGGCTGCGCGGGCCGGTTTGCCCAGCACCTGGTCGAAGTAGCGGGGAGGAAGCCCGTCGCCGGGGCGCACCACGCGCAGATTTTCGCGGCTGAACGGCTCCCCGGCGGCAATGTCGCGCGCCACGTACAACGAACGTTTGTAAAGGCGGCTGTTTTCCTCGGCCCGCTGCACCCCGTACTGGATGCTGCCCAGCGCCTGCCAAGCCCGCTCGGTTTCGGTAACCAGCTGCGCCACTTCCTCGGGTTCCAGCGAAAAGGCCGAATCCACGCCACCGTCGGCGCGGCGCAGCGTGACATGCTTTTCCACCACGCAGGCCCCCAGCGCCACGGCGGCTACCGAAGCTCCTACCCCCATGGTGTGGTCGGACAGGCCCACCAGGCAGTCGGGGTAAAGCTGCTGCAGGTGCGGAATGGTGCGCAGGTTGGTGTTCTGGGGCGTGGCCGGGTAGGTGCTGGTGCACTTGAGCAGCACGAGTTGCCGGCAGCCGGCTGCCCGGAGCACGTCTACGGCTTCGGCTACCTCGGCCAGGCGGCTGGCACCGGTGCTCATGATAACGGGTTTGCCGGTGGCAGCTACGCGCCGCAGCAAGGGCCAGTCGGTATTCTCGAAGGAGGCAATCTTGTAGGCCGGTACGTCCAACGACTCCAGGAAGTCAACGGCTGTTTCGTCGAAGGGCGAGCTGAAGGCCAGCAGGCCGTGCTGCCGGGCCCGCTCAAATAACGGGCGGTGCCACTCCCAGGGCGTATGAGCTTCTTCGTAGAGCTCGTACAGCTCGCGCCCATACCAGAGCGACGACGGATCGTCGATGCGGTGGGCGCCGCGCAGGGTCATGGTATCGGCCGTGTAGGTCTGCAGCTTGATGGCGTGGGCGCCGGCCGCGGCCATGGCATCGACAATGGCCAGCCCGCGCTCCAGCGACTGGTTGTGGTTGCCGCTGAGTTCGGCAATGATCAGGGGTGGCTGCTCGGGGCCGATGGCGCGGGCGCCGATTTGAAATTCAGGCATGGCAAAACCGGGCGGGAGCCGGCAACAAAACATCAGAAATAGAACGCCGTGGGGCTAGCGGCGGAACACCCGGGCCTGCATGGCCTCGCGTAGTTGCAGCCACTCACGCTGCAGCAGGGCCAGGCCAATGACATCCTTGAACGCGCCGTCTTTGCGAATGTGTTCACGGAAGTAGGACTCGCGCCGGAAGCCGAACTTCTCGTGCATGGCTACCACCCGGGCGTTGTCGACAAATACCTCGCAGAGCAGCTTGTTAAGCTGCAGCTCCGTGAAAACGTATTCGAGCACCGCAAACTCCACCCTGGCGCCGATACCCGTACCGCGTAGGTCTTGCTCGCCCAGGTAGAAAGCCCAGTAGCACGACTGAAATGCCTGATTGATTGCGTAGAGGTTGGCTACGCCCACCGGCCGGCCCTCGTGCTGGATAATCCAGTACTGTCTGGAAGTATCCTGACTGATGGCCGCGAACCAGGCCCGCTGTTGCTCGGCGGTGATGGTATCGGCGTGGTACATATACTGCGCCACGGCCGCGGAATTGCGCCAGGCACGCACCAGTTCAAGGTCTTGGGCAAGTAGGGGGCGTAGCAGTTCGTTATTCATAGCCGGGGCACAAAAGCAGGCGGCCGCAAAGGTAGCAGCCCGGCCGGCGTTGTCAGCGCGGCGCGGCCAGGCGGGCAAACTCGGCCCGGAGCTGTGCCGGGGCCAGCGCCGTCACGTAGGGCTGGCGTAGCTGGCTTTCGTGGAACCTGAAACCCTGGCCAAGCTCCCGGGCCAGCTCCCCACTCGATAACCGGGAAAAATCCCCTACGGAGTAAGCCTGACGGTGCGCCTGCACGTACTCGGCCAGGTGGCGCTGGTTGTCCACGTAGTAGCCCGTTACGGCGGCCCGACCCAGGAGCAGGGCTTCGAGCAGAACCGTACTGGCCGGGCATACCACCGCATCGTGTGTCTGATACAGGGCCAGCATCTGCTCGGCGGAAGCACTGCGATGATACCGGACCCTGTTGGTGTCCTGCCCGCGGGTCAGCTCGTGCAAGTCGGCCTCGTAGGCAAAGGCGCCGCCCAGTACCACGCCAATCTGACGCACCTGGCTCATGCCCAGCAGCGCCACTAAGCAGCGGTGAGTGAGCCTCTCCGGATCGGCGCCGCCAAAGCACAGCAGCACCGACTCAATATGGGGAACTGGCGCCGGCAGCTGCAGGCTCTGGCGGAATTGTCTTCTGAGCAGTGAATACTCGGGACCCAGGCAATACCGGGTGGAAGCCAGCTCCTCGTAATCAGTGGGCGCTATTCCCGGGGCGTGATTAATTAGCAAGTCGGCCGCCGTAGGCCAGGCCCGCAAGTCGTCTACGACTGCCAGGCGGCAGCCACTGGCGCGCACAGCCAACTGGTAAGTGGTCTGAAAGTCGTAACCGTCGAGCACCAGCACATCGCGGGCGCTTAGCCGGGCCGCCAGCAACTGTGCCTCGGCGGCGGCCGGCTGCTCCGGCAGCTCCAGCATCGGCAGGCCGGCTTCGGCAATCAGCTGCCGGACGATTTGCGGGGGCTGCTGGGCGGCAAACAGGGTTTCGGCAAACGCACCCCGGACCATGTCGGCTAAGGCGAGCAGGCGCACCACATGGCCCAGCCCGATGCGGGAGTTACCATCGGCGCGTAGAACCAGGCGGGCGGCAGGCTGGGCGGGCATCAGGGGCTTACTTGTTGGTTGCTACCGTTAATTGCTGCCAGCCAGGGATGCTGCGCCAGCAGCAGTTGCACCTCGCGCAGACCGAAGCCCGCGGGTAGACTGGTGTAAAGCAGGTGCAGCAAGGCGTAGTCGCTGGCATAGTCGAGCGTGAGCCGTAGATCCGGTAGCAAAGGCTCAAACGCGAGGGTTTCGAGGCGGAAAGCGTTGGGGTGGCGACGCAGGTAGGGCGTCACGTGCTCGCGCTCCTCGGGGCGCTGGGCCTGGGTATGGGCCGCTGCCAGGGCCGCGTAACTGATGACTTCCAGATTGGTCCCCAGTGGCAGGCCCGTGGTCAGGGTATAATCGGCGCCGCTCCGCAGGTGATGGGCCAGGGCCTGCGTCAGGTAATGCGGGTCGAGGGCGGGGTTATCGGCGGTAAGGCGCACCACCACGTCGAGGCCAAAAGCAGTGGCAGCGTGGTAGAAGCGGCCCAGCACATCCTGCTCGCTACCCCGGAACACGGCCGCGCCGCGCGCTTCGGCCGTCGCCGCCAGCGCATCGTCGGCCGCGGCAGATGAGGTGGCCACAACCACCGTGCTGAGCTGCGGCACTCGCCCGACCCGCGCCAACACTTGGTCGAGTACAGTGAGGTTGCCTTCCAGGGGTAGGGGCAGCAATACCTTGCCCGGCAGGCGGGTTGAGCCCAGGCGGGCCTGCACCAAGGCGCCGGTGCGCGGAGCTGGGCTTAGCGAATGGTCCATCCGCCGTCAACAACCAGATTGTGCCCCGTTACGAAATCAGCGGCGCGGGAGCTTAAAAACACGAAAGCGCCGGCCAGGTCTTCGGGCCGGCCAATGCGCCCCAGGGGAATGCGCTGCTCCAGCTCGCGCACGAACTCCGGGTGCTGCTGCACGGTCGCGCTGGGAAACGCCCCCGGCGTCACGCAGTTCACCTGGATGTTTTCCGGGCCTAGGAAGGAAGCGAAGTAGCGCGTGAGTTGAATTACGCCGGCTTTGGCTGCGCCGTAGTGCGGGGGGTTGGTAAACTGCGGGGTTGCCGCGTAGGCCGTGAAATCGGGCGCTACCACGCCGTACATGGAGGCCACGTTGATGATTTTGCCGCTGCCGCGCTGCCGGAAGTAGGGCAGAATTTCGCGAATGCAGCGGTAGGTGGTGCCCATCGAGCCGTCGAGGCCGAAGGCAAATTCTTCGTCAGTGAGCTGATCGGGTCGGTTGCCGCGGCTGTAAACGGCGTTGTTGATGAGGACAGCGGGCAAGCCGTAATCAGCGGTGCTGCGGGTAAATGCCTGCTGAACCGACGCGGTGTCGGCCACGTCGCAGGCGATAAAGTGGACGTCAGACGGCTGCTCGCCGAAGGCTTCACTAAAACCATCCCGGTGACGACCCAGCACCAGCACCGTGGCGCCCTGGGCCGCCAGCGCCCGTACCGTGGCCCGGCCCAGGTGGCCGTAGCCGCCGGTCATCAGCACCACCTGGCCCCGCAGGGAAAATAGATCAGCAAATGAGGCTAGCGCGTCGGAGGCCATGTGTACGGCAGAATAAATTGCTCATCGGTTTCAGCCAGCCGCACCAGTTGCGGCCTTAATTCCCGGGCTTGCTCGGCGTAGGCCCTGGCCGCCACGTTGACCCGCAGATTCTCTGCTGAATCTACGCCAATCACTACCCGGTCAACTGCGGGCGTCTGAGCCACGAATTGCAGTAGCAGGGCCGGCAGGGGCACACCCGCTTCCCGAGCCAGAGCTTGCAGCCGCGCAAGCTTGGGACGCAGCGGCTCAAAAAAAGAGGGAAGACTACCAAGGTCGCGCAGCAGCAGGCCCTGCAGGAAGGCCGAGCGCGCGTGCACCTCGATGCCCCGCTTCCGCAGTTCAGCCAGTAGAGGCGCGAAGCGCTGATCCAGCACGTTGAAGGGAAGCTGCACTAGGGTTAGGTTTAGGCCCGAGTCCAGCAGCCAGCGCGCCTGAACCGGGTGGTAGAGCGACACGCCGATGCGCGTTGTCAGGCCCGCCTGCCGGGCTTCCACCAAGGCTGACCAGGCTTCCGGGTGTTGCTTCAGGCCATCGAAGCTGTGAAAGAGGATGCCATATACCTGCTTGAGGTGAAGCCGCTGCAACGAAGCTTGAATTTGCAGGTTGACTTCCGCGGGTGAGCCCGCCGCCAGTTTGGTTACAAGCTGGAATTGACCGGAGCTGGCTTCCAGCAAATGCCCCAGCCGGGCTTCGCTGTCGCCGTAGGCCGCCGCTGTGTCGAGCAGCGTGACGCCTTGGCTTGCCGCCTCCTGCAGAATAGCCCGGACGGTCGCATCATTGGGGCGCCCGGTAGTGTTGTTCAGCCCGTAGTCGAGGCCGAATTGCGCTGTTCCCAGGGCCAGTTTGTGGACAAACTCAACGTTCATCAGCTCCGATTTACAAACTCCAGCACGCAGTCAATCACGTACTGATGCTCTTCGTCGCTGAGGGTGGGGAACATGGGCAAGCTCAGGCAGCGGGCGTAGTAGTGCTCGGCGTGGGGAAAGTCGCCGGCGCGCCAGCCCTGCTGCTGGTAGAAGGGCATGGTATGCACCGGGATGTAGTGCACCTGCGCGAAAATCTGCCGGCTGCGTAGAAAGTCGTAGAGCCCGCGGCGGTCGGCTACCTGCACGATGTAGAGGTGGTAGGCGTGGCCCGCGTCGGTGTGCAGCAGCTCAACGCCGGGCACCGGGCCGAAGGCCGCGTCGTAGCGGGCGGCCAGGGCGCGGCGCCGGGCCAGGCCCTCGTCGGCGCGCTGCAGCTGGCTCAGGCCCAGGGCGCAGAGCATGTCGGGCAGGCGGTAGTTGTAGCCCAGCGTCTGCATCTCGTAATACCAGCCGCCCTCGTCGGCGCGCTGCAGCTGGGCGGGGTCCTTGCTGATGCCGTGGGTGCGCAGCAGCAGCAGCTTTTCGTACAGGTCGCGGCGGGCAGTGGTAATCATGCCGCCCTCGCCGGTGGCAATGTGCTTGACGGGGTGAAACGAGAAAATGGCCAGGTCGGCCAGCTGCCCGCTGCCGCAGCGCTGCTCCCGGCCCTGCCCATCCAGGAACGAGCCGCCGGGGGCGTGGCAGGCGTCTTCGATGATCCAGAGGCCAAACTCGTCGGCCAGCGCGCGGGCCTCCTCCAGGTTCACGGCCAGCCCGGCGAAATCTACCGGAATCAGCCCGTGGAAATAACCCCGCGGGTGGCTCTCGAGCAGGCGCCGCACCGCGGCCAGGTCGATGAGCGCGGTTGCAGGGTCGATGTCGGCAAAATGCACCTCGCCGCCGCAGTACAGCACGCAGTTGGCCGAGGCCGCGAAGGTGATGGGCGTGGTGATGACGCGCTGCCCCGGCTGCACGCCCAACGCCAGCGCGCACAAATGCAGGGCCGCCGTGCCGTTGCTCACCGCCACGGCGTATTCCACGCCGATGTAGTCGGCAAAGCGCCGCTCAAACTCGGCCACCTGCGGGCCCTGGGTGAGAAAGTCCGAGCGCAGCGTGTCGAGCACGGCCTGCTCATCGGCCGGGCTGATGTGCTGGCGGCCGTAGGGAATGGGACGGGAGGGGACGAACGAAGACGTAGCCATGAGGCCTCAAAAGTACGGGCTCGGCGGGTTTGGGCGGCCGCCCAGCAGTGGATAGTTTCGGCGGCCCGTGTTTGCGGCGCCTGACCGGCCCAGCCGGGTGGCCCAATCGTTAGGCCTCGGCCGCAAAAAAAGCCCGGCCGGTAAGGTCGGGCTTTGGGGCGGGGCAGCCAGCGGCTACACCGTAAAGTCGGCGTCGACGTGCTGGCGGATTTCCTCGCGCAGCTGCTCGGCTGTCATCCATTCGTCGTTGTTGGCCGAGTTGTAGTGGAAGCCCAGCGGCACGCGCTTGCCTTTGAAATGGGCAATGAACTTATCCACGCTCCAGGGCGGGGTCGAGGGCAGAATCACGTAGTAGCGGTCCAGCTCCACCGTGCTCAGCGCGTCGGTTTCGGTAATCATTTCCTCGTGCAGCTTCTCGCCGGGCCGGATGCCCACGATTTCCTGACGGCATTCGGGGCCGATGGCCGTGGCCAGCTCGGTGATGCGGTAGGAGGGAATCTTGGGCACGAAAATCTCGCCGCCCCAGGAGTGCTCCAGCGCGTACAGCACCAAATCCACGCCCTCGTCGAGTGAGATATTGAAGCGCGTCATGTCGGGGTGGGTGATGGGCAGCACGCCCCTGCCGCGCTGCTGCAGGAAAAACGGCACCACCGAGCCGCGCGAGCCGATAACGTTGCCGTAGCGCACCACCGAGAAGCGCAAATCCCGGCTGCCCTTCATGTTGTTGGCGGCCACGAACAGCTTGTCGGAGCAGAGCTTGGTGGCGCCGTACAGGTTGATGGGGGCCGCGGCCTTATCGGTGCTCAGGGCCACCACGTCCTTCACGCCGCAGTCCAGGGCGGCGTTAATCACGTTTTCGGCCCCGAAGATGTTGGTCTTGATGCACTCCATGGGGTTGTACTCGGCCGCGGGCACCTGCTTGAGGGCGGCGGCGTGCACAATCACGTCGATGCCTTCGCAGGCGCGCTTCATGCGCTCGGCGTCGCGCACGTCGCCGATGAAGTAGCGCATGGCCGGGTACTTGTCGGTGGGAAAGTGCTGGGCCATTTCGTACTGCTTCAGTTCATCGCGCGAGTACACCACCAGGCGCTTCACCTGCGGGAACCGGTCGAGCACCGACTGCACGAACTGCTTGCCAAACGAACCGGTGCCGCCGGTGACGAGAATAGACTTGTGATTGAGGTCGAGGGCCATGCCAGGGAAATAGAAGCCGGCCTTGGGGCCGGCACAGACGGCAAAATTAGGCAATACCACCCGGCTTTGCCTAGTCTGGCCCGAGATGGGGCGCGGGCGCGGCGGGCATCAGCCGCGGATGAGCTGGATGAGCCGCTCGGTGAGGGCACGCCGCGAGTAGCGGGCGTGGCTCACGGCCGGCAAATCCAGGTTGAAGTTATGCTGCCAGGCGGCCACCAGCTGGTCGAGGTGCTCGTGCATGGCGGCGGTGGCTTCGTAAGCCAGGGTGCGGCCGGCCTGGTTTTCCTCCAGAATGTGGTCGGCGTCGGAGCCCACCGGTCCGATGCACACGATGGGCTTGTTGGCGGCCAGGTACTCGAAAATCTTGCCCGGCAGAATACCGAAGTTGTGGGGCACGTCGGGAATGGCCAGCAGCAGGGCCGTGCTGCGCAGCAGATAGCCGATGGACTCGTCGTGGGGCACGAAGGGCACGATTTCGGTGTGCGCCCGCAGGCCCGCCTCGGCCAGCTGCTGCTCGATTTCGCGGGCCACGCGCCCCACAAAGCGCAGGCGCAGCGGCACCGTGGGGTGGCGCCCGATGCAGGCCGCTACTTCGCGCAGAAACGGCCCGAGGTGGTACTGCCCGGTGACGGTGCCCACGTAGGTAATCAGCAGCTGATCGGCGGGCGGCGCGGAGGGCGCCCCGAAATCGGCTTCGTCGTAGCCGTTGGGCAGCACGTTAAACTTGCCGGCCGGCAGCCCGGGTACCTTGCCCGCCAGCAGGCGGCGGGTGTCGGCGCTGGTGGTGATGACCGCGTCGGCCGCCGTGAGCACCTGCCGCTCGTAGCGGGCGTCGAGCCAGTGGGCCGGGGCCGTGCGCAGCAGCGCCTGGGTGTAGTAGATGTCGGTCCACGGGTCGCGCAAATCGGCCAGCCAGCGCAGCCCGTAGCGGCGCTTCAGCTCCAGGCCGATAAGCTGGGTGGAGTGCGGGGGCGAGGAGGTGAGCACGGCGTCGAACCGCTCCCCGGCGCTCAGCAGCTGGGCCACGGCGCGCAGCACGTGGCGGTTCCAGCCGCGGCGCGCGTCGGGCACAAACAGGTTGCCGCGCACGAAGCGGGCCACGCGCTGGGCGAGGGAGGCGCGGCCCTCGTTGGCAAAGCCGCCGTGCGGAATGGGCCGGTTGGTGAGTTTCTGGTAGGCCCCGAAGGGCTCGGTGGTGCCCGTGTGGATAACGCGCACGCCCGGCGGCACGTCGGCGGCTAGGGAGTGGTCGAGCACCGGGTAGGCGGCCTGAGCGGGGTCGACCGTAATGACCGTTGGCTCAACCCCAAAGGCAGGCAGGTGCTTTACCCACTTCAGGCAGCGCTGCACGCCGGCGCCGCCCGAGGGCGGCCAGTAGTAGGTAATGACGAGCAAACGCAGCGGAGCAGCGGACACGGCGGGGCGGGAAAAGCGGCGGAAACACGAAAGTAAACCACGAAACCGGCTTTCGGGGTTTTGTGGCTATTTTTGTGGCTGGGGCCGGGAGCCCCGCGGCCGGTTTTTACGGACCGGCCCGCAAAAAGGCGGAAGCGGCGGCTGTTGGCCGCTTTTTCGCCCACCCGGCCCGCCGCCACCCAGAGGATTCAGCCCTACCATGTTTGATAATTTAAGCACCAAGCTCGACCGCGCCTTCAAAACCCTGAAGGGCCAGGGCAGCATCACCGAAATCAACGTCGCCTCCACGGTGAAGGAAATCCGCCGCGCCTTAGTGGACGCCGACGTGAACTACAAGGTGGCCAAGGAAGTCACCGACAAGATCAAGGACGAGGCCCTGGGCCGCGACGTGCTCACGTCGGTGTCGCCGGGTCAGCTCATGGTTAAGATCGTCTACGACGAGCTGACCGAGCTGATGGGCGGCGAAAAAAAGGACATTGTCATCAAGGGCGACCCGGCCGTGGTGCTGCTCTCGGGTTTGCAGGGCTCGGGCAAAACCACCTTCGCCGGCAAGCTGGCCTCCCACATCAAAAAGCAGAACCGCAC
The DNA here is from genome assembly GCF_044628455.1 of Hymenobacter sp. B81. Taxonomy (NCBI): domain Bacteria; kingdom Pseudomonadati; phylum Bacteroidota; class Cytophagia; order Cytophagales; family Hymenobacteraceae; genus Hymenobacter; species Hymenobacter sp. B81. The sequence continues at coordinate 1,340,537 of NZ_JBIYZW010000001.1, read as the reverse complement.
CGTGCTGCTGGTGGCCTGCGACGTGTACCGCCCCGCCGCCATCGACCAGCTGAAGGTGCTGGGCGAGCAGATTGGGGTGGAAGTGTACGCCGAGGTCGAGAACAAGAACCCGGTTCAGATTTCGCAGAACGCCCTCGAGTACGCCCGCAAAAACAACAAGAAGGTGGTCATCATCGACACCGCCGGCCGCCTGGCCGTCGACGAGCAGATGATGCGCGAGATTGAAGCCGTCAAGAAGGCCATCAATCCCTCCGAAACCTTGTTCGTGGTGGACTCCATGACGGGCCAGGACGCGGTGAACACGGCCAAGACCTTCAACGACCGCCTGAACTTCGACGGCGTGGTGCTCACCAAGCTCGACGGCGACGCCCGCGGCGGCGCGGCCCTCTCGATCCGGGCGGTGGTGGAGAAGCCCATCAAGTTCATCTCGACAGGCGAGAAGATGGAGGCGCTGGACTTGTTCTACCCCGACCGCATGGCCCAGCGCATTCTGGGCATGGGCGACGTTATCAGCCTAGTGGAGCGCGCTCAGCAGCAGTTCGACGAGGACGAGGCCAAGCGCATCAACGCCAAAATCCGCAAAAACCAGTTCAACTTCGACGACTTCCTCTCCCAGCTGGAGCAGATCAAGAAGATGGGCAACCTGAAGGACCTGGTGGGCATGATTCCGGGCATGGGCAAGGCCATGAAGGACGTGGAAATCGACGACGATGCCTTCAAGCCCATTGAGGCCATCATCAAGAGCATGACCCCGCAGGAGCGCGCCAACCCCGACATCCTGAACGGCAGCCGCCGCAAGCGCCTCGCGGCCGGCTCGGGCCAGGGCATTCAGCAGGTCAACAACCTGATGAAGCAGTTCGACGAGATGCGCAAGATGATGCGCACCATGAACAAGATGAGCCAGACCAAGGGCGGCATGGCCCAGATGGCCAAGATGATGGGTGGCGGCCTGCGTCGCTAATCCCGGATTCACCCGGATTTTTTCCGATGATTGACAGGCGCCCCGGCTACCAGCCGGGGCGCCTGTTGTCTATTGGGCGGATGCTGAGCGCGCCGGGGGCGGTTGGGCTAACCCTGGCGAGGCGAACGGCGTTTCCCGGAAGCCAAACGGCTTTGCCCATGACTGCCACCACCGTCCGTTTACTGTCCGGGCTGCTCCTGAGCCTGGGCAGCTGCACCAGCAGCCCCGACCAATCGGCCGCCAATCCGCCCCCGGTGGCTGATTCCGCTACTGCGGCCCCGCCGCCCGCGGATACCGCCGCGCCGCCGGTCAATCGGGGCCAGCCGGTTACGCTGGCGGGCCAGACCTTCCGGCTCAAGTCGGTTCCGCTGGGCCCGTCCGATTCCGACACGCCGCCGCAGTTCAACATTTACCTCTACCCGAGCCGGCGGCCCGACAGCGTGCTGGTGGCGCAGGACACCGAGCCCTCGGTGCTCGCCCGGGACCAGGGCCGGCGCATGGGTGTGCCGCCAACGGCCGTCATCCTGTTTCAGACCTATCACGCCGGGGCCGGCTACCATTATTACGCCGCGGCGGAAGGCCACCAGCTGCGCATCTACCGCAAGCGGCTGGAAGAGGCTACCCCGGCAAACGAGCACGCGGCCCGCCCGCCGTGGCAGCTGGTCAAAACGTTTGGCTTCTTCACCGATGGCGCGCGGCAGCTCACTCCCTAGCCTGGTCCGCCGCTTAGGCTACAGCGTACCGGCGGGGTGCTGACCGGCAGCAATGGCCGCCAGTTGCGGGGGCGCATACGGCGCCGTCAGCACCTGCGCGTCGGTGTGAAAAGCCCGGAACAGCGCGAAAACGTAGCGCATCCGCTCCTGAATGCGCGTCCAGTCGTGGGCGGCGGTGGCAACCGACGGGGTTTCCTGACTGGCCAGCGGCCCCCCGACGCTGCCCAGCAAGGCAATAGCCGGCGCCTGTTCGGCCGACAGGGGCAGCAGGGGAGTGGGCAGCGGGACGTCCTGGGCCACTGCCAGGCGGCGCGGACCGATGTCGAACTGTAGCAGGCGCTGCGTCACGCAGCGACGGATGATGAGGGGCATGGCCCCCCGGATGTAGGGCTCCAGCCGCAGGTGCTCATGCCACACGGCAAAGCAGTTGGCTAGGTAGGCGGCTTCCTGCTTGCGGGTCGGGTCAGTGGCGCGGCCGGCCGTGCAATACTGCTGAAACGCCTGGTGCAGCAGCTCCTGCCCGCCGTGCCCGGCCGGCCCGGGGCGCAGCCGGGCCAGAAACTCGGCTTCGGCGGCCGGCGTGAGGTCGGCGGGGCCGGTGAAGCGCGCCACGAAGCGGGCGGTCTGCTGGCCAATATCTTCCAGCACGGTGCGGTTGCCCGCCAGAATCAGCCGGGCCGATACCCGGCGGCTGCGGCGGATAATCCAACGCCCGGCCGCCGCCCCGCACCCCAGCCCGAGCAGGGTCCCGGCCGGCAGTGCCAGGGGCGGAAAGCCCAGCAGCCAGCCGCAGCCCAGTCCCACCAATGCCCCCACGATGCCCCCGACCACCGTCCCGTCGCGGCGGGCTTGGTCGAGGTCTTCTTGCCGGATGGCGACACCGGCCTTGCGGGAGCCCCACACGGCCCAGGAATGGAAATTGGCACCCGCGTCGGCTCCCAGCACGCGCTGCAGCGCTTCCGACAGCAGGTAATGACAGCGGGTAATTTTGAGGTTGGCCAGCACCGGGTCGGGCTCGGCCAGCGCCGCCCGGATTTCCAGCTCCAGTGGCGTGGCAGTGAGAGTTGCGGCTTGCATTGGCGGAAGATAGCGGGCGGAGTGCCCGTTGGTAGATCATCGACCGAAAAAAGCCCCGAATCCGGCGGATTCGGGGCCAGCAAGGGCGGGCGCTCCGAGCGGCATCAAGCCGGAAGCTAATATTCCGTCTTGCCTTCCTTGGCTTCCCAGGCGCGGAAGCCGGCCAGGGCCTCGTCGCGCAGCAGTTGCTGCATGGGAATGCTGCGCTGGGCCAGGGGCTGCTCGATTTCGTCGTAGATGAACTGGTCGTCGAAGCCGATGGCGGCCGCGTCCTGCTTGGTGTTGCCGTAGAACACGCGGCGCGGGCGGGCCCAGTAAATGGCACCCAGGCACATGGGGCAGGGCTCACAGCTGGTGTACAGGTCGCAGTCGGAGAGCTGGAAGGTACCTAGCTCGCGGCAGGCCTTGCGAATGGCGTCGACCTCGGCGTGGCAGGTGGGGTCGTTGGTGCTGGTGACTTGGTTGAAACCGCGGGCGATGATGCGGCCGTCTTTCACCACCACGGCCCCGAACGGGCCGCCGTGGCCGGCTTGCATCTGCTCGACGGAGAGGCGAATGGCCTCGCGCATGAATTCGGGGTTGGGATCTTGCTCAAGCATGGGAAGTCGGAACGGGTAAATCGACCAACTGGCCGAAGCGGCAAAGGTACGGCGCCCGGCTGCCGCGCGAAAACCCGCGGCGGGCAAAAGCGTTGGGGCGAGTCGGCGGGCGAATTCGTAAGGCGTATTGCTCTTTTAAAAGTGCCGAAGCATCCAGGGAAAGTGCCGGGCTGGGCAACCCCGCGGCTCCGCCAACCGAGTGAACGACGAACCGCCGCATTGGCTTCGCGTCCGGCCGGCGGGCTTGCCCCGCCCGATACAACGTCGGGCGGCAGTTTCACTTCAATCCCCATTGCCTTATGCGTTCAACCTGTATTCTCCGGCGTATGCTGCTGGCAGTCCTGTGGCTGCTGGCTTTTTAGGGCGAGCCGACCATCTGCGGCCTCACCTGCTGCTCGGCGCCCGGCTCGACGGGGCGCAGGAAGTGCCGGCCGTGAGCACCCCGGCCCAGGGTGCGGCCAGCTTCACCTTCAACGAAACCCGCGACACGCTTTTCGTCACGGCGGCCTTCAGCGGCCTGAGCGGGCCCATCACCGCGGCGCACGTGCACGTGGGCGCACCGGGCGTGGCTGGTCCCGTCGTCACCAGCCTGGTACCGCTGCTGCGCGGCAACCGTATGCAGGGCTTTCTGACCGGCGCCGACCTCGACCGCAGCAAGGTGGCCAACTACCTGCGCGGCAACTACTACCTCAACGTGCACACGGCGGCGCACCCGGCCGGGGAAATCCGCGGGCAGATCGAGCTGGAGCAGGACCTGGCCTACGTAGCCCAGCTCACGGGCGGGCAGGAAGTGCCCGCGGTCAGCACCACCGCCGGCGGCCTGGCCGTGCTCAACCTCTCGCCCGACAAAAGCAAGCTGAAGTTTCACCTGGTGGTGCGCGGGCTGAGCGGGCCGCCCACGGCCGCGCACTTTCACCAGGCGCCCCGCGGCACCAACGGTCCGGTGGTGGTTGACCTGGCACCCTTCCGCACGGGCAACGTCATCAGCGGGGAGCTTACGCCCACGCCGGCTTTTCTGGCCGCGTTTGAGGCGGGCAACATTTACGTGAACGTGCACACCGCCGCCCATCCCGGCGGTGAAATCCGCGGGCAGGTGACCCGCGACCGGGGCTACATGAACGCCGATGTGCGGCTGAGCGGCGGCCAGATGGTGCCGGCCCTAGGTACGGCCGCCAACGGCGTGGCCATTGTGCGGGGCACCTACACCCTCGACACCTTGTATGTATTTGCCACCTACACGGGCCTGAGCGGGCCGGTGACCCGGGCCGTGCTGCACAATGCCCCGTTGGGCCAGGCCACCAGCGCCGCTACCGAAGTTACCGGCGACCTGGCCCCGCTGATTCAGAACGAGCTGCTGGGCGTGCAGCTGGTGCCGCCGCCGGCCCAGGCCACCGCTCTCATGAACGCCCTGCTACGCGGCAACCTGGCCCTGCAGCTGTCGACGGCCACGAACCCCGGCGGCGAAATCCGGGGGCAGATCTACCGTTACGCCCGCGAGGGCTACACCTTTGCGTTGAACGGGGCGCAGGAGCGGCCCAACCCGGTGGCCAGCGGGGGCTACGGGGCCGGGCTGGTGTCCATCGACCGCGACCAAAGCAACGTGCACTACCTGCTGGCCTGGGGTGGGCTGAGTGGCCCGGCCACGGCGGGTCACTTCCACACCGGCCTCAGCACCCAGGCCGGGCCGGTCGCCTTCAACCTGGCGCCCTCCTTCAACAATGCCGGCAACCCCACGGCCGCCCACGGTTACTGGCGCAGCGACCAAACGCCACCGTTCACCCTGCGGCGGGCGCTGCAGTTTCGCACCGACAGCATGTACGTGAACCTGCACACGGCTGCCAATCCGGCCGGGGAAATCCGCGGGCAGGTGCTGCGCGGGGCCCGCAACCTGAGCCTGATTCTGGCCGCCCGGCCCGCCGCCGTGGTACCCGGCACGCTCTCTGCCTACCCCAACCCGACCCGGGAACAGCTGTACCTGAGCTTTGAGGGCCGCACGGCAGCCTCCGGCCACGTCAGAGTTACCGATGCGCTGGGCCGAAATGTCAGCTCGCATCCCCTGCGGGTGCAACCCGGCGCCAACGCGCTGACTCTGGAGAGTAGGGAGCTAGCTCCCGGAATTTATTTTTTGATGCTGGGGGTTACTGGCACGAACATTGTTATTAAATTTGCGAAAGAATAGTTTTTTAGGTGTTTTGGTTGTGGAAAAGAGGGACGGCGCTGCTGTCCCTTTTTTTATTGCTTAAAGTTATGGCGGTAAGTGAATTACGGGCGTTGCCTGGTCCGCTGAGCGGGTTGATTTCCGGGCGGTAGCCGGCAGCCGCGGAAGCCTACTGGGGCGTTGCCGCGGCTGATTACCGGGGTGCTTGGCTGCTGCCCCGGATTTTTTTGGCTGCTCCCTTGAGTTGCCGGCCAGCTTTAGTGCACCACCCGAATCAGGTACTGCTCTTCACCGTCGGCGGCTTCGTTGCGGAAGGCACCCACGCGGCTGGGGCCGTAGCCCAGGTTGACTTTCACCCACTCGTCGCGGGCGGGCAGCTGCCGCAGGATTTCGGTGCGCAGCTCGGTTAGCTTGCTTTCGAGGTGGCTGATGTGCTGCTGCAGCTCGGCGGGGTTCTGGTGCAAGCTGGCGGCGGGTTGGGCTGCCGGTTCGGCCTGCCGGGTTTGCTGAGTTACCTGGGCCTTACGCAGCTCTTCTTCGGTTTCCAGGTAGGTGCGCACGGTTTCTTCCAGGGGCAGCAGCGCGGGGTCGAGGTAGTCGAGGTTGGAGGCCATTTCGGTGAGTAGTTGCTGGGCTTCTCAACGCAGGGGTGGGGGCGAAGGATGCGGCCGCAGGCAAATTCGGCGGGGCGGCCTCGGGCCAACTTCCCTACTTTTGCGGGCTGCCGACCCCGCGTGCCGGGGCGGCATCCTTCCCGTTGACCCACATGTCCGCTTTCGACCCCATCGGCACCGCGCTGCTCGACTACCTGGCCGGCCACACCGCCGCCGCCATTACCGTGCACAGCAACGTGGCCGACGACGAGCCCCTGCCCGCCCGCTACTTTTTCCGCAGCCTCTGGGAAATGCCCGAGCTGGAGCGCACCGCCCTCGACGAATGCCGGGGCCGGGTGCTCGATTTGGGGGCCGGGGCCGGGGCCCACTCCCTGGAGCTGCAGATGCGTGGTTTTGCCGTGCGGGCCGTCGACGTGTCGAGCGGGGCGGTGCGGGTGATGCAGCAGCGCGGGGTGCGCGAGGTGGCCTGTCACGACATTTTCGAGCTGAAAACCGACGCCGACGGCCCCTACGACACCCTGCTCATGCTCATGAACGGCCTGGGCCTGGTGGGCACCCTCGACGGGCTGGAGAAGTTTCTGCAGCGCGCCCACGAGCTGCTGGCACCCGGCGGGCAGATTCTGGCCACCAGCAGCGACATCAGCTACCTCTACGAAGACGAGGAAGGGGCCCTGAACCTCAACCTCAACGGGCCTTACTACGGCGAGGTGGAGTACCGCATGAGCTACCGCGAGCAAACCGGCCCGGCCTTCGGCTGGCTGTTTGCCGACCCCACCATCGTGCAGGACTACGCCGAGGCCGCCGGCTACGACGTGGAGTTTGTGGCCGAAGACGAGCAGGACCAGTTTCTGGTACGCCTCACCCGCCGCGCCTAACCGCGGCCCCGGGCTCGCCCGCCAACCTTTGGGCCGGGGCCGCGGTTGTTGCCCTTATTCTCCCTTGCCATGTCCTACACCAAGCAATACCCTATCCGCTGGGCCGACCTCGACCCCAACGGCCACATGCGCCACTCGGCCTACAACGACTACGCCGCCCAGCTGCGCCTCGACTTTCTGGAAGACGCCGGCTATCCGCTGGCCCGGTTCGCCCAGCTCGGCATCGGCCCCATCTTGTTTCGCGAAGACACCCGTTTTCTGCGCGAAATCAGCCCCAACGAAACCATTACGGTAGGCGCCGAGCTGGCCGGCCTCAGCCCCGACGGCCGCAAGTGGCGCATCGTGCACACCGTTTACAAGGCCGACGGGCGCGAGTCGGCGGTCATCACCGTCGACGGGGCCTGGCTGGATCTGCGCCAGCGCAAGCTCACGGCACCGCCCGCCGAGCTGACCGCTGCCCTGGGCCAACTCGAGCGCCACGCCAGCTACGCCGAAATCGGCGGCGACGGCCGCACGGGGCAGTAGCGCCCAACCCACCGGAAAACTTCGGCCGCTTCGCCGGGCTTGTTTCCGACGAATACCATTTTCCCGACCGCGCCCGGGCCTGCTTCAGCGGGCCGGGGCTGCGGTCGGTTTCGTGTGCAGCGACTTGGCGATGCGCGTGAGCTGCTGGCGGTGGTGCAGCACGTGGTCGAGCATGAAGTCGAGGGTTTGCTGAATGGTGAGCATGCCGGCGCGGGGGTGGCGGAAGATGGCGCGGCCCGCGAGCTGGCCCGGAAACTCGTTGAGCAGCTGCTCCAGCTGCCGGCGGGTGCGGGCCCAGCCAAGGCGCAGCTCGGCGAGGCTGGGCAGCTCGGCCGCATCGGCGGGGGTGAGGTCGGCCACGCGGGCGGGGGCCTTGAACTTGAAGCCGGGCAGGCGCAGCGCCAGGCGCAGCAGTGCGGCGCGCAGGCTGGCTTTCCAGTTGCTGCGGCGCAACTCGCTGGTTTCCTGCTGCAGCTTGTGGCGCAGGTACTGCCCGATGGCGTCTTCGGAGGCGGCCAAATGGTGCACCACGTGCGCGGCCGACCACTGCCCGGGCGCCGGCGCCTCGTGGGCGCGGCTGCCCAAGGCTTCGGCGGCGCGTAGCAGCTGCTCGGTGGCCGATTCCAGTTGTTCGAAGCGCAGGTGCAGGCGGTGGTTCATAAGCAGGGAAGCGGGGCGGGCGGGTAGGGGCCGCGCCGCGCCAAAAGGTACTGAAAAACGATGGGGTCGGATTGCCGACCCGGGCCGAAGTGGCACGAAAAAGCCCCGCTTCGGCTGGGAAGCGGGGCTTTTCGGGAAATGGTTACCCGCGCCTAGCGGTAGAGCACGGCTTTCACGGCCTTCACGGTGCGGGCCACGTTGGGCAGGGCCGCCTCGATGAGGGTGGGCGCGTAGGGCAGGGGCACGTCGGCGTTGGTGATGCGGCCCACGGGCGCGTCGAGGTAGTCGAAGGCGTAGCGCTGCACGTGGTAGGCCAGCTCGGCGCTGATCGAGGCCAGCGGCCAGGCTTCCTCCACAATCACCATGCGGTTGGTTTTCTTCACCGACTCCACCAGGGTGTCGTAGTCGATGGGGCGCACCGAGCGCAGGTCGATGACTTCGGCTTCGATGCCTTCCTTGGCCAGCTCGTCGGCGGCGGCCAGGGCCACCTTCATCATCTTGCCGAACGAGACGATGGTCACGTTTTTGCCGGGGCGCACCACGTTGGCCTTGCCCAGCGGAATGAGGTACTCCTCCTCGGGCACCTCGCCCTTGTCGCCGTACATCAGCTCCGACTCCATGAAAATCACGGGGTCGGGGTCGCGGATGGCCGACTTGAGCAGGCCCTTGGCGTCGTAGGGGGTGGAGGGCACCACCACTTTCAGGCCGGGGGTGTTGGCGTACCAGTTCTCGAAGTTCTGCGAGTGCTGCGAGGAAAGCATGCCCGCGTTGCCGGTGGGGCCGCGGAACACGATGGGGCAGGTGTACTGCCCGCCCGACATGGACATCATCTTCGCGGCCGAGTTGATGACCTGGTCGATGGCCACCAGCGAGAAGTTGAAGGTCATGAACTCGATAATCGGCCGCAGTCCGTTGACGGCGGCGCCCACGCCGATGCCGGCAAAGCCCAGCTCGGCAATGGGGGTGTCGATTACGCGCTCGGCCCCGAATTCGTCGAGCATGCCTTGGCTCACTTTGTAAGCGCCGTTGTATTCGGCTACCTCTTCGCCCATCAGAAACACGCTCGCGTCGCGGCGCATTTCCTCGGACATGGCTTCGCGCAGGGCTTCCCGGAATTGGATCGTCCGCATGTAGATGTCAGGAAAGAAAAAGTCGGGTGAAAAACGGCCGGCCCCGCAGGAACCGGCCCGTAAAGCTACAATGCCCGGCGGGAGTGGGCAAACCTAGTTTGCGCCGGCGCTGCCGCCTACCGCCCGGGAGCCGGGCTTACAGCTGCTCCAGGTGCGGGCCGCTGTCGGCTGCCACTACCCGGTACAGGCGGTTGCCGCAGCGCACGTAGCGGACGGGCTCACCCAGCGGCACCGTGTTGGCTTTCTTCACAAACGCGCCCTGCTCGTAGGCAATAACGAGGGTGTCGCCCCGCAATTCCTGCCGGGTAATGCGGGTTTGTGCCGCCGAATTCAGGGAAGACAGCACCAGGCGCTGGTCAACTACACTCAGCAGCAGGGCCGCGTCGGGAGTGGGCGAGCTTACCCGGGTGGCGGAGCAGCCTGCCAGCAACAGCAGCCCGGGCAGCAGGGAGGAGCGTTTCATGGAGTGGAGGAAAGCGTCATTGGGTGGCAAACGGCTCGGCGGCTGAGCGGGGTATGGCTAGCCGAACCATAGGGGCTGCTAGCAGCGCCGCGTGCCCCTCTAGCAGATGCGTGTGCCTTGCTAGGCTGTGTCTGAAAAGTAGTGCTGCAGGATACGTCGAATACAGGCCAGTTGAGCCATACTGAGAAAGTGTTGGTCGTGTTTATCGTAGCGGGTGGCCACGCGGCGGTGTTCCTTGAGCGAACCGAAAAAGCGCTCCACCACGTTGCGGCGGGCATACCGGTGCGGCTCGATGCACGGTGGTCAGCCCGCCGCGGCTGCGCCCGAGGCACTGGGCTTTTTTTTCGTGCCGCCGGCCGCACTTTTCGTGGCGCGCACCGTGGTCGAGTCCACCAGCCACGTGTCCAGGTCCAGCAGCCCGTCCGCATCCAGGCGTAGGCGCAAGGCGGCCAGCACCCGCTCAAACGTGCCGTCCGCCGACCAGCGCCGGAACCGCTCGTAGGCCGTTTGCCACGGGCCGTAGCGCGCCGGCAAGTCCCGCCACGCCGCGCCCGTGCACAAGATCCACAGCAACGCGTTCCACAACGGCCGGTCGTCGCGCCGCGGCCGGCCCGTGCGCTGCGGTGGCAACTCGGCTGCCACCACGGCCCACTGCGCATCCGTTAACTCGTATCGTGCTGCCATCCCCTAAGTTAAGCACCAGCCCTTTTCAGACACAGCCTAGTCGTTGCCTGTGCTCCTCTAGCAGGAGCGTATGGCCTTCTAGCAGTTCCGTGTGGGTGTCTAGCAGTTCCATGTGGGCTTCTAGCAGAAGCGTGTGCCTCTCTAGTTGTTCCGTGTGGCCTTCTAGCAGTTCCGTGTGCCTCTCTAGTAGCCCGCGCGCGTCGGGCGCAGGGCTTTACTCCGACTTCAGATCTAGGCAAACGGTATCCGCGTTGACTTTAAGGCCTCATTCACTCTGAAAATACAGCAGGAGGTCGTAATCGGGCTGGGCGCGTTCGTTGAGGTAGATATTTTCAAACTCTTCCCGCGGATCTACGACTCGCATTTCTGGCGGGGTGCGACATAAATGAGTTAGGCAAGCATCTTCACTCAGCAAATACTTTGGGGTGCGGGGCTGCAGGTGCAAATAGCTGACGCCTTCAAATGCAAGATGCAGTTCTGCCCAAGGCTCCCGTGCGGCCCAATCACCTGCCGACTTTCGCCAAGACAGCCGGAGCGTGGCGTTGGCGGGTTCGAAGTAAAGGGCTGTAAAGTCGAAGTTGTTGTGCAGGTCGGCGTAGCCGCCTTCCGGCCATACCAAGTCGGTGTACGAACTGCCAATGGCGAAATTCAGGAATTGCATAAGTGGCTTGATTGCCGGGCAAATAAAGTTTCGTGCCGGGTTTACAGGGTCAGACGACCAGCCCGCCATTCCTTCAGGGTCGTTTCGGCAATAAAGCCCAATATGCCGTTCTCCGAGGCGACATGCCGTAGCACGGCTTCCGCTTTGGGGGTATTGCGCCTAAGTAAACAGGATGCCGCCCACAGCCGGACGCCAGGGGAGGGAGAGTCGAGAAGTTCCAGCAGCCCGGTTGTATGCCCTTGGTCTTTTAGCCAACGCACGGCGGCAATAATGCGGGTGTAGGCTTTGTTGCCAAGCCTGGAATTGCCGCATTCCGTAGCGGCTGCGTGCGCTTCGGCCGCGGCTGCAAAAGCAGCAAGGGCCGCGGCCGGATTCAGGAAACTATCCGCCTTCATTTCACTGCCGCAGGGCCTCCACAAACATCTTACTGCCGGCGTAGCCGCGAAACTCCAGGTCCTCGACGGCCTTCTGGGCGTAGGCGCGGTCGAGCTGCACGGCCCGGCGCAGGTACTGGCCCACGTCGCCCTCGCGCTGGGCACGGGCAGCGGCTACGGCCAGGCAGTAGTAGGCCATGGGGTCGTTGGGCTTGAGCGTGAGGGCTTCCTGGTAAATCTGGGCGGCGCCGTCGTAGTTTTCCTTCAGCAGGTACAGCAGGGCGCGGTTCATGGTGTTCTGGTAGCTGCGGCCGCTGAAGGAGAGGCTGCGCAGCGCGTCGTCGGGCTGGCCGATTTCGATTTCCAGGGCGCCCTTGTCGGCAAACACCTTTTCCAGCACCGGGCGCGGGCCGCCCAGCTTCACGGCGTAGTCGTAGCTCTGCAGGGCTTCGAGCCGGTCGCCGGCGCGGTGGTAGGCGTTGGCCACGTGGTAGAACATCTGGGCCGTGGGGTTGCGGTGGGCCGCCAGGGTGAAGTTGGTGGCCGCCCGGCGCAGGTAGGCCCGCCGCACCCGGTCGGAAACTTCCTTCTCGGAGCGCTGCTGCAGCACCACGGCCAGGTTGTAGTAGGCCTGCCAGTGGCCGGTGGTGGCTACCGAGGTTTCGTAAATGCGCTGCTTTTCGGCCAGCAGGGGCGTGAGCGAGGCCGAGTAGCGCAGCTCCTCGGGCGTGAGGGCGTCGGCTTCCAGCTCCTTTTCCACGATTTTCTTGGAGAGCAGGTAAATCTCCGACTCGAAGCGCTTGGGGGCGGTGTAGCGCACGGCCACCGTGCCGAAGCGCATCACCGGGTACACGTACTGCTCGAGGTAGTCGAAGAAGGAGAGGGCGTGCAGGCGCTTTTCCTTTTGGGCCCAGGTGCCGGGCGTGTCGTTGATGATGGCCACCACCGAGTCCTGCTGCTCGGGCTTGAGGGCCGAGGCGGCCACCTTGCTCAGAAACAAATCCCAGCGCCGGCGGAAGGTCTGGGTCTCAAACTTCACCGACTGCGCCGAGTTCAGGTAGGAAGCCGTTTCCAGGCGCCTCTTGTAGTACTTGGCCAGGGCCTGCACGCGCTTGTCGGCCAGGCGGGCATCGCGCGAGTCCACCGAGTCGGGCGAGTGGCCGGCTACAATCATCACCTTTTCGGTGCGCTGGTTAGCCTCGATGAATTCTTCCAGCGCGGCTACGTTGGTGCCCAGGTAGTTGCGCACCGCGCTCTGGCCCTGGTCGAAGAAGAAAGGCAGCACCCGGGTGCCCCCGCCTTCCAAGCTGGCCGACTCGGGCAGCAGCTCCACCACTTCCTGCTCGCGCACCACCAGGCGGCTGGTGAGCACGATGCCGCGGCCCAGCAGCACTTCCTCGGCGCGCACCACCTTGCCGCCGGGCTTCAGGCGGCGCACCTGCGGGCGGGCTATCAGCTGGCCGGGGTTTTTGCGCGGGTCGTAGGGAAACGACACGGGCTGGCGGATGATGAGGAAGTTGCGGTCCTGGTCGTCGTAGAGGTACTCGCCCGAAAGGAAGCGCAGGGTGCGCACCGTATCTTCGCGCAGGCCGTTGTCGTAGCGGTAGCGCACCGGCAGCTCGTACACGCGGCCTTTGCGCAGGTGCCTGGCGGGCACGCGGGCGGTGAGCTCGGCCAGCACCTGGTCGCCGTTGGCTTCGAGCACGGGCGGGCGCAAGCTCAGCTGCTGGCCTTCCTGGGCCAACCGCAACGTGCGCGGCAGCGTACAACCCGGCAACCCAACAACCAGCAGCAAACCAACGCAACGAGCGGCAACAACGGGGAACGAACGCATGCAAGAAATTTCAGGCGACAAAATCACCCCCTAAACGCATTTGCAGGGGCTTCGGACGTACCAGCGGAAGCCCAACAACGGAAAAAAACTTGACGAACGGCGCCGGCCGCGCTATCTTATCGGCCCAACACCCCTGACTTTCACCCGGCTATGAAACGCATTACCGACTTTATTGAGCTGCAAAGCTTCGGCGTGTGCGACGCGCTGGGCAAGCGGCTCGGCTTCTCCACCAGCAGCGTCCGGCTCTCGTTCGTGTACGCCTCGTTCTTCACCTTTGGCTCGCCCATCGTGCTGTACTTCGCCCTCGCGTTCTGGATGAATGTGCGCCGGGCCATGCGTCGGCAGCGCAGCACCGTCTGGGATTTGTAGGGCTGCTGCGGTCTTTTCCGCGTGAACCCGGCCGGGGGCAAACTGCCGCCCGGCCGGGTTTTTTCCTGTTCAGGCGGATTTAGCCCGCAGTGGGCGCGGAGGTCTCCGCTGAAGACGCAGACTCAGGGCAACAGCTCACTAAAGTGCTTCCGGCCGCGCCCGAAGTAGGCCCACACCACGCTGCCCGGGTACACGCCCGGCCGCTCGGCCACGCGCAGGTGCGGGCGGGCCAGCTGCCGGCGCTGCCGCCAGTAGCCCAGCTGCCGCCAGAAGTGCCAGTGGGCCCGCAGTACCGCCGTGGCGTCGGCCGCCGAACCTTTGGTCAGCAGCTGCAGGGCGGCCAGGACGTCGAGCAGCACGCGCTGGGTCAGGCTGCCCGGCAGCTCTCTGGGGGCAGCGTTCTTGTAGAGCAAAGCCAGCCCGTTGCGGAAGTTGAGGTAGGTTTTGCGCGGGTTCGACTTATGCAGGGTGCCGCCGCCCACGTGGTAGACGGTGCTGCCGCCGTGATACCACACCTCGTGGCCCGCGTTCCAGAGCCGCCAGCACAAATCAATTTCCTCCATGTGGGCGAAGAAGGCCGGCTCCAGCCCGTCAAGCTGCCGCCAGGCCGCGGCGCGCACCAGCATGCAGGCGCCGGTGGCCCAGGCCACCGGCCGCGGGTCGTCGTACTGGCCGCGGTCGGCTTCGAGGGTGTCGAACAGGCGGCCGCGGCAGAAGGGGTAGCCCAGGCGGTCGAGGTAGCCCCCGGCGGCGCCGGCGTACTCAAACTGCTGCCGGTCGGCGAAGGCGCGGATTTTGGGCTGCACGGCCGCTACCTGGGGCCGGGCTTCGAGGAGCTCCCGCAGGGGGCGCAGCCAGCCGGGCGTCACTTCCACGTCGGAGTTCAGCAGCACGTAGTAGCGAAACTCCGGCAGCTGGCGCAGGGCGTGGTTGTAGCCCTCACAGAAGCCCAGGTTGTGGGCGTGCACCAGCACCCGCACCCCGGGGTGCTGGGCCGAGAGCCAGCTGACCGAGTCGTCGGTGGAGGCGTTGTCGGCTACCACGATGGCGGCGCCGTCGGAACTGGCCAGCACGGCGGGCAAAAACTGCTCGAGCCAGCGCCGGCCGTTCCAGTTCAGAATGACCACGGCCACGTCGGCGGCCGACGTGGCCGCAGCCGGGAAAGCAGCAGTTGCCTCAGACGCCAAATCCGCTCAGATCGAGGCCGGGAATGTTGGGCAGCAGGCCGGCGGTGCGCTGCTTGAGGTGGTCTTTGGCTTTGTCGCCGGCTTCTTCCAGCACCTTGTTGACGGCGGCCACAACCAGGTCGGCCAGCATATCGCGGTCCTGGGGCGTGAGCAGGCTCTCGTCGATTTCGAGCTTGAGCAGCTGGCGCTGGCCGTTGGCGGTGGCGCGCACCAGCCCGCCGCCGGCTTCGGCCGAGGCCGTGATGGTGTGCAGCTCGGCCTGGGCCTGCTTTACTTTTTCCTGGAGCTCTTTGACGCGGCCCATCATGCCCATCATATCAAACATAGCGCAGTCGGTTTAGGGGGGAGAGAAGTAGAGAACGAGCAGACGCTGCCCGGCGTCGCGCTGGCCCAAGCGGGCCGGGCGGCCGGCAAAAGTAGCAGGGCCGCGCCGCAATTCGCGTTTGGCAGTCGGCCCGCTACCGCAGCACGGTCACGGTGCCGCGCTGGGTCACGCGCCGCCCGGTTTCGTCTACCACGTCGACCTGGTAGGTAAATACCTGCGGGGCGGCCAGAATGCCGTTTACGCGCCCGTCCCAGCCCTGACGCGGGTCGGTGCTGCGAAACACGGTCTGGCCGTTGCGGTCGTGAATGGTGAAGGTCAGCTCGCGCAGGAAACGCCCCTTGGGCAGCAGCACGTCGTTGCGGCCGTCGCCGTTGGGGGTGAAGGCCGTGGGCACCACAATGCGCACGGCGCGGGTAACGGTGGCCACGTTGCTGAACACGGTCAGCGAAGCGCCGTTGGGGGCGGTGCCGGTGGCTTCGAGGCGGTAGCGTAGAATCTGCGGGTCGCTGGGGCGGCCGGAGTCGCGCAGGTCGGTGGTGCCGGCGGCCGGGGTGATGCTGCCCACGGGGCGCTGGTCGGCATCGAGCAGCAGCAGGCGGTAGCGCCAGTTGCTGCCCTGCCCGGCAGGGGCGGACCAGGCCAGCTGCACGGTGTTGCCCTCGGGGTCGGAGGCTACCGGGGCGGCTTCGAGCACGGGCGGACAGGCCGGGGCGCTCGGGGCCGAGAAGTTGTTGCACGGGTCGCGGAAGCGGGCCGAGTAGCAGGGCACGGTGCCGATGGTGGGCGCCACGGGCAGCGGGTCGAGCAAAGGCAGCGTGCGACCCAGGCTCAGCTCCTGCGGGGCGCTGCCGCCCAGGGTGCGGCGCACCAGCAGGCGGTCGGCCGTGTCGCGGGCGGGGCCGAGCAAAGCCAGCTCCACGGCGCCGGTGAGGGTGAACGAGGCGGTGAGCAGCGGCAGCGGGGGCGCGGTGGTGGCCACGGTGGTTACGGTGCGCTCGTCGGAAACCGACTTGGCCGCGCCCACCCGGGCCGTGACGCGGTAGCGGTAGCTGCGGCCGCAGGTTACCTGCTCGTCGGTGTAGCTGCCCACGCCCGCGCCCAGGCTGGCCAGCGGCTGCCCGTCGCGGCTGATATCGAAGCCGCTCACGGCGCTACCGGCGGGCACCGACCAGCTCAGCACGTTGCGGCGGTCGGCGGCGGTGGCCGTCAAGTTCACCGGGCACAGCGGCTCCGAGCTCAGCAGGGCGTTGCCACACTGGTCGCGCAGCTGCAGGGCGTAGCAGCTCACGAGGCTGCCGCCCGCCAGAGTGAAGCTGCTGCCCGGGGGCACCGCGGCGATGGGCGCGCCGTTCTGCAGCAATTGGTAGCGGAACTCGGGCTGCAGGGCCGTGAAGCCGAACTCCAGCGCCGCGCCACGTACCATCAGTTGCTGCAGGACCGGGCGGCTGGGCGTGGGGTTGGGAATAGGCTGGGCTGCGGCGGTGGTTTCGCACAGCACCAGGTCGGGGTAGCCGGCCGTGACGGTGACGGTGCTGGCGCCGGGCGGCAGCGGGTACACGCCGCCGGTGGCCGTGGCCGCGCTGCGCGGGCCGCCGCCCACCTGCACAAAGTACTGCACCCCGCTCTGGGCCGGAATGCTCACCTGCACCTGGTTGCGGGCCACGCCGCAGATGGCCAGGGTGAAAGCGGGCACCGCGGGCCGGGCGCGCACTTCCAGCTCGCGCACGAACAGAATGCCGCCGGTGCCGCCGGGGCTGGTGTTGGGCGTGAGCTGGTGAATGCGCACGCGCCCCGGCGTGGCGGGTACCGTGAGCAGGGTGGTGCGGTCGGCGGCGGTGAAGGGCGGGGCGCAGGTGGCAGCGTCGGTGAGCTTGTAGTACACCTGCTGGGGGTCGAGGGTACGGCCGCTGGCGTCGCGCAGCTCCACGGTGCTGCCGGCGCAGAGCACCGTCAGCTCCTGCGGGGTGTTGGGCACGAACACCCGGAAGCCGGCGCTGATGCCCGGCACCACGGGGTAGCTGCACTGGGCCCGGGCCCGGGGTGCGGGCAGTAGGGCGGCGAGCAGCAGCCAGGTCAACAGCAGGTATTTCACGCTCCCACCAACGCGCAGATCAGGCCAACCCATGTGCATACCGCGAAAATACGCGCTCGGGGCCTGGCTGGTCGTGGCCCGGCGCATTAAGCCCAGGCGTACTGGCGCACGAAGCGGGCCGCGGCGTGCAGATCGGGGTACAGCACCCGGTCGCGGCCCATGAAGGGCACCTCGGCGCGGAAGGCTTCCACCACCTGCTCGAGCGGCGGGGAGGTGCGGGCCGGGCGGCGCAACGCCAGGGCCTGCACCGCGTTCAGCAGCTCGATGCCCAGCACCTGCCCGGTGTTTTCGATGACGCGCAGGGCCTTGGTAGCCGCGTTCGAGCCCATGCTCACGTGGTCTTCCTGGCCGTTGCTGCTCACGATGCTGTCGACCGAGGCGGGCGTGCACAACTGCTTGCTCTGGCTCACGATGCTGGCGGCGGTGTACTGGGGAATCATCATGCCCGAGTTCAGGCCCGGCTCGGCCACCAGGAAGGGCGGCAGGCCGCGCTGCCCGCTGATGAGCTGGTAGGTGCGCCGCTCCGAGATGGAGCCCAGCTCGGCCACGGCAATGGCCAGGAAGTCGAGGGCCAGGGCCAGGGGCTGGCCGTGGAAGTTGCCGCCGGAGAGGATGGCGTCGGTTTCGGGGAAGATGTTGGGGTTGTCGGTCACGGCGTTGCACTCGGTTTCGACCACCCCGGCCACGTACTGCACCGCATCGCGCGAGGCGCCGTGCACCTGGGGCATGCAGCGGAAGGAGTAAGGGTCCTGCACGGCGGTTTTGGCTTGCTGCTGCAGCTCGCTGCCCACCAGCAGCTCGCGCAGGTGGCGGGCCGTGGCCAGCTGCCCGGCGTGGGGCCGGATGCGGTGCAAACGCTCGTCGAAGGGCTCGGGGCGGCCGTCGAAGGCTTCCAGCGAAAGGGCACCGATAACGTCGGCGGCCTCGAGCAGGCGGCGGGCCCGCAGGGTGGTGTGCACCGCGTAGGCCAGCATGAACTGGGTGCCGTTGAGCAGGGCCAGCCCTTCCTTGGCCTGCAGCTCGATGGGCTGCCAGCTGAACAGATGCAGGGCGTCGGCGGCCTGCAGGCGGTAGCCCTCGTAGCTGACCTCGCCCAGGCCGATGAGCGGCAGGCAGAGGTGGGCCAGCGGGGCCAGGTCGCCGCTGGCGCCCAGCGAGCCTTGCTGGTACACGATGGGCAGGATGCCGCGGTTGTAGAAGTCGAGCAGGCGCTGCACGGTGGCGCGCTGCACGCCGCTGTGGCCGTAGCTCAGGCTCTGGGCCTTGAGCAGCAGCATCAGGCGCACCAGCTCCGCGGGCACCTCGCCGCCCGTGCCGCAGGCGTGCGACATCATCAGGTTAACCTGCAGCTGCCCGCGGTCCTGGGGCGAGATGCTGGTGTTGCACAGGGAGCCAAAGCCGGTGTTGATGCCGTACACCGGCGCGTCGGACTGGCTGAGCCGCTCGCTCAGGTACAGGTGGCAGTGGTCGATGCGGGCGGCGGCCTCGTCGGAGAGGCGCAGCGGGGCCTGGCGGCGGAGCACCTGCTCCAGGGTTTCGAGGTCGAGGTGGGTGGCGGGGTGCAGAACGTGCTCGGCAGACATGGGTGGGGCAGAGGGGCGGAAAAGGAGCTGGGAAAGGGCCGGGCCGGGGTGGGTGGCGAAGCGGGCCTGAAACTACTGGTTTCGCGGCAAACCGCCGCCGCGGGCCCTTGCCGCCGGCCGGGGCAACGCCGCCGGCCCTCATCGAAAGGTGCAATTCGGCGTCGGGCGGGCAGAAGCCGGGCACGGTACCCAATCCGTATAGGGAGAGTATAGGCACTCCCTGCTCAGAGCGAACCTGCTCCGAAGGGTGAGTAGCGGAAAAGTACAGTTTTGCTCGGCCGCGGCCCGGGGTGCCCTGACCCGGACGGCGCGGCCCCGAGCTGCCGGAGAAAGGCGTTGACCTAAGAGTCGGAAGCTGGCAAAATACCCGGAAGTAGGTATTGTAGGCATGCGGGCGGGGCCGCAACTTTGTTGGTTGCCTGCTCCATCCTTTCCACCTTTTTCGTTTTTATGAGAAACCTCTTCTCGTTTGATCCTGCTCCCCGGCTGCACCTGCGGCGTCGGCTGCGGGACTGGGTTTTGCCGGCGCTGCTAGCCGTTGGCGGGGCCTCCACGGCGCAGGCGCAGTGTACGTTCGCGGTGAGTGCCTTCCCGGCCGGCCCGCTGACCTTGTGCCCGGGCGGCAGCACCACGCTCACGGCCTCGGCCATGGCGCCGGGCTTCGATATCGGCACTGGTTTCGACGGCCCGGTGGGGGTGCTGGCCCGGCAGCCCGACGGCAAAATCCTGGTGGGCGGCGCCTTCTCGGCCTTCAACGGCGACGCCGGCGCCCCCAACGCCCTGCTGCGGCTGAACGCCGACGGCACGCTGGATAAGACCTTCAACTACGTGGCGGGCAGCACCAGCACCGGCGTAGGCCCCTCCGGCACGAGCGTAGAGGCCATTGTGGTGCAGCCCGACGGCAAAATCCTGATTGCGGGCTCCAACGCCGGCTTCGGGGTGTACAACGGGGACGCCGCCGCGCCCAACGGAGTGATGCGCCTGAACGCCGATGGCACGCTGGATACCTCCTTCAACTACGTAGCGGGCAGCACCAGCACCGGCTTCAACGGCAACGTCTACGCCCTGGCCCGGCAGCCCGACGGCAAGATTGTGGTTGGGGGGAGTTTCATCACCCACAACAACGTCAACGGCACGCCCAATGGCCTGGCGCGGCTCAACGCCGATGGCAGCCTGGACACTTCCTTTAACTACACCGCCGGCAACAACGACACCGGGGTCAACGGGACCGTGGCCGCGCTGGCCCTGCAGGCCGACGGCAAAATCGTGGTGGGTGGCACGTTCACCGCCTACAACCTCAATGCGGCCGCGCCCAACAACGTGCTGCGGGTGAATGCCGACGGTAGCCTGGACCAGACCTTCAACTACGTGGCCAGCAGCACCAGCACCGGGGCCGATGCTTACGTAACCTCGCTGCTCGTGCGGCCCGGCGGGCAGGTCGTGGTGGGCGGGGCGCTGTCGATTTACAACGGCGACACCGGCGCGCCTAACTACGTGCTGCAGCTCAACGCCGACGGCACGCTGGACCAGACCTTCAACTACGTAGCCGGCAACGTGAGCACCGGAGCCAACAACGTGGTGGCCACCCTGGCTTTGCAGCCCGACGGCAAAGTGCTGGCGGGCGGGGTGTTTAGCTTGTACAACCTGCTGGACGGCGCCCCCAACAACCTGCTGCGCATCAACACCGATGGTACGCTGGATCAGACTTTCAACTACGTGGCCGGCAACGGGCAGAACGGACTCAACGGCAACGTCAACTCGGTGCTGGTGCAGCCCGACGGCAAGGTGCTGGTGGCCGGCAGCTCGACCCGGCACAACCAGACGACGCCCATTCCGGTGGGGGTAGCCCGCCTGAACGCCAACGGCAGCCTCAGCCACGCCGCTGCGCCGGTGGCCGGCGCCACCTTCGCCTGGAGCAACGGCGCTACGGGCGCCAGCATCACGGTGAGCCAGCCCGGCACCTACACCGCCACGGCTACCAGCGGCAGCTGCTCGGTGGCCAGCAACGCGGTGGTGGTTGGGGCGGCACCTGCCGTGACGGTGAGCGTGACGCCGGCCGGGCCGGTGAACCTGCCCGCTGGCGGCAGCACTACCCTCACGGCCTCGGCCACGACGGCACGGTTTGCGCAAACCGGCACCGGGCTCAACGCCCGGGTATATGCCCACGCAGTGCAGGCTGATGGAAAAATAGTGGTAGGCGGAAACTTCTCGGCCTACAACGGCACGCCAGCGGCCAACGTGGCCCGGCTGAATGCCGACGGTTCACTGGACGCTTCGTTTACTTCGCGCGGCACCGGCAGCAACCGGGTATCTGCCATTGCGTTGCAGCCCGACGGCAAAATTCTGATCGGCGGGGGCTTCGGCACCTACGGGGGAGTGAACCGCAACAGCATTGCTCGCCTGAACGCCGATGGCAGCCTCGACCCTACCTTCGTGCCGCAGGGCATCCGGGGAGTAGGGCTGAATGACGCCGTTAATGCCATCGTGGTGCAGCCCGATGGTAAAATCCTGGTAGGCGGTTCTTTCACCCGGTTCGACAACGAGCCGACGGACCGCTACATCGCCCGTTTCAACGCCGACGGCAGCCTGGATGCCAGCTTTGTCCCGACCGACCTTAGCGTCAACAACCGGGTATTCGCGCTGGCCCTGCAGCCGGATGGTCGCATTCTGGCCGGCGGCGACTTCACGGCGGCCGACGTCACCTCGTTCAACACGGGCGGTACGCCCCGCACCCGAATCGTGCGTCTGTTGGCCAACGGCCTGCTCGACCCAAGCTTTGCGGCCTCGGGGCAGGGCTTCAACAGCAGCGTTAACGCCATTCTGGTGCAGCCCGATGGGCAAGTGCTGGTAGCGGGCGACTTTGAGCAATTTGCCAGCAGCACCCGCGGCGGCATTGCCCGCCTGAACGCCGATGGTACGCTTGACACGGGCTTTGTGCCGGCTGGCACGGGCCTGCGCGGCTTTTCTACGGGCTTTGGCGACGGCGCCCTGGGCCTGGCCCTGCAGGCCGATGGCAAGGTATTGGTCGCCGGCGAATTCCGGTTCTACGACAACGTAGCCCGCAATTACCTGGCGCGCCTTAACACCGATGGCTCACTTGATACCGGCTATGTTCCGGCTAGTGTGCTTTCCAACTCCGCCATTGCTTCCCTGACGGTATTGTCTTCAGGTAAGCTGTTGGCCAGTGGCTTTCAGAACGCTTATGGCAGCACTTTTGTGAACTACGTAATGCGCCTTAACGAAGACGCCAGCCTCGACAACGTGGCCACCCCCATTGCCGGCGCCACCTACGCCTGGAGCCCGGGCGGGGCCACCGGCGCCAGCATCAGCGTAAACGCCAGCGGCTCGTACACCGCCACCGCTACCGACCCGTCTACCGGTTGCCAGTACACTTCCGAACCGGTGGTAGTGACAGTCGCCACCGCCTCCGATCTGGTGATCAGCACACCCGGCCAGAGCATTCCGGCGGGCGCCTACAACAACGTGACCGTGACCGGCACCGGCACGGGCACCCTGCAGGGCAACATCACCGTGAGCGGCGCGCTGCTGGTGCAAACCGGCGGCCAGCTCGCCTCGGGCTGCTTCACCATCGGCGGTACGGGCAGCTTCACCGTGGCCGACGGGGCCATGCTGGCCATTTGCTCGCCCCAAGGCCTGAGCACCGCCGCCGGCACGGGCACCGTGCAAACCACCGGTGCCCGCTCGTTGAGCACCCAGGCTACCTACCTCTACAACGGCACTCTGGCCCAGGTAACCGGCAACGGCCTGCCCGCCACGGTGCGTGAGCTGGCGCTCAGCAACGCCGCCGGCCTCACGCTCAGCCAGCCCCTGCAGGTGCGCCGCCGGGTGAACCTGCTCGCGGGCAACCTGGCCCTGAGCGGCCAGGCGCTGACCTTGCTCTCCGACACCAGCGGCACGGCCCTGGTGGTCAACGCGGGCGGGGTAGTAACGGGCAATACCGGTACCATGCAGCGCCACATCGAGCGCAACACCGCGGCCAACGGCTACCGCCACTACAGCAGCCCAGTAACCCCGGAAACCCTGGCCACGCTGGCCACGCCGGGCTACGCGCCCAACTTCAGCGGGGCGGCGGCCTACAACAGCAGCGCCACGCCGGGCGCGGTTACGCCCTTCCCCACGGTGTTTGCCTACGACCAGGACCGCATTGCCACCACGCCGTCCAACTTCTCGGCCTTCGACAAGGGCTGGGTGGCGCCCACCAGCGCCGCTGCGCCCATGGAAGTAGGCCGCGGCTACTCGGTGAATGCCCCGGGCTCGGTGCTGGTCGACTTCACCGGCACCTTCACCACCGGCCCCGTCACGCGCAGCGGCCTGGCCCGCACCGGCGCCGAGGGCGGCTGGCACCTGCTGGGCAACCCCTACCCGGCGCCGCTCGACTGGAGCACGCTCACCCGCGGGGCCGGCCAGAACCTGGAGAACATGGACGGCGCGGTGTACGTGTTTCAGAGCAGCGGGCCCTACAGTGGCTCGTACCGCACCTACCTAGCCGGGGCCCCCGGCGGCGGCTCGCCGCTGATTCCGGCCGGCTCGGGCTTCTTCGTGCACACCACCACGCCCGGCACCCCGGGCACGGTGCGCCTGACCAACGCCAACCGCGTGACCACGTTCGGCGCCCAGCCCGCCTTCGGCCGCCCGGCGGCTGATGCCCGCCCGCAGCTGCAGCTCACGCTGACCAGCGCCAGCGGCGCCACTGACGCGGCCACGCTCTACGCCGACCCCAGCGCCACAGCCGGTCTCGACGCCGCCTACGACGCGGTGAAGCTGCCCAACCCCTCGGGGCTGAACCTCTCGACCCTGGCCGCCACGGGCGAGGCCCTGGCCATCGACGGCCGCCCGGCCTTTGTGGCCACTACGGCGGTGCCGGTGCAGGTGCAGGTACCGGCCGCCGGGACCTACACCCTGCGCGCTACGGATCTGCTCAACCTGGTGCCCGGCACCCGCGTGCTGCTCCACGATGCCCAGACCGGGCAGGAAACCGAGCTGCGGCCGCAGGTCAGCTACCCCTTTACGCTCAGCACTACCTCGGCCGGGACGCGCTTCACGCTGCTGTTCCGCCCCGGTAACGTCACGGCTACGGCCGCGGCGCAGCTGGCTGCCCAGGTGCAGGTGTACCCCAACCCGGCCCACGGCCGCTTCCAGGTGCAGCTGCCCGCCGGCGTCAGTGAACTGGCCCTCTACAATGCCCTGGGGCAGCGCGTGAGCACCCAGGCCGTACGCGGCCCGCAAGCCGACGTGGACGTGACCGGCCTGGCGACGGGCGTGTACACCCTGCGCGTGCAGGCCGGCAGCACGGCCATCAGCAAGCGCGTCGTGCTCAACTAAATCCCGGGAAGCCCGCCGCCACTGGCGGAGCCGGGGCGGCGGGCTGACCCTTGTTTCACCTTCTACTGTAACCCATGACTCGTTTCTTTTTCTGTCTGCTGGGCGCGGCCCTGTTGAGTAGCGCCGCGGCCCAGGCCCAGGGCAACCCCGGCTCGGGCGGCCCCCAGCCCGGCCAGCCCACCGCCGTACCCATCGACGGCGGCGCCTCCCTGCTGCTGGCCGGAGGCGCGGCCTATGCCCTCAACCGCCTGCGCCGCCGCAAGTAGTCGCCCGGTTCCTTCGTTGCCCGGTAGCCTGCCGCCACTCGTAGTGGCATGGGTAGGAGCCCGTCCAACGGTAAAAGCCCCATTCCAGCGCCTGCGGGCGTTGCAATGGGGCTTTTTGGTGGCGGACAGCTGCCGTGCTCAGCTTCTTAGGTCAGGGCACTGCTTCCGGCGGGTAGTCAGAGCCATAATCATACAACTCATCAGCGTCGCGCAGGTACCAGGCCAGAAAGGTTGTCAGCGAAGACGTCAGCACCTTGAATATTCCCTCCGAGGGTATAATGCCAATCAGATAACCGGTTTCGTTTTCCGCCGCAATGAAGCCGTATTCCCAGCTGCGGTGCATGTAATCGACGAAAACCGTTACCTGCTGCCGGGCCTTAGTGGTAACGTTGTCAGGAATGATGTGAAGCAACCCGCGCCGTGTTTCCAGTGCTTCAATGGGCAGAAAGGAGAAACCCTTTTCATCGAGCCAGTTTGGGTACAGCCCGGGCGTTCCGTTGACTGCGCAGTAGAACTGATGAAAATCCGGAGGCAGTATGAGGCCCCGGACAGCGCAAACCTCTTTTACGTAAGCGGCTGGCAGCGCAGGACCCGCAATGCCCTGACGTTGCCAGGACGAGGCCAAATCGGCAAGTACTGCGGAAAGCGCCGGATCGGTCATCGGTGAAATGCGGGTGAGGAAAGTAAATAACTCCAAAAGCAGTCGTGCCCGAACCGGGAAGTTCGGGCACGACTGCTGTATTCAGTGAAGCGTTGGCTTAGGCCAGAGCCTGCACGGTGGCTACCACGTCGCTCAGTGCCAGGGTCTGCTCGGTGCCGGCGCGCATGTCGCGCAGCTTCACCTGGCCCGCGGCCCGCTCGTCGGGGCCGGCCAGCAACAGGTAGCGGATGCCGCGCTTGTCGGCGTACTCGAACTGCTTTTTGAGCTTGCTGACCTCGGGGTAGAGCTCGGCCGCGAGGCCCGCGTCGCGCAGGCGGCGCAGCAGCGGCAGCACGGTGGCGCGGCCCTCCTGGTCGAAGTTGGCAATGAGGCAGAGCGGGGCGGCGGCCACTTCTTCGGGGAACAGCTGCAGCTCCTCCAGCACGTCGTAGATGCGGTCGACGCCGAAGGAGAAGCCCACGCCCGAGAGGCCGGGCAGCCCGAAGGCGCCGGTGAGGTTGTCGTAGCGGCCGCCGCCCGAGATGCTGCCCATCTGCACGTTGTTCACCTTCACCTCGAAGATGCAGCCGGTGTAGTAGCTCAGGCCGCGGGCCAGGGTCACGTCGAAGTCCAGTCGCTCGAAGTGCTCGAAGCCGAAATCCTGCAGGTACTGCTGCACCTGGGCCAGGTCGGCCAGCCCGCGGGTGGGGGCACTGGCTTCGTCGGCGAGCACGCCGTCGGCGCCGAAGGCCTGGCGAAGCGCGGTCAGCTTTTCATCAAACGAGCCGCCGACTTCGAGGTAGCCGAACACTTTGTCGATGGCGCCCTGCGAGAAGCCACGTTCCAGCAGCTCTCGGGTCACGCCCTCGCGCCCGATCTTATCCAGCTTGTCGATGGCCACGAACAAATCGGACTCGCGGCCTTCGCCGCCCAGGGCCTGGTAGATGCCCGAGAGCACGCCGCGGTGGTTGATCTTGATGGAGAAGTCCGTCAGGCCCAGGGTGCTGAGCACCTCGTCGATCATGAGCACGATTTCGGCCTCGCAGAGCAGCGAATTGGTGCCCACCACGTCGGCGTCGCACTGCACAAACTCGCGGTAGCGGCCACGAGCCGGGCGGTCGGCGCGCCACACGGGCTGAATCTGGTAGCGCTTGAAGGGCAGGGTGAGCTGACCGCGGTTCATAACCACGTAGCGGGCGAAGGGTACCGTCAGGTCGTAGCGCAAGCCTTTTTCGGCCACTTTGGGCAGAACCTTTTGCGAACCAGCTGCCAGGTCTTCAGCTGTAACGTCCTTGGCGAAGTCGCCTGAATTAAGAACCTTGAATAGCAGTTGGTTGCCTTCTTCACCGTACTTACCCATCAGAACCGACAGGTTTTCCAAGGTGGGCGTTTCGAGCGGGGCGTAGCCGAACTTCTCGAACACGCGGCGCACCACGCCGAAGATGTAATTACGTCGGGCCACCTGCGTGGGGCCAAAGTCGCGGGTGCCTCTGGGGGTGCTGGGTTTCTGCATGGGAATAGGGTAGCGGGGGCGCAAAGGTAACGGCGGGCCGCGCCCCATCCCAACGGCCGCTATTGCCCGGGGACAGGGCGCGGCGCCTTCGTCCCATGCCGACCGGCCGCGAGGTGTTATATTAACGGTTCACTATATGCTTGCGGGCCGGGGTTATTGGGACCGGGAGCAAGCTCATCGGGTAATGAAACTGCTCAGGTTTGCCCCGGCGCCCGCGCTGGCCGATTTCGTCGAGCACTACTGGGTGGTGGAAGACCAGGCCACCCCCGCGCAGCCGGTCGTGCACGCCGTGCTGCCGGCTACCATTCAAAGCATCATCGTGGTGTTCGGCGAGCCGTACCAGACCATTACCTACGACGGCCGGGAAGTGCGCGACATCCGGGCGGGGCTGGTGCTGGGCCGCGTCACCACCAAGCGCCTGTACCTGCACCAAACCGGGCGGGTGGGCATCTTCGGGGTGCGCTTTCACTCCACGGGCTTCTTCAACTTGTTTGGCGTGCCCATGCACGAGGCCACCGACACCACCCTCGAGCTGGACTGCGCCGCCGGGCAGTTCGGCCGCGAGCTGACGCGCCGGGTGCAGGAGGCCGACTCGCATGCGGCCCGGGTGCAGGCCGCCGAAGCTTTGCTGCTGGCCCGCCTGAACCAGGTGCAGCCCCGCCTCGACGCGGTCGACTTCGTGGCGGCCCGCATCGTGCAGCAGCACGGGCAGGTAAGCATCGACGCGCTGGTGCAGGTCAGCAACCTGAGTTTGCGGCAGCTGGAGCGCCGGTTTCTGGCCAAGGTGGGCACCTCGCCCAAGCTCTACGCCCAGATTGCGCGCTTCGGCCACGTCTGCCAGCTGCTGAAGGAGGAGCCCCGGCCCGAGTGGGTGGACGTGGCCTACCGCTGCGGCTACTACGATCAGGCCCACCTGATCCGGGAGTTTCGGCGCTTCACCGGCGAAACGCCGGCCGCCTACTTGGCCCACTACGATGAGTTTGCCCGGTTTTTCTGGGCGCGGTAGCCAGCCACCCCACAATTTCCCGGCCGCGGCACGCAGCGGGGCGAACAGTAGCGTGTCTTTGGGAAGACTGATTTTGAGCTGCCTTGCGCCCCGGCCTGCCCGGCGCTTACCAGGAATTAGCCGGCTCCCCACCCGGCCCGCCCCCAACTTTCCGGCCGCCCCAACGCGCAGTGTGGCATTCGTGCAATACACCGGCCGGGGGGCACAGTATCTTTCCCTGGCTACCCTGATTTCCGCGCCGGCTCTTCCTCCGCGCTGGCTTGCTGCCGGCCCGCTGCCCTCGGGCGGCCCACTTCTGCCTGTTGCCTCAATCCCACAACCCTTCTGCGCTATGAAAACCCTCATTCTTCTTGCCCTGCTGGCCCTGAGTGCTGCCGGCTCGGCCCAGGCTCAGGCCCAACCAAGCACGGGCTACTGGAACCTGGAAACCAACCTGAGCACCCGCGACTACACCCTGGTGCGCTTCTACAACGACCAGCACGAGCTGGTGCGCGAAGAGCGCCTCGACAACCTCTGCCTCGATTTGAGCCGTCCCACGCCGCTGTGCCGCCGCACTACCCAACTGCTCAATAACACGCTGACCCAGGTACTGCGCGACCCCCAGGCGGCCGAAACCACTACGATGCTGGCCGTGCAGCTGGGGCAAAATCGCCGTATGCAACGCGTGTACGCGGTGCGCTAACCGTTTCATCGTCCCCTGCGGCGCGGCCGCGAAGCAGTTGCCGGGAGCTACGGCGGCGGCTTCGCGGCCGCATTGCGTTGGCCGCGGTCGGGCCCCCGGCGCCTGACGGCGGGCAAAAGCCAGCTGTGTACCCGGGCCGCCTGTTTCCCGCAGGCCAGCCTGACGGTTGGGCGGCACCCGCCAGGGCGAAATCAGCGGGAAGCAGCCCGCCGGGCCTGAAACAGCACCGAGGCCGCCAGCGGAGCTTTGAGGGCCGCGCGCAGGCCGGCGTGGTGCAGGCCCTGGTTGGTCCAGTCGTTGCAGGTGCGCAGGGCGTGGTAGCGGCCCCGGGCCGGAAAGAAAAAGTCGGCCTCCCCGTAGCCCTGGGCGTTGCGCAGCGTCCAGCGCCCCACCGAATCAGACAGGAAGCTCTGCGCGACGTAGCCGCTCAGCTGCCGGTACTGCGCCGCCGAGATGCGTAGCGGCACCACGTAGCGGCCCGAGTCGGGGGCTTGGTGCCGAAAGCCCACGTGCATGAGGGTGCGCGCCGGCAGCAAGGCCCGCGCAATGGTGCCCGCCCGTGGCAGCCGTCCGCCGTACGATTCCAGGTAAAAAGCCTCGTTGCCCCAGCCAAAGCTCACGTAGCGGGCCGCCCCAAACCGCTCGAAGCCCGGCTGCGGCAGGTGCGCCAGCCAGTCGGTGCCGGTTTGTAGTTCGCGGGCGGGCAGCACCAGGTCGGTGTGAAAGCCGTTCGACACCACAAAAATGCGGATGCCGCCCGGGGTTTGGCGGAAGTCGCCGTTGCGCGGCACCAGCGTGCCGGCCATCAGCAAAGCAATCAGGGCGGCAAATACGGACATCAGCAGGCGCAATCCTCGGGTGAACGTAGTCATACGGCCGCCGGCAGTAGGGAGCCGGCCCAGGCTTGATACTGCCCGGGGCCAGGCGTAACCCATAAAAAAAAGCGGGACTCCGGTGTGAGCAGCCGAAGTCCCGCGCGGGAAGGAGGATGGGAGCGAAGAGCGGAGTGGAAATCCGCCGTCGGGCAAACGAACCTAGGAGCGCACTATTGCCCGGCGGGCGTAGCGGCGCGGCTGGGTGGCCGTGAGCACGCACTTGCTGGCCTGGCCCACTTTGCTGGCTTTCGAGTCGAGTGGGTTGCTGGCGGGCAGGGCGGTGAAGCGGGCCAGCGGGGCGTTCATGGGCACCAGGGCGAGGCTGCCCAGGGTGAGCTTGGGCTGGCGGGCACTCACCTGGAAGGCCGGGCGCAGCTGCTCGTAGCCCAGCACGGTGGTGCGCAGCCGGTACTGGCCAAAGGGCAGGTTGGCGACGCTGAACGAGCCGTCGGCGCGGGTTACTACGCTGCACACGAAGCGGTTGTCGCTGAGGCGCAGCACGATGACGTTGGCCTGGGGAATGGCCTCGCGGGTGTCGGCGTCGAGCAGTTTACCCGAGATGACGCCGACGGCTTTGGCCGAGGAGCTGGTGCCGGCCGTTGCCGCGTTGAAACCGAGGAAAAGGGCAATGGCAAGGAGGAAGAAACGGACTGCAAGCGTTTTCATGGCTTAGAAAGGAAAGGGAGTGGGGTGAGGGGTGGGGCTAGGCGGCGCAGGCAGAAGCCGCGGTTCTGCTGCCGTGCGCGGGGCGGCCCACGTGGCCGAGTCGTGCCGTCGGACCCTAGCGGGCCGACTGGCGGAACCGGCCCGATTGGCCGATGCGGGGGGAGCGGTGGCACTGCTGGGCCGGGAGTCGGAGACCGTTAAGGCCGGCAGCGGAGGCGTTGTGCTTGGTTGATGGTGTAAAGATAATAGCAGGTACTTTGTGATGCAAGGTACTATCGAAATTTATTTTCATTTACTGGTTTTAGCTGGTACTGAGCAGGGCTGAAGTGCGCAGTAAAGAAGTTTTTGGGGAAATCTTTGGCGGGAGCGAAGAACCAGCGGTGGGTTGTTCGCTTAGCCTGATAGCGGGGTATCAGGTCCGTTTGGCAGGTAAGATGGCAGCAACTGACGAAGCGTTGCCCAAGGCTGCAAAAAAAGTCGCTGGCAGTACCAAAACTTTTTCAGGAGTGATTCCCGACCAAAGGAAGCCGCCGCTGGAAAAGAGAGCAGTGCATTTTCCGAAGTCAGATTTGTGATTTGACAGCGCAAAGGTAGCGGACCACGTGGGCGCCCTCCAATCCCACGATGATGTGAGTGGCCAGGCGGGTGTCAGCCGGAATGCCCTGCAGTTGCCTGCCAGGCGCGTATTTCACTGTCGCCCTACCACCCCGATTGGTTATGGGCTACCTAGGAGCAAAACCGGCACACCAGCCGCCGGTACCAACTTTCAGCTGAGCCAAAGCTTCTGCTTGTAAGCCTGGTTCGGATTATTGACTACGAATTAATTCGTAGGTTGCTTGGGCCTTTGGGAAATCCGAATAATTGTTGCCGGTTTCGTTTTGCCAGGTGTGAGCGGGCCGGGCTGGCTCGTCGGGTTGGCTGCCAGGCCGGACGCGTTGGTTTGCAGCTGCCCTAAAAAGACCCCCGCCAGCAACCGAGGGCTGCTGGCGGGGGACCACAAAAAATCGACGGCGGCTAAAAATCGGCGCCGGGGGCTCCGTTGGCCGGCGCCTGCTCGCCGCGGCGGCGCGGGCGGGCCGGTGCCTGGTCGTTGCCGAAGCGGTAGATGAAGCCCAGCAGGGCCACCCGTGACTCGCGTTTGAAGCGGAAGTCCAGCGCCAGGTCTTCGCCGTAGGCCTGGGCCCGCAGGCGGTTGGTGTCGAACACGTCGGATACGCGCAGGGTGAGGCTGCCGCGGTCGTTGAGCACGTCCTTTTTCAGGGCCAGATCCACGAAGTACAGCTCATCGATGCGTCCCTGGCTGGTGACGTTGGGTGAGCGGTAATTGGCCGTGAGCTGCACGTCGAGCTTTTTCAGCGGGGTAAACGTGGTGTTCAGGCGGGCCGTGTAGGCGTAGTTGCGGTTGAAGCGCGTCGAGCCAATGGTGGAGGCCACCACGTTGCGGAATCCCGAGCCGTTCACGTTCAGACGCCACCACTTGGTCAGCGGCTGGTTGAAGCTCAGCTCCAGGCCGTAGGCGCTGTTCTGGCCCACGTTCACGAAGCTGGTGCGCGTAATCACCAGCCCGTCGGCGTTCAGGCGCGTGAGGGTGGTATCAACCGAGCGGTAGCGCTGAATCTGGCCGGTGGTCTGGCGGAAGAAGGCCGTGGTGCTGAGCGTGGCCGCGCCCCAGGACTGCTGGTGACCCAGCTCCAAGGCGTTGATGTACTCGGGGCGCAGTCGGGTATTGCCCACGCGGTAGTTGCGCGGGTCGGAATAGTTGGTGAAGGGCAGTAGCAGCGGGGCGTCGGGGCGGTTGAGGCGGCGGGCAAAGCTCAGCTGCAGGCGCTGGTCGGCGCTGAGCTGGTAGGCCAACGTGGCGCTGGGGAACAGGTTGAGGTAACGGCGCGCGAAGCCCAGGCCGGTGGTGCGCAGCAGCCCGCGCATGGTGGTATGCTCGGTGCGCAGCCCGCCCTGGTAGCTGAGCTTGCCGGCCTCGCCCTGGTAGGTGGCGTAGCCAGCCTGCACGTACTCGTCGAAGCGGTAATTGTTCGAGAGGCTGTCGATGCGGGCGTAGACGGCCGTGCCGGAGGCGGCGCGCTCGAAGTCGTAGCTGCCGCCCGAGCGGCGGAAAGTGGTTTTCAGGCCTGCGTCGAGCCGCGCTTTTTCGCCGAAGGGGTGGGTGTAGTCGAGCTGGGTCGAGCTTTGGGTGAGCTGGAAGTCGATGACCTGGCGCTGCACCAGCTCATCGGGCAAGCCCACGTTCTGGTTCTGGCTCAGCACCTGCTCGCCGCGCACCGGCGAGTACACCACGTTGGCCGTCAGCTCGCGGCGCTTCTGCCCGTCCCAGGTGCGCCGGTAGTCAGCCGAGAAGTCGGCGCTGCCGAACTCCGAGCGGATGCCGTTGTCGGCCCCGAAGCGGCGCAGGGTGCTGCCGCGGCGAATGTCGGTGGTCAGCGCGTCGGGCAGGGAGTTGGTGTTCAGGTTGGGCTGGGCCGTGACGGTGAGCGTGTGCTGGGGGCTGATGTTCCAGTCGAGGCCGGCGCGCAGGGTGTGCGTCTGGCTGCGCTGGCCGTTGCGCGACACCTGCTCGGTCACGATCTGCTCGCCCTCCACCTGGTTGAGCTGGCGCGAGTCGTTGCGGCCCCAGCGCTGGTCGAAGCGGAAATCGTAGTTGCCGAACACGTTCACGCGGCCCTGGCGGCGGTTCAGCCCCAGGCTGCCGGTGTACTTGTCGCCGGTGCCCACGTTGGCCGCGACCGAGCCGTTGAAGCCGTCTTGCTTCTGCTTTTTGAGCACGATGTTGATGATGCCGCCCGCGCCCTCGGCGTCGTAGCGGGCCGAGGGGTTGGTCATCACCTCCACGCTCTCGATCTGCGAGGCCGGAATCTGGTCCAGGTTCACGGCCCGGCCGCCGCCCGCCGCGCCGCTGGGCTTGCCGTCGATGTAGATGGTCACGTTGCCCGTACCGCGCAGCGACACCTGCCCGTTCTGGTCCACGCTCACCGAGGGCACGTTCTGCAGCACGTTGGTGGCGGTGCCGCCCACGCTGGTCAAGTCCTTGGCCACGTTGATGACGCGCTTGTCGAGGTTGTCGACCACCGGAGCTTTTTCACCGGTTACCGTCACGCCCTTGAGCTGGGTGGTGGCGGGCATCAGGGCCACGTTGCCCAAACCAAGGGGCTGACTCTCGGCCACACTCAGGCGGCGGCGCAGCGGTTGGTAGCCCAGCACGGTGGCCCGCAACAGGTAGTTGCCAGGGGGTACTTTTTCCAGGCGGAAAGCGCCGGCTTCACTGGTCTGCGCGCCGGTAACCAGGGTCGAGTCCTGGGCGCGCAGCAGCACCACGCTGGCAAACGGCAACGGTTGGCGGGTGGCGTGGTCGAGCAGGGTGCCCGACACGGAGCCGGCGGTCTGGGCCGCGGCCGGCAAGCTAAGGCACGCAACGAGGAGGCCGGCGCCCAACTGGGGCCGGAGAGGAGTAGTAAACAACATACAAGCAGCGGAAAGCCAACAATGACAGCGGCTTTTCGGTCGTCGGCTGGGGCGGGTCCGCGGGGCCGTCCGGCCGGAAGATTTCCGAAAAGCACCCCAAGGACAGGACGCGCTTTCCAGGGTTGCGCCCGCGCCGCACATTTATGTTGGTTGCGGTATATAGCCCCGTTTTCAGCCTGTAGGCCCTAAAAGTCGTCCGCCCCGCACGAGAGTGCGGGGCGGACGGAGCAAGAAGCTGATAATCTGATGTGCCCCGGCAGCTGCCTAGCCGCCGAAGCCGCCGCCGCCCTGCGGGGCCGATTCGATGCGCTTGCCGGGCTTGGTGGCACCGATGTACCAGGTGAAGCCCAGCCAGCCAACGCGGGTTTCATTTTTATGCCAGGCCCGCAAATCCAGGTTTGCGGTGCTGATTTCGGAGCGGCGCTTGTCGGTGTTCAGCACGTCGGAGACGCGCAGGGTGAGGGCAGCGCGGTCCTGGAACAAACGCTGGCGCAGGGCTACTTCCAGGGCGCCCACGGCCAGCTGCCGGCCCTGGGCGGTGAGCGAGGCCGAGCGCCACCAGCCGCTCAGCTGCACGTCGAGGGTGGGGCGGGGCGTGAAGTTGCTGGTGAGGCGGGCCGTGCCGGTGAGGGCGTGGCGGTTGTTGGCCAGGTCGGCGTTAGACGCTACTTCGCTGCGGAACAGTGAGCCGCTGGCGGCCACGCGCCACCACTTGGTCAGGGGCTGGTTCCAGGTGGCTTCGGCGCCCAGGTTGGCGGTGCGGCCAAAGTTGCGGTACGACTCGGCCGTTACCACGCCCACGTTGCCGAGGCGGGTGGCCAGGGTATCGACGGCGCGCAGGCGCTGAATCACGTCCTGCGAGAAGCGGCCGAACAGGGTGCCGGTCAGGGCCGCGCCGCCTTTCAGGTTGGCCTGGTAGCCCAGCTCCACGTTGTGGCTGAACTCGGCGCGCAGGGCCGGGTTGCCGATGCGGTAGTTGCGCGGGTCGTGGTAGAGGGGGAAGGGCAGCTGCTCCATGAAGTTGGGCCGGTCGATGCGGCGGGCGTAGCTGGCCTGGATGCGCTGCTCGCCGGGTTTTTCGCCCAGGTCGCGGGCAATGGTGGCCGAGGGAAACAAGCTCAGGTAGTCGAGGTCGACGCGGCCCTGGCCGCCGCGCACGGCGCCGTGCAGGTTGGTGTACTCGGCGCGCAGCCCGGTTTGCAGGCTGTAGCCCTGGCTCAGGCTGCGCTGGTAGGTGAAGTAAGCGGCGGGCAGCAGCTCCTGGAAGTCGTAGGCCAGGGCGCGGGCGGGGTTGCGCACAAATTCGGTGGGGCGGTCGGCCGGGGCCTGCAGCTGGTCGCCGGTGCCGGTGTTGTCGGCAAACTGCAGCTTGGCGCCGGCCTCAACTTTGCCTTTGCCGCCGGCCAGCGGGTGCTCGTAGTCGATTTTGCCGAAGAACATGTTGGGGCCCACGGCAAATTCCTGGCGCTGGCTCGGGCCGCCCTGCAGGGTCTGGGTAACCGGCACGGTGGCATCGACGCGCACCCAGCCGGCATCGGCGCTCAGCTCGCGGCCTTTCTGCTCGGCCCAGGTGCGGCGGTACGAGGCGCTGGCGTTCAGCACGAACACGTCCACGTCGACCCGCTGGGTGCCCAGCTGCTGCCGGCGGCCTTCCGCAGTGTCCTGCAGCAAAAGCTGGGTATCGGAGTCCTGCTCTTTTTCCCAGGTGCCGTCCACGCTCACGCTCAGGCTTTGCTGCGGGCTGAGTTCGTAGTCCAGGCCCAGGCGCAGGGAGTGGTCCTGGTCAAGGTCGCGGCCGCGGCCCTGCTGGCTGGTGCGCACGGTTTCGCCCGAGGGCAGCACGGCTGTCTGAACGTCTTCGGAAGTGCTGGTGAAGCGCGTCAGGCGGCTGTTGTAGCCCATGTTCCAGGTGGCCGGGCCCTGGCGCCGGCTCAGGTTCAGCGTCGGCGCATACTTCTGCCCGGTGCCCACTACCAGGCCCACCTGCCCGTTGAAGCCGTCTTTGCGGTCTTTCTTGGTGATGATGTTGATGACGCCCGCTCCCGAGGCGTCGTACTTGGCCGAGGGGTTGGTAATGACTTCCACCTGGGCGATGCGCGAGGCCGGCAGCTGGTCGAGGCGCGGGCCGGGGCCGCCGTTGGTGGTGCCGGCCGGCTTGCCGTCGATGAGGATGGTCAGGTTCGACGAGCCGCGCAGGCTCACCGTGCCGTTGGCGTCCACCGCTACCGAGGGCACGTTCTGCAGCACGTTCACGGCCGTGCCGCCCACCGTGCTCAGGTCTTTCTCCACGTTGATGACGCGCTTGCCCAAATCGTTCTGCACCGTTTCCCGCTCGCCGGTCACCGTCACGCCCTTGAGCTGAGTGGTAGTGGGCCGCAGCGCCACCACGCCCAGGCTCAGCTCGGTCTGGCCGGTGGGCAGCGCCACGGCCCGGCGCAGCGGGTTGTAGCCCAGCACCGTGGCCCGCAGCACGTAGCTGCCCGGCTTCACCGATTCCAGGCGGAAAGTGCCGTTTTCGGTGGTTTGCGCGCCGGTCACCAAAGCCGAGTCGGGCAGGTGCAGCAGCACCACGCTGGCAAAGGGCAGCGCCTGCTGGTTGCTGTGGTCGAGCAGCTTGCCCGAAATAGTGCCCGGGGTTTGGGCCCGCAGGCCGAAGGGCAGGAGCGTAAGCAGGAGGCCTGAGCACAGCAGTGCCCGGTGAGTGGTAGATACCAGTGCCATAAGGTCAGGGAATGAGTTGGGGGTTGGGGCCGGGCACACTTCGTCAGCGGCCGCGGTTCCGCTGGAAGTGTCAGGCTGGGCTGGAGTCAGGGTAGAGGCCGCTGCGGAAAGGCAATAAAGTGCCGGGGCGCAGGCGGCGCCGTTGGTCTGAAGTAGGGGAGAAAGGCTGTTTTCTCTGAGGTTGATGCAAATATAAAAGCAGGTACTTTGCAACGCAAGGTACCTGCTTAGATAAGTATACGGGTAATGCCATGTAATGAATTATGTGGTTGATTATCAGGGTGAAAAAAATAATGTCCCGGCAGCGGTCGAAGTGCTGCCGGGACATTCCCCGCGTTCCAGTTCGTTGGTTTTACTTGCCGGGCTTCACTTCCTGCCCGTTGCGGAAGGTTTTCTTTTCCCGCACCGTTTTGCCGTCGGGCCCGAAGTAGGACCACACCCCGGTTTCGCGGTTGTTGCGGAACTGGCCGCTGACTTCCAGCGTGCCATCCTCGCGCAGCAGGCGGTAGGGCCCCAGCTTCAGCCCCGATTTCCAGGTGCTTTCGCCGCGCAGCTTGCCCGAGGGAAAGAACTCCTGCGCCAGCCCACTGGCCTTGCCGCCTTCGTAGAGCATCTTGTGCTGCACCTGCCCGTTGGGATGGTAGCTCAGCTGCTCGCCCACGAGGCGGTTGGCCTGGTAGGTTTCCTTGCGCTGCAACTGCTTGCCGCCGGGGTAGAAGGTGCGCCAGGTGCCCGTGCGCTGGTTATTCTTGAACTCCTGCTCTTCCTTCACGCCGCCCTCCTCGAAGTACCCGGTGACTTTCCGGTCGCGTCCCTGGTTGGCGTAGATGATTTCCTGCTCGGTTTTGCCCGAGGGGTAGAGGTATTTGGCCTGGCCGGTGAGCACGCCGTTCTTGTAGTTCTGGGTGCTTTTCAGCGCGCCGGTTTCGTAGTAGGTTTTCACCAGGCCCTCCAGGTTGGCCGTGCCGGGTGCCAGCTGCTGGGCCCGCTTGGTGAGGTCGTCACCCAGCGGGTTTTTCACTGGGCGCGTGGCAGCGGTGGCCGGCACGTAGTTGCCCTCGGTGCGCAGCTGGCCCGAGGGGTAGTAGGTGCGCATCTGGCCGCGGCCGGTTTTGTCCATGCTCACCTCGGTTTCGAGCTTGCCGTTCTCGTACCAGGTTTTGTAGCCCCCGGCCAGCAGGCCGTTGCGGTAGGTGCCCTCGCTCTGCTGCTGCCCCGAGGGGTAGTAGGTGCGCACCACGCCGTCGGGCTGGCCGTTCTGGTAGCTCATTTCGGCCTGGGGCTTGCCCGAGGGGTACACCTGCCGCACCACGCCCTGGGGCTGGCCCTTGAGCAGGGTGGTTTCCAGCTTCAGCTCGCCCGAAGGATGGTACATGCGAATCAGGCCCGTGGGCTGGTCGTCTTCGTAGCTGCCTTCCTGGGCCAGCCGACCGGTAGGGTAGAAGGTGCGGAAGGGACCCTGGCGCTGCCCGTTGCGGAACGTGACTTCGAGCCGGTGCTGGCCGCTTTCGAAGAACTCGACGTAGGCGCTGTCGGGCTTGCCGGCGCGGTAGCTGGTGAGCACCTCCAGCTTGCCCGAGCGGTAGTAGCGCTTGTAGTTGCCCTCCAGCACCGTGTCGGCGCCCACCAGGGCGTGGTAGACCTCGCGCTTGCGGGTGTGGGTGGTGTCGTAGTAGGTAGTAAGCACGCGCGGCCGCTGGGCCCAGGCCGGGACGGCCAGCAGGCCCAGCAGCAAAATCAAGAGGAATCGGTTCATGGCCGCAAAAACGCAGAAATTCTGCCAATCGTGCGAATCCCGGATTTTGGCGGATTTAGCTTCGCTGACCTTCGGTCCACGGATTCTGCAGACGATTGGACGGTTGACTGGTAGCGGGCCGACCCAAAGCCGGGAGGTTGCCGCTCCGCCTGCTGCTCGATGAGGAGCGGTGCAGAAGCAGGCCCCGGGCAGCAAAAGCGGCCTGATCAGACAAGCAAATAAAAAAGTAGTACCCCGGCAGCAAGCCAGGGTACTACTCAAAGAATCGTCGGCGGAATCCGAAAAATCCGCTCAAATCCGGCATTACAGCTTTTCCAGTACGATGCTGCTGGCGCCGCCGCCGCCGTTGCAGATGCCGGTGACGCCGATTTTGCCGCCCTCGTTCTGCAGCACGTTCAGCAGGGTAGTCACGATGCGCGCGCCCGAGGCGCCCAGCGGGTGGCCCAGCGACACGGCGCCGCCGTACACGTTCACTTTCGTGCCTTCCAGCTTCAGCAGCTTGTTGTTGGCCAAGGACACCACCGAGAAAGCCTCGTTGATTTCGTAGAAGTCCACTTTATCGGCTTCCACGCCGGCATGCTTCAAGGCCTTCGGAATGGCCAGCGAGGGCGAAGTGGTAAACCACTCCGGGGCCTGCTCGGCGTCGGCGAAGCCCAGGATGCGGGCCAGGGGCTTGAGGCCCAGCTCTTCGGCCTTTTCCTTGCTCATCAAAAGTACCGCGGCGGCGCCGTCGTTCAGGGTCGAGGCGTTGGCGGCCGTTACGGTGCCTTCCTTGATGAAAGCAGGCTTGAGGCCGGGCACCTTGGCGAAATCCACCTTCAGGTATTCCTCGTCGTCTTCTACCACCACGGTCTTGCCGCGCTGCTCGATGGTAACGGGAATGATTTCGTCTTTCTTTTTGCCGGCTTTGGCCGCGTTGGCGCTGCGGGTGTAGCTCTCGATGGCAAAGGCATCCTGCTCTTCGCGGGTGATGCCCATTTCCTTGGCCGTGTTTTCGGCCGCGTTGCCCATGGCGTAGTTGTGGTAGGGGTCCCACAGCCCGTCCTTCATCAGCCCGTCGATCATCTGGCCGTGGCCGTACTTGGCGCCGAAGCGGGCTTTGTCGAGGTAGTAGGGTACGTTCGACATGCTTTCCATGCCGCCGGCCAGCACCACGTCCGACTGGCCCAGCATGATGGACTGGGCGGCCATCATAATGGCCTTCGAGCCCGAGGCGCACACTTTATTAACGGTGGTGCATTCCACCTCGTAGCCCAGGCCGGCTTTCAACGCGGCCTGGCGGGCCGGGGCCTGGCCCAGGTTGGCCGAAATCACGTTGCCCATAATCACCTGCTGCACGTGCTTGGCATCGACGCCGGCTTTCTCGAGGGCACCCTTGAGCGCGATGCCGCCCAGCTCGGTGGCCGACAGCGACGACAGGGCGCCGCCAAACGAGCCGATGGGCGTGCGCACGGCGGAAATGACGTATACTTCTTTGGTTTGCATGAAAAAAGTAGGAGAGAAGTGGAGGGGAAACAACCTAAGTCGGCTAACCAGGGCCGCCGGCTTTGCGGGAAGCAGTAACTCAAAAGTAGCAGGATTTCCGGCGGCCTGACCGGCTGGCGGCTGGTACGGCACCATCCCGCTCGCCTGACAACCGGTACTCTACCACGCAGGTTTGCCGGCCACGGGCGGGCGGGTGGGCTTGTGCGGCAGCTGCTGCAGGTACTGCTGCTCCCGTTCACGCAGCGCATCGAGCAGCTGGCGGGCCTGCGCTTCGGTGAGGTTGAGTTGCCGCAGCCGCTGCTGCCGGGTGTTCACGCGGCTGTCGGTGGGGGCCGCGCCCTCGGTGCCCGCCCGCCCCGGCGCGCCGCTGCGGGAATCAGAGTCGGCACCGGTGCCGCGCACGGAGCCGGGCTGCTGGCCTTGCGCCGCTTCAGTGGCCGCGCCAGGGCCGCCGGCGGACTGCGGCGCTACGTCGCGGCCCGCCGGGGCTTTGGGCTGAGGTTGCGGGGTATTGGCCGGCGTCGGGGCTGCCTGCGGTTTGGGAGCCGGGGCGGACGGGGGCGGAATCTGGGGTTGAGGCGGCCGGCCCTGGTAGCGGCGCAACAGTTCGTAGTTGTAGCGCGCCTCGGCGTTGGTGGGGTTGTCGAGCAGGGCCTGGCGCAGCAGGGCAATGGCTTGCACAACGTCGCCGCGGCGGGCCGCCAGCACGGCCAGCTGCTGCCGGGCCACGCTGCGCACCGCGGGCTCGGCGCCGGTCAGCAAGCCCGAGTAGAGTTGCCGGGCCCGGGCGGTCTGGCCCAGCCGGGAATGCGCGTGGGCCAGGTTCAGTCGGAGATTGGCGGGAGCCGGCCCCAGCGTCAGGGCCTGCTCGTAAAGCAGAGCAGCTTCCTGGTAGCGGCCCCGGACATAGGCTGAGGACGCCCGCTGCACGACGGCATTGTAGTCGCGCACCCGCGTCAGGCCGTCCCACAGCCCGCCGCCCGCCAGCATCAGCACCACGAGCAGGCTGCGCATCATGGGCGAATGACGCTAACGGTGATGAGCACGTCGAGGGCCAGCAGCAGCAGGGCCGCCGCCAGCGGGTAGGCGTAGCGGTTGTCGGCCACCGACACGGTCCGCACCTGCTGGGTCTGGCCTTCGAGGCGCGAGAGGGCGCGCAGCAGCACCGGAAACTCGTTGCGCCGCTCCGACACCTCGATGTAGCTGCCGCCGGTGAGCTCGGCCAGGCGACGCAGCGGGGCCGGCTGCAGCCGGCTCACACCCGGACGACCCTGGGCGTCGCGCAGGAAGTCGCCCGAGCGGGGAATGCGGCTGCCCGCCGCCGTGCCCACGCCCACCGCGTAAAGTCGCACGCCGGTGCGCACCAGCTCCCGGATGGCGGGCTCCAGTTGCTCGCCGAAGTCCTCGCCGTCGCTCACCAGCACCAGGGCCGTGGCCCGCCGCGCTTCGGTACCAGTGGGGCGCGGTGCAGCGGCCAGACGTGTCAGGGCTAGTTGCAGCGGCTGGGCCAGATCGGTAGCGGCCGCCGGCACCAGGCGGGTGTGCAGGGTGCCCAGCAGCGTCAGTAGGGCCTGCTGATCGTAGGTGAGGGGGCAGTGCACGAAGGCTTCCGAGCTGAACACGATCAGCCCGATGCGGTCGGCGGGAAAGCGCTGCACCAGGTTGGCCAGCTCGGCCCGCGCCCGCAGCAGGCGGGTAGGCACTACGTCGGGGGCATCCATGGAGCGCGAAAGGTCGACCAGCAGCCACAGGTCCTTGCCGGCAGTGCGCACGGGCTGCCGCATCAGCCCGTAGGCCGGCCCCAGCAGGGCCACCAGCAGCAAACCCAGGGCCGCGGAGCGCAGCACCAGCTTCCACGCCACGCGCCCACTCGACTGGTCGAGCGGGCGGGCTAGCCGGCGGGTGCGCAGGGCGTAGCCGCCGTACAGCAGCAGCGCCAGCGCGCAGAGCGCGGTTTCGGCGTAAGTCCATGAATAAAGCCAAGTTGGCATACCCGCTCGCGTAATTGCCCGCCGCAGATGCAGCGGGTGCTGGCCAAAGATAAGCGGCCGTACGGGCTTGAAGGGGCATATTTTTTTTAACCAGGGCCTTGTTTTCCGATGCACCCCTGTATATTTGCTGCCCCGAAGGGCAAGCGGCCCGCGGGAAATCAACCCACGGAGAGATGGGTGAGTGGCTGAAACCAGTAGTTTGCTAAACTGCCGTAGCTCTAAAGGCTACCGGGGGTTCGAATCCCCCTCTCTCCGCGCTTGAAATGTTGAATTCTGAATGCTGAATTTTGAATTAGTTCGTTCAACCTTCATCGTTCGGAATTCAACATTTTTTTTCGGGGTGTAGCGTAGCCCGGTATCGCGCCTGCTTTGGGAGCAGGAGGCCGCAGGTTCGAATCCTGCCACCCCGACGTTGCCACGAGAAAGCCGCCTGCCCATTTCGGGGGCGGGCGGCTTTCGTGGTATCGGCCTTGCCCCGTTAGCTCAGTTGGATAGAGCATCCGCCTTCTAAG
This sequence comes from Hymenobacter sp. B81, assembly GCF_044628455.1. NCBI lineage: Bacteria > Pseudomonadati > Bacteroidota > Cytophagia > Cytophagales > Hymenobacteraceae > Hymenobacter > Hymenobacter sp. B81. The sequence goes on along the minus strand of NZ_JBIYZW010000001.1, from coordinate 1,298,723 downwards.
CGGACGGTCAGGAGTTCGAATCTCTTACGGGGTACTGCCAGAAAGCCTCTCCGCCGCGGAGAGGCTTTTTTGTTTGGCGCAGTTGGGCAATTTTCGCCCGGTTTGCAACCAGCGCCTCGGTGCAGGGTTCTTTCCCCGGTCGGCGCTGGCAAAGGGCCGCTACTAGCTGGCGAACGGCAGCGCTCTAGCGAAGTTCAGGCTGCTGAAGCAGAAAAGGAACCCCAGGAGCTGGTAATACGGCTTCAGGGGAACTCGCCGGGGCTCGGTGCGTACAGTAGCCGGACTTTCCCGGGGCAGTCTGCGGGCACAGTACTTTGGGAATTTCCAGTAGGCATAAACCGATTTTGCCTATATTGATGCCGCCTAGAATGCTTGCCAGGTGGGGCTTAGCGCCCTTACGGTTTGTTTTTCACTGCTTTCCTTCATTCATCCTCCTTTCCTTCACCCATCACCCATGAAGAAAATCTTACTTACGCTTGCCTGCGCCTTTGCCCTTAGCACGGCTGCTTCGGCGCAGACGCCCTACTTCGTAACGCAGGGCATCGGTGCTGCCATCACGCCCCAGAACCACATCGTTTCGGACGTGGAGGCGGTGGATGCCTCGACGGCGTGGATCCTGTTCCGCGAGAACATTGCCAACGGTACGGCCCGCCGCTTCGTGCGCACCGTGGATGGTGGTACTACCTGGACCGGCGGCCCCCTGAACATTCCTGCCAACCTGAGCGTGACCAACTTCACCGCGGTGGACGGTAACACGGCTTGGATTGCAGCCTACAGCACCGCAGGTGCCGGCGGCGGCGTCTTCAAAACCACCGACGGCGGTGTAACCTGGACGCGCCAGCCGACGGCAGCCTTCACCGGCGCCGATGCCTTCCCGAACGTGATTCACTTCTTCGACGCCAACAACGGCGTGGTAATGGGTGACCCGAACCCCCGTCCGGCCGGTGGCGTGGGCGGCTCGCTGGAAGTGTACACCACCACCGACGGCGGCACCAACTGGACCCGCGTGAGCCGGGCTCCCGTGACGACCGACGCCTTCGAGTACGGCCTGGTAAACTCCTACTTCGCACTGGGCAACACCATCTGGGCCGGCGGCTACAATGATGACGACCGCGCCGTGCGCCTCTACAAATCGACCAACATGGGCGTGACGTGGACCGCTGCTCCGACCGACCTGCTGGCGGCCGTCAACCACATTGCCTTTGCCGACCAGAACAACGGCCTGATGGCCAACGGCCTGGACCTGGTGAAAACCACCGACGGCGGCGCCACCAACACCGCCATCGGCTACACCGGTGAGTTCCGCGACGCGGGTATGGATGCCGTACCGGGTCTGCCCAACACCTACGTTGTAGTGGGTTCGCGCGACTTCGCCGCCGACAGCCTCAACGACTACGGCGCGTCTATCTCCCGCGACGGCGGCGTGACCTGGGACGTGCTCGACTCGAGCAAAGGCATGTTTGAAATCGACGTAGTGAGCCCCTCGGTTGGCTGGGCCGGCTCGTTCCTGGGTGCTACCGCAGTCAACGGGGCCGTGTACAAGCTGAACCGCTCGGTGACGCTGGCTAACAAGCCCATGGCAGCCGTGAAGGCCGACATTCAGGTGTACCCCAACCCCAGCGCCAACGGCGTGTTCACGCTGCGCAACGGCGCCGTGAACAACAAAATTGGCCGCGTGGTGGTATCCGATGCCCTGGGCCGTCAGGTGTACAGCACCAACCTGCAGGACGCCCGCGTGGCTGGTCAGGAAGCTCCCATCGACCTGAGCAAGCAGAAGGCCGGCGTGTACACCATGCTGCTGCAAACCGAAAAAGGCTCGGTAGTAGAAAAGCTGGTTATCCAGTAGTCTGCCCCCAGTCCCAGTATCAAGGCCTGCCGGCAATCCGGCAGGCCTTTTTTTGTGCCCGGCAGGGGCTTCGGTATCGTTGCGGACCGGCAGCCGCGCGGCGCCGCTGGTCTCGCCCTGGCAGGCCGGAAGGCGACCAACCGGGCGACCGGCGGTGCAGGCAGTACGCGAGCCGGCGGGTGGCCGAGGCAGCAGTAGCGGCCACCCAAACCCGACGGCAGCCCCCGCAAGTAAACCCGGGGCCGGTGGCCGGGGAAAGTCAATTCAGCCGGGGCGAAATACGGTGATTTATTTGCGGTTTTTGGGGGGCGAAAAAGGGCGAAAACATGGCGGAGAAGGGATGTTTCGGTATCTTCGCGTGTTCTACCCTAGGCCGAATCTGCGGCTGAACTTCAAGCGTCCTACATGAGCGAAATCCAAGAGAAAAAAGCCCGCAACGAGTACTCCGCGGACAACATCCAGGTACTCGAAGGGCTCGAAGCCGTGCGCAAGCGCCCGGCTATGTACATCGGCGACATCGGCGTGAAAGGCTTGCACCATCTGGTGTGGGAGGTAGTCGACAACTCCATCGACGAAGCCCTGGCCGGGTACTGCGACACGATTGACGTTACCATCAACGAAGACAACTCCGTCACGGTGCGCGACAACGGCCGGGGCATTCCGGTGGACTTTCACCAGAAAGAAGGCCGCTCGGCGCTCGAGGTCGTGATGACCGTGCTGCACGCCGGCGGCAAGTTCGACAAGGATACCTACAAGGTGTCGGGCGGTCTGCACGGCGTGGGCGTGAGCTGCGTAAACGCGCTCAGCAACCTGCTGCGCGTGACGGTGTACAAAAACGGCAAGGTCTACCAGCAGGAGTACGAGCGCGGCGCCCCGCTGTACCCGGTGAAGGAAATCGGCGAAACCACCCAGAACGGCACCCAGGTGGAGTTCTGGCCCGACGACACCATCTTCACCGACACCGTGTACCGCTACGAGACCGTGGCCACGCGCCTGCGCGAGCTGTCGTACCTCAACAAGGGCATCCGCATCAACCTCACGGACCTGCGCGAGAAGGATGAAGCCGGGGTGGCCCGCGGCGAGCAGTTCTTCTCCGAGGGCGGCCTGGCCGAGTTCGTGCAGTACCTCGACGGCAAAGAGCGCCGCGCGCTGATGCCCGAGCCCATTCACGTCGTCAGCGAAAAGGGCAACGTGCCGGTGGAAGTGGCCCTGCAGTACAACGACTCCTACCAGGAGCACATCTTCTCCTACGTCAACAACATCAACACCCACGAGGGCGGTACCCACGTGGCGGGCTTCCGCTCGGCCCTCACCCGCACCCTGAAGGCTTACGCCGACAAATCGGGTAAGCTGGAAAAGGCCAAGGTGGAAATTTCGGGCGAAGACTTCCGCGAAGGCCTCACCGCCGTCATCTCGGTGAAGGTGCAGGAGCCGCAGTTCGAAGGCCAGACCAAAACCAAGCTGGGCAACAGCGAGGTGAACGGTGCCGTGAACACGGCCGTGGGCGAAATCCTGGCCCAGTACCTGGAAGAGAATCCCAAGGAAGCGGCCATGATCGTGGAGAAGGTGATTCTGGCGGCCCGCGCGCGCATTGCCGCCAAGAAGGCCCGCGAGATGGTGCAGCGCAAAACCGTGCTGGGCTCGACCTCGCTGCCCGGCAAGCTGGCCGACTGCTCGGAGTCGGACCCGGAAATCTGCGAGCTGTACCTGGTGGAAGGGGACTCGGCCGGCGGCACCGCCAAGCAGGGCCGCAACCGCGCCTTCCAGGCCATTCTGCCTTTGCGCGGCAAGATCCTGAACGTGGAGAAGGCCCAGGAGCACCACATCTACGAAAACCAGGAAATCCGCAACATGATTACGGCCCTGGGCGTGAGCTTCGGGGTGCCGGCCGACGCGGAAAAGGGCATCGAGAAGGATGACAAGGCGCTCAACATTTCCAAGCTGCGCTACCACAAGGTCATCATCATGACCGACGCCGACATCGACGGCTCGCACATCCGCACGCTGATCTTGACCTTCTTCTTCCGCTACATGCGCGAGCTGGTCGACCGCGGCTACATCTACATTGCCCTGCCGCCGCTGTATTTGGTGAAGAAGGGCAAGGAGGAGCGCTACTGCTGGACCGAGGTCGAGCGCCAGGCCGCGCAGGAAGAGCTGGGCAAGGGCCGCCCCGAAACCGTGAACGTGCAGCGCTACAAGGGTCTGGGCGAGATGAACGCCGAGCAGCTCTGGCTGACTACCATGCAGCCCGCCACCCGCTCGCTCAAGCAGGTTACGGTAGAATCGGCCGCCGAAGCCGACCACCTGTTCTCCATGCTGATGGGCGACGAGGTGGCCCCGCGCCGCGAGTTCATCGAGAAAAACGCCAAGTACGCCAAGCTGGACGTCTAAATCACGGATGCGTCCGGATTTACCGGATTGCGGGGACGTTAATCGTCCCACGTAGTGGTGCCACGGCTCAAAGCCGTGGCACCACTTTTTTTACCCCGCCCAGCTTTTGCGCGCAAGTCCCGGCAACTTCCCCCGGACTCAGAAATTTTGCGCGGAAGCCCCGGGAATTCCCCGGGAGCAAAAACCATTGTAGAAAGGCCCGAGGGCTTCCCCTAAGCTTGGAAACCATTGTAGGCAGAGGCAGGGGAAGCCCCCGGGCGTGAAAACGATTGTAGGAAGGCTCGGGAGAAGTTGCCGGGCTCGAAAACGATTTTAGAAGGGCTCTGGAGAAGTTCCCGAGGCCGAAACCAATTGTAGTAAGGCTCTGGAGAAGTTCCAGAGCCTAAAAACGATTGTAGGAGAAGGCTGGAGAAGTTCCCGAGGCAAGAAACCATTGTAGGCCCTTCCGCTTTGCCTGGTTCCCCTCTCCGCGAGGCTTCGCGCATCAAGCGAACCGAGTGGGGGGAGGTCTCAGCAGGCCGCGCCGGGGACGCGGTTCAGTTGAGGCAGGGCGGCTTTCCGTACCGCCCGTGCAGCCTCAAGCCGCGGAAAGCGTCCACCTTTACGGCCCGGCCGACGGGCACCACTTCCACCTCCCGGCTTCAACCCTCATCCTGACACGCTATGCGACAACTCATTTCTTCCGGCTCGCCCTGGGAAGGGCCGGTGGGCTACTCCCGCGCCGTGCGCGTGGGCAACCTGGTGGAAGTGGCCGGCACCACGGCCATGGACGGCGACGTGGTAACGGGCACCGACGCCTACTCCCAGACGCGGCGCGTGCTGGCCAAAATTGCCGAGGCCCTCGGGCAGGCCGGCGCCGGGCTGGAGCACGTGGTGCGCACCCGCATCTTCGTCACCGACATCGGCCAGTGGCCCGAAGTGGGCCGCGCCCACGGCGAGGTGTTCGGAAATATTCGCCCGGCCTCATCCATGCTGGAGGTTCGCGCGTTAATTGATGACCGGCTGCTTGTCGAAATCGAGGCAACCGCCGTTATTTCGTAACTCCACCTACCCTCAAGCCGGCCGCCGCCCCGCCCGCCGGTTATGCTATGAAAATTTTCAAGTCCTCGGACCTCATCCGCAAAAGCAAATACATCAGCCGCGACCTGAGCTGGCTGCGCTTCAACTACCGCGTACTCGACCAGGCCCGCGACGACAGCCGCTCCCTGTTCGAGCGGCTGCGCTTCCTGGGCATCACGGCTTCCAACCTCGACGAGTTCTTCATGATCCGTGTCGGGTCGCTCTACAACTACCTCGACTACGGCAAGGTGCGCGTGGACTACTCGGGGCTGCGCGAGCTGCCCTTCCGCCGCAAGCTGCTCGACTTTGCCCACCGCTTCGTGCACGACCAGTCGCAGACCTACCTGCAGGAGCTGCGGCCCCAGTTCGTGCGCAACGGCTTCGACATTCTGCGCGTGGACGAGCTCACCGACGTGGAGCAGAAAAAAGCCGACGGCTACTTCAAGAACACGGTGTTCCCGCTGCTCACGCCGATGGTCTACGACTCGTACCACGGCTTCCCGCTGATGATGAACCAGTCGCTGACCTTCGGCGTGGTTACGCGCATGGGCGAGGGCAACGACGCGGGCCAGGAGCGGCTCACCTTTGTGCAGCTGCCGCTGAACCTCTCGCGCTTTTTCGAGCTGCAGCGCAAGGACCGGGTGGTGTTTGTGCCGCTGGAGGAAATCGTGCGGGCCAACCTCGACAAGCTGTTCCGCAACGTGGGCATCGAGTCGGCCACCCTGTTCCGCATCACCCGCAACGGCGACTTCACCCTGGAAGAGTCGGAAGACATCGACGTGGACTTCATCAAGGAAATCCAGCAGGGGCTCAAAACGCGCAAGCGCGGCCGCGTGGTGCGCCTGGAAGTGGAGCCCGGCGCCTCGCCCATGCTCATGCAGGTGCTGCGCGAGCGGTGGCACATCGACAACGGCAACGTGTTCGTCATCGACTCGCTCATCGATTTGCGCGGGCTCAACCAGGTGGTGAAGCACCCCAACTTCCGCGACAAGCTGCCCAAGCTGCCCACCCCGGTGGCGCCGCTGAGTTTGCCCGAGGGCACCGAGGAAAACCTCTTCGACTACCTCAAAACCCACGACGTGCTGCTGCACCACCCCTACAACTCCATCGAGCCGGTGGTGCGGCTGCTGGAGCTGGCGGCCGAAGACCCCCACGTGCTGGGCATCAAGCAAACCATTTACCGCCTGGCCGACGAAAGCCGGGTGACGGCGGCCTTGCTGAAGGCGGCCGAGAACGGCAAGCACGTGTCGGTGCTGTTCGAGGTGAAGGCCCGCTTCGACGAGGAGCGCAACATCCGCGAGGGCGCCCGGCTGGAAAAAGCCGGCTGCTTTGTCATCTACGGCGTGTCGAAGTACAAGACGCACACCAAGATGGCCATGATCATCCGCAAGGAAGGCGAGAAGGTGACGCGCTACGTGCACCTGGGCTCGGGCAACTACAACGAAACCACCTCGCGCCTCTACACCGACGTGAGCTTGCTCACCACCAACGACGTGTACGGCCACGACGTGTCGGAATTCTTCAACGTGATTACCGGCCACTCGCAGCCCGACGACTACGAGTACCTGATTACGGCGCCCAAGGACATGCGCCAGCAGCTCATCCAGCTCATCCGCGACGAGGCCAAAAACGCCAAGCGTGGCCTCGTCTCGGGCATTGTGATGAAAATGAACTCGCTGGAAGACCGCGAAGTCATCGACGAGTTGTACAAGGCCAGCAAGGCCGGGGTGCCCATTCGCCTGATCGTGCGCGGCATCTGCTGCCTGCGCCCCGGCCGCCCGGGCCTGAGCGACAACGTGGAGGTGCGCAGCCTGGTGGGTGAGTACCTCGAGCACGCCCGCCTGTTTTACTTTCACCACGGTGGCCAGCCCAAGCTCTACGCCGGCTCGGCCGACGTGATGGTGCGCTCCTTCGACCGCCGCATCGAGGCGCTTTACCTCATTGCCAACCCGCAGCTGCAGCGCGAGGGCATCAATATTCTGTACTTCAACCTCAAGGACAACTACAACACCTACCTCATGCGCGAGGACGGCGCCTACGTCAAGCGCATTCCGCTGCCCGACGAGCCGGTGTTCAACGTGCACAAGGAGTTCTACCACAAAGGCTACGGCCAGGTGCCGGCCGAGGCCCTCTACGACGAGTACCTGACCTCGAGCGTGGTGCCCGTCAGCCCCATTGTCGAGACCGAGCCGGTGTCGCCGCCCGAAGACGTGCTCATCGCCGACGAAGTGCTGGAGCTGACCAGCGCCGACATCATTCCGCTGGTGCCCACCCTGGGCGAGCCGCTGCTGCCCGGGCCCGTGCCCTCGGCCTCGGAAGCCGAAGGCGAATAAGCCCACCGGCCCACCAGTGCAAACGAAAGCGCCGCCGAACTCCAAGATTCGGCGGCGCTTCTGATTTGTGGGGCAGGAGTTCTACCTCTCTAAGCTCTAATTGCCATCGGAGTGGCGGTTCTGCACTTCGGGGGCAGGAATGGGCTCCCCGGCGGCGTGGCGCGGCTCAATCTCGTCGAACCACTGCTCAAACAGGGTTTGCAACATGCCGTCCTTGAGGCCGATGTCGGGCACCACCATTTCCTTGATGCCGGCCCATTCCATGGCCGAGAGGTAGATCTGCCCGGCGGGCACAATCACGTCGGCACGGTCGGGGTTGAGCATGAGCTTGTTCACGCGCTCGTCCATGCTCATGTTGCGCACCTCGTCGAGCACGGCGGCAATGCGCTTGCGCGCGATGGGCTGGTCGAGCGGCTGCTGGGCCAGGCTGTAGATTTTGTTAATGTTGCCGCCGGTGCCGATGGCGCGGGTGAGGTGAAACTGCTTGGCGTTGTCCTTCACCCACTGCTCCATGCGCTGCCAGGTATCCTGCATGCCCGCGCCGGGCTGGCCGTTCTGCTGCAGGCGCCGGATGGAGCCCACCTCGAACGACTGCGAGGCCACCTTGCGGCGGTCGAAGTACAGGTTGAACTCGGTGCTGCCGCCGCCCACGTCGATGTGCAGGTAGTGACGCTTGTCCTCGAGCTGGTGCATGATCACGCTGTTGATGTAGGCCGCCTCGGCCTGCCCGTCGATGATCTGCACCGGCATGCCCAGCTCGCGCTGCATGCGCTCGGCAATGGCCGCCCCGTTCTGGGCCGAGCGCATGGCCGAGGTGGCGCACACCAGGTAGTGAGCCACGTCGTGCACTTCCATCAGCAGCTTGAGCGCGTGCAGGAACTTGACGAACTTTTCTTCCTTGGCGGGCGAGATGCGGCCCGTGGCAAACACGTCTTCGCCCAGGCGCAGCGGGTAGCGCACGTACTCCACCCGCTTGAGCCGGTAGTGGCCCTGGTATTCCAGCACCGCCGAAATCTGGCAGCGGACGGCGTTGGAGCCGATGTCGATGGCGGCCAGTTTGAGCAGCGGGTATTCCATGGCAGGAGCACGGTTGGGGTAGAGTGGGTGGCAAAGATAGAAGGCCGGGCAATTTGCCCGGCCCCCGTCATGTTAGGCATGCCGCGTACGTTACTGGTCGATTCGGAAGCCCAGGCCGAACTGCAGCAGGTATTTTTCCTCGGCCGAGCTTTGCACCGACACCGACAAGGCCAGCGTCTCGTACACCGGGGCCAGGTAAAAGCCGCCGCCGTAGCCGCGGTGCCAGCCGCCCTCGGCCCGGCCCCGGAAGTACACCTGGCCCTGGTCGTAGAAGCCAAACACGCCGTAGTAGAAGGGCAGCAGCGAGGTTTGGGCATAGCCCAGGGCCAGGCGCAGCTCCGAGTTCAGGTACAGCGAGGCGTCGCCGCTGAAGCGGTTGCGCAGGTAGCCGCGCAGATTCTGGCGCTGACCCAGCTGGGTGTACTTGTAGAAGGGAATTTCGCTTCGGTCGCCGTAGTTTTTGGCCCCGCCGCCCTTCACCACCAGCGTCACCGGAATGCCTAGCCGGGCGGTGGCGTAGTACTCGGCAAAGCCCTCGGTCAGCCCGAAGGTTTCGCGGCCCCGGTTGAGCTGATGCCAGGTGGTGTGCTGGCCCAGCAGGCGCACGCCCTTGCGCGCGTACACTTTCCGGTCGCGGAAGTCCAGGTCGAGCAGGGCCGTGCCGCCCAGCAGGCGCTGCAGTTGAGTGTCGGGAACGGGCTCGGCCGTGTCGGGGCCGTCGGGAGCGGTGAGGGTGCCCAGGTAGCTGTTGCGGGCGAAGTCGCTTTCGTACTGCTCGTACACCGGCCCCAGGCGCAGCAGACTTTTCTGCCGAAACACGCGCTCAAAGAAAACGCTGGTTTCCACACCGCGGTAGCGCGCCCGGTAGTAGCCGTCGTCGAACAGCTCGTCGTTTTTGCGCGTAGCGTTACCCAGCCCGAAGAAGTTGTAGAAGGGAAAAAAGTTGCCGTAGGTGGCGCGGGCGCCCACATCCCATTTGCCCAGCAGGTAGCGCCAGCGCACGTTGCCCGTCAGTTGGCGATTGCCGCCGGTGGTATACTGCGCGTCGATGCCGTAGCGCACCCGGTAGTCGGGCTTGCGGAAGCCCTGCTTCACCCAGTCGAAGCCCGCGGCCACGCCCAGGCCGTCGTTGCGGTTGAAGATGATGCCGCCGCGGGGCGCGTAGCCGTCGTACTCGAAGGCCTCGCGGTCGTAGTGGTTCACACCCAGGCGCGAAGAGCGGCGGTCGGCGGTGGCGGGGCCGGCCTGCAGCTCGGTCTGGGGCACGTCGTACACCTCGGTACGCCCCCCGCGCGAGTCGTCGGCTACCTGGTCCTTGCCCTCGCCGCCAATCAGGCGCACCCGGATGCTGCTCGGTCCCTGGCCCGATACCCGGAACACGTCCTTACCGTCGAGGCCGTAGAGGCGGATGTCGCGGGTTTCGCCGCGCACGAAAGTGCGGTCGAAAAACGGCTGGCCCTGCGGGCCGCCCGCGTCGTTTTTCTTGCTCACCTGCACGCGCACGTTGCCGTCAGTCAGGCGCTGCACCGCAAAGTATTCACCCTTGTTGGAGCCCACCACGTCCACGTCGCGGGCCAGCATCAGGTAGTAGTCGTCCAGGGCCCGGGGCAGTTCCTGCAGGCGGCTTTTGAGCTTGCGGTTGATGTCGCGGCCCGAGATGCCCTGAATTTCGGCGGCCAGCTGCGCCGTGGCCGAGTCGATGGCGGCGGGCGTGAGGCGCTGCTGCAGGTAGCGGCCGATCTGCTGCCAGTCCTCCCGGCTCAGGCTCTGCAGCAGGGCGCGGTCGAGGTGACGGGCGGGCCAGTTCAAACTTTCCAGGTCGCGGAAATGCTCCCCAAAGTCTTCGATGCTGGGCACGGCCCACTCGCGGTTGGCCACCCAGGTCAGGGCCCCGTTCCAGAGCGTGAAGGCTTGGTCCCGGTCGCGGGGAATGGGCTGAAACGTTTTCTGCTTGCCCTGCTCATACTCGGCCCACTTCCAGTTGTCCTCGTGCTTGCCGAAGTCGGCAATGAGCATGTCGAAGGCGCGGGCCTTGCCCAGCTGCCGGGCATCCACGCGATTGTCGTTGTCTTTGTAGAGCTGCCGGAACAAGCTGAACGAGCGGCGCACGTCCGTGGCCCCGCCGAAGCCGGGCAGGTTGTCTTTCTGGTCCCAGGGGTCTTCTTCCAGCGTGCCCAGCAGGCCGGCGTACCGCGCGCGGTAGGGACCGAGCTGCTGGTTGTCGGGCAGCACGAACAGGCGCGGGCGGGCGTGCAGCACGTCGGTGCGGTCGAGCAGCGAAGATACTACCAGCGCCGAGTAGGGGTGGGCCGTGGGCGTGATGTCGCGCAGTACGTCGGCGGCCACCGACTGGCGCAGCTCGGGCGGCAGAATGCGCGTCACGTCCTTGTCGACCGAGCGGAAGGTGTACTCCGAGCTGTCGGCGGCAATGAACTTGAGCGAGGTGGTCTGACGGCCGCCGCCGCGGCCAGTGGGGCGCAACCCGCCTTTTTCGGTGTTCAGGTTCAGCACCGGTACCTGCACCGGCTGCGTCCACGACGAGCGGTAGAGCGGGCCCATCAGGGGGCGTTGCAGGCCGTGGGCGCGGTACTGCGGGCCGGGGACTACGGTAGCGGTGGCTGCGGTGGGAGCATCAGGCTTCTCCGGGGCGGTACCAGCCGAGGAGCCGGGGCACTCGGGGAAGTAGGGGTTTACCCGCTGGGCGGGTTCAGTGCCGGCCGCTCCCACGCAGGCCGAGCGAAACAGCGGCGGCGCGGCCAGCTCAGTCGGCGGGGCCTCAGCCGAATTGGTGAAAGTCAGAAACGCAGATTTGACCGTGCCGTCGGCAAAGTAGTCGAGGCGCGTGAAGCCGGCCTGGGAGGCATTTACCAGGGCACGGCGGTTGCTGGCCACCGGCTCGGTGCGGGCAAACGAGCCGCTGACCAGGTGGTAGCTGCCCTCGTGGTCGTTGAGCTGCAGGCTGAAGTCGTGGGCAGCGGCGTAGAGCGTGCCGGGGTGCTCTTTCAGCACGCTGAGCATGGTTTGCCGAAACGCCTGGTAGCCCGGCGAGGCCATATCCCGGGGGCTGCCCACGTTCTGGCGGTAGGCGGCGTACACGGTGCCCAGCACAGGCGGCGCCAGGTGGCGCTTCAGCGGCTGGTACCCCCCGTAGGGGCCGTTGCTGACCACCGGCTGGTGGCCCACCAGCAGCACGTGGCGACCCCGGGTGTCGGCCAGCACGTCCTGCAGCTGCTCGCGGAATTCCTCGGCCGACATGGTTTTGCAGTCGGTGTCGGGGGCTTCGGGGCGGTCGAAGGGGTGGCTCCACCAGGGCGTGTTTAGGGCCACCAGCCGTACCAGCGGGGCCACGTCCACGATTTCGGGGCCGGGGCAGCCGTTGCTGGGCAGAAACGCGTTCTGTCCCGGCAGCTGCTGCTCGAGGTACTTTTCCAGCCGGCGCACGGTTTTCTGCCCGTCGCGGCCCGAGTTGTTCCAGTCCTTGTCGCCGGGCACAAAGTAGATGCGGCCCCGGGGCAGGCCCTTTACCAGGGCTACCAGGGCATCGGCGCGGGCGCGCAGGGCGGCGCTGCTGGTATCGGCTTTTTCGGTGAGGCCCTCGTTGCCCACGATGTCGCCCAGGTGCACCACCGTGAAAGGGCCGGTTTCACGCTCCAGGGTCAGGCGCAGGGCGCGCAGGCGGTGGGCGGGCAGAGCCCCGGCCGTGTTGCCCAGCAAATACACGCGGTGGGCGGGCCGCTCGGGCACAACCACCTGTGGCCGGGCCGGCAGGGCCGTCAGCAAAAAGCCCGCAACGAGCAGCGGGCGGTAGAAATAGCTCATGGGCAGAAGGAGGCGAGCCCCGCGCCAGCTGCGAACCAGCAGCGGTAAACGGGGTATCTGCCTCCTACGCGAAACGGTTGGGTTTGGCTACCTCCAGCCCGGGACTTAGGACTGCGCCGCGCCCAGCAGCTCGCCCACCACCCGCGGTACTCCCGTAGTTGCCGGCTCGGTCACGAAGTGCACCTGGCCGCGCCGCGTGAGGGCCGGCTGACTGGGGTCGATGACGTAGAGCGGCCGGCCGGCGGGCAGGTAATGCACGAGGTTGGCGGCCGGGTATACCTGCAGGGAGGTGCCCACCACCAGCATGAGGTCAGCGGTAGCGGCTTCTTCCATGGCGCGCTCCATCAGCGGCACCGGCTCGCCAAACCACACGATGTTGGGCCGCAGCTGACTGCCCCGCTCGCAGAGCTGCCCCCACTCAATCCGGTCACCTTCCAGCGGATACACCAGCTCCTCGTAGCGCGTGCTGCGGGCTTCGCGCAACAGGCCGTGCAGGTGAATCACGCGCGAGGAGCCGGCCCGCTCGTGCAGGTCGTCCACGTTCTGGGTCACGATGACTACCTCGTAGCCCTGTTCCAGCTCGACCAGGGCGCGGTGCCCGGCGTTGGGCTGGGCGGCGCGGGCGGCGGCGCGGCGCTGGTTGTAGAACTCCAGCACCAGCTGCGGGTTGGCAGCCCAGCCCTCGGGCGAGGCCACGTCCTCCACGCGGTGGTTTTCCCAGAGCCCGTCGACGGCACGAAAGGTGGCCAGGCCGCTTTCGGCCGAGATGCCCGCGCCGGTAAGCACGACGACTTTCTTTTTCATGAGCAGACTGTAGCGGGTTACGGAAGCGGGCTTCACCCGAACGGGCAGCCCGGTTGTTGGCTGCCCGAAAATAGCTGCGCCACTCCGTAACCGGGCCCCGGAGCCGAATTACGGCCAGCGCTTCAGCTGGTCGGACGAAAATGACCACTCCGGGGTTTCCAGCCACTCGGCCGCCGGGTCGATGGCAAACCAGGCACCCAACTGCGGCTGTTCTACGTTGCGCAGCACGTGCAGGTCCTGGGCCGGCATGTAGCTCTGGGCCAGCAGCACGTAGCGCCGCCGCGTCGCGGCATGCTCGGCCGCGTCGAGCACCAGCACTGCGTGGCCCGGCGAACCGCCCTTGATGAGCACGTCGCCGGGCTGAATGCTCGCCAGGGCTGCCGGGCGCAGCTCCCGCGCCAGCGAAAGCGTGCCGGCGTAGGTGAAAATCAAATCCAAGTAGCGGCGCAGCGCCGCGTGGGTGGGGGCTTCGGCGGGCTTGCGGGCGGGTAGCACTTCTTCGCCGCGCACTTGAAAGGTCTGGCCCGCCACCCAGTCGGCAAACCCCACGGTGTGGCCGCTGGTAAGCTGGAAGTGAATGCGCCGGAAATCCTGGCTGAACAGATACTCGCCGCGCAGGCGAATCACCGCGTCGGCGCACTGCTGCAGGTCGCGCGGGCCGGTGTCGATGTCGACGACGGCCGCGTGCACGGTTTGCAGGGGCTTCAGCTTCCCGGTGTGCAGGCGCACGGCCGTGCCGGCTGGCTTCAGGGGCAGAAACCGCAGCCAGTGCCCGAACGAGCCGGCCGGCAGCGCCACGCGCCGGCAGCCCGCCGGCGGGGCAAACCGGGCCGCCAGGCTGGCCGGGGTCCGGTACGGCGTGGTCAGCCACGGATACGCGTTAGTCGCGAGACTGGCTTGGCTGGTGGCGGGGCTGTTCTGGGCGGGAGCCGGTTGCGGGGGAGCGAGCAGCAAGAGGGCGGGTAAGCCAGCAAGAATCGGGGAGAGACGCATGGGGCGCTAACGCGCAAGCCAGCCGCCGTCGTGTGCCGGGTTGGCGGCGCAGCGACGAAAAAAAAAGCCCCGCGGCCAGGGGCTGCGGGGCTTTTGTGGGGTGAACAAAGAAAGTTTACTTGGCCGATTTGCCGGTGGCTTTCTTGGCGGCCGGCTTGGCGGCGGTTTTTTTCGCGGCCGGCTTTTTGGCCGGGGCTTTCTTGGCTTCGCCCTCAGCCGCCGGGGCCGCGGCTTTCTTGGCGCCGAAGCGGCCGCGGGCGGGTTTGTCGGGCGTGGCGTCGGCCAGCTCCAGGCAGCGCTCCAGGCTCAGCTCAGTGGGCTCTTCGCCCTTGGGAATCTTCACGTTCTTGCCCGCGGCCACGATGTAGGGCCCGTACTTGCCGTTGACCACCTGCACGTCGGCGCGGCCCTCGGCCTCGAAGGAGCGGATAAGCTTTTCGGCTTCCTGCTTGCGCTTGGCCAGAATCAGCTCCACGGCTTCCTCGGCCGTGACGGTGTGCGGGTCCTGGCCCTTCTGCAGGGAGTAGAACTTGCTGTCGTGGCGGATGTAGGGCCCGAAGCGGCCGATGGCGGCGGTCATGTCCTTGTCCTCGTACTGGCCCACCACGCGCGGCAGCTTAAACAGCTCCAGGGCATCTTCCAAAGTCAGGTTTTCGATGAACTGGCCTTTGCGCAGGTTGGCGTAGGCGGGCTTGGTTTCGCCCTCGGCCTCGCCCAGCTGCACGTAGGGGCCGAAGCGGCCGAGGCGGGCAATGATTTTTTCGCCGGTTTCGGGGTGCAGGCCGATTTCGCGGGTAGTACCCACGTCGGCGCGCTCCACTTCCTTGCCACGCTCCACGGTTTCGTGGAAGGTGCCGTAGAAGCCCGAAATCATTTCCTCCCAGCTTTCCAGCCCGTCGGCAATGCGGTCGAACTCATCCTCCACCTTGGCCGTGAACTGGAAGTCGACGATAACGGGGAAGTGCTCCACCAGGAAGTCGTTCACCACCATGGCCGTGTCGGTGGGAAAGAGCTTGGCCTTGTCGGCGCCGTATGTTTCGGTTTTGACTTCGGTTTTCACTTCCGGGCCCTCCAGCGTGAGCACGTGGAATTTGCGCTCCTTGCCCTCGCGCGAGTCCTTCTCCACGTAGCCGCGCTTCTGAATGGTGCTAATGGTGGGCGCGTAGGTGGAAGGCCGGCCAATGCCCATTTCTTCCATCTTCTTCACCAGCGAAGCTTCGGTGTAGCGCGCCGGCGGCTGGGAGTAGCGCTCGGTCGCCGAAAAGCGCAGCAGCGGCAGCTGCTGACCCACCGAAATGGGCGGCAGCCCCCGCGAAAACGACGACTCGCCGTTGTCCTGGCCGTCTTCCTCGTCGCGCGACTCGGCGTAGGCTTTCAAAAAGCCCTCGAAGGTGATGACCTCGCCCACGGCCGTCAGCGTCACGCCCGGCTGGGTGCTGATGCCGATGGTGGCGGTGGTGCGCTCCACCTGCGCGTCGGCCATCTGCGAGGCCAGGGCCCGCTTGCGAATCAGGTCGTAGAGGCGCTGCTCGGTGGAATCGGCGCCGGCCTTCAGCAGCGAGAAGTCGGTGGGGCGGATGGCTTCGTGGGCCTCCTGCGCCGACGAAGCCTTGGTTTTGTACTGGCGGGTGTGGGCGTAGTCGGCGCCGTAGCTGCTGGTGATTTCGTGCTTGGCGCCCAGCAGGGCTTCCTGCGAGAGGTTCACCGAGTCGGTACGCATGTAGCTGATCTTACCGGCTTCGTAGAGACGCTGGGCCACGCTCATGGTCTGCGCCACCGAGAAGCCCAGCTTGCGCGAGGCCTCCTGCTGCAGGGTAGAGGTGGTGAAGGGGGCGGCCGGCGAGCGGCGGCTGGGCTTCTTCTCCAGGTTTTCGATGCGGTAGGCGGCGCCCACGCAGGCCGCCAGGAAGGCCTCGGCTTCTTCGCGGGTTTTCAGGCGCTGGGGCAGCTCGGCTTCCAGGGCCGCGCCGTTGCCGGCGTCGAAGCGGGCCACCACGCGATAGGCCGAGCCGGTCTTGAACTGGTTGATTTCCCGCTCGCGCTCCACCACCATGCGCACGGCCACCGACTGCACGCGGCCGGCCGAAAGCCCGGTCTTTACTTTTTTCCAGAGCACCGGGCTCAGCTCGAAACCTACCAGGCGGTCGAGCACGCGGCGGGCCTGCTGGGCATTCACCAAGTTCAGGTCGATTTCGCGGGGCGAGTCGATGGCGTTGAGGATGGCGTTCTTGGTGATTTCGCGGAACACGATGCGCCGCGTCTTCTCGTTGCTCAAATCCAGGGTCTCGGCCAGGTGCCAGCTGATGGCCTCGCCCTCGCGGTCATCGTCACTGGCCAGCCACACCACCTCGGCTTCCTTGGCCAGCTTCTTCAACTGGTTGATAATCTCGCGCTTGTCGGGCGAGACGACGTAGGTGGGCTTGAAGCCGTTCTTGATATCGATGGCGTTGTTGTCCTTGGGCAGGTCGCGCACGTGCCCAAAGCTGGATTTCACCACAAAGTCTTTCCCCAGGTAGCCCTCGATGGTTTTGGCTTTGGCGGGAGACTCCACTATGACAAGGTTCTTGACCATATAAAAAGAATGAGTAGCGGTAGGGCGCGTGGGGCAGTACGGAAGGGGGAAAGTGAAACGGCGAAACCGGCCGCCGCGTTGAATGCGGCCGCAAAGATGAACGAATAATCCCGTCAGCCGTATCAGAGCGGTTTTTCAGGCCGCATAAGTGAGGGAACGTTGCCGGCCCCCGTGCAGTTTCCACATTCCCCGATATCGGGGGCTTTTGCCGGAATTCCGCGCGCCCCGGTGCGGGGCGTTTCCCGGTAACCCTGAATTACTAACTTTGTCAGCTGCGCCGGTACCTTTGGAGCCGGCCAGCAGCCTCCGTGCCCTCACTCGGCGCCCCCCGCGCTACTACCTTCCGTCTATGGCTTCTGCGAAGACCACCAAGACCAACATTACTCCTCCGTCCACCGAATCCGATACCCCGCAGGCACCCGTTACCGGTACCACGGGCTTCAATGGGGCCAGCGCCCCGGCTATCGACCAGACGCGCAAGCGCGGCATTGCCCGCGGCAACATGCCCCTGGGTACGCCCGATCAGGACTACGTCAACGAGCAGCTCAACCGGGTGCTCTACGCGCTCGACGCCTTTAAGAAGGGCGACATCTCGGTGCGCCTCACTAAGCAGAACGACGACATCTTCGCCGAAATTGCCGAGGCCTACAACTCGATGGTAGAGATGATCGGCGGTGTAGGCGGCGAGGTGTCGCGCATTTCCAAGGTAGCGGGGGTAGAAGGCAACCTGAAGGCGCGAGCTTCGGCCGAAAACGCCACGGGCTTCTGGCGCGACATGATCAACAACATCAACGGCCTGGTGGACTCCATTGCCGTGCCGGTGTTGGAGGTAGGCAAGGTTCTGAAAAACATTTCGCGGGGCAACCTCGACGAGTCGTTCCAGATTCCGGTGTCGGGCGACTTCAAGGTGATGGCCGAAACCATCAACAAAACCATCGACAACCTGAACGTCTTCGCCGGGGAGGTAACCCGCGTGGCGCAGGAAGTAGGCACCGAAGGCCGCCTCGGCGGCCAGGCCTCGGTACCCAACGTGGGCGGGGTGTGGAAGGATTTGACCGACAACGTAAACACGATGGCCTCGAACCTGACGAGTCAGGTACGCGACATTGCCAACGTGGCCACCGCCGTAGCCCGCGGCGACTTGTCGCAGAAGATTACGGTAAACGTCAAAGGCGAGCTGCTCCAACTCAAGGAGAACCTCAACCAGATGGTGGACTCGCTGAACCTGTTTGCCGGCGAAGTAACCCGCGTGGCGCAGGAAGTAGGTACCGAGGGTAAGCTGGGCGGCCAGGCATCGGTGCCGAACGTAGCCGGCGTGTGGAAGGATTTGACCGACAACGTAAACAACATGGCCTCGAACCTGACTTCTCAGGTGCGAGACATTGCTAACGTAGCCACCGCCGTAGCCCGCGGCGACCTAAGCCAGAAAATCACCGTCGACGTAAAGGGCGAACTGCTGCAACTCAAGCAGAACCTCAACCAGATGGTGGACTCGCTGAACCTGTTTGCCGGCGAGGTAACCCGCGTGGCGCAGGAAGTAGGTACCGAAGGCCGCCTCGGCGGCCAGGCCGTGGTGCCCAACGTGGCCGGGGTATGGAAGCAGCTCACCGACAACGTAAACACGATGGCCTCGAACCTGACGAGTCAGGTGCGAGACATTGCCAACGTAGCTACCGCCGTAGCAAAGGGTGACCTAACCCAGAAAATCACCGTCGACGTGAAAGGGGAGCTGCTGCAACTCAAGCAGAACCTCAACCAGATGGTGGACTCGCTGAATTTGTTTGCCGGCGAGGTAACCCGCGTAGCACTTGAGGTAGGTACCGAGGGTAAGCTGGGCGGGCAGGCCGTGGTGCCGGGCGTAGGCGGGGTTTGGAAAGAACTCACCGACAACGTAAACAACATGGCCTCGAACCTGACTTCGCAGGTACGAGACATTGCCAACGTAGCTACCGCCGTAGCCCGCGGCGACTTGTCGCAGAAGATGACGGTGAACGTGAAGGGCGAAATCCTGGAGCTCAAGAACATCTTGAACCAGATGGTGGACTCCCTGAACATCTTCGGTGACGAAGTAACCCGCGTGGCCCGTGAAGTAGGCACCGAGGGCAAGCTCGGCGGGCAAGCTGTGGTGCCCCGCGTTGGTGGTACCTGGAAAGAGCTGACCGACAACGTGAACACGATGGCCTCGAACCTGACCTCTCAGGTACGAGACATTGCCAACGTGGCAACGGCCGTAGCAAAGGGTGACCTGACCCAGAAAATCACCGTCGACGTAAAGGGCGAGCTGCTGGATCTGAAGAACATTCTGAACCAGATGGTGGACTCGCTCAACATCTTCGCCGGCGAGGTAACCCGCGTGGCCCGCGAAGTAGGTACCGAGGGTATCCTGGGCGGTCAGGCCAACGTGCCGAACGTAGGTGGTACCTGGAAGGACCTCACCGACAACGTGAACACGATGGCCTCGAACCTGACGAGTCAGGTACGCGACATTGCCAACGTGGCAACGGCGGTAGCCCGCGGTGACTTGAGCCAGAAAATCACGGTAAACGTGAAAGGTGAGCTGCTGCAGTTGAAGGAAAACCTCAACCAGATGGTGGACTCGCTGAACACGTTTGGTGACGAAGTAACCCGCGTGGCCCGCGAAGTAGGCACCGAGGGCAAGCTCGGCGGCCAGGCCGTGGTGCCCAACGTGCGCGGTACCTGGAAAGACCTCACCGACAACGTAAACTTCATGGCCGCCTCGCTCACCTCGCAGGTGCGCGACATTGCCAACGTAACCACCGCGGTAGCCCGCGGCGATTTGAGCCAGAAAGTATCGGTTGATGTAAAAGGCGAGCTGCTCGACCTCAAAGACAACATCAACCGCATGGTGGACTCGCTCAACATCTTCGCCGGCGAGGTAACCCGCGTGGCGCAGGAAGTAGGCACCGAAGGCCGCCTCGGCGGCCAGGCCAACGTGCCCAACGTAACGGGCGTGTGGAAGGATTTGACCGACAACGTAAACACGCTGGCGGCTAACCTCACCACCCAGGTACGCGGCATCGTGAAGGTAGTAACCGGGGTATCGAAGGGTGACCTGACCCAGAAGCTGACCCTGGAAGCCCGCGGCGAGGTGGCCGAGCTGGCCGACACCATCAACCGCATGGTGGACGACCTGAACCGTCTGGCCCAGGAAGTAAGCCGCGTAGCCCGCGTAGCCGGGGTCGAGGGCAAGCTGACGGAGCGCGCCACGGTTGGCGGTGTGTCGGGCTCGTGGAAAGACATCGTGGACACGCTCAACGACCTGATCGAGTCCATTGCCTCGCCGGTGCTCGAAGTGTCGCGCGTGGTACGCTCGATTTCCGAGGGCGACCTGACCCAGAAAGTAGAAGTATCCACGGCGGCCGGCGACATCTACGCCATGGCCATTGCCTTGAACACGGCCGTGGACTCGCTCAACGAGCTGCTGGCCGAAATCAACGAGTCCTCGCAGGTGGTGGGTACCTCGTCGGAGGAAATGGCCCAGAAAGGGCAGGAGATGAGCCGGGTAACGGTTGACGTGGCTTTGGCCATGCAGCAGATGGCCGAAGGCGCCCAGAATCAGGCCTTGAAGACCGACCAGGCTTTCAAGCTGATCGAGGAAATCATGCAGGCCACCAAGGAAACGGCCGGCAAGGCCGACATCGTGAACAAATCGGCTATCCTGGGTGAGCAAACCTCGCAGCTGGGTCTGAAAACGGTGGCCGAGGTGGTAAAGAACATGGAGGAAATCAGTGGTGCAGCGGCCCAGACGGCCAAAACCATCGACGTACTCTCCGTTCGCTCGCAGGATATCAGCAAGTCGCTGAGCGTGATTACCGACATTGCCGCCCAAACCAACTTGCTGGCCCTGAACGCGGCCATTGAGGCCGCCCGCGCCGGCGAGGCCGGTCGGGGTTTTGCCGTAGTAGCCGAGGAAATCCGCAAGCTGGCCGAAGGCTCCCGCAAGTCGGCCAACGAAATTGCTACCCTGGTAGAAGACGTGCGCAAAGACACCGACTCGGCCGCCGCGGCAATTGCCACCATGGAAGGGCGGGTACTGAAGGGCAAGAACGCCACCTTCGAGGCAAGCTCGGCCTTTAAGAACATTGCCACTTCCTCGGGCGAAACGCTGCGCACCTCGCGCGACATTCTCACCGCTACCGACGTGCAGAAAACGTCCATCGGCGACGTGGTGAAGTACGTGGAAGAGGTAGTAGCCATTGCCGAGCAAACCGCCTCGGGCACCCAGCAAGTAGCCAGCACGGCCAAGCAGCTGTCCAGCTCGATGCAGGAGCTGACCGTGTCGAGCCAGAAGCTCACCGACATTGCCGACGACCTGCAGGTGGGCCTCTCGGCCTTCCAGCTGATGGACCACCTGGCCGAAGACGTGTACTACGAGCCCGTGCCGGTGCGCAGCAACGGCCTGCGCCGCCTGCAGCAGCAGGCTGCCCTCAGCCGTGAAGAAGCCCAGCGCGGCAGCCGTCAGCCCCTGGCCCGGCCTTCCCGCGCCGGCGCGGCGGTAGTTGAGGAGCGCCGCCCCGTCACGCGTACCGTGCGCGTCGAGCCCGCCGCCAGCCGGCCGGCTCCCAAGCCGGGGCGCCCGGCGGCCGAGAAAGCCGCGCCGGAACCGGCCGCAGTTACCCGCAAGGTGAACCGCCGCGTGACGCCCGCACCGGCTCCCGAACCCGCGCCGACCCCGGCCGCCAAAGCTGCGCCCAAGGCGGCCCCGGCCCGCAAGCCTGCCGACAACAAAGCCAAGAAAAAATAATCCGACTCGCATAGCTGCCGGACCGGGCCTCACTTGCCTGCCCGGTCCGGCAGCCGCTTTCGTCCCCAATGACTGACCAGAACCTGGCACCGGAAAAAAAGACCTCGAAACCCGAGGCTCCCATTCAGCTGATTGTTTTCCGGCTCGGCAACGAAGAATACGGCATTCGCATCGAGCAGGTAAAGGAGGTAACCATCACTCCCGAAGTGGCGCGCATGCCCAAAACGCCGCCCTTCGTGAAAGGCATTGCCAACCTGCGCGGCGACATCATTGCCATTGTGGACCTGGAGGAGCGCTTTAAGCTGCGCCCCGCCGGCCAGAAGCTGCCCGACCACAGCTTTACCCTGGCCATCGAGGCCCGCGACTACACCATCGGCATCGTGGTGCGCGAGGTGCCCCAGCCGCTGTCCATCCTGGCCTCGGCCATCGAGAAAACGCCCGAGTTTATTCAGGACCTGAACGTGCACGACAAATACATTGAGGGCATTGCCCGGCTCGATGGCCGCATCATCATCGTGCTCGACATGCTCAAGCTGCTGACTCCCGAGGAAATTATGCAGCTCCGGCCTAAAGCGGCATCCTCCCCCGGGGCCGAGCGTAAACAGGCCTGACGTTTTTGCCTCCTCCTTTATTTCCTCGCCCTCTTCACCCCACTGATATGAAAAATCGCATCCTCATCGTAGACGACTCGTTCTACATGCGCACGATGCTGAAGAATATGCTCACCGACGCCGGTTACGACGTGGTAGGCGAAGCAGCCAACGGTCAGCAGGCCCGCGAAATGGCCACGGAGTCCAAACCCGACCTGATTACCCTCGACGTAATTCTGCCCGACAACACCGGCCTGGAAGTGCTCAAGGATATCCGCCAGGAGCTGCCCGACGTGAAGATTGTCATGTGCTCGGCCGTGGGGCAGGAGGTTATCGTCAACGAAGCCCTCGAAAGCGGCGCCTCGGCCTACATCGTCAAGCCCTTTTCCGAGGACAAGGTGCTGGAAATCGTGAGCACGGCCCTGCAGAACAACGACGAGGCGTCGGCCTAACCTTTTCTTCTCCGCTTACCCACCACCCCGGTTTGCACCCCGGCGGGTTTTCGCCCGCACCTGAGGTGTTCTGCGTTTTGTTTGTAGCTGCCGTGCCCGCACCTTCCGTTTCGCTTTCCGTTCTTCTCGGCGACCTGCCCAGCCCCGCCCGGCTGGAGCTCATGAAGCTGTTGCGGACGGAGCCGAATACCCACGTGGTAGCCACCGCGACGGGGGCCGAAGACCTGCTGCGCAAAGCCCAGCAGCACCGCCCCGGCCTGATTGTGGTGGGCGAGCAGCGCCTGCTGACCCTGGAGCAGCTCACGGCCTACTACCGCGCGCCCATTCTGCTGTACTCGGCGGCGCCACCCTGGCCCGGTACCCTGCGCGAAGCGGCCCGCTGGGGCGTGTACGACCACCTGGCGCCCCTGCTGCCGGCCGTGCACCCCGACTACGAGCACAGCCGCCGCGAGGTGCTGCGCAAGGTGCGCCGCGCCCGCAACCACGCCCACGTCAACCTGACCACGCCCGAACCGGTAGCCAGCCTGCTGGGCCGGCGGCCGGTGCCCGTGATTCCGCCCCGCGGTCTGGTGGTCATTGGCGGCTCTACCGGTGGCGCGGCGGCCGTCGAGCAGATTGTGCGTGACTTGCGCCCGGGGCTGCCCTACGCCGTGGTCGTGGCCGTGCACCTGCCGGCCGCCTTCACCATGTCGCTGGTCGAGCGCATCCGGCGGGCCACGGGTCTGCCCGTGGTGGTGGGGCAGCCCGGCACTTCGCTGCTGGCCGGGCAGATTACGGTGATGCCCGGTGGCTGCAACCAGGTGGTGCGCTCGGTGCCCGGCCGCGGCTGGGTGCTGGAGCTGGCTGCCGAGCCGGCTGCCAGCCTCGACGAGCCCAATATTGACCTGCTGATGCGCTCTGCGGCCCGCACCGCCGGCCGCCACGTGCTGGGCGTGGTGCTTTCGGGCCTGGGTCGCGACGGTACCGCCGGCGCCCAGATGCTGCGCCAGCACGGCGGCCAGGTAGTGGCGCAGGACGAGCTGACCTCGGCCGTGTTCGGCATGCCCAGCTCGGTGATTCAGGCCGGCGCGGCCCAGGCCGTGCTGCCCGTAACCGACATTGCCGCCTACATCAATGCGCACGCGGTGCCCATCCGGAGCCTGCCGGTGCTCACGCGCATTTCGCCCGTTACCCGTTCGAGAAACTGATGAAGTCACGCGAGCAGGAGTACCGGGAAATTTTTCTGGCCGAGGCCCTGGAGGCCTACGACGCCATGAGCCAGCATATTTCGGTGCTGGAAAAGAAGCCCGACGACGAAGCGGCCCTGCACGAGCTGTTTCGCCTCATGCACAACCTCAAGGCCAACGCCCGGGCCATGGGCTTCACCGCCATCGGCGAAGTGGCCCACCGCATGGAAACCATCTTCGGGCTGATCCGCAGCAAGGAGCGGGCATTCAGCGGGGCCGTGGTGCCGCTGACCTTTACCGCCATCGACGCGGTAGGCGGCATGATCCGGGCCGTGAACGAAGACCAGCCGCTGCCCGACGTGAGCACGCTCACCGGCAACCTCGACCGCCTGGTGCAGGGCGAGGAAATGGTGGCCGAGGTACCCGCCGGGCAGGGCAGCGACGAAGACGCCACCCGCAAGCTGGAACTCTCCGACCTGGTTTACATCCAGATCAAGAAGCTCGACCACCTACTCAACCTGGTGGGCGAGCTGATCATCGACCGCGACCGGGTGCTCACCCTGAGCCAGGAAATCGGCCACCCCGCGCTCATCAGCGTAGCCGCCCACCTGGGCCGCCTGGCCGACGACCTGCAGTACTCGGTAATGGACGCCCGCCTGGTAGGGGTAGGGACCCTGTTCAACAAGTTTCCGCGGGTGGTGCGCGACGTGGCCACCGCCGAGCAGAAGCAGGTGGAACTGACCATCAGCGGGCAGGATATTCAGATCGACCGCAACATTCTGCAGATCATCACCGACGCCTTGCTGCACCTGGTGCGCAACGCCATCGGCCACGGCATCGAAACGCCCACTGAGCGGCGCCGCGCCGGCAAGTCGGCCGAGGGGCACCTGAGCTTGTCGGCCCAGACCGAGCGCGACGACGTGCTGATCAGCATCAGCGACGACGGCCGCGGCATCGACGTGGAAGCCGTGCGGCGCAAGGCCGTGGAGCGGCGGCAGCTGACGGCCGAGGCCGCCGCCCGCATGAGCCCCTCGGAGGTGTACATGCTGCTGTTTGAGGCCGGTTTCTCAACCGCCGAGCAGGTAACCGAAATTTCGGGCCGCGGCGTGGGCCTTGACGTGGTAAAGCTGGCCATCGACTCGCTCGGCGGGCAGGTGCGCGTGGAGTCGCGCCTGGGAGAGGGCACCACCTTTACGCTGGTGCTGCCCACGTCCATTGCCGTGAAAGGTGCCCTGCTGTTCGAGCTGGAAGACCATTCCTACGCCCTGCCGCTGATGCACACCGACTCGGTGGTGTCGTTGCGGCCCGAGCAGCTGAGCGTGGTCGGCGGCATGCTGCTGGCCGAGGTGCAGCAGGAAAACGTGCCCGTGGTAAGCCTGCGCGAACTGCTGGCCGACACCGACGACCCGCTGCTGCCCGCCGATAAGGCTGCCCTGCAGGGCCGGCAGGACATCATCATCACCAACTACAACAACCGCCGCCTGGGGTTGATTGTCGACCGCTTTCTGCGTCAGCAGGATATTGTAATTAAGCCCGTGAGCCAGCCGCTGGACATGATTGACCTGTTCGGTGGCGTCACGCTCCTTGGCAGCGGGCAAGTATGTCTGGTACTCGACGTACCGGCCCTGACCCGACTTTTCCTGGCCCGCCGCCCATGAAACACGTACTCACCACTTCGGACTGCCGCTTCCGCGCCACCCGGTTTGCTAATTTGACTTAGTATGGACCTGCACATGACCGATCTGGAGCGGGACATCATCCGCGAGATACTCAACATCGGCCTGGCCCGGGCGGCAGACTCGTTTGCCGCCATTGCCCAGGAAAAGGTGTTGCTGGAGGTGCCCAGCCTCGAACTTGTGCGCGGCCGCGACATTCTGGAGCTGGTACGCAAGTACCAGGCAGGCCACGTGGGAATTCAGAGCGACATCAAGGGTGACTTCAACGGCACCACGCTCATGTTTTTCTCGGGCCAGCACGTGCAGCGCCTCTCGCGGGTATGCCTGCGCCAGAACGTGGCCGAAACGGTGGAGCTGAACGAGATGCAGGAGTCGCTGCTGCTGGAAATCAGCAACATCATCACCGGCGCCCTGGTCACCCAGCTGGCCAACATCCTCAAGGCCAAAATCTATGGTGCGCCGCCCACGGCGCCCAAGGGCGACATCACCCGCGCCCTCGACAACCTGCTGGTGAGCCACCCGCTGATGCAGCCGCTGATTTTCTCCGTCATCACCCAGTTCTCCGACCAGAACAGCAACGTGGAGCTGCCGCTGATGCTGTTCTTCGACCGCGAAACCTTCGCTAAGGTGCTCACCATCATCCGCACCTACGATTTGTCGGGCGGCAAATAGCCAGCTCCGTTCCTTGGCAGGTGCGCCCGCCCGGTCCGCTCGGGGCCGGGCGGGCGCACCGTCTGATTCCGGGCCGCCCCGCCGCCCGTTTTCCACTCACTCAACCGACCACACTCATGCACGACCCGACCGTCCTCGCGCTGCAGCAAAAAATTGCCTCCTTCGACCCCAACGCCGTGGGCGACACCTCCGGGGGCCTGTTTGGCCTGCCCTTCACGCCCGAAGAAGCTCAGGTGGTGGTAGTGCCCGTGCCCTGGGAAGTCACCGTTTCCTACCGCGCCGGCACGGCCCAGGGTCCGGCGGCCATCCACGAAGCCTCGGCCCAGGTCGACCTCTACGACCCAGACCTGCCCGACGCCTGGAAAATGGGCTTGGCCATGGAAGCCATTGACGAGGAATGGGCCGCCGAAAGCAACCGCCTGCGCACCCAGGCCGCCGACTACATCGGCTGGCTCGAAGACGGCCGCCCGGCCACCGGCGCGGGCAACCTGCAGGCCGTGCCCGCCACCGTAACCGAGCGCGGCAAGGCGCTGCTGCAGTGGCTGAAGGAGAAAACCGGCGCCTACCTCGACGCCGGCAAGGGCGTAGTGGTGCTGGGCGGCGACCACAGCACCCCGCTGGGCTACCTGCACGCCCTGGCCGAGCGCCACGAAGAATACGGCATCCTGCAGATCGACGCCCACTGCGACCTGCGCGTGGCCTACGAGGGCTTCGAGTACTCGCACGCCTCCATCATGTACAACGCCCTGCAACTGCCCCAGGTCAAGAAGCTCGTGCAGGTAGGCATCCGCGACCTGTGCCAGCAGGAGGCCGACCTGATTGCCCAGTCGGGCGGGCGCATCGTGATGTTTCACCACCGCTTCCTGCGCGAAGAGCAGTACGGCAAAAAGTCTTGGAAGAAAGTCTGCGGCAAAATCATTGCCCAACTGCCCCAGAAGGTGTACCTGAGCTTCGACATCGACGGACTCGACCCCAAGCTCTGCCCCGGCACCGGCACGCCCGTGCCCGGTGGCCTTGAGTTTGAGGAAGCCCTGTACCTGATCCGGGCCGTAGTGCGCTCGGGCCGCCAGATCATCGGCTGCGACCTGAACGAGGTGGCGCCCGGCGACTCAGACTGGAACGGCAACGTGGGCGCCCGCCTGCTCTACCAGATGGCCAACTGGATGGCCGTGTCGCAGGGCCGGCTGAAGGCCACCGGCATGGAAACCGAATAAGCCCCGCTAAGTATCGGGTTTTTCGTATTGTTGCCCGGCGGGCCGGCCTGTCTCCAGGTCGCCCGCCGGGCTTCTTGTTTCCACTTTCCTTCCACCACCTATGGGGTTTCTCGTCAAATTTCTGCTCACGGCCGTGCTGGTGTACGTGCTGGGCAACTTCCTGCCGGGGGCGCACCTGGCCGGCTTCACCGACGCCATTCTGCTGGTCATTGTGCTGGCCGTGCTCAACGCCGTGCTCAAGCCCATTCTGAAAATCCTGGGCTTCCCCATCACTATTCTCACGCTGGGTTTGTTTCTGCTGGTCATCAACGCGGCCATTGTGGGGCTGGCGGCCTACCTGCTACCCGGCTTCAAGCTCGATGGATTCCTGGCCGCGCTGCTGTTCAGCATCGTGCTGTCCATTGTCACTACCATCATCGATCTGGTGATTGACTAAGCGCCCCAGCCACCCATAAAAAAGCCGGTCCAGCACGCTGGACCGGCTTTTTTATGGGCTTTAAGCCGGGTGGGAGCGGCTCCGCCGCCGGCGCAGCAGCCCCAGCGCCGCCGCACCCAGCAACAGCAGCGGCCACAGGTACACGGCGCCCACCACCAAGCCGGTAATCAGGGACCACCCGCCGTAGAAAGCTTCGGTCAGCCGGCTGCTCAGCGACAACAGCGGGGCTTCGGGCGCGGACAGGGGCAGGGGCTGGTAGAGGCGCAGGGTGATGGTGGAATAGGCCAGCTGCTCATCAAGAGCCTTCAGGCGGCTTTCGGTAGCCTCAATGTCTTCACGCCCGGCGGCGATTTTGGCTTCTACTTCCAGCACCTCGCTGATATTGCGGGCCTGGGCCAGCAAGGCGAGGTAGCGCTGCTCCACGGCCCGCTTGGCGCGCAGCCGGGCTGCCACGTCGGCGCGGGCGGTCGTCACGTCTTCCGAGGCCAGGGTTTTGCCCTCCACGCTGCCCAGCGCCGACAAAGCTGCCAGCAGCGGGGCAAACTGCGCGGGACGCACCCGGATGGTGGTTTCCTGCCGCCACTCGCCCTCGGTGCGGGCCTGGTCGGCCTCGCTCACCCAGCTGCCCGTGGCCTGCGCCAGGCTGTCGACGCGGGCCGCGGCGCGGGGCAGGTCGGCTACCCGCAAATCAAGGGTGGCGCGGTAGATAATCTGCCGGGCCGGGGTACTGGGCGCAACCGTTGGCTCGGCGGGCGCAGTGCCGGGCGTGGGGGCCGCAGCGGTGGTTTCCGGCGCCACGGCATCGGCGCTTGAGGAGGCTTCGTTGGAGGACTGGCCGCAGGCAGCCAGGCCCAGTCCGAGCAGGACGGGATACAACAGACGTTTCATCGGATAGGGGAGTGGGTTGGGGATGAAAAGCCGCGCAGCCTTTCTCTTAATGCGCCAGGCCCGGCCCGGTAACCCGCCCAAGCGGCCGTCAACCAAAAAGCCCCGCCGATGAGGCAGGGCTTTGGCACTCCGAATCGGAATGTCGGTGACGCTTACACGCGCTTGATTTGCGCGCCCAGCGCCTGCAGGCGGCCATCGATGTTCTGGTAGCCGCGGTCAATCTGCTCCACGTTCAGAATCTTGCTCTTGCCCTCGGCCGACAGCGCCGCAATCAGCAGGGCCACGCCGGCGCGGATGTCGGGCGAGGTCATGGTGATGCCGCGCAGGGCCTGGCGCTTGTTCAGGCCTATGACTACGGCGCGGTGCGGGTCGCAGAGGGTAATCTGGGCCCCCATGTCGATGAGCTTGTCCACGAAGAACAGGCGCGACTCGAACATCTTCTGGTGAATGAGCACGGTGCCCTTGGCCTGGGTGGCCACCACCAGCGCAATGCTCAGCAGATCGGGCGTGAAGCCCGGCCAGGTGTGGTCCGACACCGTGAGGATGGAGCCGTCGAGGTAGGTGGCAATTTCGTAGTGGTCCTGGGCCGGCACGTGAATGTCGTCGCCGCGGAAATCCATTTGGATACCCAGCTTGCGGAAGGTGTCGGGAATCAGGCCCAGCTCGGGAATTTGGCAGTCCTTGATGGTAATTTCCGAGCCCGTCATGGCCGCCAGCCCGATAAAGGAGCCGATTTCGATCATGTCGGGCAGCATGCGGTGCTCGGTGCCGCCAAGCTTGTCCACGCCCTCAATCACGAGCAGGTTGGAGCCGATGCCCTGAATCTTGGCGCCCATGCGCACCAGCATCTTGCTGAGCTGCTGCAGGTACGGCTCGCAGGCCGCGTTGTAAATCGAGGTGGTGCCCTCGGCCAGCACGGCGCCCATCAGAATGTTGGCCGTGCCCGTTACCGAAGCCTCGTCCAGCAGCATGTAGGCCCCGCGCAGGCGGCCCGCAACGGTCATCTTGTAGAAGTCGGGGCCTTCCACTTTCAGGTCGCCGCCGAGCTTCTGCAGGCCCAGAAAGTGCGTGTCGAGCGGGCGGCGGCCAATTTTGTCGCCGCCGGGCTTGGGCAGCTGGCATTTGCCGTAGCGGCCCAGCATGGGGCCCAGAATCATCACCGAGCCGCGCAGCTCGCGGGCTTGCTTGATGAACTCCTCGGTGTCGAGGTAGGCCAGGTTCACGTCGTCGGCCTGGAAGCGGTAGGTGTCGGGCGAGAGGCGCTCCACCTTTACGCCCAGGCTGCCCAGCAGCTCGATGAGCTTGTTGACGTCGCGGATGTCGGGAATGTTCGAGATGGTGACCGGCTCGGCGGTCAACAGTACGGCACAGAGAATTTGCAGGGCCTCGTTTTTGGCCCCCTGCGGCACAATCTCGCCGCGCAGCGGTTGCCCGCCGATTACTTCAAATGCTGCGGACATAGCTTACTGCGGCGCTTGTTGCGGTTCACGACCCCCCTTTTTTCCCCGGCGCTTGTCGCGGCCCCGGTCGTTTTTGCCCCCGCCTCCGCCGCCGCGGCGCTGCTCCCGGTCGGCCCGGGGCTGGGGCACCACGAAGGCCCCCTGGCGGGCCGCGCCACCACTGTGACTGGCCGAGCCGGTCATAGTATCGAAGCCGCCGGCCGCGTCTACCTGGGTTTGGTCGAGCACGATCTTGCCGCCCGACAAGTCGCGCAGGTGCTTGAGGATGGTCACGTCCTTGGGCACGTCCTTGCTGTGCATGCGGTGCAGGAACTTCATCACCCGCCCAATGGTGAGGGCGGCCTGCTCACGTTCCGTCGCGTCTTCCAGGGAGGCGGCCTTGGCTACCATTTCCTCCACGTTTTTGCCGTAGGGGCGCAGCTTGGGGCCCTTGGCTGGGTAAGCCAGGTGCTGGGGCTTGTTGTTGAACTGGTCGAGGCCGGTGAGCGGAAACGGGGCATCTACTTCCAGCCGGTTGCCGGTCATGGCGTAGAGGTGGTTCCAGAGCTTGTGCTGGTAGTCCTGCTGCTCGCGCACGCCCGGGTTCAGGCGAAACATGAGCTGCACCACCTGGGTAGCGCGCTTGGTGCGCTCGGCGCGGTCTTCCACCGTCAGCAGCATCTGGGCCAGCTGGAAGGTGTTTTGCCCGTACTCGCGAACCAACAGTTCGAGTTGCGGGGGGAGGGTTTCAATCATTGTCAAAGTCAGAAGAGGGGCGCGGCGGCGGGGTAAAAGCAGCCTGGTAAACGGGCGGGCGGCCGGCCGAAGCGCCGAGCGGAAAACAGCTCGGCTTTTTGCAGGGCTAAATATACGGTAGTTGCCTCAGTTGGGTAGCGTTTTCGACTGCGCGTACTTTGTGACTACTATTGGTCAGTCCTAAGAATGGCAAGTGCTTCACTCAGAGCAACAGCATCAAACCCGCGGTAGTAAGTTGTACGGACCCAGTGGCTGCGGTATTGATGAGGAAGCTCGGCGAGTCTACTATCGTCATCAAGGATGACGAAATGAGCAGGTTGCCCATAGTGGTTCAACCAAGCCGCAATTTCAACTGCGCGAGAGACACCACTTGGTGCAGTGGCATCGTCTACTTTCCCGATAATTTGGCCGCAGCAACCGCGCCGCTGCATAATCTCCTGAAATTCATCTATCGTCTTGGTCATGCGACGAGACGAAGTAAGGATGATTCCGGCGCCGGTTTGCTCGATGAGCAGATTTAAATTCTCAATGCACGCTGCATTGAATTCGCTGTAGCCATCAGCGGCTATGATTTCCGGTTTCCAAGCGCTTTGCGTGCATAGCACACCGTCAATGTCGAGGAAAATGATGCTGTTTGAAGGCGCAGGCATGGCTTAGGTCCGAAGCAAAAAAGTAGTTCGCGCATCCCAGAAGGTGCCGTTCCATGACAACCGTCTAGGATACGCGAACTGAAAGTTCGCGCTACAACTCGGCGGGCTTACAAAATCCGCAGCTTGGCGAAGCTCAGCAGCAGGGTTTTTTCGCCCACTTCGTCGAACTGAATGATGGCCTTGGTCTGCCCGGCCTGGGTTTCCATTTTGCTGACCGTGCCGAAGCCGAACTTAGGGTGCTCCACCTTGTTGCCCGCCTGCAGGTTGCTCGTGTCCGAGGGTTTGAAGTCGGGCGAGGGCACGTAGGCCTTGGCCACGGTTACGCGGGGCTTCTGGGCCGCCACCAGGTTCGAGCGGCGCTCCAGCACCGGGGCAAAGGGGCTGTCTTCCTGGCCGTACTTGAATTCGACGTAGGTGGGGTCGATTTCGTCGATGAAGCGGCTTTTCTCGCAGCTGCGCAGGTTGCCCCACTGGTAGCGCGAGGTGGCGTAGCTGAGGGTGAGCTTCTTCTCGGCCCGGGTAATAGCCACGTAGAACAAACGCCGCTCTTCCTCCAGATCGGCCCGCGAGGTAATCATCATCTGCGAGGGAAAGAGGTTTTCCTCCATGCCCACGATGTACACGTTGCGGAACTCCAGGCCCTTGGCCGAGTGAATGGTCATCATCGTCACCGAGTCGCCCTCGTCCTTGGCGTCCTTCAGGTCGGTGTCGGTCACCAGGGCAATGTCCTGCAGGAAAGCGGCCAGCGACTTGTCTTCGCGCTCGGGGTCTTCCACGAAGGCCTTCACGCCGTTGAGCAGTTCCTGGATGTTCTCGTAGCGCGAGAGGCCCTCGATGCTCTTGTCGGCGTAGAGGTCCTCGATCATGCCCGAGTTTTTGGCAATGAACTTGGCCGCCTCGAAGGCGTCGTCCTTGCCCGCTACCACGGCGTAGCTTTTCACCTGGTCGCCAAACTGCTGCACAGCCCCCGCAATGCGGGTGGGCAGAAACTGGTTGGCGTTGCACACCACGTCGTAGAGCGTCTCGTTTACCTCGTCGGCGGTGCTGATAATCTTGGCCACGGTGGTGTCGCCGATGCCGCGCTTGGGGTAGTTGATGACGCGGCGCAGGGCCTGCTCGTCGTTGGGGTTCACCGCCAGGCGCAGGTACGACACCAGGTCCTTGATTTCCTTGCGCTGGTAGAAGGAGAGGCCGCCGACGATTTTGTACTTGATGTTGAGCTTGCGCAGGGCTTCTTCCATGGCCCGGCTCTGCGCGTTGGTGCGGTAGAGGATGGCGAAGTCCTCGTAGGACAGATGGTGGTTCATCTTGTCCTCGTAGATGGAGTTGGCCACCAGCTTGCCTTCTTCGTTGTCGGAAGCAGCCCGGATGACTTCAATCTTAGTGCCTTCCTCGTTGTCGGAAAACACGCTTTTGCGCAGCTGGGCCTGGTTGTTTTTGATGACGGAGTTGGCCGCCTTCACGATGTTCTTGGTGCTGCGGTAGTTCTGCTCGAGCTTGAAGATGGCCAGCTCGGGGTAGTCCTTCTCGAAGTTCAGGATGTTCTGAATGTCGGCGCCGCGGAAGGCGTAGATGCTTTGCGCGTCGTCGCCCACCACGCAGATGTTGCGGTTTTTGGCCGCCAGCTTGCGCGTAATCAGGTACTGCGAGTAGTTGGTGTCCTGGTACTCGTCCACCATCACGTGGTGGAAGATGTTCTGGTACTTGTTGAGCACGTCCACGTGGTCTTTGAAGAGCACGTTGGTTTGGTAGAGCAAATCGTCGAAGTCCATGGCGCCGGCCTTGAAGCAGCGCTGCTGGTACTGCTGGTAGAGCACCCCGATCTTGGGCCGCAGCGCCGCCTCGTCGTCCTGCCGGATGACGGGGTCCTGCAGGTACTGCTCCACCGAAATCAGCTTGTTTTTGGCGGCCGAAATGCGGCTCAGCACCGTGCTGGGCTTGTAAAGCTTGTCGTCGAGGTCCAGCTCCTTCACGATCTGCGTGATGAGCGTCTTGGTGTCCTGCGTGTCGTAGATGGTGAAGTGGCGCGGGTAGCCAATCTTGTCGGCTTCCGAGCGCAGAATGCGGGCGAAGATGCTGTGGAAGGTGCCCATCCACAGGTTCTTGGCCTCAGGGCCCACCACCTTCTCAATCCGGGCGCGCATCTCGCGGGCGGCCTTGTTGGTAAACGTGAGGGCCAGAATGTTGAACGGGTCGACGCCCTGTTCCAGCAAATGCGCAATGCGGTAGGTAAGCACCCGTGTTTTACCCGAGCCCGCGCCCGCAATAATCATCGCCGGGCCCTCCGTATGCAATACCGCGCCGCGCTGCGACTCGTTCAGTAGGTTGATATAATCCAGTGCCATTCGTTGTCCTTGAAGCTAGCGTCGTAGCCGAACAACAAAGGTAGGGCGAAAGCTCCGCCGGGGGAAGCATAAATGCACCCGCGCGCTTCCAGGTGCCTTGTGCCGGCTTCTACGACGGCTCAACCCCGTGAAACCGTCTTAGAAGCGTGCGAAACGCACGTAGAAATGAGCAGCACCGACTTAGAAGCGCGCAGACGAACGTAGAAGAGTGCGAAACCGACTTAGAAGCACGCGAAGTCTTCTTAGAAGCGTGCGAAGCCGACTTAGAAACACGCAGATGAACGTAGAAGCGTGCCGCGCCGACTCAGAAGCGTGTAGCACGATCTTAGAAGCGCGCGAAACGGTCTTAGAAGGAAGTTGAACCGACTTGGAAGCACGCGCAAGGATCAAAGAGCCGGACTGGATGGACGTCGAGCCGCGCCGGCCGGTTGTGTATCATCCCTAGCCGCGTATCGGCGCTACGGGGATATTGACGTGGCGCCGCTACGCGCCTGGGGTAAGCATAATGGGGTAAGCATACTATCAATACGCCTAAAACTCCAATCCAGTGGATGTGGCTACCGCTGCGGGCGGGCTAAGACGGGCTGCCATACGCGTAAATCGGGGAGCTGAACTTCCGGCCCGCCTGGGGCTGTTCCTCCCCGCGCGCCGCTGCCGTATCTTTGCGGTTCGCTTTGCCCCAACACCCATGATTGTCATCCAGAATACCATCGTCTCCGACGACGTCCGCGACCAGTTCTTCGTGTGCAACCTGGAGCGCTGCAAGGGCGCCTGCTGCGTGGAGGGCGACCTGGGCGCCCCGCTGGAGGAGGCGGAGCTCAAGATTCTGGAGCAGGAATACGAGAACATCAAGCCCTTCCTGACCCACGCCGGCCGCCACGCCATCGAGCAGCAGGGCCTCTACATTAAGGATTGGGAAGGTGACTACAGCACCACCACCATCGACGACCGGGAGTGCGCCTACGCCCTCTACGACGAGCGCGGCATTCTGAAGTGCGGCATCGAGCAGGCCTACCTGGCCGGGGCCACCACCTTCAAGAAGCCCATCAGTTGCCATTTGTACCCCATCCGCATCAGCAAGTACGACGAGTTCGACGCCTTGAACTACGACCGGTGGGAAATCTGCAACCCGGCCTGCGCCTTCGGCGCCTCGCTGGGCGTGCCGGTGTACAAGTTTCTGCGCGAGCCGCTCATCCGCAAATACGGCGAGCAATGGTACGGCGAGTTGGTGCAGGAAATTGAAACGCCGAAGCCGGTGGTTTAATGAAGACAACGGGCCGGTTCCTTGCTGGAACCGACCCGTTGTGTTTTAGGGCTGCGGAGGAATTGGTAGCTATTTATTTGCGGAAATACCTGATCTGCTGAAGACGGGTCTGCGCTTTTTCGAGCGTGTAATCTTCCGAGCTAAGGCTTTCGATCAGCGCATAATTGCCGAAACGAACTTGTTGGATATTCGGGCCAAGCGTGAGCAGGCTGAAGCCATTGCAGCTATTGCAGCGCACGATGAGCCAACTGGTGTCCGGTCCCTCTTCAGAGCGGCTCACGACGTCCGTCCGCAACGGCATCTGGCAATTGGTGCACGGCTCGCTGATCGACTCCAGCACTTGTTCTTTCTTTCGAAATATGGCTGCGACCTTTAGCAGCCCACCCATGAGTGAGCCATACAGAAAAGAGTTCAGCATTGCGCTGATGTTTACTCCTCCAAGGTCGGCCAGATAGCTAAAATAGTCGCAGACGAACTCTCGCTCTTCGGTATCCAAGGTGGCCCGGCTAAACCCGGTTAAATGGATTTGGAGCACACGCTTGAACTGCTGACCGCCCA
Source organism: Hymenobacter sp. B81 (assembly GCF_044628455.1). NCBI lineage: Bacteria > Pseudomonadati > Bacteroidota > Cytophagia > Cytophagales > Hymenobacteraceae > Hymenobacter > Hymenobacter sp. B81. The sequence continues at coordinate 1,262,958 of NZ_JBIYZW010000001.1, read as the reverse complement.
CCGGTACACCCAACAAATCCTGCGCGCAGGCATTAAACTTGGCGTTTAGCTCCCGGCAAAGTGAATCGTCAGAGGGATGAAGCCCCCGAGCTTCCCAGTCGGCGGGTGCAAACTTGTCGCGAGCAATAAACGAGTGCAGCTGTTGGGTAATGGGGACGGAGCCAGCCATGCGCCAATAAAATGATAAGCAGGTAAAGCAAAGGAAGCTTATGAAAAAGCCCGGTCATTTTGACCGGGCTTTTTCATAAGCTTCTCTTCTACAGCGTCGAGAAGTCAAACGACTCCAGAAACTTCGTGGTGAAGTTGCCGGACTTGAAGTCCTCGTTGTCCATGAGCTTGAGGTGGAAGGGAATCGTGGTTTTCACGCCTTCCACCACAAACTCCGACAGGGCGCGCTTCATTTTCACCACGCACTCCTCGCGGGTCTGGGCCACGGTGATGAGCTTGGCAATCATCGAGTCGTAGTTCGACGGGATGGTGTAGCCGGCATACACGTGGGTGTCCACGCGCACGCCGTGGCCGCCGGGAATGTGCAGCACGGTGATTTTGCCGGGGGAGGGGCGGAAGTCCTTGGTGGGGTCTTCGGCGTTGATGCGGCACTCCATGGCGTGCATGGTGGGGGCGTAGTTCTTGCCCGAAATCGGAATGCCCGCGGCCACCTTGATTTGCTCCTTGATCAGGTCGTAGTTGATGACTTCCTCGGTCACGGGGTGCTCCACCTGAATGCGGGTGTTCATCTCCATGAAGTAGAAGTCGCGGTTTTTGTCGACCAGAAACTCGATGGTGCCCACGCCCTCGTAGCCGATGGCGCTGGCGCCGGCCACGGCGGCCTTGCCCATCTGCTCGCGCAGCTCCGGCGTCATAAACGGCGAGGGAGCCTCTTCCACCAGCTTCTGGTGGCGGCGCTGAATGCTGCAGTCGCGCTCGGAGAGGTGGCACACGGTGCCGAACTGGTCGCCCACGATCTGGATTTCGATGTGGCGGGGCTCCTCCACGAACTTCTCCAGGTACACGCCGTCGTTGCCGAAGGCAGCCTTGGCCTCGGTGCGGGCGTCGTTCCAGGCCTTCTCAAACTCGCTTTCCGAGCGAATGATGCGCATGCCCTTGCCGCCGCCGCCGGCCGTGGCCTTCAGAATGACGGGGTACTTCATCTTGGCGGCTACCTTGATGCCTTCCTGCATCGACGCGAGCAAGCCCTCGGAGCCCGGAATGGTGGGCACCCCGGCCTTGCGCATGGTGGCCTTGGCCGACGACTTGTCGCCCATCTGGTTGATCATCTCGGGCGAGGCCCCGATGAACTTGATGCCGTTTTCGCGGCAGATGCGCGAGAACTCCGCGTTTTCGCTCAGGAAGCCGTAGCCCGGGTGAATGGCGTCGGCGTTGGTGATTTCGGCCGCGGCAATCAGGTTGGGCATGTTCAGGTACGACAGCGACGAGGCGGCCGGCCCGATGCACACGGCTTCGTCGGCGAAGCGCACGTGCAGGCTTTCCTTGTCGGCGGTCGAGTACACGGCCACCGTCTTGATGCCCATCTCGCGGCAGGTGCGAATCACGCGCAGCGCAATTTCCCCGCGGTTGGCAATGAGTATTTTCTTGAACATAGAGGTTAGGTCTTAGGGATTAGGAACGTAGGGCTTAGGGGTTAGGAAATGCCGGATGGATTTCGCTAAGCCCTAAGCCCTAACACGCTAAGTCCTACCAATTACATCGGCTCGATGAGGAACAGGGGCTGGTCGTACTCCACGGGGGAAGCGTTTTCAGCCAGTACCTTCACCACGCGGCCGCTCTGCTCGGCCTCGATTTCGTTGAAGAGCTTCATGGCTTCGATGATGCAAATCACCTGGCCTTTCTCAATCACGTCGCCCACGTTCACGAAGGGCGGGGTGTCGGGGTTGCTCGAGCGGTAGAAGGTGCCAATCATCGGGGCCTTGATGGCTTCGGTGCTGCTGGCCGCGGCCGGTGCTGCTGCGGGAGCCGGCGCCGAAGCGGGGGCGGCCTGCGGAGCGGCTACGGTCGGCGCGGGCGCGGCAGCGGCCGGCACCGGGGCGGGGGCGGCGTGGCTCACCACCTGCTTGGTGTTGGGCTCGCGCTGAACCGAAATCTTGAATTCTTCGGTCTCGATGTTGACCTTGTTCAGACCGGACTTGGCGATGAAGTCGATCAGTTCCTGGAGTTCCTTGGCTTTCATGGCGGCGGGGCTAGGCTTCTGCGGCTGCTTATTTGACTCTTTCGACATAGGAGTAGTCGCGGGTGTCCACGCGGATTTTCTGGTCCTGATCGATGAACAGCGGCACCTGAATGCGGGCGCCGGTTTCCATGATGGCCGGTTTGAGGGTGTTGGTGGCGGTGTCGCCGCGCAGGCCCGGCTCGGTGTAGGTTACCACCAGCTCCACGAAGGCGGGCAGCTCGGCCGTGAGGGGCTGCTCGGTTTCGGCGTGAAACAGGATGGTGGCTTCCTGGCCTTCCTTCATCAGGTCGGCAAAGGGCACCATGGCCTCGGGCAGCACCACCTGCTCGAAGGTGCTGTTGTCCATGAAGGTGTAGCCGTAGTCGTCCTTGAACAGGAACTGGTGCGGGCGCTGCTCCACGCGGGCAGTTTCCACTTTCACCCCGGCGTTGAAGGTATTGTCGAGCACCTTGCCGGTTTTGATGTTGCGCAGCTTGGTGCGCACGAAAGCGGGGCCTTTGCCCGGCTTCACGTGCTGGAATTCGGTGATGACGTGCAACTCGCCGTTGTAGTTCAGCACGAGACCGTTGCGAAAATCCGCGGTGGTGGCCATGAGGGGGAAATAATGAAGAATTGAGAAAGAAGAAGTAAAAACGGAGCCGGAGCTCAAACGACGTGGCCAATCGGGGAATCAGCCGCCGGGCCGTTTGTCAGGAGTTCAGCCTCCGTTTTTAGCGGACCCGTCGTACGCCCACTTCACGTAGAGCGCACCCCAGGTAAAGCCCCCGCCGAAGGCGGCGAAGATCAGGTCGTCGCCCTGCTTAAGCTGGCTTTCGTAGTCCCACAAACACAGGGGAATGGTAGCGTTGGTGGTGTTGCCGTACTTGTGGATGTTGAGCATCACTTTTTCGGGCCCGATGCCCACGCGCTGGGCGGTGGCGTCGATGATGCGCTTGTTGGCCTGGTGGGGCACCAGCCAGGCAATGGTGTCGGGGGTGAGGTGGTTGCGCTCGGCTACTACGGCGGCCACGTCGGCCATGCCCTTCACGGCGAACTTGTACACGGTGGCGCCTTCCTGGTAGGCGAAATGCTCGCGGTTGGCCACCGTCTCGGCCGAGGGCGGGCGGCGCGAGCCGCCGGCTTTCTGGTGCAGGTAGGCTTCGCCGTTGCCGTCGGAGTGCAGCTGCTGGTCGAGTAGGCCGTAGCCCTCGGTGTTGGGCTCCAGCATCACGGCCCCGGCGCCGTCGCCGAAGATGATGCAGGTGGCCCGGTCGGTGTAGTCGACGATGCTCGACATCTTGTCGGCCCCCACCACGATAACTTTCTTGTAGGTGCCGGTCTGGATGAACTGCGCGCCGGTGGCCAGGGCAAACAGGAAGCCCGAGCAGGCGGCCTGCATGTCGAACCCAAAGGCCTTGGTCAGGCCCGCGGCAGCCGAAATGATGTTGGCCGTGGCCGGAAACACCAGGTCGGGGGTGGTGGTGGCGCAGATCAGCAGGTCCACTTCCTCGGGGCGGGTGTTGGTTTTGGCCAGCAGCTGCTCCACGGCCTTGATGGCCATAACCGAGGTGCCCTGGTTTTCGCCCTTCAGGATGCGCCGCTCCTTAATGCCAGTCCGCGTCTGAATCCACTCGTCGTTGGTGTCGACCAGGGTTTCCAGCTCCTGATTGGTGAGCACGTAATCGGGTACGTAGGCGCCTACGCCGGTAATGGCAGCGGTCAGCTTCATGCGAAAGAGAAAAGCGGCAGAAGGAAAAGAAAAGGCGGCGCAAGGTAGCAAAAAGTCCAGCCTGCAAAGGCCGGACTTTCCGTTAAACTTAACCGCCGATTAGGACTTAAAGGTGTCCTTGATCTGGTCGGCAATGCCCGCCTCGGCCATCTGGTAGCCCTGAATGAGCATGTTGCAGATGGCCAGGGGCGTGCTCACGCCGTGGCCGATGATGGCGTTGTCGTTGATGCCCAGAATGGGCGAGCCGCCCACGGCTTCGTAGTTGAACTTGTCGAAGAAGGGGTCGTGCATGTTGCGCGCGTCGAGCAAATCGTAGATGCTCTCGGCCAGCTTCAGCACCACGTTGCCGGTGTAGCCGTCGCACACAATCACGTCGGCCCGGTCGTTGAACAGGTCGCGGCCTTCGATGTTGCCCACGAACTGAATGTGGGGGTTCACCTTCAGCAGCTGGTGCGCCGACTGCAGCAGGGGGGTGCCCTTGCCTTCTTCCTCGCCCATGTTCATGAGGCCCACCTTGGGGTCTTCGATGCCCAGCACGTAGCGGGCGTACAACGAGCCCAGCTCGCCGAATTGCTCCAGCATCTCGGGCTTGCACTCGGCGTTGGCGCCGGCGTCGAGCATGATGCCGAAGCCGCCGTGCAGCTTGGGAACGAAGTTGGCAATGGCGGGGCGAATCACGCCGGGCACGGGCTTGACGCTGAACATGGCGCCCACCAGCATGGCGCCGGTGTTGCCGGCCGAGCAGAAGGCCTCGACCTCGCCGGCGTGCAGCATGCGGTAGCCGACGGCAATGCTCGAATCCTGTTTCTGCTGGTAGGCCTTGGCCGGGTGCTCACCCATCTCAATGATCTGGGAGGCGGCCACCACAATCAGGGCCTCGGCGGCGGCGCCGTGGGCCTGCAGCAGCGGGCGCAGCGCGTCTTCCTGGCCGATGAGCACGATCTGGGCTTTGCCGGCCAGCTTTTCGGCGGCCAGCACAGCGCCATCCACGGCAGCTTGGGGAGCGAAGTCGCCTCCCATGGCGTCGAGGGCTATTTTCATGTAAGCGGTGTTCGGGGGAGGGCGGATAGTAAAAAACCGGCGGCCGGGCTGCGGCCGCCGGTCAGTAGGGGGCGGTTAAGGCTACTCCTCGTCGGTAGAAGGAGCGGCCGCTGCTACGGGAGCGTAGTTCTTGATGGCCACTTTGCCGTTGAGGTACAGGTCGCCGTCTACCACGTAAGCGCGGTGACGTAGGTGGGTTTCGCCGGTGGTCTGGCAGGTAGAAACGGCCTTCGGGTCGAGCTTGTAGTGGGTGCGGCGCTTGTCGCGGCGGGTGGAGGAAATCCGGCTTTTAGGATGTGCCATGAGTGAGAAACAGTTGGAAAGCGAAGGAAAAGATTTTTGGCAGAAACAGCGCGGCGCGGGGCCGGCTAGTTGAGGTTGCGCAGGGCGTTCCAGCGCGGGTCGGTGGCGTCGTCCTCATCGTCGTCGTCGCCGGCCGCGGGGCCCGAGGAGTAGATGAGTTTGACTTCGGCGTCCGGGTTGTCGTCGGCCTCGTCCTGGAAGCGCGGGTGCAGCTTCTTCATGGGCAGGGCCAGCCCGATGTAGTCGAACAGGTGCTGGGCCAGGGGCAGGGTTTGCGTGTCGGGCGTGATTTGCAGCACGTCGTCGTCGAGCTCGGCTTCGTGGTCGCCGTAGCGCACCAGCAGCTGGTGCTGCACGTCGATGGGCTGGTCGAACTCGTCGAGGCTCCGGTCGCAGATCAGCTGCACGGTACCCTGGATGTGAATGTCGAGCACCATGCGGCGGTCGTTTTTGTCCAGCTTCACCTCGGCGCGCAGCTGGCCGTCCGGAATCAGGGTCTGGTCAAACTGCTCGAAGAAAGACTGGTCGAGGTCGAATACGAACTCGTGCGTTTTCTCGCTCAGGCTGGCAATCGGCAGATCGTAGCGAAGGTCCTTTTTCACGGGGAAGGCGGATAGCAGGGGGCAAAAATAGGAAGATTTACCTGGTTGATGCGTCCCGGCGGGAAATTGAAAACGGTGGGCTCAGGCGGTGCGCAGAATGAACTCGGGGCTGATACCCAGCCGCTCGTAGAGCTTTTTGGCCAGGTCCAGGGTTACGCGCCGCTTGCCGCTGAGAATCTGCGAGAGGCGCCCGGCCGGCACTTCCAGCAGCTGGGCCAGGTCTTTCTGCTTGAGGCGCATCTGCTGCCGCTTCAACTCAATCATCTCGACCAGGGTGGTCGGTAGGTTGGGAATGGGCAGCAAACCTAGTTTGTCCTCGTAGGTGTCGACGGCCACAATCAGCTCCCGAAACTCGGCTTCCAGCACCGCGTTGCCCTCGAAGCCGGCCGCCACCAGCGCGTCGAGGCGACGCAGGGCAGCACGGTAATCAGCGGGTTCGTTCAGAATCATGGAAAAAGCAGAAGGCGGCCGCCACTCCGGCGCAAATACCCGACGGGTGGCTTAGCGGCTGCAAAGGTGGGAATAGAATTCTAAAACCACAAACAAAGTTTCGGTTTTGGAAAGAATGTTTCGGCAAAGGAAAAGCCCGGCGCACCGCAGGGAGCGGAGCACCGGGCTTGGCAAAGCAGCGCGGAAAGGTATTACTGCGCGGCGGCGCGGTTTTTTATCAGGTCGCAGGCCAGGTACAGCGCTTCACGGAACGAGGTGGGGTCGGCGGCAAATTTACCAGCCAGCCCGTAGGCTGTGCCGTGGTCGGGGGAAGTGCGGATGACGGGCAGGCCGGCGGTGTAGTTCACGCCCCGCTCAAAGGCCAGGGTCTTAAACGGAATCAGGCCCTGGTCGTGGTACAGCGCCAGCGTCGCGTCGAACTGCTGGTACTGGCGGGTGCCGAAGAAGCCATCGGCGGGGTAGGGGCCGTACACCAGGTGGCCCTCCTGCAGAAACTGCTGGATGACGGGCTGTACCAGGTCCTGCTCCTCGCGGCCCAGCAGGCCGTTTTCGCCGGCGTGGGGGTTCAGGCCCAGCACCGCCACCCGGGGCTTGGCAATACCAAAATCGTGGCGCAGGGAGTGCAGCAGCATGCGCAGCTTGCCGCTGAGTACCTCGGGCGTGAGGCGGGCGGGCACGTCCTTGAGCGGAATGTGGCCGGTGGCGGTGGCCACGCGCAGGTCCTCGGCCACCAGCAGCATCAGGCTGTCGTTGTGCTTGCTGAAGTGGTGGGCCAGAAACTCGGTGTGGCCGGGAAAGTTGAAGCCTTCGCCCTGGGTGTTGTCCTTGCTGATGGGCGCCGTCACCAGCCCGTCGAGCAGGCCGGCTTTCAGGTCGCGCACGGCGGCCAGCAGCGCGAGGCGGGCCGCCCGCCCCGAGGCTTCGGTGGGCTCCCCGGGGGTGAGCACAAAGTCTTCGTCGTCCCAGCAGGTCACGGCGTTGATCTTGCCCTCCACGATGTCGGCGGCTTCGCGCACCTGCCGGAAAGCCAGCGGAGCGTGCTGCTTGTCCTGGGGAAACTCGTCGAAGAGCGTGGCGGCCGTGCCGTACAGCACCGGCGTGCAGAAGCGCAGCAGGCGCGAGTCCTGTAGGGTGCGGTAAATGATTTCGGGACCGATGCCGGCCAGGTCGCCGGGAGTTATGGCAATGCGGGGGAGCATGTGGGGAGTTGTCAGTTGTCAGTTGTCAGTTGGCGGAGCAGCAACTGAAGGGTCGTTTGAGCAGGCATAGGGCAAAGTCGCCCCAAGCGACCTGATCGGCTCGGGCCGCGGATTTCAAGGGTGTCCGGCCGGATCGGGAAGGCAACGAGGTACCATTATGCTTTGCCGCCCGGGCGGGCAAAATCTGCTGCCGGCTACTTAAGTTGGGTGGTGAGGAAGTCGTAAAGCAGGCGCACGGCGGTGCCGGTGCCGTTTTTGCCGCGGTAGCTGTCGGGGGCAGCGAGGAAGGCCGGGCCGGCAATGTCGAGGTGAATCCAGGGGTAGCCCTCGGCAAAGCGCTCCAGGAACTTGCCGGCCGAGATGGCGCCGGCTTCGGCCTTGCCCAGGTTGTTGATGTCGGCAATGTCGCTCTTGATGTGCTCGGCGTACTCGTCCCAGAGCGGAAACTCCACGATGCGCTCGTGGGTGCGGCGGCCGGCTTCGGCCAGGGCCTGCATCACCGACTCGTCGGCGGTGCCCATGGCCACGATGCCTTCCTTGCCGATGGCGCGGGCCGCCGAGCCGGTGAGCGTGGCCGCGTCGATAACGAGCTGGGGCTGGTACTTGCGGGCAAAGCTGAGCGCGTCGGCCAGGATGAGGCGGCCCTCGGCGTCGGTGTTGAGCACTTCCACCGTCAGGCCGCTGTGCATGGTGATGACGTCGCCGGGCGCGAAGGCGTTGCCGCCGGGGCGGTTGTCGGTGGCCGGCACCAGGGCTACTACGTGCAGCGGTACCTGGTTTTTGGCCAGCGCGAACATTACGCCCGTCATGGCGGCGGCGCCGGCCATGTCGCACTTCATCAGATCCATGCTGCCGGGCGTGGGCTTGAGGCTCAGGCCGCCGGTGTCGAACACCACGCCCTTGCCCACCAGCACGTAGGGCCGCTCGTTGCGGGCGCCCTCGGGCTTCCACTCCATAATGGTGAACGTGGGCGGCTCGGGGCTGCCCTGGTTGACGGCCAGCAGTCCGCCCATGCGCAGCGACTCGATGTGGGCCATGTCGAAAACCTCGGTAGTGAAGCCCGCGCGCTGCCCGGCCGCCGCCATCTGCTCGGCAAAATCGGTGGCCGTGAGCTTGTTCTGGGGCATGTTCACCAGGTCGCGGGCCAGCGTGACTCCCTGCAGCAGGTTTTCCAGCTGCGCGGCTTCGGCTTCGTCGAGGCCCACCAGCACCAGCTGCTCCAGGTCGGCGGGCTTTTTCGACTTCTCGTCGGTTTTGTAGCCCTCAAACTGGTAGGCCGTCAGGTACAGGCCCTCGGCCAGCGCCCGGGCGCCCTGCCGCTGGGCAGTCAGGTCCAGCACGTACAGCGTCTTGACCTTGTCGGCCTTGAGCTGGGCGTGCAGGCCGTGGCCGCTTTTGCGCAGCTCCTCGGCCACCAGCGCCGGGGTTTTCTTGTCGGCGGCCACCACCACGTACAGCCGGTGCGAGTACAAATTCACGGCAAACAGCTTGCGGTCGGCGGCCAGCTGCTCGTCGGCGTAGCGCTGGGCGGCTTCGGGCAGCAGCGGCGCTTCGGCGGGCAGCGCGGCGGTGCCGGCGGGCAGGATGAGCACGAGGTCGGCCGCGGTACCCTCGGGCAGCGTGGCGGCGGTGGTGAGGTGTAGTGACATAGGAGCGTAACTTTGGGCCGCAAGTTATCGGGTTGTTTCGTTGCGGCCCGTGTTTCCCCCTAATCCCCGCCCGTTTGGACCGCGTCGCCCCCAAAAAACACCTCGGCCAGCACTTTTTGGCCGACCTGAACATTTCCCGGCGCATCGCCGAGTCGCTGCGTTTGCCCGACGGCGTGCGCCACGTGCTGGAAGTGGGCCCCGGCATGGGTGTGCTCACCCAGTTCCTGCTCGAGCGCCGGGCCGAGTACGAAACCACGGTGGTGGAAATCGACCGCGAATCGGTGGCCTACCTCAAGGTGCACTTCCCGGGGCTCGAAGGCCGCATCCTGGAGGCCGACTTCCTGAAAATGAAGCTCGACCAGCAGTTCGCAGGCGCGCCGCTGAGCGTCATCGGCAACTTTCCCTACAACATCAGCACCCAGATCTACTTCGCCATTCTGGCCCACCGCCAGCAGGTGCGCGAGTCGGTGGGCATGATTCAGAAGGAAGTGGCCGAGCGCATTGCGGCCGGGCCGGGCTCCAAAACCTACGGCATCCTGAGCGTGCTGGTGCAGGCCTGGTACGACGTGGAGCTGCTGTTCCTGGTGGGGCCGCACGTATTTGTGCCGCCGCCCAAGGTGCAGAGCGCGGTGCTGCGCCTCACCCGCAACCAAACCCTGCAGCTCGACTGCGACGAGGCCCTGTTCTTCAAGGTGGTGAAGCAGGCCTTCTCGACCCGCCGCAAAACCATGCGCAACTGCATGAAGCCCTTTGGCCTCTCGGCCGAGGTGGTGGCCGACCCCTTGTTCGACAAGCGCGCCGAGCAGCTCAGCGTGCAGGACTTCGTGGGCCTGACCCAGCTGGTAACGGCTGCCCGCCAGGTCAGCCCGGGCGAAGCTCTTTAACCCAAGCCACCAATCAACCCCTTGCATGAAAAAAGCGGCATTCCTGAGCCTGATCATCGTCCTGCTGGCGGCTTTCCGCCCGGCACCCGCCGAGTTTGAAGGGCGCATCATCTACCAGTACTCCTTTACCGACCTGCAAGGCAACGACATCACGGCCAAGCTCACGCCCTACTTCGGCCAGCAGCAACGCTATTTCGTGAAAGGCGCCGCCTACAAGGCCCTCAACGAGCGCGACGAATGGGTGCAGCTCTACGAGCCGGGCGCCAACGTCTACCACTACTTTGCCGGCGGCAAGCTGGTGCAGACCTTCCCGGCCGGCGACCCGGCTGGGCCCGCCAAAACCACCCGGCTGACCAAGCCGGAAACCGTGCTGGGCCGCAGTTGCCAGGGCGTGCAGATCGAGGCCGATGGCGTGGCCACCACCTATTACTTTGCCCCCGACGTTTGGGTAAACCCGGCGCTGTACCGCCAGCACAACTTCGGGCACTGGAACACGCTGATGGAGGCCAGCAAGGGCGCTCTGCCACTGATGTTTTCCTCGGTAAACACCCAGCAGGGCTTCATCATGAAAGCCGTGGCCATTGAAGTGACGCCTATGCAACTCCGCGCCGAGGACTTCGCTTTCCCGGCCAGCATTCAGAAATAAGCCGATGCCCCTTTCCACCTGCCTGGTTATCGATGAAATGCACCCCACACTCAAGGCCCTGCTCCGGGCCGAGGGCGTGCAAATGGATTACGAGCCCGACCTGCTGCCCGCCGAAGTGCCCGCCGCCCTGGCCGAAAAGCCCTACCAGGGTTTGGTGGTGCGCAGCAAAGTGCGCGTGACGGCCGAGCTGCTGCGCCACGGCCGGCACCTGCGCTACGTGGCCCGCGCCGGCGCCGGCATCGACAACATCGACATGGCGGCGCTAACGGCGGCCGGCGTGCAGCTGGTAAACGCGCCCGAGGGCAACGCCCAGGCCGTAGGCGAGTTCACGGTGGGCTTGCTGCTGGCGCTGCTGCGCCAGGTGGCCGCGGCCGACGCCGAGGTGCGCCGCGGGCAGTGGCAGCGCGAGGCCAACCGCGGCTACGAGCTGAGCGCCCGCACCGTGGGCATTCTGGGCGCCGGCCACATGGGGCGCAGCCTGGCCCGCTGCCTGCGCGGCTTCGGCTGCCAGGTGCTGGGCCACGACCACGACCCCGCGGTGCCAGCCCCCGACTACCTGCCCCTGGTCTCGCTCGGGGAGCTGCAGGAGCGCGCCGACGTGCTCAGCATTCACATTCCCTACTCGCCCGAAAATCACCAGTTCGTGAACGAGGAACTGCTGAGCGGCTTCCGGCAGCCGCTATGGCTGCTCAACACCGCCCGCGGCGAGGTGCTCGACCACGCCGCCCTGCTGCGGGCCCTGGGCAGCGGGCAGGTGCGCGGCGCGGCCCTCGACGTGCTCGACAACGAGCGGCTCACCGCCCTCAAGCCCGAGCAGCAGGCCCGCTTCGAGGCGCTGCGCGCGGCGCCCAACGTGGTGCTCACCCCGCACGTGGCGGGCTGGACCCACGAGTCGTACCGGCGCATCAACGAGGTGCTGGCCAGCAAAATAGGCGCCCTGCTGCGCGGCTGAGGCGCGGCTGCCCCCGGCCCGGCAATTCCCGGCGGGCGGGGCGGCGGCGGCGGCCGGCTTGCGTTCGGTAGGCAGGGATTCGTATATTTGCTCTTGCCTGTTCGGGAGAACGGCTGGCAAACGCCGGCCGTTCTCCTTGTTTTTTACCTGATTGCCCCTTTCCTCGTCATGGCCGTTAACTATTATACCCCCGAAGGCTTGCAGAAGCTCAAGGACGAACTGCAGGACCTCAAAATCCGCGGCCGGGCCGAAGCCGCTGAACAGCTGCGCGAGGCCCGCGACAAAGGCGACCTGAGCGAAAACGCCGAGTACGACGCCGCCAAGGAAGCCCAGGGTTTGCTGGAGCTGAAAATCTCGAAGCTGGAAGAAGTGATTGGTAACGCCCGCGTCATCGACGACTCCAACCTGGACGCTACCAAGGTGCTGATCCTGAGCAAGGTGAAGCTCAAAAACCTGAAGAACAACATGGTGCTCGACTACCTGCTGGTGGCCGAGGAAGAAGCCAACTTGGCCGCCGGCAAAATCTCGGTGAAGTCGCCCATCGGCAAAGGCCTGCTGGGCAAGTCGGCCGGCGACGTGGCCGAAATCACGGTGCCCGCCGGCAAGCTGCACTTCGAGATTCTGGAAGTAAGCCGCTAAGTTTTCGGGTGACCGGTACCAGGTGATACGTAACCCGTCAGCTGGTACCGCAACCACCTCAACCCGTACCAAGCCAGGCGGCGGAGCATCGTGCTCCGCCGCCTGGCTTTTTCGCTTACTTTGGCCTGCCGTGCCCGCCGGTACGGGTTACGTGTCACCTGTCACTTGTTACCTCCCATGCCATCCATCTTTTCCCGCATCGTTTCGGGCGAGCTGCCCGCCTTCAAGGTGGCCGAAGACGAGCGTCACCTGGCCTTTCTCGACATCACCCCGCTGGTGGAGGGCCACACCCTGGTGATTCCCAAGCGCGAGGTCGACTACATCTTCGATTTACCTGCCGACGAGCTGGCCGCCCTGCACCAGTTTGCCCAGCGCGTAGCCCAGGGACTGAAGGAGGCAGTAACCTGTAAGCGCATCGGCGTGGCCGTGATTGGGCTGGAAGTGCCCCACGCTCACATTCACCTCATTCCGATGAACCGGGTGTCGGACATGAACTTCGCCAACCCCAAGATCAAGGTGGAGGAGGCACGTATGCGCGAGCTGGCCGAGGCCATTGCCGCCCAGGTGCCCGGCGCCGAGGGCCAGCCGGCCGAGCGCCCGGCTCCGGCCCCCGCGGGCGGTTCCGCCGAGGCGGCCAACGACCCGGCCGTGACGGCGCTGCGCGAGATGAGCGCGGGCCTCACGTACATGAGCGAAACCGACTCGCCGCTGACGGTGGTGAGCTACCCCGCGCCGGCCGGCAACTTCACCAACGGCGCCCTGCTCAAGCTACTGGGCCAGCCCGCCGACACGGCCGTGGAAACCCAGGAGCTGACCTACTTCCTGCGCAACCATACCGCCGACGACGGCGTGCTGGGCAACCCCGAGCTGGCCAACCGCTTCAAGGCCCTGCAGATGTACCTCAAGCAGGAGCTGGAAGACACCAAGGTGTACCGCGTGGGCCAGGGCCCCGAGCTGCAGGCCTACGTGCTGGGCAAAACCAGCGCCGGCAACCTGGTGGGCTTCCAGGTAACGCTAGTAGAAACCTGATAACGAACCCCCGCAACCCAAAAAGGCGCTGCCACGGCTGAGTAGCCGTGGCAGCGCCTTTTTGGGCCCTGATTCCGCCCCAACGCTAGCGGGTGGGGCCGGTATCGGTGCGCGGCTCGAGCTGCTCCTGGGCCGCGCGGGGCAGCTGGCTAAGCAGGTCGAGGCCGGTGGCGGCTTCGATGGCGTCGATGCTGGTGCGGTAGCGGCCCCAGTCGGGCGAGATGCTGTTGTCGTTGGGGGTGTCGACGGCGATGAGGCGGGCCTGGCCGGCGGCGGTGCGCTGCACGTCGTTGCTGCCCTGAGGCAACACTACCAGCACTTTCCAGATGCGCTTGGGCACCGTGACGCGGCCCTGGTCGAGGGTCTGGGCGGGGCCGTTGGCGCCGCTGCCGCCGCGGCCGTAGCTGCCCATGAGCACGTAGACTTCGTTGCCGGCAGCCACCAGGTCGCGGCTGTACTCTTCGAGCTGGTTCCAGGTGCGCTGGTTGTTGTTGGGCGCCTGGGGCACCATGTTGGTCATCAGGAAGGTGCTGGAGTTATCGTCGAGGTCGAAGGTGCGGTCGGCCGAGGGGCAGTTGTGGCCCTTGTCGAAGCCTGAGCCGGAGTAGGACTGGCGCGAGACGGGGTACCAGCCGCGGGGCAGGGCGGGGTCGGGGCGGAAGTCGTCCTGGCGCGGGGCTTGGCCCAGCCAGGCCGGGCTCAGGTGCCAGGCCACCCAGGTAGGAATGCCCCGGTCGCGGGAGTAGCTGAGCGCGAACTGGGGCTTCACCATCAGGTAGTTGTTGGGCGACTTGAGCGCATCGGAGCTGGCGCCGCTGGGGTTGCCCAGGCTCAGCGGGTCGTCGCGGTGGGCGCCGGCGGCGCCTGGGCTCCTGGGGGCTTGGGTGCTGGGGGACTTGGCTGGCTGCTGGGGCTGGGGGCTGGCCGGTGTGTTGGCTACCGCAGGGGCGCCGGCGCGGTAGGGCTCCACGGTGAAATCGTCGAGGTTGAGGCGGTCGTCGCCGCCGTCGGTCTTGCGGATTTCCAGCCGCAGCGGCCCGGGACGATTCACGGCCAGCTCCACGGGCAGGCCGGGGCCTTCCACCTTCACTGCGGTGGCCACGGGCTGCCAGCTGCGGCCGCGGTCGGTGGAGGCGAAGAGCTGGAAGCGCACGGCCCCGTCCTGGCCGTAGCTGGCGGCGAACAGGCGCACGCGGCCGGCGCCGGCGGGCAAGTCGAAGCGCAGCTGGGCGCGGCCCTTGCCGCGCAGGCGCAGGGCTTTCTGGCCGTGCTTGTGGTCCTGCTCGCTGCTGCCGATGAGCGCGTCGTCGAGCAGCCAGGGGCCGGTGCTCAGGGTTTCCTCGCCCGGGGCGTAGCCGCCCTTGCTGCCGCTCTCAAAGGTTTCGGTGAGGCTGCGGCCGGCCTGGGCAGGCTCGGTGCTGATGACGGTGGCTACGCTGGGGTCGGTAGCGGCGGGCGGGGCGGGGGCCGTGGTGGCGGTTTCGTCGCCGGCGCGCTGGAAGCAGGCGGCCAGGGAGCCGGCGAGCAGCAGGCCGCCGAGCAGGGGAGAGACGGAGAGGCGCATAGGCGGGCAAGATACGGCGCGGGCGTATTGCGCCGATGAGGAAACCACCGGGCCCGCGCTGCTTGCCTACCCCCGGCTGCCCTCCCGCGCTTGATGCGGAACATGGGGAAGCGGGTAGCTACGGCTCCAGGCCGAAGTGCTATTGGTTTAGTCTGAAACTGGTTTTAAGCGTACGGGGGCCTCCATTTAGAACCCTTAGCTTCTACGAAACACTTACTCGCACTGTACTAAGCGGGGCTTGAACGTGGTGAGCTGGTAAAAACACGAACAGCAGGGGTGGAAGCAGGCAATGAGCAGTCATTTTTTGCGGCCGCCGAACCGGTAACCCCACGCCCCGAACCGCACTTTGCCGCTACCTTTCGCCCGCCCAACCCGAACCCCTACCCCATGACCCCACGCTACGCCCGATTTCTCGCCGGCCTCGGCCTGACGGCGGCCCTGGCGGCCACCGGCTGCCAGTCCAGTACCGACACCACTTCCACCGCGGCCAGCGGCAGCCCGGCCGACCAGGCCTTCGAGCAGTACAAGGCCCAGTTCATCGACTCGCTCTGGTACTACAACCCCGGCTGGGCCAGCAGCCAGGGCTACCACCGCTACGACTCCCTGCTGGTGCTGCCCACGCCCGGGCGGCGGCGCATGGAGGCCAAGGCCAACCAGCGGCGGCAGCGCGAGCTGGCTGCCCACCCGGTAGGAGGGCTGTCGGTCAACAACCAGACCGACTACCGGCTGATGCTGAACCAGCTGCGCGCCGAGCGCTGGTACCTCGACACGCTGCGCAGCTGGGAGTGGAACCCGGCCCAGTACAACGTGGGCGAGCCGGTGGCCGAAATCCTGAACGGCCGCTACCAGCCCCTGGACCGCCGCCTGCGCAGCATCTCCATGAAGATCAGCCGGGCGCCGGAGTACTACGAGGCGGCCACCGAAAACGTGAAGAACCCTACCCGGGAACACCTGGAGCTGGCCATTCTGCAGAACCGCGGCGGGCTGGAGGTATTCGGCCCGGCCCTGCTCGACAGCGTGAGCCGCTCGGGACTGTCGGCCCGCGAGAAGGAGGAGCTGCGCGGGCGCATTGCCACCACGCGCCTGGCCATCGAGAACTACATCGGCTTCCTCGACAAGCAGGCCCGGCCCACGGCCACGCGCTCGTTCCGCATCGGCCGGGAGCTGTTCAACCAGAAGTTCGCCTACGACATCCAGTCGGCCTACTCGGCCGATGAGGTCTACGGCAAGGCCCAGGCCCACAAGCGCGAGCTGCTGCGCGACATGGCCCGGCGCGCCACCCGCCTGTGGCCCAAGTATTTTGGGCAGCAGCCCCTGCCGGCCGACACGCTCACCCGCATCCGGCAGGTGATTGGCAAGCTCACCACCCAGCACGCCACGCCCGCGGGCTTCGTGGCTGCGGTGCGCCAGCAGATTCCCGAGCTGGTGAAGTTCGTGGATGAGAAGCAACTGCTGACCCAGGACCCCACCAAGCCGCTGGTGGTGCGCGAAACCCCGCCCTACATGCGCGGCAGCGGGGCCGGCGCCTCCATCTCGGCCCCCGGGCCCTACGACAAGTCGGCCAACACCTACTACAACGTGGACCCGCTCACGGGCACGCCCACGGCCCAGGCCGAAAGCTACCTGCGCGAGTACAATCACTACACCCTGCAGATTCTCAACATCCACGAAGCCATTCCGGGCCACTATACCCAGCTGGTGTACGCCAACCAGTCGCCGAGCCTGATCAAGGCGGTGCTGGGCAACGGGGCCATGATTGAGGGCTGGGCCGTGTACGCCGAGCGGATGATGCTGGAAAACGGCTACGGCGGCGGCTCCGACGAAATCTGGCTGATGTGGGACAAGTGGAACATGCGCGTGACGCTCAACACCATCGTCGACCACCTGGTGCAGACCCAAAACGCCGGCGAGAAGGACGTGGTGGCCTTGCTGATGGGCGAGGGATTCCAGGAAGAAGCCGAGGCGCGCAACAAGTGGCGCCGGGCCACGCTCTCGCAAGTGCAGCTGAGCAGCTACTTCACCGGCTACACCGAAATCTACGACCTGCGCGAGGAGCTCAAGCGCCAGCAGGGCGCGGCCTTCAACCTGAAAACCTTCCACGAGCAGTTTCTAAGCTACGGCTCGGCCCCGGTGAAGTACATCCGCCAGATGATGCTCAAGTAGCTTCGGCCCGCTAACCGACCACGCAAAACGCCCCGCCGCGCAACCGCCGGCGGGGCGTTTTGCGTTAGCAGGCCATTGACTAGGCCGGTATAAGCGGGGTTGCCCGGGTGCTGCGCCGGCTACCTGCCCTTTATGGACGTACTTGACACCAACGATGGGGGGCTGCGCCGCCTCACCCACGAGCACCCGAAGGTGCTGGCCAAGTTCACCTCGACCCGCGACTGCGCCGCCTGCGAGCTGCTGGCGCCCCACCTGACGCAGTTCGCCGCCGACCCCGCCTACGCCGACATTACCTTTCTGCGCCTCGACAGCGACGAAAACCCGGTAGCCCGCCAGCTGATGAACGAGCGGGCCGCGCCGTTTTTCGTTTCCTACTACCAAGGCCGCCTGCTGGAGTGCGACACGCTCACCAACCAGGCCCAGGTGCGCGAGCAGCTGGACCGGCTGCGGCGCTACGCGGCCACGCACTGAAGCTGGGGGCAGCCGGAGCGTTTGGTTAGGTAGGCCCGCGCCGCGGGCGTAGCTTCGCGCCGTGTTTTTCGTGCTTTCCAAGATTCTGGACGTAGCCCTGCTTCCGGTGGTGTGGCTGCTGGCCGCGCTGCTGGCCGCCGTGCTGAGCCGCAGTGCGCGCGGGCGCCGCCGCTGGCTGCTGGTGGCCCTGGCGCTGACGGCGGTGCTCACCAACCCGGCGCTGAGCAACTGGGCCCTGCGGGCCTGGGAGCTGAAGCCGGTGCGCCTGTCGGAGCTGGGAGCCGCGCCCTACGATGCGGCCGTGCTGCTGACCGGCATCACCGAGCCCCGGCAGCGCCCCCACGACCGGGTGTACCTCGACCGCGGCGCCGACCGCCTGCTGCACACGCTCTGGCTGTATCGGGCCGGCAAGGTGCGGCGCATCATCGTGGCGGGTGGCTCGGGGGCTTTGCTGCCCGAGGCCGGGGCCCGCACCGAAGCCCGGGAGCTGGCCGTGCTGCTGCGACTGGCTGGGGTGCCCGCCCGCGACATCTGGCTGGAGGAGCGCAGCCGCAACACCCGCGAAAACGCCCTGTTTACCCGCGAGCTGCTGCAGCGCCACCCCGGGGTGCGGCGCCTGGTGCTGGTAACCTCGGCCTTTCATATGCGCCGGGCCGCGGGCTGCTTCCGCCGCGCCGGCCTCGATGCCGTGGCCTTCCCGGCCGCCTACTACACCCTGCCGCCCCAGCCCACGCCCGAGTTCTGGCTGCTGCCCAGCGCCGAGTCCCTGGTACGCTGGGAAGTGCTTGCCCACGAAGTCGCCGGCTACCTGGTCTACCGCCTGCTGGGCTACTGCTAAAGCGCCGGTAACCAACGCCATGTAGCGCGAACTGAAAGTTCGCGTGGACCAGAACGACCTCTTTCGGAAATACGCGAACTGAAAGTTGGCGCTACAATGCCGTAAACGGGCGGCGCTACTCCGTTTTCTGCCGGGCGCCGCCGTCTTTTTCGCCGCCGATCCAGATGCTTTTCTGGTTGACGAACTCGCGGATGCCCAGGTGGGACAGCTCGCGGCCGTAGCCCGACTTCTTGATGCCGCCGAAGGGCATTTCGGGGGTGGAGGCCACCAGGGCATTCACGAACACGGCCCCCGACTCGATCTGCCGGGCTACCCGCTCGCCGCGCTGTTCGTCGCGGGTCCACACCGCGCCGCCCAGGCCGAAGCGCGAGTCGTTGGCCAGGCGGATGGCGTGGGCCTCGTCGCGGGCCACCAGCACCGAGGCTACGGGGCCGAACAGCTCCTGGTCGTAGGCCGGCATGCCGGGGCGCAGGTTGCTCAGAATTACGGGCGCAAAGCGGGCCGTGCCGGGCGCCGACTGTCCGCCGTACAGCTCAACTTTTGCGCCCAGCTGCACCGAGTCTGCCACCTGCTTGGTCAGCTCGTCGGCTAGGTCGGGGCGGGCCAGGGGGCCGTACTGGGTGGTTTCGTCGAGCGGGTCGCCGCCGCGCATTTCCAGCAGGTGCGCTTTCAGCAGGCGGATAAACTCGCGGGCCACCGGCCGCTCCACGATGAAGCGCTTGGCGGCAATGCAGCTCTGCCCGGCGTTGATCATGCGGGCCTGGGCGGCGGTCTGGGCGGCCAGCGCCAGGTCGGCGTCGGCCAGCACCACGAAGGCGTCGGAGCCGCCCAGCTCGAGCACGGTTTTCTTGATGTGGCGGCCGGCCGCGGCGCCCACCTGGCTGCCGGCCCCCTCGCTGCCGGTGAGCGTGACGGCCTGCACGCGGTCGTCGGCAATGAGGCCCTCCACGTCCCGGGACTCGAGCAGCAGGGTGCGGAAGGCGGCGCGGGGCAGGCCGGCGTCGTGAAAGATTTTTTCCAGGGCCAGGGCGCACTGCGGTACGTTGGAGGCGTGCTTGAGCAAGCCCACGTTGCCGGCCATCAGGGCGGGGGCGGCAAAGCGGATGGCCTGCCAGAAGGGAAAGTTCCAGGGCATGATGGCCAGCACCACGCCCAGCGGCTCGTGGGCAATGAAGCTGCGCCGGGCCTTGGTTTCGATGAGCTGGTCGGCCAGCATCTGCTCGGCGTGGGCGGCGTAGTAGTCGCAGGTGAGGGCGCACTTGAGCACCTCGGCGCGGCCGTCGCGCAGGGGCTTGCCCATTTCCAGGGCCATGAGGCGGGCCAGCGCGTCCTGCCGCTCGCGCAGCAGCGCGGCCGCCCGCGTGAGCACCCGGGCGCGCTCGGCAAACGACGAGCGGCGCCACTGGCGGGCGGCGCGGTCGGCCTGGGCCACAATGCGCTCGACCTGGGCGGGGGAGTGGGGGCGGAAGCGCCGCAGCTCGCGGCCGGTGTAGGGGTTGAAAGAGGCAATGGGCATGGGAGCGGGGCTGATACGGGTGGGATGGGCAAGGTACGTACGGGCGGCCGCCGGGGCGGTTTGAGCCGGGCGGCCTGGCTGGGGCGGCTGCTTTGCCGGGCCGCGCTGCTATTTTACCGCGGCAAGGTGTATTTTTGGCCGAATACCCAACCACCAACGCCCGGGGCTGTTACCAACCACCAACGCACCACTACACCGTATCCAGCTTGCTGAACGAGCCGCAGCCCCCCGTTTCCGAAGAACTGCTCGTGACCCGATTGCGGGCCCGCGACGAGTCCGCCCTGGCGGAGTTCTACGACAAATATTCCCCCGCCCTGTACGGCGTCATCCTGCGCATCGTGCGCCGCGAAGAGGAAGCCGAAGACGTGCTGCAGGAGGCACTGGTCAAAATCTGGCACTCGTTTGCCAGCTACGACCCCTCCAAAGGCCGCCTTTTTACCTGGGTGATGAACGTGTGCCGGAATCTGGCCATCGACAAAATCCGCTCGCGCCAGTACCGCGTAGGTAATCGTACCCAGCCGCTGGACGACAGCCCCGCCGAGTATACCCCGGCCGAGGCTACTTTCCGGCCCGAGCACCTGGGGCTGCAGGAAATCACGCGTCAGTTGAACCCCGATCAACGGCAAATCATTGACCTGCTGTATTTCGGCGGCTACACCCAGAGTGAGGCCGCCGAGGAATTGAACCTGCCCTTGGGAACCGTGAAAACCCGCGCCCGCGCCGCCATCAAAGTCCTCTCTAAACTGATTCGGTAACCGTGAACATCCAGGACTACATCGAATCAGGCCAATTGGAGCTGTACGTGCTGCAGCAGCTTGCCCCGGCCGAGCAGGCCGAGGTGGAGCAGCTGGCGGCGCAGCACCCCGCGGTGCGCGCCGAGCTGGAGCGCATCGAGCAAGCGCTGAACGGCTACGCCGCCGCCCACGCCCAGCAGCCCCCCGCCGGCATGCGCGAACGAGTACTGGCGGGCTGGCAGCAGGCCATCCGCGCCGCCGGGCCCCAGGCTTCAGCCGCTCCTCTGTCTGAGCAAACCACGCCGCCGTCTGCCCCCGAAGCCGTGGTGCGCCCCATGCCCGCTCCGGCGGCCGACGAGCAGCCGGCCGGCTCGGGCCGCTGGTACCGCTGGCTGGCCGCCGCCGCCGTAGCGCTGCTGGTGTTCAGCGCCGGGGCCAACCTGGTGCTCTACAACCGCTGGCGCGACGCCGAAACCAACCTGCTGGCCGTGCGCAACGACCAGGCCCGGGTGGCGGCCACCATGCAGGTGATGGAGAAAAAACTGGGTCACCGCACCCAGGAGCTGGCCGTGCTGCGCAGCGAGGAGTTCCGCCCGGTGGTGCTGCGAGGCGTGGCCGCCGCGCCCGGCGCCCGGGCCCGGGTGCTCTACAACCCCGGCAGCCACGCCGTGTACCTCGACGTGCACAACCTGCCCGCCCCGCCCGCCGGCAAGCAGTACCAGCTCTGGGCCCTCGACAAGGGCCAGCCCGTGGATGCCGGGCTGCTGACCACGGCCACGGCTGCCGGCGACAGTCTGCAACGCATGAAGGACGTGGCCAGTGCCCAGGCCTTTGCCGTGACGCTGGAGCCGGCCGGTGGCCTGCCCGCCCCCACGCTGGCGGCCCTCACGGTGATGGGGCAGATATAGCTGCTGACGCTGCGCAATAAAGACCAGCGGCCGGTTTCTCTGAGAAGCCGGCCGCTGCTCTTTATTGCGCATCTTTACCGTTCGCTATTTTGTTTTCCTATGCACGGTTCCATCTTTCTTTTGCTCAAGCGCTACGTGCAAACCACCTACGACCACAGCACCTGGCTGAAACTGCTGGACGTGTCGGGGCTCAGCGGGCAGGACTTCGACCACAAGGAGGTGTACCCCGACGCGCACATCTACGCCCTGGTGGGCAGCGCCGCCCGCATGACCGGCATTCCGGCCGAAACCCTGCAGGAAAAGTTTGGCGAGTACCTGGTGCCCGACCTGATGCACATGTACGCCAAGCTGGTAGAGCCGGGCTGGCGCACTCTGGAAATGATTGAGCACACCGAGCGGGTGATGCACAAGCGCGTGCGCGAAGAGCACGCGGAAAATGCCCCGCCGGTACTCGACGTGCGTCGCCTGGGGCCCAATGAGCTGCTGATCGACTACGTTTCGGGGCGGCGCATGAGCGCCCTGGCCGTGGGCATCGTGCGGGGCCTGGCTACCTACTTCGACGAGGCCGAGCAGATTACGGTGGAGCCGACCACCCGCGAAGACGGCCGCCACGTGCAGATTCGGGTGACGCGCCGCACCTGACTTTTTCTCTTCCCCCGGCGGGGCCTGAACCCGCCGCGCTTTCAGTTGTTGCCCTTTCCAATGGAAAATACCTACTACAACCCCGCTGACCTGGCCAAATTCGGCAACATCACCGAGTGGCAGGCCGAAATGGGCGGCAAGTTCTTCGCCTACTACGCCGAAGTGTTCAAGGAAGGCGCCCTCTCCGAGCGCGAGAAAGCCCTCATTGCCCTGGCCGTGGCCCACGCCGTGCAGTGCCCCTATTGCATCGACGCCTACACCGCCGACTCGCTGCAGAAGGGCGCCGACGAGGCCCAGATGATGGAAGCCGTGCACGTAGCCGCCGCCATCAAGGGCGGCTCGGCCCTGGTCCACGGCGTGCAGATGATGAACAAGGCCAGGGAGCTGTCGATGTAATTTGGGGAATGCAGCGCACCACATTGCCAATATGAAGTCCCTGCACGCGCAGCACCATCCGCTGGCCGATACGGAGTATCAGCTAACCGTGCTCAACGGGGCGGCGGCCACGGGGGCGGCCTGGCCGGCGTTTGCCCAGAAGCTGCGCGAAACCGGTCTGCTGCCGCTGCGCCCCACCGTCATCGACACGCTGCAAATCAACGTGGGCAAGATGTGCAACCAGACCTGCCGCCACTGCCACGTCGACGCCGGGCCCGACCGCACCGAAATCATGACCCGCGCCACCATGGAGCTGTGCCTGGCGGCCCTGCGCCAGGCGCCCGAGCTGCGGGTGGTGGACCTGACCGGTGGCGCGCCCGAAATGAACCCTGATTTCCGCTGGCTGGTGGAGCAGGTCGCGGCCCTGGGTCGGCAGGTTATCGTGCGCTGCAACCTGACCATCATCGTGGCCAACCCCCGCTACCACGACCTGCCCGCGTTTTTTGCCCGCCACGGCGTGCGCGTGGTGTCGTCGCTGCCGCACTTTGCCGCCGCCCGCACCGATGCCCAGCGCGGCGAAGGCGTGTTCGGGCGCAGCATCCGGGCCTTGCAAATGCTCAACGCCGCGGGCTACGGTCAGCCCGACAGCGGGCTAGCGCTCGATTTGGTGTACAACCCCGCCGGCGCGTTTCTGCCCGGCTCGCAGGCGGGGCTGGAGCGCGAGTTCAAGCAGCGCCTGCTGCGGGAGCACGGCGTGGCGTTCAACTCGCTGCTGACCATCACCAACCTGCCCATCAGCCGCTTTCTCGACTACCTGCTCGAGAGCGGCAACTACGCCGCCTACATGGACAAGCTGGTGCAGGGCTATAACCCCGCCGCCGCCGCCAACGTGATGTGCCGCACCACCTTGTCGGTGGGCTGGGACGGCGGGCTCTACGACTGCGACTTCAACCAGATGCTGGAGCTGCCCGTGGAGGCCGCCGCCCCCCGGCACATCCGCGACTTCGACGCGGCGCGGCTGCGGGCGCGCAGCATCGTGCTCAACCAGCACTGCTACGGCTGCACCGCGGGCGCGGGCTCGAGCTGCGGCGGCGCTACGGTGTAATGAAAGTCGGCCGACGCAACCCAATCAACCCGCTGCTCGGCGGCCTGCTGGCCCTGGCCGGCTGCAGCCAAGACGCGCCTTCCGGTGCCGGTATCGACCCGGTCTACGAGCAGCTGCTGCGCCGCGTGTACCGCGCCGACCAGCCCGTGATTCGCCCCGCCGAGCTGGCCCAGCTGCTGCGCGCCGACTCCGGCTTCATCTTGCTCGATACCCGCAGCGCGGCCGAGTACGCGGTGAGTCACCTGCGCGGCGCCCGCCACCTCGACCCCGCAACCGCTACCGAGGCTGCCGTGCGCGGGCTGCCCCGCCACGGCCCGCTGATCGTGTACTGTTCGGTGGGCCTGCGCAGCCAGCAGGTCGGCGAAAAGCTGCGGGCCCTGGGCTTCCGCGACGTGCGCAACCTTCACGGCGGCATTTTTCAGTGGACCAACGAGGGCCGCCCGCTCTACGACGCCCGCGGGCTTACCGCGCGCATTCACCCGTACTCCGCCCTCTGGGGCATCTGGCTGAAGCGCGGCCAGCCAGCCTACCAATAAGGTTGGGTTCTTGATTCAGCACCCTGAACCCGCCGCGACTGGGCTAGGTTGGTCAGCTCACCCACGGCGTTCGGGTAGTGGTAGAGTGGCAGCCGGCGGGGCTGATAAATGTTAATTGATAAATGATGAATGACCAGCTGATTGTGTTTGCCCGCTACCCCGAGCGGGGCAAGGTGAAAACGCGGCTGGCCGCCGAGCTGGGCGCCGACGAGGCGCTGGCCGTGTACCGGCAGCTGCTGGCGCACACCGAGCGGGTTACCGCGCCGCTGGCCGCCGCCCGGGTGCTGTGGCTGGCCGAGGCCCCGCCGCCCGGGGCGCCGCCGCTCTGGCCGGACGGCCCGCAGCGGGTGCAGCCCGCGGGAGCCGACCTGGGCCAGCGCATGCGCCACGCCTTCGGCGAGGCTTTTGCCCGGGGCGCGCAGCGGGCCGTGGTTATTGGCACCGACTGCCCGGGGCTGAGCACGGCGCACCTGCGGCAGGCCTACGAGCGGCTGCTGACCCACGACGTGGTGCTGGGCCCGGCCACCGACGGGGGCTACTACCTGCTGGGGCTGCGGGCGCCGCAGCCGGCCCTGTTTGCCGGCATCAGCTGGAGCACCGCTACCGTGCTGGCCGATACCCGGGCGGCGGCGCAGCGGCAGCAGCTGCGCGTGGCGTTGCTGCCCGAGCTGAGCGACGTCGACACCGCCGCCGACCTGGCCGTCTGGCGGGGCGCCGCGCGGGGCTGAGGCTTGCCGCGGGCTGGCCGGGCGCCGTACCTTCGCCGCTTGCCGCCCGATTCTCCCCGCATGATTCGCTTGTTTTCCACCCGCTGCCTGCTGGCCGCCCTGCCGCTGCTGGCGGCCTGTTCCGACTCTGCCAACTCCCCGCAAACGGGTTCGGAAGCGGCCGCGCCCACTGCGGCCGAGCAGCTGCTGGCCCGGCACTTCGACGAGGGCTGGGCGCAGACCCGGCTCTGGGACGACGGCCTGGCGGAAGTAGCTACCTACGAGGCCGAGCGCGTCATCTACGGCAAGCCCCGCGCCTTCGAGCACACCATCATCACGGTGAAGGAAGACTTCAATAAGGCCTTCGACGTGAAGACCGACTACTACCAGCGGCCCGACCTGTTTGCGGTGATGAAAGTCAACCAGTTCAGCCGCATTCCCACCGACAACTACCCCTACCACTTCCTGACCTCGCTGTTTTTCCGCCGCGAGGCCCCGTTCCGCCTGCACAAGCTTACTACCTCGTCGCAGGAGTGGTGCGGCAACACCTTCAAGGCCATCGGGGCGGTGGAAAACGGCTACCAGCTACGCTTCAACTCGTACTGGGACGGGCAGGGCGAAGGCCGCCACGAGCTGCCCGCCGCGGTGCTGTTCGAAGACGCCCTGCCCTACACCCTGCGCAGCCTGAAATTCAACGACGAAGACAGCATCACGGTGCCGGTAGTGGAGCTGCAGCAAACCAGCAAGGCCGCGCGGCCGGTGGTATACCAGGCCCGCATCAGCCGGCGCCTGGGCGCGCCCGGCGAAGGCGGCCGGCGCAACCGGGAGGTAACCGTGGAGCTGGCGCCCGGCAAAGTCAACCGCTACGTGTTCGGGGCCGACTATCCCCACCTGCTGGAGCAGCAGCAAACCTGGGACGGCCGCCGGCTGCGCCTGAAAGCGGTGCGCCGCTACGCCTACTGGCAGCACTAGGCGCTTGCGGGGGCCTCGGCTGCCCGGCCTGGCAGCGGCCCGGGAGCTAGGCGGGCCCGGCGCCAGTCGAGCACCATAAACAGCAGCAGCCCCGCGTATTCAAGCCCCAGCAGCAGCGGGTTTTCGGAGTAGGCCGGCGTGTGGTAGGCCGAGTAAGATAGCGCCGCCAGCGCGGCCCAGGCCGCCGGGTAGCGCCAGCCGGTAAAGCAGCCCAGCGCCACCAGCGGCGTGAGGTACCAGGGATGTACGGTGGTAGCCAGCAGGTAGTAGCCCGTGAGGGCCAGCAGCAGCGCCCGCGGCAGGGTGGTGAGGGTAGGGCGGCGCTCCAGGCCAGCCAGCAGCAGCAGGCCGGCCGCAGCCGTCACGGCCAGTCCGCTGCCGATCAGCGCAATCTGGTTGTAGCCGCTGAAAGCGTAGCCCAGGGCCCGCAGTCCGTAGTACACGCTGGCGTTGAACTCGAAGGCGTGGAAGTACAGGTCGAGGCTGCGGCCGAGGTGCCGCAGTAGCTCGGGCGTGAAGAAGGGCGCAAACAGCAGCGCCAGCACCAAGGCCGTGGCAGCGGCCAGGTGCAGGAGCGCGCCCGGCGCCAAGCGGCGCAGCAGCAGCGGGGCCAGCAGCAGGGGCAGCAGCTTGGCGGCCACGGCCAGGCCCAGCGCCGCGCCGGCGGCCAGCCAGCGCGAGCAGGTCAGCAGCCAGAGCGTGAGCAGCAGGCCGGCCAGGGCCAGGGCCTCGAAGTGCAGGTTGCCCACGAGCTCGGCCGCTACCATCGGGTGCAGCAGGTAGCCCAGCGCCCGGGCCGGCGGCAGCCGCCAGCGCCGCAGCAGCGCCAGCAGCAGCGCGGCCGTGGCGGCCTCGGCCAGCAGCAGCGGCAGGCGCAGCGTGAGCACGAAACCTCGTTCTGAGTGAGGCGACAGCCCGGCCGCCGCCGCAAACGCCAGCTGGCTCAGCGGCGGGTACACCGAGTAGTAGTGCGGCGAGTTCAGTCGGGCATAGAGCGCAGGCGTGAGCGTGGGCGGCCCCGGCTGCTGCCCGCCGGCCGCCTGGTACTCGTCGGGGCGGTGCTGGTAGGGGCTGAGGCCGGCAGCCACCAGCTGCCCGTCCCAGCGGAAGCGGTACACGTCGTCGGACAGCGTGGGGTGGGCCGGCAGCCAGAGCAGGCGCAGGGCCAGGGCCAGCAGCAGGCCGGCGCGCAGTGGCAGCTGGTGCCGGTCGATGGCGCGCAGCAGCACTACGTAGGCGCCGGTGGCCAGGGCCAGCAGGGCGAGCAGCTGCGCGGTGGCCGCGCGGGGCGTGGCGTAGGCCAGCAGGGCGGAGGCGCCGAGCAGGATGAGGGCGGCCGCGGCAAATACGAACAGCGGGCGGGCGGGCATCAGGGACGACGGGCGTGCAGCAGGGAGAAAAACACCACCGCGCCGTAGCCCAGGGCCAGTAGCAGGTGCAGGGGCAGCAGGCCGTAGCTGCCGCTGCGCAGGGCCAGCCCAATGCCCAGCAGCGCGTAGCCGAAGAGCAGGGCCTCGCCCACGGTCAGCCAGCCCAGCCCACCGGAGCGGTAGCGCCGCGGCCGCCGGCCGCCGCCGCCCAGCTTGGGCGTGCGCACAAACTCCGAGGCGCGGCCCAGCAGCCCCAGCAGCACCGCCCGGGAGTTGTGCAGCGCCAGCCCCATCGACAAGGCCAGAAACAGCCCAAACTGCGCCGCGAAGCCCAGCGGGGCGCCGCGCCGGCCGCCGTTCCAGCGCCAGGCCGCGTGGTAGAAAAACACCAGCGGCACCAGCCCCAGCAGAAACACCGAGGCCAGGCGGAACAGGGGCTTCAGCGCGGGGTTGCGGCTTTCGAGCAGCACCAGCGGCACGCTCAGCAAAGTCATCAGCAGAATGGCCACGAACACGGTGCTGTTGAGCAGGTGAAACGCGGCGTGGGCCTTGGTGGCCAGGGGCAGCTGCGGGTCGCACAGCACCCGACCCAGGTGCTTGCGGGCGGTTTCGGCGGCGCCCTTGGTCCAGCGGAACTGCTGCGAGCGGAGCGCATCCATGCGGGCGGGCAGCTCGGCGGGGGCCAGCACCTGGGGCAGGTACACGAAGCGCCAGCCGCGCAGCTGGGCCCGGTAGCTCAAATCAAGGTCTTCGGTAAGGGTGTCGGCCTGCCAGCCGCCGGCCTCCTCGATGCAGCGGCGGCGCCATACGCCGCCGGTGCCGTTGAAGTTGAGAAAGTGCCCGCCGTGGCTGCGGCCCACCTGCTCCACCAGAAAGTGCGCGTTCAGCCCGAAGGCCTGCAGGCGGGTAAGCAGCGAGTCGGCCTCGTTGAGGTGGCCCCAGCGCGTCTGCACCACGCCCACCGTCTCGTCGGCGAAGTGCGGCACGGTGCGGCGCAGAAAGTCAGGCGCGGGCACGAAGTCGGCGTCGAAGATGGCAATCAGCTCGCCGTCGGTTGCCTGCAGGCCGTGCTGCAGGGCCCCGGCCTTGTAGCCCTGGCGACTGGGGCGGCGCACGTGGCTCAGGCGCAGGCCGCGGCTCTGGTGATAAGCCACCCGCGCCGCGGCCAGCGCCACGCTCTCGTCGGTGGAGTCGTCGAGCACCTGAATGTGCAGCTGCCCGGCAGGGTAGTCCAGGGCCGCCGCCGCGTCGATGACGCGCTCCACCACGTTCAGCTCGTTGTACACCGGCAGCTGCACCGTCACCCGCGGCCACTCACCCGGCACCGGCTCGGCGGGTGCCGGCCGCCGCCGCGCCGCCCGCGCCAGCCGCGTCAGCTGCCACTGGCTCAGGCTGAAGCCGAAGATGAAGAGCAGGCACAGCCCGTAGAGAATCATGTAGTTGTCAGTTGCGAGTTGTCAGTGCCTGGTTGTTCGTTTTTCGTTGTTCGTTTTTCGTTGTTGGTTTTTCGCTTTCCGGGGCCGGCTTTCTGGTTTTTTGTCGTTGGTTATTCGCTTCTCAAGGCCGGAGGAAGTACACTCTGGCAACTGGCAACTGGCAACTGGCAACTGGCAACTGGCAACTGGCAACTGGCAACTGAATCACCGGTAGCGAAACAGCGTCCAGAGGATTTTGTAGCCGGCGCCCAGCGTGCCCTTCACGGTGCCCGACACCTTGGAGACGCCGATGCGGCGGCGGTAGCGCACGGGCACTTCCACGCAGCGCAGGCCCTGCCGGGCGGCTTTCAGCTGCATTTCCACCGTCCAGCCGTAGGTTTTGTCTTCCATTCCCAGCGCCCGCAGGGCCCGGGCATCAATGGCGCGGAAGGGGCCCAGGTCGGTGAAGCGCACCCCGTAGAAGCGGCGCAGCAGCCCGGTGGCCAGCCAGTTGCCGAAGATCTGCTGGGGCATCATCGAGCCCCGCTCGCGCTGGCCCAGGGCCCGCGAGCCGATGACCAGCTCGGCGCGGCCGTCCAGGATGGGCTGCACCACGGCCGGCAGCTCCTCGGGGTAGTCGGAGTAGTCGCCGTCGAGAAACACAATGAGGGCGGGCTGCTCGGCGGCGGGGCGGGCAAAGCAGTGGTCCATGCCGCGCAGGCAGGCCCAGCCGTAGCCGGGGCGGTCTTCGCGCAGCACGGTGGCCCCGGCGGCGCGGGCCACGGCCGCGGTGTCGTCGGTGCAGGCGTTGGCCACCACCAGGGTTTCGCGCACCCAGCCGGGCGGAATCTCGGCCAGCACCCGCGCAATGCTGGGCGCCTCGTTGTGGGCCGGAATAATGACGTCGATAAGCGGCAGGGAATTGGGAGCGGCGGCGGGCATAGGGCGGGGTGGAGCCGCAAAAATGCGCAAAGCTGGCGTAGCAGGCCCGCCGGAGTCGGAATCAGCCCAGGCGCCGCCGCGACACCAGCCGGTGCCAGCGTCCCACGCGGCTGCCGCTGCTCAGGCGTGCATCTTCCTCCAGCAGAGCGTAGATGCCCACCCCAAACAGGGCCGCTGTCACGGCGCTGATGCTCCAAAGCCAGCCGTGGGTCAGGGTCATGTACGCGTCGTAGCCCACCAGCAGGGCGGGGGGCAGCACGGCCAGGGCGGCGGTGCGGCGGGTGGGGCGGGGCTTCTCAAACAGCAGGGCGGCCAGGTAGGCGCACAGCAGCACGGTCTGGTGCATGGCCTCGCCCAGCCAGGGCGGCAGCAGCAGCGACAAGCCCACGTAGCGCGACAAGGACCGCAGCACGTAGGCCAGGGCCACGGCCGGCCCGACGGCCAGCGGCAAAAACAACAGGGAGCGAAACGGAAGCCGAGCCATGCGCCGGAAGCCTCAGGGAAGGGGAGATGAAGCGGAGTGCTGCCAAGGTATCAATTGGCGGCAACTTCCTACGGCGCTGCGCCCGGGCACGGCCGCCCGGCTGGGATGCGGCTTGTAACAAACGGGCTCGTAGCAAATTGTTTTGTTACGAGCCCGTTTGTTACAAGCCGCGCAGGCACGATTGGGGAACGGTGGCGCAGGAGCTAACAACCTTCCGGGCGAGGCCGGCGGCCCCGGCAGACAACGTGCTAACTTGCGCGGCTTAAGCGGCCCGCCCGCGGCCCTGCCTACTTTTTCATGGGAGCTTTATTGACCGATTTACTGCAGCGTGCCCAGCGCAGCCGCCGGGTGGTGTCGCTGCTGGTGGCCGGCGAGGCCCACCTGGGCTACGTGCTCAGCCACAACCCCGACGTGCTGCTGCTGCGCACCATCAACCGCCAGGGCATGCTCACGGGCGTGCGCAGTTTGTCGCTGGCCGAGGTGGTGCAGGTGCACTTCGACGACAAGTACATCCGCCTGATTGAGTTCAAGGAGCACAATCCCGAGGCCGTGTACGGCGTGGCCCCCACGCCCGGCGGGCTCGACGAGGCCTACCTGACGGTGCCCGCGCTGCTGCAGCGCGCCCTCGAAGCCCACCAGCTCGTGCAGCTCATCACCACCAATGCCGACAACGACCCCTACGGCTACGTCACGCGCCTGAGCGACGACGAGCTGCTGCTGGAAGTCTACAACCAGTTCGGCGAGGCCGACGGCCACACCGTGCTGCAGGTCGACGACGTGCGCAGCGTGGTGTGGAGCGACGAGGACACGCGCATCATCGAACTGCTGATTCGCCAGCAGGCCGACGCGGGCAAGTAGGGGCCGGCAGCTTAAACCCGGCGGGCTGCGTACTGCGGGGCAACCCCACTCAATTCCCGCTGCTATGCTTCGTCTGCTCCTGCTTTCGCTGGTCCTGCTGCTGGCCTCGCTGCTGATGCCAGCCTCCCTGGCGGCCCAGCCCACGGCCCTCAACGCCACCCTCGACGGCTACGAGTACCCGTATCCGGTGCGCTACCTGCCGCTGCGCCTCGAAGGCCAGCCGGTGCGTATGGCCTACATGGACGTGCCCGCCGCCGGCCGCGCCAACGGCCGCACCGTGCTGCTGCTGCACGGCAAGAACTTTTTCGGGGCCTACTGGCGCGGCACCATCCGGGCGCTGACGGCGGCGGGCTTCCGCGTGGTGGTGCCCGACCAGCTGGGCTTCGGTAAGTCCGACAAGCCCGCGCTGCACTACTCGTTTCACCAGCTGGCGCGCAACACCCGCCGCCTGCTCGATACCCTGGGCGTGCCACAAGCGGTGGTGGTGGGCCACAGCATGGGCGGCATGCTGGCCACGCGCTTCGCCATCGACTACCCCGAGGCCACCGAGCGGCTGGTGCTCGAAAACCCCATTGGGCTGGAAGACTACCGCCGCGGGGTGCCGTTTCAGAGCGTCGACCAGGCCGAGGCCACCGAGCGCCGGGTCACCGAGGAAAGCATGCGGCAGTACCACGCCAGCTACTACCCCGGCGGCTACCCCCCGGCCCACGACGAGTGGCTGCGGCCCCTGGCTGCCCAAACCCGCCACCCCGACTTTCCCAAGGTGGCCCGCGCCAGCGCCCTCACCTACGACATGATTTACCAGCAGCCCGTGTGCTACGAGTTCGACCGGGTGCGGATGCCCACGCTGCTCATCATCGGCCAGCAGGACCGCACGGTGGTGGGCAAAGGGCTGGTGAAAGACCCCAAGGTCCTGGCCTCGCTGGGGCAATACCCTGCGCTGGGCCGACGCACGGCCGCGGCTATCAAGGGCAGCAGGCTGGTGGCGCTGGAAAAGGTGGGCCACATTCCGCACCTGGAAGCGCCGGAGCAGTTTCACGCGGCGCTGCTGGTTTTTTTGCGCTAGCCCGCTGTTCTCGCGCCTGGGTTAGTAGTCATTAGGCTGCCCTTTCGGGAGCCTGCTGACACGAACCAGGGAAGCCAACTACCTGCGGTTGGGGTAGTGTACATCTGCTACGCAGCGAAACCCAACGGTAGGAGCGGGACCGGCGTACGTTCCGCGAACTTGTACGGTGCAGGCTTCGAGCGCGTCGCGGTAGCTGCCGCCTTTTGTGATGCCTGGCTCCTGCACCAGCTCGGCCACGTTGCCGAATAAGTGATACACGCCTAACTTGTTGGCGGGGTCTTGGTACGCGTACCCGGGCGTCGGCAGTTGGAGAAAGTATGGTTCTGCTTGCTGGTAATTAACTACGGAGCGAACCGGCTGCCGGCTGTTGTAGAGGACGATATCAGCCTTGATTTGGATTTCGGATACCGCGCTGCCCGATCGGCGTTTTAGGTAGGCGGCAGCAGCGGGCTCTACGCGCACGGGCAGGTCCGTGCAGGCGGTGTTGTTGGCGGCCTGTTCCCACTCAGCTTCAGTGGGCAGGCGGTACACGCACCGCAGGTAATTGGGCGCGAGCGAATCGGTTTGGTGCAGTCCCTCATTTACGAAGCGCGTTACGATGCGGCTGCGCCAGCGGCAGAACGCTTCGGCTTGCTCACGGCTGATGCCAACTACTGGGTAGTAGCGGTAAAACGGGTCGATGTAGTAGTCGGGTACGGGAAGCGCCTCGGAATGGGGCCGCAAGATTGCTGAGGACACGCCGGCCTGCTCCTGGTGCAGCTGGTACTGATGCCACTCCTGGTTGGAAATTTCGGCTTCGTCGATGCCCAGTCCGCTGCTATTGATGAGCAGGATACCCGGCATGACGGGAGGCTGGTCTGGCCTTCTGGATTCCTCCTGCTGCCAAACTGAGGGCAGCTTGACCGGGCAGGTGCCATCGGGGGAGCGGAACTGCAGCACCCGGTCGTCGGGGTAGCTCCGGTAGGTGCCAGGGCCGGTGCCCGGCAGCAGGGGCAGGGCGGTAGTAGCGCTGTATGCGCCGGTTAGGGTGCTGGTGGGACGGTGCACGGAGGCACAACCCGTCATCAAAACAACCACACCCAGGAAGCGCAGCTGCGGCCAAAAGGTCATCGGATAAGGCGCATTAAAGTGAGCTGCGAATTACGAAAGTATTTGCAGCGAGTCGGCGTGGATGAAGGGCGAAGCCTGGTAGCGCCCCTGCCGCGGACCGTTCTCCAGGTTGAGCACGCCGCGGGGGCAGGCCACCGAGCACAGGCCGCAGCCCACGCAGGCGGCCCGGATGATGGGCTCGCCGCGCTGGGCGTACTGTTTCACGTCGATGCCCATCTCGCACACGTTGGAGCAGTTGCCGCAGGAAATGCACTGCCCGCCGTTGGTGGTGATGCGGAAGCGCGAAAAGTGCTTCTGCAGCCAGCCCAGGTAGGCCGCCATGGGGCAGCCGAAGCGGCACCACACGCGGTTGCCCAGCAAAGGGTAGAAGCCCACCCCGATAACGCCCGAAAACACCGAGCCGATAACGAAGCCGTAGAAGCGACCCAGCCCGTCGGCCAGGGGCTGCAGTGCCGGCACCCGGCCCGAGGCGGCCAGCCACAGCAGCCCGGTGAGCAGCACGATGAGGCCCAGGATGGGGTAAATCAGTCGAACTTCGAGGCGCCAGGCCGCCCGGCTCTTGTCGGAGAGGTGGCGGTAAGGGTCGCCAGCGGTTTCGGCCAGGCCGCCGCAGCCGCACACCCACGAGCAGTACCAGCGCTTCCCGAAAAAGAAGGTGAGCACCGGCGTGGCCACTAGCGACAGCACCGCCCCCCAGAAGACCATAAACACGCCCAGTGCCCGGCCGTCGCGCACCAGGTAGTCGACGGTGCCGGGAAAGAGGTAGTCGTACTTGAGGGGCCAGAAGTAACTGAAGTAGAACTCGGGCTTCTGCAAACCCAGCAGCAGGGCCGGAATCAGCCAGGCCAGCCACAGCTGAAAGAACATCACCGAGAGGGTGCGCACCCGCTGGTAGGGCACGCGGCGGTACTTGTAGAGGGCCCGCCCACCCATCAGCAGCACGGCCAGGGTGTAGAAGCTGCCGTAGAGAAACCACTGATCGGCGGGGCGGGCGCGCAGCAGCTGGCTCAGGCCGTCGAGGGGGCGAATGAGGTTGGTGAGGTGCTCGGGCCACCAATACAGCAGCACGTAGAAGCCAGTGAGCAGCAGGGCCGTGAGCCAGGCCAGAGTGCCGCGGCTGGTACTGGCGCGACGCCAGGGGTAGCCGGCCACGCCGCCCTCGGTGGCGCCAAAAACGTGCCGGCTCCAGCCCAGGGTGCCCGCGCTCAGCCCTGCCAGTCCCAGCCAGAACGCTGGCCCGCGCACGGCAGCGGCTCCGCTTAGAGCGGCTACAGCCAGCGCCAGCAGCCCGGCGGCTACCAGCGCCAGCCACAGCCGCTCGGGGCGGGAAGCCGGGGGCGGCGAGCCGGTAAGCGCAAGACTGGGGGGCAGGGACATGTGGTTGGTTAAGAAAAAGTACGCTTGGAAATTCGTTCGGCTTGTGCTGCCCGCGTTCTAATCGGGTTCAACTGGTCCGGGCGAAAGAGTAGGCCAGCGCGGAGCCAGCTGCGCTTAGTGGTGGTGATGGTGGTCGTCGTCGGGCTTGCCGAACAGGTTGGCCAGGGAGCCGGCCACGTACAGGGCCGACCAGCACGCGTACAGCCAGTTGAAGCCC
Organism: Hymenobacter sp. B81; assembly: GCF_044628455.1. NCBI lineage: Bacteria > Pseudomonadati > Bacteroidota > Cytophagia > Cytophagales > Hymenobacteraceae > Hymenobacter > Hymenobacter sp. B81. Next base: position 1,228,298 of record NZ_JBIYZW010000001.1, on the reverse strand, counting down.
TCGGGGCGGGGGTACTGAAGCAGCAGCAGCACCACGTGGGCGGCGGCGCTCATAATCAGGCCGGTGACGGCAATGGTTTGCCAGGAGTTGAGGGCCGCGGGGTGGTAAAGTTTGCGCAGGTCGGGTTTTTCCATGATTCAAGTACGGCAACTGCGGGCCAGTGGGCGGGCTAGCGCCCCAGCCAACGGGCCAGCAGCCCGGTGTGGCGGGCGGGAGAAGGGAGGATAAACTGGGGAAACTGGGCCGCGAAGGCCCGGCCCACATCGGCGGCGGGCAGGGGCGAAAACTCGGGGCTGAAGTCGGCGGCGGCCAGCTGAGCTACTACCTGGGCTACGGGCACGGCCTCGCGCAGCCACTGCTCGCACACCGCCTGGCGCAGGCGCAAACCCAGGCTATGCAGGCCACGCAGAGCGTGGGGCGCGGCGGCCTCGAAGCTCAGGCGCAGGGCCTGCTCGCGGCGCGGGTGCTGCCAGTAGAAGCTCGCGAGGTCGGGCGCCGGGTGGGCGGGCACGCGGCCGTAGGTCTGGTACTCGAGGTCGAAAAACTTGGCCGAGTTGAACCAGGGGCCGCGGCGGTAGGGCGTGGGCTGCCCGCAGAGGCTGTGGGCTACGGTTTCGCCCTGCATGCGACCGGTGTACCAGAGCTGCTCAACGGCGGCCTCGCCGAAGCCGGGCCGGCGCAGCTGGGCGCAGTCGCCGGCCGCGTAAACGCCTGGTACGCTGGTTTGCAGCAACTCGTCGACGAGGATGCCCTGGTCGGTTTCCACGGCCGAGTCGGCCACCAGCGCCAGGTTGGGCTGCACGCCGGTGGCCAGGCCTACCCACTGGCAGGGTATTTCCTCGCCGGCACCGCTGCGCACGGCCCGCACCCGGCCTTGCCCGTCGCCCAGAATTTCGGCCAGCTCGGTGCCGTAGCGCACCTCCACGCCGTGGCGGCCGAGCTGCTGGTCGATAAGGCGGGCTTCGGGGGCGGGCAGCACCGAGGCCCAGTAGTGGGCGTCGCGCACCAGCAGCGTCACGGCCACGCCGCGGCTGCGCAGCATTTCGGCCAGCTCCACGCCAATGAGGCCGCCGCCCACCACCACGGCCCGCTCGATGCCGCGGGTATTCTGCTCCATGCGGGCCAGGTCGGGCAGGCCGTAGAAGCCCTGCACGCCGGCCAGCTGCTGCCCGGGCCAGGCAAAGAAGCGGCTGCGCGAGCCGGTCGCCAGCAGCAGCTGGTCGTAGGGTAGGGCGGGGCCGGCGGCCAGCTGCACGAGTCGGGCGGCGGTATCGAGGCGGGTGGCCGTGTCGAACACCAGCTCCAGGCGGTTTTCGCGCCAGAACCACTCGGCGTAGGGCTGCACGTCGGCGGGGCGCAGCTGACCCAGGTACAAATACATGAGCGCCGGCCGGGAGTAGTGGTACCGGCTTTCGCTCGACACGATGCTGATGCGGGCGTCGGGGCGCAGGCGGCGGGCGGTGAGGGCGCAGCTGATGCCCGCAATGCCGTTGCCGATGATGACCAGGTGCATGAGGTCGGAAGAAAAAGCGAGTCCGGAAAAGCCCACCGAAGCCGCGCCGGCTGCGTACAGAGCGGGGCCCGGTAGTTGCGGCCGCGCCGCCCCGATTGGGCTACCTTTGCCGGTCGTCCCGGCTTAACTCCGCGGTAAGTTCCGTTGTTTCCGCCAATTCCCGCTTCCGCATGCTCCCCACCGTTCTTTTCCGTCGCCTGTGCCTGCTGCTGGTTTGCTGCCTGCTGCTGACGGGGGCGGCGCCGGCCGCGCCCCCGGCCAGCTTTGCCGACCAGCTCACCCACCTGCTGAAGCAGTACGTGGCGGCCGACGGCAGCGTCAGCTACGCCGCCCTGCAGCGCCAGCCGGCCGAGCTGAAGGAGCTGGTGAAGCAGGTGCAGACGGCCAACCTGGCCAAAGCCTCGGCGGCCGAGCGCAAGGCCTTTTACCTGAACGCCTACAACCTGCTGGTCATCAGCTCGGTGGTGGAGCGCTACCCGGCGCCCTCGGTCATGAAGCTGCCCGGCTTCTTCGACACCCAGAAGCACCGCGTGGCCGGCGAGCTGCTGACGTTGAACATGATTGAAAAGCACAAGCTGCGCACGCCCTACCACGATGCCCGCATTCACTTCGCCCTCAGCAGCGCCGCCCGCGGCTGCCCACGCCTGAGCCCGGTGGCGTTTCGGGCCGAGAGCGTGGAGCAGCAGCTCGACGAGCTGACCCGCCGCACCCTGAATGACGCGCAGTGGGTGCGCCGCGACGACGCGACCAAGAAAGTGGTGTTGTCGGAGCTGTTTAAGTGGTACGCGGGCGACTTCAAGGCCAGCGGCAAGCCGGTGCTGGCTTTCGTCAATGCCTACCTGCCGGCGCCCATTCCGGCCGGCTACCAGGTAGAGTACGGCAGCTACGACTGGAGCCTGAACGAGCGACGCTGAAACAACGCCCGCGCCGCCGCCTGCGTAGGAATGGCAAACCAACGTTGGTTTGCCACCAAACGCACGAGCATCATGGGCATCAATCCGAATTTGAATAGCGAAGGCACCGCGGGCGACGAGAATGAGCGCATCAAGCGCCAGCAGCCCGGCCCGCGCCGCGACGAGCAGCAGGAGCAGGAGCGCGACTTCGAGCAGATCGTCAACAACAACACCGACGTCGACAAGGACCCCACGGCCTACCGCAGCGCCGGCCCCCGCGGCTACACCCACCGGCCCGATCAGCAAAACAAGCTGGAAAACCTGCGCATCACCGGCAGCGAAACCACGCCCCAGGGCGGCAATACCTACGACTCGGTAAACGAGATGAGCCAGAACACGGCCTACGAAAACGAGGGCAGCTACGAGAAGGACATGGACCTGCGCACCCGCGAGCAGGAGTTCGGCGAAAAGGAGCCCAGCGGCCCGCCCAAGCTGCCCCGCGACTAGCCCGCCGCTCCGCGTGATTTACCAGCCCCGCTTCCATTCCAGAGGTGGGGCTGGTTTTATGAAATTGTTACCGCCGCCATTAGGAACCGATGGTACTTCGCCGATATATTTAGGAACCGAAACCGGGACCAATCTGCTTCTGCCGGCCCTTGCGGCCCGTTGCGCTGCTCCCGGGACGGTTTCCACCGTTTCCCTAACTCCCCCGCATGAACGACAACTACGAACCAAGCAACGTACCCGAGGAGCAGCTCGACACCGAAGAAGAGTCGCTGGACTCGGGCAACCGCAAGCTGGCCCTGGTATTCGGGGCCATTCTGCTGCTGGGCGGCCTGGGCTTTGCCCTGGTGCCGGCCCAGAACCGCGAGCGAATTGCCAACGGGCAGATGCCCACCTTCGAGCTGGCCGAAGCCACCGTGGTAGGCTCGCGCCCAGCCGATGAAGCCGCCGCGCCGGCCGCCACCGAAGCCGAGCAGACTGCCGCGGCCGCTGCCGTAACCGCGGCCGCCGCCGGCAAGCCCGTGGCCGTAGCCACGGCCGCCCGCCCGGCGCGCCCCGGCAACGAAGCCGCTGCCCCGGTGCCCACGGCCGCCACCGCGGCCGCCGAGGCCGGGGAGGCGGGCGCCGCAACCGAGGCCGCCGCGGCGCCCGCCCCGGTGGAAGAGGAAGCCGCGCCGCGCGTGGCCACGCTCTCGGGCCGGGTGCTCGACGAAAACGGCCGCCCGCTGGCCGGGGCTACCATCATGGTGAAGGGCACCCGCAAGTTTGCCAGCACCGACCAGAACGGTAACTACTCGGTGGAAGTACCCAGCGGCGAAAACAGCCTCGTGTACGGCTACGGCGGCTACGCCGACCAGGAAATCCGCACCCGCAGCGGGCAGCCCGCCAACGTGACGCTGGTGCCCAGCGACAACGGCGGCCGCCGCAAGCGCCGCTAGTAGACTACGCTGCTACGTCGAAATGCAACCGGGCCGCCCCTGCTTGGCAGAGGCGGCCCGGTGTCGTTGGGGGCAGTTAACCGTGGTTGCTTATTTGCTACCGGTGCCGTTGCGGGCGAAGCGGTTGCGGAACAGGTAGTACACCGGCACGCCCAGGGCCACCAGCAGCAGACCGTACTGGGCCTGCGGACCCTTGTTTTCGTCGAAAAGCAAAATCACGCAGAAGGCCGAGGCCAGCACCACGTACAGCAGCGGCACCAGCGGGTAGCCCCAGGCGCGGTAGGGGCGCGGGGCCTCGGGCCGGGTGCGGCGCAGCACGAAAATGCCGATGATGGTGATGACGTAGAACAGAATCACCGAGAACATCACGTAGTCGAGCAGCTGGCCGTAGGAGCCCGAGAGGCAGAGCAGGCAGGCCCACAGGCACTGGGCCCACAAAGCCACGGCGGGTACGCCGGCGCGGTTGAGCCGGGCCAGGCCGGGGAAAAACAGGCCGTCCTTGGCCATGGCGTAGTAGGCGCGGCCCCCGCTCAGAATGATGGAGTTGTTGGCGCCGAAGGTGCTGATCATAATGAGCACGGCCATGACGGCCGCGCCGGCCGGACCCATAATGCTCTCAGCTACGGCCGTGCCCACGCGGTCGTTGGCGGCGTACATGATGCCGCGGGCCAGCACGTCGGTTTCGGCGGCGGTGGGGCTGCCGTGCAGGGGCAGCACCAGCAGGTACACCAGGTTGATGAGCAGGTACAGCGCCGTGACGATGGCCGTGCCGATGGCCATGCTCAGCACGATGGTGCGCTCGGGCCGCACAATCTCGTCGCCCGAGAAGCCGATGTTGTTCCAGGCGTCGGAGCTGAACAAGGAGCCGGTCATGCCCAGGCCAATGGCGGCTACCAGGCCCCAGGCGGTGAGCGGCACGGCCTGGCCGGCGGCGTCGAAGCGGGCGGCCTGCCACATGTTCTGGAAGTTCTGGCTCACGGCTTCGTCGTTGATGCCCAGCACCAAACCCACCACGATGAGCAGGGCCAGGGCCACCAGCTTGGTCGAGCCGAAGATGTTGGAGATGAGCTTGCCGCCGCGCACCCCGCGCGAGTTCACCCACGTCAGCCCCACCAGCATGATGATGGCCAGCAGCATCACGGTGCTGAAGCGCACCGGGCCCAGCTCAAAGAGGATGTTCCGCTCGCTGAACCAAGGCACCAGTACCCCCACGAAGCGGGCGAAGGCCACGGCCACGGCGGCAATGACGCCGGTCTGGATGACCAGGAACAGGGACCAGCCATAGAGAAACGCCACCAGCTTGTTGTAGGCCTCGCGCAAATACACGTACTGGCCGCCCACCTTGGGAAACATGGAGGCCAGCTCGCCGTAGCTCACGGCCCCGGCCAGGGTGATGACGCCCGTGACCAGCCACACCACCAGCAGCCAGCCGCTGGAGCCCACCAGGCGGGCAATGTCGGAAGAGACGATGAAGATGCCCGAGCCGATCATGCTGCCGGTCACGATCATGACGGCGTCGAACAGGGTAATAGCGCGTTGAAAATGGCCTTGTGGTTGCGGGTCGCTCATGCGGCAGATTAGCAAATGGGGCCGGAAGATAGACGATTGGGCAGGATTGGGCCCCAATAAAAAAGCCCGCCCAGGGGGCCGGCCATTGAAAAATCGTCCGTGAAATCCAGGTAATCCGGAAAAAACCGTCGATTCCGCCCTCAGAACTCGCTGCGGTCGTACCAGCTGCGCATGCGCCAGGGGTCGTTGCGGTTCTTGCGCACCAGCACCAGCCGGGCCGTGCCCGCGCCGTCGAAGCGGGTGTTGTCGCGCTGCTCGATGCTGAGGGAAAACGCCCGCTCCACGTACACCAGCGTGTCGGAATACGCCGTGTCGGAAGTCGACAGGTACTGGGTCCACTGCAGGTTGGCGGTGCGGGCGGCGCGGAACAGCTTGTAGGTGGTGGTAGCGTCCACGTCGCGGTTCCAGCTGCGGTCGGCGTTGGCGGCAAAGTCGCGGTAGGTGAACTGAAACCGCGGCGCCAGCAGCTGGCCGTAGAGCGTGGAGTCGCGCAGCTGGTAGGAGGCCCGGAACCGGTCGAAAAAGCCGCGCACGGTCACGGGGTTGCCCAGCAGCTGGTTGGGGTCCACGATTTCGTCGTCGATAGCCGGGGCGAAGGGGTTGCAGCCGGCCAGCAGCAGGCCTGCCGCCAGCGTCAGCCGACGGGGCGAGGAGCAGGCGCGCAGGCGGGAGGGCAGTCGGAACACGGCAAAATGCTGGGCTGGGGGCAAGCTACGCAAGCCTTTGGGCATACGCAACTGGCACGCGCGCGGATTGTTCGGCCGGCTTAGTTGCGGATGAAATACATCTTGGCCTGCGTCCACACCGGGCGGGGCGAGGTGGCCACGTCGCGCCAGGCGGCAATCTGCCACTCGTTGTTGCGGCGGCGCAGCAGCAGGCGCAGGTTGCCTTCCAGCACCCGGTAGCGGAAGGCCGTGTCCTGCTGCGCCAGCGTGAGCTGGTACTGGGCCGACACCTCGGCCGAGTCGGCCGAAAACAGCTGGTCGCGCCGGGCCGAGAGCAAAAGCTGGTTGGGGCTGGTGGCCGGGGTGCGGCGGCGCAGGCTGTTGAAGTAGTCCAGCTCCTCGCGCACGCCCCAGTTGGCAAACAGCGCCGCGTTGGCCGAGCCGGCCGCCGCCGGGTCGGGGTAGAAGCGGAACTGGGGCGCAAAGCACCGCTCGTAGTTGCCCGGGTTCAGCCGCTGCACCGCCGTCACGAAGTTCGTGATAAGCAAATCGGGGCTGGTGGGCTGGGCCCATTCGCTGGGGGCGCCGGCTGGGGCGGGCTCGCGCAGGTCGAAGCAGCCGGGCAGCAGCGCCAGGCCAAGGAGCAGAGCCAAAACCCGCGGGTGCGTCATAGCAGAATTGCCTTATCTTTCCGAAGATAGTGGGCCGGCGCCAATGCCGGCCGGGTTCCGCATGCGGCTTTCCTTTTTTTCGATGTTCTGGTGGCGCCGCCTCGGCTGCCTGCTGCTGCTGGCGGGCGGCACCAGCGGGCTGGCCGCGGGGCAGTACCTGGCGCGGCCGCGGCTGCCGGCGCGGGCGCTGCGCTGCACCCTGGAGGCCGTAGCCCCCGAGTACCTGGCCTACGAGCCCATCATCCTGCGGGTGCGCATCCTGAACCGCGCCGACTCGGCCCTGACGCTGGTCAGCGCCCTGCACGGCTCCGAGTCGGGCAAGCGCAGTCCCCGGGCCGCCTTTTACGTGTCGGTGGTGTCGCTGCTGGGGCCCCGGCCCGAGCCGCCGGCCTACAGCGGCCACCTGCACGGCATCGGCCCCGACGACTTCGTGACGCTGGCGCCGGGCCAGAGCTTCAACCCCCTGGAGCGCATGACGCGGTTTCCGTTTGCCCTGCCTTCGGTGTACCCCGTGCTGCCGCCCGGCACCTACGACATTACCTTCCGCTACTCTACCCTGGAGCAGGACGCGGCTGAGTGGGGCGAGCTGTACCCGCCCACGAAAACGCCGAATTCGCTGGCCGCCACGGGAGCTGCGGGGGCGGGGCTGCCCGAGCCCCTGCTGCCGCTGCTGCGCCGCGTGCCGCGGGTGGCGCTCAGCAGCAATACCGTGCGCGTGGTGGTGCGCCCGCAGCCCAACGGCAACCTGGCCCGGCCCTAGCCCGAATAGAAAGCTACCTTTGGCGCCTCCCTGGCGTTTCTGTTCCTCCTGGCTGCGCAGCATGTCGCAACGGTTACTGGTTTTCTTGGCGGGTCTGCTGCTGGTTTCGGCCGTGGCCTCGTGGGTGTATTACCGCCGCAGCGTGGCCCGCACGCCCGTCGACCTGTGGGCGCTGGTGCCCGACGACGCCGTGCTGGTGGCCGCCACCCACGACCACCCCACGCTGGTGCGCCACCTCAAGGAAACCCAGCTCTGGGACAACCTGGCCACCGTGCGCTACTTCCAGCAGGTGGAAGAGCACGTAGCCCTGCTCGACAGCCTGGGCGGGCGGCGCAACTCGGTATTGAGCTTTCTGGGCACCAAGCTGGTGCTGACCTCGGTGCACGTAACGGGCCCCGACCAGTTCGATTTGCTGTTTCTGGTGCCGGTGGGCAGCGTGCGTCAGCACCGGCAGGTGCGCATCCTCACCGAAGCCCTGTCCCAGAATGCCCGCTTTCGGGTGAGCACCCGCGAGTACGCCGGGCAGCAGCTTACCCACATCGAGGAGCGCGCCACGGGCACCGGCATTACCTACTTCAACTTCCGCAATACCCTGGTGCTGAGCGCCAGCGAGGCGCTGGTGGAAGCCGTGGCGCGGCGGCAGGAGCGGCCCGGGCAGCCCTCCATTGCGGCCGACTTCCGCGACACCGACTACCGCAAGATCAAGGACGTCGACGCCACCCTGCTGATCAACTACCGCCAGCTGCCGCCGTTTCTGGGCGTGTTTTTCCGGCCCGAGCTGCAGCCCGCTTTCCGGCAGCTGAGCAGCCTGAGCCGCAACGGGCTGCTGGAAATGAAGCTCACCGGCAACCGCGTGCAGTTCAACGGCTTCTCCAACCCCGAAACCGCCGCCGGCTCCTGGCACCAGCCCCTGCGCCGCCAGCCCCCGGGCCGCCTGCGCATGGCCGAGGTGCTGAGCACCCGCACCGCCGCGCTGGTGCATCTGGGCGCCACGCCCGCCGCCCTGCGCGCCACCCTGCCCGCCGATACCACCGCCGCCGCCGCCCTGGTCGACAGCCTGGCCGCTTCGCTGGGCAGCGAGGCGGCGCTGTGCTACCTGGCTTCGCCCTCGGTGCGGGTGCCGGGCGGGCGTCTGGCGCTGGTGCACTGCCCCGACCCGGCGCGCACCAACCGGCTGCTGGGGCTGCTGCGCCGTCGCACGGGCACCTCGCCCTCGTTCGAGCGGGTGGGGCCCTACCAACTGCACCAAACCGGCGTGCCGGCCCTGGCCGGCCGGCTGCTGGGCCCGCTGTTTGCCCCCGACGCCGGCAGCCGCGGCCCCGGCGCCACGGCCGTAGTGGGGCAGTACCTGGCTCTGGCCGACGAGCCGGCCGCCCTGCGCACCTGGCTGACCGACGTAGCCGGCGGGCAAACGTGGAGCCGCTCGCCCGCGCAGGTGTCGTTTCTGCAGGAAACCCTGCCGCTGGCCCGCGTGAGCGTGATGCTCGACACGCGCAACAGCTGGAACCTGCTGGTGCGGGCCCTCACCGAAACCCGGCGCGCCGGCCTGCTGCGCAACGAAACCCTGTTCAAGCGCTTTCCGCAGGTGGCCTGGCAGCTGATGCCCCACGATATGGCCCAGGAGCAGTCCGACGGGCAGTACTACACCCAGCTGGTGCTGCGCCACCCACCCGTGGGGCCGGCCGTGGCCCGGCCGCAGGCGCAGGCCGGGGTGGGCAGCAGCCTGAGCTTCCGCGCCGGCCTGGGCACCACGGGGCCGGTGCTGGCCGCGCCCGGCGAAGCCCGCTCGCCGCTGCTGGTGCAGGACCGCGCTGGTGTGCTGCACAGCGTCACGGCCGACAACACCGTGGCCTGGTCCGACTCGCTGGGCGGGCCGCTGATTGCCCCGCCCGCCCCCCTCGCGGTGGGCGGGAAGGCGCACCTGGCCCTGGCCACCGCCAGCCGGGTGTTTTTGCTGACGGATAAAGGCCAGCCGGCACCCAACTTCCCGCTGAATTTGCCCGATACCCTGCAGGCGACCTACCTGGCTACGGCGCCCGGCGCGGGCGCGCAGCCGGCCCGGCTGCTGGTGGCCGACCGCTACGCCAACCTCTACCTCTACGACACCAACGGCAGCGCTCCGCCGGCCTGGCAGCCCAAGAAGCTGGATTTTGCCCTGGCCGCCGCGCCCCTGCTGCTCAACGTGGCCGGCCGCGACGTGGTGGTGACGCTGCTGGGCAACGGCTACGTGTACGCCTTCGACGGGCTGGGCAACCCCATGCCGGGCTTTCCCATCAGCGTGGGGGCGCGGCTGGCTTCCGGGGCCTTCGTGGAAAGCGGGGCCACGCTGCGGCGCACCCGCCTGACGGTCGTCAACCAACACGGCGAGCTGGTGACCTTCACCCTCAGCGGCGACGTGGCCCCGCGCCGGCGGGTGGCCACCTGGAGCCGCACCAGCACCTTTCAGCTGGTGCCCGACCAGCAGCAGCGCCGTTACGTGGTGGTGCGCGACGACGGGCAGGGCCGCCTCACGGTGTTCGAGCCCGGCGGGCGGCAGCTGGTGGAGCGGCGCTTTCTTACCTCGGCCCCCAAGCCCGTGCAGCTGTTCGACTTCGGCGCGGGCCGGCAGGTGCTGGTGCTCACCGAGCCCGGCCCCGGCAAGGCCTACCTCTACGACGCCCGCGGCCGGCTGGTGGGCGGGGAGCCGTTCGACAGCAACGCCCCCACCGTGGAGCTGACCTACGAGGCCGCCACCGGCACCTACCAGTTCTACCGCGTAGTGGGTAACGAGCTGAAGCGCCTGGCCTTGAAACTGGACTGAGCGGCTATGCGGTGGAACGTGGGCCTGGTGGTGGGCAAGTTTGCGCCCCTGCACCGCGGGCATCAATACCTGATTGAGCAGGCCGCGGCCCGGGTGCGCGAGCTGCACGTGTGGGTGTACTCCAACCCCGAGCCCTACGGCATGCCCGCCGCAGTGCGCGCCGGCTGGCTGCGGCAGCTCTACGCGGGCCCCGACGGGCCGCCGCGCATCGGCCGCACCCGGCTGCACGTGCGCGCTCTGGGGCCCGACGGCAGCACCCCGCCGCCCAACGCGGCCGATGACTACACCCACCGGGAGTTCGTGCGCCGCGAGCTGGCGGCGCGGGAGCTGCGCGTAGACGTCGTGTTCAGCAGCGAGGCCTACGGGCCGGGCTTTGCGCAGCACCTGGGCGCCGCCCACGTGAGCATCGACGCGGCGCGGTTGGCGTTTCCGGTGTCGGGCAGCAGGATCCGCGCCGGCGTGTACGAGCAAATGGCCTGGCTGCATCCGCTGGTGGCCGCGCACTTTCGGTCGGCCCGCTACGTGCAGCGCGTGGTGCTGCTGGGGGCCGAGAGCAGCGGCAAATCGACGCTGACGGCGGCGCTGGGGCGGGAGTTCGGCACCAGCTGGGTGGCCGAGTACGGCCGCACGCGCTACGAGGAAAAAGGCGGCGCGCTGGCCTTCGACGATATGCTGCACATTGCCCGGCGCCACCGCGAGCTGGAAGACGAAGCCCTGGCCCGGGCGCGGCACTTTCTGTTCGTCGACACCAACGCCCTGACCACCGTGTTGTACGCGTACGCCTACTTCGGCCGCTGCGCGCCCGAGCTGCGGGCGCTGGCCCTAGACTGCCGCGAGCGGTACGCCCACACCTTCGTGTGCGCCCCCGACTTTGCGTTTGAGCAGGACGGCACCCGTGCCCCGGCGGCCGTGCAGCCCTGGCACCACGGGGCCGTGCTCGTGCAGCTGGACTTGCTGGGCATTCCCTACACCCTGCTCACGGGGCCGCTGGCCGAGCGGCTGGCGCAGGTGCGGGCCGCGCTGCCCAACCCGGCCGCCGGGCTGCAGCTCAGCTGGTGAGCCAGCCTTTCTTGTAGAAGTAAAACACCATTCCCAGGGCCATGACGGCCATCAGGCCCAGCACCGCGGGGTAGCCCAGGGGGCTGTAGAGCTCGGGCATGTTCAGCACGTTTACGCCGCCGCCGGGCCGCTCGCGGGCGAAGTTCATGCCGTAGAGGCCGGCCACGAAGCTCAGGGGAATGAACACGGCGCTGATCATGGTCAGCACTTTCATCACCTCGTTCATGCGGTTGCTCTGGTCCGACATGTACAGGTCGATGAGGCTCGACACCGACTCGCGGTAGCTTTCCGAGAGTTCCATGGCCTGGATGGCGTGGTCGTAGCAGTCGCGGAAAAACACCTTCACTTCCTGGGGTACCACGGCGTCTTCTAGGCGCAGCAGCTCGGCAATCTTCTCGCGCTCGGGATACACCAGCCGCCGAAAGCGTACGATGTCTTTCTTGGCCTGCAGGATGCGCGCCAGCAGGCGCTTGTTGGGCCGTCCGCGGATGATGAGGTTTTCCAGGCTCTCGATGTAGTCGCCCATGGCCGCCATGGTGGGGTAGTAGTGGTCGAGCACCACGTCGGTGAGGGCGTAAGCCAAGTACAGCGGCGGCCGCTGCTTGATCTGGCTGAAGCCCGAGCGGATGCGGTGGCGCACCGAGTCGAGGCAGTCCTCGTAATCGTCCTGAAACGAGAGGACGTAGTTGGGGCCGGTAAACAGGGAGAGTTGGTCGTCCTCGATGTCGAAGTCGGCGGTGAACTCGGCCATGCGCGACACCAGAAACAGGCGGTTGTCGCCGAACACCTCCACCTTGGCCCGCTGGTAGTCGCCCAGCACGTCCTCCATCTGCAGGGGGTGCAGCTCGAAGTCCGTCATGATGCGGCGCATCAGCTCCACGTCGCCGTAGCCGCGCACGTCGATCCAGTGGCGGCGCTCGGGCTGGCCGCGGAAGCGCCCGAGCAGCTCGTCGTAGCTGCTGAACTCCTGCTCGTCGTAGCCGCCGGCATCGTAGCTGAACAGAAACAGGCGCGGCGGTAACGCGTCGGGGTGGGGGGTGAGCGTACCGGGGCGGGCGCCCACGTCCTGGTGGCGGGCCTGACGGGTGGCTTCGTGGTCGGCCACGCTGGTGGGCGGGCAGTCGGGGTCGGCAGGGGGCGGGGGCTCGGCAAAGGCCGACTGGCCCTCGGAGCTGGCCGGACCGGCGGAAACGGGGGAAGGAGCAAGCATAGCGCGAAGTAGCGGCGGTAAGAAGCCTGGCCGGTGCAAGGTGACCGGGCGGTTTGGAACGCGTAATGCTACGCAGGCGGCGCCAAAAAGGCCAGCCAGCGCCGCGCCTCCAGCCGGTCCAGGGGGCAGGGCGGTTGGCTTTCGAGCCGCGCCAGCGGGATATTTTTACCTTACCTTCGCCCGCCCCGCGCCCTCACTGCCCCCGTGTTTTTACCCGCCTCTTCACCCGCTTTCCAAGGTTCCGGCTCCCGCATCCGGCCGCTGTCGGCCGCCGCGGGCCGCTACGCGCTGCGCGTGCGGGCGGGCTTTGCCGGGGGCGACGCCGAGCTGCTGGCCGGGGAGCTGTTTCTTTACCAGCAGCCCGCCCAGCTGCAGCTGCCCCGCCCGCCCGCCCAGGAGCTGCTGCTCTTGCTCGACGACACTGCCGCGGGGCAGGTGGTGGGCTGGTGGCCGCTGCGCCTCGCCCCCGACGGCCAGGCGCTGAGCCTTGACCAGGCCCCCTTCGGCGGCCCGCAGCTGCTGAGCGACAAGCTGCCCCTGGCCGTGGTGCGGGAGTGGATTGCGCTGGGCGAGCAGGAGCTGGCGGCCTGCGGGGCGCGGCAGCTTACCCTGCGCCTGCCGGCCCTGGCCTACGCGCCCCGGGCCGGTGCCCAGGTGGCCGAGGCGCTGCGCCTGGGCGGCTACCGGGTGGCCCTGGCCGAAATCGACAGCTACCTGCCCCTCGACCAGCCCTACGAAGCCCAGCTGCACACCTCGGAGCGGCGGCGCCTGCACAAGTGCCGCCGCCACGGCCTGCACGTGGAGCAGGAGCCCCGGCTGCTGCTGCCGGCCGCCTACGCCTTTCTGCGCCGCTGCCGCGAGGAAAAAGGGCAGAGCCTGTCGCTGAGCGAGGCGCAGCTCACGGCTTTGTTTACGGCCTTCCCCCGGCACTACTTCCTGTTTTCGGTGCGCGACCCGGCCGGGGAGTGGGCCGCCCTCACGGTGGCGGTGCTGGTGGGCAATGGGGTGCTCTACAACTTCTACCCCGCCTCGCCGCTGCACCTGAATGCCTTCAGCCCGGTGGTGCTGCTCAACGCCGGCCTGCACGCTTTCGGCCAGGCCAGCGGCCTGCGCCTGCTCGATTTAGGCACCAGCACCCTGCCCGGGGGGCTGAACGAGTCGCTGCTGCGCTTCAAGCGCCACCTGGGCGGGCGCCCCAGCCTCAAGCTCACCTTCACCCGCACGCTGTAGGCCGGTTGTCGGGCCGGAGCGCCGCCGCGTGGCGGCCGCAGTCGGGGGGCCAGCGCCCGGGGCCGCCCGAGCCCGCAACGTGTTTTCCGCGCTTCAAGCAGCAGTTGCGGCCGTCGCCACGAATTCACTGAGCCGATGGTGGGTTTGCCTCAGGTGCTGAAACCAATTCCAGCGTTTTAGCAAAATTGGTTTCAGCCCGTGGCCGGCTACCCGATGAAACCAATTTCGGCTCCCGGGAAAAATTAGTTTCAAGCCGTGAAACGAATTCCGGAGCTTGCGAAGAATTGGTTTCAACCGCTGGGCAGCTCCGGGCAGTTTAACGGGAGCCGACTGAATGGCTTGTTGTTTCCCGTCATCCTGAGCATGTCGCGGATCAAGCGAGGACGAAGGACCTTACCAAGTAAGAACGATGTCGTTGCTTGCTCTGTCAAGTCAATATTTAACCCGTCGTCCTGAGCGGAACGCGAAAGACCTCCCCGCGTGAACGACGCCGTAACAACGACTCGGCCTGACGGGGCAAGGTCCTTGACTTCGTCGACCTTCGGTTCGCCTTTGGCTCAGGATGACAGTTCCAAAACCGTTTCCCCAACAACCGAAAGCCAGAAACCAACAACCATGTCGCTGCCCGCCGCCGAAGATGACGCCCCTGCCGCCGCGCCGCCTGCTCCGGCAGGGCTGGGGCGCTTCGTGCGCGGCTCCCTGGGCTCGGGCGCGTCGGTGCTGGCGCGGGCCGGCGGGGCGCTGGCCCTCAACAAGCTGCTGGCCGTGTACGGCGGCCCCGGCGGCCTCACGCTGCTGGCGCACTTCCAGAACCTGATGGCTTTGCTCACCACCCTGCCCAACGACGGCGTGCACGTGGGCATTGTGAAGTACCTGGCGCCGCAGCGGCCGGGCTCGGCGGACTGGCGGCGCTGGCTGGCGGCGGGTGCGCTGCTCAACGCGGCGGTGCTGGTGCTCAGCTTTGCCCTGCTGCCGCTGCTGCGCGGGCCGCTGCTGGCCGTGTTCGACCCCTCGCCAAGCTGGGTGGCGGGGCTGCTGGCGGGCATCAGCCTGCTCACCGGCCACGCCTACCTGGGAGCGGTGCTGCTGGCCGCCCAGCGTCTGCGCGCCTACGTGGGGCTGACGGTGGCCCTGAGCCTGGCCGGGCCGCTGGCCGTGGCAGCGGCGCTGGCGGCGGGCCGGCCGCTGCCGCAGGTGCTGCTGGCCTACCTGCTGGGCCAGGGGCTGATGCTGCTGCCCACGGCCCTGCTCTGCGCCCACTACGGCCTGCTGCGCGGGCCCCGCCGGCTGCCCGGGCGCCCGGCCCTGCTGGCACTGGGCCGCTTTCTGCTAATGGCTTTGAGTGTGCTGCTGTGCAGCAAGGCCGTCGACTTCGTGGTGCGCGACCTGCTCATCAGCCGCTTCAGCCTGGCCGAAACCGGGCTGTGGCAGGCCGCCGCCAAGCTGTCCGACAACTACACCATGGTTTTCTCGGCCGTGATGGGCGCGGCCTACTACCCGCGACTGGCCGCGCTGGCGGGCAACCCCCGCGAACAGCGGGCCTACGTGCGGGCGGTGTTCGGCCTGCTGGCCGGGGTGCTGGCCGCGGGCCTGGGCGCGCTGTGGCTGCTGCGCGACTGGCTGCTGCCGCTGCTGTTCGACGAGCGGTTTGCCGGGGCGCGCGGCCTGCTGGGCCCCCAACTGCTGGGCGACTGGGCCAAGCTGCTGGCCTGGACGCTGCTGTACTCGCTGATGGCCGAGGCCCGGGTAGGGCGCTACGTGCTGGTGCAGGCCTTGTCGGCGGCGGTGTACGCCGGGCTGCTGGCGCTGCTGCTGCCGCGGCTGGGGCTGGCCGGGGCGCCCTGGGCCCACGCGGCGCGCTTCGGCCTGCTGCTGCTGGGCTGCGCGCTGTACTTTCGCCCCCTGCGGCGTTCTTCCTGAGCTTGCCGCCGCTTCCCCGTATGGCTCCCGACTCCGCCCCGCTGGTTTCCATCATCGCGCTCTGCCACAACCACGCGCGCTTTCTGGCCGAAGCCCTCGACTCCCTCGTGGCCCAGACCTACCCGCACCTGGAAGTGTGGCTGGTGGATGACGCCAGCACCGACGGCAGCGCCGAGCTGCTGCGCCGCTACGCTGCCCAGCAGCCGGGCTGGCAGCTGCTGCGGCTGCCCGAGAACGTGGGCAACTGCCGGGCCTTCAACGAGGGCTTCCGCCGCAGCCGGGGCGCGTTCGTTATCGACTTTGCCACCGACGACGTGCTGCTGCCCGAACGGGTAGCGCGGCAGGTGGCCTTCATGCAGGCCCGGGGCCCGCGCTGCGGCATGGCCTACCACGACTGCGAGCTGACCGACGAGCAGGGCCGGGTGGTGCGCCGCTACTACCAACGCGACGCGGCCGGGCGCGTGGTCAGGCCCCGGCTGCCGGCCGCGCCCCAAGTGTTTGCCGACGTGCTCAGCCGCTACTTCATCAGCACGCCCACCATGATGATGCGCCGCGAAACCCTGGTCCAGCTCGGCGGCTACGACGAAACCCTGGCCTACGAGGACTTCGACTTCTGGGTGCGGGCCAGCCGCGACTGGGAGTTTCATTTCCAGGACGAGCTGCTCACCCGCAAGCGCCTGCACCCGCGCTCCATGTCCAGCAAGTCGTATCGGCCCGGCGACCCGTACGTGGCTTCCACCATCCGCGTCTGCGCCAAAGCCCTGGCGTTGTGCCGCAGCCCCGAAGAGCGGGCGGCCCTGGCCGTGCGCCTGCGCTGGGAGCTGCGTCAGGCCGTGCGCTTCGGCCACCGCGCCGAGGCCCATCAGCTCTTCGCCCTGCTGCGCCAAACCATTCCGCTCACCTTCACCGACCGCGCCCTGGGCTGGGCCGCCGGCCTGCTGAAGTTAGTTTCCTAGGCTTAAAGCGTGGCTGGTATATTGTTGATTTATGAATTTAGGTAATAGTTTGTTTCTTGTTGGTGATAAGCGTTTTATGCGCCTATTGTGCTAATGAATTTGTCGAGGCCGAATCGGCCCCGTGGAGCTGTACGCGGTACAACTCTACGGGGCCGTCCCGGGCCAGCAGCTCCCGCCGGGGGTACCAGCGCAGCACGCTGTCGGCGGAGTAGCGCAGCAGCTTGCGGGTCAGCTCGGGGTTGCTCAGGGTGGCGCGGTTCAGGAGCAGGTAGGCCGGTTGATTAGGGGCCAGCTGCACCGAGTCGCGGGCCCAGTAGCGGCGGATGCGCAGGTCCGCGGGCACCCGGAAGTCGAAGTAGAAATCGACGTTGCCCGCCAGAAAGTCGTCGACCAGCAGCAGGACCGGGGCGGGCGGCAGCTGGCGGCGCAGCACCCGGTCCTGGGCAAAGTGCCCCGACGCGCTGGGCTTGCCCATGAAGTAGGCGGGCCGCAGCAGCAGCACCAACCCCAGCGCCAGCAGCCCCAGCCCGGCGTAGCCGGTCGAGCCCGGCCGGGGCCAGCGGCCGGGCTCGGCCGACCGCCGGGCCAGCCCGGCCAGCGCCAAGAAGGTCCCGGCCCAGCCCAGGTACAGCACGGCCACGCTGCTGCGGTCGAAGGCCGCCAGCGCTACCAGGATGGCGGCGTAGAGCCCGGCGCGGCGCCCGCTCAGCAGCACGTCGCGCAAACCGAAGGCGGCGGCCAGGCCCAGCGGCGGGAGCAGGGGCGTCATCATGCGCGGCTGCAGGGTGATGGGGTTGTACTGGCTCAGCGAGGTGCTGCCCAGCCAGAATGCCGCGAGAGTGCTCAGCCCCAGGCCCAGCCAGAAGTAGCGGTCCGCGGCCGCATCGGCCGCCGTGGGCCGGCCGCTGCCCAGCGCCAGCAGCAGCAGCAGCCCCAGCCCCGAGCCGATGAAGACCAGCAGCGGGCCGTAGGTGACGCGGGCCAGCAGGGCGGCGCGGTTGCCAAGGAGGAAGTTGCCTTCTTTCAGGAAGTTGTTGGTTTGCTCGATCAGGTGAATGCGGTAGAGCGCGTCGTCGGTCATTACCTGGTAAAACAGCAGGTAGGCCGCGAGCAGGGCAGTGCCGGTGAGGGCGGCGCTCAGCCAAAAGCGCCCGTGCCGGCGGCGGTAGCCGTCGAGCAGCAGCAGGCCCAGGTAGAAGGGTACGTAGTACACCACCGTTTCCTTGCAGAGCAGGGCCGCAAAGTTGAGCAGGGCAAAGCCGGCGCCCCAGCGCCCCGGCTGGGCGGCGCGCCGCCCAGCGTTCAGGGCCAGGGCCGCGGCCAGGCAGGCCAGCATGTTGATGTTGTCGGGGTAGAGGTAGGTGCTTAGGTTAAGCGTGAAGTAGTGCAAGCCCAGCAGCAGCACGGCGCCCGCCGCCACCAGCGGCTCGCGCCGTCGGTAGCTCAGCCACAGCAGCAGCGAGCAGCCCAGCGTGGCCAGCAGCGGCCAGAGCGTGGTGCTGATGATGTTGACGCCCAGCAGGGCGTAGCACAAAGCCACCGGCCCGAAAATCAGCCACCGCTCGTGCAGGGGGTCGTGCAACCGGCCCTCGGGGTCGGGGCCCAGCTCGAAGGTGCCATGCAGCAGCTGGTGGGCGTAGCGGGCGTAGTAATAGTCGTCGAGGGCGTAGAGGCCTTCGTGGGTGAGGGCGAAGAAGGCCAGCGTAACCACTACCACGGCCAGCAGGGCCGCATCGGCCCAGCGCCGCAGGCCGGGAGCAGAAGGGGAATTCACGGCTGCGAAGTTGGAAAAGAAATCGGTGCGCCAACCTCGGAGCAAGCGGCCGAGGCGGAGTTGCGGTTGCGGGCGCCGTTGTACCTTGCCGGCCATGAAGCACGCCCGCCTCGGCTCCTGGTTGCGCATTGTGGGGCTGCCCCTGGCGCTGGTGCTGCTCACGGCCGCCGCGCTGGGCTGCTACTACGAAACCAACGACGACGTTGCCATTACCCTGCTGCTGCGCGGGCGCAGCGCCGCGGCCCCGGTCGGCGACCTGCACCTGTACTTCCACGGCTGGGCCGCGCTGCTGGCGGGGCTCTATGCCCGCTGGCCCGCCGCGCCCTGGTACGGGCTGCTGCTCTACGGGCTGCTGACCCTGGCGCTGATGCTGCTGTTTGCCGTGCTCGACCGGCTGCTGCGCCCGCACCTGGGTGGGGTGGGGCGGGCGGGGGTGCTCGGCTGGTTTTACCTGGCCGCCGGCCTCGAGCACGTGCTCTGGTTCAACTACATGCGGGTGCCGCTGCTGCTCGCCGGGGCGGCCCTGCTCTTTGCGGCGCAGCGCCTGAACGAGCGGCGCCGCTGGCCTTTGGCCCTGGCGCTGCTGAGTTTGCTGGCGGCCTGGGCAATCCGGCCCAGCGCGGCCCTGCTCGGGGCGCTGGTGGCCGCGCCGGCCGCCTACTGGCTGGCGGGGCGCCGCGCCAGCCGCCTGCTGCTGCTGGCTGCCCTGCTGTTCGGCGCCGGCACGGCCCTGCTTACCGCTGCCCGCTCGCCCGAAGCCGCCCGCTACCGCCGGCTCGACGTGCTCAAGTCCAACTTCAGCGACTACCAGCTCAGCCGCCCCCGTCCGCGCACCGCCGCCGACAGTCTGGGCGTGCGGGCCGTGCAAGAGTGGGTACTGGGCGACTCGGTGCTGGTTGACGAAGCGCTGTTTGCCCGGGCCCTGCCCGTGGAGGCGGCGGCATTCTGGCAGCACACTGCTCCGGCCAAGCTGCGCGCGGGTTTGCCCCAGTTCGGGCGCGACTATTTCCTGGTGCTGCTGCTCAACCTGGCTTTGCTGGCCTGGGGCCTGGGGCAGCCCGGGCCTGGGGCCTGGGCCTGGCGGCTGTACTTGCTGGCCGTGCCCGCGGGCCTGCTGGCGCTGCTGGTTTTGCTCAAGCTCCCGCCCCGGCTGGCCCTGCCCATCCTCACGATTTTCACCGTGGCCAACGCCGCCGGCGTGCTAGGCCGGGCCGGCCGCCCCGTGCCCGGGCGCTACCTGCTGCTGACGTTGCTGCTGGCCAGCGGCTTGTACGCCTACAAAACGGCGCACCGCGTAGGGGTGCTGCGGGCCGAGCAGGCCCGCAACGCCGGGGTAATGCACGCCCTGGTGCGGCAGGCAGCCGGGCGTACGGTGGTGGCCGCCGGGCTCGAAACCCACTTCAAGTCCCTGTCGCCCTTCGTGCAGTACGACGGCAACGGGCCGGGGCGCTGGCTGCTGCTCACCGGCTGGCCCACGCTCGACCCCTCGCAGCCCCGCCTGCGCCAGCACCTGGCCGGCACCCGCGACCAGGCCCGCGCCCTGGGCCGCCTGCTGCCCCGCGCCGACGTGTACGCCTGGTGGCCGGCGCCGGGGCCGCTCACCCGTTTTTTGCGGCGCTATGGCGCCGCCCGGCGCTGGCCGGCGCCGGCGGGCCCGCGGGACAAGAATTTGTAACGTGGGGCTAGGCTTTTCTGCCCCCGAATCCGTATGCATTTGCAGAAGTTGGATTCCGGCTGGATATTCCACCGCCCGAATGCCTACTTTTGGCTTTTCCCCGCCTCTTTTTCTTCACTTTTTTTCTCCCATCGCCGCATGATTGCCACCATGACTTCCCGGGCGGAAGTACTTCAGCATCTCGAGTCCTTTTTGCGTGAGAACATGGGTTCGTTTCTCAAAAAGGTCGAGGACAGCTGGCAACCGTCCGACTTTCTGCCGGATTCGCGTCTGGATACCTTCTTCGACGAGGTAAAGCTGTTGCGCGAACGGGCCAAGGAACTCAGCTACGATTTGCTGGCCGTACTCGTCGGCGACACCATCACCGAAGAAGCCCTGCCCAACTACGAAGCCTGGTTTCATCAGCTCGACGACCTGAACCGCGACCCCAACAACGGCTGGGCCCAGTGGATCCGGGGCTGGACGGCCGAGGAGAACCGCCACGGCGACCTGCTCAACCGCTACCTCTACCTCTCGGGCCGCGTGAACATGCGCGAGTTCGAAACCAGCACCCAGTACCTGATTGCCGACGGCTTCGACCTGGGCACCGCCCACGACCCGTACCGGGCTTTCGTGTACACCTCCTACCAGGAAGCGGCTACCAACCTCTCGCACCGCCGCGTGGGCACCCTGGCCCGCAAGGCCGGCGACGCCTCCCTGTCCAAGCTCTGCGGCATGATTGCCGGCGACGAAGCCCGGCACGCCCGCGTGTACCAGACCTTCGTGGAGAAAATCTTCGAAGTGGACCCCTCGGAAATGATGCTGGCCTTCGAGGACATGATGCGCAAGAAGATTGTGATGCCGGCCCACTACATGCGCGAGCTGGGCGTGGAAATCGGCAAAACCTTTGGCCACTTCACCGACGCGGCCCAGCGCCTGGGCGTGTACACCAGCCAGGACTACACCGACATCCTGGAAGGGCTCATTACCACCTGGAAGGTCGACCAGGTTACCGGACTCAATGCCCAGGCCGAAAAGGCCCGCGACTACGTCATGGCCCTGCCCGCCCGCCTGCGCCGCGTGGCCGACCGCATGCCGGTGCCCAAGCTGGAGTACAAGTTCAAGTGGATTGAGTAAAATCTCTGTCTGTAAAGCAGAAGCGGCCGTAGCTACCCAGCTGCGGCCGCTTCTGCTTTTAAGGAAATGCAACCAAATTGGCTTTGCGCTGGTACGGTCAGGACCCAGCTGGTAGGCCGGTACTCAGCGGACTGCTTCGGCGCCCTGCGGGGCGTCGTAGTGGCGGGCAACGCTGATGAGGCCTTCCTTGCGCGGCATCACGTACTCGATGGTGCGGGTGCCGCCGCTGGGCGTGCTATTGGGGTCGTCGGGGCGGTACAGGGGAAAGCTGCGGATCAGGGTGCGGCCGTCTACGCGAAAGGAATCGTGGCCCAGGTAGCCCGCGGCTAGCTCACCCTCCAGCTCGGGCAGTACCAGGTTGCGGCGGCCGCGGCTGAGAAATTCGTAGCCCAGCAGCTGCCCGTAGGAGCCGCTGCCGGCATCGGTGACGAAGACCAGCAGCTCGGGGTATTCATCGTTGTTGAGGTTGGCTACCACCACATCCGACACCGAGCCCTCGATGGTAGCCGTAGTGGCGGCCAGCTCGCGGCCCAGTCGCTCGGCCCGCAGGTTCAGCTGCCGCTGCGAGCCGCTGCCCAGGGTTTGCACCGCAAACGTGTAGTCGCCCCGGCTCAGCTCTTTCTGGAAACTGACGGCCGCCGGTACCGCGCTGGCGGCGGGCGGGTTGGGGTCGGCGCGTTCGGTGGCGGTGCGCGACGAGTCGCAGGCGCCCAGGGCGAGAGTCAGCAGCAGGACGGGCCGGCGGGTCAGAGCGGAAACCAAGTAGTGCATAGCGGCAGGGCAAAGTAAAACAAGACGGGCGCGGCGGCCTTCCCGTGCAAGAACGCCCGCGGCAAAAGCCGGGTTACACCCCCGGGCCCTAGCGGCGGCTTTTCGGGGCGGGGCGCAAAACAAAAAACCCGCTGAAGGAGCGGGTTTTTTGTTGACGGCTAAGCCGGGCTAGGGGCGCGGCTGGGTGCTGCTGCCACTGGCCGGCATGGGGGTAGGCATGAGCATGCCCTCGGAGTTGAGTGAGTACTCGATGGAGCGCATTTCGCCCGAGGCCGTACGGGCGGTGTCGCTGCCGTACACGGGGAAGGTGCGCACCAGGCGGTTGCCGCGGATTTCGTACTTGTCTTCGCCCTTGTAGCCCTTGGCCATATCGGCGCTGAGCTTCTGCGGGGATTTGAGCGGGCGGAACGACTTGTCGACGAACTCGTAGGCCTCGACGCCCCCGAAGGAGCTGGTGCCGCCGCTGGTGAACACGTACAGCTCGGGGCTGCCGTTGCCGTTCAGGTCGCCCATCACGGCATCGGTCACGTTGCCTTTCATGTTGAGGCGAATGGGGTCGGTCACCAGGGCCTCGCCGCGGCGGGTGCGAATGGTGAGCTGCTGGCCGTTTTCGGCCGTGGTCGACTGGATCTGGAAGCGGTAGTCGCCCTGGGTCAGGTCGCGACTGAAGGCCACTTCTTCGGTGCTCGGCACCGATTCGGCCGTGGCAGCCATTGAAGTGTCTTCCGTGGCCGTACGGGTGGAGTCGCAGCTGGCCAGCGCCAGCAGAGCGGCGGCACCGAGCCACCAGGATGAAGTAAAGGATTTCATGGAACGTGGAGAGAAAGGAGTGGGGGTCGTGCACATATAGTCGGTGCACTATGCAAACGCCATTCTCCGGCTGAGGTTACACTCGGCGGCAATAAGACTTTAGCAAGAGCTGCTGCTCAGGCCTCGATGCGCACGCCTTTCCAGAACGCCACGCGCCCGCGAATGTGAGCGGCGGCGGGCTTGGGGTCGGCGTAGTACCAGGCGGCATCCTTGTTCAGCTCATCGCCCACGCGCACCGAATAGTAACTGGCGCGGCCCTTCCACGGGCAGGTGGTACCGGCAATGCTGTCCTCAAAAAACTCCCGCTTCAGCGAGTCGGCCGGGAAGTAGTGGTTGTTTTCGACAACCACCGTGTCGTCGCTTTCCGCCAGCACGGCGTTGTTCCAGATGGCTTTCATTGATTGGGTTTTTGGTTGGTAGTTTTTGGTTTTTGGCCCAGATAGGGAAGTCGATTCGAAACGAAGCCATCAACCAAAAACCACCAACCAAAAACTAACTAAAGCGAGCCGTTGTTTTCCCGGTCCATTCCTTTCGACTATGGCTGTTGGCTTCCGCTTCCGCGACTTTGTGCCCGAAGAAACTTCCGACAAGGGCTTCGACACGCTTTTTAAGCTGTTCATGCAGCTGGTGACCATCACGGCCGGCGACGTGGCCGAGGCCCTTTCCTGGCTCAACGAGCTGGACAAGCAGTACGGCCTAACCGACGACGAGTACGGCATGGGCGACTTCATCGAGGACCTCAAGAAGAAGGGCTACCTCGACGAGAACGAGCAGCAGCTGGGCGAGCTGAAAATCACGGCCAAGGCCGAGCAGCTGATCCGCAAGTCGGCGCTGGAGGAAATCTTCGGCAAGCTCAAGCGCGGCACCCAGGGCAACCACCGCACCCCCCACGCCGGCCAGGGCGACGAGCTGACCACCGATTTGCGCGACTACCAGTTCGGCGACACCATCGAGCAGATCGAGATGACCGAGAGCCTGCGCAATGCCCAGCTCAACCACGGCCTCGACGGCAACTACCTGCTCACCGAAGGCGACCTGGAAGTGCGCGACACCGAGCACAAAACCCAGACGAGCACGGTGCTCATGATTGACATTTCGCACTCGATGATTCTCTACGGGGAGGACCGCATTACGCCTGCCAAAAAGGTGGCTATGGCTTTGGCCGAGCTGGTCAAGCAGAAGTACCCCAAGGACTTCCTCGACATCATCGTGTTCGGCAACGACGCCTGGCAGATCGAGGTGAAGGATTTGCCCTACCTGCAGGTGGGGCCCTACCACACCAACACGGTGGCGGGGCTGGAGCTGGCCATGGATTTGCTGCGCAAGCGCAAGACGGCCAACAAGCAGATCTTCATGATTACCGACGGCAAGCCCACCTGCCTCAAGGAACCCGGCGGCTACTACAAAAACTCGTTCGGGCTCGACCGCAAAGTGGTGAACAAGACCCTGAACCTGGCCGCCGCTGCCCGCCGCCTCAAGATTCCCATCACCACCTTCATGATTGCCTCCGACCCCTACCTGCAGCAGTTCGTGCGCGAGTTCACCGAAACCAACCAGGGCAAGGCCTACTACAGCTCCCTGAAAGGCCTGGGTGGGATGATTTTCGAGGACTACAAGCGCAACCGCCGCAAGACGCTGTAAGGTGAATTTGTGAAAGGGGGAGTGGCGTTCCGGAGGCGCCAACGGCGTGGCTCCATGCCCGCTGAACGGCAAACTTACCCAGTCACCACTCCTGCATTTTCACCCAAAAAATACGGCCACTCCCGGGTAGGGAGTGGCCGTCCAACGCAGCGGCGGAAGTGTTGTTCCCTTAACGCGACGCCACTGGGTTGGCTGCTGCGCCGTCTTCGGGCGTGGCATTTTTGATGGCCGGAATGGTCTTCAGGTAGGCGTACATGGCCTTGGCCTCTTCGTCGCTGATAACCGAGAACTTGGGCATGGGAGCCTGCAGCGGGCCGGTGGGCGACTGGCCGTACTTCACGGCCTGCACGAACTGCTGCTCGCTCCAGTCGCCGATGCCGGTTTCGGGGTCGGGAGTGAGGTTGCGGGAAAGAATCGTCTGCCCGGTTTTGGTGACGAAGCGGTTGCCGCCGCCCAGGTAGCCCCCCGACTTCTCGGGCTCCATGATGTTGTTGGTCTTGAAATCCTGGCTGTGGCAGTCGTAGCACAGGTAGCGGGCCGTCACCAGGTAGCGGCCCAGCTTCACCTGATCGGTGGCGGGCGGTACCGAGATGGGCTTGGTGGGCAGGGGCGTGGGCTTCATCACCGTGTGGGTGAGGGCCTTGGCTAGGAACGAGGGCTCCTGCGGGTGCGAGGCTACGGCCTGGGGCCGCACCAGCGGGTTGTCGGAGCGCAGAAAGGCCACGATGCTGTAGATGTCCTCGTCGGCCATGTGCACGAAGGTGGGCATCACCACGCGGAAGCGCCCGTCGCGGCCGATGCCGGTGCGGAACAGGCCAATCAGCTCCTCATCGGTCCAGTTACCGATGCCCATTTCGGGGTGTTGGGTGATGTTGGCCGAGTACAGCTTGCCAAATTCCGCCGGCAGGTCGTCGACGTGGCGGCCGGTCAGGCCGCCGGTTTTCTTGTCGAGGTGGCAGTCGGCGCACATCGACATGGCAATTTTTTCGCCCTGCAGCACGCGCTCGGGCGTGATGGCCACCTTCTGGGCCGGCAGCTTGGGCGGGTCGTAGTTGGGAATGCCGCGCACCTGCACGAAGGCGGCGGCGCACACGGCCAGGAAGAGCACGGTGGCCAGGGCCAGGCCGATGATTTTGAATAGCTTTTTCATAGCGGGGGAGGGCAGGTGAGCGGGGGGAGGATGTTTCACAAAAGTAATTTGTGGTTGTACCCAAGTCACTCGCATGATGATGTGAGGGACGTAATCCGGCTGGCTGCACCCGGCCGGGACCCGGCGTTGGTCAGCGCCCGGCCACGGCCGCCGGGCCGTCCTCGGGCGTGGCATTTTTGATGGCCGGAATGGTCTTCAGGTAGGCGTAGATGGCGCGGGTTTCCTCGTCGGTCACCAGCGAGTATTTGGGCATGGGGTAGCGCAAGGGGCCGTTGGGCGAGCGGCCGAACTTCATGGCCTGCCCAAACTGCTCGGCGGTCCAGTCGCCAATGCCGGTTTCGGGGTCGGCGGTGAGGTTGCGGCTCACGATGTCGTGGCCCTGGGCGTCCTGCAGCACCGCGCCGCCCCCCATGTAGCCGAAGGATTTTTCGGGCTGCTGGCCGTCGGTTTTCAGGATGTCGCCCGAGTGGCAGTCGTAGCACTTGTAGCGCGAGGTGACCAGGTAGCGGCCAAAAGCCACCGGGTCGGTGGGGCTGGGCTGCTGAATCGGCTGGGTGGGCAGCTCGGCGGGCTTGATGATGGTGTTGGCCAGTACCTTGCCGAAAAAGCTGGGTTCCTGCGCGTGCGAGGGCGTGGCGTCGGCCTGCACCACCGGGTCGGCGGAGCGCAGGAAGGCCACGATGCTGAGCACGTCCTCGTCGGAGAGGCGGGCAAAGTTGGGCATCACCGAGCGGATGCGGCCGTCGGGCCCCAGGCCGGTGCGCAGCAGGGCTACCACCTCGGCGTCGGTCCTGCCACCAATGCCGTGCTGCCGGTCCCGGGTGATGTTGGCCGAGTAAAACCGGCCGAACTGCGCCGGAATGTCGCGCAGCAGCTGCCCGCTCAGGCGCTGGGTTTGCTTGTCGCGGTGGCACTCGGCGCACACGCTCAGCACCAGGCGGCGGCCGTGCTCCACGCGCTCGGGTGTGTAGGCAACCGGGGCCAGCGCGAGGCGGGGCGGCGCGTAGCTGTGAATGCCGCGCACCTGCACGAAGGTAGCCGCACAAGCGGCCAGAAAGACCAGTCCGGCCAGCAGCCAGCCGGTCCAGCGCAATGCTTTTTTCATAGCTCAGAGGGGGTAGGAGGTAAGCGAGGCGGGAACACCGCAAAAGTACCCGCCCGTCCTGCCCGTGTCAGTCGCATAAGTATGTGAGAGAGTGGGGAATGAAGCAGTTGTGCGGGGCTGGAGCCGCGGAGCGGCGCCACGGCAGTAGATTGGCTTAGCCCGAAACGAACCCGACCCGCGCCGCCGGAGCCCGTCCCATGCTATCGTTGCCGGTTGCTATTGCCGGGGTGGCGCGGCGGGGGCGAAACCGTCCCCGCGCCGCCAGCTGCGCCTCACTCATTCTCCCAATCAGTCACTCACCCAATCCCCCACATCAGCCTGCCCGAACCCCGCACCCGGTTTCGCTGTTAACGGAGCCGGGAGCTTATTCCCACCTCTACCCGACCCGATGAACCACGCATCCATTCGCACCCTCGGCCAGCTCAAGGCCGCGGGCTATACGTCGCGCTCCGTGCGCCAGGAGCTGCGCGACAACCTGATTGACAAGCTGCGCCGCCGCGACAACGCCTTTCCCGGCATCCACGGCTACGAGGAAACGGTGATTCCCGACCTGCAGCGCGCCATCCTGTCCATGCACCACATCAACCTGCTGGGGTTGCGCGGGCAGGCCAAAACGCGCATTGCCCGCCAGCTGGTGCAGTTGCTCGACGAGTACGTGCCGGTGGTGGAGGGCTCCGAGCTCAACGACGACCCCCTGCAGCCGCTCTCGCGCTTTGCCCGCGACCTGGTGGCCGCGCATGGCGACGAGACGCCCGTGGCCTGGCTGCACCGCGACGAGCGCTACACCGAGAAGCTGGCCACTCCCGACGTGTCGGTGGCCGACCTCATCGGCGACGCCGACCCCATCAAGGCCGCCACGCTCAAGCTGCCCTACTCCGATGAGCGCGTGATTCACTTCGGGCTGATTCCGCGCGCCCACCGCGGCATCTTCGTCATCAACGAGCTGCCCGACCTGCAGGCCCGCATCCAGGTGGCCTTGTTCAACATCCTGCAGGAGGGCGACATCCAGATTCGCGGCTTCAAGGTGCGCCTGCCGCTGGATCTGCAGTTCGTGTTCACGGCCAACCCCGAGGATTACACCAACCGCGGCTCCATCGTGACCCCGCTCAAGGACCGCATCGACGCGCAGATCATCACCCACTACCCCAAGACGCTGGACATCGGCAAGCGCATCACCCGCCAGGAGGCCCGCCTTACCGACAGCCAGCAGCAGCTGGTGCTGGGCAACGAGGTGATTCACGATTTGGTGGAGCAGGTGGCCATCGAGGCCCGCGCCTCGGAGTACGTCGACGCCAAGTCGGGCGTGTCGGCCCGCCTCACCATCTCGGCCTACGAGCAGGTGGTGGCCGCCGCCGAGCGCCGCGCCCTGCTCAACGGCGAGACGCAGACCGCCCTGCGGGTGGCCGATTTCCTGGCCGCCGTACCCGCCATTACGGGCAAGGTGGAGCTGGTGTACGAGGGCGAGCAGGAGGGCGCCGGCATCGTGGCCGAGAAGCTCATGGGCAAGGCCCTGCGCACCCAGTTCCTGCAGTACTTCCCCGACCCCGAGAAGTCGAAAAAGCAAAAGGACAAGCCCAACCCCTACAAGCCGGTGCAGGACTGGTTCAGCGGCCACACCGTGGACTTGCTGCACGACTCCTCCGATGCCGACTACCGCGCCCTGCTCGACGTGGTGCCCGGCCTGCGCGATTTGGCCAAGGACAGCGTGCCCGCCGAGCAGTTCAAGGAAAACCCCTACTTCTGGATGGAGTTTGCCCTGCACGGCATGGCCGAGCTGAGCTTGATTTCGCGCAACCGCCTCACCGCCGGCGCCCAGTTCAAGGATTTGCTCTCGTCCATGTTCACCATGCCCAGCTTCGGGGGGGACGACGACGATGACGACGAGGACTACCAGTCGTCGAAGAAGCGCAAGCGGCGGTAAGATGAGTTGAGAGTTGTCAGTTTTTAGTTGTCAGCTCGCTCCGCATGTACAAAGCCCCGCGTACCTACCTGGTGCGCGGGGCTTTTTTGGTGTAACTAACACCGGAGCATGTAACTTCGCCGAAATGGCTGTAAGGCCTATTTCGCTTGACTTCGACCATGATAAGCCGCAACGAATTTCCCTACCTGCAGCAACTCGTTATCAATGATGCCTATGCTGTCAAAAACCTGACTATACCCGTGTTTGAAGCCGGGAATGAGTTCAAACACCTGATTCTGACCGGAAAGAATGGATCGGGGAAAACCACGGTTCTGAGTGAGCTGTATCATGAAATGATAGGCAACCCTAAGCCTGCAAAAATGAGACAGTCATTAGAGCTTGGAGTAATACTAGCTGATAAAAATGAGACTAAAGAAGAATACAAAAACATGTTGCGTGATATAAGTAAAGTTGTCCCTATTTTTAGTTCTGCTATAGAAAGTAATTTGATAGAGGCTCCCAGTCGAAGCGAAGCAATCATGCCTTTCTTTGAGGCTTTTCGTCAAATGCAGGTAAAGGATGTTAGAGGTGTTGCTAATAATCAAAAGCTCGATGATCAAATTCGTGATGTTAACAATAAAAATCAAGTAAGTGAATTATTTAAACAGTATCTGGTTAATAAAAAAATTTCTCAAGCCTTCGCTGTAATTAAAGGAGATAAAAAAATGGTTAATTTGAATGATGTATTTTTTAATAACCTAGATATGTTGTTTTCTAGGATTTTAGGTGATGAAAATGTAAAGCTTGAGTTTTATTCAGATGATTTTGAATTCTTTTTTGTGTATTCTGATGGTCGTCGCGTTACTTTCAATCAACTCTCAGCTGGTTTCTCTTCCTTTATAGGTATACTAAATGATCTGCTGATGCGCACTGACCTGCTGCGCAGACAGGCCAACGATTACACCTATAACCCCTGCGGTTTCGTGCTCATCGACGAGCCGGAAACCCACCTGCACCTGGAAATGCAGTATCAGATTCTGCCGCTGCTCACGAATCTGTTTCCCAATCTGCAATTCATCGTGGCAACGCATTCGCCGGCGGTGGCTTCAAGTATCACCAACGCTACGGTTTTTGATTTAAGCAGTGGAAAAATGGCGGGTGATGAAGCCGCTGGCAGCTCGTTTTCTGAGCTGATGCAAACTCATTTTGGAGTTGAGAATGAATATTCTAATGTCGCCGATGGTATCCTGGAACAAATAGATATGATCAGCGCATTGGCTGACCGCTCGGAAGCACTTAGGCAGCTGCAAAAATTATTTGAAGAAAAAGGTCGGTATATGTCGCCAGTGCTAAAGCTCGATGTACAGGCCCAGCTTCGGCGGTTAGAGCGCGAACAAGCAGCATGATTGAGTTAATGCGTCCGCCTGTGCCGGTATCATTAAGCACGCCGGCAATGCAACAATATTTAACTGATTGCAGTGTCTACGCGGCTGCCTGCGCGGCGGCGGCTGACCCAACAACGGTGCCTAAGCCCGCTAAGCCCGGCAGCTACCGCGGCTCGGATGTATTGTGGGCTTTTGAAACACATTTTTTCAGCAAGTGCTACCTGACTGAGCAATGGCACGGCAGCGCTTACGAAATGGATGTAGACCATTTCGTACCCGTAAACCAAGACCCAACCCTGAAATACAACTGGGACAATCTGTTCCCGGCGGCTCACAAGGCCAATATGATGCGGCCCCGGAACTGGCCGGTCGGCGGACTACTTGACCCATGCCGCGATAAGGTGGGAGAGAGGTTGCGCGCCACCATCGGGGCGCTCGGCCGCGACCCGCATTTTGAGGCTATTGATTCAGCCGATCAGGCCGCCCGCAATACCGCAGCCCTGCTCA
Source organism: Hymenobacter sp. B81 (assembly GCF_044628455.1). Taxonomy (NCBI): domain Bacteria; kingdom Pseudomonadati; phylum Bacteroidota; class Cytophagia; order Cytophagales; family Hymenobacteraceae; genus Hymenobacter; species Hymenobacter sp. B81. The sequence goes on along the minus strand of NZ_JBIYZW010000001.1, from coordinate 1,197,776 downwards.
ACCTGCTGCACAACGGAAAGCCAGGGGACGAGCTTTCTCAGGAAAACACCAAGCACTTGCGCGTCACGATTGCCAAGCAATATGAGCAAGTGAATAAGGCTATCATGGCCTATCTGGCCGCGCAAAGCAGTGGCAACCCGCAAAAGCAGGCTAATGCAAGGCGCCATTTAAAGGACTTATTGTCATCCCAGGCGCCTTTCACGCAACTGATGCGGGCTATGGACACGGTAGTGGAATATGTCCCGGCTGATCTGCTGGATTAGGTGATTACCCCGAACCATGCTTCACAACAAATGCATCCGTTACGAAGGGCACGACTACGAAATCTTCTGGACTAGTCAGCACGCCCGGCACGTCTGCTCAAACTTTGCTAGCAATAAGGCGCATGACCTGCATCACGAAGATATTTCGCAGTTACTGGAGTATTACAATGGCGTGCAGGAGCTAGGCAACGACCGGTACGTCTTCCTAAACTGGAACAACCAGCGCCGGTGCGTGTATGAGTTGCACGTATATTTGGTAAAGGGCACCCGGAACCGTCCCGGCCGGTGCGTCGTTCTTACCGGGTACCGCTCCAACAAGCAGCAATACTTAGCGCTGGCCGCTGCGGCCCAACGCCCATGAAAAAGCCTCGGAATCCGCTATTCGGTTCGATCAATCCGGAACGCCAGCTGGGTGCGCCATCGGCCTTTGTTCCTAAGCAAGAGTTTTTGGCCCTGGCAGTAGCAGCCCGACATTCGGCGATACCGCCTACACCGCCCGCTACCGGCCAGCAAACAGAAGCCTCCTACGTCGACCCCTACCTCTTTGAAACCGGGTTCTATTCTGACCGCGCCGAGTACGAGGCGTTGATGCATACGGCACCTATACGCTCCCGAGTAGAAGCCGAGCCAGCGCCGCCCCGACGGCGCCCCCGCAAGAAATAACCAAGCCCCGGCCGCGCCAGCCTCCGGGGCTTTTTATTGGAAAGCCTGTCAGTGAATTCTTGAAAAGTGAAATAATCCTGACAAGCCCTGTCAGTATTTTTTCGTTTTTCAATAATTTGCTGACAACCCCACTGGTTCAGTCCCTCTGCCTAATGGCTTATCCTTCCCAGTATGCCGATTCCTCCATTTCCGCCGTGCGCCGGTATTTCGGCCTGACCCTGGAAGCCCTGGGCCAATACCTGGGGGTGGACAGTACCCTGCTAGCCCACATCGAAGCGAGGCGGCGCGAGCCTTCGGCCACGGTGCTGCGGCGCCTGCTGCCCCTGGCCGACCAGGTGCCGCCCGCCCCGGTCGAAGCCCCCGCCACGCCGCCGCCTGTTCCCGCCGCCCCGCCCGAGGCCGAGCCGCTGCGCCGGCGCCTGGCCCAGTGTGAGCAGCAGGCCGGCAGGCTGCGGCGGGAGCTGGGCCAGCTGCGCGACGAGTTGCGCGTGGCCCGGCGCTGGCAGCAGGCCCTGCCCGCGCTGCTGGCCGCCGAGCCCTTGCAGCCCACGCCCGCGGAAACCGAGCGGCTGCCCCTGGTGAGGCGCTGGCTGCAGCGCCGGGGCGAAGACGCCGCCACTACCCTCACCGGCACCCGGGCCACCCGCTTTCACCTGCTCACGGCCCGCCTCGCCGCCCTGGAGGCCGAAACCGCCGCGCTGGCCCAGGCCCTAGCACTGGAGCCCGAAAAAGGCGGCTGAAAAATTATTTCTTTCAACGAATACCGGTTTTTATTGAAAATTATATATTTCCGGCGTCTCATTTTTCACCTTTTACTCTTTACGCTTATGCCCATTGACGTGAATGAGCTGACGACCCGCCCCGAGTGCGAGGAAGTAGTCAGCAGCCTGGAAGCCGAACTGGCCGGCTACCAGATCCAAACCAATAACCTGGGCCTCTCCGAAACCCGCTCGGCCCACTCCGACGCCAGCCGGGCCAAGCGTCTGGCCGACGTGGAGGCCGACATCGAGTTCTACGGGTACGGCCTGGCCAAGCCCGACTTGTCGCCGGAGCGGCGCGAGGAGTATGAAATCAAGCTGCGCAAGGCCAACGACCTGCGCGACAACCTCACCGACCGCCGCGGCAGCCAGAAGCCGGCCCAGCGCGTGCTGGCCGCCGTGAATGCCGAGCAGTCGGCCGCCCAGGTAACGGTGCTCAACAACGCCCTGGCCCTGGTGCGCAACCGCCGCGACTCCCTGCCGGCCTAGCCCGCCATGTAGGCCGTTGCCCAAAGGCCGGCAAAAGCCCCGCGTACCTGCTTGGTGCGCGGGGCTTTTTTGGTGGGTGGAGAAGGGGCGCCGCCGGCCCGCAACACCGGCCGCCGCCTGGGGTTGCACGGGACCGGCATACATGTACATGCGATTTCCACGGCTGCGGCTGGACTGTAGGTTTGCTGCCGAACCCCCATTACTGCCTCCATGAACCATCCGCTGCTTGCTGCCGGTCTGCTTGCTGCCAGCATATTAGGTATGACGCCCGCCGCCCGGGCCCAGCCGACTTTCTGGCGCCCCACGCCCACGGCCCCCTACGGCCCCAAAAGGGGGCTGGTCGCCACGGGCGACTCCACGCTGCTGACGGCCGTGGAAGCCGGCGTGCTGCGCACCACCAACCAGGGCCGCAGCTGGCAGCTGGCTTTGCGCACCCGCCACGCCCACGCCCTGTACGCCCGCGCCGGGGGGCGGCTGCTGGTGGGCGGCCAGGGCAAGGTTTACCGCAGCTTCGATGCGGGCGCTACCTGGGACTCGGTGGCGCTGAACACGACTTACCCAGTGGTGTCCATTGCGGAAACCCGTCCGGGAGGTTTGCTGGTGGGCACGGGCAGCCTCGCCCAGCAGGATCCCGTGGGCGACGGGGTATTCTATTCGGCCGATGACGGCCAGAGCTGGACCGCCCGCAGCACGGGGTTCGGCGCGGCCCGTTATGTGGGGCACCTGGTGGTGGACCGCAACGGGCGCGCGTACGCCACTGCCGACAGCCAGGAGCGGTGGCGCAACCCGGGTCTGTACCTCTCCGACGACCAGGGCCAGACCTGGCGGCACGCGCCCGTGCGCCTCGACGGATTTCAGTTTGCCGGGCGCGTAGACGCCTACGAAACCAGTGCATTGAGCATCACGCCCCAGGACTCACTGCTGTTCAGCTTCAGCGGCGGCGTGCCCAGCCTGGGAGTGGATGTGAACCTGCGCAAGAGCCTGGCCGACGTGGCCGATGACAGCCGCTTATGGACGGTGCATAACAAGCGCACCGGCTCGGGCTGGTGGTTGCAGACTCCCATTCAGCGGGTGTTCTTCGCCCGCAACGGCGACTGGTACAGCTCCATCACGGGTACACCCAGCTTCGGCGGCACTCTGTACTCCAGCAACCAGGGCCGCAGCTGGCAGCTGACGCGCAGCGGAGTAGGAGTGAGCCCGGGAAATTACCGCGAACCCCAAACCTTTGTCGAACTGCCCGATGGCAAGGTGTTCATGGTGCAGGACGCTGACCCGCAAGTGTACTGGACCACCACCAGCGTCTTCACCAGCGGCAAGTCGCGCGTGGTGGCGGGGGCGTTGGGGCTCTTTCCCAACCCGTCCACCGACCAGGTGCAGCTGCGCAGCGGGGCGGGGCCGGTGCAGGCCGTAAGCTTGCTGGACGCGCGGGGGCGCTGCGTATATGCGGTGCCGGTGCAGCCCGCCCAGACCACGTTGCAGCTGCACTTGGGCCAGGTGCCCGCCGGGGTGTACCTGCTGCGCGCCACCCTGGCCGACGGCCGCCTGGCGCAGCAGCGCTTGGTGCGGCAGCCGTAGGCTGCCCAGTCCTTCATCCGTATTTTCTGGCCCTGCCGTAGCGCGGGGCTGCCCGTCAAGCCGCGGCGGGCAGCCCCGCGCCGTAATCCAACCATCATCCACTATGGAGCTGCACCACCTTTTCATTTTCACCGACGACCAGGGGCAGGTAGCCGACGAGCTGCTGGCTCTGGGGTTTGCCGAAGGCAGCCGGCGCGTACACCCGGGGCAAGGCACCGCCAACCGCAAGTTCTACTTCGAAAACGGCTACCTGGAGGTGTTATGGGTGCACAACGCCGCCGAGCTGGACAGCGCCCCGGTGCGGGCCGTGGGGTTGGGGTTGCGCGCCCGGCCCCAGGATACGGGCTACTCGCTGCTGGGCCTGTGCGTGGTGCGCGACGCGGCCAGCGACCGGCTGTTCACAGGGGCGCAGCACTACCAGCCGGAATACTTTCCGCCCGGCCTGGCCATCGACGTACTGCCGAACACCGACCATCCGACTCTGCCCTGGACGTTTCGGCTGCCCTTCCCGGGCCAAACCCCGCACGACGCGGAACCGTTGCAGCACCCCAATGGTGTCGCCCGGCTTACCGGGACCGTGTTTGAGTACAGCGGTGCGGGCAGTCGCCACTACCTGGAGTGCTTTGCGGCGGCCGGCTCCCTTGCGTTTGTGCCCGCAGCCCGCGAATGGGTTATCCTGACCTTCGACAACGGGCGGCAGGGACAGCAACGAACGGTGGAGCGCCTGTGCCTGACCCTCCGCTACTAATGGCTGCTGGCCTGGGCTCGGGCGGCTACCTGGCTCGTCGGTATGCTGGTATGTCACACCTGTGACCCAACAAAAAGCCCCGCGTACCAGCAAGGTGCGCGGGGCTTTTCGGTTGGGTGAAGTCGAAGCCTAGGCCTCGTTCACGACAATCTTCTGAATCTCGTCGTTGGGCTTGATCTGGTCAATCACGTCGAGGCCCTCCACCACTTTGCCGAACACGGTGTGCACGCGGTCGAGGTGGGCGGTGTTGTCGCGCGAGTGGCAGATGAAGAACTGCGAGCCGCCGGTGTTGCGGCCGGCGTGGGCCATGCTCAGCACGCCGCGGTCGTGGTACTGGTTGCCGCCCGAGGTTTCGCAGTTGATTTTGTAGCCGGGGCCGCCGGTGCCGGGCGTACCCTTGGCGCCCTCGCGGGTGTTGGGGCAGCCGCCCTGAATCACGAAGTTGGGCAGCACGCGGTGAAACTTCAGCCCGTCGTAGTAGCCTTTCTGGGCCAGGTCGGTGAAGTTCTTGACGGTGTTGGGGGCGTCCTGTTCAAAGAACTCGACTTTCATCACGCCCTTGGCGGTGTGGATTTCAGCGGTTTTCATAAGCAGAGAAAGGGGGTTAACTCGGGCAAAGGTAGGGTAGGTTTAGAATAGCGACCGGACAGCGGCTGATTCCCGCTCTCGGCGGCGCAGCACTAGCAGCAGAAAAACCACGCCGCTAAGCGTCAGCCAGCAGCAAAGCGCCAACACCTGGTGCTTGCGGTTGCCTTCGGCGAAGATGGACTCCGGGCCCCGGTCGATAAATCGCACGCCCTGTTTTACAGGTTCCGGTTGGGCCTGCAGGATGGGCAGGCGCAATGGGCCGAGCCGGAAGCCGTTGGGCGCCGAGTACACCGAGATAGAGTCGCCGGTGCGGAGCTGGGCGAGGCGGTTGAGGGCGGGGGAGAAGTCGCCCGGCGCCGTGCCCACAAACAACTCAAACGGTTCGGCCTGCCCCTCCAGATGCAGGTAGCGCAGGCTGCCCGCGTGGCGCGCTGACACCAGTTGGCCAACCGTCGTGTAGTGTGCGGTGCTGATGCGCGTCACCCGGCCCGTAACCCGGGGTAAATCGGCCCGGCCGAGCAGGGACATGCGGTACATCCCGACGCTAACCAGCAGGATGAAGAGCAGACTCAGGGCGTGTTGCCAAAGCAAATCCAGGGCATTCATAAGCAGCGCGGGGCACTGATGAGCGGTGGGCCTTGCAAGTTAGCGAGGCCTGGTGCCAACTTGGCGCCCCATCGGCCTCGTACCTTGGCTCGGACTAACTTATCCCCCGCATGACTCAACGTCTGATTGCTGCTGCCCTGCTGGGCCTCTTGCTGACCGCCTGCAACTCCGAGCCCGCCGAAACCGACGCCACCGCCACTGCCGCCGCCGATTCCGTGGCCTACGACCCCGACGCCAGCACCGACTCGCTGCGCATGGGCAAGGCCGGCGGCGTGCTCGTGGGTGGCGTGGCCCTCACCGCCGACCGCACCCTGGCCGCCAACCTGGCGGCGGCGCCCGAGCTAAGCCAGCTGCTGCGGGCCAGCAAGCAGGCCGGGCTGGCCGAGCGACTGGCCGGCGAGGGGCCCTACACCGTGTTTGCGCCCTCCAACGCCGCCTTCAAGGCGCTGCCCTACGGGTTCATGGCGGGCCTGCTCAAGCCCGAAAGCAAAACCAACCTCGAAGGCCTGCTGGGCTACCACGTGGTGCTGAGCCGCCTGCTGGCCGTGGATTTGCGCGACGGACAGGAGCTGACTACCGTGCAGGGCCAGAAAATCCGCATCGGCGTGCAGGGCGAGCAGGTCACCGTCAACGGCGTCCCCGTGAGCACCCCCGACGTGGTGTCGAGCAACGGCGTGCTGCACGTCATCGACAAGGTGCTGCTGCCCCCGGCCGAGTAGGGCCGCCGCTGCGGCCTGACGCCGGCGGCAGCGCGCATTATCCATACGCGTGCCCATCATTGGCTGCCTGAACCCGGGTTAGAGCCCACACATACGGTTCAGAGGGGCTTGGGGGTTTAATATTTTGGTCGTGCTTCGACTGCGCTCGGCATGACGTTCTATGGGACCTTTTAACAAAAGCCAACTACGCTCTTAGCGGCGCAGGCCGGCGCCCTCGGAAATGCGGCGGGCGAAGGACGTCCAGTCCTCGTCGGTGCGGCGGCGCAGCACGGTGGCGCTGAGGTGGTCGAGCACGATGTTGGCGAAGGGCATGGGCACGCCCCGGTCGCGGGCCTGGTCGAGCACTAGGCGCAAATCCTTTTCCAGCAGCTGCGGCCCGGCCCCCAGGGGCTGGTAGTCTTCGGTGGCCACCATGCGCCCGTAGCTGCGGTACACCGGCGTGTCGAACAAAGTGGAGGTGAACATCTCGTACACCTGCCGGCGGTCGAGGCCGCTCTTTTCGGCCAACGTGAAGGCTTCGGCCATGGCCTCGATGGCGGCGCCCAGCATGAAGTTGCCGCAGAGCTTCACCACGTTGGCCGCGCCCACCGCCTCGCCGAAATCGTGCACGCCCTGGCTGAAGGCGCGCAGCAGCGGCTGCACCCGCGCCTTGGCCTCGGCCGGACCCGAGAGGCACACCCAGAGCATGCCGGTGGCCGCGGCATCGGGCTTGCCAAACACCGGCGCGGCCACCAGCTGCGAGCCGTGCTCCTGGTGGGCGCGGGCCAGCTCCTCGTTGGTGTCGGGGCCCACGGTGCTGCAGGAAACGTGGATGGCCTCGGGTGCGAGGCCGCTGAGCAGGCCGTCGGGGCCGGTGGTTAGCTCCCGCAGCGCGTCGGCGTCGGTTACCATGCTGAATACGACGGCGGCGTCGCGGGCGGCTTCGGCGGGCGTAGCGGCCTCGCGGGCGCCCAGCTGCCGCAGCGGCTCGGTTTTGCCGGCGGTGCGGTTGTACACCTGCAGGCGGTGGCCGGCCCGCAGCAGGTTGGTGGCCATGGCTGCACCCATGTGGCCGGTGCCAATAAAGCCGATGGTCGGCTCGCGCTGCTCGGAGTTCATAGCGAAAGGGGGCGAGTGAAAGGTCCTTCCGCTATCGGATTTTCGGCCCGAAAGGTTGGGGCCGCCGGGCCGGGCCCGCACCGAACCCGGCTGCGGCCTCTGCCGGCGGATAGTCCGGCGAAAAATAGATTGGTCAGGCCGCCCCCCGCCCGGGCCCCGGGCTTTAGCGGCGGTTGTCTTCGCCGGCGAGCATGCTCAGGTAGCTTTCGTAGCGGGGCAGGGCAATCCTGCCCTTCTCCACGGCCTCGTGCACGGCGCAGCCGGGCTCTTCCACGTGGCGGCAGTTGTGGTAGCGGCACTGGTTGAGCCGCTCGCGCATCTCGGGAAAGAAGTGGGCCAGCTCGCCGGGCTTGATGTCGACCAGGGCCAGCTCCTTGATGCCGGGCGTGTCGATGAGGTAGGTGCCGGGCCTTACTACCAGCATTTCGGCGAAGGTGGTGGTGTGCTTGCCCTTGTCGGAGTACTCGCTGATTTCGTCGGTTTTCAGGTCCAGGTCGGGTACTAGGGCGTTGATGAGCGTGCTCTTGCCCACGCCCGAGTGGCCCGAGAGCAGGGTGGTTTTGGCGTCGAGCAACGCCTCGATGTCGCTGAGTCCTTCCCCGGTTTCGGCCGAGCAGCGCAGGGTGGGGTAGCCGATTCGCTCGTACATTTTCTGTACCTGGCCCAGGTAGTCGAGCAGTTCTTCGTCGTAGAGGTCGAGCTTGTTGAACACCAGCGTGGCCGGAATGCTATAGGCCTCGGCCGTCACCAGAAACCGGTCGATGAAACCGAACGAGGTGGCCGGCGAGGCCAGCGTGACGACCAGCAGCGCCTGATCGAGGTTGGCGGCCACGATGTGGGCGTGCTCGGTTTTGTGCACCGAGCGGCGGATGATGTAGTTGCGCCGCGGCTCAATGTGGTCGATGACGCCCGCGCCCTCGGTCTGCTCTTCCACCGAGAACTCCACCACGTCGCCCACGGCCAGCGGGTTGCTCACCTTCAGCCCCTGGTGCTTGAACTTGCCACGCAGGCGGCAGCGGTGCAGCTCGAGCGTGGCGTGCTCGCGCACCAGGTACCACGAGCCGGTAGATTTAACAACGGTGCCGGTCATGCGGGGGGCAATGAGTGAATGGGTGAATGGGCGAATGAGTGAATGGGCAGACGGCAGAACGAGAATCACTCATTCACGCATTCGCTCATTCACCGCGCGCAGAATGCGCGCCGTGGCGCCGGCCTGGGCGTGTACGTAGGCGCGGGCCTGCTGGCCCAACTGCCGGCGCCGGGCCGGGTCGGTGAGCAGCAGCTCGAGCTGGGCCTGGGCTTCGGCAGCATCGCGCACTACGCGGGCGCTGCCGTCGGCCACCAGGTCGCGGGCCTCGCGGAACTTCTCGTAGCGCGGTCCGAAGAGCAGGGGCAGGCCGAAGGCGGCGGCTTCGAGGGTGTTGTGCAGGCCCTTGCCGAAGGCCCCGCCGATATAGGCCACGTCGCCCGCGCGGTACAGCTCACGCAGCAGGCCAATGTTGTCGATGAGCAGCACCCGGGCCTGGGCCACGTTGGCCGGCGTCGCCCGGGAGTAGCGCAGCACCCGGCCGGGCAGGGCGGCTTCTACCTGTTGCAGGTGGCTTTCGTCGATTTCGTGCGGGGCGATGATAAACCGGGCCTCGTCGGCCCAGCGCCGCAGCGCCGGCGTGAGCACCTCCACGTCGGGGGGCCACACGCTGCCGGCCACCAGTACCGGCGCCGCGTCGGCCCCGAAAGCCGCCACCAGCGGCAACTCCCGGGCGGGTGCGGCGGCGGTGTCTACCACGGTGTCGAAGCGGGTGTCGCCGGCCACGCTGGCCGGTGTCAGGCCCACGGCGCGCAGCAGCGCCACCGAGGCCTCGTCCTGGGTGTAGAGGTGACTGAACTGGCGCAGGATGCGGCGGAAGAAACCGCCCCAGGGCTTGAAAAACACCTGCTGGGGCCGGAAAATTGCCGACACGCAGATGACCGGCACGCCCCGGCGCCGCAGCTCCGAGAGGTGGTGGTACCAGAACTCGTACTTGACGAACACCGCCAGCCGGGGCTGCACCGCCGCCACGAAGGCGCGGGCATTGGCAGCGGTGTCGAGCGGCAGGTAAAACACGTAGTCGGCCCCCGGCCACTGGCGGCGCACCTCGTAGCCCGAGGGTGAGAAGAAGGTAAGCACGATGCGGTGTCCGGGGTATTGCCGGCGGTAGGCTTCCATCAGCGGGCGGCCCTGCTCAAACTCGCCCAGCGAGGCGCAGTGAAACCACACCCGCGGCGCGGTATCCCCGGCCAGCTGCTGCGCCACGCGGGGCAGCAGGTTACGCCGCCCTGCGGTCCAGAGCCGGGCTTTGGGCACGAAGGGCGCCAGCAGCCGCAGCAGCAGCGCATACAGGTACAGGGCTATGGAATACAGGATAACCAGGAGCTAGCGGGTAGGATGGGGTTCAGGGAGCGAAACCGGGCGCACCATGCGGTAGTTTACCAGGGCCACGCCCCTTACCACCGGGTGCTGCTCCCGCACTACCTGAAACCCATGGTGAGTGAAAAAATCCCGGGCCGTGCGGCTGGCGTCGGTATATACCTGCGGCAGACCCCGGGCGGTGGCCTCAGCCAGCAGTGCCTGTAAGAGCCGCCGGGCCACGCCCTGGCGCTGGTGCCGCGCACTCACAAACATAAAATCCAGGTAGCCATCCGGAGCCAGGGAGGTAAATCCCGCCAGCGCGCCGGCATCCTCCGCTACCAGAAAGTGCTGCGCCCGGATTTTGGACTGCCAGCCCGCCAGGTTCTGCCAGCCGCCGCGCCATGCTTCTACCTGCGCCGCCGAGTAGTCAGCCGCGTTTACTTCGGTGATGGTGTCGTAGAACAGCTGGCCGATGCCCGCAGCATCGGCAGCCGTGGCCCGGCGGAGTAGCATGCCGCAAAAGTACTTGGTTCCGCGAGCTGGGCAGTGCCTGGCCAAAAAAATGCCCCGACCAAGGCTGGCCGGGGCATTTCAGGTTTACAGGCTGACGGAGCAGCCGGGCTCGGGGGCGGGCTAGACGGTTTCGGTCTGCAGCTTGCCCAGGTAGTTGGCTACGCCTTCGCGGGTGGCCTGCATGGCTTCCTTGCCTTCTTCCCAGTTGGCCGGGCACACTTCGCCGTTTTTCTCGAAGTACTGCAGCGCGTCCACCATGCGGATGGCCTCGTCGATGGAGCGGCCCAGCGGACCGTCGTTCACCAGCTGGTGACGCACGATACCGTCGCGGTCGATCAGGAACAGGCCGCGGTAGGCCAGGGGCGAACCGGTGAAGGTCATCTCGCCGGCTTCGTTGTAGTCGTAGTGACCACCGAGCACGTCGTAGTTGGCGGCAATGGTCTTGGTAGCGTCGGCCACCAGGGGGTAGGTTACGCCTTCGATGCCGCCCTTGTCGCGCGGGGTTTGCAGCCAGGCGAAGTGCGAGAAGTGTGTGTCGGTCGAGCAGCCCACTACGGCTACGCCTTTGGCCTCAAACTCGGCCAGACGGTCCTGGAAAGCAATGATTTCGGTGGGGCACACGAAGGTGAAATCGGCCGGGTAGAAGTAGAAGAGCACGTGCTTCTTGCCTAGGTAGCGGTCAAGCGAGAAATCCTCCTCGAATTCGCCGTCGATAACGGCGGTAGCTTTGAACGAAGGGGCACGCTTGCCAACGAGAACTGCCATGATGAATGGAAATTGGGGTGGAAAAAGGGTAAAGAGAGTAAGTCGGGGTTGAGTCCAGGCGCGCCGGGCAGACCGGGCAGGAAGCCCGGCCCTCCGGTGGCCGGACAGGCGGGCATCAGTGGCTCACGCGGGTGCCGGTGATGTGCAGGGAAAAGGAGCGGGGCTGGAAGTTGTCGAAGCCCCGGGCGGCGAAGAACTCCTGCAGCAGGTGGTCGAGCTGCGGGTCGCAGTAGTCGATGATTTCCTGCGTGTCCTGGCACACCAGGTGGTGGTGATGGGTGCAGTCGGGGTCGTAGCGGCGGCGGGTACCGTCGGCATCGGCCACGCGGCGCAGCAGCCCCCCGGCCACAAACGAATCGAGGGCCTTGTACACCGTGCCCAGCGACACGGTGGGGTTAGCAGGCCGCACCCGGCGAAACACCTGCTCGGCAGTGGGGTGGCCCGGCAGCGTCAGCAAGGCCTCCAGAATGGCCAGCCGCTGCTGCGTAGCCCGCAAACCGGCCGTGGCCAGCCGCTCGCGCAGCTGCTCCGGGGTGAGCACAGGAAGGGAGGAAGAAGAAAGCGCCACAGATAAGAATGATTCTCCGCTGCAAAGGTAGCTGTAAAAGCCAATAGCCCCCGAAAAGGTTCGCGCGCTGCCCGGTTTAGCCGCTGGTTGTCAGTTGGCAGTTGCCAGTTGGCAATTGCGAGTTGTTAGTGAGAACGTCCTGGCAACTGACAACCAACAACTAACAACTGGCAGCTGCCACTCATTTTCCCTTGAACGCAGGCTTGCGCTTTTCCACGAAGGCGGCCATGCCTTCCTTCTGGTCTTCGGAGGCGAAGGTGAGGTAGAAGTTTTTGCGCTCGAAGTGCAGGCCTTCGTCGAGGTGGGTTTCGAAGGCGCGGTTCACCGATTCCTTGGCCAGCCGGGCCGCCACCGGCGACATTTCGGCAATGCTAGCGGCCAGGCGGAAGGCTTCTTCCAGGAACTGGCCCACCGGCACCACGCGGTTGACCAGCCCGGCGCGCTCGGCCTCCAGGGCCGAAATGGGCTTGCCCGTGAGTACCATTTCCATGGCCCGGGCCTTGCCCACGGCGCGGGTCAGGCGCTGGGTGCCGCCGGCGCCGGGCATCACCCCAATCTTGATTTCGGGCTGGCCAAACTGGGCCGTTTCCGAGGCCACGATCATGTCGCAGGTCATGGCCAGCTCGCAGCCGCCGCCCAAAGCAAAGCCCGACACGGCCGCAATCAGCGGCTTCTTGGTTTTGCGAATCTGGTCCCACACCGAAAACTGGTCGACCACCAGCATGTCGATGGCCGTACGGCCGGCCATCTGCTTGATGTCGGCGCCGGCGGCAAAGGCCCGCTCCGAGCCGGTCAGCACAATCACGCGCACCTGCTCGTTGTCGTCCAGCTCCTTGAGGGCGGCGGCAACTTCCTGCATCAGTTGCAGGTTCAGGGCGTTCAGCTCCTTGGGACGGTTTAATTCGATAAGGGCCACCTGGGGCCGGGCGTCGGGGGTTACGCGGATGAATTCCATCGGGAAAAGGGGAGGAGTGGGAAAATCAACAGGAGAAATCCGTCATCCTGAGCAAAGCGAAGGACCTTCTCACCGCTGAAAAAGTCGTTGTCACGAGCTTCGCTCTAGCGTGAGAAGGTCCTTCGCTCACACTCAGGATGACGGGGGCGTGGTGCGGCTCACAAACTGAAACGTCTGGCGGGTGCGCTGCTCCAGCAGCAACTCCCGGCCCTGGGTCAGCTCGCGGATGGCCTCGGGCGTGTAGTTCTTGATGGTGTACAGCTCCAGGCCGGTGTTGTAGTAGATGGTAAACTGCTCGCGCAGCGCCTCTAGCAGCTTGCGCACCCGGTACTCGTGCCAGTCGGTGCACACCGAGAAGCTGATGGCCGAGTTCTGCATCAGGTTGATCTTGAGCCGCAGCTGGGCCAGGGCGCCGAAAATGACTTCCAGGTTTTCCTCCGAGATGAACGTCAGGTCGCGGGCCTCGAAGGAAATCAGGCACTGGTCGGTTTTGCGGATGAAGGCCGGCACCAGCCCCGCGTGCTTGCAGTCGTGAATGCAGGTGCCCGCCGCGCCGGGGTCCAGGAACGACTTGACGTAGAGTGGAATGCCGCGCACGGCCAGGGGCTTGATGGTTTTGGGGTGAATGACGGAGGCCCCGTAGTAAGCCATTTCGATGGTTTCCTGGTAGCTGATTTCGGGGTAGCGCACCGGGTTGGGAAAGATCTTGGGGTCGGCGTTGAGCAAGCCCGCCACGTCTTTCCAGATGGTAACCGAGCTGGCCCCCAGGCAGTAGGCCAGGATGGCGGCCGTGTAGTCGGAGCCTTCGCGGCCCAGGGTGGTGGTTTGCCCACTGCTGGTGCCGCCCAGAAAGCCCTGGGTGAGCACCACGCCCTGGCCCAGCAGCGGCAGCACCTGCTCGCGCAGGTGGCGCTCGGTAGTGGCCCAGTCTACGCGGGCCTCGCGCCAGGCGTGGTCGGTGCGGATGAGCGGGCGCACGTCGAGCCAGCGGGCCCCGGTGGCCGCCGCCACGATGCAGGTGGCCAGCAGTTCGCCGTAGCTCACAATCTGGTCGTACTGCCGGTCGTACTCGCCTTTGCTCACCGCGCCCAGCCGGTCGCCGAGCTGCTGCAGCAGGGCGGCCAGCGAAGCTTCGCCCGCGCCACAGGCGGGCAGGCCCTGCTCGTCGCGCGGCGCCTGGGGCAGCAGCTCGGCGGCCACGTCGGCGTGAAAGCGGCGCAGCGCCTCCAGGGGCTGGCGGTAGTCCTGGCCCGAGTGGGCCAGGTGAAACAGCTGCTCCAGGGCGTTGGTGGTCTTGCCCATGGCCGACACCACCACTATCAGGGGCTGGCCGGCCGGGTGCTGCTGCAGAATGCCGTGGAGGTTGCGGATGGCGGCGGCGTCTTTGACGGAGGCGCCGCCGAATTTGTACACGCTAAGCGGAAGCGGATGCTGCATGGGGCCAAAAGTAGAGAATCAACCCGCAGATGCCCGCGAAAACGCGTAGTTTTGCCTATCCAGTCAATGCCCTCTTTCCCCTTTACCCGCTGCTATGGACCATCACACTGACCGCCTTGCGCTTCCGGTAGGCACCACCCTCGACCGGTTTATCATGCGCAAGCAGGAAGATTTCCCGTACGCTACCGGCGAGTTGTCGCAGCTGCTGCGCGACATTGCCCTGGCGGCCAAAATCGTGAACCGCGAAATCAACCGCTCCGGCCTCATCGACATTGCCGGTGCTTACGGGCAGCAGAACGTGCAGGGCGAGGAGCAGCAGAAGCTCGACGTCATTGCCAATATCCGCTTCATTCGCGCCCTGCGCAACGGCGGCGAGGTGTGCACGGTCATCTCCGAGGAGGAGGAAGACATGATTCAGACCGGCAAGCTCCAGGGCAAGTACGTGGTGGCCATCGACCCCTTGGACGGCTCGTCGAACATCGACGTGAACGTGTCGATCGGCACCATTTTCTCGATTTACCGCCGCCAGTCGCCCATCGGGCAGGAGGGCACCCAGGAAGACTGCCTGCAGAAGGGCGTGCACCAGGTGGCCGCCGGCTACGTGATTTACGGCTCGAGCACCATGCTGGTGTACACCACCGGCGCGGGCGTCAACGGCTTCACCTACGAAGCCTCGCTGGGCGAATTCTTCCTCTCGCACCCCAACATCACCACCCCGGTCAGCGGTAACATCTACTCCATCAACGAGGGCAGCTCCAACTCCTTCACCCCGGGCGTGCAGCAGTACGTGCAGTACTGCAAAGACCAGAACTTCTCGGCCCGCTACATCGGCTCGTTGGTGGCCGACTTCCACCGCAACCTGCTCAAGGGCGGTATCTACATCTACCCGCCCACCACCAAGGCTCCCAACGGCAAGCTGCGCCTCATGTACGAGTGCAATGCCCTGGCCTTCATCGTGGAGCAGGCCGGCGGCAAGGCCAGCACCGGCTACAAGCGCATCATGGAAGTAGAGCCCCAGAGCCTGCACGAGCGGTGCCCGCTGTTCATTGGCTCGACCGAGCTGGTCAACAAGGCCGAAGAGTTTATTGCCAAGGCCGAAACCATCGACGCGGCCCAGGAAGCCTAGGCCACCAGTTGCTTCACGTAAAAAGGCCCCGCCGGAAATCCGGCGGGGCCTTTTTACGTGAAGTGACGAAAGCGGAAGGGAAGCTATTCCTCCGATTTCTTGCGGCTGCGCGTGGCTTTGCTGCCGCCCGCTTCGGGGTTCTCGGCCGCGTCGTCGGCCGCTTCCGACTGGTCGGGCACGGCGCCGGCGGTGCTCAGCGTGTTGGTGGTCGGGTCGTTTTCCTCGGCCTGGACGGCGGCTTCGTTGCCCGCGGCGGCCTCGGCCGACTGGTACGTCAGGCGGCTGCTCACGGCCCCGTACCAGCTCACCAGCTTTTTGATGTCGGACAGGTAGACGCGCTGCCGGTCGTACTCGGGAACCACCTCGCCCATGAACTGGCTCAGCGCGGCTTCGTCCGACTTGTGGGTCACGGGCAGCTCCTGGCCGTATTTCTGGTAGATGCGGTCGAACACCTCCGTGAGCGGCACGGTTTGCTCGGGGTCTTGGGTGTAGATGGAAATTTCGTGCAGCAGCGACACCTTGTTGCGGGCCGAGGCTACCGAGCGGCGGCCTTGCGCGTCAAGGGTTTCGACCAGCACACCGTTGTGGGCGGGGCGTACCAGGCGGTAGAGGCCGCTCATGCCGCTGATGGCGGCAATTTCCCTCAGGTCGTAGGGCATAGGAACAAAAAGAAGTGAAACGAATCCGCGGGGCGGCTACTGGGCCGTGTTGGCGCCGGCAGCACCCAGCTTAAAGGAAATGGGCAGGCTGGTCAGGATGGGGTACTCGGGCTGTTTGAACTTGAGCAGGCGCGTCACGCGCAGGGCTTCCTCGCCGCAGCCGCCGCCGATGTTTTTCACCAGCTTCACGCCCGACATACTTCCGTCGGGGTTCAGGGTGAAGCTCACGATGCAGGTGCCTTGAATGCGGTTGCGGCGGGCCATAAGCGGGTACTTCAGCTCCTGCTGAATAAAGGCGTACATGGCGTCCTGGCCGCCCTCGTAGTACTGGGCTACGGCAATGCTTTTGCCGACTGAGCCCGTGCCGGCCTGGCCGGCGCCGGTGCCGGCTTCGGGGGCTGGCGCGGCTTCGGTTTCGGGCGCGGGGGCGCCGTTCGACTCGGTTTTGGTTTTCACTTTCACTTTCTGCTGCGCCAGGGCCGGCGCGGCAGCAAAGGCGAGCAGGGCCAGGGCCAGCGTGAAGGTGGTTTTTTTCATGATGGGTAGAAAACGAGAAGTGAAGGGATGTCGCCGAGGCAAAGCCCGCCGCTGGCAATTACGAGGCCAATCTACGCATTCCCCTCCGCTTCCTGCACCTGCCCGTTGACTTCGCCGATGAAGGCCAGCACCTCGTCGCGGCCGGTGCGGCCGGTGCGGCCGGTGGCCGAGGTAATGAAGTGGCGCGGCAGCTCGTCCCAGGTTTCGCGCATTTTGGCCAGAAAAGTTTGCACGTTGTGGGCCGTGCGCGAACCCGACTGCTTATCGGCCTTGGTAAATACCAGCACGAAGGGCACGCCCATTTCGCCCAGCATCGTGAGAAACTCAAGATCAACGGCTTGCGGCTCCAGGCGCGAGTCGATGAGCACAAAAACGCAGGTTAAGTTTTCGCGCTTGGCCAAATAAGCCCGAATCATTTTCCCCCAATTGGCGCGCGACTCTTTGCTGACGCGCGCGTAGCCGTAACCCGGTAAATCGACCAGGTACCATTCGTCATTAATCAGGAAATGATTGATGAGTTGGGTTTTGCCCGGCAAGGACGAAGTTTTGGCCAATCCCGAGCGGCCGGTCAGCATATTTATTAGCGAGGATTTACCCACATTGGAGCGGCCAATGAAGGCGTATTCGGGCCGCGTAGGCTCGGGGCACAGCGCTACCTGGGTATTGCTGCAGATAAAGCGGGCGTCGCGAATAACCATATGAAAAGGGCGGGAAAGAAAGGAATGACAACCGGTAAAAGTACGCGGACCGGAATTGGGAACGCCCCGGAGCACTTAAAAGGAGGGTAATTTTTTTGCCTGTTTTCTTGCAGTTATTTTACCACTTCTATATTTGTGCGGCCCAACTTATCGCCGCGCAAAAATTTTTAGCTACCGTTTTTTCTGCGTTTGACCCCGCCGTCGCCGAAAATAGATTGGATAAGGCGAAGGTCGTATTATAAAATTTCTATCTTTGCCCGTGCCGAACCCCGTTTTTGGGGCTTTCTGCACGATTTTGGAGGAAGCTGCGCGGTAACCGACTGCGCCCCGCCTCTTCCGATTCAACTGCCGACAACTAACCTTGAGTCGGGTTTTGAGTATATAGGGACGCTTTTGCATACCCTAGGCTCTTTAATAAAGGAGTCTTTTCCGCGAAACGCCACCACACTCCTTCTCGCAACTCCTTATTTCAAACTCCCCTTCCAATGGACAACTTCGTCAGAAGGTTACTACAGGCTTCTTGCGCAATGGCACTCGCCGCAGCAGTGGCTCAGCCTTCGATGGCCCAAAGCACCCGTAAGCAGCTGAAGACCGCCAACAAGTTCTACGACCTGGAGAACTACCGTGCGGCCATTCCCTACTACGAGCAGGTGCTGGCCAAGGAGCCCAACAACGCTCTGGCCTTGTTCCGCGCCGGCATTTCCTACATGTCGTTCGACAAGGAAAAAGCCAGCGACTACATCTACAAAGCCCAGAAACTCAAGCCCAAGGTTTCGAAAGATGTGGAGTACTGGCTGGGCCGCGTCGACCACCTGAACTACAACTTCGACGAGGCTATTGCCCACTTCCAGCGCTACAACGCCACGCTGAAAAAGAAGGACTCGCGCAAGGCCGATTTGGCTCAGCTGATTCAGCACGCCAAAAACGCCAAGATTCAGTTCAACAGCCCCAAGGACATCTTCGTCAAGAACCTGGGCCCGACCATCAACTCGGCTTACTCGGAGCACAGCCCCGTAATCTCGAGCGATGATAAGGTGCTGCTGTTCACCTCGCGCTCGGAAAACGTGACCGGCGCCAACGCCTCGGGTGCCGATGCCAAGAAAGGCAAGGGCAACGTAGCCTCCGACGGCGAGTACTACGAAGACATCTTCGAGGCCAAGCGCATCAGCGAAGACGAGTGGGAGAAGCCCCGTTCGCTGTCGGGCGCGCTCAATGGCAAGGGCCACGACGCCTCCATTCAGGTGTTCGACAACGACTCCAAGATGCTGATGTACCGCCAGGATGAGAACGGCGACATCTTCTACTCGGAGAAAAGCGGCGGCGACTGGACCGAGCCCAAGAAACTCAACGGCAACATCAACTCGAAAGCCTTTGAATCGGACGCCTACATCACCCCGGACGGCCTGACGATTTACTTCTCGACGGGTAAATACTCGGAGGATGGCCGCCTCGACATCTACACTGCTACCCGCCAGGCGGGCGGCGACTGGGGTCCGGCCAAGAGCCTGGGCTCGGCCATCAACACCCGCTTCGACGACGACAGCCCCTACCTGAGCCGCGACGGCAAAACCCTGTACTTCTCGTCGCGCGGCCACAACACCATGGGCGGCTACGACATCTTCAAGTCGGTGTACGACTCGATTGGCAAGCGCTGGGGCGCGCCCGAAAACATGGGCTACCCGGTAAACACGCCCGACGACGACACCTACTACCGCCTCTCGCCCGACGGCTCGTATGCCTACCTGTCGTCGTACCGCATCGGCGGCTACGGTGAAAAGGACATCTACACCATCAACTACATCAAGAATGTAACGGTGCAGGGCAAGGTCTTCTCCTCGCGCGACAGCACCACCATCATTCCCGGCGTCGAGCTGGTGTTCAACGGGCAGACGGCTGACAAGACGGCCATCAGCTTCCGCGATGTGACGCGCCCCGACTCGGGCAACTACGCGGTGAACGTGCTCTCGGGCCGTACCTACCAGGTTGCCCTGTCGAAAGACGGCAAGAACATCACCACCGAGGAGTTTGCCGTGCCGGTTGTAGTCGAAGACTCGGCCGTTATCACCAAGAACTTCTACATCCCGTACGTCGACACCACCAGCGGCTCGATGTTCGCCTTCAAGAAGATCTACTTCGATACCGACAAGTACAACCTGCGCCCCGAGTCGGTGCGTGAGCTGAACAACATTGCCGGCATCCTGAAAGCCAACCCGGGCATCAACATCTCCATTGAAGGCCACTGTGACTCGCGCAACACCGACGAGTACAACATGGTACTGGGCCAGAACCGCTCGAACTCGGCCTACAACTACCTCAAGCGTAACGGCATTGCCGAAACGCGCATGGTAACGGTAAGCTACGGCGAGCGTCGCCCGGCCGCTACCAACGATTCGCCCGAAAACATGCAGCTCAACCGCCGCGTGGAATTCAAGGTGATTCTGAAGGAGGGTGAGTCGATGCAGAACATGCAGATCAACCAGCCCGGCACCAGCGGTGGCGCCACTACCGGCACCAGCACCGGCGCTTCGGGCACTTCGGGCCGCACCACGGCCCCGCTGCAGCCCGGCAAAACCAAGGTGAAAACCGCCGACGGCACCAAGGTGAAAACCAAGGTAGACGAGGACAGCGACAAAGTGAAGGTGAAAACCGAAAGCGCCACCGGCGAGAAAAGCAAGACGACCACCAAGGCTGGCGAGCTGGACTCCAAAGCCAAGGACGCCGCCGGCGACAAAACCAAGGTGAAAACCAAGAACGACTAACGCCTCCCGCGTTCGTCACTCCCGAAAGCGGGTCGGACCACCACGGTCCGGCCCGCTTTTTATTTGGGGCCGGCCGAGTGCCCTGCTCAGGCCGGCCGAGCGCGGAAGCGGGTGGCATTGAGCCGGAAAGGGGCGAAGTGGGGCGCAGTGCGGGCGGGGCCACGCGGCTTTTTCCAACAATATGCCGCGGGGCTCGTTCTATTTGGGCAATTTGCGGGCCCTTTAGCCGTTTGCTTGACCACCCATGAGCGTAGTTCCCTACAAAGATGACCCCACGGGCAAGAAGTCCCAGGTCGCGCAGATGTTCAACAGCATCGCCGGCAAGTACGACTTCCTCAACCACTTCCTGAGCGCCGGCACCGATATTTACTGGCGGCGCAAGGCCGTGGGGGAGCTGCGGCAGCTGCGCCCGGCCCGCATCCTCGACATTGCCACCGGCACTGGCGACTTTGCCTTCGAAAGCCTGAAAGTGGGGCCCGACGTGCAGGTAACCGGGGTCGACATCTCGGAGGGCATGCTGGAGGTGGGCCGCCGCAAGGTGCGCGAGCGGGGCCTGGGCCACCGCATCGAGCTGCAGCTGGGCGACTCCGAGAACCTGCCCTTCGCTGACAACACCTTCGACGCCGTTACGGCTTCGTTTGGGGTGCGCAACTTCGAAAACCTGGCCCAAGGTCTGACGGAAATGCGGCGGGTGCTGCGGCCCGGCGGCAAGCTGGTGGTGCTGGAGTTTTCCAAGCCCCGGGGGTTTCCCTTCAAGCAGGCCTACAATTTTTACTTTCGGCACATTCTGCCGGTTTTTGGCAAACTGATTTCCAAAGACCAGTCCGCCTATACGTACCTGCCCGAGTCGGTGCAGGCGTTTCCCGATGGCCCCGACTTTCTGGCCATTCTTCGGCAGGTTGGTTTTACTTCCCCTCAATGGCAACCGCTCACGTTCGGCATCAGCTCCATCTACACCGCCACCAAGTAGCCCGCCTGCTGCGGGTGATGCTTTTGCTGCTGCTGCTGCCCACGGTCGTAGTGGCCCAGAAGCGCAGTCAGACCAGCGCCAGCCGCGGCAAGGGCGGCCGGGTGAAGTCGGTCACGGTAAACAACCTGCCCGGCTACGACGACCGGTGGTTTCACCCCGGCATCTACATCTCGGTGTACGGCTCGCGCTACCGGCTCGAGCACTCGGCGGCGTACCCCACTTCGGGCGTGTCGGCCAATGCGCTGGTGACGCCGGGCTTTGGGGTGGGCTTCATCGGTGATGCGCGCCTGAGCGACTACCTGAGCTTGCGCTTCGCGCCGGGCGTGAACCCGCTCTACGAAAACCAGGTGGAGTTCAAGAAATTCGGCGGCGCGCAGGACACCGTGCTCAACCAGGAAATCAGCACTACCCAGGTCACGTTTCCATTGCTGCTGAAATTTCACTCGGAGCGCCGTCGCAACACGCGGGTGTACGTCATCGGCGGACTCAAGCCCAGCATCAACATCGGGCAGCGCAAGCGCGAGCCGGCCCGCAGCCAGCTGGCCATCGGCAGCTCCGACCTGGCCATCGAGTACGGCGTGGGCCTCGACCTGTTCTACCCCTTCTTTAAGTTTGCTCCCGAGCTGCGCTTTTCCCACGGCCTGACCAACCTGTTGCAGCCCGGCGCCGACTTCTACACCGGCAGCTTTCAGCGCGTGCGCAGCAACTCGGTGACCTTGTACCTGAACATTGAGTAGCACCCGCTAGGCACCTTGCCGGGGCGGGAAGTCTGATTCACCGGGCTGGGCAAGCCCCGTTGGGTGCGCCCCGCTACGCTCGCAATCCACTTCTGATCTGATATGCGCATCGCCCTTATTACCGGCGCTTCGTCGGGAATTGGCCGCGCCACCGCGGTAGCCCTGGCCCAGGCCGGGTTCAAGCTGGTGGTGACCGGCCGCCGCCGCGAGCGGCTGGAAGAGCTGGCCCGCGAGCTGGCCGCCACGCCGGTTCACATTCTGACTTTCGACGTGCGCGACCGGGCCGCCGTGGGCGCCGCCGTGGCCAGCCTGCCCGAGGAGTTTCGGGCCATCGACGTGCTGGTGAACAACGCCGGCAACGCCCACGGCCTGGCGCCCATTCAAAGCGGCGACCCAACTGACTGGGACGCCATGCTCGACAGCAACGTGCGGGGCCTGCTGAACGTGACCCACGCGGTGCTGCCGGCCATGCAGGCGCGGCGCAACGGTTTCATCGTCAACATCGGCTCGATTGCCGGCCACGAGGTTTACGCCAACGGCAACGTGTACTGCGCCTCCAAGGCCGCCGTGGCCTCGCTCAGCAAGGGCATGCGCCTCGACCTGATCGGGCTGGGCATTCGGGTGGCGGAAGTAAACCCCGGGGCGGTGCAAACCGAGTTTTCGCAGGTGCGCTTCAAGGGCGACGTAGCCCGGGCCGAGAGCGTGTATCAAGGCTTCGAGCCCCTCCGGCCCGAAGACGTGGCCGAGGTCATTCAGTTCATGGTCACCCGCCCGCCGCACGTGACCATCTCGGAAGTAACCATTCTGGCCGGGGCCCAGGCGGCCGCCACCGTCATCAACAAGCAACCGCCCGCTTAATCCAGCGGGCGGTGGGCGTTTTTGTCCGGAATACAGGCCTGCTATTCGGCCAACTGCCGCAGCACGGCGGCGTTCAGCTCGTGGCCGCCCGCAAAGCGCAGTACGGCGGGCCGTCCGCCGTGCTGGCCCAGCAGTGCCAGCTGTCCGTCAACTTTATCCTCCGGCACGTAGGGGTCGGCTGTGCCGCACACCACCGTGAGAGCGGGCAGCGTAGTCAGCAGCTCGCGGGCGGCGGCCGGGTCGGCGTCTTCGGGAAAAGTACCTGCCCAGAGCACCAGGTGCCGGGGGCGGAAAGGACGGCGTAGCAGCCAGCGGCTGAGCGTGGTGGCGCCCTGCGAAAAGCCCAGCAGCGTAACCGGCGTACCCGGCGGGCAGGCTGCCTGCAGCTGGGCCAGCAGTTGGTCGAGGTAAGCCGAGTAATCCTCGATTTCGCCCAGACGGTCTTCGCGCGTCATCCAGGTAGCGCCCACGCGGCCGCTGGTGCCCTGCAGGTAAAACTTCGACAAGCCCTCGGGCGCCACCACCACCGTGCCGGGCACATGCTCGGCCACCGCGCGGAAGTGGCGGATGAAGTAGGCGGCCAGCTGCCCGTAGCCGTGGCATACCACCCACAGGCGGCGGGCCGTGGCCAGCTCGCCCAGCTGGTAGTAGCGGGCCGTGCGGGGCACTACCAGGCGGTGTTCGTGCGCGTCCACTCGCGAAGCGGCTAGGCGCGGGTCGGCAGCACGTCGGCCATGAACTGGAAGGGCAGCAGGTCGGTCAGGCGCTGAAAGCGCCAGATGGTGCCGTCGGGGCCGGGCAGCAGCAGGGTGATGGGCTCGGCCTGGCGCTGCTCGAACTCGGCCATTACCTGGCGGCAGGCTCCGCAGGACGTCACAGGCACAAACTCGCCGTTCTGGGGGCGGGCCGCCACGGCCATCAGCCGGATGCGGCGCTCGGGCTGGTTGGCCAGGCCGAACAGGGCGGTGCGCTCGGCGCACAGGCCCGAGGGGTAAGCGGCGTTTTCCTGGTTGACGTTCCAGCAGATCGAGTCGTCGTCGAGCAGCAGGGCCGCGCCCACGTGAAAGTGGGAGTAGGGGGCGTAGGAATGCGCGGTAGCTGCCTGGGCTGCTTGCCAGCAGCGGGTTTCGGCGGGGGAGAGTTCCGCCTCGGTCAGCACGTCGGCGGTGATGGTCAGATTCAGGGTTTGGGCCATCGAGGGCGCAAATTCAGCGGGGGAACAGAGAAGATAAGCCGCCGAAAGGCAGCCCCCGTTGGGCTACGGGGGACGAAAATAGTACATTTCGGGCGGAATTCAGTTGGTAGCCAATACCGGGTTTTTCGTTTGTGGTGAATGGTTGGTGGTCCGTGGCACCCGGGTGCTTTTATCCGCCAGCGAGCCGCCACGCGTCGAAACTCCCGGGCTTGCCAGCCGACAACGCGCAACCCATTTTCCATGACCCGTATTCTTCTGCTCGGGGCCGGCCGCTCGGCTTCTTCGCTTATTCAGTACCTGCTGGGCCACCTCACGGCCGAAGACTGGCAGCTGACCATTGCCGACGTAAACCCCGCCCCGCTGACCGGGCTGCTGGCCGCGCACGCCGACCGGGCCCGGGCCGTGGCCTTTGAAATCGGCCAGCCGGAACGCCTGCACGAGCTGGTGGCGGCCCACGACCTGGTCATTTCCATGCTGCCGGCCTTGTTTCACCCCGTGGTGGCCAAGGCCTGCCTGCTGCACGGCCGTCACCTGGCCACGGCCTCCTACGCCACCGACGAAATCCGCACCTTCGACGCCGAGGCCCGGGCCGCCGGGCTCACGTTCCTGATGGAGTGCGGCCTCGACCCCGGCCTCGACCACATGTCGGCGTTGCCGGTGCTGGAGGAAATCCGAGCCGAGGGCGGGCAGCTCACCGGCTTCCGCTCGTACTGCGGCGGGCTGCTGGCGCCCGACTCGGAGGGCGACAACCCCTGGCGCTACAAGTTCACCTGGAACCCGCGCAACGTGGTGCTGGCCGGGCAGGGCACCGCCCGCTACATCGAAGACGGCCACCCGCGCTTTATTCCCTACCAGCACCTGTTCCGCCGCGTCGAGGCCCTGCAGGTGCCGGGCTACGGGGCCTTCGAGGGCTACGCCAACCGCGACTCGCTGAGCTACCGGCCCATCTACGGGCTGGAAACCATTCCCACCATGCTGCGCGGCACCCTGCGCCGGCCCGGCTACTGCGCCGCCTGGGCCGCGCTGGTCGCCCTGGGCCTCACCGACGACAGCTACCACCTCGGCAACACTGCCCAGCAGCCCTGGGCCGAGCTGCTGGAGTCGTTTCTGCCACCGGCCACCGGGAGCCAGCCGCTGGCCGCGCGCGTGGCGGCCCACCTGCATCTGGCGCCCGAGGGGCCCGAAATGCAGCGGCTGAACTGGCTGGGCTTGTTTGGCCCCGAGCCGGTGGGTTTGCCCGATGCCACGCCCGCCCAGCTGCTGGAGCGCCTGCTCACCGCCCGCTGGCAGCTGCAGCCCCACGACCACGACATGATTGTGATGCAGCACCTGTTCGACTACCGCTTGCCCGACGGCTCGGCCCAGCGGCGCACCTCTTCGCTGGTAGTCATCGGCGACGACGCCGTGCACACGGCTATGGCCAAAACCGTGGGACTGCCCCTGGGAATGGCCGTGCGGCGCCTGGCCCGCGGGCTGGTAACGCAGCCGGGCGTGGTCATTCCCACGCACGCCGACCTCTACGCGCCCATTCTGGCCGAGCTGGCCGCCGACTACGGCATCCGGTTCGTGGAAAGCGAGCAGGCCGTCGAGGCGCTGTAAGGGCCGCAAAGCATGGCACTGAGGGCCTATCTGCGCCTGCGCGCCCGGGTGCTGGGCCGGCAGTTGGCCGAGCTGGGCTGGCTGCGCCTGCTTCTGCTCACGCCGCTGGTGCTGGGCGCCATTGGCAAAACCCTGCTGACGCTGGCCCAGGAGCCGGCCGCCCATTGGCTGCTGCCGCCGATGTTGGGTCTGGTTGCTTGGTCGGGCCACCGCCGCCGCGCCGATCTGGCGCTGCTGCCCCTAGTAGCGCCGCAGTTCCGCCGCTGGCTGGCCGCCGAGTACCTGCTATTGGCCGGGCCAGTGCTGGCGGCGCTGCTGGCATTTGGGCACTGGCCCGCCGCCCTGCTCACCCTGGCTGCCACCCCGCTGGTGGCCTGGCTTCCGGCCGCCAGGGCCCGTTCTGCGCGACTTTTGCGGCGCCGCAGCTGGTTTCGCAGCGCGGCGTTTGAGTGGGTGGGGGGCTTTCGACTGGTGCCGGGCGGGGCGGTGTGGGTGGTCTTGCTGGCGCTCAGTAGCTGGCAGCACCGGCAGCCCATGGTACCCGTCCTGGCAGTAGGGGCCTGGACGCTGCTGGTGGGCACGCTCTTCGGAACGCCCGAGCCGCCCGGCATGCTGCTGCTCACGGGCCGCAGCCCCGGCCAGCTGCTGCTGCGCCGGCTGCAATGGGCCGGGGGCTACTATCTGCTCACGGCCACGCCGCTGGTAGTAATTATGGCCGAAGGCGCGGCGGGCCGGGCCGGGGCCGCGCTGTTCTGGGTTTGGGGCTGCGTGCTGATTGGGCTGCTGGTGCTGGCTAAGTACGCCTTCTACCCCCAGGCCACGCTCATCCGGCTCACCCAGGGCGGGGTAACAGCCCTGGTGCTGCTGGCCGGCACCCAAACCGTGTACTCGGCCCTGCTGCTGGCCGCTGCTCTGGGCCTCGTGTTGAAAAGCCGGCACCAGCTGGCTTCCTACCGCTTCGACTAACCAGTATGATCAGCATCCGCCAGCTGCGCAAAGCCTACGGACCGCACCAAGTGCTGCGCAACGTGAGTCTGAACCTGCGCCCCGGTACCATTCACGGGCTGGTAGGAGCCAACGGCGCGGGCAAAACCACGCTCATCAACTGCCTCTACGGTTTGGTGGCCGACTACCAGGGCCAGGTACTGGAAACCACCGGGCTGCCCATCCGGCCCTACACCGGGCTGCTGCCCTACGAGCCCTGGTTTTATCCCCGACTTACCGGCCGCGAGTACGTGGAGTTCTGCCTGCAGGCGCGGGGGCTGCCCCGGCGCGGCATCGAAGGCTGGAACGAACTATTGGAGTTGCCGCTCGATCAGTACGCCGAGGAGTATTCGGCCGGCATGAAGAAGAAGCTGGCGCTGCTGGCCTTGCTGGTGCAGAACTTCCGCTACCTCATCCTCGACGAACCCTTCAACGGCCTCGACCTGAGCGCCAACCTGCTGCTGAAGGAAATTCTGCTGCGCCTGCGCACCCAGGGCACCGGCCTGCTGCTGACTTCGCACCTGCTGGGCGCCCTCACCGAAATCTGCGACGAAATCACGGTGCTCAGCGGCGGCGTGGTGCAGCGCCACTACCAGGCCACCGAGTTCGGCACTCTGGCCAATGACCTGCTCGACAGCCTGCACCAGCAGAAGCTGGCCCGGCTCCGCGAGTTGCTGCCCTGAGCCGAAAACCGACGAGTGCGCCAGAACAGGTCCTTACAGGTGCAGGTAGAAGTCGCGCAGCAAAGCCTGAAAAGCGGGGGAGTAGCCGGCCTCGTCGGACTCGTGCAGGGTTAGCTCCTGCTCCGCCACCGCTGCCGGCTGGCGGCTGAAGGCCGTGATGTGGCGCAGGGGCTTGCTACCGGGGCGGTGGCGCAGCACCAATTGCCGGCTAGGGTAGAGGCCAGCTTGCCGCGCCTCGCGCTCGAAGTGCTGCATTTCGGGCGGGGGCAGCAGCACGGTGAGCTGGCCGGCGGCGGTCAGAAAATCGGCGGCGAAGCGGGCCAGCTCAGCGAAGGTGAGGGTGTCGGCGGCGGTGTGGCGGGCAGTGGTGCGCTGGGCGTCGGGTGAGCGGAGGGAGTGGCGGAAAAACGGCGGGTTGCTCAGGATGTGGTCGAAGGGCGCGGGCTGGGTGGCGGCAAAGTCCTGCAGACTTTGGGCGTGCACCCGAATGCGCCCGGCCCAGGGACTGGCGGCCACGTTGGCGGCGGCCTGCGCGGCGGCGGCCGCGTCCAGCTCTACCGCCTCGATGCGGGCGGCCGGGTTGCGCTGCGCCGCCATCAGGGCCAGCAAGCCGGTGCCGGTGCCCACGTCGAGCAGGCGCGCGGCTCCGGCCACCGCGGCCACCGCGCCGAGCACGCAGGCGTCGGTGCACACCTTCATGGCGCAGGCACCCTGCTCGATGCGGAACTGCTTGAACTGAAAGTAGGAGTTGGCCACGGGTGGGGGTGCGTCGCAGGCGCCCGGTCGTTGAACGACTTTACTTAAGAAGAAACGCCCGCGCTACAGCAGGGCCCGCCGGGCTTCGAGGCGTTCGTAGCCTTCGTCGATGAGCAGGGGGCCGCGCAGGGCGCTGCGCACGGCCAGCTGGTCGCACCGCTCGTTTTCGGCGTGGCCGGCGTGGCCCTTGATCCACTTGAACTGCACGGTGCGCTGGCGGTACACCTTCAGGAAGCGCCGCCACAAGTCCTCGTTGGCTTTCTTGCCGAAGTCGGGCTTTTTCTCCCAGCCGAACACCCACTTCTTGTCCACGGCCTCGACCACGTACTTGGAGTCGGACACGACCGTGATGGGCAGCTCGGGGCGGTTGACGGCCTCCAGGCCCACAATCACGGCCAGCAGCTCCATGCGGTTGTTGGTAGTGAGCCGAAAGCCCTGGGTCAGCTCTTTTTCGTGGGGGCCGTAGCGCAGCAGGGCGCCGTAGCCGCCCGGGCCCGGGTTGCCCCGGGAAGAGCCGTCGGTGAACAGGTAAATCATTTAGGAGTTAGGGACTTAGGCTTTAGGACTTAGGGTCTGGGACCTAGGTGGGAACGGAGTAAACAGATGCTCCCCCAAAAACCTAAGCCCCAAGTCCCTAATTCCTAACACCTATTCAAAAATTGGCCTTGAAGAGCTTGATGGCAATGGCGAGCAGAATCACGCCAAACACGCGGCGCAGGATGTCTTCACCGGCCTTGCCTAGCTTGCGCTCAATCCAGGAAGAGCTGCGCAGCACCAGGTACACGAACACGAGGTTGACGAAGATGCCCACCAGCACGTTGGGCAGCGAGTAGGCGGCCCGCAGGGAAAGCAGCGTGGTCATGGTGCCGGCCCCCACGATGAGGGGAAAGGCCAGCGGCACGATGGAGCCCGAGCCCGAGGCCAGCGGGTTGTGGCGGAACAGCTCGATGCCCAGCACCATTTCCACGCCAATGAAGAAGATGATGAGCGCGCCGGCCAGGGCAAACGACTGAAAATCGACCCCGAACAAGGACAGAATGCTCTGGCCCAGGAACAGGAAGGCCACCATCAGCGCGGCCGCTACCACGGTGGCCTTTTCGGCGTTGATGGCGCCCTCGCGCTGGCGAATCTGGATGATGATGGGAATGGAGCCCAGGATGTCGATGATGGCAAACAGGGTGAGCGTAACCGACGAAATTTCCTTGAGCGAGAACGTGGCGGCGAGGTCGGGCATGGCGGAAGCACTAACGGGCGGGCAAACAGTAGGGCGGAAACCGGCCGCCGGGGCGTTACTGGGCCGTAAAAAACTGCATCAGCTGCTCGTAGGCTACGTCGGGCAGGGCGGGGAAGTTGGCAATGCGAAGGGTGGTCTTGGCCCAGGGACCGTAGCCGCCGCCCAGGGTGAGGCCCGCGGCCAGGGCCCGGCGCTTCACCTCCTCGATGCGGGCGGGCTGGCCCTGCAGACCGATGACGGTAGTGGAGCGGGTTTCGGGATTCTGCACCAGGGGCGTAAAGGGGCTGTTCTCCTCGAAGAACTGGTAAAGTCGCGCGGCCCGCTCGCGCAGGTGCTGGTCGATGGCCTTGATGGGGGCGCGGTCGAGCAGCACGCGGCACAGCAGGTAGATTGCCAGCACGTTGGGCGTGTGCGTAGTCTGATGGTTGAGCATCTTTTCGTGCAGGGCCGTGAGCGAGTTGTAGTGGCCGCGCTCGTTCAGCTCGCGGGCCCGGGCAATGGCGCGGGGTGAGCAAATCAGCAGCCCCAGCCCGGCCGGCAGCCCAAAGCACTTCTGCACCGAGGCAAACCACACGTCGGCCTTGATGTGCTTGAGCTGAATGCCGCCCAGCGACGAGGTGGCGTCCACGCAGAGCAGGGCGCCGGTTTGCTGGCAGCGGTTGTAGAGGTTGAGCACGGCCCCGTCGCGCAGCTGGGTGGCGGTGCTGGTCTCGTTCTGGGTGATGCACACCAGATCGGCGTCGGCCGGAATCAGGGCCGGGTCGGGCACCTCGTCGAGGCCAAACTGGTGGCCGCTGCTCTCGGGCCGGATGACGCGGGCGTAGTCGAGCCACTTCTCGCCGAACGAGCCGTTGTAGAGGTGGAAGCTGCGGCGCGTGGTCAGGCTCTGGGCCAGAATCTCCCAGCACTCGGTGGCCGAGGAAGTAAAGAAGATGAAGTAGTCCTGGGGAATGTTGAGGCGGGCCTTCAGCTCGCCCACGGTCTGGCGCACCAGGGCCGTGAACCGCTCCCCGCGGTGCGGGGCCGAAAGCCAGCCCTCGTCGTAGGCGGCGGTGAGGTATTGGCGTACGGCGGGGTAGACCTGCGCGGGGCCGGGAATAAACGAGTACATAGGCGGGGAAGTCAGAGGGAATCGAAAGCCCGCGCCGGGCGCGGGGACGCCGCAAAGGTAGCCGGCCCGCCGCCTACGATGCTTGGCAAGTTGCCGGAAAGCCCGCGAGTTTTCGCCCGCGGCATGACCCGGCCCCGGCCCCGGGGCGAGCGGGGCGCCGCCTGCCCGGGCTCAGACCTTGAAGCCCACGCGCTTGGGGCGTAGCGCCTGGAAGTAGTGCAAGGCTAGGCGGTAGCTTTCGAGCTTGAAACCCGCCACCGAGCCCACGCAGTAGCGGCCAATCAAGCTCACCTTGCGAAAGTCTTCGCGGGCGGCCAGGTTGGAGAGGTGTACCTCCACCACGGGCGTGGCAATGGCGGCCACCGCGTCGGCCAGGGCCACGCTGGTGTGAGTGTAGCCGCCCGCGTTCAGCACCACGCCGGCGTAGGCGAAGCCCACCTCGTGGAGCTTGTCGATCAGCTCGCCCTCGTGGTTGGACTGGAAGTATTCCAGCGTGAGGTCGGGAAAAGCCTCGCGCAGCTCGGGCAGAAAGTCGTCGAAGGAGCGCGTGCCGTAGACGGCGGGCTCGCGGCGGCCGAGCAGGTTCAGGTTCGGGCCGTTGAGAATCAGAATGTGCATGGGGCGAAGATGGGGGGAACTACCCGAATATGTGAGCCGCGGTAGCCCGCGGGCAGCGTAACTTGCAGCGTCATGAACGCCCTCTCCACCACCGCCTTCGTGCGCCGCCGTGCGCTGCTGCCCCTGCTCACCGTGCTGCTGCTGGCCAGCGGCTGCGAAAAAGTCAGCCTCAAGCCCAAGCTGCCCGACGCCACCCAGGAGGGTAAGAACACCTACGGCTGCCTGCTCAACGACAAAGTGTGGCTGCCGCACTCCGACCATACCCTGCTGCCCCCGCTCGACGCCGACCTGACCACCAGCGGCTTCACCCTCAAGGCCTCCGACGACCACGACGACGCCCCGGGCTGGGAAGAGTTTAACCTGGCCCTGAACACCAGCACCCTCGCGCCGGGCACCTACACCCTCGCCGACGGCTTTACGGCCCGCTACTGGTCGCGCGACAACGACCTGAACAACATCCAGGAGTACACGGCGGGCGTGAACACCGGCAACTACGCCACGCTCACCATCACCAAAGTTGAGCCGCGCACCACCACGACCACCGTGCTGGGCAATACCGTCACCTCGCGCTTCACCATCATTTCGGGCACGTTCGCGTTTTCGGCCACCTCCGCCGACGGCAAAACCCTCACGGTGAAGGACGGCCGCTTCGACGTGCAGGCGTTTTAGCCGGACCGTCGCAGGCCGTAGCGCTTACTACCCCGTGCGCGCTACGATGCCACTCCCCGCCGGGCGCCGTAGCTTTGTAGGCCTATGGCCTTGCAGTGGAATATCATTCAAAAGCAGTTTGAGGGCTACCTGCGGCTGGAAAAGTCGCTGGCGGGCCACTCCATCGAAGCCTACGCGCGCGACGTGGACAAGCTGCGCCAGTTTCTGGAGCTGACCCAGCAAAACCCCGGCCCCGACAAAGTCAGCACCGCCCTGATTCGCGCCTTTCTGGCCTGGCTGGGCGAGTTGGGCCTCTCGGCCGTGTCGCAGGCGCGCACGCTCTCGGGGCTGCGGGCCTTCTACAAGTTCCTGCTCATCGAAGACCTGGCCACCCACGACCCCACCGACACGGTGGAGTCGCCCAAGCTCGGGCGCAAGCTGCCCGACACGCTCAGCTACGCGGAAATCGAGCAGCTATTGGGCGCCATCGATATGAGCACGCCCGAGGGTACCCGCAACCGCGCCATGCTGGAAGTGCTGTATTCCTCGGGCCTGCGCGTATCGGAGCTGATCGGCCTGCGCCTCTCCAACCTGTACCCCGACGAGGGCTTCGTGCGCGTGCTGGGCAAGGGCTCCAAGGAGCGGCTGGTGCCCATCGGCCGCGACGCGCTCAAGCACGTAGCCATCTACCTGAGCGCCATCCGCTGCCACCTCGAGGTGCAGAAGGGCTCCGAGGACATCGTGTTTCTGAACCGCCGCGGCGGGGCCCTCTCGCGGGTGATGGTGTTCAACATCATCAAGGACACCGCCGCCAAGGCCGGCATCCGCAAAACCATCAGTCCGCACACCTTCCGCCACTCCTTCGCCACCCACCTCATCGAGGGCGGCGCCGATTTGCGCGCCGTGCAGGAAATGCTGGGCCACGAGAGCATCACC
Source organism: Hymenobacter sp. B81 (assembly GCF_044628455.1). NCBI lineage: Bacteria > Pseudomonadati > Bacteroidota > Cytophagia > Cytophagales > Hymenobacteraceae > Hymenobacter > Hymenobacter sp. B81. Next base: position 1,165,534 of record NZ_JBIYZW010000001.1, on the reverse strand, counting down.
ACCACCGAAATCTACACCCACCTCGACCGCGACTACCTGCGCCAGGTCATCACCGCCTTCCACCCCCGCAGCTAGGTGCCGGGGCCGCAAACGGGCCGAACGTACCCGCTCAGCCTGTCAGAACAGGCGGGCTGAGTTCATTTGCCCCTCATGCTGAGCGAAGCCGAACCGAAGGTCGCCGTAGGCAAGCATCTCGCCCGCTTCGTTGAATGGGGCGCCGTAGCTGGCTGGGGCGGGCGTTTCCACCCCGCACGCAACGTTCCCCAGCCCTTGCGCAACGCTTTCCAGCATGCGTGCAACGTTTCCCAGCCGGTGTGCAACGATTCCCAGCATCTGCGCACCGCTTCCCGGCGTGTGTGCGACACCTCCCAGCCCTTGCGCAAGGCTTCCCAGGGTATGCGCGCCGCTTCCCAGCCGGTAACCGGATTTCCCCGGCGCAAACCTGGCTTCCCACCCCGTACCATTTTTTCGGTCCGAGCCCCGGGGTTTCCCCCAGCGAAGCATCAGCCAGTTTCCCGCCACCCGCCGATTCCCATATTCGTGGCCCCGCCGGTGCCAACTACCCGCCCCGGCTGCGACCTTTGCCGCGCATGACTTTCCCCGCCCTGCCCGTTCGCCCCCGGCCGCTGCTGCTGGCGGCCCTGGCGCTGCTGCTGCTCTGGCTGCCCGCCCTGCTGCTGGGTCCCGACGGCTACGTGCTCATCGACGACAACCTCGACGCCGAGCTGAACATCCCCTACCTGCTGCACCGCTTCGGCGTGGCCCTTGACTACCGGCCCGAGGCCACCGTGCCGGCCATCATGAACGGGCTGCCGCGCACCGCCCTGCGCCCCGGCCTGAGCGTAACCGTGGCCCTGTTCGGCCCGCTCGACCCGCTGCCCGCCTACTGGCTCAACCAGCTGCTGGTGCGGCTGGCTGCCCTGGCGGGCATGTACCTGCTGCTGCGCCGCTACGCCTGGGCCGGGGCCGGCGGGCAAGGTTGGGCCGCGGCCGTGGCGCTGGCCTGGGCCGCGCTGCCCACCTACACCATGTACGGCCTCTCGGCGCTGGGTACGCCCTGGCCGCTGCTGGCCGTGCTCAACCTGCGCACTGCCCGCGCCCGCTGGACCGACTGGCTGGTATTGACCGGGTTTCCGCTTTGGTCGAGCTTGGTGCTGGCCGGGGCCTTCATCGTGGCGGGCCTGGGCCTGGGCTTGCTCGCCGACGGCCTGCGCACCCGCCGCCTGCACCGGGCGGCCTGGGCTGGGGTCGGGCTGCTGGCCCTCAGCTACGCCGTAGTCGAGTGGCCGCTGCTGCGTGCGGTGCTCATCGCGCCCGAGTTCGTGCCGCACCGCGTGGAGTTCCTCCCCGGCGACCTAACGCCGGGTGGGCTGCTGGCGGGGCTGCGCAGCAGCGCGCAGTTTTTCTTCTGGGGCCAGTACCACGCCAGCCGCTTTTTCCGCGGCGCCATCCTGCTGACGCTGGTGCTGGCGGCCGCGCAGCTCTGGCGGGCGGGCGGCCGGGCGCGGGTAGGGGAGAGGCTGCTCGGCGCGGGCGCGTTGTTGCTGGGGCTGTTGGCATTGGCCCTGACCTGCGGCTTCTACGCCCAACTCGTGCCCCTGCTACAGCGGGCTTCGCCGGCGCTGGGTGCGTTCAACCTTTCCCGCTTTCACTTCCTCACGCCGCTGCTTTGGTTTGGCGTGCTGGTGCTGGCCCTGCGGGCCCTGCCCTCGGCCCGACTGCGCGCTTTGCTGCTGGGCCTGCAACTGCTTATAGGCCTGGTGGGTAACCCCGAGTGGCTGCTCAACCTGCGCCTGGCGCTGGGCCGGCCCGCCGCTCACGAGCCTACCTGGCGGCAGTTCGTAGCCCCCAAGCTGTTTGAGCGGATTCGCCTCGACCTGGAGCAGCGCAGCGGACCGGCGGCAAGCTGGCGCGTGGCCTGCCTGGGCTTTCCGCCCGCCGTGGCCCAGCTCAACAATTTCTACACCCTCGACAGCTACCAGAACAACTACCCCTTGCCCTACAAGCACCGCTTCCGGCCCATCATTGCCGGCGAGCTGGCCAAAAGCCCCGAGCTGCGGCGCTATTTCGACAGCTGGGGCAACCGCTGCTACCTGTTTTCGGCCGAGCTGGGCCGCAACTTCCGCGTGGGCCGCACCCCGGCTGCCACGGTGCAGGACTTCCGCTTCGGCGCGGCGGCCTTTCGCCGGCTGGGGGGGCGCTACGTGCTGTCGGCGGCCCAGCTGGCGCGGCCCGAAGCCACCGGTTTGCGCCTGCTGGGCCAATACGATGAGCCAACGGCGTACTGGCGGGTGTATCTTTATAGCGTTGACTGAATCAGCCGATCCGGGAGCCGGCGGCCCGCCCCGCTAACGACCTGAGGGCGCTGGCCTTGCCACCCCACTGGCGTTAGCCCATTGCCGGCTGTTGCCCTGGTCGTTCGCTTTTTCCGTCATTCGCTCACCCAATCATTCTGCCAAATAGCCGTAGTTTTGGCCCTTTGGTGCGTCAAATGGCAAAGAACACCTTCCGACCGGCGAATGGCTCCGCCCCCCGAGCCACCAACGAAGCCCGCCCTCCCCGCAATCAGCCCGCGGCCGAGGTAGCGGAGCCCGTGCGCGAAAGCCGACGCAACGCTCCGGCCGCGGCCAAGCCTCCCAAGCCCCCGCGGCAACCCCTCAAGCTGCCCGACTTCGGCGGCTGGCTGAGCTTTCTGCACGACCGGCGCTTTCAGCTGTTCGCGGGCTTCTTTTTCCTGCTCACCTCCCTGTTTCTCACCATTGCTTTCTGCTCCTTCCTGTTCACCGGGCAGGCCGATCAGAGCGTGGTGGAAGGGCTGGGCGGCACTCCGGTGAAGGAATCGGGGCAGGAATCGGGCAACTGGCTGGGCCTCACCGGTGCCTGGATGGCCCACCTGCTCATTTACCAGGGCTTCGGCCTGGGCGCCTTCGCGCTCATTCCCGTAGCCTTCGCAGTGGGCTACAAAATCGTGTTCCGGCGCCTCGAGCTGTCCTTGAGCTACGTGCTGGCATTGTGCTTGTTTTCAATGCTGTGGGTGAGCATGCTGCTCGGCTATTTAGTACTGAGCCTGCAAACCCCCGACGCCGACCCGCGCACCGCCCACAGCCTCGACTTCCTGAGCGGACAGGTGGGCTACGAAGCCGCCCTGTGGCTCGACAGCCTGCTGGGCTGGGGCACGGTGCTGCTGCTGGCCTTTCTGCTGATTTCCTTCGTGGTGGCCTTCTTCAACGTGACCACCCTCAACCTACCGCGCCGCGCCGGCACCCTCGACGAGGACGACGAACCCGCCGGCTTCCCACGTCCGGCGGCCCAGGGCAGCCAAGCGGCCGCTGGCGCGGTGGGAACGGCTGCCGGGTTAATTGATGAAGAGCAGGAAGAGGAAAATTCGCTCGGCTTCACCCTGCGCCGCACCGGCCCGGTAGCCGAAACGCCCGAGCCTACTGCTCCGGTAGCGGCTGCCAAACCCACCAAACCGGAAGCCCCCAAACCGCGCCCCAGCGTGCCGCTGACCTTCGACGACGCGGACGACGAATCCCCAAGCCTGTCCCTGAGCCCGGCGGCTACGGCTGCCGGCAGCGCCGCTTCCCTGGCGCTGGGCGGCCTGGCCGTTCCCGCCGCCGCGGCCGCCGGGCTGAGTGGGGCCGTGGCGGCCAGCGGCCCCAGCTTTTCCATCGAGGCCCCGGCCCTGGAAGTAGCCCCGGCCGTGCCCGCCCGGGTGCCCACGCCGCTGTCGTTGGCCGACCTGGCCGACGACGACGCCCCGCTGCCCCCGGCCAAACCGGCCGCCAAAGGCCCCTCTTTTGAAGTGGAAATGCCCGTTGAGCCCGAGCTGGAAATTGAAACGGCCACCGGGGAGCTGGACCCCGCCGTGGGCGCCGACATGGCCGTCATTGCCGAGGAAGACGAGGACGCGGACCAAATGCCCAACGTCAACTACGACCCCACGCTGGACCTCTCGCGCTACCAATATCCCACGCTGGAGCTGCTCAACGACTACGGCACGCCCAAGGCCCAGGTAACCAAGGAAGAGCTGGAAGCCAACAAGGACCGCATCGTGGAGACGCTGGGCCACTACGGCATCAACATCGCCTCCATCAAGGCAACCATCGGGCCCACCGTCACGCTCTACGAAATCGTACCCGACGCCGGGGTGCGCATCTCCAAGATCAAGAGCCTGGAAGACGACATTGCCCTGAGCCTGGCCGCCCTGGGCATCCGCATCATTGCGCCCATTCCCGGCAAGGGCACCATCGGCATAGAGGTGCCCAACACCAAAAAGGAAATGGTGTCGATCCGCTCGGTTTTCGCTACCGAGAAGTTCGCCCACACCGAAATGGATCTGCCCATTGCCTTCGGCCGCACCATCACCAACGAGGTATTTGTGGTCGACCTGGCCAAGATGCCCCACCTGCTGATGGCCGGAGCCACCGGCCAGGGCAAGTCGGTGGGTTTGAACGTGATTCTGGCCTCGCTGCTTTACAAGCGCCACCCCGCCCAGCTCAAGTTCGTGCTCGTCGACCCCAAAAAGGTGGAGCTGAGCATCTTCAACAAAATCGAGCGGCACTTCCTGGCCAAGCTGCCCGACACCGAGGAAGCCATCATCACCGACACCAAGAAGGTGGTGAACACGCTCAACTCGCTGTGCATGGAGATGGACCGGCGCTACGACCTGCTCAAGGACGCCGGCTGCCGCAACCTGAAGGAGTACAACCGCAAGTTCATGGAGCGCCGGCTCAACCCCAAGAAGGGCCACCGCTTCATGCCCTTCATTGTGCTGGTGATTGACGAGCTGGCCGACCTGATGATGACCGCCGGCAAGGAAGTGGAAACGCCCATTGCCCGCCTCGCGCAGCTGGCCCGCGCCATTGGCATTCACCTCATCGTGGCTACCCAGCGCCCCTCGGTGAACGTGATTACCGGCATTATCAAGGCCAACTTCCCCTGCCGCATCAGCTTCAAGGTGACCAGCAAAATCGACTCACGCACCATTCTCGACGCGGGCGGCGCCGACCAGCTGGTGGGCCAGGGCGACATGCTCATCTCCCAGGGCTCCGACATCATCCGCGTGCAGTGCGCCTTCATCGACACGCCCGAAGTGGACCGCCTCTGCGACTTCGTGGGCGAGCAGCAGGGCTACTCCGATGCCTACCTGCTGCCCGAAGTAGCCGGCGCCGACGGCGACGCGGGCTCGGGCAACGAGGATTTCGACCCCTCGGACCGCGACTCCATGTTCGAGGACGCGGCCCGCATCATCGTGCAACATCAGCAGGGCAGCACGTCTTTGTTGCAGCGCCGCCTCAAATTGGGCTACAACCGCGCCGGCCGATTAATCGACCAGTTGGAACACGCCGGGGTAGTAGGACCGTTTGAAGGCAGCAAGGCCCGCGAAGTTTTAATTCCCGACGAATACGCTTTGGAACAGTTGTTGAATAGCCTGCCCAAGTAGGCGAATTTAGCGGGCAGAACGCTGAGCTTAGCCTTTTTTTGGCTCGGTTCAGGCTTCCTGGTAAACTAAGTTCTCCGCTCCCGTATCTAAGCTCTGACAACTCTTTCCTCATGAAAAAAATACTCGCCCTGCTGGCCCTCACCGTGTCCGTTTCCTTCACGGCCTCGGCGCAGCAGGACCCCAAGGCCACCAAGATTCTGGACCAGATGAGCGCCAAGTATCAGGCCATGAAGGCGTTTAAGGCCTCGTTCACCCAGACCCTGGAAAACCAGACGGCCAAGGTCAAGGAAAACATCAGCGGCGACATCATCGTGAGCGGGCCCAAGTTCCGCCTCAAGCTCAACGGGCAGGAGGTCATCAACAACGGCCAGACGATGTGGACCTACATGAAGTCGGAAAACGAGGTGAATATCTCCGACTACGACCCCGATGACCAGGAAATTTCGCCCTCGCAGATTTACACGCTCTACAAGAAGGGCTACAAGTACGCCTACGCCGGCGAGTCGGTGGAAGGCGGCGTGCCCTGCGACGTGATTGAGCTGTCACCCGAAGACCACAACAACCAGATCTACAAGGTGCGGTTGAACGTGAGCAAGAAGGACAAGTCGGTGAAAAGCTGGAAGATGTTCAAGAAGAACGGCAACCGCTACACCTTCGCCATCAAGAAGTTCGAGCCCAACGTGCCCACCGACGCCAGCACCTTCAACTTCGACAAAGCCCGCTACAAGGGCGTGAAGGTGATTGATCTGCGCTAAGCCTGCGTTCCGAATACACCTTGCGGCCCGCTTCTGCTTTGGCAGGAGCGGGCCGTGATGTTTAGCAGGACGACCTCTGCGGCCTCCGCGCAATCTTCCGCGGCTTCTGCGGGAACCGACGCCGGGCGCCGGGTGGAGCAGTGCGTAGTGGCCGCATCCGCAGAACTTGTTACTTTGCCCGCACCCCGTATCGTTAGCCATTATGCAGGAAGATTTCCTCCACTACGTCTGGCAGCACCAGTATTTCGACAAGGCCGACCTGCGCACCGGGCAGGGCGAGGCCCTGGTGGTGCTGCGCCCCGGCTACCGCAACGCCGACGCAGGGCCGGATTTTCTGAGCGCGCGGCTGCAGCTGGGCGAGGTGGAGTGGAACGGCGCGGTGGAAATTCACCTGCGCGCCTCCGACTGGCAGCGCCACGGCCACCACACCGACGCCCGGTACGATCAGGTGGTGCTGCACGTGGTGTACGCGGCCGATGCGCCGGTGCACCGCCTGGATGGGAGCGAGGTGCCCGTGCTGGCACTGGGGGCCCGGCTGGCGCCCACGCTGCTGACTGCCTACGACCAGCTGATGCGTGGCCCCGCGCCCGACCTGTTGCCCTGCGCCGCGGCCTTGCCCACGGTGCCGGTGCTCACGCGGCTGATGATGGTGGAGCGGGTGCTGCTGGAGCGCGTGGCGGAAAAGGCTGCCGGGGTGCAGCTGCTGCACGAGCAAACCGGCGCCGACTGGGAAACCACCGCCTGGCAGCTGCTGGCCGCGGGCTTCGGCTTCAAGAAAAACACCGAGCCACTTGCCCGCCTGGCCCGCGCTCTGCCGCTGAGCGTACTGCGCCGCCACCGCCACGACCAGCGCCAGACCGAGGCCCTGCTGCTGGGCCAGGCGGGGCTGCTGCCCGCCGATGCCCCCGATGAGTACTGCGCCGGGTTGCGGCGCGAATACGACTTTCTGGCCCACAAATACGCGCTGGCGGCCACGGCGCTGCCCGCCCACAGCTGGAACTTCCTGCGCCTGCGCCCCGCCAACTTTCCCCCCGTGCGTCTGGCCCAGCTGGCGGCGCTGCTGCACCGGCTGCCGCGACTTTTTCAGCCCCTGCTCGATGCCCCCGATGTAGCCACGCTTGAGAAATTGCTGCTGGCCCCGGTGGGCGAATACTGGCGCCGGCACTACCGCCCCGGTGTGGCCGCGGCGGGCGCCGTGCCGGGCTTGGGCCGCAGCAGCGCGCACCTGCTCATCAGCAACGTGGTAGTGCCCCTGCGCGTGGCCTACGCCCAGTCGGTGGGCGACCAGGCCGGGGTGGAAGCCGCCGTGGAACTGCTCACCCAGCTGCCCCGCGAACAAAGCAGTGTGCTGGCTCCCTACGAAGCCCTGCAGTTTGTGCACCGCTCGGCTGCCGACTCGCAGGGCCTATTGGCACTGCGGCAGGGTTACTGCCAGCCGCGCCGCTGCCTGCACTGCGCCATCGGCAGCCGCATTCTGCAGCCACCCCTCAGCCCGGCAGCCCGGTGAAAGTGCTGCTCATCGTTCTGGGCAACGGCCTGCTGTTGTGGGGGCTGTGGTACTGGCTACGGGCCCAGCGCCGCTGGCCCGACCTGGGCCACTTCGTGCTGCCCACGCTGGCCCTGCGGCTGCTGGCCGGCTGCGTGTCAGCGTCGGCCCCCAGCGCCGACGCCTGGTTTTTCCAGCTTTGGTCGCGCCGGCTCACCCAGCAGCTGTGGGCGGCCCCCGATGCCTGGCTGCACACTCTGGGCCACGACGCGTTTTACTTCGCCGGCAAGAAGCTGGTGTACCACGGCTTCTCCAACACGTTTTTTCTTATCAAACTGCTGTCGGGGCTGAACCTGTTTTCGGGCGGGTCCCTGCTGGTAAATGCGCTCTACCTTTCCCTGGCCAGCTTCGTGGGCTGCTGGTACCTGGTGCGGGTGCTGGGGCGCCTGTTCCCGGGTACCCGCGGCGCGGCCATCGTGGGGCTGCTGCTCTGGCCCTCGGCGCTGTACTGGTCGACGGGGCTGACCAAGGAAAGCCTGCTGCTGGGCAGCGGGGCCGGGCTGCTAGCCGTGGCGCTGCGCCTGCTCTATGGCCCCGCTTCGCGGCGACGCACGCTGCTGCTGCTGCTGGCCCTGGGGCTGGCCGTGCTGCAGTTTAAGATGCGCTTTTTCTTCGGCGGAGTCTTGCTGGCGGGGCTGGCGGGGCTGGTGGTGGTGCGCGGGGCCCAGCACCTGGGGCTGGTGCGGGCGCGCTGGCTGCAGGCGCTGCTGTTTGGGGCGGTGCTGGTGGGCGGGGTGTGGGCGGCCAGTGAGGTCAGCCCGGTGTTCCGTTTCAATAAGTTCGCCAGCCAGCTCACGCGCACCTACGCCACGCTGCGCCGCAAGTCGGAAGGGCGGCCGCACATTGCCCTGCCCGCGCTGGCGCCCACGGCCGGCAGCATTGCCGCGCACGTGCCCAAGGCCGTGGGCAGCGCCCTGTTCCGGCCCTTCGTGTGGGAGGGCGACTCGGTGTTCTACGGCATTGCCGCCTTCGAAAACCTGGTGTTGCTGCTGCTGGCCGGCGTGGCGGGCTACGACCTGGCCCGCGGGCGGGCCGCGCCGCTGCCCTTTGCCGTGGGGCTCATGCTGCTGACGTATTGCCTGGTGCTGGCGGCGCTGCTGGGGCTGAGCACGCCCAACCTGGGCACCCTGAGCCGCTACCGGGCGCCTTGGCTGCCGCTGCTGGTGTACCTGCTGCTGAGCCAGCCCACCGCAGCCGACTGGCTGCGGCGCCTGCGCCTGTTCGGCATCCGCTAAGACCGGGGCGGGTTGGGCCGCGCCGCGCCAGGGCGTATCTTTGCGGCTTGCGGCGGGTCGGCTGACCCGCGCTTCTGCTTTGTTATTCTGCATGGAAAATCCGGTCATCATTCTGGGCGCCCAAGCCCTCGGTTCGGCGGCGCTCGACGCCTTCACCAGCAACGACGTGGTGGTGTACTGCCTGCTCGACGACGACGCCAAGCTCAAGGATACCGAGCTCTACAACGTACCCGTGATGGGTGCCACCGACGACGAGCAGTACCTGAACCTGCTCGGCAAGAAGTGCGAGGTGTTTGTGGCTGCCGACGACACGGCCAGCCGCCGCAGCCTGACCAACATGCTGCGCGAGCAGTACCAGCAGGTGCCCGTGAATGCGGTGCATAAGGCGGCCAGCGTGGCCGAGCACGCCTGGCTGGGCCACGGCAACCTGATTTCGGCCGGCGCCATCGTGGCGGCCGGTGCCAAGCTGGGCAACGGCTGCATCGTGGGCGCCCGCGCCGTCATCGACACCCGGGCCGAGTTGGGCGACTTCGTCAACGTGGGCGCCGGGGCCGTGGTCAACAGCGAGGTGACGGTGGGCGAGCTGGCCTTCATCGGCTCGGGCGCCGTGGTGGTGAGCGGCGTCAAAATCGGCGCTAAGGCCCGCGTCGGGGCCGGCTCGGTGGTGGTGGCCGACGTGCCCGCCGGCCAGACCGTGTTCGGCAACCCGGCCACCAAGGTGTAATTACCAATGAACAATGAGCAATGAACAATTAGCCGCCCACTGGCCGTTTGATCTGTTCATTGCTCATTGACAATTGCTCATTGAAGCCCATGGATTACCGCGTTTTACTGTACTACTGCTACACGCCCATCGAGGACGCCGACGCGTTTCGCGACGAGCACCACCGCCTGTGCCTGCGCCTGGACTTGCGCGGGCGCATCATTGTGGCGGGTGAGGGCCTGAACGGCACCGTGTCGGGTACCGTGGCCAACTGCGAGGCCTACATGCAAACGGTAAAAGCCGACCCGCGCTTCGCGGCGCTGGAATTCAAGGTGGAGGAGGCGCCGGCGCACACTTTTCAGAAGCTGCACGTGCGCGTGAAGCCCGAAATCGTGCACGTAGGCCTGCCCGCCATCAAGCCCTACGAGCGCACCGGCACCCACCTCTCGCCCGAGGAATTCCGCGCCCTCAAAGACCGCGACGACGTGGTGGTGGTGGACGTGCGCTCCGACTACGAGTACAACCTGGGCCGCTTCAAGAACGCCGTCACGCTCGACATCGAGAACTTCCGCGAGTTTCCCGACCGCGTGGAGCGCCTGCGCCAGTTTCAGGACAAGAAGATTCTCACCTACTGCACCGGCGGCATCAAGTGCGAGAAGGCCTCGGCCTTCCTGCTCGAGCAGGGCTTCGAGAACGTGTACCAGCTGCACGGCGGCATCATCAAGTACGGCCTGGAAGCCGGCGGCGAAGACTTCGAGGGCAAGTGCTACGTGTTCGACGGGCGCGTGGCCGTGGACGTGAACTCGGTGAATCCCTCAGTCATTGCCGCCTGCATCAGCTGCGGGCGACCCGACGAGCGGATGGTGAACTGCGCCAACCCGCACTGCAACGCCCACGTGGTGATGTGCGAGGCCTGCGCCGAACAGCGCCAGGGTGCCTGCTCCGAGGCCTGCCAGCAGCACCCCGACAAACGCCCCTACGACGGCACCGGCGCCTACCCCAAGCAAAGCAACCACTACAACCCCGAACAAGGTCTGTACTCGTACCGGGCACCGGGTAAGTAGCGCGTCGCTTATTTCCAGAGTGAGTCCTTAAAGCCCGGCTCCAGCCGGGCTTTTTCGTTTTCTATCCGACGTTTGCAGGCCTATGGACGCATTGGAAGCTTATCAGCTGGAGAAGTGGCTTTGGACGGAGTCCGATTTCGCTGTTATGGGCTGGCACGACGCGTCTGTCTATGCCTGGCGTCTGGTGGACCAGGAGTTGCTGCTGGATATCGACTACATTTTTCAGTGGAATCAACCCGAAGTAGAAGGTACCAACTTCACGTTCTGGGTAGCTCCGGCAACTCTTGTCTTTCGCGGCGTTCAGAACTTAGAAGTTGATTTCAATTTTCTCGGGGCTGATCCATCAAAAGCAGAGGCTCTCGAAATTGATGGCATTGAGCAGGGGCAGCCTGGTGAGTGGACTATTTTATTTCACAACGGCTATCTGGAATTTATGGCCACTGGCTATTCTCAATTCATCCGGAAAGCACCGTCATTTGAGTTCGGTCAACAAGTCTCTTGGCCGAACCGGGCCGGTACCTCATTTGAGCAAGTCAGCGGAGAACAGTCCGATTCATTCAATTTTGTAGAGTTTCGTAAAACGAACACTTGGCGGCTCTACCAGCTAGCACTCGACCGTGCCCGCGTCAAGCAGCAGCTAGACGCACTATTAGACAAAAGAGCCGCCGGCGCCGTAGAATTGAAGGCGTTTTTACTTCAAAAACGGGACCTTCAAGACCGTATCAACTACCTAGGACTGGAACTGCGTAACACGCGTTTCGAGAACTGGTAAAACTTCCCCTTTCCCATGGCCATTGCCGACTCCGAGCTGATTCTGAACGCCGACGGTTCGATCTATCACCTGAACCTGCTGCCCGACCACATTTCCGATACCATCATTACCGTGGGCGACCCCGACCGTGTGGCGCAGGTGAGCCGGCACTTCGACTCCATCGAAACCGAAGTCAGCAAGCGCGAATTCGTGACGCACGTGGGCTACTACCGCGGCAAGCGCCTCACGGTCGTGTCCACCGGCATCGGCACCGACAACCTCGACATCGTGCTCAACGAGCTGGACGCGCTGGTCAACATCGACTTCGTGACGCGCCAGCCGCTGCCCATGGAGGAGCACATTCGGCTGCGCATCATCCGCATCGGCACCAGCGGCACCATGCAGCCCGACATTCCGGTGGGCTCGCACCTGGTGTCGGAGCACGCCATCGGGCTGGAGTCGCTGATGCAGTTCTACCCCCTGGTGGAAACCGGCGCCGAGGTGGAGTTTGCCACCGCCGTGCAGCAGGCCGTGGGCCTCGACTACCGCCCGTACTGCGTGCTAGGCTCCGATCTGCTGCGCGAGCAGCTGGGCGCGGGCATGATTTCGGGCAACACCGTGACCTGCCCCGGCTTCTACGGCCCGCAGGGCCGCTCTTTGCGCCTGGCCCTACGTTACCCCGACTTGCTGGAGCGCCTGCGCAGCGTGCAGTACACCAACGCCGAGGGCACTTTCCGCCTGACCAACTTCGAGATGGAAACCGCCGGCTACTACGCCCTGGGCCGCATGCTGGGTCACGAAGTGGTGTCGCTGAACGCCATCGTGGCCAACCGCGCCACCGGGGAGTTTGCCGAGCGCCCCGACCAGGTGGTCAACGACCTGATCGAGAAAACCCTCTCGCGCCTCTAATCACGGATTCCGGCGGATTTTTCGGATTGCACGGATTTCGTGGACGATTGTCCGGTGTGGTGCCACGACTCAAATCCGTGGCACCACACCGGACAATCGTCCACGAAATCCGCGGAATCCGAGCCGAAGGTCGGCGTAGCCAAAAATCCGCCGAAATCCGTGATTTAGATGATGCCCCCGCCGATGGACAAACGCAGGCAGGCAATGACGATGGCCAGGCCGTTGAGCAGCATACCGGTTTTGTGCTTGCCAAACGCCCCGATGATCAGGCCGATGACGGCCAGCACCAGAATAAACCAGTTGGCCCAGCCCAGGAAGGGAAACAAAGCCAGGATGGTGAGTAGGAGCACGACGATGCCCCAGAGGGTGGAAATGATGTTCATGGCTGCGCAATAGCTGGTACGACCCGCGGCCGGCCGTTTCTGTTTGGCGGCCAGCCGCCGAAAAGATAACTGAAAACCGGGGTCGGCACCGGCCTGACGGGCATGAGGGGTGCCTGGCCCCGGGCAACTGGTCCCGCTGCGGCTTACCGTCCCCCAGGTGGGTTCGGCGACGTAGGCTAATGCCCGGCCGAAAACGACCTGTCGTTTCAGGTAAAACGACCTAACATGCTACCGGAAACAATAGGGCGTTTGGCGGAACGCAACGGGACGCACGCGGGTGGACCGGCTTAGTAGAAGTCGAAGCCAAGCACGGCGCGCAGGGGCAGGGTGATGCCGGCCTTGAGGGTAATGAACTCCTCGTGGACGGCCCACACGGTGGTTTGCACCCGCTTGGTGCGGCCGTCGGCGGTGCGGAAGTAGATGTCGAGCTTGCCGTGGTAGTTGTTGCCCAGGGCGCCGGCCCGCTCGGCGTCGAAGCGGCGCAGCTTGCGGGCGGCCTCGGTGGGCAGCACGTCGTCGGGGGCGAAGTGCAGACCGGGAATCAGCTCTTTCCCGATGGTTTCGCAGGGGTCGGTAGCAACTAGCATGGGCGTAGAAAGTCGGTGAGGGGCAGAACGCAAACACTCTACCGGGCCAACAAGTCGCCGGGGGAAGCAGCCGGATGCGCTGGCTGCCTGGGGCTCGGACGCGGCAAGCTTAATTTACGCTAACCCAGTCAAAAAGGCCATGGTATCCACTCCGTCGGCGTACTCGGCCACGCCGGGCTGCTGGGCGCGGCCGGCGGGCACGCTGCCCGGCAGCCAGCCCCCCACCGACACCACCGCCTGGGTACGCGGGGCCAGGTCGGCCAGCTGCTGCCGCAGGTCGGCCTCGTCCTGATACTCGCTGTAGTGCAGCACCGAAATGGGCGAGACCAGCTGCATGCTCTCGGTCAGCAGCAGGTAGCCCGTGTCGAGGTGGGGCACGCCGTTGACCAGCAGCAGGCTTTTCTGGTAGTCGTAGTTGTTGTTGTAGCGGTGATGGTCGCGCACGTGGGCCCAGGGCTGCAGCGAGTCGAGCAGGGGCGTGAAGTCGTAGCCCGCCGGCACCAGCAGCTTCGACACGTTGCGGCAGCCCAGGCCGTAGTAGCGGAAGATGTCGGCCCCGAAGGCGGCCAGCTCCTCGCGCGGCTCCAGGCCGGCCAGCACGCCCAGGCTGGAGCGGTTGCGCCGGATCAGGTGGGGCTTCTTGCCGAAGTAGTACTCGAAGTAGCGGGCCGTGTTGTCGGAGCCGGTGGCAATGAAGGCGTCGGCCTCGCGCAGCAGCTCCACGAACTGCAGGCTAGGGCCGAAGCGCGGCTCAATGGCCAGCAGCTCGTTGGCCACCCAGCGCAGCAGAATGTTGTCGTCGGCCGAGAGCTTGGCCAGCAGCGTGTGGCCGCTCAGCAGCACGCACAGCAAATCGTGGAAGCCCACCAGGGGAATGTTGCCGGCCATGACCACGCCCACGCGGCGCGGCTGCACCGGCTCACTGGGGTAGCGCCCGGCCCAGGCCGTGAGGGCAGATGCGTCGAGCAGGTAAGCCACCCCCGCCAGGGCCGCGCGCACGTTGTCGAGGTCGAACCAGGGGTTGTGGTTGCGGGCGCGGGCCGTGAGGCTTTGCAGCTCATCGTCGGTGAGGGTGCGCAGGCGGGCGCCCAGGCGGGCGAAGGCGGCAAGGCGTTCGGAGTGAATCATGCGGGAAATAAGGCGTGAGCGGGGCCGAAAGTTCGCAAGAAACCGCTGCCCGTGCTACTTTTGCCGCGGTATGCCCGCAGCCCTGGCCGCGGCCCGGGGGCGAAAACGCGCATCCAGCCCGCCGCGGGCTGCGTATCAACGGCATCCTTCCCTTCACCTTACCTGACGACCCACGGCTATGGCCATCATGATAACCGACGAGTGCATCAACTGCGGTGCCTGCGAACCGGAATGCCCCAACAACGCTATCTACGAAGGCGGCGCCAACTGGCGCTGGGCCGACGGCACCACCCTCAAAGGCACGGTGGACGTCGACGGCGGCAAGCAGGTGGACGCGACCAGCCCGCAGACGCCGGTGTCGGACGAGTACTACTACATCGTGTCGGACAAGTGCACCGAGTGCGTGGGCTTCCACGAAGAGCCCCAGTGCGCGGCCGTGTGCCCGGTGGACTGCTGCGTGGACGACCCCGACTACCGCGAAACCCAGGAGCAACTGCTGAAGAAGAAAGACTGGCTGCACGTGGCCTAGCCACGGCGGTAGCCGTCAAGGCACTTCCCGCGAAGCCCGGCCCAGTGGCCGGGCTTCGGCGTTTCCGGGGCGGCCGTCGGCACGACCGTTGCGCGGGTATCCCGCGAGGGGCCGCTACGAAATCGGAAAAATCCGTCGAATCCGTGATACTTTTGCCGCTTCTACATCTGATTAGCGCCGCCCTATGGAGCCTATTGCCAAAACCTACCAGCCCGCCGAGGTCGAAGAAAAGTGGTACCAACGCTGGCAGGAGCAAGGCTTTTTCCAGTCGAAGCCCAACCCGCGCAAGCCCGCCTACTCGGTGGTGATTCCGCCGCCCAACGTGACGGGCGTACTGCACATGGGCCATATGCTCAACAACACCATTCAGGACGTGCTGGTGCGCCGCGCCCGTATGCTGGGCAAGGAAGCCTGCTGGGTGCCCGGCACCGACCACGCCTCCATTGCTACCGAAGCCAAGGTGGTGCAGATGCTCAAGGAGCGCGGCATTGCCAAGACCGACCTTACCCGCGAGGAATTCCTCAAGTACGCCTGGGAATGGAAGGAAAAGTACGGCGGCATCATCCTCGAGCAGCTCAAGAAACTCGGGGCCTCCTGCGACTGGTCGCGCACCCGCTTCACCATGGAGCCCGAGCTGACCGAGGCTGTGCTGCGCGTGTTCGTGGACCTTTACAAGAAGGGCCTGATTTACCGCGGCATTCGCATGGTAAACTGGGACCCGCAGGGCCTCACCGCCATCAGCGACGAAGAGGTAGTGCCCAAGGAAAGCCAGCTGAAGATGTTTTACCTGCGCTACCCCGTGGTGGGCAGCGAGGGCGAATTCCTCACCGTGGCCACTTCGCGCCCCGAAACCATCATGGCCGACGTGGCCGTGTGCGTGAACCCCCACGACGAACGGTACCGCCACCTGCACGGCCAGCAGGTGCAGATTCCGCTGCTCGGCCGTGCCATCCCGGTTATCCTCGACGAGTACGTGACCATGGACTTCGGCACGGGCGCGCTGAAGGTGACCCCGGCGCACGATTTGAACGACTACGAGCTGGGACAGAAGCACAACCTGCCCGTCATCGACATCCTGAACGACAACGGCACGCTCAACGAGAAGGCGGTGCTCTACGTGGGGCAGGACCGCTTTGCCGCGCGCAAGCAAATCACCAAGGACCTCGACGCCGCCGGCCTGCTCCAGAAGGTCGACGACTACCAGAGCATCCTGCAGACTTCCGAGCGCACCGGGGCCGTCATCGAGCCTCGCCTGAGCATGCAGTGGTTCCTGAAGATGTCGGAAATGGCCGGTCCGGCCCTGGCCGTGGTGGAAGACGACCGCGTGAAGCTGCACCCGCCCAAGTTCAAGAACATGTACCGCTCGTGGATGGAAAACATCCGCGACTGGTGCATCTCGCGGCAGCTGTGGTGGGGCCAGCGCATTCCCGCGTTCTACCTGCCGGATGGCTCGTTCGTGGTAGCGCTTACCGCCGAAGAAGCTCTTGAACAAGCGCGTGAGCAGACCGGCAATAGTGAACTGCAGATTAGCGACTTGCGCCAGGATGAGGACGTGCTCGATACCTGGTTCTCGTCGTGGCTGTGGCCCATCTCGGTGTTCGACGGCTTCAAAGACCCCGACAACCCCGACGTCAACTATTACTACCCGACCGACGACCTGGTAACGGCTCCCGAAATCCTGTTTTTCTGGGTGGCGCGCATGATCATGGCCGGGCTGGAATACCGCCACGAGGTGCCCTTCCGCAACGTGTACCTGACCGGCATCGTGCGCGACGACCAGGGCCGCAAGATGAGCAAGCAGCTGGGCAACTCGCCCGACCCGCTCGACCTCATTGCCCAGTACGGCGCCGACGGTGTGCGCACCGGCATGCTGTTCTCGTCGCCGGCCGGCAACGACCTGCTCTTCGACATCAAGCTGGTGGAGCAGGGCCGCAACTTCACCAACAAGATCTGGAACGCCTTCCGCCTTACCCAGGGCTGGGAAGTAAACGCCGAGCTGCCCTTCCCCAACGAGAAGGCCACCGAGTGGTTCCAGGCCCGCCTGCAGGACGCGCTGACGCAGCTGGAAGACCACTTCGACAAGTTCCGCATGTCGGATGCGCTGATGACGGTCTACAAGCTGGTGTGGGACGACTTCTGCTCGGTGTACCTGGAAATGGTGAAGCCCGCCTACCAGCAGCCCGTAGACCCGGAGACGCTGCGGCGCACCACCGGCTTCTTCGAGCAACTGCTCAAGCTGCTGCACCCGTTCATGCCCTTCATCAGCGAGGAAATCTGGCACCTGCTGGCCGAGCGCGGCCCCAAGGACTACCTCTGCGTGGCGCCCTGGCCCAAGCAGCAGCCCGTAGCCGGCAGCGCCGACATCCTCGCCAACATGGACAAGGCCCTCGACATCGTGGCCGGGGTGCGCAACATCCGCAACCAGAAGGGCCTGGGTCCCAACAAGCCCCTGACGCTGGCCGCCAAGACCGACGACTTGGCCCTGCTGCGCGAGTACGACGCCATCATCCGCAAGCTCTCGGCCCTCACCGAAATCAACGGCGTAGACGCTGCGCCCGCCGCTTCGGTAGGCTTCGTATCGGGCGGGGTGGAGTTCTTCGTGCCGCTGGAAGGCCAGATCGACCTGGGGGCCGAGAAGGAGCGCCTGGGCAAGGAGCTGGAGTACGCCCAGGGCTTCCGCGAGTCGGTGCTGAAAAAGCTGGCCAACGAGAAGTTCGTGCAGAACGCCAAGCCCGACCTGGTGGAGCGCGAGCGGCAGAAGCTGGCCGACGCCGAAGCCAAAATCACGGCCCTGGAGCAAAGCCTGGCGGCGCTCTAATCCAGTCCGCCCCCCAACGCACAAGCGGCTGCTTCCGAAAGGAGGCAGCCGCTTGTGCGTTGGAGAGGTAACGTGTTCTTACCGGCGCCGCGCGTCCCGCGCGGTGGCCTCGGCGGCCCGCTGACGGGTTTGCTGGGTGAGCTGGTTCTGGAGCTGGAAAGTCACCTGCTCGCAGTCGGTGTAGCGGCGCTGGGCCAGGGTCAGCTGCTTCTGGGTGGCCGAGAGCTGCAGGTACAGGTAGCCGATGGTGCCCAGGGCTAGCAGCAGCGCCAGCAGCGTTACGATGTTTTTCATAAAGCGTAGGAAGTCAAAAAGAAAAGCCCGTCGAAGTGACGGGCTTGTTCAAGGTTGCGGACGCCCGGTTAGATGGCCGTGTTCGGGTCGAACTGCTCCAGGTAGTCGGCCACGCGGCGCACGAACATGCCGCCCAGCGAGCCGTCGACCACGCGGTGGTCGTAGCTGTGCGAGAGGAACATGAAGTGACGCACGCCGATCAAGTCACCCTGCGGGGTTTCGATGACGGCCGGCTTTTTCTTGATGGCGCCCACGGCCATGATGGCCACCTGCGGCTGCATGATGATGGGGGTGCCCATCACGTTGCCGAACGAGCCCACGTTGGAGAGGGTGTAGGTGCCGCCTTCCAGGTCTTCGGGCTTGAGCTTGTTGGCCCGGGCGCGGGCAGCCAGATCGTTCACGCGCTTGGTCAGGCCGTTCAGGT
Organism: Hymenobacter sp. B81; assembly: GCF_044628455.1. Classification (NCBI taxonomy): domain Bacteria; kingdom Pseudomonadati; phylum Bacteroidota; class Cytophagia; order Cytophagales; family Hymenobacteraceae; genus Hymenobacter; species Hymenobacter sp. B81. The sequence goes on along the minus strand of NZ_JBIYZW010000001.1, from coordinate 1,146,962 downwards.
TCAGCTGGTCGGCGTTCTGAATCACGGGCACGATGAGGTTGCCCGAGGGCAGGGCCACGGCCACGCCCACGTTGATGTCGCGCTTCTTGATGATGTAGTCCCCGTCTACCGACACGTTGATGTTGGGGAAGTCCTGGATGGCGCGGGCAATGGCCTGCACGAAGATGGGCGTGAAGGTCAGGTTTTCGCCCTCGCGCTTCTTGTAGGCGTCCTTGTGCTTGTTGCGCCAGTTCACGATTTCGGTCACGTCGGCTTCCACGAAGGAGGTCACGTGCGGCGAAATGCGCTTGGAGTCCACCATGCGCTGGGCAATCATCTTGCGCATGCGGTCCATCTCCACCAGCTCCTGGTTGCCCGAAACCGAGGGGGCGGGCTTGGAGGCGGCGGGGGCCGCCTGCGTGGCGGCTGGGGCCGGGGCTGCGGCAGCCTGCGGAGCGGGAGCAGCCGGAGCGGCGGCCTGGGCCGGGGCGGCCGCCTGCGGGGCCGGCTGCTGGCTGCGGTTGGCTACGAAGTCGAGGATGTCTTTCTTGGTCACGCGGCCCTGCTGGCCGGTGCCGGGCAGGCGCTCCAGGTCGGCCATCGAAATGCCTTCCTCGCGGGCAATGTTCAGCACCAGCGGCGAGTAGAAGCGGCCGGGCTGGGCCTCGCCCAGCTGGCTGCCCCCGGCGGCGGCGCTGGCTGCAGCGGCGTTGGGCACAAACGGCACGGCTTCGGCAGCCTGGGCCTCGGCGGCCACGGGAGCAGCGGCGGGCTGGGCGGCCTGGCCGTTGGAGGAAGCGGCAGCGGCGTCGGTTTCGATGATGGCAATGGGGGCGCCCACGGCTACCACCTGGCCTTCTTCCACCAGAATCTGCTGCAGCACGCCGGCGTGAATGGCGGGTACCTCCGTGTCCACTTTGTCGGTGGCCACTTCCAGCACCGATTCGTCCTGGTCAATGGCGTCGCCGACCTGCTTGAGCCATTTCAGAACGGTGCCTTCCATGATACTTTCGCCCATCTTGGGCATCACCATTTCCACTCGTGCCATGCGTGTATTGGGGAATTTGGGGGTTGTTTAGGGGAATTGCGGCTCAAAGGTAACAGGAAACGCAAACGCCCCCACCGCGGGAAACGGGGAGGGCGTGGGGAAGTCTAGGTAAGCAGAAGTTTCGGTTGTAATGTGCTACACCGCTTTTCAATGGATTTGGCCGCCCGTTCAACGTTGCCTATGTATGGATGCCATTTAAGATCATCATAATAGGAAGGCTTAATAGGAATCGTGCCTTTGTAAAAGCCATATAGCCAATACGCCCTGTATTTCAGCAGCTGTTTGCATTCAGAGGAGTGGTCTGCTAAGCTGTGAATCGCACTTGGAATCAGTACTAGATTAGGGATTGAGCAGAAGTAGAGCGGGTCGTAGGCTTCGTTGTGTGCGTCATAAATATGGCAAGCGTGAAATTTTTTAAACTTGCCCGGGTAGCCTATTGCGGTTTTGATGGCCCAATTGGCTTTTGAATTATCATCCAGATAGACACCGTCGACAAAAAGGCCAACCTCACTCTTTACGCGCGTCCGACGCACATTGAGAAACCAACGAGCAGTGCCGTTGCCTGCCTCTTGGCGGAGCATATCAACAGTCGATCGGTCCGCCCATAGTGAAGTAGCTGCTACAAGTTGAAGCAGGGGCATGATGTGGGCGTGAAGTAGGTCGTTGCCGTTCATGAGGGCTGGAAAAACCGCCGCGCCCCGGCTACCCCAGGACGCGGCGGCGCAAATAAACCAGGATTTTACCCGTGCAGCGCCCGCACGATGTCGGAGGCGTCGCCCACGGGGCGGTCGTCCTTCATCAGCTGCACGTAGTACTCGTAGGGGCCGCTCAGGCCGGTTTCGGTGTCGATGTAGGGCGAGCGGGAGTCGAAGGCCAGGGGGCGGCCCCAGGCGGCCGTGCCGGCGGGGCGGCGAAACACCTGCACGCCGTCCTGGCCCAGCTTGCTCCAGTCGAGGCGCAGGCCCTCGGCGGTGGGGCGCACGCTGAGCGTGGGCTTGAGGTTGAGCCCGCGCACGGCCGTTTGCGGGGCCAGCCAGCCGCAGTCGCGCCCGATGGCCTCGGTGTAGGCCGGATGGGCCTTGTCGCGGCCGATGCTCTGGCGCACGTCGGTTTCGTAGTCCTGAATCAGCTGGTCGCGGGCGGCCACAGCGGCCGAGGCGGCATTCTGCGCATCGCGGGCCTGGGCAATGGCCTCGAGCACGGCAGTTTCGCGGCCCTGGCGCCGGGTGATTTCGGTGGGCGTCCAGGCAAAGGCGGTGGCGTAATCGGCGCGCTTGCGCTGCTGCAGCTGCACCCAGGCGGCCAATTCCGGCAGGGCAGAGGGAATGTAATCGGGCATAAAGACAGGGGGTAGACAAGCGTGAAACGAGGACCAATACTGCCCCGCTTTCCCCGCATTCCCAAGCTCGTTTCGGCTGGCAAGGACCAGTCAACCGATTGGCAGGACCAACACCCCTTTGCCCGTTGCCAACGCTAGGCCACGGTTCGCGGCCGGTTCAAGGTGATTCGCGAAACCGCCGCGACGATTCGTGACCAGCCCGTGACGGTTCGCGGCATCTCCGCGAACCGTCGCGGCGGTTTCGCGAACGTTCGCGGGCTGGTCACGAAGGTTCGCGGAGATGCCGCGACGGTTCGCGAACCGGCCGCGACTAAGGGGCGGTGAAGCCAGCCATACGGTTCAGAACGCCATCCTGAGGCGCAGCCGAACCGAAGGTCGACGAAGTCAAGGACCTTACCGCCGTTGACCGAGGGGTACCGACGGGGTAAGTTCCTTCGCTTTGCTCAGGATGACAGACGCGTGAGCGGCGTCTGTTCTCACGCGTCGTAAGGCTCTGCACGGCGTTCAGGGAGCTGTTTGGAAAGTTGGGTTTGGTCATGCTGAGCGGAGTCGAAGCATCTCTACGGCTTCGTTGCATGCTATCTGGCGAAGCGGGAGAGATGCTTCGACTCCGCTCAGCATGACGTGCTGGTTGTTTTCTCAGACTTGCTAAATAGCCGCTGGATGACAGCCGGGGGCGCGGCGGCTCCGGCTCAGCCGGCCGGCTCTTCCAGGGCGGGCAGATGCTGGCGCACCAGGTTCAGGGCCACGGTGGTCACGTACTCGATGTTGAGCTGGCGGCCGCGGTCGAAGGTGATGCGGCGGGTCACGGTCTGGTGCTGGTCGGCGTAGGCCAGCCAGAAGGTGCCCACGGGCTTGTCGGGCGAGCCGCCGCCGGGGCCGGCCACGCCGCTGGTGGCCACGGCCACGTCCACGCCCAGGGTGCGGCGCAGGCCCTCGGCCATCTGGCGCACGGTGGCCTCGCTCACGGCCCCGTGCTCGGCCAGGGTTTCGGGGCGCACGCCCAGCTGCTGCACCTTCACGTCGTTGTGGTAGGCCACCACGCTGCCGCGGAAGTAGGCCGAGCTGCCGGCCACGCTGGTCAGGCGCTGGGCAATGGCGCCGCCGGTGCAGCTCTCGGCCGTGCCGATGCTCAGCCCGCGCTGCTGCAGCAGCTGGCCCAGGGCGGCTTCCAGGGGCACCTCGCCCTCGGCAAACAGGTAGGAACCCAGCAGGCGGCGCAGCTCGGGCAGCTGGGCCTCCAGGCGCGGGCGCAGGTCGGGCTGGCCGTCGGGCAGGGCGCTCAGGCGCAGGCGCACGCCGCCCAGGGAGGGCAGGTAGGCCAGCTTGAGGTTGGGCGGCAGCTGGGCTTCCCAGTCGGCAATCTGCTCGGCCAGAAACGACTCGCCCTGGCCCACGGTCATGAGCACCGCGTGCTCGATGGGGGGCAGCTGAAAGTGGGCCTGCAGGCGCGGCAGCACGGTGTCCTGCATGATGCGCTTCATCTCGAAGGGCACCCCGGGCATGGAAACGAACACGGTACCCTGGTCCTCGAACCACATGCCGGGCGCGGTGCCCACGGGGTTGCGCAGGGGCGTGCAGGCCGCGGGCAGAAAGGCCTGCTGACGGTTCACCTCCAGCATGGGGCGGTTGAAGCGGGCGAAGATGGCCTCCACGTCGCGCAGGCTGGGCTCGTGCAGCACCAGCTCGGTGCCGAAGTAGCGGGCCAGCACGTGCTTGGTGAGGTCGTCCTTGGTGGGGCCCAGGCCGCCGGTCAGTAGCACCACCCGGGCGCGCTGGCGGGCCAGGTCGAGGGCCTGCACGATTTCGTCGGCGCGGTCGGAGACGCTGGTAATCTGGCGCACGCGCAAGCCCAGCTGGCCCAGCTGCTGGCCCATCCAGGCCGAATTGGTGTCGATGACCTGCCCGTAGAGCAGCTCGTCACCAATGGTCATGATTTCAACGTCGGGGGGGGAAGCAGGCAGCATAGGAGCAGGAAAGGAGGGAAGTGGGGCCGCAAGTTGGGGCCCGGGCCGCTAAGACCGGCAGAGGGCCCGCCGGGTTTTGCCAATTTTGGTTCAGGGACGGGCTTTTCTACGCCCCGGCTGCCTGGCCGCGCCAAAAAGCGGCTGTCTGCGCGGCGCAAGGCGGAACGCGGGGCGGTTTGGTCCGGTTTGTGCCAACGCCCAGCCGCGGCCGCGCCAACCGGCCGCTGTTCGAATTCGTTACGCTGCTCCCCATGCATTCTCTCCGTACTCTCGCGCTGCTGGCGGCCCTGCTGGGCGCCTCGCAGGCCCAGGCCCAGCTGATTCGCTTCCCCAAAATCGGGGGCGGCACGTCCACCATCAAGCTGCCCACGCCCAAGACCAGCAAAACCGCCAAAACCAGCGTGTCGCAGGACGAGGCGGCCCGTGGCCTGAAGGAAGCCCTGGTGCAGGGCATCAGCAAGGGCGCCGACCAGGCCTCGCAGGTGGATGGCTTCAACCTCAACCGCCTCATCCGCATTCCCTTCCCGCCCGACGCGCAGCGCGTGGCAACCACCCTGCGCAGCATCGGCCTGGGCGCGGAGGTCGACAAGTTTGAGCTGGCGTTGAACCGCGGGGCCGAGCAGGCAGCCATCAAGGCCAAACCCATCTTCCTGTCGGCCATTAAGAGCCTGACCTTCACCGACGTGTGGAACATCCTGTCGGGTGAGCGGGACGCGGCCACCCAGTACCTGAAGCGCACCACCAGCAGCCAGCTCACCACGGCCTTCCAGCCCATCATGCAGCAGGCCCTGGACCAAACCAACGCTACCAAGTACTACACGGGCCTGGTCACGCGCTACAACCGCATTCCGCTGGTGACCCCGGTAAACCCCAACCTGAACGAGTACGCCACCGGCAAGGCCGTCGACGGGCTGTTCACCCTCATTGCCCAGGAAGAAGCCAACATCCGCGAAAACCCCGTGGCCCGCACCACCGAGCTGCTGAAGAAGGTGTTTGGGAAGAGGTCTTAGGTTGTTAGGGATTAGGTCAGAGGACTTGGTTTTCGTGAAAAAACAAAGGGCCTCCGGAGAATTCCGGAGGCCCTTTTGTGTAACCGAGGGTACGCGAAGGCAGTAGCGCCCTAAGCCCTAAGCCCTAAGCCCTAAGCCCTAAGCCCTAGTATTCGTCGTCGTCGCGGCCCCCGCGGCGGCTGCGGCGCTGCGACTCGTAGCTGTCGTCGTCGTCGAGGCCGAGGTCGTCGTCATCGTCGTCGAGGCTGGCGTAGCGGTTGCTGCCCTCGGGGTCTTCCTGGGCTTCGGCGGCGGCAAATTCGTCTTCGGTCAGGTTGGCCAGATCCAGGGCTTCGTCGTGCGAGGAGCCCGTGTCGCGCCACATCAGGTAGTCGGCGTACTTGGCGCCGAGGGTGTCTTCGGAGGAGGCACCTTTACGACCGCCGCGGGCGGCACCGCGGCCGGGCGTCACTTCGTCTAGTTCGTCGTCGTCGTCCAGCAGATCGTCGTCGAGGTCGTCGTAGCTTCTCATGGGAGCGGAGAATTGAAGGGGTTAAGCGAAGGCAAAAATAAAGGTCGGACGGCAAAACAAGCCCGAAAACGCAGACAGCAGGAGCGGGGTTACGGCAAAGTCGACGGCGGCGGTGGTCCCAGCTCCACGTTGCGGTACACCTCGGCCAGCCGTAGTCCGGCGCCAATGGCGGCCAGCTCGGCCACTGCCTCAGCGGCTTCCAGTACCTGGTAGGTCCATTGCGTGGCCGCGGCGTCGGCGCGCGAATACACCTCAATGCGCTGGCGTTGCGAGTCAACCAGCACGTAGTGCCGCAGCGACGGAATGCGCAGGTAGAACAGCAGTTTTTCGCCCCGGTCGCGGCCCGCCGTGCTTTCCGACTGCACTTCTACCACTACCGTGGGGTTGAGCAGCGTGGCCGGCCGGGGCTCGGGCCGAAACTCGGCCGGGCCGCACACCACCGTGGCATCGGGGTACACGTAGCGCTCTGAATCGGCCAGGTGCACGCGCTGGTCGCTGGCACGTACGGTGCAGTTGCGGTCGAGCACGGCGTTGCCAAGCAAGCGGATGATATTGGCCATAATCAGGTTGTGGGCGTCGCTGGCGCCGGCCATGGCAACGACCTCGCCGGCGTGGTACTCGCTTTTGTAGGGCGCGGTTTCCTCGGCGGCCAGGTAAGTCTCCAGGGACGTGAAGCGCGGTTTTTCGAGGGCAGTCATGGGGTGAAGTGCTTTACCCAAAGCTACGCAACCGGCCCGACAGGCTCAGCGGCGCGGGGCAAAATCCGTCACCCGCAGCTGCGCGCCGCAGAAGGCATATTCTTCCTCCACGTTGGAGCTGACCAGCACCGTGCGGCCGGGCGTGGCGGCGGCCACGTGCTCGTGGTACCAGGCCACGCCGGCGCGGTCGAGGTTGGTGGTGGGCTCATCGAGGAAGAGCAGCGGGGCGTCGGTGTAGAGGGCCAGCCCCAGCTTCACGCGCTGCTTCATGCCGGAGGAAAAGTCGCGAATGAGCTTGTGGCGCGCCGTGCCCAGCTGCAGGATGTCGAGGAGCTGGACGGGCGTGCGGCCGGCCAGCAGCGGGCGGAAGCGGGTGTGAAACTGCAGTTGTTCCTGCAAGGTCAGTTCCTCAATCAGCTCGAGGTAGGGCGCGCACAACGCCAGGTACAGGGCCACCTCGTCGGGGCGCACCGAGCGGCCGGCGTGGGAAAAGCGCAGCTCGCCGGCGGTGGGCAGCGTGTAGGCCGCCAGCACCTGCAGCAGCGTGCTCTTGCCCGCGCCGTTGGGTCCCAGCAAGGCCGTGGCCGAGCCCGGCGCGAAGGCGTAGGTCAGGTCCCGGAAAATCCAGTCGCGGCCGAAGCGCTTGCCCAGGCCGAGGGCCTCAATCTGCACCGTTGCCGTTGCGCGAGTAGCCCTTGATGACGCCGCGGCCGGAGTTGCGCACGAAGTTCACCACCTCGTCGCGCTCGGGCGAGGGCGGCAGCTCCAGCTCGATCTGGTCGAGGGCGGTGTTGTTGTTGAGCCCGTTGAGGAACAACAGGCGGTAGCACTGCTGCACCTGCAGAATCTTCTCGTCGGAGAAGCCGCGACGGCGCAGACCAATGGAGTTGATGCCCGCGTAGGCCAGCGGCTCGCGCCCGGCTTTCACGAACGGGGGCACGTCCTTGCGCACCAGCGAGCCGCCCGAAATCATGGCGTGCTGCCCGATGCGCACGAACTGGTGCACGGCCGAGGCCCCACCCAGAATGGCCCAGTCCCCGATTTCGACGTGGCCGGCCAGTTGCACCGTGTTGGCCAGAATGCAGTTGTCGCCGATGTGGCAGTCGTGGGCCACGTGCACGTAGGCCATCAGCAGGCAGTTTTTGCCGATGCTGGTCTTGAGCCGGTCCACGGTGCCGCGGTTGATGGTCACGCACTCGCGGATGACGGTGTTGTCGCCGATGTGCACGGTGGTTTTCTCGCCCGCGAACTTGAGGTCCTGCGGCACGGCGGCAATGACGGCGCCGGGGAAGATCTTCACGTTCTTACCAATGCGGGCACCCGACATGATGGTCACGTTCGGACCGATCCACGTGCCTTCGCCGATTTCGACGTCCTGCGCGATGGTGGTGAAAGGCTCGACCACGACGTTCTGCGCAATCTTGGCCTCGGGGTGGATATAGGCGAGGGGCTGAGTCATTGAGTCAATGAACAATTAGCAATGATCAATTACCAGCGAACAACGATTGGGCCGTAATGGCTGCGTTCTGTGTTCCTTGATAATTGTTCATTGATCATTGATAACTGGATTACGCGTCTTTGCGCACGATGCTGGCCGACATTTCGGCTTCCATCACCACTTTGCCGTTCACGAAGGCCTGGCCTTTCATCTTGGCAATGCCGCGCTTGACGGGCGACAACAGGGTGCACTTGAAAATGAGGGTGTCGCCGGGAATAACCTTGCGGCGGAACCGGCAGTTTTCGATGCCCAGGAAATAGGTCCAGTAGTTTTCCGGGTCGGGCACGGTGTTGAGCACCAGAATGCCGCCGGTCTGAGCCATGGCCTCGATCTGCAGCACGCCGGGCATTACCGGGTTGCCGGGAAAGTGTCCCGTGAAGAACTCCTCGTTCATGGTCACGTTCTTCACGCCCGTTACCGTGGTCTGGTCGAGGTGAATGATCTTGTCGATGAGCAGGAAGGGGTAGCGGTGCGGCAGAATCTGCGAAATCTGGTTGACGTCCATCACCGGGGGCTGCGCGGGGTCGTAGCGCGGCACGGGCGAGGAGTCCATCTCCAGCATTTTCTTCTTGATCTTCTTGGCAAAGGCTACGTTGGCGGCGTGGCCCGGCCGGGCGGCCAGAATCTGGCCCTTCAGCGGGCGGCCCACCAGGGCCAGGTCGCCCACCAAATCGAGCAGTTTGTGACGGGCGGGCTCGTTTTTGTGGCGCAGGTCCACGTTGTTGAGGATGCCTTCCTTCTTGACGGCCACTTTGGGCTTGCCCAGCATGGTGGCCAGCTCGCCCAGCTCCTCCTCGCTCACGGCCCGGTCGACCACCACAATGGCGTTCGACAGGTCGCCGCCGCGAATCAGGTTGGAGCGGTAGAGCATTTCCAGCTCGTGCAGAAAGCAGAAGGTGCGCGAGGCGGCAATTTCGTCGGTGAACTGCGTGATGTTGTTCAGCGAGGCGTGCTGCGAGCCCAGCACCGGGGAGTTGTAGTCCACCATCACCGTCACGCGGTAGTCGTTGAGCGGCAGGGCGGCAATTTCCACGCCGCGGGCGTGGTCCACGAAATGCACCGAGTCGGGAATCTCAAAGTAGTTGCGCAGCGCGTTCTGCTCTTCCAGGCCTACCTGCTGCAGCGCCTCGATGAAGGGCAGCGACGAGCCGTCCATGATGGGCGGCTCGGGGCCGTCGAGCTGAATCAGGACGTTGTCGAGCTGCAGGCCCACCAGGGCGGCCAGCGTGTGCTCCACGGTGTTCACGCGGGCGCCGTTCTGCTCGATGGTGGTGCCGCGGGAGAGGTCCACCACGTTGTCTACGTCGGCGTCGACGGTGGGCTGACCGTCCAGGTCCACGCGCTGAAACTTGTAGCCGTGGTTGACGGGGGCCGGGCAGAAGGTCATGGTGGCCTGAACGCCCGTGTGCAGCCCCACGCCGCTCACGGTCACCGGGGCTTTAATCGTATGCTGTTTGTCGAACATGTTCTGAGTTGGGAGCTGACAGTTGCTGGTTGTCAGTGGTCAGGGCGCGAATCAAGGGCAAGCAAGCCCCAGGCAACTGACAACTCCCAACTGACAACGGCCAACAATCGGCCCGCAAAGCTATGACTTTTCCGCCTCGTCTGACTTGGGGCGGGCGCGCTCCAGCTCGGTGATGCGGCGCTCCAGCTCGGGCAGGTGGCGAAATACGGCATTGGCCCGCAGCGAGTCGCGCAGGTTGAACGCGGGCGACCCTTGCAGCAGCACGCCTTCCTCCTTGATGGACTTACCCACGCCCGACTGGGCCGTGACGGTGGTGCGGTTGGCCAGGGTGAGGTGCCCGGCCAAACCCGTTTGCCCGGCCAGCACGCAGAAGTCACCGATTTTGGTGGAGCCCGAAATGCCCGACTGCGCGGCTACCACCGTGTGGCGGCCAATTTCCACGTTGTGGGCAATCTGCACCAGGTTGTCAATCTTGGCGCCCTCGCGAATCACCGTCGAGCCCATGGTGGCGCAGTCGATGGTAGCGTTGGCGCCGATGCTCACGTTGTCTTCGAGCACCACGTTGCCAATCTGCGGAATGGGCCGGTACGAGCCGTCGGGCTGGGGCGCGAAGCCGAAGCCGTCGGAGCCTACCACGGCGCCGGCGTGCACCACGCAGCGCGCCCCGATAACCGTGTCGGCGTAGATTTTGGCCCCGGCGTAGATGATGGTGCCGTCGCCGATGCGGCACCGGTCGCCGATGGTGGCGTGGGGAAAAATGAGCACCCCGCGCCCGATCTGGCAGCTGTCGCCCACGTAGGAAAAGGCCCCGCGGTAGCCGTCGTCGCCGATTTCGGTGCCCGTGCCCACGAACGAGGGCTGCTCGACGCCGCGCTTGCCGGTGCGGGCAAACTGCTGGTAGAATTCGAGCAGGGCCGTGAAGCCCAGGTAGGGGTCGTCGACGCGGATCAGGGCGGCCGCCACGGGTTGCTTGAGCACCAGCGTGCGGCTCACAATCACGGCCGAAGCCGCGGTGGTGTAGAGGTGGGGCTCGTACTTGGGGTTCGATAAAAACGCCACGGCCCCGGCGCGGGCCTCCTCGATTTTCGCCAAGCGGTTCACCCGCAGCGTCGCGTCGCCCTCAACCGTGCCGCGCAGCACGTCTGCAATCTGGCCTACCGTAAATTCCATAGCCGGCAAAAGTAAGCAGTAGTCGGTTTTCAGTTGCGAGTTGTCAGTTATCAGCTGTTGGTTGGCAGTTGATAGTTGTTAGCAAGAACGTTCTGACAGCTATCAGCTAGCAACCAACCAAATGACTAACAACTGACAACCAACAACTCACTACATGATTTCCTTGGGGTAGCAGACGTAGTATTTCTCCACCCGCTTGCTCAGGGCCCGGATGTTGGGCAAATCCGATGCCTCGGCCGCATCAACCACGTGGCCGCGCTTGGTGAGCACGTTGATGGTGTCGCCGCCGGTGTCGTAGGCGTTGTTGCTGATGCGGCCGGCAATCATGAGCAGGGAGGCTTCTTCCAGCGGCAGGTTGAAGTGCCCGGCAATGAGCTCGACGATGCCCAGGCGGAACTCCTCGTCGAAGGGCTCGGGAGCGAGGCTGATTTTGAACAGGTGGCGCTCCAGCAGGCTGTGGGCCAGAAACGACAGCACCAGATCGGGGTGGGCGGCCCAGAGCTTGATGGCCGACCAGATGTCCACGTCGTCGAGGCGCACGAAGCGCTGCATGATGGCCGGATCCTGGGCAAAGTCGCGCATCTGCACCGGCCGGGCCAGGAAAAAGCCCAGCTCGGGCGAGGCCGGCACCGCCACGCCCGCCCGCGTCAGGTCGCGGGCCCGCTCCATGAGGCGAATGACCATCTGCTCGGCCGAGGTAACGGCCTTGTGCATGTACACCTGCCAGTACATCACCCGCCGGCTCACCAGGAAGTTCTCGACCGAGTAGATGGCCTTTTCCTCCAGTACCAGCCGCTCGTCTTCGGGGCTGATGGTGAGCATCTTGATGAGGCGGTCGGCGCCGGGCTGGCCCTCCTTCACGCCCGAGTAAAACGAGTCGCGGTTGAGGTAGTCGAGCCGGTCCATGTCGAGCTGGCTGCTCACGAGCTGGTGGAAGAACGGCCGCGGGTAGCTGCCCCGAAAGATGTCGATGGCCAGCTGCAGGCGCCCGCCGAACTCCTGGTTGAGCAGCTCCATCAGGTGCAGCGACACCTGCTCGTGGTGCACGCCGTCGAAAATGGCGTGCTCGAGGGCGTGGGAGAGGGGGCCGTGGCCGATGTCGTGGAGCAGGATGGCAATCTGGGCCGCCTCGCCTTCCTGGGGCGAAATGCGCACGCCCTTATCCTTGAGCGTGCGCAAAGCCAGCGACATGAGGTGCATGGCACCCAGAGCGTGGTGAAAGCGGGTGTGCAGGGCACCGGGGTACACAAAATCCGTCAGGCCGAGCTGCTTGATGCGCCGCAGCCGCTGAAAGAAGCGGTGCTCGATCAGGTCGAAAATCAGCTCGGTGGGGACGCTCACAAACCCGTAGACCGGGTCGTTGAGGATTTTCTTTTTATTCATTCGGGGAGCTTAGGAGCTTTGGGGCTGGCGTATTCAAGGCGAACATGTTTGACAGAGACTACGCCTCGCTGGACTGCTTCTGCCGAAAGCGGGTAGTCATCAAGCTCGCTATCAATAATCAGGTGCATATGGTCTTTTTGACTCTTGATACTTTCCAGGTAGCTGATCAGCTCATCAATTCCTACTGCATCAACAACGATTTCGACTTGTTCAGGTGCCTGGCGGTAGGTGATGAATGAAAGCATTGGGCTTTTCGATTTGTGGGCACGTCATGTTGAGTCACTGAATATGACGTCTAGTAGAAATATGGGCTGAAAAGTAGCGCGAAACCTTGGTACGGAAACGAATGGGCTATGGACCGGACCCAAATGCCCGGTTCCGGGCCGGCTTCGGCGGGCACCGGGCGACTGTTGGGCCGGACCGGGTGCAACCCTGCACCAGCTTTTGGGGTTAGCTTTTGGCAACGCCTGCGCAGCGGCGTGTATCACAAAGCCGCCGCGAAGCGTTAGGTTGCACGCCGCAAACCGGCCGCTGCGCCGGGCCAGCCATTGCTGCAACGGGCCCTTGCCGGGGCCGCTCATGTCTCATCCGAAAACAAGCCAATGCAACGCTACAACATCCTCTGGGCCGACGACGAAATTGACCTCTTGAAGCCGCACATCCTCTTTCTCAAAGAGCGCGGCTACGACGTGACGGGCGTCAACTCCGGGGCCGATGCCGTGGAGGAAATCCAGGAGAAAATCTACGACCTAGTGTTTCTCGACGAGAACATGCCCGGCCTCACCGGCCTCGAAACCCTCACCGAAATCAAGGCCGTGCGTCCCACCGTGCCGGTCATCATGATTACCAAGAGCGAGGAAGAGCACATCATGGAGGAAGCCATCGGCTCCAAGATTGCCGACTACCTCATCAAGCCGGTGAACCCCAACCAGATTCTGCTCTCGGTCAAGAAGGTGCTCGACAACAAGCGCCTGGTGAGCGAGAAAACCAACAGCTCCTACCAGCGCGACTTCCGCCAGCTGGGCATGCAGCTCTCCGACCGCCTCACGCCCGCCGAGTGGGCCGACGTGTACAAGAAGCTGGTGTACTGGGAGCTGGAAATCAACGAAACCGAGGGCAAGAGCATGGCCGAGGTCTTCAACATGCAGAAGGACGAGGCCAACACCTACTTCGGGCGCTTCATCACCGAAAACTACGAGGACTGGCTCAACGACCCCGACGAGGACACTCCCCTTATGTCGCACCAGCTCTTCAAGGAGCGCGTGTTCCCCCTCATGAAGCAAACCGGCGAGCAGCCCGTGTACTTCCTGCTCATCGACAACCTGCGCTACGACCAGTGGAAGGTGCTCGAGCCCATCATTGCCGAGCTGTTCACCGTCGACCAGGAGGAAATGTACTACTCCATCCTGCCCACCACCACGGCCTACGCCCGCAACGCCATCTTCTCGGGCATGATGCCCGGCGAGATTCAAAAGAAGTACCCCAACCTGTGGGTGTGGGACGACGACGACGAGGGCAAGAACCTGAACGAGGCCGAGTTCATGGAAATCATGTTCCAGAAGGCCAACCAGAAGCAGAAGTTCAGCTACAACAAGGTCACCAACCTGCAGGCCGGCAAGGACTTGCTGGGTAAAATGCCCAACCTGCACAACAACCACAAGCTCAACGTCATCGTCTACAACTTCGTGGACATGCTCTCGCACGCGCGCACCGACATGGCCATGATCCGCGAGTTGGCCGCCGACGAGTCGGCCTACCGCTCCATCACCCGCTCGTGGTTTCTGCACTCGCCGCTGTATGAGATGCTCCAGCAGATTGCCGACAAGAAGGGCAAGCTCATCATCACCACCGACCACGGCACCATCCGCTGCAAGCGCCCCTACAAGATTGTGGGCGACCGGAACACCAACACCAACCTGCGCTACAAGCACGGCAAAAACCTGGGCTTCGACGACTCGCGCGACATCTACGTGGTGCGCAAGCCCGAGCGCGTGTTCCTGCCCCGCGAAAACGTCTCCACCGCCTACGTCTTCACCGTGGGCGACTACTTTTTCGCCTACCCCAACAATTACAACTACTACGTGAACTTCTACAAGGATACCTTCCAGCACGGCGGCATCTCCCTCGAAGAAGTCATCATTCCCTACATCACCCTCAGCCCCAAAGGCGCGTAACGAGCGGGGTTTTCGAGCTATGCAAAGCAGGCGGCGGGTTTCCAGCGGAAGCCCGCCGCTTGTGCGTTCTTTGGGGAATGAACCGCTACCTGCTACCGAGTCTATTGCTCCTGCTAAGTTGTCAATCCCAACATGCTGACACGGCGCAGCTGCCGGCGAAACAGGAGGTGTCTACAAATCCAGCGCCGCCCCCGCTGCCTCCTTCCTCCGTGTATGCCGTGCTGCCAAATTCCGCGCCTTTATCAGCCGCCGATGCCGAGGCTGTGGAGCGCTTGCTGCAAGTGTGTATAGCCGATTTCAACCGGATGCAGCGTGAAGAGCTGAACAACCGGGCGGTACCGATTCCCGCTTATGTGGATCAAAAGCAGTTCTTCATCGAGCTGCCCGAGTACAAGCGGCAATATTTTGCGTTCATCAATAGTCGGGGAGAAAAGGAGGTTCAGGTAAACTGCTTCTGTACAGAGGTGCCGAACTGGCGCAGGCAGCTTGTAGTCGTTAGCGACGGCGGCAACTGCTTTTTCCATGTGACCGTCAACCTCAGCAACAACACCTGGCACGACATGGCTGCCAATGGTAGCGCCTGAACCGACCCTCAAGTAGGTCAACCGTGCATCAAGGCACTCAACCGACTTCCAAGGAGGTCAACCGAGCGTCAAGGCACTCAACCGACTGTCAAGGCTCATGCACAACGCATCAAGGGCCGTGCGCGCCGCGTCAAGGCCCATGCGCGAAGCTTCAAGGCACGTGCGCGTCACGTCAAGGACCATGCGCGAAGCGTCAAGGGCCATGCGAACCGTTTCCCGGGCCGTACCCAACGCGTCGAGGACCGTGCGCGGCGTTTCCCGGCCTGTAACCGAGCTTTCCAGCCTGTAACCAACCTTCCCAGCCCGTACCTTTTTTTCAGCGGGCCGAAACCCAACCCCACCCAAAACCAAAGCGCCGCGTCGGAAGACGCGGCGCTTTGGTTTTGCGGCCCGAAGAACTCCAGGCGGGGTTAGCGGGCGTCGGCCAGCACGGCCACGGCTTCGCGCAGGGCCAGGTCCTTGCCCAGCGGCTTCACGAAGCGCTTGCCCCGCTGCACCAGCGTCGAGTCGGTGGTAGCGGCGGCCAGGGTAGGGGCCACTTCCAGGGCCGGGGCCAGCTGCTGGGCTTCCTTAAACCGCTCCGACACCGCCCGGGCCTGCTGCTGGTCGGCGCGGTAGGCGTCCAGGTTCAGCGACACCTGCGTGAGCTTCTGGCGCTTCACCAGCTCCTGCACCGACTCGCCGATGAGGCGGAAGCCCGCGTCGGTGGCCACGCGCCGGCGGCTGGCCTCGGCCAGCTGGCGCAGGCCCACCGGCGCCTGCCAGGTGCGGAAGGGGGCGGCCCCAATCTCGTCCCAGCCCAGCGGAAAGTCGGTTTGCTGCTCGCCGGTGCCCAGGGCGCTGTAGGCGTCGGGCAGCGTTACATCGGGCGTCACGCCCCGGAACTGGGTCGAGCCCCCGCCGATGCGGTAGTATTTCTGCAGGGTAATCTTGAGCGAGCCGAACGGCTTGAGGCTGTTGAACTGCGCCGGCAGCACCTCGTCGAGGTCGAACACGCGCTGCACCGTGCCCTTGCCGTAGGTGGTGTTGCCCATGATGATGCCGCGCTGGTGGTCCTGAATAGCGGCGGCCAGAATCTCGGAGGCCGAGGCGCTGTACTTGTTCACCAGCACCACCAGCGGCCCCTCGTACTGCACCCGCGTATCGGAGTCGTTGAGCACCTGGGCCGGGCGCTGGGCACTTTTCACCTGCACCATGGGCCCGCTGCTCACAAACAGGCCGGCCATGTCCACCGCGTCCTGCAGCGAGCCGCCGCCGTTGAAGCGCAGATCCAGCACCACGCCCTGCACGTTCTGCTGCTTGAGCTTGGCCAGCTCGGCCTTCACGTCCTCGGCCGAGCTGCGCCCGCCGTTGTTGTTGAAGTCGGCATAAAACGCGGGCAGGTGAATGTAGCCGTACTTCTTCCCGTCCTGCTGTACTGTGGCCGACTGCGCGTAGGTTTCTTCCAGCACCACCACGTCGCGGATGATGGGAATCACGCGCACCGTGCCGTCGGGCTTTTTCACCGTCAGGCGCACCTCGCTGCCCTTCTTGCCCCGAATCATCTGCACGATTTTGTCGAAGCGCATGCCGCCCACGGCCACCGGCTCGGCCGCGCCCTGGGCCACGCGCAGAATCTCGTCGCCGATTTTCAGCTCGCCTTGCCGGTACGAGGCCGAGCCCGGCACGATGTCGGTCACCACAATCTTGTTGTCCTGCTCGCCCAGCTGGGCCCCCGTGCCCTCGAAGCGGCCGGTCAGGGCAATGTCGAAGTTGTCCTTATCGCGCGGGGCGAAGTACTCGGTGTGCGGGTCGTACACGTTGGCCACGGTGTTGGCAAACTGCGCCAGCCGGTCTTGCGCATCGGTTTGCAGCAGGTTGGCGAAGGTGTCGTCGTAGTACTTCAGCACTTGCTTGCGGGCCTCCGCCTCCAGCTCACTCATCGGGCGCACCGGCTTCGACATGGTGGCCGGGGAAGGCTTCACCTTGGTCGAGGCCAGCGACTTGTCGGTGCCGTTTTGCTCGTCGAGCAGCTCTGAGAGGCGGGCCAGGGTCTGGTACTTCAGCAGCAGGCGCCACCGTTCGCGCTGCGCGGTCGGCGTGGCGGCGTAGTCGAGCTTCTCGGCATCAGTTTCAAAGGTTTCCTTGGCCGTGAAGTCGAAGGGCTTGGCCAGCAGCTCGCGGTACAAGAGCTGGGCTTCCTGCACCCGGGCGGTCATCAAAGCCGTGCTGCGCTGCAGAAACTCCTGGCTGCCGCGCTGAATCTCGTTGTCGATGTCGCGCTGGAAGGCCTGCAGCTCCTGCACGTCGGGCTGGCGCAGAAACTTCTTACCCGCGTCGAGGCGCTTGAGGTAGAGACCGAACACCCGGCGCGAAAACGCGTCGTCGAGCGCGGCCGGCTGGTAGTGCGCCCCGCTGAGGCCCTGCACAATGGTTTGCAGCAGGTAGGCGGCCTTACGGTCGGGATTGTCGGCCGGGCGCGGGGCCGTGGTTTCGGGCGCCAGGAAAAACAGGGCGGGCAGCAGGGCCGTGCAGGCCGCGGCGCCGAAGCGGAAAAGTGCCATGCGGAAAAGCGAAGTTGAGTGGAGCCGGAGCCCGGAAAAAACTGGTTGCTGCGAGCCGGGCCCTAGACGCTAAGACCCGCCCGCCCGGCGCTTTTCGTCCTCGGCCCCGCCACCGCGGCGCTTGGAGGGCGCCACTTTGTCGTTGCCGAAGCGGTAGCTGAACGCGAGCGTGGCCACGCGCGAGTCGTAGCGTTGGAAAAAGCGCTCCACGTAGGTGGCGTACGAGGACGTAGCGCGCACCGGGCTGGTGTAGAGAAGGTCGGTGAAGTTGAACTTGAGGTTGCCTTTGCGGTTCCAAAGACTTTTCTGCACGCCCACCGCTACCTGGCCCTGACGCTGCACGTCCAGAAACCCGTACACCTCGCGCGACTGGTACGAGCCGTTGAGCTCGGCGCTCCAGCCCTTGCCAATGGTGAAGGTGTGGTTGCTGCTCAGGTTGAAGGCGGCCCGGCCGCGGTTCAGCCCCGTGCCCGCCAGGTTGCCCACGAAGCGGCTGTAGTAGAACACCCCGTTGTTGTAGGCCGACCACCACTTGGCCAGCTCCAGCGGCGCGGTCAGCGTGAGGGCGTAGTAGTGCTGCTGGTCGAGGTTGGTGGTGGTGGAAATTACTTTCTGGTCGGCAGTGGGCTGCACCACCCCGATGAGTGGGTCACTGGTAAGGCCGTAGCTCAGGCCCAGGCTGTACTTCTGGCGCAGGGTGTGGGTCAGCTCGAAGTTGTAGCTGGTCTGCGGCTTCAGGAAGGGGTTGCCCTCGCCCGAGGTCGTCTTGTCGATGATGATGCTGAAGGGGTTGAGCTGCCCGTAGGAGGGCCGGTCGATGCGGCGGCTGAGCGAGAGACTGGTTTCGTGCTGCTCGGAAAACTTGCGCTTCACGGCCGCGCTCGGAAACAGCTGAAAGTAGTGGCGGTCGAAGTTCGGCTCGCGGCCCGGCTGCACCACGTCCTGCTTGCCCACGGCGTTGGTTTGCTCGCCGCGCAGACCGGCTTGCAGGGTGTAGCCCGGCTGGGTGAAGTTCAGGTTCACGTAGCCGGCGTTGATGTTTTCGTCGTAGCGGAAGCGGTTGGAGCGCGCGGGGTCGAAGGCGCCGTTGAGGAAAAACTTCAGGTCGTTGTCGGCCGTCACCAGGCTGGCTTTGGCGCCGGCCTCCAGGCGCAGGGCCTTGGTCAGCGGCTGCACGTAGTCAACCTTGGCCGACTGAATGGTCAGCTCGCCCAGCTGGTCGCTGGTGGCCAGCTCGCCCACCTGCTCGGCCCCGTTGAAGCGGGTGGCCAGGCGTTGGTCGCGGGTGGTGTGGTAGCGGGCGTAGTCCACGTCGGCGCTCAGCTCGCGCGGCCCCAGCGAATCCACGAACGTGTGGCGCAGGTTCAGGTTGCCGGTCACGTTGGGCACCACGGCGCGGCGGTAGTTGGTGGAGTTGTACAGCTCGGTGCTTCGCGTGAGCGGGTCGAATACCGTAGTTACGTTGGTGCCGTCCTGCTCCGAGCGGGCCGAGAGGCCACTGGCCACCGCGCCCAGGGTCGTGCGCTCGGCCAGGTTGTAGTCGAAGCCCGCCCGCCAGCTGTGCGAGCGGCCGTGGTTGGGGGCGCGGTTGTCCTGGTCGGTTACGCTCACCAGCTGCCGCTCGCCGCCCGCGGCCGCGCTGTAGAAGTCGCGGTGAATGGTGAGCTTGCCCACGCCCTCGCGGTTGCTGTAGTTGTACGAGCCGAACAGGTTGATTTTCTGGCGACGGTGGTTCAGGCTCAGGCCGTTGGTGAGCTTGTTGCCCGCGAAGCTGCGGCCGTAGCTGGCATTGTAGCTGCCGTTGGTGCCCAGCTTCTGGTCTTTGCGCAGGTTGATGGCGATGATACCGGCCCCGCCCTGGGCATCGTACTTGGCGGGCGGATTGGTGATGAGCTCGATGCTTTTGAGCTGCTCGGCGGGCAGGGCGCGCAGGTAGTCGGCCAGTTCGGTACCACTCATGGGCTGGCGCTTGCCGTCGATGAGCACCAGCAAACCCTGCCGGCCGCGCAACGCCAGGTTGTCGTTGGCATCTACCGTCACCCCGGGGGAGCGGCGCAGCACGTCGAGCGAGGTATTGCCGGCGGCCAGGGTCGAGCCTTCCACGTTCACGATGGTGCGATCGGCTTCGCGCTCAAACAATGGCTTCTGGCCCACCACCTGCACTTCCTTGAGGGTAGTAGCCGCACTGGCCGCCAATTGCAGAGCCGGCAGCTTCAGGTTTTCGCCAGCCAGCTCGAAGGGGCGCGACCAGCCGCGGCCAAATCCCACCTGCGAGGCCGACACCAGGTAGCGGCCCGCGGGCGTTTGCTCGAACAGAAAGCGGCCCTGCTCGTTGCTGAACTCGGTTTTGACCACCGCCGAGTCGGCGGCGCGGTGCAGCGTGACGGTGGCGTAGTCAACGGGCACATCGGCGGTGGTGCGCACGCTACCCTCGAGGGTGGCGTGGGTCTGGGCCAGTGCGGCCGAGGAGCCGGCCAGCCCGAGGGCCAGCAGCCAGCCGGTGCGGAATGGGGTAGAAGTTTTCATAGCGTCAGAAAGGCGGACGGGGGAGAAAGCGGAGCGGGGGCCGCGGCGGGACAATAGCCTGCCCGGCGCTTAGCGGGTAAGGGTAAGGGAAGATATACGAAATGTTTCGTATTTACAACTGACAGCTTTATTCACTTGGTCCGGGCTCCGGCGGCCGCGGCCGGGCGTGGGGGGAGCCGGGCGGGCTTGCGGCCTGGGGCGCAGTTGGCAGCAATGCGTTCGAGCAAACCTTGCAGCAGCGCTTGCTCGTCGTCGCTCAAACCCTGTAGCGCAAGTTGACGGTTGCTGAGCACGATGGGCTGCACGGCGGCCAGAATCTGGTAGCCGGCCTCGCTCACGCGCAGCTGGGTGCGGCGGCCGTCGTGGGGCAAGGGCTGGGCCGACACCAAGCCGCGCCGGGTGAGCATCGCCAGAATACGGGCCACCGAGGCCTGGTCCTTGAAGACCAGCTCGGCAATTTCCGCCTGCCGCAGATCCACGTTTTCCAGCAGCACGCGCAACACCAGCCACTGATCGATGGTGATGGGAATGCCGGCCCGGTCGATGTTGGCCTGGGCCAGGCGGCGGTAGCTGCGGATGGCCTTGTCGAGCGAGTAAAACAGGATGTTGGAGAGCATGGCAGTCGGAATTGGGGCAAAGACTATGACATGTCATGTAAGTTGCACGAGCCCGCTAATGGGCTGTGAGACACGCCGCAGCCCCGTGGGCACTGGGCCGACGGGGCTGGGCAACAGGTAAAGGGCAGGCTTAGTCGGCGCGGCGCTTTTCGTCTTCGGCCCCGCCGCTGCGGCGCTTGGCGGCGGCCACTTTGTCGTTGCCGAAGCGGTAGCTGAAGGACAGGGTCACGGCGCGGGTGTCCTGGGCCTGGTAGAATTTCTCGTGGTAGTTGTCGTAGATCGAGCGGGCATTTACCACGCCAGTGTAGAACAGGTCGGTGGCGTTGAGCTTCAGCGTGGCTTTCTTTTCCCAGAGGCTTTTCTGCACGCCCAGGGCCACCTGGCCGCGGGGGCGCAGGTCGAAGAAACCGTACTGCTCGCGCGACTGGTAGCGGGCGTTCAGCTCCACCGTCCAGCCCTGGCCGAAGGCGTAGGTGCCGTTGCTGCTCAGGCTGAAGGCGGCGCGGCCGTTGTTGAGGTAGGTGCCGGCCACGGTGCCGTAGAAGTGGCGGTAGTACACCACAACGTTGTTGTAGATATTCAGACCCTTGGCCAGCTCCAGCGGAGCCGTGAAGGTAAGGGCGTAGTACTGCAGGCTGCGCAGGTTCTGGGTGGTGGCCACCACGATGCGGCTGGTGTCCGACTCGGGCTGCACGGTGTTCACGATGGGGTCGGCGGTGTGGCTGTAGCTCAGGCCCAGGCTGTACTTCTGGCGGTAGGTGTGGGTCAGCTCCAGGTTGTAGCTGGTTTGGGCCAGCAGGTTGGGGTTGCCTTCCTGGTAGGTGGTGGCATCGGCGTAGCCCTTAAAGGGGTTCAGCTGGTTGTAGGAGGGCCGGTCGATGCGGCGGCTGAGCGAGAGGCTGGTTTCGTTGGTGGGCGAGAAGCTGTGCTTGGCCGAGGCGCTGGGAAACAGCTGGAAGTAGTTGCGGTCGAAGTCGGGCTTGCTGCCGGGCTGCACCACGGCCTGCTTGCCGTGGGCCACCGTCTGCTCGCCGCGCAGGCCAGCCTGCAGGCTCCACTTGGGCAGGGTCTGGCTCAGGCTCAGGTAGCCGGCGTAGATGTTCTCGTCGTAGCGGAAGCGGTTGGAGCGCTCGGAGTCGTAAAAGCGGCGCCCGTCGCGGGTCTGCTCAAACACCACGTCGTTGTCCGACTCCACGCGGCTGGCCTTGGCGCCGGCCTCGGCCCGCAGGGTTTTGCTGATGGGGTGCACGTAATCGGCCTTCACCGACTGGATGGTGAGCTGGCCGTTCTGGTCGCCGTCGAGGCGGAAGGGGGCGCGGTTGATGCCCAGGTAGCTGGTGCCCAGGCCCTGCAGGCGGCGCTGGTCGTAGCGGGCCACGTCCACGTCGGCGCTCAGCTCGCGGTTGCCGGCCTCGACGTTGGGGCGGGTGTGGCGCAGGTTCAGGTTGGCGCCGGCGTTGGGGCTCTTGGCGTTGAAGGTGCTCACCGTGGCAAACACGCTGTCGATGCCCTGGCTGGCGGGGTTGCGGAAGGTGGAGCGGTTGGTGCCGTCGAGGTCGAAGCCGGCGTGAATGCCGCTGACGACGGCGCCCAGCACGGTGTTCTGGCCCAGGTTGTAGTCGGCGCCCACTTTCCAGGTGTGAGAGTTGCCGTGGCTGAACTGGCGGTTTTCCAGCTCGGTGAGGCTCAGCAGCGTACGGCGCGCATCGCCGGGGCGGAAAAACTCCCGGTCGATGTCGAGACGCACGAAGGATTCCCGCTCGCCGTAGTTGTAGGTGCCGAACAGGTTGAGGTTTTTGCGGCGGTGGTTCAGGCTCAGGCCCGAGGTAAAGCGCCCGTAGCGGCCGCGGCCGTAGCTCAGGTTCACCGAGCCGTTGGTGCCCAGCTTCTGGTCTTTCTTGAGGTTGATGGCAATGATGCCCGCGCCCCCGGCCGCGTCGTACTTGGCGGGCGGGTTGGTGATGAGCTCGATGCTTTTGAGCTGCTCGGCGGGCAGGGCACGCAGGTAGTCGGCCAGCTCGGTGCCGCTCATGGGCACGCGGCGCCCGTCGATGAGCACCAGCAAACCCTGCTTGCCGCGCAGGGCGATGTTGTCGTTGCCGTCCACCGTCACGCCTGGCGAGCGGGTGAGCACGTCCAGCGAGGTATTGCCGGCGGCCAGGGTCGAGCCTTCCACGTTCACGATGGTGCGGTCGGCTTCGCGCTCGAACAGGGGGCGTGAGGCCGTTACCTTCACTTCCTGCAGGGTGGTGGCGGCGCTGGTGGGCAAGCTCAGGGCCGGCAGGGCCAGGCTTGCGCCGGCTACCTCGAAGGGCCGCGACCATTGCCGCACAAAGCCCAGCTGCGATGCCGACACCAGGTAGCGCCCGTTGGCGGCGGGCTCGAAGCGGAAGCCGCCCTGCTCGTCGCTGAACTCGGTTTTGACCACCGACGAGTCGGCGGCGCGGTGCAGCGTGACGGTGGCGTAGTCGATGGGGGCGCCGGCGGCCGAGCGGACCGCCCCGCTTACGCCCACCGGGCCCTGGGCCTGGGCGGCCAGGGTGGTGCCCAGGCCCAGCAGCAACAAGCTCAGGGGGCGGCAGACGGCGGGGTAAAAGCAAGTTTTCATAGCAGCGGAAAAAGAGGTTGGGAGAGAAGCAAGGGGGAGAAACTGGGGCGCCTGGGAGGTAGGGCGAGGCGAGTGACCGGTGGCGGGTGTCCGCTTTTGACTAGACTGGAGGTACATGACGCCTTACCTACCCAAGTGCAGTGCCAGTTTTGTAAATAATTGATTGTTAATAGTTAAAGGTGATTGGGCTTGATAATCACCAACTCAACCCTGTCCGGAACCGAACAGTATGTCCGAAAGCGGACCGGCCCCGGCGTCCGGAATCGAACCCCGGGGCGGCGCTTGCCCGAACTTGCCCGTACTTTGTCCTTACTTTCCCTGCTATGGCTGAATTGAATCCGCACGACGTGCGCGACGAATCCGGGCACCTCATCCGCGAGTTGCACGGCGTCACCCTGGCCCACATCCTCGACTACCTGGTGCAGCACTACGGCTGGCCGGAGCTCGACCGGCTCGTGCGCCTCAACTGCTTCGCCAACAACCCTACCATCAAGTCCAGCCTCAACTTCCTGCGGCGCATGCCCTGGGCGCGGGCTAAGGTGGAGGAGCTCTACGTGCAGACGCGCACCGACGAGGTGCTGCGCCAGCGCCGCCAGGCCGGCCGGTGAGCCGGGTAGGCCGAACAGCGGCTTTGATGCCCCGGCTGAAAACACCGCGGCCCGCCGATGCACAGTAGCATTGGCGGGCCGCGGGCAATAGATGAGCTGCGTACTTCCGGGCCGCGTCAGCCCGGGGCTAGGTTAGCGCAGGGCGTCGAGGGCGGCGCGCAGGCGGGGCAGGGCGGCTTCGATGGACTCCAAAGAAGCCCCGCCCACCGACATGCGGAACCAGGGCTCGGTATCGGCCGAGCCGAAGGCGCTGAAGGGCACCACGGCCAGGCGGGCTTCGCTGATGAGGTAGGAAGTCAGGTCCTTGGTGGTGGCCAGGCGCTGGCCGGCGGGCGTGGTTTTGCCCAGCACGTCAAGCTTGGCGGTGAGGTAGATAGCGCCCATCGGCACCACTGCGTCGACGGCGTAACCTTCCTGCTGCAGCTGCTTGAGACCGGTATAGAGGGCCACCAGGCTTTGCTGAATGTGCTGGCGGAACTGGTCCATGAACGCGTCCACGGCCGGCTGCTGGGGCAGGTAGTGAGCCACGGCTACCTGCTCGGCCTTGGGTGCCCAGGCCCCCACGTGGCCCAGAATGGCCTTCATCTTGTCGATAACGGCGCTGGGGCCGAAGGCGTAGCCCACGCGCACGCCCGTAGCCGCCAGGCACTTCGAGATGCCGTCGATGTACACCACGTACGGGCGCAGGGCGGGGCGCAGGTTCACCGGGTCGAAGTGCTGGGTGTCGCCGAAGGTCAGCAGCCAGTAAATCTGGTCGTAGAGGATGTAGAGCGGCTTTTCGTCGGGCCCGCGGCGCTGGTTTTCGGCCAGGACCAGGTCGCAGATGGCTTCCAGGTCGGCCTTGGCGAAGACGGTGCCGGTGGGATTGAGCGGCGAGCAGAGGGCCAGCAGCGTGGCGCCCGTCAGGTGCGGAGCCACGTCGGCGGCGGTGGGCATGAAGTTGTTTTCGGCCCGGGTGGCCACCATCACCGGCTCGGCGCCCGACAGGTGGCAGTAGTGGTTGTTGTTCCACGAGGGCACCGGAAACACCACCCGGTCGCCGGGGTCGACCAGGGCCCGGTAGGTGGCGTAGATGAGCGGGCGCGAGCCGCCGGCTACCAGCAGGTCGTTGGGGGAGTAGGTGAGCTGCAGGCGCTCCTGCAGAAACTGCGCGGCGGCCTGCCGCAGCTCGCCCATGCCGTTGGCGGGCGGGTAGTTGGTGTGCCCGGCCTCGTAGGCCCGGGTGATTTCGGCGCCCAGCTCGGCGGGAATCGGGAAGATAGCCGGGTCGAAGTCGCCGATGGTGAGGTTGCAGATTTGCTCCCCCTTGCGGATCATGTCGTTGACTTCGTTGCCGATTTTGATGATTTCGGAGCCGATCAGGCCGGCGGCCATGGTGGAAACTTGCATAGGCGTTGTGGTGGATTCGGCCGCCGGCACACCCCGGAGGCCGGGCGGCAAGTTACGCTTGCCTAAACTTGTGCGTCCAAACCCTTCTGCCATGATTGCCGCCGAAATCGACGTACCCGACCTGAGTGCCCTGCCCGCCGCCGCCGCCATGCTCCGCGCCGCCATCGGCCTGGAGGGCGCCACCATCGTGCTGCTGGAAGGCGAGATGGGCGCGGGCAAAACCACCCTCATCCGCGCCCTGTGCGCCGAGCTGGGCGTGACCGACGAAGTGAGCAGCCCCACCTTCGCCCTGGTCAACGAGTACCGCGATGGGCGCCGCCGCCCCGTGTACCACTTCGATTTCTACCGCATCGATTCGGTGGACGAGGCCCTGCGAATTGGTGCGCAGGAGTACTTCGATTCCGGCTATCTTTGCCTGATAGAGTGGCCGAGCCGCATCGCGCCGCTGCTACCCCCGCGCCGACTGCTCGTGACCCTGGAGGTGACGGGCCCGCAGGCGCGGCGAATTCAGTTGACAATGATCAACGAGCAATGAGCAATCAGCCCGTCCGGTACTGTTTCCGGCCCCGTTGCTCGGCGCGCAGGGCTCATGGTTGATTGATCATTGATTATTGCCCCCGAAGAAATGCCCGACCAGCTACCCCCCGGTTTTACTTCCCTCACGGCCCCGGCCCGCGCCTACGTGCCGCAGGAATCCATGCTGGCCGTGGAAACGCGGCGGCGCAAGCTGTTTATCGGGCTGCCGCGCGAAACCTCGCTGCAGGAAAACCGCCTGGGCCTCACGCCCGAGGCCGTGAAGCACCTGGTGAACGAGGGCCACGAAGTGGTGCTGGAAAGCGGGGCCGGGGAGCCCAGTAAGTACTCCGACCACGACTACTCCGAGGCCGGGGCCAGCATCGTGTACACGCCCAAGGAAGTGTACGAGGCCGACCTGGTGCTCAAGATTGCCCCGCCCACGGCCGAGGAAATGGAGCACCTGCGCGCCGGGCAGACGCTGATTTCGGCCCTGCAGTTTGGCTCCTTGTCGGTGGAGTACCTGATGGCCCTGCAGCGCAAGAAAATCAACGCCATCAGCTTCGAGCTCATCAAGGACCCCTCGGGCGCCAAGCCGGTGGTGCGGGCCATGAGCGAAATTGCCGGCTCGACGGTGATGCTGGTGGCGGCCGAGTACCTGGCCCGCTCCAACGAGGGCAAGGGCGTTATTCTGGGCGGCATCACGGGCGTGCCGCCCTCGCAGGTGGTTATTCTGGGCGCGGGCACCGTGGCCGAGTACGCCGCCCGCGCCGCCATCGGGCTGGGGGCCGAGGTAAAGGTGTTCGACAACCACCTCTACAAGCTGCGCCGCCTCAAGCAGAACCTCGGGGCCCAGCTTTACACCAGCACCCTCGACACGCACACCCTCAACCAGCAGATTCGCCGCGCCGACGTGGTTATCGGGGCGCTCAACGCCGAGGACGGGCGCATTCCCTTCCTGGTGTCAGAGGAGGCGGTGGCGTCGATGGCGCCGGGCTCGGTGATTATCGACGTGAGCATCGACCAGGGGGGCAGCTTCGAAACGAGCGACATCACCACCCACTCCAAGCCGGTGTTCCGCAAGTACGACGTGATTCACTACTGCG
The DNA here is from genome assembly GCF_044628455.1 of Hymenobacter sp. B81. Taxonomy (NCBI): domain Bacteria; kingdom Pseudomonadati; phylum Bacteroidota; class Cytophagia; order Cytophagales; family Hymenobacteraceae; genus Hymenobacter; species Hymenobacter sp. B81. Next base: position 1,120,226 of record NZ_JBIYZW010000001.1, on the reverse strand, counting down.
TGCCCAACATTGCCTCGCGGGTGCCGCGCACCGCCACCAATGCCCTGAGCAACATCTTCACGCCCATCCTGCAGGAAATCAGCCAGCACGGGGGCATCAACGAGGCCCTGTTTGCCGACGAGCACTTCCGCTCGGGCGTGTACCTCTACAAGGGCGCCCTGACCAACGCCGCCATTGCCAAGAAGTTTAACCTGCGCTACAAGGAGCTGGGGCTGATGATTGCCGTACGCAACTAGCAGCACGGATTCTGGCGTATTTCGGGGACGATTGCCCCGCCCGGTAGTGGTGCCTCGGCTTTGAGCCGGAGCACCACTTTCGTTTTGGGCAGGGTGAGCGGTATGCTAACGGAACGTCATGCTGAGCCCGGGCGAAGCATGACGGCCTTTTAGCTTCTGGTTGACTCCGGACGGGCGAAGGCGTATTCTTGGGTTTTGCTTTGACTCCGCCCCGGCCCTGGGCAGGAGCGGCGCGTACTTAACCGCCCGACCATGCCTTTCTCCCTCGACACCCTCACTTCCCGCACGGTGTTGCACTGCTCCGCCGCCGAGCAGGCCCAGGCCATGAACCGCTCGTTTGAGCAATACCTGGTGCCCATGCGCTTCGACGAGGCCAGCTTCCAGCGCCGCTTCCGGGGCGAAAACCTCGACGCCGAAGCCAGCCGCCTCTGGTACTGCCACGACGAGCTGGTGGGCGTGGTGTACATCGCCCGGCGGGGCTGGACCAGCCGCGTGGCGGCCATGGGCCTGGTGGTGGAGGCCCGCGGTCAGAGGCTGGGCCGACCTATGCTGCAAACGGCCATCGACGAGGCGCGGCGGCGCGGCGACCGGTTGCTGATCCTGGAAGTATTTGCCAGCAACGAGCCGGCCATTCGCCTCTACCAGCGGCTGGGCTTCCGCTCGACCCGCCGCCTGCTGGGCTTTCAGCGGCCCGCGGCGCCGGCAGCTCCCGCGGCTGATGAACTGACGCCGGCCGACCCGCTGGTGGTGGCCCGCACCGTGGGGCGCGAGGCCGACGAGGCCCAGCCCTGGATGCTGGCCGGCGAGACGCTGGCCGCCACCACTGCGCCCTTCGTGGAAGCCTGGACGCTGCAGGGCCAGGCATACGCGCTGCTGCGCCCCGATGCCGAGCGGGTGATGCTCATGAGCCTGGTGGTGCCGCGCACTGCGCGCCGGCAGGGCTGGGGCCGGCGCATGGTGCGCGCCCTCGAAGCCCGCTACGGCCAGCGCCTGCTGCTGGTGCACTCCCTGCCCGAGGGCAGCCCGGCCGTGGAGCTGATGCGCCACTGCGGCTGGCAGGTCTCGGCGCTGGACTTGTGGGAGATGGAGTGCCCGCTGTAGCTATCTTGAGCCGGTATTGCCTCGCGCCCAACACCGACGCTGCCCTGCCTATGCCTTGCTTTATTCGCCGCCCGCTAAACGGCCTGGTTGTGCTGGGCCTGACGGGGCTATGGGCCTGCGGCGGCCCCTCGGAAGCTCAGCTGGCGCAGATGGTGATAACCGAAGCCACGCTGAACACCTACAACGAGCGAGCAGCCAAGGAAAACGCTACCACGGTGCGCGCCATACAGGCCGAAGCGCAGCGCAACCGCTGGTATCGTAGCGACAGCGTGGTGTATGCCGAGTCGAAGAGTCTGCACACGCGTACCGACAGCCTGCGCAACTACCTGCACGACATCCGGCGCCGCCTGCTGCTGGCCACCGGTAACGAGTACGAATGGAAGAACCCGGACGAAGACGAGGCCGTGACGCAGTTGATGCTGCGCCAGCCAAACAGACCGAATCTGGCTGATTCGCTGCAGCAACAGCTCAAAAGCTACCACCAGTACCTACATCAGCAACTCTCGCCATCCACGGTTACGGTGGGAGCAGCCCCGGCTCAGGAGTTGCGGCTGCCCCGCGCGGTGCGCCTGCCGGTGGAGCCGCTTTCGTTCGGGGAGTTTTACTTCGCCGACGCGCCGGTGGCCGCCGCCGCCCTGCACCTGGCGCAGCTGGAGGCCCAGGTGCTGCAGCGCGAAACCGAGGCAATGGAGAACCTGCGCCGGAAGGTGGGCAGCCACCACCACCATGATTTTGTGCGCATAGGGGCGTACGCCATTCCGGAAAGCAACCAGGTGCCCGCCGGCGGCACCTACCGGGCCAGGCTGCTGCTGGTTAGCGCCCAAGGGAACATGCCGGGGCTGCGCATGACGGCCAACGGCCAACCGGTGCCGGTGCAATACCCATTGGAGCAAGGCCAGGTCAGCTTCCCGGTGCCCGCCTCGCAACCGCCCGGCCCGGCCGTGTGGGAAGGCACCATTAGCACCCGATACTACGGTCAGGATACCACCTTCCGCATTCGCGTGCCCTATACCGTAGTGCGGCCGTGAGCAAGTTGCTGACGCAGCGGCTTTACGCCTTCGGGGAAACAGCGGCCGTACTCGTGGCGTTGTGGTGGGCGCTGCTCATAGCCCCCGAATCCGGCAGCCGCTTCCGTTTCGTGGGCCTGGTTCCGGCCGGTGCCGATGGCTGGTCGTACAGCCTCTACCAGGAAAACGAGTTCGAGCCGGCCACCGGCGTGTATTGCGAGGTGTACTACCGCGGCCAGCGCCAGAGTGAGCTAGCGGCATTGTTTGGCTCCCACGATCAGGTAGAAGTCACCGACTTCCGGGCCGGCCAGTGTGGCCCCGTGCTCTACCTGCGCTACCTCACGGAGGATACCGCCATGCAGCTGCACGCCCTCTACGACACCCGCTGGCGCGCTGGCTATTACGATTCCCTGCGGGAGCAGGAATCGCACCGGCAGCAGGTGGAGCGGGAGCAGCAGTTGCGCCGCCGGGCTGTGGGCTGCTGGCCGTGAGTTGGGCGCTGGCTTTTTTCGCGGCCGAATGCTAGGTTAGCCGGTATATCCTCTGGCCCGGATTGGGCGGGATGTCACGCTATTCTTACCCCCAATCCTATGGCCCGAGTCAACGGCAACGCCCTCACGCAGGGCCTGAGCGGCAAAATCAGCAACCTGGTGTTTCGCCAGCTCGGGAAGGACACCGTTGTGTCGGCGGTGCGAAAGAACCGGGCCCGGGAGCTGGACTCACCCGAAAAGGAGGCCCATCACACCAAATTTGAGCAAGCCATTGCGTATGCCCGGAAGCAAATGAGTCAGCCCGGTGCCAAGGCCTTGTATGCTACGGGCATCGGTGGCACCCGCACCAACGCCTATCAGGTGGCCGTAGCGGATTTCATGCACGCTCCCCGGATTACGCATGTGGACTTGCGGGCGTACACAGGTCAGCCCGGCCAGCTGATTCGCATCTGGGTTACCGATGATTTTGCCGTCGAGGCCGTAGCGGTGCGCATTGAAGCGGCTGATGGCGCGCTGATAGAAGCAGGGCCGGCCCAGGCCCTGCCCGGTGGGCACGAGTGGGTTTTCCGCACGCAGTCGGCCTGCCGGGCGTTGGCCGGACTTACCGTAGCGGTAAGGGCCTCGGATAGACCCGGCAATCAAACCGAAGAGGTGTACGCGCTCTGAAGAGCACGGCATTGCTAGTCGCGGCTGGCACCCGCGGTGGGGTTTCGGTGCCAGCGCAGGGCAGCTTGTGTCCTGCTAGGGCCCAACCGGCCCACCTCTGAGGTGGAGGCGCCCTGCACCCACTTGCAATAATCCTACTACCGGTAAGCCAGTTAAATGCTGGCCGGAGTATGAAAAGTATAGGGACACCATAGGGACACTATAGCGACACCATAGGGAAAGGGTACCCGCGGTATATCGGCAGAATACAATCAGCAGCCAGGCAGCCCGGCAGAGGGTCGAGCCACATAAGGTACTTGAGGGCGGGTTTCAGTGGAAAAAGGCTGGCCTTCGGCCTGCCCGGCCGGGAGGGCCTAAAAAAGAGTGCCGCACCCAGGGGCGCGGCACCGGCAGGGGGCTCAGCACAACGGTTTAGCAGGGCGGGTCCGTGATACGAAGTAGCGTGAACTATGTAGTTGGCGCGCCGGAACGATGCTGCGAGAACGACCCCAAGGCGCGGGTTACGCGTATAGCGCGGCCTTCAATCCGCGTCCGCCAGAACAACGATAGCAGAATAACCTTGCGGCTCGGGGCACGCGAACTACATAGTTCGCGCTACATCGCGGGCCTTACTTACTCTCCGGCCAGCAGCAGCACTTTCCAGGCGTCGAGCAGGCGGCCTTCTTCCAGCAGGGTTTTGCCCAGCAGCATCAGGTGGTGGCGCTGCTCGGCGGGGCTTTCGCGGTACTTGTTGAGGGTGTAGGCGACCAGGGGCTCGTGGCGGACGGCCTCTACGTCTTCGGCGGTGGGCAGGGCGGCGGGCTCCAGGTTGGCCAGGCGGCCCAGGTTGTTGCCGGTCAGCACCTCGCTGTGGCGCAGGTGCTCGGGCAGCTGGTCGATGCCCATGCCCTTGTGGCGGTTGGGCTTGGGCACTTCAAACAAGCTTTCGGGCACCACGCGGGCGTACCAGTCGGCGCCGAGGCGGGCCACGGCGTCGAACTTGTGCGGGTCGACGCCGGGGCCGCTGGCGAGGAGGATGTCCTCGCGGAAGTGGGCCTGCACCACCCGGCACACCACCAGGTTGCCGCCGCCGTTGGAGTCGCCCACCGGAATGACCTGCTCGACCACGCACTCAAACGAGACGGGGCACTCGGCCACGCGGGGCGGGCGCACCTTGTCGGAGGCCAGCTCGGTGAGGCCGGCCTTGCGGAATTCGTTGACGCTGCGTTCGTACTCGGTAGAGGCCAGCGACATCTGCTCGACCAGCGGGTAGTCGCAGATGTTGATGACGCACTCGGGCACCTCGTCGCGCACGTTGTAGAGGGTGTGCTTCTGGGTGTTGTCGCGCACGCGGTTGGCGGGCGAGAAGATGAGCGTGGCGGGGTTGGAGCTGAACACGTTGAAAAACGAGAACGGGCTCAGGTTCACGTGGCCCTCGCGGTCGATGGTGCTGACGAAGGCAATGGGCCGCGGGGCTACGGCGCCGAGCATGAACTGGTGCCAGTCGGGGCCGGAGAGGGTGCCGGGGGTGATGGTGCGAAACGCGGCAGCGCTGGGGGAGGTGGGCATGTACGGGCAGGGGAATAGGCGCCCGAAGTTCCGGCTTTGCGGCGAATTAGTTGCGGGGCCTGCGCCGTAGCGCGGTGGTAGCGCGGTAGTAGCGCGAACTTTGTAGTTCGCGTGCCCCGCGCTACGTGCGGGCACTCCGTCAGCAGGGCCGCGGTAATTAGTCGTCGTACTGCCATTGCCGGGTGCGGCTGTTATAGGTGGCATTGACCATCCATTCCCAACGGTGGCTGGCAGGTAGTTGCGTCGGCAGCTGCGGGCAGTCAGTCAGCGCGCCATTGTCGGGTGTTGCTGTCGTACTCGGCAGTGACCCAGAGCCCGACGGAGTAGCTGAGCCAATAGGCATCAGTAGGCTCTTTATAGGGCTGGGTAAAGTCGGGTATCAAACGGTAGTTGTATTGGTCCCAGCCTGAGAGGCTTCGTGCTGTTGGGGGCACTATTGGCAAGTAGCGGGGCACTAACTGCGCAAGCGAATCGGGGTAGCGGCCGCGCTGCTTCTCGTACGCCTCCAGACTCTGGATGATTACCTCGGCCCGGCGGCGGGTGGCATCGTTTTGCCAGTCCCAGATGGGAATCATAAGCGGATAGCTCAGCACCCCGGCGGCCATCATGGCCCGGAGGATGCTCTTGGCGGTGGTCGGGAAAGACCTGAGAGAAAAGTGCCAACCCAGGTACACCCCACCTAAAACCAGCGCGCCGCCTAATGGAAATACCAGCAGCAGCGGCTCGCTGTATTCGGTGTGCAGCAGGAGCAGCAGCGCCAGCAGGGGCCAGAAGAACCAATGGAAAGTACGCTTCACGGGATACAGCGCGTTACTTGCGGCAAAATCAAGCGGTAATGATAAGTCGGAAGTCTGTTATTGGGTTGGGTCTGGTGGCGGGGTTGATGAGTAGTGCGCCCGCGGCCCAGGCCGCCCAGGCCGACACCCTGCGCCTGCGCCGCGACCTGCAGTACCTCACCACCACGCCCCAAGCCCGCAACCACCGCCACGTAGCGGTGCTCGACTCGGTAGCCTCCTACCTGGGGCGCGAACTGCGCCGGGCCGGGGGGCGGGTAGCCGAGCAGCCCTACCAGGCCGACGGGCAGACCTACCGCAACGTCATAGCCTCCTTCGGTCTCGAAACCGGCCCGCGCCTGGTCATCGGGGCGCACTACGACGTGTGCGACGAGCAACCGGGGGCCGACGACAACGGCACCGGCGTGGCGGCCCTGCTGGAGCTGGCGCGGCTGCTGGGCCGGCAGCAGAGCCTAAGGCAGCGCATCGAGCTGGTGGCCTACACCCTGGAAGAGCCACCTTACTTCCGCACCAAGTACATGGGCAGCTACGTGCACGCCAAAAGCCTGCACGACGCCCAGGCCCAGGTAACGGGCATGGTGGCGCTGGAAATGCTGGGCTACTACGACGACCGGAAGGGCAGTCAGCGCTACCCCTTCGGCCCGCTGAAGCTGCTCTACGGCTCGCGCGGCAACTACGTGACGGCCGTGCGCAAGCTGGGCGGGGGGCGCTTTGCCCGCCGCTTCAGCCGCCGCTACGACCAGGCCGCCGGGCTGCCGGTGAAGCGCTTCGTGGGCCCGGCCTGGCTGCCCGGCGTCGACTTTTCCGACCACCTCAACTACTGGCAGTTCGGCTACTCGGCCCTGATGCTCACCGACACGGCCTTCTACCGCAACCGCAACTACCACCACGCCACCGACTCGCTGGAGAAGTTGGATATGCGCCGCCTGGCCCTGGCCGTCGACGCCGTGCTGGCCGCGGTGCTGCGGGGGTAGCGGCAGCGCCGGAGGGGCTAGGCTGACTGCCTGATATCAGGTCTGGCTGAGCTGGTCGAACGGCCAGACAGGGCACGTTTGAACGTCATGCTTCGTCTGGCGTCCGCGCAGCCGAAGCATCTCGCGTGCTTTTCACCCGCTGGTGTTTACCCGCTACCCAGCCTGGTGTCCGTCCGCCGGTGCTGGCCGGGATACGGCCGGGGCGAAACCGACTCGGCTAGGTTTCGATTTGGGCAGGTAGGAGAGTACAGGCGGGTTTGGATTGGGCGGCGTGTACCTTGGGGCTACTCATTGCCCAACCAACGCCTCCGCCCTCCATGCCTTCCCCGCTCCCGCATCGCGCCCCGGCCACCGAAGCTCATCCCGGTGAAGCTGCCCCCGCCGCCGTGGCCCACGACAACAACGCCGTGGCGCCCGGCAGGATCTGGCAGGTCATCACCGCCTCCTCGGTGGGCACCGTCATCGAGTGGTACGACTTCTACATCTTCGGCTCGCTCACGCCCATCATCTCCACCTTGTTCTTTCCCGAAGACAACCCCGTGGCGGCGCTGCTGAGCACCCTGGCTTTGTTTGCCACCGGCTTCGTGGTGCGGCCCTTCGGGGCCATCGTGTTCGGCCGGCTGGGCGACCTGGTGGGGCGCAAGTACACCTTCCTGCTCACCCTGCTGCTGATGGGCGGCTCTACCTTCTGCATCGGCCTGGTGCCCACCTATGCCCAGATCGGGCTGGCCGCGCCGCTGATTTTGCTGGTGCTGCGGCTGGTGCAGGGGCTGGCTTTGGGCGGCGAGTACGGCGGGGCGGCAACCTACGTGGCCGAGCACGCCCCCGATAACCGCCGCGGCTACTACACCAGCTTTATCCAGACCACGGCCACGGTGGGCTTGTTCGTGAGCATCGCCGTGATTGTGGGCACCCGCATGGCGGTGGGCGAGGCGGCATTCGGCGACTGGGGCTGGCGCATTCCCTTCCTGGTGTCGTTCTTCCTCATCATCGCCTCCTACTACATCCGCCGGCGCCTGCACGAGTCGCCCTTGTTTGCCCAGATGAAGGCCCAGGGCAAAACCAGCGCCTCGCCGCTGCGCGACTCCTTCGTGCAGCCCGAAAACCGCCGACTGGTGCTGCTGGCCTTGTTCGGGGCTACCATGGGGCAGGGCGTGGTGTGGTACACCGGTCAGTTCTACGCCTACTTCTTTCTGCAGACGGTGCTCAGGATTGACCTGGTAGCGGCCAGCACCGTGCTCTGCGTGGCCCTGCTGCTGGGCACGCCCTTTTTCGTGTACTTCGGCCACTTGTCCGACCGCATCGGCCGTAAGCGCATCATCATGACGGGGCTGCTGTGCGCGGTGCTGTTCACCATACCGCTGTTCTATGGCCTGCACGCCTACGCCGGCCCCGTCACCCAGGTGACGCCCGCCACGGTGGATGCCGCCGGGCGCGCCGTGCCGGCGGTGCTGCGGGCCGCCGCGCCCAACCTGCCCATGCTTACCGTGCTGGTGTTCTGCCTGGTGCTGTTCGTGACGATGGTGTACGGCCCCATCGCGGCCTACCTGGTGGAGCTGTTTCCCACGAAAGTGCGCTACACCTCCCTGTCGTTGCCCTACCACGTGGGCAACGGCATCTTCGGCGGCCTGGTGCCGTTGATTGCCACCGCCCTAGTGGCCTGGGCCGCCGCCCAGCCCGGCGGCTTTCTGCGCGAGTACAGCATCTATTTCGGGCTGCTGTACCCGGTGGTAGTAGCCTTGGTTTGCCTGCTCATCGGCTCGGCCAAGATGAAGGATTTGCGCAACGTGCGGATCATGGATTGAACGGGGGCTACTGCGCTTTTCCCACCCACACCCGGCCGAGACGGATCAGGTAGAGCGGATTGCCGGCCGCATCCGCCACGGTGCGGTAGCGCACCCGCCGCAGAAACTGCGTTGCTTCGGCAGCATCATCGAACTCCCAATGACCCACGGGGACTTCGTGCTGGTAAGCCGTCCACCTCAGCTGCCCGGCTCCCGGCACTGCCTGGTACTCCGGCGGCAGGGGCGGGGCCGCGGGGTCGGGCAAGCCGAAAACGCCCGCGTAATACTCCCGACGACTGCCCACGCCGGCTACCACCTGCGACTCGCGGAAGACGGAATTCATCACCCAGACGGCTAAATAGTGGGGCTCGGCATAGTCTTGCAGTTGGCACTGCCACTGGGTATGGGTAGCCAGCAACGCCTTGAAAACCTCCTGACGGATGCGGGTGGGCGGGTTGCTGGCAAAGGACGAACCGTACCAGGGCGCGAGGCCCGGCCGGGCGTAATCGTACTGATCTTGGTGCAGTTGCCGCAGGGACCAAGGCACCGGTAGGTGGCTGCTCTGCGCGAAGCGCCGCAGCTGGCGGCGCCGGCCGCGAACTTTCTTCATGGGGGTGGAAGCAGGGGGCCGTTGCCTACCAACGGCCCCGGTTGCGACGATTCGGCCGCAAGATGCGAGGATTGTGCAGGTCCGCAGCCCCGACTTTTTTGTAAACTGCCCACCCTAACTCCATCCGACCCTTCATGGTAACCAACCACCCCCGCATCCGCACCTTCGACGACTACCAGGACGCCTACCGCCGCAGCGTGGAAGACCCCGACGCGTTCTGGGCCGAAGTGGCCGAACCCTTTACCTGGCGCCGCAAGTGGGACTCGGTGCGCGGCGGCGCGTTTTCGCCCGAGGGCCAGAGCACCTGGTTCGACGGCGCCCGGCTCAACATCACCGAGAACTGCCTGGACCGTCACCTAGCCAGGCGCGGCAACAAGCTGGCCCTCATCTGGGAGCCCAACGACCCCAAGACCCGCCACCTGCGCCTGACTTACCGCGAGCTGCACCAGGAGGTGTGCAAGTTTGCCAACGTGCTGCACAACCTGGGCGTGGAAAAGGGCGACCGGGTTTGCCTCTACCTGCCCATGATTCCTTCGCTGGCCATTGCCGTGCTGGCCTGCGCCCGCATCGGGGCCATTCACTCGGTCGTCTTCGCCGGCTTCTCGGCCACCGCCATTGCCGACCGCGTCAACGACGCCCAGGCCACGCTGGTGATTACCGCCGACGGGCTGAACCGCGGCCCCAAGCAGATTCCGGTGAAGCGCGTGGTCGACGAGGCCCTGGAGCACTGTACCACGGTGCGCAAGGTGCTGGTGGTGGAGCACCTGGGCTGGCCGGTGCACATGCACGAGGGCCGCGACGTGTGGTACCACGACGAAGCCCAGGACGTGGCCAAAACCTGCCCGGCCGAGGAAATGGCGGCCGAAGACCCGCTGTTCATCCTGTACACCTCGGGCAGCACCGGCAAGCCCAAGGGCGTGGTGCACAGCACCGCCGGCTACATGGTGTGGACCGACTACACCTTCCGCAACGTGTTTCAGGCCGAGGAAAACGACGTGTACTGGTGCACCGCCGACGTGGGCTGGGTCACGGGCCACTCGTACCTGCTCTACGGGCCGCTGCTGGCCGGGGCCACCTCGCTTATGTTCGAGGGCGTGCCCACTTACCCCGACGCCGGCCGCTTCTGGGAAGTTATCGACAAGCACTCGGTGAGCATCTTCTACACCGCGCCTACCGCCATCCGCAGCCTGATGGCCGCCCCGCTCGACAACGTGCTCAGCTACTCACTCGACTCGCTGCGGGTGCTAGGCTCGGTGGGGGAGCCCATCAACGAAGAAGCCTGGTACTGGTACTACCAGCACGTGGGCAAGGAGCGCTGCCCCGTGGTGGATACCTGGTGGCAGACCGAAACGGCGGGCATCATGCTCTCGGCTTTGGCGGGCATCACGCCCAGCAAGCCGGCCCACGCGGGGCTGCCGCTGCCGGGTGTGCAGCCGGTGCTGCTCACCCAGGAAGGCCAGGAAATCGAGGGCAACGAGCAGGAAGGTTACCTGGCCATTAAGGCCTCCTGGCCGGGCGTTATCCGCACCACCTGGGGTGACCATGAGCGCGCGCGTCAAACCTACTTTCAGCCCTATCCCGGCTACTACTTCACCGGCGACGGCGCCCGCCGCGACGCCGACGGCCTCTACCGCATCATCGGCCGCGTGGATGACGTCATCAACGTGTCGGGCCACCGCTTCGGCACGGCCGAAATCGAAAACGCCATCAACCAAAACCCCCACGTAGTAGAGTCGGCCGTGGTGGGCTTCCCGCACGACGTGAAGGGCCAGGGCATCTACGCCTACGTCATCTGCCAGGAGGGCGTGCCCGCCAAGGAAACCGACCGCGCCCACATCGAGGCCAGCGTGATTGAGACGGTGGTAGCCGAAATCGGCAAGATTGCCCGCCCCGACAAGATTCAGATCGTGTCGGGCCTGCCCAAGACGCGCTCGGGCAAGATCATGCGCCGCATTCTGCGCAAAGTAGCCGAGGGCGAAACCGGCAGTCTGGGCGACACCAGCACCCTGCTCGATCCGGCCGTAGTGGATGAAATCATCAGCGGCAAGAAGTAGTAGGGGCTGACGCTCACGTGTCTTGAACGTCATGCTGAGCCTCGGCTGTGCGGGGCATGACGTTGTAACGAAACCGAAAAGACCTCAGGAACCTGAATGCAAGAAGGCCCGGCGGTAGCAGTACCGCCGGGCCTTCTTGCATTCAGGCTTCAACGAAGCCTAGTAATCGTACTCGCTGCGGTAGTCGCCGCCGTCGCGCTTGCGCTTCTTCGACTTCTTGCCGCCGGAGCTGAGCAGGATGAGGGCGCCTGCGGCTACGGCGGCGACGGTGGACAGCTTCAGCACCAGGCTGGTGCGGTTGTGCTTCCACTCCACGGGGTAGCCCTTCTCGGCGTAGATGTTGGGAAACTTGCCGTGCACCAGGTCGCTGAGCACGCCTTCGACCACGTTCACGCGGTCGGCCAGAATCAGCGGCAGCCAGTGGGCGTACTCGTTTTCGCTGTAGTGGAACGCCGCCCGCCGGATCCAGCCGCTCAGGCCGCTAGGCGGCTCGGGCGTGCCAAACACGGCCGACACGTTGGGCCGCTCCACCGAGCGCAGCACTTCCACGTCCACCGGTTGCTTGGACTCGGGCCGGTGCTTGTAGTCGGGGTCTTGGGTGATGTTCATGCGGGCCCGCATGGGGTAGGTGGGGTCGTTCTTGGGGTCGGCGTCGATGCCCCAGCCCTTGATGTGGGCGGGGTCGATGGGCGTATTAATCACGTTCTTTTCCATGGTCGGGCGGCATTATTGGTTGGCGGTGGGAGGGAGCAGCACGGTTTTGATGCAGTTGTCCAGCTTGGCCGAGAACATGCGGTAGCCGTCGGCCACTTCTTCCAGGGGCAGGCGGTGGGTAATCATTCCCTTGGGGTTGAGCACGCCGTTCTGCACGTGCTCGATCAGACGCGGCAGCAGGCGCTTCACCGAGGCCTGGTTGGCCCGCACGGTGAGGCCCTTGTTGAGCACGTTGCCGATGGGTACCAGGTTATCGGTGGGGCCGTACACGCCCACGATGCTCACCACGCCGCCCTTCTTCACCGAGTTGATGGCCCAGTGCAGCGCGGTGGCCGAGCCGGCCTGCAGCAGCAGCTTGCGGCCGGTGATGGTTTGCATGGTGTTGCCGGCGGCTTCGGCCCCCACGGCGTCAATCACGCAGTCGGGCCCGAGCCAGTCGGTGATTTTCTTGAAGAATACCACCGGGTCGCCCATCTCATTGAAGTTGTAGGCCTCGCAGTAGGAGTAGTTGCGGGCAAACTCCAGGCGGTAGTCTTCCTGGTCCACAATCATGACGCGGCCGGCGCCGAACAGCCAGGCGCAGCGGGCGGCCATGATACCAATGGGACCGGCGCCGAACACCAGCACGGTGTCGCCCTTCTGAATGCCGGCCATTTCGGCGGCCTGGTAGCCGGTGGGCACCACGTCGGTGAGCAGCACGGCATCATCCAGGTCCATGCCCTCGGGAATGATAGTCGGGCCCACGTTGGCGTAGGGCACGCGGCAGTACTCGGCCTGCCCGCCGTTGAACCCGCCGGCGGTGTGCGAGTAGCCGTAGATGGCGCCCACGGCCGTAGCTTCGGTGTTCGACTCGTGGCAGTTGCCGAACATGCCCTGGCGGCAGAAGTGACACTCGCCGCAGGAGATGTTGAAGGGCACAATCACCCGGTCGCCTACCTTGACCTTGGTGACTTCGGCACCCACTTCCACCACCTCACCCACAAACTCGTGGCCGAAGGTGCTGCCCACGCGGGTATCGGGCACGTTGCCGTTGTAGAGGTGCAGGTCGGAACCGCAGATGCAGGTGCGCAGCACGCGCACGATGGCGTCCTGCGGGTGCTTGATTTCCGGCATGGGCTTCTGCACGGCACGGACCCTTTTCGGGCCCCGGTAATCCATGGCTAGCATAGGTATCTTGGTTTAGGGGGTGAGTGGGAAGCAGAGGGCCCGCCCCGGCCTGCTGCGGCCCCGGCGCGTAGCCGACGACCCGAGCAGCACCGTAACGGGATGCAACTAGTACTGACCTGTATTTTTAAGGTTGCAACAGCCCCGATACGGGCAGGGAAATAAGGGTTAATGCGGTTGCGACTCAGTATTTATACCTAGGATAGTGGCCCACGGTAGCGCAGCGCGGCCAGGGGTGAGTATAACGCAAACCGGCTCCCGGCGCAGAGGCCGGGAGCCGGAAAGGCAAAGCAGCTGACTGCCGAGTAGCTACGGGAGCCTGGCGCGCAGCAAAGGGCGCAGGCTGTCGGCCATGACGCGGGCGGCCAGGGCCTGACCGCGCGGGTTCCAGTGGGTATCGGTGGTGTAGTACAGCGCCTGAGTGGGCTGGGCCAGGGCCTGCCGGCGCAGGGGCGTCACCAGGTCGATGGTACGCACGCCGCGGCGGTGCAGGGCCGCGTATAGCCGCTCGGTAAAGCCCCCGCGGAAGGGCACCGCGGCCGGTAGCCGCTCCCGGTAGATGGTACTTTTGTCGGGGCCGGCGGCAAACACCAGCACCACGCCGCGCTGCCGCAGCGCCTGGCCGACCTGGGCAATGCGGTCGGCAATGGCTTCCAGGTCGGCGTCGGGTAGCGGGGTGGGGCGCAGGCCCTCCTCTTCGTTGGCCAGAAACTGCATGGGGGCCACGCCAGCGGGCAAATCGCGGCGGCCCAGCAGCACGGTGGTGTCGCGCCGGCCCAGGGTGCGCCAGGTCAGCTCGCTCATGGTGCGCTGCAGCGGCCGGCGCATGGGCGACGACTCGGTCAGGTACTTATCCAGGTTTTCGGGCCAGAGCACCGAGCCGCGCCAGTCCGCGTACAGCGCCTTGACGGGGTTGGCGGGCGGGCGCAGCTCACCCCGGCGCTGGTCAAACCAGCGAATAAACTCGTCGGTGTTGATGCCGCCCTCGGTACGCTCCCACACCACCACGCGGGCCGAGCGGAAGTCGGCGGCGGGCGCGTCGAGAAAGCGGGCCATGCTCAGGGTGCCGCGGCCGGCAATGGAGGCGTTGCCCACCGAGGCACCCAGGTAGCGGGCCAGGCTGTCGCCGATGACGGAAAAGGTAAAGAACGAGTCGCCGCAGAGCGCCACTTCATACGGGGGCTGGGAAGCGGTGCGCACGAAGCCCTCGGCGTCGGTGGCAATCCAGCGGCGGGTGGTGTCTTCGTGGGCCGCGTAGGGCGCCGAGAGCGAGGCCACGTTCAGGCGGTCGGCCATGATGGGCTGCAGCGGCACGTGCTGGCGGGGCAGGTTGGGGTGGGCGCCCAGAATGCGGGCCCCCTGCATGTGGCGCCAGCTTTTCAGGCCCGGGTTCTGCAGGCGGGCCACGCCGTCGCCCACCAGCAGGGCCAGCCAGCACAGGCCGGCCACGGTGGTCACGGCCCGGATGCCGCGGGCCGTGCCGCGGGGCGTCAGGGCATGATGGTCGGCGGGGTGGTAGGGCGGGCCAAAGAAGATGCGCGTGAGCCGGGTGCGAAGCGCAATAAGGTGCTGCTGCATGATCGGGAGTAGCTAGAAATAGAGCCGCTTAAAACTGGAAGTACAGGAAGGGGCTGTTCTGCTGCGTCATGATGAGCACCACGCTCACCACCAGCCCCAGGCCGTAGACCACCGCCGTGCGCCAGTTCAGGCGCACCGGCTGCTGCCACAGGTTGGGGTAGCTCATCGACACGATGGTGGCGAAGGTCAGGAAGGCCAGGCCCAGGGGCTGGGCCAGGTCGAGGGGCTGCACGGGCTGCCCGCCGTGGTAGCCCACCAGGTTGCCCAGCACGCGGAAGGCCGTGGGCAGGTCGGCGGCGCGGAAAAACACCCAGCCCACCAGCACCAGCAGGAAGGTGGCCAGGCGCTGGCCCCATACCGGCAGCTGCTTGAGCGGGTGCCGCTCGCCCAGGGCGCGCTCCAGGGCCTGCAGCACGCCGTGGTAGAGGCCCCACACCACAAACGTCCAGGCCGCGCCGTGCCAGAGGCCGCCGAGCAGCATCACCAGAATCAGGTTCAGGTAGGTGCGGTACTTGCCCTTGCGGTTGCCGCCCAGCGGCACGTAGAGGTAGTCGCGCAGCCACGAGGAGAGCGAGATGTGCCAGCGCCGCCAGAAGTCCTGCACGCTCACCGACTGGTAGGGCGAGTTGAAGTTCTGGATAATCTCAAACCCGATCATCAGCCCCAGGCCCACGGCCATGTCGGAGTAGGCCGAAAAGTCGAAGTAGATCTGCATGGTGTATGCCAGCGCCCCCAGCCAGGCGTCGCCCACGGTGGTGCCGGCCGGGGCATTGAACACGGCATCGGCCAGCGGGGCCACGTTGTCGGCGATGATGAGCTTCTTGAGCAGGCCCGTGACCAGGAACACGATGCCCACAGCAAACTTGCCCTCGGAATGGTCGCGCTGCTTGAGCTGCCGGTCCAGGTCGACGTAGCGCATGATGGGGCCGGCCACCAGGTGCGGAAACAGCGAGATAAAGCAGAAGAAGTCGACCAGGTTGTTGGCCGGCTTCACCTCGCGGCGGTAGATGTCGATGGTGTAGGACAGCGACTCGAAGGTGTAGAAGCTGATGCCCACCGGCAGAATCAGCCCGGTGATGATGGGCGCGTAGATGGGCAGGTCGAGCCAGGCGAAGGTACCGTTGAGGCTTTCGGCGAAGAAGTTGTAGTACTTGAAAAAGCCCAGCACCGAGAGGTTCACGATGATGGTCAGGGTCATCAGCAGCTTGCGCTTAGCCGGCGACTCGGTGCGGTACAGGTACTTGCCGATAACGTAGTCGGACGCCGTGGAGGCCATCATCAGCAGGCAGAAAACCGGGTTCCACCAGCCGTAGAACACGTAGCTCATGAGCGTGAGCCAGGCGTTGCGGGCCTTGATGGTTTTCAGCACGCCGTAGTAGACGATGAGCAGAATGGGCAGGTAAAAGAACAGAAAGATGTAGCTATTGAATAGCATAGCGGGCGGTCAGGCCAAAGGCGGTGGTGAACAAAAGGCGGGCGGGCCGGCATCCCGCCGGGGCGGGGTGCCGGCCCGCCGGCTGAAAAAGCGGATGAGGTTACTGGGCGGCGGGCAGCACCGTGCCGCGCACCTCGCCGAAGCCGATGCGCACCCCGTTTTTCTCGCAGTAGCCGCGCATGGTCACCGTGTCGCCGTCCTGCAGAAACTTGCGCTGCGAGCCGTCGGGCAAGGTCAGGGGCTTGGTGCCGCGCCAGTTCAGCTCCAGCATCGAGCCGTAGGAGTCGGGGCGCTGGCCGCTGATGGTGCCCGAGGCGTACAGGTCGCCCACTTCAATGGGGCAGCCGTTGGAGGCGTGGTGGGCCAGCTGCTGGGCCATGCTCCAGTACATGTACTTGAAGTTGGAGCGGCAGATGGTGGCTTCGGCGCCGCCCGGCGGGGTCAGGGTCACTTCCAGGTTCAGGTCGAGGTTGTGCTGGCCGGCCAGCTGCAGGTAGGGCAGGGGCTCGGGGTCCTGCGCGGGGCCGGCCACGCGGAAGGGCTCCAGCGCGTCCAGCGTCACCACCCAGGGTGAGATGCTGCTGCCGAAGTTCTTGGCCAGGAAGGGGCCCAGCGGCACGTACTCCCAGCTTTGCAGGTCGCGCGCGCTCCAGTCGTTAAACAAGGTCAGCCCGAAGATGTGCTCCTCGGCCTGCGCCACGGGCACGGTGTCGCCCAGCGCGGTGCCCTGGCCCACCACGAAGGCCACTTCCAGCTCGAAGTCGAGCTGCTGCGAGGGGCCGAAGGTGGGCACCGCCGCGTCGGGGGCCTTGCGCTGGCCGTTGGGCCGGCGAATGTCGGTGCCGCTGACCACGATGCTGCTGGTGCGGCCGTGGTAGCCGATGGGAATCCACTTCCAGTTGGGCAGCAGGGCATTGGCCGGGTCGCGGAACATGGTGCCCACGTTGGTGGCGTGCTCGATGCTGGAGTAGAAGTCGGTGTAGTTCTGGGGCTTTACGGGGCGCAGCATGCGCACCTCGCGCTGGCGCACGAGGCAGCTGCGCATGGCTTCCTCATTATCGCGCAGCTCGGGGTTGTCGTGGCGCAGCAGCTCCGACACGCGCTGGCGCACGGCCCGCCACACCGGGCGCCCCAGCGCGATAAAGCGGTTGAGGGAGCGGCGGCGGAACACCTTGGGCTCGGTGGGCAGGTCGAGGCCGCGGAAAAAGCCGAACTGGCTCACGGCGTACAGGTCGAGCACGTAGTCGCCAATGGCCACGCCCACGCGGGTGCCGCGCTCATCGGTTTCAAACACGCCGAAGGGCAGGTTCTGAATGGGAAAGTCGCTGCCGGGGGCAATGTCAATCCAGGAGCGCAGGGCGGGGTCGTTGAGGTTGGCCATAAGGGCAAAAGGGCGGATGATGGGCAAAGATAGAGGTGCCGCGCCAACGGCGGATACCGTGTAGCTGGACGGTCCCGCCCCCCCGCGCCCGGCATTCCCGGGGCCGCCAACCAGTCCCAAAGGGCTGGTCACGACTTTCTGAGTGCTCTGGGACAGTAGCTCGTAAGCCGCCCCGTGGCTCCCAACCGCGGAGCGGCGCCACGTCAATGGCCAACAACCTAGCAGGAATGTCCCGGAGGGCTGGTACAGTGCGCCGGAGTGCTTCCGTACTGTACCAGAGGCTTGGTACAGTGCGCCCCAATGCTCCGGGACAGTCCCAAAGCATTGAGACAGTGTGCACCAGTGCTCCGGGACAGTCCCAGAGCATTGAGACAGTGTGCACCAGTGCTCCGGGACAGTCCCAGAGCACTGGTACAGTGCGCAACAAGACTTTGGGACTGTCCCGGAGCACTGGTGCAGTGTGCAACAGCCCTTTGGGACAGTCTCAGGCCACAAAAAATCCCGAGCCCGGTGCCGCGAGCTTGAGAAAGCCTGGCAATGCCAGTACCTTACGCGGCCCCGCCGAGTGCCGGTTGTTGCTCGGGTTGCTGATGAGGCTTTAGTAGCATCCCGCCTACCGCTTTGGTGTGGTACCGCTATAGCAAGGGAATAGCGCCAACATAGGCTGAATTTGCGAATCAAATGATACTAATCGGATATTTTGACTGGGTGGTTATTGGGATTATCGTTTATTTAAATAAGAAATTTTGGAAGAAGAAAGCAGCCTCAACGATAAAGTTTACGCTTTTGGCTTCGTTGGTATTGTTGTTTGGATTGTTCCTGCCACTTATTTCTATGGTTGTAGAAATACACATCGTGAAAAATACTATTGGGATTATTGACAACTTTGAAGTATTGTACACCTTTTTTAGGTTTCCAACTTACTGGGTCTTAGGCGTTATTCAATTGATTATTATGTTGGTTCGATGGAAAAGAAATAAGGAAGCGTAATTGTCGTAGATTTTGTTTAATGATAATAATATAACCTCGCCCTCTTTCAGCTTTTGTAGCGCTTCTCGTTATGATGAATGACCAGCAGATCGAAGAATACCACAAAAAGGTAGACGACAACATCAACAAGTCCGGCTACCACATCACGTACGTATCGGGCGAGCCGGCTTTCTGCTACTCGACGGGTGTTTACCGGAGCTTTGGTATTCCGGAAATTTTCATTTCGGCGCTGCCTCCGAACTTGTCGGGCGAACTGGTAACAAACTATATCAACAAGTTCAAAGACGCCGACCAGGTGCCAGTCAACCAACTGCTCGACGACCTCTCGGACCGGTTTCCGGTGTATTTAATTGCTGTCGACCCGGCCGATCTGGAAGAATACGTGCTGTCGAGTCAACGATTCTACGGGAGCCAAAATTACACTTACGTGCAATTGATTTACCCCGACACGCAGGGCTATTTTCCCCACGAACAGGGGTACGAATATGACCAGGAAATACGCGGGAATTTTCCGGGTGTGTAAACGAATCTTTTGCTGCTGTCAGCGCCGATCATGAAAGCAATCCTGCAGGACCGGAGCTTCCAACTCTCCATCCTCCTGACCCTGGTTTTCCTCGGCACCGGAATTGCCTTCCTGTTGCTGGGCCTGGCCGATTATAGCTGGGTCTTGTTTATTCTTTTGCCCATAGCCCTGGGCGTGGCCATTGGGGCAATGCCCAACCGGAAATACATTCTGTGGGGCGCCCTTGGCACCACGGCACTCGTACTCGTGTGCCTGGTCATTCCCGGGCTGTCGGGGCTGCTGTGCATCGTCATGACTCTGCCGGTGGTGGTGCCGCTGATATTCCTGGGCTACGTCATCACGCACCTGGTCAGGCGCTACCGGCAGATCAGCGACACCAACCGGCTTTCCGTCTTGCTGCTGCCGCTGGGGGTATTTCTGGTGGCCGCCCCGGCCGAGCATTATCTGAAAAAGGAAAAACAGACCGTAATAGCCGTATCAACGGAGCAGGTTTTTAACTACTCCCCGAGCAGGTGTACGACGCCATTAAATCGGTTGATACCCTGGACGCCGCCAAGCCCTACCTGATGTACTTCGACCTGCCCATTCCCACCAAGTGCGTGTTGGAAAAAGAGACAGTAGGAGGCCTGCGAACCTGTTATTTCCATGCCGGCAAGTCAAGCACCCACGACTTCGGCAGCGGAACCATCGTAGAGCGAATCACCGCGCTGGAGCGCGGGAAAGTGCTGAAGATGGACGTGGTGGATTATCAGCTGGTGGGCCGCAACTGGCTGGGCTTCAAGGAAGCCATCTACTACTTCGATGCAGTAGGCCGCAACCGGTGCAAAATGACCCGGGTCACCACCTACACGTCGGTACTGACGCCCCGGTTTTACTGGGAGCCGCTGGAAAAGCTGGGCATCAGCCAGGAGCACGATTACGTGTTTGCCAACCTGGTAAAGGACTTGCGGCAGAAGCACGGCCGCTAGCAGAGAGTGAAAAAGTAAGATGGAAGCTATAACTACCTCCGTGTCGCTGCTTTTATTTGCCGGACTTGTGTTAAGCCCAGTTTTGATACTCCGAAGAGTAACAAGCTGCACAACCCAATACAGGCTTGTTACTTATCTGGCAGCAGGAGTGATGACAACGTTACTGATAACGGTGGTCTTTGCGTGGTGGTCAGATGCTTCGGACAGTATGCTGCTGGCTCACTACGGCTACGATAGCAACGGAATAAGCGAAAGTGAATTCTATAGAGGAGTCTCCCAGGACAATATGGCGCGGGTAAAGAGCCTCGAAAACCGGGCGGCGGGAATAGGATGGCCAGTCAAGGCTGCCCTTACTTACGTGTTGTATATGCCCTATTTGTTGGTGGTTTATGCAATTGCCGGCTTCGTTAAGAGTAGCAGAAAGAAAAGCTACTCGCGACGAGTAATATAAGCAAGCAGCGCTGACGAACCGGCAATGCCGAAGTTGAATGGATGGCATTAATTTCAAGTTTCTCAGCTCTGCATTGCCTCGCCCTCAATAGTGCCACTCATGGAATCGATCGACCAGACCGCGCCGCCGTTCTACCACGGCACCAAAGCCAGCCTGCAGCCCGGCGACCTGATTGCGCCGGGCTTCCAATCCAACTACGGCGCCCGGAAAAAAGCCGCCTACGTGTACCTGACTGCTACCCTGGATGCCGCCATCTGGGGCGCCGAGCTGGCCCTGGGCCCTGGTCCCGGCCGCATCTACCTGGTCGAGCCCACCGGCCCCATTGAAGACGACCCGAACCTGACTGATAAGAAGTTTCCGGGGAATCCTACCAGGTCCTACCGCACGCGGCACCCCTTGCGGGTAGTGGGCGAGGTGGCCGAGTGGCCGGGTCACGCCCCCGAGCAGCTGCGGGCCATGCAGGAGCACTTGGAGCGCCTCAAGCAGCAGGGCATTGAGGCTATTGAGGACTGAACGGTCGCTCTGATCAACGGCTGGAAAACCACCGCGCCTTGCTGCTGCCGGCTAAACCCACTGGGGGCGCGACGCAGCTTCCCCAAATCCAGGACCGAAAAACGAACCCTTACCGAACCGAAGCTGCGGCGACAGGGGGGCTGTTCAGCCAGCCCTGGGGTTAAGAGTAGTGCACCGGCGTCGCGGCCCGAGCCTCCCAGTCCGACGTGCTCGGCCGTGCCTGCTTGGTCTGCTGCGTACCCGCCGCTGCGCTTGCCCCGCCGTAACCTTTCGGCAAACCAAGCCCAACTCCGTGTTGCTGGCCGGGCGCAGGTGCGGCCTGACTCCAGGGCAAAGTGCTGAGCCGGCGCGCCCATCCCCGTGCCGCAATAGACGGGTCCACTCGCCCGCCACTGCCAGGCGCGTACTCAACGGCTCTATATCGTGTTCATATTTTACTGCCCGGATGCCTTTGGCTTGATGTTGACTATTAGGCTTTTATCCGCTGTTGCAACTTATATTTTTCATACCTGAGTTCGATAAATTTCAACCGGGAAAAGCGCCGGTTTTCTTTACTGAGCTACTCGTCCCGCGAGCAGGCCTCTACCTGGTTCACCCAGCCAACCAGCCTACCTGCAGGCCTTAACCGCCGGCTGCCGTTGACGAGGACAATACCTGCCGAATCAGCTGGAGCGGGTTTCTGCACCGGCCTCGTCATTACCGCGGGCACCGGATTCGGTGCCCACTTCAGGCCTGCAGCGGGTTGCCCAGGCGTTGAAACCGCCTGCGCAGTATGGCCCCGAGTAGCCTCGTTCCTGCTACGCGTTTCGATTGCCTGCACTTTTTCCCTTCCGCATGTTTTCATCTCTACTTCCTTCGGCCGCTTGGCGGCTACTCGGGCTGGGTGTCACCCTGCTGAGCCTGCACAGCCCCCTCTCGGCCCAGACCCGCGTGCTGTTTGTCGGCAACAGCTTCACGCACGGTCAGTTCACGCCCGCGCTGTACTACAACTCCGCCGCCATTACGGACGTCAATTTCGGCCTGCCCGCGGGGCACCCGCGGGCCCACGACCCTGGCATGCTGCCGGCATTCGGCGGCGTGCCGGGCATTTTCAAGAAGTTCACGACCCAGGCCGGGCTGAGCTATGACGTAACCATTGAAGCCGTCAGCGGCACCTCGCTGCAGTTCCACCACACCAATGCCTTGTCGGTGCTCACGCAGCCGGGCTGGGACCAGGTGGTCCTGCAGGAACAAAGCACGCGGCCGGTGCCCACGGCGCGCGGGGGCAACCCGGCCTTGTTCTACGACTATTCCTCCCGCCTCGAGCAGGCTATCCACGGCGCCAACCCGGCCGCCCGGGTCTACCTCTACGAAACCTGGGCCCGCCCTGACTTTACCTACCCGGCCGGCTCCCGCTACGCCGGTCTGCCCATCGACTCCATGGCCCAAGACCTGCACCGGGCCTACAGCCAGGCTTTCACCACGAACGGCCGCTACGCCGCCGTGGCCCACGTAGGCGACGCCTGGCTCCGGGCCATCACGACGGGAGTGGCCACGCGCAACCCCTACGCCCCCGACCCGAGCAAAATCAACCTGTGGGGCAGCGACCATATTCACGCCAGCAAATGGGGTAGCTACCTCAACGCCCTGGTGCTGTTTTACCAGCTGACCACGGTGGACCCGCGCACCCTCGGCGGCGGCGAATTGGCCGCCGCCGACCTGGGCATTACGCCGGCGCAGGCGGTGGCGCTGCAGCAAGTTGCCTACCAGCAGGTTGCGTCTCCCCATACGCCTACGGCCTTTACGCCCGGCAACGTAGCGGTGGTTCGGGTGGGCGACGGCTCGGCGCCGCTTACGACCGCCGCCACGCCCGAGTTTGTGGACGAGTACACACTCAATGGTGCCCTGGTGCAAACCCTTGCCTTGCCCACGGCCGACAACGGCACCGTCCGCGCTTTCACGAACAGCGGCACGGCGACGTCGGACGTGCTGACCCGCACGGCCGATGGGCGCTACCTGCTGCTGACCGGCTACCACGCCGTGCCCGGCACGACCGGTATCGTTACTTCCCCGGTGGCCACCAACAACCGCTTGGTGGCGCGCATCGCGGCCGATGGCAGCGTGGATACCAACACCCGCATCAGCGACGCCTTTTCCGGAACCAACGTCCGCGCGGCGGTGAGCACCGATGGCAACGCGTTTTACGTGTCCGGGGGCAACAGCGGCATCCGCTACGTGCCCTTTGGCAACCCGGGGCCGACCACGGCGCTGAGTGCCGGCCCGGTGGTGAACTTCCGCGTATTGGGCATTGCCGACGGCCAGCTCTACGCCACCTCAGCCACCAATGCCAACTATGGCCTGAACCAGATCGGTACCGGGTTGCCCACGGCGGCCGGCGCGGCCGTGGCGCTGCTGCCGGGCTTTCCCACGGCCAGCGGCCCGAGCGCCTACGGCTTCTACCTGGCCGATCTGAGCCCAGCCGTACCGGGCGTGGACGTGGCGTACATTGCCGACGACCGGGCCACGAGCGACGGCGGCATTCAGAAGTGGAGCCTGGTGGGCGGCAGCTGGACTCTCAACGGGACCATCGGCGGCTCCACGGCCGCCCTGTTGCGTGGTCTGACGGGTATGCGCACCGGCACGGCCGTGCAGCTAGTGGCCAGTGGCGGCGGAGGGCTCTACACCGTCGCCGACCAGGCCGGCTACAACGCTGCGCCCAGCACGGGTAGCCTGCCTGCGCCCTTCGTGACGCGGGCAGCCAACACCGCCTTCCGGGGCGTGGCCCTGACGCCGGTGGCCACGCCGCTGGCCACTACCGCGCCGGCCGAGGCCCCGCAAATAGCCGTGTTTCCGAATCCTGCCGCCAACCAGTTCACCGTGCACCTCGCTGGGACCAGCGGCACTGTGCGAGCCACCCTGTTCAACTTGCTGGGGCAGCCAGTGGCCGAGCGGCACGGCCGGGGCAATACCTTCACCTTCGAGCTGGGCGAGGTGGCCAACGGCGTGTATGTGCTGCGCGTGCAAACGGCAGCGGGCGTGAGCAGCCGCAGGGTAGAGGTGCGGCGGTAAGAGCCCGTGCGCGTTTAAAACAAGCCCTGGCCCTTGCCTGCCGACAGGACAAGGCCCAGGGCTTGTCGGCTTTCTTGGGGTGACGCAGTTGGCCACCACTATGCGCGCGCGGCTTCCTTTGAGAGCGAAACCCCCGCGGGGCTCGTCCACCACCCCCCGGCAAGGCAGCGAAGACAGGTAGTTTGTCCGGCCTGGTCTTTGGCAGCCAGGCTGATATCAAGACTTATAACTCAGCGCTGCTGTGGTCGTATCGTGGCCGTACGTGCCCGCTTGTTTTCAAAGGCAGAAGATGCGCCGTCCCGCAGATCGTTGCGCGGCTGAACCTGAGCGGGGCAAGCCGGTTATGGTTGCGATGTTCGGCGGCGGCTCCGACGGCCTTGGCTCCCCAAGCCGGCATGCCCGAACTCTTTCTTCTAAACCCAAATCAGGATGAAGTCTACCCTTGTTTTCGCGGCTGCGCTGACTGCGTTGGCGGTTCCGGCACTGGCCCAAACCGCTCCCCCGGTTGCCGCACCGCGCGTGGTCGCCGACCAGATTCCCACCAAGCAAGGCCCGCTCACGGTGCAGCCCATCACGCACGGCAGCGTGGTGCTGACGTGGAACGGCAAGACCATTTACGTGGACCCCTACGGCGGCGCCCCGGCCTATACCGGGCTGGCTACGCCCGACGTAGTTTTAATCACCGATATCCACGGCGACCATATGGACCCGAAAACCCTGGCGGGCCTCTCCCTGAGCAAGGCCGTGCTGGTGGTTCCCCAGGCGGTGGCCGAGCAGCTGCCGGCCGAATACAACAAACAGGTGCGCGTGCTGCGCAACGGCCAGCAGCTCGACACCCTGGGCCTGCGCGTGTCGGCCATACCCATGTACAACCTGCCCGAAGCACCCGACGCCATGCACCCCAAAGGCCGGGGCAACGGCTACGTGCTGACGATGGGCGGCAAAAACGTGTACCTGTCGGGCGACACCGAAGACATTGCCGAGATGCGCGCCCTGAAGAATATCGACGTGGCGTTTGTGTGCATGAATCTGCCCTACACCATGGACGTGCAGCAGGCCGCCCAAGGCGTACTGGCCTTCAAGCCCGGCATCGTTTATCCCTACCATTACCGGGGGCAAAACGGTCTGAGCGACGTGAACAGCTTCCGGAAAACAGTTAACGCGGTGAATAAGAGAATTGACGTGCGGCTGCGCAACTGGTATTCAGCGGCCCAGTAAGCTGGCTGATTAACGAAGAAGGCCCTGCCGAGTCAGCTGACTTGGCAGGGCGTTCTTGGCTTTTCAAGCGGCTCCCGAGGTTAGCGCTGGCGGCAGCGGCGGTTAAAGCCGCTTGCTGGAGCCAAAGCCGTTAATCGGTAGTCGAGAAGCATCTTCCCAGGACCTGCGCGGCTGCCTGAGACAGTCCGGAATGCCCGCAAGCGGCGGCCATTGCCCCGGCAGGAAGGAGCACTATTTGCGCGGGGCAATTTTCCACAGTTCGCCGCTGGCCTCATCCGTGACCACGTACAGCGCCCCGTCCAGGCCCTGGCGCACGTCGCGGATGCGTTGCTTGCGGTCGGAGAGCAGGCGCTCCTCGCCCGTCACGCGGCCGTTTTCAAGCTGCAGGCGCACCAGCTCCCGATCCTTGAGGGCGCCGACAAACAGATTGCCGCGCCAGGCCGGAAACGCGTCGCCGGAGTAAAACTGCGCGCCCGACGGCGCAATGACCGGGTCCCAGTAATATACGGGGTCCACGTAGCCGGTCTTGGTTGTCACGGCGTTGGGAACGGGTTCCCCCGAGTACTCCTCGCCGAAGGTCACCAGCGGCCAGCCGTAGTTTTTGCCCCCCTCGAGGCGGTTCAGCTCGTCGCCGCCCTGCGGGCCCATGTCCACCGACCAGAGCTGGCCCTGGGCGTCGAAAGCCAGTGATTGAACGTTGCGCTGGCCCACCGTCCAGATTTCCGGCAGCGCGCCGGCCTGCCGGGCGAAGGGGTTACCCGGGGCTGGCTGGCCGTCGGCGGTGAGGCGCAGGGTTTTGCCCATGTGGCTGTTCATCTGCTGGGCCTGGGGCCGGATTTCCAGGTCCGAACGTTCCCCCAGGCTCACGAACAGCAGCCCATCGGGCCCAAACGCGAGACGGGAGCCGTAGTGCTTGTCGCCGTCGTAGGCGGGTAGTGCCCGGAAAATCACCCGCACCTGGGTCAGGCTTCGCCGGTCGGCGGAAAGCACGCCTTTGGCCACGCTGGTGGCGTTGCCGGTGGTTCCCCGGGGCTCGGAAAACGACCAGTAGATCGTCTGATCCGCGGCGAAGTTCGGGCTCAGCGCCACGTCGAGCAGGCCCCCCTGGCCCTTGGCGTAGACCGCGGGCAACCCCTTGATGGGGGCGCCCAACTGGCCCGTGGCCGACACGACGCGCAACCTGCCCGGTTTTTCGGTAATCAGCAAGTCACCGTTGGGCAGCGGCTCCACGGCCCAGGGGTTCGAAAGCCCCTTGGCCAGCACCGTCACCGCGAAGGTGGTATCTGATTGAAGCTTAGCGGCCCGGGTTTGCTGGGGAAAGGTCGGTTGCTGCTCGGGCACGTTGGCGGGCCGGGTTTCGAGCGGGGCGCGGCCGTCAGGGGCAGTGGCCTGCACCGGGGTTTCCCCGTTGGTTTGGGCGCGCTGCTCCTGGCCGGAGCGGTTGCAGGCGGCACCGAGGCCAAGTAGCAGCAGGGCGGAGGCACTAAGTAGGCGGCGTTGGTTCATGGGATGGAATGTTGAAAGGTCGTGGCGGGCTGTTGCGTAGTACAGCCCCCGTTGGATACGCAACTGACCGGGTACTGTTCTTTTGCTCGGGAGCCCGACCTGATTTCGCCCAAAACTTGCCCGGGAAGCGCCTTGCTGGTGCGGGAAACAGTCGGGTGGTGCCCGAGTGGCTCGCAGAAAAACTATCCATGCTCTGGTAGCGCCGGGCCGCTTACCCGCCGCCGAACGCGGGCTATCCGGCCAGTCGTAGGGAACTGCCGCATGCTCAGGTTTTCGGCAGCGGCCCTATGTGTTGCCGCCACCAGGCCAGAAACCTTACGTCGGTGGGCCGGGCGGCCTGTGCTTTTTGCTGCAGAATGACCTCGGCGCGCAACAGCGGCAGCCCTTGGTGCCACTGGCAGCCGGCTGCGAAGTCCGGCCACGCCAGGTCGTCGTTTTCGTAGGCGCAATCGAGCACGGCCCCAGCCCGGCGGGCACGCAGGTAGTACCTGCCCACCAGGGCAGAGCCGTGCAGGGGCAGCGGCACCGGCTGCTCCCAGAGCGTGACGCGCCAGCCGGCGGCCTGCAGCAGCTGGGTCAGTTGGCTGAGCAAAACCGGATCGGGCGGCAGCTGCAAGTCGCAGTCGTGCACCAGCCGGCGCGGCACCCGCGGGTACCGCAATCGGAGCGCGAAGGTGCCCATCACTACCATCGGCAGGCCGGCAAGAGCGAGGGTTTGCAGGGTGCGCAGGTACCGCTGCTCCTAGGCGGCGGTCATGGCACGGGCACCGCCGTGGCCCGGCTGAGTACTTGGCTGTCGGGGTCCCAGTCGCCGGCCAGGGTGCCGTCCGAGTGCAAAATCAGCTTCTGCAGCACGCCGGTGGCGTTGGCCGCCTGCAGGGCGGGGTAGCTGCTGGTTTCAAAGATTACCTCGGTGCCCTGCCAGCGGTAATGCTCGTTGTAGTAATAGTAGCCGAAGGTGCTGCCCACGTACTGCCAGCCCGCCCGCGGCTGCTCCAGCGCGGGCACCACGGCCGCGAGCAAGGGTTCGATGGGCACCCGCTGCGCCTCAATCCAGGTGGTAAACACGTTCGGCAGGTAGCTGCCTTCCAGTCGGCTCAGCTCCCGAAACACCACCCGGCGCACGCCCAGCCCGGCCGCCCAGGCCAGGTAGCGCTCCACGTCGGGCAGGGTGGCAATGCCGGCGCGAGTGAGAATGCACGAATTCTTGACCACCACGTGCCGGTGCAGCCCGCGCACGGTGGCCGCGTAAACGGCGTTGTGACGGATGGCCTGGTTGCGGTTGAAGCGCATGATCTGCTGGTTCACGGCTTCGTCGTCGTGGCAGCGCGAGAGTTCCAGGCGGGTTAATCCGAAAGCCTGCAGGGCGGGAGCCAGGTCGGGACTGCGCACGAAGCCGCTGCCATTGGTGTAGAGCACCTTCTCGTCGAACACGCTGCCGGCCGCCTCCAGGGCGCCGAGGCAGGCCAGCAGCTCGCGCAGCCACTGCGGCTCGGCCGTGGCTTCCAGGCCCGAGAGACTCAGGCCCAGCGGGAACGTACGGAACGGTCGCAGCACCTCCCGCAGCCGGGCAAAGTAAGCCGGGTAGTCGTCGATGAGGCGCCGGGCCGTGAGCTGGTGCCCGTCGTAGCGCTGCAGCTCCTCGGAGCAGAAGGCGCAGTGGGCCGTGCAGCGCACCGCGTTGGCAAAGGGCGTGAAGGTGAGGCCCGGCCGCAGCCGCCAAAGCTGACCAAAGGCTTCCACGGCAACCGGCGCGGTGGGCTGATACAGGCGCCAGGCCTGGTGCCGGAAGTGCGTCAGCTCGGCAGAGGTGGCCGCTACGCGGAATTGGTTGCGCGGCGAAGTCATTCAGTAAGACTCTTAATAGCTGTTCGGGGGCTCGGCCGCTGGGCCGGCGCCCGGAACGCCATCGGCAAAGTAGTTGGATTCACTCAACGAGACGGCGCCGGTTGCGTTTGCCGCGCCAGCTCCTGGTACTGGTCTAGGCAACTCCCAGTTGCGCTTTGGCCCCGCTGATGTGGGCCGCATCCTGGGTTTCAACCGCGAAGAACCCGTAGGCCAGGGGAGCCGCGGCGGCCCGCTCAATGGTCTGGGCGAACAGCTGGTCCCAGGTGTGGCCACCCAGCCGGCGGTACTCGGCGATGAGTGCTTTCAGGCTGGCTTCGCCGAAAACGGTAACGTGGCCGGAAAAGTCCTGAGCAATATCACCCAAGTGGGCGGTCGACCAATCAATTATTCCGGAAACCGTGCCGTCGGGCGTGGTGAGCACGTGCCCTGCGTATAAATCACCGTGAATAAACCGGGTAAAGTCAGGCCAGAGCGCATCATTGTCGAGCCATTTGTTATACCGGATTTCTAGTGCGTGGCTGAGGCCTAACTCTGATTTTACGAGCTGGAGCCGGGCGGCAATTTCCGCCCGAAGCCCGACCGGCTCCACGATTTTTAAGTTGTTTTCACGGACTTCGGCCCGGGGCACGGCGTGCAGCTCCACCAGGGCCCGGGCCAGCGAGGGAACGTAGCGTGGACTGTGCTGGTCCATGTGCCAGCTCACGGCGTAGGTCTGCGCATCGAAAGTCAGCGCGGGCTGGTCGCGCAGCAGGGGGTAGGCTACCAGCTCGGAGGTGGCAATCTGCCAATCGGGCACCTGCACGGAAAGGTGCTTGCCGACCAGCTGCAGAATGCGCTGCTCCTGGAGAATCTGCTCGTCCAGCCCCGCGCGCCGGGGAATGCGCAGCACCCAGGGCCTGCCCTGCTGGTCGGTGGCGAAACCGACCCTGAAGTCGATGCCCATCTCGTTGAATTGCACCTCGCCGGCCAGCCGCAGGCCGTGGTTTTCGGCGAGCTGCCGCAGGTCGTTGAATCCCATGGTTCCGAGCGATTTGGTAACAGCCGCGGGGCGAAATGCCTCGCGCCCCGGGGCTACCGGTTAAACCAGCAGCCGCGGGGCGCGACGCAGCTTTCAAAAAACGAAAACCAAAAACGAAATCTACCGAACCTGGCCGGCGGGCTGCAGGGTGTTGGCAGCATTCACGGCCTCCACCGCCCGGATTTCGGGCACGGCGCGCTTCACCGACTCTTCCACGCCCGCCTTCAGGGTCATCGGCGACATGGGGCAGGTACCGCAGGCGCCCATCAGCTCCAGGCGCAGCACCAGGTCGTCGGTAATGTCGAGCACGCGCACATTGCCGCCGTCGGCTTCCAGGTAGGGGCGAATGTTATCGAGCGCCTGTTCGACGCGCGACAAGAGCGGATGATCGTTTAGGGTAGCTGCTGCCATACTCTCAAGACACTTGGACCGGCCACGAAGTTCGCACATTCGCGGCAACTCGGCCCGCTTACTTCACTTCGACTACCTGGGTGCGCGGGGCCACGGCGTTGCGGATGGATACCTGCCGGGCCACTTCCTCGGCCAGCTGGGCAAACAGCTCGGCCGTGGGCGTGCCCGGGTGCATAATGGCCGGAATGCCCGCGTCGCCGTTTTCGCGGATGCTCTGCACCAGCGGAATCTGGCCCAGCAAGGGCAGGTCGTGCTTCTCGGCCAGGGCACGGCCGCCGCCTTCCCCGAAGATGAAGTACTTGTTGTCGGGCAGCTCGGCGGGGGTAAACCAGGCCATGTTCTCCACCACGCCCAGCACCGGCACGTTGATCTGCGGCTGGCGGAACATCTGCAGGCCCTTCTGGGCGTCGGCCAGGGCCACTTTCTGCGGCGTGGTCACGATGACGGCCCCGGTTACGGGCACCGTTTGCACCAGCGTGAGGTGAATGTCGGAGGTGCCGGGGGGCAAATCGAGCAGCAGGTAGTCCAGCTCGCCCCAGTCGACTTCGGTAATGAACTGCTTGAGCGCCGACGAGGCCATGGGACCGCGCCACACAATCGCGCTTTCGGCCGGGGCCAGGAAGCCGATGCTCATGATTTTGATGCCGTACTGCTCGATGGGCTCGATCAGGTTGCGGCCGTCGGGGCCCTGAAACACGTGGGGACGCGATTCTTCCACGTTGAACATGGTGGGCATCGATGGGCCGCTGATGTCGGCATCGACCAGGCCCACTTTGGCACCGGTGCGGGCCAGGGCCACGGCCAGGTTGGCCGTGACGGTACTCTTGCCCACGCCGCCCTTGCCCGAGGCAATGGCAATGATGTTTTTGACGCCGGGCAGGATGTCGCGGTTCTGGCGCATGCTGGTCACCCGCGAGGTCATGTTCACCGTCACCTGGGCGTCTTTGTGCACCATGGTGGTGATGGCGCGCACGCAGGCGTTTCGGATCAGGTCTTTGAGGGGGCAGGCGGGCGTGGTCAGAATCACGGTGAACGAGACGTTCAGGCCGTCGATCTGCACGTCCTCAATCATGTTGAGCGTCACGAGGTCCTTGCCCAGATCGGGCTCTTCCACGTAGCTCAGCGCTTTCAGTACGTCTTCTTGGGTAATGCTCATAGCTGGGAAACCGGCCCGCCGCCTAGGCCGCCGGAGGGGCAAAGATAACCCGGAAACCGCCGCGAAAGTTGGCGCCGCCCAAACACCGGGGCCGGTGCTTGTTTGTACCTTCGTGGTCCTTTCCCGCTTTTTCCGCTGCCGTGGCCCTCATTCCCAAAGAAACCATCGACCAGGTCCTCCACTACGCCGACATCGTGGAGGTAGTGGGCGACTTCGTCACGCTCAAGAAAAAGGGCCAGAACCTGTGGGCCTGCTGCCCCTTCCACCACGAAAAGTCGCCCTCGTTCTCGGTGGCGCCGGCCAAGGGCATCTACAAGTGCTTCGGCTGCGGCAAGGCCGGCGACGTGGTGCGCTTCGTGATGGACATCGAGGGCGTGAGCTACCCCGAGTCGATTAAGTGGCTGGCCAAGAAGTACGGGGTCGAAATCAAGGAAGAAGAGCGCACGCCCGAGCAGCAGCTGGCTCAGAACGAGCGGGACTCGCAGTTCATCATCTCCGACTGGGCCAAAAACCGCTACCACCACCTGCTGCAGGAGTCGGAGGAAGGGGAGAGCATCGGCTGGGCCTACCTCAAGGAACGCGGCCTCAACCAGCAAACCATTCAGACCTTCGAGCTGGGCTACTCGCTGGATAAGTGGGACGACGTGCTCAACGAAGCCCAGAAAGCGGGCTTCGATTTGAAGTACCTGGAGAAAACCGGCCTGGTGATTCGGCGCGAGGAAGACGGCCGGCGCTACGACCGGTTCCGCGGCCGGGTGATGTTCCCGATTCACAACATCTCGGGCCGCGTGGTGGGCTTCGGGGCCCGCACCCTGCGCCGCGACGACAAGGCCGGGGCCAAGTACCTGAACTCGCCCGAGTCGGACATCTACCACAAGTCCGACGTGCTCTACGGCCTCTTTCAGGCCAAGCAGGCCATCCGGCAGGAGGAATTGTGTTACCTGGTGGAGGGCTACCTTGACGTCATCAGCCTCTACCAGGGCGGGGTCAAGAACGTGGTAGCCTCGTCGGGTACCTCGCTCACCGAGGGCCAGATTCGCCTCATTGCCCGCTACACCGACAACATCACGGTGCTCTACGACGGCGACGCGGCCGGCATCCGGGCGGCGCTGCGCGGCCTCGATTTGATTCTGGAAGGCGGCCTGAACGTGCGCGTGGTGCTGTTTCCCGACGGCGAAGACCCCGACAGCTACATCCGCAAGGTGGGCGACGCGCGCTTCCGCCGGTTCGTGGAGGAAAACAGCCAGGACTTCATCAGCTTCAAAACCCAGCTGGTGGCCCGCGAAGCCGCCCAGGACCCGGTAAAGAAGGCCGAGGCCATCCGGGAAGTGCTGCAGAGCATTGCCAAGGTGCCCGACCCGCTCAAGCGCCAGGTGTTTCTGCAGCAAACCAGCACCACCTTCCACATCGACGAGCAGGTGCTCATCGGCGAGTACAATAAGCTGGTGAAGCAGTCGGCACCCGGCCCCCGCGCCGCCGGCAGCCCCGCCACTGCCGACCGCCGCCCCGCGGGCAACCGCCCCAGCGCCGCCGACCGCCACGCGCCCTCGCAGACGGTTGTCACGCCCCAGGGCCTGAGCCAGCGCCCCGCCGACGGCTCCATGCCCGACGAGGCCTACGGCTTCGTGGAGGACGACGTGGCTGAGGACACCGATGTGCTGCCCGATGTGCAGATGAGCGTGGAGCGCGAAATCGTGCGGCTGGTGCTCAACTACCCCGCCCAGCAGCTGCACGAGGGCGTGACGGTGGCCGAGTACCTGCTGGGCCAGACCGACGAGACGCCCTTCCGCACGCCCATCTTCGCCGACTTGCTGCATCTGTGCCGCGAAACCCTGGCCGCCGGCAAGTTTCCCGACGCCCGCGAGCTGGTGCGCCACCCCCGGGCCGACATCCGCGCCGCCATCAGCGACCTGGTCACCGACCCCTGGGAGCTGAGCCCGAACTGGATTACGCACTCCATCTACGTGCCCCGCGAAATCGACTTGCTCCAGCAGGCCTGCGACAACGCCGTGCTGCGCTTGAACAAATGCAACGTGGAGCGCGAGCTGGCCGACTGCCTCGACGCCATGAACCAGCTCGACCCCGGCAACATCGACGAGTACCTGGCCCAGATGTCCATCTACAAGTCGCTCAAGCAGCTGGACATGCAGCTGGCCGGTTTGCTGGGCACGATTATCTCGCGGTAGCGGCGCATGCCCGGGTTCAAGGACGACATCCTGAAAGTGGCGCGGGGCCTCGGCATACCCACCGGGCAGTTCGATGCCGTGAGCATTCATGCGTGGCCGCCTATCATGAAGCGGATTGAAGCCAGTTTCATCATGAAAACCGACTCCAATACCAGGTTCAACTGGTGGTGGGAGTCCTTCAAGGGCAAGCGCGTCAGCATCTTCTTTGAAAACGGCAGAGCTTTCGAACAGCTAAGCCAGTTGATTGAAGCCGATGAAGTGGTGTGGTTTATCGGCTGTGATACGGCACGCGACCCAAGTAAATACTGGCTTTTTCAGGGCGCTGTAAAAGCTATTCAGCAAGTCATTGGCGAGTTTTACGCCTTTGAATATTATGTCGTTTCCAAAAAATACGACTGGCTGCTGTCTGTAACTGACCACGACGAGTTGATTGGGTTAGGCAGTATGACCGCGCGCATGGAAAGGCTGAACTGAATGGAACGGGTAGCTAGGCAGCTGGACGAGAGGAAGGTCAGTCAGGCTCAGCCTGACTGATAAGGCCTGGGTTACCTGCCGTTGGCCGGCCTGCTGGGCACGATTATCTCGCGGTAGAATGAAGCGTTGGTCAATGGCCCTCGGGGTTGAAGTTGATCCGCAGGCGCATGGTGTCGGGTTGAGCGGCGGGGGCAAACCTCAGGCTGCCCAGGGCGTGCTTGCCGGCCTGCTCCAGAGCTTGCAGCGTTTCGGGCGGGTAAGCACTTTCTGCCAAAGTCAGGCGCCGCTCAGCCAGAGTAATCGACTGCACCGACCCGTCGGCCGCAATAATGTAGCGGAAGAGCAGGGAGCCGGAAGGCGGACCGTTGCTGTTGGCCTTCATCAGCGCATCGGCGGGATAGGTTAAGCGCCGGAAAAGTTGACTGTACATGCGCCGGTATCCCAACGCCCATTGGGTAGAGTCTTTCGTCGTCCAGAACCGGGGTAGTATCACCGGCGCGCTTGGCGGGCGCGCCGGCACGTAGGGCGCCACGTTGCCCGACTGCAGCTTGAGCGGCTTGCCGGGCGCCGTGTGCAGGCTACCCGGGCGCGTTTGTGCCTGCGCAGGGCAGGAGGCCGCCCAACCCACGCTGCCCAGCAGCATACCAACGAGAACCTTCAGGCGCATGATAAAGCAGCTTAGCGAAGTGTGGCGGTAATTCGTCTGTCATCCTGAGCCTAGCGAAGGACCTTGTCACGTCAGAACAAGGCGTGCAGACGAGGTTAGGTCCTTTGCTGCGCTTAAGATGACAGGGCAACCTTCAGCCTGAATTGAATACAAAGGTTGAGAGCTGAACCAGCGCGCTGGCTGAAGATACACTGCTCCGGGCAGGCTGGTCCTACCCGTCCGATTTGCATCTTGCGCGGGTTCACCCACCCCCCGAACAGATGCACCTGCCCATCTTCTCCGATATCCTCGTCATCCTGCTATTGTCAGTGGGCGTTATCCTGCTGTTCAACCGCCTGAAGCTGCCCTCCATTATTGGCTTTCTGGTGACGGGCATGGTGGCCGGGCCGTTTGCCCTCGGGCTGGTGAAGGCCCAGGCCCAGGTCGACCAGCTGGCCGAACTGGGCGTGATGCTGCTCATGTTCACCATCGGCCTCGAATTCTCGCTCAAGAGCCTGGCACGCATCAAGCGGGCGGTGTTTCTGGGCGGGGCCCTGCAGGTGGGCCTCACCATCGGGGCGGTGTATCTGCTGGCCCGGGTGGGCGGCTTTGCCCCGGCTACGGCCGTGTTCTGGGGCTTTCTGTTTTCGCTCAGCTCCACGGCCATCGTGCTCAAGCTGCTGCAGGACCGCCTGGAAATGGAAGCCGTGCACGGGCAGGTAACCCTGGCCATCCTCATCTTCCAGGACCTTATCGTGGTGCCCATGATGCTGCTCACGCCCCTGCTCGCCGGCCAGGGCAGCGACAATCCCTGGCTCGACCTGGGACTGATGGCGGCCAAGATGGTGGGTTTGCTGGCGCTGGTGTTTGTGGGGGCGCGCTACCTCATGCCGCGGCTGCTGTTTGCCGTGGCCCGCACCCGCAGCCGCGAGCTGTTTCTGCTCACCATCATCGGCACTTGCCTGGGCGTGGCCTGGCTCACTTCCGAAGCCGGGCTGTCGATGGCCCTGGGCGCGTTCATGGCCGGGCTCATCATTGCCGAGTCGGAGTACAGCTACGAGGCAGTAAGCAACGTGCTGCCCTTCCGCGAGATTTTCGCCAGCTTTTTCTTCGTGTCCATCGGCATGCTGTTCGACGTGCGCTTTCTGCTGGCTCACCCCGTGCAGATTCTGCTGCTCACCGTGGGCGTGATGGCGCTCAAGCTGCTGCTCACGGTGGGGGCGGCGGCGGCCCTGCGCCTGCCGCTGCGCTCGGTGCTGCTGGTGGGTTTGGCCCTGTGCCAGGTGGGCGAGTTTGCCTTCATTCTTTCGCGGGTGGGCCTCGACGCGGGCGTGATTCAGCCGGCCGACTACCAGCTGTTCCTGGCCGTGTCGGTGCTCACGATGAGCCTCACGCCGGTGGTGCTGTTGTTTGCCGAGCCGCTGGTGTCGGCCGCGCTGCGCCTGCCGCTGCCGGCCGCCCTGCTGCGCCCCGCGGGCTCTGGGGTGGCTGCGGCCGCCGGCCTGGGCGAGCAGCCTGCTGCCGTGAGCGACCATCTGGTGGTGGTCGGCTACGGCCTGAACGGGCGCAACTTGGTGCACACGGCCAAGTTCGCCCACATTCCCTACGTCATCATCGAAACCAACCCCGTGACGGTGCGCCGCGAGCGGGAGCGGGGCGAGCCCATTCTCTACGGCGACGCCACCCAGGAGCACGTGCTCGAGCAGGCCCGCGTAACCCACGCCCGGGTGATGGTGGTGGCCATTTCCGACCCGGCCAGCAGCCGCCGCGTGGTGGTGGCCCTGCGCCGGCTCAACCCCCGCGCCTGCATCTTCGTGCGCACCCGCTACATCGCCGAAATCGAGGAGCTGCGCCGCCTGGGCGCCACCGAAGTCATTCCCGAGGAGCTGGAAACCTCCATCGAAATCTTCTCGCGGGTGCTGGCCAAATACCTGGTGCCCATGCACGAAATCGACCAGCTCATCCGCGAGCTGCGCGCCGACAGCTACCAGATGCTGCGCGGCCGCTCGCTCTCCTCATCCGACTGGTCGGCCATGCACCTGCATTTGTCCGATTCAGAGCTGGCCACTGTGCCGGTGGGGGCCGAGGCCGCCCTCACGGGCAAAACCTTGTCGGAGGCCGAGGTGCGGCAGCGGTTCGGGGTGAGCTTGCTGGCCATCCGGCGCGGGGGGCAGATGCTCGACCAGATCGACGCCGACACCGTCATTGAGCCCGGCGACACGCTCTACGTGTTCGGCAAGCAGGAACAGGTCAGCGGCTTTGCCCGCCACCTGGCCTGAGCCACAGCCCGGGTGGGGAAGCCTGCAAGTCGGGCTATATTTGTGGTTCGTTAGCTGCGCCCCCCGTGAATATCCTGCAAATCTGCCCGCGTGTCCCGTACCCTCCCCACGACGGCGGCGCCATTGCCATGTACGACGTGGCCGCCGGGCTGGTGCGCGCCGGCCACCGCGTAACGGTGCTGGCCGCCAACACGCCCAAGCACCGCCAGCCCGCCACGGCCCTCGACCACCTGGGGCCCAACTGCCGTCTGGTGACGGTGGAGGTCGACACCAGCCTCTCGCCCCTGAAAGCCCTGGGCAACCTGCTGCTGCGCTCGGCGCCCTACAACGTGGAGCGCTTCCTCTCGGCCGACTTTGCCGACCGGCTCGAAGCGCTGCTGCGCGAGCAGGCCTTCGACGCGGTGCAGATTGAGGGCACCTTCGTGGCCTGGTACGTGGACGTGGTGCGCCGCGTGGCCCCGCAGGTGCCGGTGGTGCTGCGGGCCCACAACGTGGAGCACGAAATCTGGGAGCAGCTGGCCCGCAACGAGCAGCAGCCCCTCAAGGCCACCTACCTGCGCCACCTGGCCCGCCGCCTGCGCCGCTTCGAGCAGCGCTACCTGCCGCGCTTCACGGCCGTGGCCGCCATCACCGAGCCCGACCGGCGGCGCCTGCTGCAGCTGGGCTGCCAGGAGCCGGTGGTGTTTATTCCGGCCGGCGTCGACCTCACGCGCTTTCAGCCCGACCCGGGCATCAAGGCCGCGCCGCATACCTTGTTTTTTCTTGGCTCGCTGAACTGGCGGCCCAACGTGGAAGGACTGGAGTGGTTTCTCGACAACGTGTGGCCCAAGGCCCGGCGGCGCTGGCCCAACCTGCAGCTGCACGTGGCCGGCAAGGACATGCCCGAGCACCTGGCCCGCCGCCACGAAGCCGGGGTGCACATGCGCGGCTTCGTCGACTCGGCCCCGCGCTTTATGCAGGAGCACGAGGTGATGATCGTGCCGCTGCTCTCGGGCGGGGGCATGCGCGTCAAAATCATCGAGGGCATGGCCATGGGCAAGTGCATCATCAGCACCAGCCTGGGCTCCGAGGGCATTGCCGTGCGCCACCTCGACGACATCATCGTGTGCGACGACGCCGGCGACTGGGTCGACTGCATCGGCCGCTACGTGCAGGGCGACTTCTGCCACGAGGGCGTGGGCCGCCAGGCCCGGCACACGGCCCAGACGCTCTACGACAACCAGCGCGTGGTCGAGCAATTCGTGGCCCTGTACCGGCAGGTGGGCGCCAAGGCGTAAGTTTGCGCCCCCATGAAGCTCCTGGTTCTGCTTTCCCGCTTTCCCTACCCGCTCGACAAGGGCGACAAGCTGCGCGCCTTTCACCAGCTGCGGCACCTGGCCCGGGAGCATACCGTGTGCTTGTTTGCCCTCACCGACGAGCCCGTGTCGGCCGAGGCCCGTGCCCAGGTGGCCCCGCTCTGCGCCGGCGGCCTGCACGTGCACCCGCTCAATAAGCCCGGTATCGGGCTGAACATGGGCCTGGGGCTGCTTAGGGGCTGGCCGTTTCAGGTGGGCTACTTCTACGACGCGGCCGCCGCCCGGCAGATCGAGGCCCTGGTCGGGAGCTTTGCGCCCGACGCGCTCTACTGCCAGCTGATTCGCATGGCCGAGTACGCCCGGCCCTTTGCCGCCCGCCTGCCGCTCACCATCGACTACATGGACGTGTTTTCGACCGGCATGGCGCGGCGCGCCGCCAAGGCCCCGCGCTGGCAGCGGCCGGTGTTCGAGCTGGAAGCCCACCGCCTGCGCCAGTACGAGGCCGCCTGCTTCGGGTGGTTTCGCCACCACACCATCATTTCCGACCAGGACCGCCAGCTCATCGACCACGAGGACCGGCAGCGCATTCAGGTGGTGGCCAACGGCATCGACACCGACTTTTTCCGCCCCGGCGCCGTGGCCGCCGACGAGCCCTACGATTTGGTCTTCTGCGGCAACATGGCCTACCACCCCAACGTGGAAGCGGCCGAGTGGCTGGCCCTGGAGATTCTGCCCGCCGTGCGCCGGCAGCACCCGCAGGCGCGGCTGCTGCTGGCCGGCACCACGCCCGCGGCCCGGGTGCTGGCGCTGCGCTCGGAGCAGGTGAGCGTGAGCGGCTGGATGCCCGACATTCGCACGGCCTACGCCTCGGCCCGGGTGTTTGTGGCGCCCATGCGCACCGGCACCGGCCTGCAAAACAAGCTGCTCGAGGCCATGGCCATGGGCCGCCCCTGCGTGACCACGCCGCTGGCCAACAACGCCCTGCACGCCACCCCCGGCCAGCACGTGCTCGTGGGCCAGAATACCGAGGAGCTGGCCCGCCACGTGAGTAGCCTGCTCGCCCAGCCCGCCGAAGCCGCCGGGTTGGGCGCCAGCGGCCGCGACTTCGTGCGGGAGCACTACAACTGGCAGGCCACCACCGAGCGGCTGGCTCGGCTGCTCAGTGCCTGAGGAAGGGGGTAGGGCAGAGCCGATAACTAGCCGATAACATAATGAGCGTGAATTATCTGGTTATCCTTTTCGGCCTTTTGCTGGTGGGCTGCCAACCTGAAGAGTCGCAAAAAAGCGGTACTGCTCAAGATAATAAACTGGGGCAAGCGCAGAAGCTAAAGCCCCTCGATTACATTAAAGCTAAATCCATAAAATCCTTGCCTGGATATGCAATGGATTCCATTGATCTGGGTATCCTAAACCGAATGGATTCTACGGACTATGTCAATTTATATTTCAAACAGGCTTCTTCTGATTCCTTACTACCCGAATTCGACGGTAATTCGTTTTTTTACTTCTTTGAGCAGTCAGAAACGAAAGAGTACTTCCTGTCAAGCATTATTCAGGATGATGATAACTGTTGTGTTTACTTGTATTACGTAACCTTTAATAAGCGCCTGAATAAAATAATTGATGCTAAATGCGTCGCAATGAGGGGGCATGACGGGCATTGGGGTGAAACTGCTCGGGGGAAGAAATATGCCGACGGAAGACTGGTCGTGACGGAGATTTCGCAGGAGCAAACAGACTATGAAATGCATTCTGACTTGCCGGCTACAGGTGGCTACAGAGTAACCAAGGATTCAATTGTGAGGCAATTCCAAATTCTGAAGAATGGGCAAATCGTGCAGTCGGTAATCGACAGCACGCAAACGATAATTGATTTTGATACCGACTAAGCCCGGCTTGCGACTGGCAGGCCGTCTTGAGGGTAAAGCCTGAGGTAGTTGATGTAAGCCAGCCAGCAGAAAACGCTTTCTGACTTGGCCGGCCCGGGTTGCCATGCGGTGTTGGACCAATGGCTGGCTCGTGGCCATTTCCGCCCGGGTTTTGCTAACTCGCGGCCTCAACTGCGAGCCATGAATCCACTCCGAGTTGCCATTGTGGGCTGCGGCCACATGGGCCTAGCCTTTGCCAAAGCGTTCCTGCACTACAACCTGGTTGAGCGTGCCCACCTGCTGCTCGTAGGCCGCGACGAGGCGCACTGCGCCCGCCTGCGGGCCGCGCACTCCGGCTGGCCGGCCGGTGCGCTGGGGCCGGCGGTGGCGGGCTACGACCTAGTACTGCTGGCCGTGAAGCCGCAGGACTTTGCGGCGGTGGCGCCCGGGTTGCGGGCGGTGCTGCAGCCCGCGCAGGTGGTGCTCTCCATCATGGCCGGCATTCCCATCGGCCGCCTGCAGCACGAGCTGGCGCACCGGCAGGTGCTGCGGGCCATGCCCAACACGCCGGCCCTGCTGGGCATGGGCATCACGGGCTTTTCGGCGGCCCCGGAGGTGGAGCGGCTGCGCCTGCACCAGGTCGAAAACCTGCTCAACGCCACCGGCCGCTCCTTGTTTCTGGAAGATGAAAGCCTGCTGGATGCCGTAACGGCCCTGAGCGGCAGCGGCCCGGCCTACTTCTACTACGTGGTGCAGGCCATGATTGCGGCCGGCCGGCAGCTGGGCTTTACCGACTCGGTGGCCTCGTTGCTGGTCAAGCAAACCATGCTGGGCGCCTACCACCTCATCAACAGCACCGACCAGAGCCTCGACGAGCTCATTGCCTCGGTGGCCTCCAAGGGTGGCACCACCGAAGCGGCTCTGCGCGAGTTCGAGGCCGGCCGGCTGGCCGACACCCTGGCCGCGGGCATCCGCGCCGCCCAGCGCCGCGCCACCGAGCTGGCCGGGCAGTAGGGGAGCCGGGGCCGAGGCAGCCTGCTGGCTACCTCGGCCGGGCTCCGGCGGGCTGGCCCGGCTGACCTGAGCAGTAACAATCAGCGAAAAAAAGAAGCCATTGTTACCGGAGTAGTAACAAACGATGTTATTTTTTGCTGATTGTTACTGCCCCGGTAACAATCAATTTTATTTTTCGGTCAATGTTACCGGCCGTGTTTCCGGCCGGCTCTTGTGTGCTCCAACCCGATATGCCCCGCCGTTCCGACCCTTCTTCGTCGCTGCCCGCCGTGGTGCGCGCCCACTTTGCCCTCACCCAGCAGGAGCTGGCCCGGTTCGTGGGCGTGGGCCGGGCCATGCTGGCGCGCGTGGAAGCAGGCCAGCGCCGGCTGCCCGAGGCTGCCGAGCACCGCCTCTGGGTGCTGGCCCGCCAGCTGCCCCCGCCGGATGGGCAGGGTCCCGCCGCGCCCGACTTCACCGCCGGGTCGGCTGCGCCTGCAGGGGCGGGATTAAGCGCTGCTGACGCCGAGCTGTTGCGCCGCCGCCGCCAGCGCCTGCGCTTTTACGTGGCCAAGCTGCGCTTCGAACTGGACCAGCGCGGCGCCGGGCAGCGGGGCCACGCCCGCCGCCGCTGGGCCCTGGCCGCGTTGCGCCCCCTGCTGGCCGCACCCGGGCAGCCCAGCGCCGATGGCCGCCTGCGCTGGCCCGGCGCCACCCCCGACGCGGCCCGCGACCTGCACTGGCTCGACGGGCTGACGCTGCGCACCACGGCCACGCCCGAGCCGCTGCGCCCCGCCGAGCGCGCCCTGCGCCGGGCCCGGCTGCGCGGCCTCGAAGCCGAGCTGGCCGAGCTGAATGAGCAGCTGGGCGAAACCGCAGCCACCGAATCCGGCCGGGCCGGCTAACTTTGCCCCGCCGCTGGCGGTTGTCAACGGAATGCCCTTCCCACCCAGCGGCTGGCCCTTCCGGCCGCGTATTCCCGCAAGCCCTGCATCTGCGCTATGCTTGATTCCATCGAAGACGCCATTGCCGACATCCGCGCCGGTAAAGTAGTAGTAGTGGTCGACGACGAAGACCGCGAAAACGAAGGTGACTTTATCTGCGCCGCCCGCTGCGCCACGCCCGAGGTCATCAACTTCATGGCCACCCACGGCCGCGGCCTGGTGTGTGCCCCCCTGCTCGAAGACCGCTGCGAGGAGCTGGGCCTAGAGCTGATGGTGGGCCGCAACACGGCCCTGCACGCCACGCCCTTCACCGTGTCGGTGGACCTGCTCAAGAACGGCGTTACCACCGGTATTTCGGCCTCCGACCGCTCCAAGACCATTCTGGCCCTGATCGACCCCGAAACCAAGCCCGAGGAGTTGGGCAAGCCCGGCCACATCTTCCCCCTCAAGGCCCGCAAGGAAGGCGTGCTGCGCCGCGCCGGCCACACCGAGGCGGCCGTGGACCTGGCTCGCCTGGCCGGCTTCGAGCCCGCCGGCGTGCTGGTGGAAATCCTCCGGGAAGACGGCGAAATGGCCCGCCTGCCCGAGCTGCGCGAGGTGGCTACCAAGTGGGGCCTCAAGCTGATTTCGGTGCAGGACCTGATCAAGTACCGCCTCGAAAAGGAAAGCCTTATCACCCGCGAAATTTCGGTGAAGATGCCCACCGAGTACGGCGACTTCGACCTGTACGCCTACACCCAAAGCTCCAACGGCGCCAAGCACCTGGCCCTGGTGAAGGGCGACATCCAGCCCGGCGAGCCGGTGCTGGTGCGGGTGCACTCCTCCTGCGTCACCGGCGACATCTTCGGCTCGTGCCGCTGCGACTGCGGCCCGCAGCTGCACCACGCCATGGAGCAGATCGAGCGCGAGGGCAAGGGCGTAGTGGTGTACATGAACCAGGAAGGCCGCGGCATCGGGCTGCTCAACAAGCTGCGCGCCTACAAGCTGCAGGAGCAGGGCCGTGATACGGTGGAAGCCAACCTGGAGCTGGGCTTCGGCATGGACGAGCGCGACTACGGCGTGGGCGCGCAGATTCTGCGCGATTTGGGCGTGACCAAGATGCGCCTGCTCACCAACAACCCCCGCAAGCGCACCGGCCTGATCGGCTACGGCCTCGAAATCGTGGATACAGTGGCCATCGAAGTGCTGCCCAACGCCCACAACGAGCGGTACCTGACCACCAAGCGCGACAAGCTGGGCCACACCATCCTCACCAAGGAC
This sequence comes from Hymenobacter sp. B81, assembly GCF_044628455.1. Classification (NCBI taxonomy): domain Bacteria; kingdom Pseudomonadati; phylum Bacteroidota; class Cytophagia; order Cytophagales; family Hymenobacteraceae; genus Hymenobacter; species Hymenobacter sp. B81. The sequence goes on along the minus strand of NZ_JBIYZW010000001.1, from coordinate 1,077,094 downwards.
CGCGGCCCACACCCGGCCCAGGCCGCCGCCGAAGCCTTGTCGGCCGAATAGGCTGCCGGCAGCGGGCGGCGGATTGAAAAATTCCTGTCATCCCCGAATCTGAACCCCGGCGTGGGGCGTTTCTGCGTATCTTATGGTACCATGAAAACGCCCCACGCCTGGTTTTCGCTGAGTTCGGTTTTGGTGCTGAGTCTGCTCGCGGCCCCCGCCGCCCGCGCCCAGCGCGCCCTGGTGCAGCAGTTTGCCGCCAGCACGGTGCTGCTCACCACCGGCGACACGCTCCACGGCCCGCTCACCCTGCATGCCGACCGCGACCTGCTGCTATTGACCATGCCCGACCAGACGGTGCGCACCGTGGCGGCCGTGGCCGTGCGGTTTTTTGCCGTGCAGGGTGAGCAAACCACCCGCAGCCAGCAGTACTATGACTACTACGATTTCTACGACGCCCGCCGGGGCTACTACGGCGGCAGCCCGCGCTGGCTGAACCCGCCGCCCCCGCGCCCCGAGCGCCCCGACACGGCCCTGGTGCGGGTGTTTCGCAGCCTGCGCTGGAACCGCGGCAACGACTACTCCGACTTCCGCATGCCGGCCTTCTTCGAGCAGCTCAGCCGCGGCCCGGTGCTGCTGCTGCGCCGCGAATCCCTGGTCGAGCGGCCCATCAACGCTCCCAGCTCGTACTACGCCGGGGGCTACGGCTATGGGCTACCGCGCGGCACCATGGGCTACTACACCGAGCTGCGGCCCGCGTTTTTCCTGGGCACGCCCGAGGGCGAGGTGGTGGAGCTGCGCAACCCCAAAAAGGATTTGCTGGCCTACTTCCAGCCCGAAGCCCGGCAGCTGGAGCAGTACGCCAAAGAGCACAAGCTCAACTTCTCCGACGCCCGCGAGCTGGCCTACCTCATCAACTACGCCAACTCCCTGCGCTACCCGGCGCCTTAGAAGTTCGTTTTTCGTTGTTGGTTTTTGGTTATTCGTTTTTCGTTGTCTGTCATCCTGAGGCGTAAGCCGAAGGACCTTATCACGCGTGAACGGTTCATGACCTCGTCATCCTGAGCCAAAGGCGAAGGACCTTACCACCGCTGAACGACGCCGTAACAACGACTCGTTTATGCGTGATAAGGTCCTTCGCCTTTGGCTCAGGATGACAGACGACTGAGCAACTACCCGCGCTGGCGGGCTTACTATAGGTCGCGGTAGCGCAGCAGTAGGTAGCTGAGGGCCCAGAACAGAGCGGCGTAGGCCAGGGCCAGGGGCAGGGCGTGGGCCACGGGCAGGTCGCCGCTGGCGCCCACCATGGTGGTCAGCATTTCCTGGCCGGGGGTGGGCGTGAGGGCGCCCAGCACCTTGGTGGGCATGTACTGGTCGAGCGCGTCGGGCAGCAGCAGGTAGCGCAGCAGCGGCTCGGCCACCCACACGTAGAGCAGAAACAGCAGGATGGCGGCCCCACTACGGCGCAGCAGCACGGCCAGCAGGGCGGCGAGGCCCAGGTAGGCCAGCGTCTGCACCGCGTAGAGGGCCACGGCGGGCAACTGGGCCACCATGCTGCCGGGCGCCGGGGCCGTGGCCCGCGTCAGCCCGAAGTACAGACCGGTGGCCAGCACCACCAGCACCCCGAACAAGGTCAGGCCCAGCGACACGGCGAACTTGCCACCCAGCAGCTCGCCCACCGAGCGGCCGTCGATGATCTGCTGGCGGAAGGTGCGGAACTGAAACTCGTCGGTGATGAGGATGATGAGCAGAATGCCCAGCAGCAGGGTAAAGTAGTGGGCCACGTAGGCCAGGCGCGGCCACAGCTCGGGAAAGGCGTACAGCTGGTTGCCCATCTGCTGGCCGTTGATGGTCACGGAGCTGCCCGCCGACACGAAGCCTACCAGCAGCACCACAAACAGAACGAGAATCACCCAGACCGTGCGGTAGGGCAGCAGCTTACGAAGCTCGGTAGCAAGCATATTGGTTGGGAGTTATTAATTAATAATTATGAATTATTAATTAAAGCGAGAAACTGGTCTTCGAGGCGGCGCTGGCGCATTTCGAGGTGGGCCAGCGCGAGGCCCTGGGCAAACAAGGCTTGGTTGAGCGAGGCGGGCGAATGGCCCAGGGCCAGCGCGCAGCTCACGCGCCCTTCGGCTTCGGGGCGCACGTCGTGCACAAAGCTCAGAATGCTGAGTGCGGCGCGCAGTACCTCGGTGGCAGTGCCGGGGGCCAGGCCCAGCACCACGCGGTCGGCGGTACTCAGAATGCCGGCTACCGGTCCCGAAGCGCGCAGCTGGCCCTGGTGCAGCACCGCCACGTGGGTGCAGACTTTCTCAATCTCGTCGAGCAGGTGGCTGGCCATGACGATGGTGCGGCCCTCGGCGCCCAGGCGACGTACCAGCTCGCGCACGTCGGCAATGCCCTGGGGGTCGAGGCCGTTGGTGGGTTCGTCGAGCACCAGCACTTCGGGCTGGCCCAGCAGGGCGGCACCGATGGCCAGGCGCTGCTTCATGCCCAGTGAAAAGCCACTGACGGGCTCCCGTTGCCGCTGCGCCAGGCCCACCGTTTCCAGGGCCGCGTCGATGCTGCGGGCGTCGGCCTGCTTCATGTCGGCGGCAATCTGCAGGTTCTGGCGGGCCGAGAGGTAGGGATAGAAGTTGGGCGTTTCGAGCAGAGCCCCCACCCGGCGGCGCGCGCGGGCCGAGGGCGGGGCGCCAAACCAGCGCACTGCGCCGCCGCTGGGCTGCAGCACGCCCAGAGCCAGGCCCAGCGTGGTGGTCTTGCCCGAGCCGTTGGGCCCCAGCAATCCGTACACGCTGCCCGCCGGAATGCTCAGCGTGAGCTCACGCAGGGCCGTGGTGCGGCCGTAGCGCTTGGAAAGGTTGTCGAAGTCGAGCACGGACATGGATTAATGTGCTGATGTGGATGAATGTGCTGAATGGGCCCGGCATCCGGTTACGTAACCCTTGGCGGCACGGCGGCACGGCTTTTCCGACCACGGCTTACTCCGCGCTCAGCGACAACTGCCCCAGCTCCTGCAGGCGCACCACGGGGTAGCGGCGGTAGCTGGGTTCCGAGTACTCGGAGCGGCGGAACACCCACTCCAGCTGGGCCGCGCCATCCTTGGCGAAGGCGGCGTCGGCTTTCTGGCGGGCTTCCAGCTCCTGGCGCAGGGCGGGCTGCTGGCGCAGCACCTCGGCGGCCAGGTCTTCGAACACGTAGGGCGAGTAGTGCTCCTTCTGCTGCAGGATGCTGTCGAAAAGGCCCCAGGCGAAAAACGAGTCGGGGCCCTGAGGCTCCAGAGTTTCCACTAGGTAGCGGGCGGCGGGCTGGTCGAGCACGGCCACGTAGTCGCCGGCGTGGAAAGTGAGCTGCTGGGACTGCGGGCGCAGCTTCACCTGGGAGTGCAGGTAGTGGCCCTCAAACGGGCGCGGGCTGGTCTGGAAATCCTCGATGTACTGGGCTTCCACGGTCAGCGTGGCGTCCTGGCGCAGGCGCTGCAGGCGCACCCCGTTCAGCTCCAGCCGCTCGATAACTTCCTGCCAGGCCTGGGGAATGAGGTAGGCCGCGGCCCGGCGCACTGTGAGCGTGGGCCGGTAGGTGTTGTAGTACTTCACCGGCCGGGTAAACGGGGCGTTGCGGTCGTAGTACTGCCGGGGCTGACCGCTGACCTCGCTGGGTCGGGTGCGGGCCTCGTAACCACGGAACTGCACCTCGTCCACTGCGTCCTTATAGAGCTGCCACTGCAGGGGAAACTCGGACTGGCTGAGCAGCTGCCGGTCGGCCTCGGCGCGGGCGGCTCCCAGCGCGTCGGCGTCGCGGTGCACGAAGCGGATGACCTCGTCGAGCAGGGCGTAGGTCGACTGCACCCGCGGCGGGTAGGCCTTAAGCATGTGGGTTTCGGGCATGAACCCGATGGTGTTGAACAACGCCGCGTAGCCGGTGGAGTAGCGCGGGGTTTCCAGAAAGCCCACCAGCCCGCTTTCGGGCGTGGGCCCGTCGAAGTCCACGTAGGGCACCATCGGCCACTGGCGCTTTTCCATGCCCTGGTAGAGGGCCGGCAGCAGGCGTTTTTGCAGATACTGGCTCAGGGCCGGGTGCAGCTTGTCTTTCTGCGTGGCAATGAGCGTCATGGTGTACTGGTAGTCGGCGCCGTTGCTGGTGTGGGTTTCCACGAACACCTCGGGCAGCCAGCGCTGAAACAGAGCGGCAAACGAGCGGGCGTTGCGCGAGTTCTGCTTGATATAGTCGCGGTTCAGGTCGTAGTTGCGGGCGTTGCCGCGGAAGCCGTACTCCAGCGGCCCGTTCTGGTTCACGCGGGTGGTGCGGTTGCGGTTGAGCATGCCGTCGACGTTGTACACGGGCACCACCACCAAGGTCACGTTTTCGAGCTGGCGGCGCAGCTCCTTTTTCTGCACGTAGTCGCGCACCAGCATCATCGAGGCGTCGATGCCCTCCGGCTCGCCGGGGTGAATACCGTTCTGGATAAACACCACCCGCCGGTTTTTGCGCCGCAGCGAGGCCGGGTCGGTGTCGCCGTCGAGCGACACCACCACTTCGTGCAAGGGCTGGCCGCTGTCGGTGGGCCCGGCTTCGCGCAGGCTGATTTCGGGGTAGGCCGCGTCGAGCTGCCGGTAGTAGGCCAGGCACTCGGCGTAGGTGGCGGTGGTGTTGCCGTCGCCGCGCTCAAAGGGCGTGCGCCAGTCGGGCTTGGCGGGGTCAATGGGGAGCAGGGCAGCGGCGAGCATAAGGGCAGCGAGCATGAAGGGAAATAGCCGTTTCGGACCGGCAATATGCTACCGAACGCCGGAAACCCACGCGGCCTGGCCCTTGAGCACTCATTCAGCAGCAAGCGAATAATAAAGCCCGTCAGGCTAAGCCCCGCGAAGCATGCCACGCGAAAGAATATCTGTACTGATGGGTGAGTTTTTCCCGATCCGCCGCGCTAGTACAAGCGGCGGCGGGGCGGAAACAGGGCCTGGTCGACGCTGTACTTGCCGGGGCCGATGAAGGCCAGGGCCAGAAACACAATGCCCGACTCTACGGCGTGGGAGTAACCGCCGAATCCTTCGCCCTGCGCGATGTGCGCTACGGCGGCCACAATCATGGTCAGCAGCAAAAACACGCAGGCCCCGCGAAACAGCAGGCCCAGGGCCAGCAGCTGCCCGCCCAGGGTTTCGGCCAGCGCGGCCAGAAAGCCCCACACCTTGGGCGCGAAGCTGATGCCCAGGTTTTCCATGGCCAGCCCCACGCCCAGCCATTTCTCCGGCCCGCCCATCAGCTTGGGGTAGCCGTGCAGCACAAACATGAGACCTAGCCCAATGCGCAGCAGCAGCAGGCCCAGGTCGACGGTGCGGTAGCGGTTTTCCAACAGGGGCATGGCGAAAACGGCGGGAAAGGAGGGTGTGAAACAAGGCGGCTGCGGCCAAAGTACACAACAAACCGCGGATTCGTGCGACTGAGCCGCGTCGGCTAGCGGAAAAGCAATATCCCCACGATGCGCGTGCCGGCCGGAATGTCGTCCTTGGAGAGCGGGCGGCCCACCGGGTCGGAAATGCCGCGGCCGTCGAGCACCCACGACATGTTCACGCTTTCCGACACGGCCACCAGGCCCGCGTCGGCGCGCTGCACGAACTGCACGCCGTAGGCGCGGCGGGCCTCGCCGTAGGTGCTGCCCACCCCGATGTTGCCGTTGCCGGTGCGGAAGCGCGGGTCGCGCACTTCCATGCGCCAGATGCGCAGCCCGGGGCGGCCAGCCAGGTCCTCGGCCAGCTCCAGTAGGGTGGGGGGCGCCGCGGGAAAGCGCGGGTGGCGCAGCTCGTAGGCCGGGTACTCGATGCCCTCCAGCTCGCGGGTGATGCGCTTGAGCTGAGCAGCCGGCACGACATCCCGTAACTGGGCCTCGCTCATGTTCAGGCGCACCAGATTGCGGCCCAGGCGGCCCTTGCTCAAGGTGAAAAAGTCGCGCTCGGCCGCGCTCAGGCCGGCGTGGGCGGGCTTGTCGGCCACCGAATCGGCCGGGGCCGCGGGCGCGGCGGGCGCCAGCGGGGGAGTAGCGGGGGCCGGGGCCGCGGTGGGCGCGGGAGCGGCCGGCTCCTGGGTTGGCTGCTGGCGGGGGTCGCAGGCGGGCAGCAGCAACAGCGTGAGCAGGGCGGCGGGGAGGGCGGGGCGCAGGAAGCGGAAAAGGCAGGAGCAGGGCAGCATGGCGCAAACCTACGCAGCCCGGGGCAGTAGGTTGGCCGGGGCCGCTGCGGATAAAACTGCGCCCGGGTCGATTAGAACCGCGCACTGGGCCGCTGTAAACCCGTGCTCCGGTCAATTAGAACCGCGCTCCGGAGCTGTAAAACCAAACTCCGGTGCTGTAAACCCGAAGTCCACAGCTGTTAAACCGTGCTCCGGTGCTGTAAATCCAAAGTCCGCAGCTGTTAAACCGTGCTCGGCAGATGTAACACCACGCTCCGGTCAATCAGAACCGCGCTCGGTAGCTGTAAAACCACGCTCGGCTCGATTAGGACCACGCTCTGGAGCTGTCCGAAGCGGTGCACAAAGCCCTTAGCCCGTCAGGTCGAGTAAATTTGAACGTCATGTCGAGCGCAGTCGAGACATCTCGCTCGGGTGGTAATCTTCTCGTTGAGCAAGTAGGTTACTATCAGCTATCAGCATGCGAGATGTCTCGACAAGCTCGACATGACAGTACTTAAACCGCTTCACCCTACCCAGGAGCTGGCAAACCACGCGTAAATGCCTCCTGGCGCATCGTTCAGGCGGGGCAAGGTCCTTCGGCTGCGCCGTACGCCAGATGAAGGCTGATGGGCTGGTTAGATGCTGCTGCGTCACTACGGCTGCCGGGTTACCGGAGTAGCCGTTACGGGCCTTCCCGCCGCTCCGCCGCGCAATGGCGGCGGGGCCGCTACCTTTGCCGCCGACCCCGTCAGCCACTTTTAGCTCCTCGTGCCGTGTCGAAACCCGCCGCCCCGCCCCTGATTCTGATTTCCAACGACGACAGCATCCACTCCGCCGGCATAGCCACCCTGGTGCGCGTGATGCAGCGCCTGGGCGAGGTGGTGGTGGTGGCGCCCAACGCCCCGCAGTCGGGCATGGGCCACGCCATCACGCTGGGTCACCCGCTGCGTCTCGACCGCAGCCTGCGCTTCGCGGGCGTGGAGGCCTACGAGTGCTCGGGCACGCCGGCCGACTGCGTGAAGGTGGCCAAAAACCACGTGCTCAAGGACCGCCGCCCCGATCTGGTGGTGTCGGGCGTCAACCACGGCTCCAACTCCTCGGTAAACGTGCTGTACTCGGGCACCATGTCGGCGGCCATCGAGGCGGCCATCGAGGGGCTGCCGGCCATCGGTTTTTCGCTCTGCGACTTCGCCGCCGACGCCGACTTCTCGCACGCCGAGCCCTGGATCGAGCACATTGCCCGCGAGGCCCTGGCCCACGGCATTCCGGCCGGCACGGCCCTGAACGTGAACATTCCCAAGCGCTCGGACGACCCCATCGTGGGCGCCCGCCTGTGCCGGCAGGCCCGCGCCAAGTGGCAGGAAGAGTTCGACCTGCGCCACGACCCCTACCAGCGCCCTTACTACTGGCTGCTGGGCAACTTCGTGAACGAGGACCACGGCGAAGACACCGACGAGTGGGCCCTGGCCCACAACTACATCAGCATCGTGCCCTGCCAGTTCGATCTGACCGCCTTCCACGGCCTGACCCAGATGAATGAAAGCTGGGAGCTGCAGCTGCCCGGCCGCCCGGCCCCGGCCCGGCCCGCCAAGGTCCACCCCGTGGAGCCCGAAAACTACGGCCCCGCCAACCCCAACGGCTAGCGCCCCGGCAGTGGGGGCGAGCGGGCTTTTTCCTGGCCGCCGTGCAGCCCTGGCGACCAATGACCGTCTTCCTTTCTCGTTCATCCGCTCACTTTTTGGCTATGCTGCTGCTGATTCGCTTCCTGCTTTTGAGCTTGGCCCTGCTCGCGGGGGCCTGCTCGGCTTCCAAGTCGGCCCCCGGCACGGGGCCGGCCACCACCGTGTACCTAGTGCGCCACGGCGAGAAGGATACCGCCGTCGACCCACGCAACCCGCCGCTCACGGCCGCCGGCGCGCAGCGCGCCCTGGCCCTGCGCGACTCCCTGCAGCGCCGCCCCATCGTGGCCGTGTATTCCACCGACACCCGCCGCACCCGCGAAACCGGCACGCCGCTGGCCACCGCCCGCAAGCTGGAAATTACTCCCTACGACTCTTCGCCCACGGGACAGGCCGCCCTGGCCGCCCGCATCCGCGAGCAGCACCGCGGCAAGTCGGTGCTGGTGGTGGGCCACTCCAATACCGTGCTCGAAACCATTGAAGCCCTGGGTGCCCCACGCCCCGTGCCCACCATCGGCGACGACGAGTTCGACTACCTCTTCGAGGTCACCATTCCCACCAACGGGGCACCCACCACGGCCCGGGCCCAGCGCTACGGCGCCGGCCGCTAGCTGCCGAGCCAGGCGCTGCCGCCCGCGAAATAGGCGCGGGCCTAACTGGCGCAATACCCGGGCGCCGCCTTACCTTGGCTCCCCTGCGCCGGCCGCTGCCGACCAGTCCTCCACCGCTGATTGTTTCTTTATGCGCTTTCTCTTTCGCCGGCTGCTGCTCGCGGGTGTGGGCGGCCTGCTGACGGCTTCCGCCGCCTCGGCCCAAACCCCGGCCGACTTCAAAACCGACTCCATCAACATCCGCCGCATCTACGACGAGGCCCTGCTGCGCGGGCAGAGCTACGAGCACCTGCGCTACCTCTGCACCCGCATCGGGGCCCGGCTCAGCGGCTCGCCCCAGGCCGAGCAGGCCGTGCAGTGGGGGAAGCAAACCATGGAAACGATGGGCTTCGACCGCGTGTACCTGCAGGAGGTAATGGTGCCGCATTGGGTGCGCGGCAAGGCCGAAAAAGCCGGCATCAAGTCGAAAAAGCTTAAGAACGTGCCCAAGATCAACCTCTGCGCCCTCGGCGGCTCGGTGGGCACCAGCGGCCGTCCGGTGCAGGCCGGCGTGGTGGAAGTGCGCAGCTGGGACGAGCTGGCCCGGCTCAGTGACGCGCAGGTGCGGGGCAAGTTCGTGTTCTTCAACCGTCCCTTCGACGACAAGCTCATCGAGCCCGGGGCGGCCTACGGCGGGGCCGTGGATCAGCGCGGGCGCGGCGCCATTGAGGCCGCCAAGCGCGGGGCCGTGGGCGCGTTGGTGCGCTCGATGACCAGCTCGCGCGACGACTTTCCGCACACCGGTGCCATGCGCTACGACGAGCAGGTGCCCAAAGTGCCCGCCGCGGCCCTGAGTACCAACGCGGCCGACTGGCTAAGCCAGGCCCTGAAAACCGACCCCGGGCTGGAGTTTTCGCTGGAAATGGACTGCCAGACCCTGCCCGAGGTGAAGTCCTACAACGTCATCGGTGAAATCAAGGGCTCCAAGCGGCCCGACGAAATCATCGTGGTGGGCGGCCACCTCGACTCCTGGGATTTGGGCCAGGGCGCCCACGACGACGGCACCGGCTGCGTGCAAAGCATGGAGGCGCTGCGCCTGCTGCTGGCCAGTGGCCTGCGCCCCGAGCGCACCGTGCGGGCCGTGCTGTTCATGAATGAGGAAAACGGCGTGCGCGGCGGGCAGAAGTACGCCGAGCTGGCCAAGGCCGCGGGCGAAAAGCACCTGGCTGCCATCGAGTCCGACGGCGGCGGCTTCACGCCCCGGGGCTTCGGCATCGAGGCCAAATCGGCTGCTACGGTGGCCCGCGTGCAGCAGTGGGCGCCGCTGCTGCGGCCCTATCACAGCGACAAAATCGGCCCCGGCCACGGCGGCACCGACATCGGCCCCCTGCGCGACCAGGCCACGGCCCTCATCGGCTACGACGGTGACTCGCAGCGCTACTTCGACTTGCACCACACGGCGGCCGACACCTTCGACAAGGTGCACCGCCGCGAGCTGGAGCTGGGCGGCGCCTCGATGGCGGCGCTGGTGTATTTGCTGAGCAAGTACGGGCTGTAGTAAACCGCCAGCCGAAATCGTTCAGGCGCCCGGCTGGAGTTATTCCGACCGGGCGCTTCCTTTGAGAAATATATCCGTTGAACTATGGGCACGAGTAAATCAGTCGTAGACTATTCCAACCTGTCGATGCAGGAACACCTGGATGCTTTTATGGGGGCATTTATCCGTAAGCGCTGCAAGCATAGATTCGTGGAGGCAGAATCCAACAAAGCAGCCAAACGGCGGCTGCGGGATGAAAAATTAGGCAGTAATCCAATGTTAGGAATGGATGGGTTGTGGCGGGAATTGGACGAGCGTTACTGCACCCAGTTACCCACCAGAGACCCGGGAAAAGAATTGGCCTTCATCAGGCAGGGCATAGCCAAATTCAACCTGCAGATGTGTTACGTGCTATCCGCTTATGAGCCATGGCATCAGCAGGCCATGACTGTAGAACAGGCGCTTTCTGATATTGTAGGCTCGACTAGCACCACCATTATTTCCTTCATCCCAGGCAAAGTGGCCTACTTTGAAGGACACTCCATTGGTGACCGGTGGCTGTGCATCCGGGAGGAAAATGCCGTAGATAACTGGCCATGAACCCCGCCGACCCCGAGCGCCTTCCGCCGTCGTTGTATTTGCTGGCCGTGCTGGCACCCGAGCCGGTGCGCGGGGCCGTGTGGGCACTCAAGCAGGAAGTGCACCAGCGCACCGGCAGCCGCAACGCCGTGCGCCTGCCCCCGCACATCACCCTGCTGCCCCCGTTTCGCCTGTTGCCCGCCGCGTTCGAGCCCCGGGCCCGGCCGTTGCTGGCCCGGTTCGCGGCCAGTCACCCGGCTTTCGAGGTGGGCCTGCGCGATTTTGCCTGGTTCGGGCAGCGCACCCTGTTCGTGCAGGTAACCGACTCGGCGCCGCTGCGGATCTTGCACGCCGCGCTCCAGGACTTGTGCCGCCGGCAGCTGCCCGAAGTGCCGCTGGAAAAGCGCCCCTTCACCCCGCACCTGACCCTGGCTACCCGCGACCTGCCGGGCCACCTGGTGCCCGCGCTACAGCGCGAGTTTGCCGGGCGTCGTTTCCAGGCTGCCTTCGAGGTTAGGCAGCTCACGCTCTTTCGCCACGACGGCCAGCGGTGGCAGGAAATCGAGCACTTTGCCCTGGGCGCTGGCGCTGCGGAGTGAGCTGGCGAAGCGCGGCCTACAGCACCCGCCGGATGCCCAGGAAGCGCCGTTCGTAGTCGGTGCCGTCGACCTGGCTGATTTTCACGCCCGGGTCGCGGCGCGACGAGGAGGAATGCACGAAGCGCAGCGGCTGGCCCGGCTCGGAGATGACGATGCCCGCGTGGCCGGGCGTGGTGCTGGTCTGGGCCGTGCCGGTAAAGATGATCAAATCACCCTTGCGGGCCTGGGGGCGCGGCACAGCCTCGCCCGTTTGGTACTGCAAGGCCGAGGAGTGGGGCACGGCCACGCCGAACTGCTGGTACACGTAGGTCAGGAAGCCCGAGCAGTCGAAGCCGCCCTCGGGCGTGGTGCCGGCGTAGCAGTAGGGCTTGCCAAGCTGGCGCAGGGCAAAGCGCACCACGCTGTCGGCGCGCGAAACGCCGGGGCCGGCAGCCGTGGCACGGTACACCACGGCCCGTACCCGGGGCAGGTCGCCGCTGGCGGGCACCGGGGCATCGGGGCGCAGCTGCTGCCAGGCCAATACGCCCAAGAGGGCAGTCGTCAGGAGTCCAAACATCAGCCAGACGTAACGCATAATCGTGCCAGGGGCGGAAGGGAATAGAAACTTTCCGCCCAGGTTTGCACCTTACTACGTCTGCCAAGCGCGCTTTGGCGGCTTTTCGGCCGTAATTTGCAGCGTGCCGGCTTGCTGCCCGGTGCGCTTCCTTATTCCGTTTTCCTTTTCCCTTGCCAATGCTTGAGGTTCCTTTTCGCCGCCTGGCGGCCCTTTCGGCCCTGACGCTGCTGGCCAGCGCCCCGGTGCTGGCCGCGCCCGGCCTGCGCTACGTGCTGGCCATGCCCGCCCCGCAAACCCACTACTTCGAGGTCGAAATGCAGCTCAGCGACTTCGGGGGCCGCAGCACCGACGTGAAAATGCCGGTGTGGGCGCCGGGCTCGTACCTGGTGCGCGAGTTTGCCAAGAACGTCGAAGCCGTGTCGGCCACCGCCGGCGGTAAAGCCCTTGGCGTCGAGAAAGTCAACAAGAACACCTGGCGCATCAGCCACGCGGGTCAGAAAAACTTCACGGTGCGCTACCGCGTGTACGCCAACGAGCTGAGCGTGCGCACCAGCTTCGTCGACGCCTCGCACGGCTACCTGAACGGCACCAGCGTGTTTATGTACCCCGAGGGCAAAAAGCAGCTGGGCAGCACCCTGGAAGTGCGCCCCGCCGCCGGCTGGAAAGAAGTTTCCACCAGCCTTAAGCCCGTGGGCAGCGGCCCGGCCTTCACCTTCCAGGCCAGCGACTACGACGAGCTGGCCGACTCGCCCATTGAAATCGGCAACCACCGGGTGCTCGAGTTCACGGCCAACAACACGCCGCACCGCATTGCCGTGTTTGGCCCGGCCAACTACAACCCCGAGCGCCTCACGGCCGACTTCAAGCGCATCTGCGAAACCTCGCTGCAGGTGGTGGGCCACAACCCGCTGGACCGCTACCTGTTCATCATTCACAACCTGGAGCGCGGCGGCGGCGGCCTGGAGCACCTGAACTCGACCACCCTGCAGGTGTCGCGCAACGCCTACGCCACCGAGGCCGGCTACCTGGGCTTGCTGGGCCTGGCCGCCCACGAGTACTTCCACCTCTGGAACGTGAAGCGCATCCGCCCCATCGCGCTCGGGCCCTTCGACTACGACCGCGAAAACTACACCAGCATGCTCTGGATGAGCGAGGGCGGCACCGAGTACTTCTCCAACCAGATCGTGCAGCGCGCCGGCTTCATCAAGCCCGAGAAATACCTCGACGACCTGGCCGCCGGCATCACCCGCGTCGAAAACCAGCCGGGCAACCGGGTGCAGTCGGCCGCCGAGGCCAGCTACGACGCCTGGATTAAGTACTACCGCCCCAACGAGAACTCCGTCAACTCGGGCATCAGCTACTACGACAAGGGCGAGGTCATCGGGGCGGTGCTCGATCTGATGATTGCCAACGCCACCGGCGGGCAGAAAAGCTACGACGACGTGCTGCGCCTGCTCTACCAGCAGTACTACCAGAAGCTGGGCCGCGGCTTCACCGACGCTGAGTTCCAGGACGCCGTGGCCAAGGTAGCCGGCCGCCGCTTCGACGAGTTTTTCCGCAACTCGGTGTACGGCACCACCCGCCTCGACTACGAAGGCGCTCTGGGCTACGCCGGTCTGAAGCTCACCAACACCCTCCAGCAGGCCGACGCCAGCCTGGGCGCCACGGTGTCGTTGACCTCGGGCAAGCCCGTGGTGAGCAGCGTGCTGCGCGACGGCAGCGCCTGGCAGGGTGGCCTGAACGTGGGCGACGAAATTCTGGCCCTTGACGGCCTGCGCACTACCGACGACGTGAACAAGCAATTGGCCGGCCGCCCCGCCGGCAGTACGGTGCGCCTGCTGGTGAACCGCGACGGGCAGGTGCGCGAGCTGAGCTTCCCGCTGCTGGCCGGCACGGCCGTGCGCTACCGCATCGAGCGCCTGGAAAACGCCACGCCGGCCCAACTGGCCGTGCGCCGCAAGTGGCTGCAGCTGAAAGACGGGGCCAGTCAGTCGCCCGCCAGCGACAAAGCCGCCGGGCAGTAAGCCTGCCGAAACTCCTTCAGCAAAGAAAATCCCGCCAGGCCAGGAGCCGGGCGGGGTTTTTCATGTGGGCAGTTGTTGGGTTGAGCGAATGGGTGACTGTCCCCTATTATCTAAAAGCTTCAAACTAGGGTACAGCCGTTGTACCCTAGTTTCTGAAAATGATTTGATAGGGTACAAGCCCGAAGGTTACTGCAGCAGCGGGGCACCCACGGCGCGGGCAAGGTTTACGCGGCCGTAGCCGAAGCTGCTGCTGCGGCTGCTGGCGTTTGACGAGGCCGCAATCAGCCGCTGCTTGATTTGCTCGCGGGTTTCGCCGGGGTAGCGGGCCCACACCACGGCGGCCATGCCGGCCATCGAAGCGGTGGATACCGACGAGCCGCCCACGGTGCTGGGGGCGTCGCCGCTCATGGCCAGCGAAAGGGGGCGCAGGTTGTTGCTGCTTTTCTGCATCACCACCGTAAACTCCACCTTGCTGCCCACGTGGCACTCGTCGCAGCGTGTGGTCAGGTTATCCTTCACGCCCGTCACGGCAATAGCTTCGCCCAGGCTGGCCGGGTAAATGACGCCCACCAGGCCCGCCGACCAGTCGAAGGAAGTGCCGGCGGCGCAGAAGATGAGCTTGCCGCGCTGGTAGGCGTAGCGAATGGCATCGGTCATCTGCGAGGAGCTGGTGAGCCGGCCCATGCTCATGGAAATGATGCGCACGTCGGCGCGGTTGGCGGCCAGGGTAAAGGCATCGGCCACGCCCTTGACTTCGCGGCTCTCGTCGAGAAACACGTCGGTGGCGGCGCGCACCGTTACCAGGTTGGCGTTGTAGGCAATGCCTACGGCTGCCCCGTCGGTGCCGCGCGGCGCGGCGGCGGCCCCGGCCATGCTGGTGCCGTGGCCGCAGCCGTCGTCGGGCGTTTCGGCGTCGCCGTAGGGAATGCCGAAGATGCTCTTGCGCGGCAAGGTCACCAGCCGCTCGATGGTGCGCCCGGTGCTCAGGCCCTGGTTGAAGGCGGCGCCCAGGTTTTCCTGCGCACCGGACGAGCCCGAGTCGATGATAAGCAGCTTGATGCCGCGCCCGGTGCTCTGCGCCCAGGCCGAGCGGATGCCGTGGTAGCCATCGGCCTGGTTCCACGAGGACTTGCTGCCGCCCGTCAGCACGGTGTAGTCGGCACCGGCCACCAGGTTGGGCGTGGCCGTGTTGGAGCCGCAGCCGCTGCTGCTGAGGGTGCGGTGGGCCACGGAGCCGGGGTGGTAGGGCTCGTAGCCCATGGGCTCGGCGTAGCGCACCAGCAACGAGCGGCGCAGCTGCTGCACGGTGCTTAGCTGGCGCACGCGTACGTTAAGCACGGGCAGCACCTGCTCAGTGAACACCTCCAGCTGCTCCAGCTTCAACTCGGGATTGGCCTTGCGCTCTTCGGCCAGAATCAGCTCGAGCACCTGCCGGCGGGCCTGCTGAAAGGCGGGGTCGGCGGCGGCGCGCGCGGGCAGGGGCTCGGCGGCGGTGCCGCAGCGGCTGCCGGCGGGCGCGTAACCCACGCTCAGCACCTGGTCCGACTGCTCCAGGGCGCTCCACACCATGTGGTCGGTGGCCTGGCGCCAGTCGTAGCTGCCGGTTTGGCGCAGCACCGCCCAGATTTTCTCGTCGAGCTGGCTTGTGCTCAGCGCGGGGCCGGTGGCGGCGGGCTCGGGCCGCACCAGCTCGTCGTCGGCGCGCTGACAGGCGCCCAGGGCCAGCAGCGCGGCCAGCCAGAAGGTAGATTTTTGCATACGGTGTTGGGGTTGTGGTTGAAAGGAAACGTGCGGTAAAACAAGCAGTATCCGGGGCAATAGCAAGGTAAATATTCGGCAAGCCGCCTAGTTGGGCCAAGGCCCAAAAACCGGCCAGCCCCGCCGGGTGGGCGGGGCTGGCGGGGCGGAAGCTTGGCAGCAACTGGGGCTAGATTGCGGCGCGTTCCAGCGCGGCCCGGTCCCAACCGGCCAGCTGGGCCGCGGCTTCGTAGCTGCTCTGCAGAAATTCGAGCAGCCGCGCATCGGGGTTGGCCGCCGAGCGCACGGCTTCGTAGGGCAGCAGAAACTCACCCATTTCGGTGCTGTAGTAGGCTTCGGCGGGCTGAATGCGGGCCTGAGCCAGCTCGGGTAAACCAGGGTAGGCGTAGCTGTAGAAGGCGGCTTCCTGGCCGTTGCCGCCGGGCCACCAGCCGGCCGAGCTCATCTCGGCGGAGTAAGACTCGCGCGTCACCCAATCGGCCAGGTTGGGCAGGCCGCCAGGATGGGGCGGGGCCGGCCGGCCCGAAAAGCGCGTAACGGCCAGGTCGAAGCTGCCCCAAAAGAAGTGAACCGGACTGCACTTGCCGGTAAAGCGGCTGCGAAACTCGTTCAGCACGTGGTCGGCCTGCAGCAGCACCTGCCAGAAACGCCCCACGGCGGCGGCGTCGTAGGCGCAGTGGTGCCGGTCTTCGGCAAAGGGCGTCGCGTCCTCCACTTCCACGGGCACCGGCCAGAGCCGGACATCAATGCCGGCCTCGCGCAGCAAGGACCGGTACTGCTGGTAGAAATCGGCTACCGAGCACGGCGTCAAGGCCAGCTGATGGGTGCCACCGGCGCTGGTGTGGAGGCGCAGCTGATGCTGCTGAAAGTCGAACACCACCTCGCAGCTGCCCGCGGCGTAGGGCATGGGGCCGGTCGAAAGCCCCCGGGGCGTGACGTAGAGCGGCACCTGCCACCAGTGGTTGAGCATGGGGCAGAGTGCCAGGCGGGTTTTGCCCACCACCTGCGTCCAGCG
This sequence comes from Hymenobacter sp. B81, assembly GCF_044628455.1. Classification (NCBI taxonomy): domain Bacteria; kingdom Pseudomonadati; phylum Bacteroidota; class Cytophagia; order Cytophagales; family Hymenobacteraceae; genus Hymenobacter; species Hymenobacter sp. B81. Next base: position 1,060,601 of record NZ_JBIYZW010000001.1, on the reverse strand, counting down.
GTGCAGGGTCAGCCGGGTGTCGGTCCAGGAGTCGGCCGGCAGTGCCGGCCAGCGTTCAGCGGGCGTAGGAATGGGCATGACAGGGGCGGAAAGGGGCGCGGCACCGCCGGCCGGGTGGCGCCCCGCCGCGCCCGGGGCCGTCCCGGGGCAGCAAAAAGGGCTGACGGGTAAGATACCCATCAGCCCGCAACTTGCGTGCATTCCGGCGCTTAGTACACGCGCTTAAGGTCCACGCTGCGTACCGGGGTGATGACCAGCGGCACTTTCTCGATTTTCACCGAGGAGGTGTCGAGCCCGAAGTACTTGTCTTCGGAGGCAATGAACTGCTTGATGTAGAAGTAAGCCTGCATGACCACTTTTTCCACCATGGGCAGCTCGTTCTCTACCGAGAGGAACTTCTCCAGCACCACGAAGCGGAAGTCGCCCGTCACGTGCTGCTTGCTCAGCGACTCGTAGCGCGAGGTAATGTCCACCTCCTTGTTGCGCACCAAATCCTCGACCACCTTGCGAAAGTACAGGTTGATTTTCTGCTCGACGCGGAAGCCCAGGCGGAAGGTCACCCGGAAAGCGTCGTTGGAAGCCAGCTCGGTTACCTTGTACTCCATGGTGTAGGGCTCGTCGGTGGTGTCCACGTGCACAAACCAGTAGATGTCGGCCCGCTTGGGGCGCTTCTGGAAAATGCTGTAGATGATCTTCGACTCGATTTCGGTCTGCCGCTCGGCCGAGGACATGAACACCAGGTGGGTGGCGTATTTGGGCACGGTTTCGTCGTTGCTGAGCTCCTTGAGGGCGTCCATGTAGGGGTCGATGCGCACGAACTCGGTGAGGCGGCGCTTGATGTAGTAGGCCCGCAGCCACACGTACATCACCGCAATCAAGCACAGGCTGATGGCCACCGACACCCAGCCGCCGTGGGGAAACTTGATGAGGTTGGCCACCAGGAAGGAGCCCTCGATGAGGCCGTACACCAGCAGAAACAGCACCACCAGCGGGCGGGCAATGCGGCGCAGGCGCAGCCACTGGGCCAGCAGCATGGTGGTCATGAGCATGGTCACCGTAATGGCCAGGCCGTAGGCGGCTTCCATGTGCTCGGAGCGGCGGAAGTACAGCACCACGGCAATGCAGCCCAGCAGCAGCAGGCGGTTCATGCTCGGCACGTAGAGCTGGCCCTTCACGTCGGTGGGGTAGTTCAGGCGCACCTTGGGCCACATGTTCAGGCGGATGGCCTCAGCCACCAAGGTAAACGAGCCGGTGATGAGGGCCTGCGAGGCAATGACGGCCGCCACCGTGGCCACCCCGATGCCGATGAGCACAAACCACTCGGGCATCATGGCATAGAAGGGGTTGCGCCCCGCCAGCTGCTGGCCTTCCTGGGTGATCAGCCAGCCGCCCTGGCCGAAGTAGTTCAGCAGCAGGCAGGATTTGACGAACACCCAGCTGATGCGGATGTTGCCCTTGCCGCAGTGGCCCAGGTCGGAGTACAGGGCCTCGGCCCCGGTGGTACAGAGGAATACGGCGCCCAGCAGCCAGAAGCCGCCCGGGGTATTCACCAGCAGGTTGTAGGCGTAGTAGGGGTTGGCGGCGCGCAGAATTTCGGGGTGCTGCACGATGCCGTAGATGCCCAGCACGGCCAGCATCGAAAACCACAGAAACATGATGGGCCCGAAGGCCTTGCCCACAATCTGGGTGCCGAAGCTTTGGAGCAGAAACAGCCCGATGAGAATGGCAATGACGATGGGCACCGTATCCAGCCCCGGATACACCCGTTCCAGCCCTTCGATGGCCGATGACACGGAAATGGGCGGGGTGATGATGCCGTCGGCCAGCAGGGCCGCGCCGCCGATGATGACAATGGCCGACAGCCAGGCCCCGCGGCGGCGCACCAGGGCAAACAGCGAGAAGATGCCGCCCTCCCCGTTGTTGTCGGCGTTCAGGGTGAGCAGCACGTACTTGATGGTAGTCTGCAGGGTGAGCGTCCAGAGCACGCACGAGATGCCCCCGTACACCAGGTCGGTGGTAATCCGGCCCGGCACGATGGCCTTCATCACGTACAGCGGCGAGGTACCGATGTCGCCATAGATAATGCCCAGGGCAATGAGCAGCCCGGCCGTGGAAATAGCCGTGTGGCCGTGTTGGGCCGAGGTCGACTGGCCATCAGCCAGGTTTTTCGTGTCACTCATGGGTCGCGACAACAGGATAAGGAATGGGGCCCGGGAATTTGGGGCGCGCAAAGGTAGCAGCCGCCGGCCGAACGCGGTGGGCAGAGCGCCCGCGCCGGATTCAGTCAGGAGCGGAGGCTAAGCTGATGGGTAGTCGGCGGATTCCGCGTTGCCGGCGGCTTCGGCGCGGGCCCGAGCGGCTTCGGCCAGGACCAGGGCTTCGGCGGCGGCGCGCTGGTGGCGCTGGTGAATGCGCACGTTGGCCTCGGCCGCCAGCTTCTGCCACTGGCTTAGTTCGCCGGACAATGAGTAGTAGGCCGCCTCGCGTCCCAGGCGCGAGAGGCGCAGGCGGGTGGCCCCGCGGTTGCCCCAGGCCAGCAGCAGCGCCCCGATGGTCATGCCCAGCATGGCCGTGGGCGTACGAATCCAGTTCTGCAGGAAGGCCAGGGCAAAACCGCCGAGGGTCAGTGCGCCCAGCATGATCCACAGCAGCCAGCGCACCGCTTGCACCGACACGCGCTCCAGCTCCAGCAGCGAAAACGCGTTGCCTTCAATGGTGAGCTGCTCGTCGGTCAGCTCCACGCGGCCGTCGGGGCTGCGCAGGGGCGCCCGGGCCGGTGTTGCGTCAGGGGAAGGCGTAGACGGGATAGGGGGGTAGGTGGGCTCCATAGCGGCAGCAACCGGCAGCGCGGCCGTCGGTTCAGTTGCCGGTTCCGCGGGTGGGGCGGCGGGTAAGGAGGCGGTGGGCACGGGAGCCGACCAGCTCGCGCCGGCCGTGGCGCTGCGCACCCAGCGGGGAGCAGCCACCACGGCCTGCGCGGCCGGTGCCGTTCAGTTGTTTACTTTCAGCAGCTCCACGTCGAACACCAGGGCCGAGTCGGGGCCGATGTCGCGGCCGGCGCCGCGCTTGCCGTAGGCCAGGTCCGAGGGAATGTAGAGACGCCACTTCGAGCCCTCGGGCATCAGCTGCAGGGCTTCCGTCCACCCGGCAATAACTTGGTTAACGCCGAAGGTGGCCGGCTCACCGCGCTGGTAGCTGCTGTCGAATACTTTGCCGTCGATGAGCGTGCCGTGGTAGTGGGTGGTCACCGAGCTGCGGGGCGTGGGTTTGGGGCCGTTGCCTTCCTTCAGCACTTCGTACTGCAGGCCGCTGGGCAGGGTGTGCACGCCGGGCTTGCTCTTGTTCTCGGCCAGGAAGGCTTCGCCGGCGGCTTTGTTGTCGCTGCTGCCGCCTTGGGCATTTTCCTCTTGCGGGTTGGCAGCTTCCATCTGCTGCTGAAACTGCTGCATGGCCTGCTGCATTTGCTCGGGCGAGAGTTGGCTGGGCTGGCCACCGAGGGCCGCCTTAAGGCTGGCGCTCAGCACGTCGACGTCGAGGTCGAGGCCCTGCTGGGCGAAGTTGCGGGCCAGGTCGCGGCCGATGATGTAGCTGATTTGCTGCTTGAGCGATGTCAGTTCCATGAAGCGCAGTGTTGCGGGGTAAGTTGATTTCGCTGAAAGAAAACCGCCGGGCGCTCAGCGAAACCACGCGCCCGGTGTATCCGAAGCCTTACGCTTTCGGCGGGGCGAAGGTGCAGAAAAAATGCAGCCCGGCCTCAGCGCCCGGGCTTGAGCACCCGGTTCAGAAACGCCACGGTGTAGCGCAGGGTGGGCTCGAACCAGGGATTGAACAGCGGGAACGGGTGCGGGGCTTCGGGAAACTCCTGCACCTCGCTGTAGATGCCCAGGGCCGTAAGCCGCTGGCGCACATCGTCGCGGCCGGCGTGCATGCGCGCCACGCCGCTGTTGAGAAAGAGCATGGGCGGCGTCTGGGCCGAGATATAACTCAGGGCCGAGGCCTGCTGCCACAGAGCAGGGGCGGCATCCTTGCCCACGCCAAACCAGTGCGTCGCGGCCGAGGTGCTTTTGCGGTCGTCGCCCTCGCCCGATTCGGGGTGGATGAACGCCAGAATACCGTCGGCGTCGACGATGGCCTGCACGCGGGTGCTGCGGCTGCGGTAGCAGGAGCCGGCTTCAAAGCGCGGGTCGTCGGGAGTGGTGCCGACGAGGGCGGCCAGCTGCCCGCCGGCCGAAAACCCCCACACGGCCAGCCGGGTGGTGTCGATGGGCAGCTGCGCGGGGTTGGCACGCAGCCAGCGCAGGGCCGCTTTTAGGTCCTGCACGGCAGCCGGATAGGGCGCTTCAGTGGAAAGCCGGTATTCGGCCGTGACGGCCACGTAGCCTTGGGCGGCCAGCTGCTGGGCCAGCGGTACGTGCTGCGACCGGTCGCCGGAACGCCAGCCGCCGCCGTGGATGATGAGCACGGCCGGAAACTGCTGCCGGCGCCGGGCACGGGGATAGAACGCGTCGAGCTGCAGGGCGCGGCCGCCGGGCATAGTGCAGTAGGTGAGGCCCGCGGCCGTGCGCACGTTCCGGGGTACGGGCGGGCGGGCAATGCTGATGGCGGGGTGCTGCTTGCGGGCCTTGACGAAGGCACTGTGCACGGTGAAGGACGTGTCGCGCGGCAGCGGCTGCTGGGCCAGAGTGGGGCTGGCGAGGCCCAGCAAAGCCGGGAGCAGGCTCGTGCGGCAGGCCCGGGCGGATCGGGAGCGAATGAAGAAGGGGAGCGAAAACGGCACGGCGCGGGTGCAATCAGAGGAGGGAGTTGCCAGGGCTAAGCTACGCGCTGCGGTTGATTTGCCCCGCAAAAAAGCCGGCCCCGCAAAAGCGGAGCCGGCCGGGCAAACAAGTAAGTGCGCTGCCGCTTAGCAGCAGTAGTCGCTCAGGTCTTCGTCGAGGGATTCGAGGTGCAGGTTGAAGTGCAGCAGGCGGGCGGCCAGCAGACCCAGGGAGCCCAGCCCCCCAAGCACCAGCAGCGTAGAAACGGCAGTGGACTTTTTCATTGACTATGTTCTATGTGAGTGTAGTTCAGGTTCTTGGTGCAAAGATACGGCGCAAATGTTAATTCGTTGTTATGCATGCATCATTGTTTGATCACCTGCGCTGCGGGCACTGGCAGCCTTCGGGCTGAGGAAAATCAGCCGGTCGGCTGACGGTGGTCATCGGGCGCGGGGCGGGGGCAGAGGAGTTTTGCGGAGTAACTCAACCGTTTTTCCGGCCTGTCTCGCATGGATACCCTGCTCGTACTCACCAACCTTTCGCCGGCGGCCGAGTGTGCCCGCCGCTACGCCGCGCAACTGGCCGGGCCGCTGGGCGCCCGCGTGGTGCTGCTGCACGTATTTCAGGCGCCCGCCCTGGGGCCCGAGGCGGCGCTGCTGCCTGCCAGCACCATGCCCTACGACCGGGAGCAGGTGCAGTTCGCGCTCGAGCAGATTGCCGAGCAGATGCTGGTGCCGGCGGTGGCCGAGGTGGTCGACGGGGCATTTGGGCCGGCGCTGGTGGCGGCCGTGGCGCGCTTGCAGCCGCGGCTGCTGGTGCTGGGCCTCACATCCACCGAGGGCTACTTCGAGGCGCTGCTGGCCAACCGTATGCTGCCGCTGCTGCGCCAGGGTGCGGTGCCGGTGCTGCTGGTACCCACTGCCGAGGGACTGCGGGCACCGCGCCGGGTAGTAGTGGGCCTCGACGGCGAAGCATTTCGGGTGGGCAAAGCGGGCGCCGAGCTGTTTCAGGAGCTGCTTGCCACGTGGCAGGCGCGGCCAGTACTGGCCTGCACCACCACGCCGGGCAGCAGCCTGAGCCGCAAGGAAGTGCTGCGGGCCGTGCAGGGCAGCGGACTGCTGCGGCCCGATACAGAGCTAAGCTTTCAGCAGCCGCTGGCCCAGACGCCGGAAACGGGGCTGCTACAGGCCGCCACGGTGCACCAGGCCGATTTGCTGGTGCTGCTGGCGCGGCGCCGCAGCTACCTGGGGCAGCTGTTTCATCGCAGCGTGACGGCCCGGGTGCTGCGGCGCGCCACTCAGCCCGTGCTGCTGTTGCCCACGGCCGAGGCGGTAGCGGCGGAAGTGCCAGTGACTGAACCGGGGGGTGCTGTCTAGCGGAAAACCAGCCAGACAAGGCGCGAAGACGTTCGTTGCCAAGCGGGCAGCCGAGGCAGAAGAAAGGACCTGGGCACCGCTGAAAACCTAGGCCAGCCCGCTTCGAAGCTCGGAGCGGGCCGGGCTGCTTTGGGCCGACCGCTTGGCCCGCTACTCACCCCGGGCGCGGCGCTGAATGCGGGCCTCCCAGCGTTTGCGCTTGGGGGCAATGCTGCCGCGCAGGTACTTTTCCATCACCAGCACGGCGCAGGGGGCGGCGGCCGTGGCCCCGAAGCCGCCGTTTTCGAGGTACACCGCCACGGCTATCCGGGGATTGTCGGCCGGGGCAAAGCCGACGAAGGCGGCGTGGTCGTCGCCTTCGTCGTTTTCGACGGTGCCGGTTTTGCCGGCCACGGTGATGCCCACGTCGGCGAGACTGGAGGCGTCGGCGGTGCCGCCGCGCTGCATCACGGCTACCATGCCGGGCACGAGGGCGGCGAAGTGGGCGCTGTCGATGAGGGTGCGGTGCTTCTGGGTGAAGCGCGGCAGCGGGCCGCTGCTGCCCACGCGGCGCACCAGGTGCGGGGTGTAGTACCAGCCGCGGTTGGCAATGATGGCCGCCATATTGGCCATTTGCAGGCCGGTGAGGTTGATTTCACCCTGGCCGAGACTGAGCGAGTAGATGGAGCGGTAGGTCCAGCGGCGGGTACGGCGGGAGTGGTCGTAGAAGGCGGGAGTGGGCAGAAAGCCGGGGGCCTCGCGGGAGACGTCGGCGCCGAGGGCGGCATTGAGCCCAAACGACTGGGCGTAGCGGCGCCACTGAGCCAGGTTGGCGTGGCGGGCGGCCACGGTATCGGGGGCGAGCGAGTCGGGCACGCAGTCGATGAGGCTGCGCAGGGCCTGGTAGAAGTAGGGGTTGCAGCTGTACTTCAGGGCCTTGCTGAGGGTGGTGGCCGGGGGGTGGCGGTGCACGCAGTTGACCAGCGACTGGTCGCAGCGGAACGACGAGCGGGGGCTGATGGCGCCCAGCTGCAGGGCCACGGCGGCATTGACGAGCTTGAACACCGAGCCGGGCGGGTTGGCCAGCATGGCCGGCCGGTTGAGCAGGGGCATGTCTTCGTGCTCGAGCAACTCGGTGCGCACCCCGGCCTGGTCGGGGGCGGTGAGGGTGCTGGCCCCGTACACCGGGCCCGACACGTAGGCCAGGATTTCGCCGGTGCGCGGGTCGAGGGCCACCAGGTAGCCTTTGCGGTTGCCCAGCAGCTTTTCGGCGTAGGCTTGGAGCTTCACGTCGATGCTCAGCTGCACGTCCTGGCCCGGCTGAAAGAGCGTGTCTTTGGCCCAACTGCCGTGCTGGCGGCCCTGCGCATCGACCAGGGGATGGAGGTAGCCGCGGTGGCCGTTGAGCAGGCCGCTGTAGTAGGTTTCGACGCCGCCGTTGCGCAGGCGGTAGAAGCGGCCGCGCTGGTAGCGCTGGGCTTGGCGGTAAAAGCTCTGCGCCTCGGTGCCCAGGTAGCCCAGCACGGGGGCCGCGGCCTCGGTGGTGTACACGCGGCGGCGGCGCTGCACCAGGGCCAGCTGGGGCCAGGCGGCGCTGTCGGCCCGCCAGCGGGCTACTTCCCGGGCGCTGAGGCGCAGCTGCACCGGGGAGCCGGCCGAGGCCCGGCCGTAGGGCAGGGCCTCCCGGATGCGGCGGCGCACGGTGGTGGAGTCCCAGCCGAGCAGTTCGGCGAGCTTAAGCGTGTCGAGGGGGCCGCGGCGGGGCAATTTGAGCAGGTGCTGCGGGCGGGTGGCAATGAGCACCGAGTCGTGGCGGTCGAGCACGCGGCCGCGCTGGGGAACGTCGGGCAGGGCTACGCGGCGGGCGGTGTAGCGCACGCGCACGTCGCGGGTAGCGGGGGCGCCGGGGGGCTGGTCGGGGGACGAGCAGGCAGCCAGGGTTACCAGCAGCGCCAGTAACGTCATTGTCCACCTGTTTAAAGCCGTGCGCATGAGGACAAAGCTAGGCAATTGCCGGGCTTGGGGGTGAGCCTGGCGGCCGGCCCGGCTTAGGCGGCCGGAGCGGCGGGCTGGCGACTGGTGAGTTGGGCCAGCAGCCCCAGCGCCGGGCCGGGGGCCAGCACCAGAAACAGGTTTTGGGGCGGGACGTGGGCGGCCAGCCAGCTGGTGAGCTGAATGCTGCCAATGGTGAGGGCGAAGCCCAGGCAGTTGACGATGGTAAGGGCCGTGCCGCGGGACGTTTCGGGGGCGCTCTGGGCGACCAGGCTGGAAAACATGGGCGAATCGGCCACGACTACCAGGCTCCAGAACAGCAGGAAGCTTAGCAGCAGGGCGGGGGAAGAGGTGCGCAGCAGCAGGGGCGAGGCCAGGCAGCAGAGGCCCGACAAGGCCAGGGCAGCCAGGGCCAGGGTGCGGGCCGGCACCCGCCGCGAGAGCAGCCCGCTGCCCACGCAAGCCAGGCTGCCGGCCCCGATCAGCGCAAACGACCAGGGAGCTACGGGCAGGGCGGCGGCGGGGTAGGCCTGGTTGTGGGTGGCGAGCATCAGCGGGACGAAGGCCCAGAAGGTGTACAGCTCCCACATGTGGCCGAAGTAGCCGAAGGCGGCGGCCCGGAAGCGGGGCAGGCGGAAGCCGCTCAGGAAGGCGGCGGGCTGCAGGCGCGGCCCGGGGCGGCGGAAGGGGCCATCGGGTACCAGGGCCCAGAGGGCCAGGCCGCCCAGCGCGGCCAGGGCCGAGGTAGCCCCGGCCACGGCCTGCCACGGCAGCCGAGTGGGGAGGCTTTTGAGCAGGTGGGGGAAGGCAGTGCCCAGCACCAGGGCGCCCACCAGGAAGCCCAGCCATTTGCCCAGGCCCGCGGGGGCGTAGTCGGCGGCGATTTTCATGCCCACGGGGTAGATGCCGGCCAGGAAGAAGCCCGTGAGGAAGCGGCAGGCGAGCAGGGCGGGCGCGTCGGGGGCGGGCAGGTTGAGGGCCAGGTTGCAGGCGGCGGCGGCCAGGGCGCTGAGGCCGAACACCCGGGAGGGGGAAAAGCGGTCGGCGAGGGCGAGCAGGGCAAAGACCAGGGTGCCGGTGATGAAGCCCAGCTGCACGGCGCTGGTGAGGTGGGCCACGAAGGCCGGGGGCTGCCGCAGCTGGGCGGCCAGCTCGGGGGCAATGGCGTTGCCGGCAAACCACAGGGAGGTGCAGCAGAACTGGGCCAGCACAATGACCGGGAGGGGGCGGGGCATGGGAAGGGGAGCGAGGAGGCGCTGGGGCTCAGGAACTGACGGGAAGGGGCTGCACCGGCTGCGGGGTGGCCCCGCGCCGCGCGAGCCCGCGCGCCAGCCAGCGGCTGAGGGGGCGCTCGACCCCGATGTGGGTGGCCCAGGCAATCAGCAAGGCGAAGGCCAGGGCCCCGATCAGCAGCAGGCCGCGGGGTAGCTGGTGCTGAAAAGGGTTCAGGATGACGACGCCGGCCAGGCCGTGAAGCAGGTAGAGGGGGTAGGTGAGCTGGCCCAGCCCGTGCCAGCCCGGGTGGGCGGGCAGGCGCCACTGCCGCACCAGAATGAGGTAGAAGGCCAGGAAAAACAGGGCAATGACGGCGGCGGTGATAACGCCGTTGAGGGGGCATCGTGGTAGAACTGCTGGTTGAGCAGGCGCTCGGCCCGGTCGCTGCGCAGGGCTAGGGCGAAGGCGGCCAGCAGGGCCAGGCCGACTTGCCAGGCGGGGCGCTGGCGGGTTTGGAGCAGGTAGAACAGCATGCCGGCGATAAACCAGGCGCTGTGTTTGGGAATGAACAGGTAGCTAAACAGGTGGTTGGGGGGCAGCGGGCCCGCCACCAGGGTGTAGCTCAGCCAGCCCAGCATAATGGGCCAGAGCCAAGGCCAGAGCCGGCCGGCAATGATGAGGCCCACCAGAAAGCAGAACGTGAGCTCGTAGGTGAGCGACCAGTACACGCCGTTGAGGGAGGGGTAGCCCAGGAACTCGTGCAGCATGGTGAGGTTGAACACGAGCTGCCGCAGTGTGGCGGGGTTGGCCGGCAGGCTGCCGCTGAGGTAGAGGCCCGCGAAGGTGAGCAGGCAGCTGAGCCAGAACGCGGGATAGAGGCGGGTGATGCGGGCGGTGACGAACTGCCGCAGGGACTTGTGGCGGGCCGACTTGAGCACGACGTAGCCGCTGATCATGAAAAACAGATCGACGGCCAGGTAGCCGTAGCGAAACACGCCGCCCAGCAGCGGGAAGCTGGGGCCGAGGTGGGCAATGCGGGGCATGCTGTAGGTGAAGTGCGTGAGCACGACGACCAGGCTGGCCAGGAAGCGCAGCAGATCCAGCTCGGCGGAGCGGGGAGCGGCCGCGGTGGGCGGGGGCGAAGCCAGCGGGAGGGTAGTGGAGGTGCGGGGCACGGGCAAGCAGCGGGAGGGAATGGCAGGAGCGGGCGCCGCCGGCCGGGGCCGCGGGGAGCAGTGGAAGCTGGCCTGCTTTCGGCGGAGGCTGGCGGGGCGCAACGAAGCAAGGTAGTGCTTTGGGAGGGGATGGACCAGAGGCTGTAGGTACTGGGGCAGCCGAAGCTAGGGACGCGGGGGCGGCACCGGGTTGGGCGATTCCCGAAGGATGTTTTGCAGTAGCCGAATGGGGTTTCGCTCTGGTCGAATGGTGTTTTGCGACAGCCGAAGAGTGTTTTGCACGAGCGGAATGGTGTTTCGTTCTAGCCGAAGGGTGTTTTATGGCTGCCGAATGGTGTTTCGCGATAGTCGAAGGGTGTTTTGCAATAGTCAAATGGTGTTTCGTGATAGACTAATGGTGTTTTGCCATAGCGGAAGGGTGTTTTAGCTGGCTAGTCAGGGATTTATCCAGTTGATGCGTGTTTTATCCTATTGATAGAACCGGTGATGGGAGGGTAGAGAGAGAATAAACCGTGATGAGAAGAAAAAGGGAAAAAATTTAGCGCAGCGAAGGTTGGGGAGTTGGGAAAATTGCGGGGTGCTGGTATTTTGGAACTGACAAGCAGGGGCTTGTCGCGCTGGGCGGAGCGGTTCTGCTGGTTTAGTTTTTATCAGTGATGGATAAGTTCAAGGAAGACCAGCTGGCCATGTGCGAGCGGCTGGTGGGGTATTTGGGGGAGCACGAGGGGGCTATTGGGGTGAGTGCGGCGGCGGGCGAGCAGGCGGATGAGGTGCGCGACCTGTATGGGCAGCTGGAAGGCTCGCGCGAGGGAACGGCCAAGCGCACCGAGCCGCTGACCCAGGAGGCGCGGGAGGCGCGCAAGCTGCTGCTGGAGCTGCTGCCGGCGCTGCTGGGACCGATGACGCGGGTGGCCCAGCGCCTGGCCGACCATGACCTGCTGGCAGCGGTGACGCTGAGCAGCAAGCAGCTCAGGCGGCTGCGGCCGCTGGCCTTTATTGGGGTGGCCGAGGCGGTGCTGGGCAGCGCGGCCCGCGCCGACGTGGTGCCGGAGCTGACGCGGCAGGGCCTGACGGCGGCGGCGCTGCAACCGCTGCGCGCGGCGCTGACGACCTACAAGGCGGCGCAGCCGGCGCCGCGCAAGGCCATCAACGAGCGGGTGCTGGCCGGGGCCGAGCTGGAGGACCTGGTGGATGCGCTGATGGACGAGGTGCGGGCGCTGGACCAGGACATGAAGGCCTTTAAGCTGCTGAACCGGCCGCTGCACCGGGGGTATCTGCAGGTGCGCAAGATTCTGAACTCGGGCGGCAATACGGGCGGGGTGAAGCCGTAGGGTGGCCTGCCTGTGAATGGAACCGGCCCGCTTCCCAGGTTTGGGGGGCGGGCCGGTTATGGTTTTGGGGGTTAGTAACTTATGATAGTCTTTCCTTCATGGCGTTAACGACTTCATCAAAGTCGTTGTTCCACCTCATGAATAGTTTGTCATTCTGTAAGGTTAACTCTTGTATAATATTTTTAAATTCTTCGTCTGAGCCAACAACTAGAGGAAGCACTTTTACCTTACCTAGAGAGGCTTCAATATTTAAAGCAGCATTCATTTCCCGTTTAGGCCAGTTTTTTCGCAGGAAATTTGTACTAAGCACAACTAGTACAAATTTGGAATCCTTAAGTCCTGTATTGATCTTCTCAGTTATACTGTCTCCCCATTTAATATTAGATTTATCGAACCATACGTTAATGTTAGCTTGCTCAAGCTTTTTGACCAATGGCTCTACTACGGAAGGCTTATCCTCGCTTGCATGGCATATAAATACATCATATTTTTTCGTAATTTCAGCTTGGTTGATGAAGTTCATGTTGCTGGAAGTGTATGTGGGTTTGAAGGATGTTAAATTCTTACTATTAAAATGTCTTGGGTCAAAGCTTATACTCTCCACATTGCCTGTTGCTATTTTATATGAATCTACATGTAACGGATTGATTAGGTACACTTTTCCATAAGGAGACTGTAAACTTGGAAGTTCTAGTAAGCATGTCTCCATACCTTTTGCCCACTGCGTTCCTAAATCCTGCGTTACCCTTGTGTAAGGAACTTGTTCCCATCCCTGGGGCAATTCATCGATAGTCATTCTTTTAATTGAGGTTCCTGCAGGAATGTAGAGCGGAACTAATGCGTAATCTGATGGAGTGAAATTTCTTGGCTGGTTAGCCAGAGACTCCAGTATTGCAAGCTCTAAACTTGATGAGGTATAAAGAATTCTTGTTCCTAAATGATGCCATCTTCCAGTCGCATACAAGCCGCCAATGCCGCTCATGTCAGTAATATATTCCTTTTTTGCAATCCGCCATATAATCATATATTCAATACTTGAGTTTTGTTTGTATCAGGTTCGGTGAAGCAACTTATGCCTCAAGACCGTTCCGATTGTCATGTTGCAAGCTTGAGCTGGAGTGGTGAGGGGTGTTGCGGGTTGGTTATAGCTCATGCTGGGTTAAACGGTCTAGTAAGCTTTGTGCGTCGGCAAAATTGTATTTGTCAATACCATCACCCTGGAAAGTAATGCTCGTGCCTGACAACATCTTTGTGTGCAAGTATTCTGGAGCATTGCCAAACCCCACTGCAATTAAGGGCTTCTCATTATGGCTGAAAACGCTTTCATCCAGAACAGTATTGATTATAGCATCCATAAAGCTATATCCAATAACAATAACTAAATCTGCGGAGTCTAATTTTTCTTTGTAAATGGGCATTAAATCACAGACGAGTGGACCACTATATCTGAGTTTTTTGCTTTCCACTCCGCTCAGTATAAGCCCGCTGTTTTCGGCTACTATCTGAGAGCCACTTCCATCATTTATGTAGAAAGAATGATATTCGCCTGATTTGTGCTTTATAACTACGTGTTTATCGATGGCTTGACTGTTGATGACGTAGTAGTAGTCCCAGTAGTTTACAGAACCATGTAGTTTGTATATTCTATTGCTGCTTGAGTAGTTTGCTGCAAAATGATACATAATAGGGGATTCATCAGAATAAAACTTTCCTGCTTCAAACCCGTCGCTATAATCTATTTGGTTTGATTCAAACAAATTCTCAAGTAGTAAATCATGGTTTAAAGTGAAAAAATCAAAGTTGAAGCTAGTGTTGTTTTTGATAAACTGTATAAGATTTTGGTAATCGAAGTGCTTGTTGCTTTTTAATTTTTGTATTATATCATTTATTAAATAGTCAAAACATAATAAAGCGTGACCTATAGCTGTTACCCAGCTTCCACTCTCAGTTTCATCGTTCGAGTATTTTTCAATCTTATTAGTCCACCATCCCCAGTAAGGGTCATCTAATTTTCGTTTGCCAACTAGTCGTGTCTCGTAGAGTATAGTCTCAATATTTTCTTTAGAGTATATGCGGAAGTTATTTATAAAGTCATAAAGCTCTTCATAGTTCTTTATTGAGCTATCAATTTTGGAACGGTAGATACTTATTAAAACCTCTAACATCATGGCTCCTTCTTTCCAAGAAAAACTTTCGCCATTCCATTCTTTAGTATTATTGTACTCTTCGAAAGGGTTTTCGCCTAATGTATAGAATATCTTTTTTACAAGGTAGAAGCCGCTGGTATGTGCGTACATATATCTATTGTCATAGGCTATTAGCTTTTGGCTGACATCAAAAGCGCTAGGATAGCCTGCAGGTACAGAGAAGCCTGCTCCAAGTAAGAAACAAATGTTTGCCATAATCAAAAAACGGGTGCTACCTCTCGCAAGGTAGCACCCGTTTCTGTTGAGCCCAAGCGGCCGCAGCTTACATATTCCGCCGGTACTGGCCGCCTACTTCGAACAGGGCGTTGGTGACCTGGCCGAGGGAGCAGGACTTGACAGCGCTAATCGACGCGCCAGGGGGAGGCATGTGCAGCAGAGGCGTTTTGGGAGTGGATGGCTGCCAGCGAAGCGGTTTCAAAGCCGAGCTGCTGGAGAATACGGAGAATGAAAGGCGTTTTGCCGGCTACGTAACGGTTCATATCTCCGGCGCATTCGGCTGCCAGCTTTTCTTTGAGTTGTCCGTAGGCCTGGGCCTGCTCGGGATGGGCGCGGAGGTAATCCCGGAATCTGAGGTGGTTCAGCAAGCTCACGCTCCCTTGCAGGCACACGTACAGGTGATGATCGGGCCAGGCCTGGCCCGCGTGGTTGAACGGGGCGAAGGGGGAAGTGCGCTCGAAGGCTTCCCGGCCTCTGATGCCCTGGTCGCCTACGTGCCGATAGCCCAGGTCGGCTAAGCGGGGAATGACGGCTTTTAGCCGGGTTTCATCCGCCACAATCACGTCGATATCGATGATCGGTTTGGCTTTTAGCCCCGGCACGGAGGTGCTGCCCACGTGTTCAATTCCGACAACTAATCCTGAAACCTGACTGGCATACACCTCCTGTAACTGCTGAAAATGTATCGGCCAATGGTCGGAGTAAGGCGTTACCAGGATTGGTTTAGCGGGTTCCATGAGTTTCCGTGGCTGCTTGCGTGGGAATGTACTTGGCGTATTTGCTATGGGATGGGTACAGGTTACGCGGCACCAACTACGGGCCGGTGGTGCGGTACTGCGTTCAGCTTCTGCCAAGTAAAACGTTAGCTTTTAACCTTGTAGCTGATTGCCCAGCTAGCCCGGAATGCTGATACGTCCGATTGGTAGTGGTTTTGGTAGGCTTGGATGCGTGCCTCAAAGGCGTGCAGGAGCTTATTGCGTTGGGCAAATTCAAAGTCCTCGTTGGTAGTGAAGGTTACCTCAAACGTTGGCCAACCATAGGCGGCGCCAAACCTAAGAGCGGGCAATGCTATCGGCTTATTGCTGAATACATTCAGGAAGTCCTGGCGTTGTTTTCTGCTGATGCCGTTTGCCCGTAAAACGGTATAGGCTAGACAGAGTATTGCTACAAGGATTAGGAGTAAAAGAATTGTCATGAGTCGAGGCAACGAAATCAAACGTTCCTACTGGTAATTGATAAGCAAAAACGGGTGCTACCTCCCACAAGGTAGCACCCGTTTCTGTTGAGCCCAAGCAGCCGCAGCTTACATATTCCGCCGGTACTGGCCGCCTACTTCGAACAGGGCGTTGGTGACCTGGCCGAGGGAGCAGGACTTGACGGCTTCCATGAGGGCCTCGAACATGTTGCCGTTTTGCACGGCTACCTGCTGCAGGCGCTTGAGGGCTTCGGCCGTTTGCGCGGCGTTGCGGGCGTGCAGGCGCTGGAGCATGCTGATTTGGTACTGCTTCTCGTCTTCGGTGGCGCGAATGACCTCGGCGGGCTGCACCGTGGGCGAGCCTTTGGACGAGAGAAAGGTGTTGACGCCGATGATGGGCAGCTCGCCGGTGTGCTTCTGCATCTCGTAGTAGAGGCTTTCCTCCTGGATTTTGCCGCGCTGGTACATGGTTTCCATGGCGCCCAGCACGCCGCCGCGCTCGGTGATGCGGTCGAACTCGGCCATGACGGCTTCCTCCACCAGGTCGGTCAGTTCCTCGATGATGAAGGAGCCCTGCAGCGGGTTTTCATTCTTGGCCTGACCCAGCTCCCGGTTGATGATGAGCTGAATGGCCATGGCGCGGCGCACCGATTCCTCGGTGGGCGTGGTAATGGCCTCGTCGTAGGCGTTGGTGTGCAGGGAGTTGCAGTTGTCGTAGATGGCGTAGAGGGCCTGCAGCGTGGTGCGGATGTCGTTGAAGTCAATTTCCTGGGCGTGCAGCGAGCGGCCCGAGGTCTGGATGTGGTACTTCAACATCTGCGAGCGGGCGTTGGCCCCGTACTTCAGCTTCATGGCCTTGGCCCAGATGCGGCGCGCCACGCGGCCCAGCACGGCGTACTCGGGGTCCATGCCGTTGGAGAAGAAGAAGGAGAGATTGGGCGCGAAGTCGTTCACGTCCATGCCGCGGCTCACGTAGTACTCCACGAAGGTGAAGCCGTTGGAGAGGGTGAGGGCCAGCTGGGTGATGGGGTTGGCGCCGGCCTCGGCGATGTGGTAGCCCGAAATGGAGACGGAGTAGAAGTTCCGCACCTTGTTCGTAATGAAGTACTGCTGCACGTCGCCCATGAGGCGCAGCGAGAACTCCGTGCTGAAGATGCAGGTGTTCTGGGCCTGGTCTTCCTTCAGGATATCGGCCTGCACGGTGCCGCGCACCTGCGAGAGGGTGCGGGCCTTGATGGGGCCGTAGACCTCGGCGGGCAGCACCTGGTCGCCGGTGACGCCGAGCAGCAGCAGGCCCAGGCCGTCGTTGCCCTCGGGCAGCTCGCCCTGGTAGCGCGGGCGCTCCTGGCCCAGCTCGCGGTAAATGGCGTCGATTTTCTGGTTGACCTCGTCTTCCAGGCCGTGCTCCTTGATGTACAGCTCGCACTGCTGGTCGATGGCGGCGTTCATGAAGAACGCGGCGATGGTGGCGGCGGGGCCGTTGATGGTCATCGACACGGAGGTAACCGGGTCGGCGAGGTTGAAGCCGGAGTACAGCTTCTTGGCGTCGTCGAGGCAGCAGATGCTCACGCCCGAGTTGCCGATTTTGCCGTAGATGTCGGGGCGGAAATCGGGGTCTTCGCCGTAGAGCGTGACCGAGTCGAAGGCCGTGGAGAGGCGCTTGGCGGGCAGGCCGGCCGACACGTAGTGGAAGCGGCGGTTGGTGCGCTCGGGGCCGCCTTCACCGGCAAACATGCGGGTGGGGTCTTCGCCCTCGCGCTTGAAGGGGAACACGCCGGCGGTGTAGGGAAACTCGCCGGGCACGTTTTCCTGCAGCATCCAGGTGAGCAAGTCGCCCCAGGCGGTGTAGCGCGGGGTGGCCACTTTGGGCACCTGCAGGTGGCAGAGGGTTTCGGAGTGCGTCTGGATGCGGATTTCCTTGTCGCGCACCTTGAAGATGAACTCGGGGGCCTTGTAGGCGGCTACCTTTTGCGGCCAGGTCTCCAGGAGTTTCCAGTTCTGCCCATCGAGCCGGAGCTTGAGTTCCTCGAATGTGCCCTCCAGGCCGGCCACGAGTGCTCCTGGGTCGGGGAGGTTTGCGCTGCTCCCCCCGCCGGCGTGAGCTGCGCCGGATCCGAGGCTTCGAACGGCGAGAAGGCTTTGCTGGAGGCCGAAGAGCTGCTGAGCCACTTCAGCCTGTTTTTCCACCCATTGATCATATTGGCGAATCGTTTCGGTGATTTCGGACAGGTACCGCGTGCGGTGCGGCGGGATGATGTAGACTTTCTCGCTGACCTCGGCCGAGGTTTCGAGCTGGGAGGCGAAGGTGACGCCGGACTTGCGTTCTACGGTTTGCAGCACGGCGCGGTAGAGGCGGTTCATGCCCGGGTCGTTGAACTGCGAGGCGATGGTGCCGAACACGGGCAGCTGGTCGAGGGGCTGGTCCCAGAGCTGGTGGTTGCGCTGGTACTGCTTGCGCACGTCGCGCAGCGCGTCGAGGGCGCCGCGCTTGTCGAACTTGTTGAGGGCAATGACGTCGGCGAAATCGAGCATGTCGATTTTTTCCAGCTGGGTGGCGGCGCCGTACTCGGGCGTCATCACGTAGAGGCTGGCGTCGGAGTGCTCGATGATTTCGGTGTCGGACTGGCCGATGCCGGAGGTTTCGAGGATGATCAGGTCGAAGTCGGCGGCGCGCACCACGTCCACGGCGTCCTGCACGTACTTGCTCAGGGCCAGGTTGCTCTGGCGGGTGGCCAGGCTGCGCATGTACACGCGCGGGTTGTTGATGGCGTTCATCCGGATTCGGTCGCCGAGCAGGGCGCCGCCGGTTTTGCGCTTGCTCGGGTCGACCGAGATGATGGCAATGGTTTTGTCGGGGAAGTCGAGCAGGAAGCGGCGCACCAACTCGTCCACGAGGCTTGACTTGCCGGCGCCGCCGGTGCCGGTGATGCCCAGGATCGGAGCTTGTTTTTCGTTTTTCGTTTTTGGTTGTTCGTTGTTCGTCGCGTTTGCTGCCTCAGTAGCCGTTTGCTGACTGCCGCCATCGAACAACGAAGAACGATCTGCGAACAACGAAGCCTTCACCCGCTCGAACTCCTCGGGGAAGTTTTCGGCGGCGGAGATGAGGCGGCCCAGCGAGCGGGCGTCTTTTTGCTTGACGTGGGAGACTTCGCCGTTGAGGTGCTGGCCGGTGGGGAAGTCGGCCTGCTCGAGCAGGTCGTTGATCATGCCCTGCAGGCCCATGGCGCGGCCGTTGTCGGGCGAGTAGATGCGGGTGATGCCGTACTGGTGCAGGTCTTCGATTTCGGAGGGCAGGATGACGCCGCCGCCGCCGCCGAAGATTTTGATGTGACCCGCGCCGCGCTCCTGCAGCAGGTCGTACATGTACTTGAAAAACTCGTTGTGGCCGCCCTGGTAAGAGGTAATGGCAATGGCCTGGGCGTCTTCCTGGATGGCGCAGTCGACGATTTCCTGCACCGAGCGGTTGTGGCCGAGGTGAATGACTTCGGCTCCGCTGGCCTGGATGATGCGGCGCATGATGTTGATGGCCGCGTCGTGGCCGTCGAACAAGGCCGCGGCGGTAACGATGCGGACGTGGTTCTTGGGTTTGTAGGGAGCTACGGGAGCTGGGTGCATGGCAGCGTAGAGCAGGTGGGAAATAGGGCAGCGAAGGTACGAAAAACGGCCGGCGGGGCGGGGAAGCCGCAAACCGCGGGGTGGCAGGGTGAATTGGGTGGCCGGCAGCAAGATTCGCCCGTAGAGGCCGCGGAAGAAACGCGGAGGGCGCAGCGCTATTCAGTTACCTGGAATGTCACCTTGGTGCCATCGGGCAGGTTTCGGATTTGCTCGTTCAGCACTCCCGTCAGGTTTAGGTGGGCTTGCAGGTGGGTGGGCCGTAGGTTCTCGGGCGTGTACTCTCCGCCCAGTACCGGGAGCAGGATGAAGCTGTAGACTTCGTGGGGGCCGGGTGCCAAACCGGTTTGCTGGGCCTCATTTGCCAAATCCGGGAGTAGCCAATACGCCGCATTTTCCGGCTGCTGCAGAAGTGCCTGAAACTCGGCCACGTTGGCCGCCAGCCTGGTAAGGTCACCGGTTCCGGTATCAAGCCAGTAAACTGACTCGTTGGGATACTGCAGGAACAAGTCGCCGAAAACGGAAACAACCAGGATGGTAGCTTCTTGCTCTACCAGCCAGTGCCAAGCCTGCAGAAGTGCCGGGGCTTCGCGCTTGTCGATGGGATTGGTGATCAGCATGGCTGGACGGCAGGGTTTGGTAAAACGCCGGGAAGGTAGCCCGCTGAGGTCGCAGAAGAAACGCGCAGGACGCGTCTTCGGCGCTGGCCTCTGCGGGCTAAGGATTCCTGGGCAATTCGATCAATTTACCAACTGATTACCTACTGAATCCTTGCGCCTCTGTATTGCCGAGACTTAAGTCGAGCAGCCAGCGCGGTGGCTCGGCCTCTAGGGCCAGGGCGGCGAGGTTAAGCCAGGCGCCGGCGCGGTCGAGCACCACGGAGTCGGAAGTCACCACGAGGTCGGTGGTGTCGGCCAGCAGGGTATCGGGGTTCAGCACGACTTCGGCCGCCCAGGGCAGGCCCAGCTCGGGACCCAGCTCGCGCAGGCGGCCGGCGAGGCGGCCGCTGTTGGACACGGGCTGATCGAGCAGCCAGCGCACGGGGCCGGGGTTCAGGGGAAGCAGGGCGGTGGCCGCCAGGCGGATGGCACGGTCGGTTTCCTGCACGGCCCGGTAGGTGCCGTGGATGCTCGACAGGTCGCGCAGGGCCGAGTCGCGGCCGCGCAGCACCACGCCGCCGCTCAGGGCCGTTTCGAGGGTGATGAGCAGGTTGAAGCCGTCGATGGCCACGGGGCGGCCATTCAGGCCGGTGGCGGGTAGCTGGGTAGCCGTGCGGTGGGCAAGCTGCTCGTCGGTGCAGGCGGCGCGGCCCACGGCCCAGCGCTGGCGCTCCGTCAGGGCATACCGGTCGCCGACCAGTTTGAGGGTGCCGCCGGGCGGGTAGCCACGCGTCAGCAGCCAGGACATTTCCGCAACCGCGCGCCCAAGCACCGGCACCCATTGGGGGGCAAACAGCTCGGCATCGGCGGGGTGGGGGCCACGGTGGCGGGTATCGGCGGGGCGCATAGGCAGGCGAAGAACAGTAGCGGCAGGTTGGAAATGGGCAAGTGGCCTGAAAGCGTGGCCGGTCTTACTCCATCAGCAAATCGAAGTACAGGCTGGGCTGCATGGGGTGCAGCGTCCACAGAGCCTGGCTGTTTTCGCGCTCCACCATCGTGTGTCGGGGCTGGCGCTTGACGGGAATGGCGAAGTACTTTTTTTCGGGCTGGGTTTTCTCGCTCTGCAGCCACTGAATAGTGGCCACCACGGGCCGGGCGTCGAAGGTGAGCTGGTAGGGGCGCAAATCGACGCTGAGCCAGCCTTTCTGCCGGGGCCGGGCGGTGAGCTGAATGTCCTGGGAAAGCAGGGGCGGGCCGGGGCGGCCGTTGTCGAGGGCGTAGAGGTTGAGGCGGAAGCGCAGGTGCTCGTACTGGTTGTCGGCCAGGTACACGTGAAATTCCTCGAGCCGGGCCGGGCGGGCGGGGCTGAGCACGGTGCCCAACTCCCAGCCCCATTCGTCGTCGACGGTGGATTTGCCGCTGGAGCCGGCCAGCCAGCGCAGGTCGCCCTGGGACTGGCGGCGGCCCAGCACGGCCGGGCGTACGCGCCGGTGCGCGATGACGACGTTGGCAATGGCCTGCTCCTGGGGCGTGAGCCGGAACACCCGCTGCCCGGCCGCCAGCGCGGCGGGCAGCACTACTTCGCGGGCAAAGCCCACGCTGGTCACGATGAGGGTATCGGCCGAACCGGCGGGCAGGCGCAGCAGGTAGCGGCCTTGCTCGTCGGCCACGGTGCCCAGGCCGCGGCGCGGCACGCCCAGGGTGGCAAACGGCACGGGCTGGCCGGTGCGGGCGTTGAGCACCTGGCCTTCGAGGGGCGGGGCGGTTTGGGCCGGGACCAGCCGGGGAGCGGCGGCCAGCACCAGGCTGGCCAGCAGGCGGCTAAATACGGAGGGGCGAATAAGCAGCGGGTAGTAAGGGGTGTGGGTCCAGCCTACGGCAAAAATAGGAGTTGGGCTGGCCCGGTTGCCGGCCCGGCTACTCGTACTGCTGCACGGCCAGGTACATGCTCACGTTGGCGGCGTGCTTTTCCCAGGGGGCCTCGCTTTTCTGGCGAATGAGCGTGCGGTTGTACAACGAGGGCATGAGCACCGGGCCGCTGAGCACCTTGCTGTCGGGCCGGGCTTTTTCGCCCTGCAGCCACTGAATGCCGGCCGCCACGGTCTGGCCCTTGCTCAGGTGCAGGTTGTAGCGGCGCAGGTCGATGCTGGTCCAGCCGCGGCGCTGGTCGGGTACGGTAAACTGGATGTCGTCGGTGAGCAGCAGCCGGGCGGGGCGGCCCTCCTGCACGTCGTATAGCATGAAGCGCAGGCGCAGGGACTTGAACTCGTTCTGGCCGAAGTACACGTGAAAGCCGTCGACGTAGCTGTGGCGGCGCACCGGCACCATGGTGGCCAGCTCCCAGCCGCGGGCGTCGTCCACGTCGTCCTCGTCGGCGGTCGTCCACTGCAGCGGGCTCAGGGCCGAGCGGCAGCCCAGAAAGCCGGGCTTGAGCTGCGGGTGCCGCACCTGCACCTCGCGCAGGGCGTGGGTGAGCGGGGCCAGGCGCCAGCTGGCCCCGGGCGCCTGGCGCAGTTGGGCCACGGTGAGCCCGCGCGAGCGGAAGCCCACGCAGGAAATGAACACGGAGTCGGTAGCAGCCAGCCCGGCCGGGTCGGCAAAGGCGAAGCGGCCGGCCTCGTCGGCGGTGGAGCCAATGGCCTGGCCCCGCACGCCGATGGTGGCGAAGGGAATGGGCTGGTCGGTAGCCTGCATCAGCACCCGGCCGCTGAGCTGCTGGGCCGGGGCGAGTGACGACAGAAAAATGGGGCCGAGCAGCAACAGCAGCAGGGGCCGGAGGACGGAGGAGACGGGCATGGTCAGATGGAGTAGCTGACCAGTAGATGGTTCGCACCTCGCGCCCGTTGCAGGCATCCCCCGATTATGCGAGCCGCCTTAGCTGAACGAGAGGCCCGAGCCCAGCACCACGCGCAGCACCAGCAGCAGCAGCAGTGCCACACCGGCCAAACCCCAGGCCACCCGGGTTTTCTGGGGCGACTCGAGGGTAAACTCAAACAGCTCGTTGGCCGCGGCCAGGGTGAGCGGGGCCAGCAGCAGCAGCAGGGTGGCAAAGTGCAGCTGCTCGTTGTGGGTCAGTTCGGGCCACTTGAGCAGGCCAATCAGCGCCGAGCCGGCCAGCCAGGGCACGTACAGGGTGGAGACGAGCAGCAGCCGGCGGTTGGGAAACTTCATCAGGGAGATGGAGTCGTGGCTTTGCAGAAACAGCATGCCGGCGAAATAGCCCAGCGCGAGTTGAATGAGGCCGAACAGCCCGGCCAGCAGCGCCCCGGGAATAGGACCGGCCATGAACAGCCAGCCGGGCACAAACCAGAAGCCCGATTCGGTGAAGGTGTCGGCCACCAGGGCGCCGAAAAACAGGTTGCAGCCGTGCAGGGTCAGCCAAAACAGAAACTGCTTGAACAGCCCCCGCTGCCGCCGCGCCCGCCACCAGAACCACAGCCCGGCTCCGGCGCCCAGCAGCAGGCAGCTCAGCGGGCCGGCACTGTACACGGCCAGCACGGCCGTCTGCCACCACTCGCCGTCGGAAATGCGAAAGAACACCTTGCCCAGGCCCCAGGTACCCGGAATGCCCAGGCTTTTGGCCGTGAGCACCGTGGCCAGCTGGTAAACGGTGGTGGCCGTCAGGTAAGCCAGCACGTAGAGCAGAGTGGCGTTGAAACCGGCAATGAGAGCTTTCTGGCGCACGTTGGCTGGCGAGGAAGAGGTAAGCGTGGTATTGGTAGGGTTCATAGCTGCGGAATTCCCGCTAAAGTACGGCACCCGCTGCCAAGCGCCAAGTGCGGCCGCCCAAGCCGGGCGGTGGGGGGCGCGTAGCTTTTGCGGGCTGAAAGGCCTACCTTTGCAGCTACAGAACGCCTATTTCAGCCGAGTGAAGAACATCCGCAACTTCTGCATCATTGCCCACATCGACCACGGCAAAAGCACGCTGGCCGACCGCCTGCTGGAATTTACCAGCACCGTGGCCAAGCGCGATATGCAGGCCCAATTGCTCGACAACATGGATTTGGAGCGGGAGCGGGGCATCACCATCAAGAGCCACGCCATCCAGATGCAGTTTCCCTACAAGGGGGAAGTGTACACGCTCAACCTCATCGATACCCCCGGCCACGTCGACTTCAGCTACGAGGTGTCGCGCTCCATTGCTGCCTGCGAAGGCGCCCTGCTGATCGTGGACGCTTCGCAGGGCATCGAGGCCCAGACGATTTCCAACCTGTACCTGGCCATCGGCGCCGACCTGGAAATCATTCCCGTGCTCAACAAGATTGATTTGCCACACGCCATGCCCGAGGAAGTCTCCGACGAAATCGTGGACCTGATCGGCTGCAAGCACGAGGACATCATCCACGCCTCCGGCAAAATCGGACTGGGCATCGAAGACATCCTGAACGCCATCGTGGAGCGCGTGCCGGCCCCCTCGGGCGACCCGGAAGCTCCCCTGCAGGCGCTGATTTTTGACTCCGTCTTCAACTCCTACCGCGGCATCGAAGTGCTGTTCCGCATCAAGAACGGCACCATGCGCAAGGGCGACAAGCTGCGCTTCCTGGCCACGGGCAAAGAGTACGGCGCCGACGAAATCGGTATTCTGGGACTCAACCAGGAGCCCCGCCCCGAGATGTCGGCCGGCAACGTGGGCTACCTGATTTCGGGCATCAAGGAAGCCCGCGAGGTGAAGGTGGGCGACACCATCACCCACGTAGCCCGGCCCACCCAGGAGGCCATTGTGGGCTTCGAGGACGTGAAGCCGATGGTATTCGCCGGCATTTACCCGGTGGATACCACCGAGTACGAAGAGTTGCGCTCCTGCATGGAAAAACTGCAGCTCAACGACGCCTCGCTGGTGTGGGAGCCCGAAACCTCGGCGGCCCTGGGCTTCGGCTTCCGCTGCGGCTTTTTGGGCATGCTGCACATGGAAATCGTGCAGGAACGCCTGGAGCGCGAGTTCAACATGACGGTGATTACCACCGTGCCGAGCGTGCAGTTCAAGGTAACCACCAACCGCGAAGCCCTGCTGATGGTGTCGGCCCCGAGCGAGATGCCCGAGCCGAACCTGATCAAGTTCATCGAGGAGCCCTACATCAAGGCCCAGATCATCACGGCGGCCGAGTTTGTGGGGCCCATCATCACGCTGTGCATGGAAAAGCGCGGCATCATCAAGGGCCAGAGCTACCTCACGTCCGAGCGGGTGGAGCTGTCGTTTGAGCTGCCGCTGTCGGAAATCGTGTTCGACTTCTTCGACAAGCTCAAGACCATTTCGCGCGGCTACGCCTCGCTGGACTACGAGCTGATCGGCTTCCGCGAGTCGGACATGGTGAAGCTGGACGTGATGCTCAACGGCGAGAAGGTCGACGCGCTGTCGGCCATCGTGCACCGCTCCAAGAGCTACGACTGGGGCAAGCGCCTGTGCGAGAAACTCAAGGAGCTGCTGCCGCGGCAGATGTTTGAAATTGCCATTCAGGCCGCCATCGGGCAGAAAATCGTGGCCCGCGAAACGGTGAAGGCCCTGCGCAAAAACGTAATTGCCAAGTGCTACGGCGGCGACATCTCGCGCAAGCGCAAGCTGCTCGAAAAGCAGAAGGAAGGCAAGAAGCGGATGCGACAAGTCGGCTCCGTGGAAATTCCCCAGGAGGCCTTCCTGGCAGTGCTTAAAATTGATTAAAAACCAAGAACGCGGCCCCGAGCCGCGTTTTTTTTGCCCCAACCCTTTCACTTCATGCAATTCTTGCGAAAGCGCTGTGTGATAACCCCTCTAGAAGACCATGAACGACGCGCTGACCAAGAACTGCACGAACGAGGCCCAACTTGAGAAAATCCGCCGCGGCCAGGAGCTCAAATTCCGCTGGCGCGACGACTGGCCGGTGATGGAGCAGCAAATTCTGCAAGCCGGCCGCCAGGCCATTGCCCGCTACGAAGCAACCCGTAACCCCCAATAGGTAAACCGAGCATGACCACTGCCCCCGAAGCGCCCGCCACCTTCCGCCTCATCGACGGCAAGCAGACCGCCGAGGACATCAAGCAAGAAATTGCCGCCGAAGTCGCCAAGCTGCGCGCCGCCGGCCGCAAGGTGCCCCACCTGGCCGCCGTGCTGGTGGGCCACGACGGCGGCTCCGAAACCTACGTGCGCAACAAGGTGCTGGCCTGCCAGGCCGTGGGCTTCGGCTCCACGCTGCTGCGCTACGAAGACGACATCACCGAGGCCGAGCTGCTGGCCAAGGTGCAGGAGCTGAACCAAGACCCGGAAATCGACGGCTTCATCGTGCAGCTGCCCCTGCCCCGGCACATCGACTCCAACAAGGTCATTGAGGCCATCCGCCCCGAAAAGGACGTCGACGGCTTTCACCCCATGAACATCGGGCGCATGGTGGCCGGCCTGCCCGCGCTGCTGCCCGCCACGCCCTCGGGCATCGTGGAGCTGCTGCGCCGCTACCAGCTGGTAACCGACGGCAAGCACTGCGTGGTTATTGGCCGCTCCAACATCGTGGGTACGCCGGTTAGCATCCTGCTGGCCAAGAACTTGGAGCCGGGCAACTGCACCGTTACTTTATGCCACTCGCGCACCCAGGACCTGCCCGCCATTACCCGCACGGCCGACATTCTGGTGGCGGCCCTGGGCCGGCCGGGCTTCGTGACGGCCGACATGGTGAGCCCCGGTGCCGTGGTCATCGACGTGGGCACTACCCGCGTGCCGGATGCCAGCAAGAAGTCGGGGTGGGCGCTGCGCGGCGACGTAGCCTTCGATGAGGTGGCGCCGCTGTGCAGCTATATCACGCCGGTACCGGGCGGGGTGGGGCCCATGACTATTGCCATGTTGCTACAGAATACCCTGCGTGCGGCTACGGGTGAGGTGTACCCCCGCTAAAAAATCCAAATCAGCAGGCGGTTGAATTGCTAAAGCCGCCGGCTTGTTCTATTTTTAAAGTCCGACTGCCGGAAAGCGAAGGGCAGGCCGCCGGCCAACCTTTCGTCTTTCCGGCGGTTGGCTGTCTTCCGCGCTGCTTTATCGTTTTGACTTTCCCGCTTCCCCTGCTTTCCGACGCCTCGTCTGCTGTAGCTCCGGCCCTGCCGGTGATGGAGCAGTTTTATACTATTCAGGGCGAGGGCGCCAACGCCGGCCGCGCCGCCTATTTCATCCGCCTCGGCGGCTGCGACGTCGGCTGCCACTGGTGCGACGTGAAAGAGTCCTGGGACGCCGCGGCGCACCCGCAGCAAACCATCGAGCAGCTGGTAGCTCAGGCCACCGCCCACCCCGGGCGCAACGTGGTGGTGACCGGCGGCGAGCCGCTGATGCACGACCTCGGACCGTTGACCCGGGCCCTGAAGGCGGCGGGCTGCCAGACCTGGCTGGAAACCTCCGGGGCGCACCCGCTCTCGGGCGAGTGGGACTGGATCTGCTTGTCGCCCAAGAAATTCAAGGCCCCGTTGCCCGCCGTGCTGGCCCAGGCCCACGAGCTGAAGGTGGTGGTGTTCCACAAAAGCGACTTTGCCTGGGCCGAGGAGCACGCCGCGCTGGTGCCCGCCACCTGCCGGCTGTTTCTGCAGCCTGAGTGGAGCAAGGCTGCCGTCGTCACGCCCCCGCTCATCGAGTACGTCAAGCAGCACCCGCGCTGGCAGGTGTCGCTGCAGACGCACAAGTACCTCGACATTCCGTAGTTCAATTCCCGGAGCCTATGCGCCGCAATTTGCTGCCTGTGCTGGCCCTCGTGCTGGCCTGCCTGTGGCCTTCGTCGCCGGTGGCGGCCCAGGCCAAAGCCCCCGCCGCCGTTGCCGGCAACACCAAGGCCCGCAACCTCTGGGACAAAGCGCAGCAGCAGTACGCGGCCCGGCAGTTCGACAAAGCCATTGAGACGCTCACCAGCCTCAACCAGAAGTTTCCCTCTATCGGGGAGGCCTACCTGATGAAGGGCAAGCTGCACAAGTCGATGGGCGAGCTGCAGCCGGCTTTGGAGGCCTACCGGGTGGGCCTGCAGAAAGTGGCCGTGGAGCCTTCACGCCTGCCCGACTTCTTCGAGCTGGGCGAGCTGGCGCTGAGCTTTGGCGAGTACGAAACGGCCCGCGACGCCTACCAAAAGTTTGTGAAGGTGGCGCCCAAAAACCAGCGGTTCCTGCCCCGGGTGCAGCGCCAGCTGCTCAACTGTGAGTTTGCACTCAACGCCATTAAGAACCCCATCGGGGCCGAGCCTCAGCGCCTGGGTTTGCCGTTGAACACGTTTTACTTTCAGTACTTCCCGGTGCTCACGGCCGACAACCGCTTCCTGGTGTACACCGTGCGCAAGAAGGCCAGCGAGGATTCCGACGAGGACATCTACGTGAGCCGGGTGGGCAAAGACGGCAGCTACGGCGAGCCGGCGCTGATATCCTCGGCCATTAATTCGCAGTTTCAGGAAGGGGCCGCCACCATTTCCGGCGACGGCAAAACCCTGGTATTCACTTCCTGCAACCGCCCTGGCTCCCTGGGCAGCTGCGACTTGTACGTGTCGCGGCGCACCGGCAACGCCTGGAGCAAGCCGCTGAACCTGGGCGGGCGCGTCAACTCGGCCGCCTGGGACTCGCAGCCCTCGCTTTCGGCCGACGGCCGCACCCTGTACTTTACCTCCGACCGGCAGGGCGGGCGCGGGCAGGAAGATATTTACGTGACCACCCTGGAAGCCAGCGGGCAGTGGAGCCCGGCGCGCAACCTGGGGGCGCCCGTGAACACCCCCGGCAAGGATATGGCGCCCTTCATTCACGCCAGCGGCACCACGCTCTACTACGTCACCGACGGGCTGGTGGGCATGGGCGGCCTCGACGTGTACCGCTGCTCGCAGCAGGAAGGCAAATGGGACAAGCCGGTGAATTTGGGCTACCCGCTCAACACCCACGAAAACGAGGCCTCGCTGTTTATTTCCTCCGACAACCGCCGGGCGCTGTGTTCGCGCAGCCGGGCCGCCGAGGGCGTGGCCGACTCGCGCAACCGCCCTATCGAGCTGTTCGGCTTCGACGTGCCGGCCCAGATGCGGGCGGGCGAAACCACCACCTACGCCCAGGGTCGCGTGTTCGACGCCGTCACCAAAAAGCCTATCAAAGCCGACGTGCAGCTCTACGACCTGAAAACCGACGAGCTGACGCAGTTTGTGACCTCCGACGCCGAGAACGGCGAGTACACCCTGGTGCTCAACGAAGGCCGGCAGTACGGCATGTACGCGGCGGCCGACAAGTACCTGATGCGCAGCCTGAACTTTGACTACTCCAGCAAGCAGACCTTCGACCCGCTCACCCTCGACATCTACCTTGAGCCCGTGCGCGCCGGCCGCAGCATCGTGCTCAACAACCTGTTCTTCGATACCCGCGAGTTTGCCCTCAAGCCCAACTCCCGCACCGAGCTCAACCGCCTGATTCAGTTTATGGGTCAGTACCCCGACATCCAGGTGGAAGTATCGGGCCATACCGACGACGTGGGCAGCGACGACGACAACCTGGTGCTGTCGAAAAACCGGGCCCGCTCAGTGTACACCTACCTAGTGGAGCACGGCGTAAAGGCTGAGCGCCTGCGTTTCCGCGGCTATGGCGAGCAAAAGCCCGTAGTGCCCAACGATTCGGAGGCCAACCGCCAGCAAAACCGCCGCATCGAGCTGCGCATTCTGTAGCCGCCACCGCTTTTTCGGCCCCGAAACCGCCCCGATTGGTCTACCATAGACTGATCGGGGCAGTTTTTTGCACTTCAAGTAAAGCTTTAAGTAAGTTATCTTCGACTTTCTTGGAGAAGCAATACGGGCCTCGTTTATAGCTGATTATAGAAAGCAATAGAAAGTGATAAATTAGAATAATTATATGACTTCTTTGTTTATTTAAAATTTAGTGTATATTTGGCAGCATAACCGGCTGCTGTCATCCCGCTGGTTTTTCTACTAGCATGGTACCAGCCGCTTTGCCTTTCTGCCACTTTTCTCAACCCTTAACCTTTTCCATTCCACCATGAAGAAGCTCCTACTCCTGGCCGGCCTGGCCATCGGTCTGAACGCCACCGCCGGCTCGGGCCCCGACAACCCGGCTAGCCTCACGGCCCGCGCCAACGCCCTCACCCGCGTAATGGCGGAGAAAGCCCAGCTCGACGAAGGCCAGTTTCTGAAAGTGAAAAACCTGAACCTGCGCATGCTCACCGAGCTGGAGGACATCAACACCCGCTTCTCCGCCGACCCCGAAATCCGGGACGTGCGCCTGGCCGATGCTCAGACCAGCTACTACCGCGAACTGGCGCACCTGCTCCGGCCCTCGCAACTGGTGGCCTACACCCGCTCTCAAAGCAGCATGACGGCCCTGGGCATTCCCGCCCGCTAAGCCGCCCGCTGACTGCCGCTGCTACAACGCCAGCCCAATAGGGTTGGCGTTGTTGTTTTCAGCCAGGCGCTGCTAAGGAATCAAATTCGAGTTGATAAAGTAAAAATTAATATTATCATTGTTATAAAATATGGCCTGGGCACCAGTTATCTGACTGCGCCCGGCTAAGTGCGTTTTTCACTCCAACCCTTCATTCTTACCCGTATGAAAGCACTTTACTCCCTGATGTGCGGCCTGCTGTTGGCCGGCAGCCTCGTGGCTGGAGCCGTTACCGACGACCCCACCCTCGAAGTGCGGGCTACCGCGCAATCCAGACAGATGGCCCGGGCCGCCCAGCTCAGCGAGGGGCAGTACCTGAAGGTGCGCAGCCTGACGCTGGCGCTGCTGGTAGCCGAACAAACCGCGAAGGTGGCGTATCTGCGCGAGCCGGCGAGGCTGGACCAGCACCTGGCCGAGCTGCGGCACCAGTACGAGTGGGATTTGGCCGCCGTGCTGTGGCCCCGGCAACTGGCCGCCCTCAAGCAGACGCAAACCTCGGTTATTGCCGTCAGTGGCCGGTAGTGCTTACCAGTTTGCAATCCGGCCCCGGCTTCGTCACTGTTGTGACGCAGTCGGGGCCGGACGTTTATGAACGACAATGCCGGTGGCAGTAGCTACCCGGCCAACCCCTTGCGCTGGAGTTATCGGGCCAGGGGAAAGTAGGTTTGCACGAAGTCCTGGGCGAAGGCCCTAACCTGGTCGCGGACGGCGCGAAACTGCCGCAGGATTTCCGGCTCGCTGCCCGTGGCCTGGGCCGGATCGGGAAAGTTGCGGTGCAGCCGGCGCGCCGTGGATGGAAACACCGGGCATACTTCCTGGGCGTGGTCGCACACCGTAACCACGAAATCGAACGGCAGGTGCGCGTACTCGTCGATGTGGTTACTGGTGTGGTGGCTGATGTCAACGCCATCTTCGGCCATCACCCGCACGGCGCGCGGGTTCAGCCCGTGGGTTTCGACGCCTGCGGAGTATACCCGGGCGGCCGGGCCCAGCAACTGTTGCAGGTAGCCGTGCAGCAGTTGGCTGCGGCAGGAATTGCCGGTGCACAGCACCAGAATGTTGGGGGGAGCAGTCATCGAAAGACAGGATGGGTTCAGTGGGACTTGGGCGCTGGGGGAGACGCGGAGCGGTAGTAGCGCCGCCGAAACCAGAAAGCCACGTTTACCAGCGCCATGAGGGCGGGCACCTCGATGAGCGGGCCAATGACGCCGGCGAAGGCCTGGCCCGAGTGAAGGCCGAACACGCCGATGGCCACGGCAATGGCCAGCTCGAAGTTGTTGCCGGTGGCCGTGAAGGCAATAGCAGCATTTTCGGGGTAGTCGGCGCCCAGCCACCGGCCGGCCACCAGGCTCAGGATGAACATGATGCCGAAGTACAGCGCCAGCGGCAGGGCTACGCGCAGCACGTCGAGGGGAATGCGCACGATCAGCTCGCCCTTCAAACTGAACATGACGACGATGGTGAGCAGCAGCGCCAGCAGGGTAAGGGGACTGATGGCGGGCAGAAACGTTTGCTCGTACCAGGCCTCGCCCTTGAGGCGGCGCAAAATGATGCGCGAGAGGAACCCGGCCGCGAAGGGAATTCCCAGGTAAATCAGCACGCTCTGCGCGATATCGCCCAGGCCGATACGGACCGCGTAGCCTGGCAGCCCGAAGTAGGGCGGCAGCATGGTAATAAACAGCCAGGCCAGCAGCGGGTAAAAGAGCACCTGAAAAATAGAATTCAGCGCCACCAGCCCGGCCGCGTACTCGCGGCTGCCGTCGGCCAGATCGTTCCACACCAGCACCATGGCAATGCAGCGGGCAATACCAATCAGAATCAGGCCCACCATGTAGTCAGGTTGGTCGGGCAGCAGCCAGATGGCCAGGCCAAACATCAGCAGGGGGCCGACTACCCAGTTGAGGAGCAGCGAAAGGGCAATGATGCGCCCGTTGCGAAATACCCGCGGCAACTGCTCAAACCGAACCTTGGCCAGGGGCGGATACATCATCAGGATGAGCCCTAGCGCCAGCGGCACGTTCACCGTGCCCACCGAAAAGTAGTTGACCGCCTGCTCGATGCCGGGTACCAGATAACCCAGGGCAACGCCCAGGGCCATGGCCAGGAAAATCCACAAAGTCAGGCCACGATCGAGGCCGGCAAGCTTGCGGCGGGCAACGGCCGAGGGAAGCGGGGGAGGCTGGAGCATTAGAATTGGTTAACAGCGCACCTAGGGGGCGGCTACTGGCTCGGTGGTCGGCTGGGGCAGCAGCTCCAGGGTGCGGGCTACGTGCTCGGGGCGGGTGATGCCCTGGGCGTAGTAGGAGTTGGCGCCTGCGTCGTACTTGGCGAGGTAGGCTTGGCTGATGCGGGGACTGAGGTCAACTAAATCAGCGGGTACCTGGGCGCGCACGGGCAGCATGGCCTCGCCGCAGCGGATGGCGCCCTGGCTGTCCGCCAGAAAAGCGTGGTACCAGCCGCGTTCGGCCAAACCCCAGGAACGAACGAAAATCCGGTCGTCGACCACCACCATCCAGATGTCGAGGAAGGAGGCGCGGTGCCGGCCGGCGCGCAGGCCAATGAGGTTGTGGTGACGAATGTAGTCGAGGGCGGCAGCGGGAGTCATGGCAACAAAGAGTAAAGGGCGCAATCACGGGGTACCTACCACGGCGCTGCGGCGTTCCAGCAGCAGGGTGTCGCGCCAGCGGCCGTGCAGCTGCCCGATTCGCTCGCGGCGGCCCACCTCGCGGAAGCCGGCCTGGGCGTGCAGGCACCGGCTGGCCTCGTTCTCGGGGAAGATGCCGGCCTGCAGCGTCCAGATGCCGTGGGCTTCCGACTCGGCCACGAGCGCGGACAGCAGCTGCCGGCCCACGCCGCGGCCCCGGGCCGCGGCGGCCACGTACACGCTCAGCTCGGCCACGCCGCCGTACACGCAGCGGCTCGACACGGGCGAAAGGGCGGCCCAGCCCAGCACCTGTTCTTCTTCGTTGAGCAAAACCAGCCGGCTGTGGGGCAGGTGACTCTGGTCCCAGTCGGGCCAGGCGGGGGCTTGCGTAGTGAAGGTGGCCTGCCCGGTGGCAATGCCTTCCTCGTAAATAGCGCGCACCTGGGGCCAGTGCGCGGCGGTCAGGGCTACGAGCTTCATGGCGTAATGAAGGGTTAGCAGCAGCCGCCCCCGGGCGTGCAGGCACCGCCGGCCACCGCCAGTTGGGGCAGGGCAAATTGTTGGCTGGCCGGCACGCCGCAGGCATCCTGGGCCAGACAGGCCGTCTGCTTGGGCGTCAGCACAAAGTCGCTGCCGTCGAAAGCGAGGCCGAACTTACCAATCGTGCCCTGCTGGTATTCCACCTCGATGTCCAGGTCTTCGGCGCCGAGAATTTTCTCCGAGAGCTGGAGGATGCGCAGGAATTTCTGGGGGGCAAGGCGGTGGTCGTAGTCGCCGGCTTCCCAGAGCTGGAAGTTGGCCACCGTCTCGCGGCGTTCTACCCCGCCGCAGTCGATGAAGTGCTTGTTGACCAGGCCTACTTCCGTCACGTGGAAGTGGGGAGGCAGGTACTCGCCGGTCGGCAGGCGAAAATTCACGGCGTCGAGTCCGGCCAGGGACTGTTTCATTTCGGAGATTTTCATGATCAGTGCGGTTTTTCAGTGCGGTTTTTCAGTGCGGTTTTAGGAGGCTTCGGGAAAAAACGTTAGCAGCAAGTGGCGCCGGGCTGGCAGTCGGCGGGCGTGGTGGCCGCGGTGAAAAAGCTGGCGAACTGGGCAAAGACCGCACGCAGCAGCTCGGTGTTGAGGCAGTAGCAGACCGTGAGCCCGTCGATGTCGCCGCGAATCAGATCCAGGGCCTTGAGCTCCTGCAGGTGCTGCGACACGGTGGTGCGCGAGAGCGGCAGCTCGGCCGCGATGTCGCCCGAAATGCAGGTTTGCTTGGCGGCCAGCAGCTCGATGATGGCAATGCGGGCGGGGTGGCCCAGGGCCTTGGCCACGCGGGCCAGTTGCTGCTGCTGTTCGGTGAAGGCGGTGGTTTTGGCGTAGGTCATGGCGTGTATTGTTATATGTCGCAAACATACGACATAG
This sequence comes from Hymenobacter sp. B81, assembly GCF_044628455.1. Taxonomy (NCBI): domain Bacteria; kingdom Pseudomonadati; phylum Bacteroidota; class Cytophagia; order Cytophagales; family Hymenobacteraceae; genus Hymenobacter; species Hymenobacter sp. B81. The sequence goes on along the minus strand of NZ_JBIYZW010000001.1, from coordinate 1,026,544 downwards.
CTGCATTCGTTGTTCTCGGCCGGCTGAAATTATTTTGGCGGGAGGTCTGAGCGGGGCCCGAAACAACCGAAGCCAGCTTCGGGGGAAGCTGGCTTCGGCAGAACGGGGGGGGCGGCGGGTTAGGCGCGCTCCGAAATCGGCACGTAGTTGCGCTCGGTTTCGCCCACGTAAATCTGGCGCGGACGGCCGATGGGCTCCTTGTTTTCGCGCAGCTCCTTCCACTGGGCAATCCAGCCGGGCAGGCGGCCCATGGCAAACATCACCGTGAACATGTCGGTCGGAATACCGATGGCGCGGTAGATGATGCCCGAGTAGAAGTCAACGTTCGGATACAGCTTACGCTCAACGAAGTATGGATCGGTGAGGGCAGCTTCTTCCAGCTTCTTGGCAATGTCCAGGATGGGGTCGTCGATGCCCAGAGCAGTCAGCACATCATCGGCGGCCTGCTTGATGATTTTGGCGCGCGGGTCGAAGTTCTTGTACACGCGGTGACCGAAGCCCATCAGGCGGAACGGGTCGTTCTTGTCCTTGGCTTTGGCCAGCCACTTGTCGGTGTTGCCGCCGTCGGCCTTGATTTCCTCCAGCATCTCAATCACCTCCTGGTTGGCGCCGCCGTGCAGCGGGCCCCACAGGGCGCAGATACCGGCCGAAACCGAGGAGTACAGCGAGGCGTTGGCCGAGCCCACCATGCGCACCGTCGAAGTGGAGCAGTTCTGCTCGTGGTCGGCGTGCAGGATCAGCAGCTTGTTGAGGGCGTTTACTACCACCGGGTTGATGTCGTAGTCTTCCGTGGGGAAGGCAAACATCATGTGCAGGAAGTTGGACACGTAGTCCAGCTTGTTTTTGGGGTAGTTGACGGGGTGCCCCACCGAGTTCTTATACGACCAGGCGGCAATCGTCGAAATCTTGGCGATGAGGCGCTTAATGTTCAGGTTCATTTCCTCTTCGCTCTGGTTGGGGTCGAGCGACTCGGGGTAGAAGGCCGTCAGGGCCGATACCAGCGAGGAGAGGATGCCCATGGGGTGGGCACTGGAGGGGAAGCCGTCGAAGATTTTGCGCATGTCCTCGTGAACGAGGGTGTGGCGCGCAATCTGGCTGTTGAAATCATTGATTTCCTGCTCGGTGGGGAGCTTGCCATAAATCAGCAGGTAGGCCACTTCCATGAAGTTGGAGTGCTCAGCCAGCTGCTCGATGGGGTAGCCGCGGTAGCGCAGGATGCCTTCTTCGCCGTCGAGGAAGGTGATGGCGCTTTTGGTGGCGCCGGTGTTTTTGTAGCCCGAATCGAGGGTAACGTAGCCCGACTGGTCGCGCAGCTTACCGATATCGAATGCTTTTTCTTGCTCTGAGCCGGCAACGACCGGCAAGGTGTACGACTTGCCGTCGAGGATGATTTCAGCGTTTTCTGCCATTACAAACAGATTAGTGGACAGGGTGGGGTACGTGGGGGCGAAGTACGCAATTAGCGGCTTGCCGAACAACCCAAAGGTACATCCGGCCGCCCGACCACCTACTACAAACCCGCGGGTGGTTTTGTTTACCCTTGCCAGCAAGCTACTTGCCGATGCAGAAGCGGGTGAAAATCGAGCTGAGCAAATCGTCGGAGCTGATGTCACCGGTGATTTCGCCCAGGGCGCGCAGGGCGCTGCGCAAATCGGCGGCCACCAGCTCGGTGCCGGCCCCGCCGGTCAGCCCCCGCTCCACGGCGCGCAGCGACTCCCCGGCTACTTCCAGGCTGCGGGCGTGGCGCAGGTTGGTAACGATGGTGGCCGAGCCCGCGTCGAGACCCTCGCGGCGCACCGTGGCCAGCAGCCGCTGGCGCAGCTCGGCCAGGCCGTCGTGGCGGGCGGCCGAGAGCAGGGCCAGCGTGGGAAACTGCTGCTGGAAGGTCGCCAGCGTTTCGGGCGCGGCTTCGTCGAGCTTGTTGCCCACCAGCAGCAGCTGGGCGCTGGCCGGCAGGGGCAGAGCGGCCAGGTCGGCGGCTACCTCGGCGGGCGCGGCGGTGGTCAGGTCAAACAGGTAGACCACCACCGCGGCCTGCTCCACGCGCTGGCGGGTGCGCTGCACGCCGATGGCCTCCACCTCGTCGGTGGTGTCGCGCAGGCCGGCCGTGTCCACGAAGCGGAACTTGATGCCCTCCAGGTTGACTTCGTCCTCGATAAAGTCGCGGGTAGTGCCGGGAATGGCCGACACGATAGCGCGCTCCTCGTTGAGCAGGGCGTTGAGCAGGGTGCTCTTGCCCGCATTGGGCCGGCCGGCAATGACGGTGGTCACCCCGTGCTTGATGACGTTGCCCAGCTCGAAGGAGCGCAGCAGGCGCTGCACCACCGTCTGCACGTGCGTGAGCAGGCGCAGCAAACCCGTGCGGTCGGCAAACTCCACGTCTTCCTCCCCGAAGTCCAGCTCCAGTTCCAGCAAGGCCGCAAAGTCGATCAGCTGCTGGCGCAGGTCCTTCAGCTCGCGGCTGAAGCCTCCGCGCATCTGGTTCAGGGCCACCCGGTGCTGCAGGGCCGAGTCGGCGGCAATGAGGTCGGCCACGGCCTCGGCCTGGGCCAGGTCGAAGGCCCCGCGCAGGAAAGCTCGCTTGGTGAACTCGCCCGGCTCAGCCAGGCGGGCGCCGCGGCGCACCAGCAAAGCCAGCAGCTCGCGCACGATGTAGTCGGAGCCGTGGGTGCTGATTTCCACCACGTCTTCGCGGGTGTAGGAGTGCGGACCCCGGAACAGGCTCACCACCACCTCGTCGAGCACCGCGCCCGCGTCGGTGCGCAGGGTGCCGTAGTGCAGGGTGTGGCCGGGCTGCTCGCTCAGTTTTTTACCGCGGAAAATGCCGTCGGTCAGGGCAATGGCCTCGGGACCGGAAAGGCGCACCACCGCAATGGCCCCCGCGCCGGGCGGCGTCGAGAGAGCCACGATGGTATCGGAAAAGACATTGATCATTTATCGGGTTTCATTTATCAATTAACATTTATCAGCCGGCGAGTAGTCGGCTGTTCCTCCGGTTTGGCGGCAGGCGTTGGGCTTTGCCGCAAGCCCGACCTGCCCACTTTGTTCTCGCCGGACAGGCTTTGGGCAAGGCCGTCGGGGCTGGGCGAGTGATAAATGTTAATTGATCAATGACTCACGCACAGGTTGCGGCTGACTTCGGCCGACACCGTGCGCTCGGGGCCGCCGGCGCCGATGCGGATGTGCATGGACTGGTCGTAGGCGTTGCAGTCGAGCACCGCCACGGGCGTACCCAGCTCCAGGCCCAGCTTGCTCAGGTGCTGCAGAAACACCGGCGCCGTGTTCTTCACTGCCACGATAACCGCGGTGTCGCCGGCGCTCAAATCGGCCAGCACCTGCAGCACCGGGCGGCTCATGCCCCCGTCCTCGGCCGGAATCGGGTCGCCGTGGGGGTCGAGGCGGGGAAAGCCCAGGAAGGCGTCGAGGCGCTGCACCAGCAGGGGCGACTGAATGTGCTCCATTTCCTCGGCCACGTCGTGCACCTCGTCCCAGGCAAAGCCCAGCTTCTGCACCAGAAACACTTCCCAGAGGCGGTGCTTGCGGATGGTGAGCAGGGCCAGCTGCTGCCCCGCGGACGTGAGCGACACGCCGCGGTAGCGCTGGTAATTGAGCAAACCCTTCTCGCCGAGGCGGCGCAGCATGTCGGTTACCGAGGCCGGGCGCGTTTGCAGCAACTCGGCAATGCGGTTGGTGCTGACTTCCGCTCCCGGCTCGGCTTCCGCGAGCTTGAAGATGGCTTTCAGGTAGTTCTCTTCGGTGTAACTCGGCAAAACGGGCGCAATTCGGAATGAAGAATGCTGAATCCTGAAGGGTGGTCAGGGCTTCCGCGGGCAAAGGTCCCAAAAAAAAGCGAGGCCGGCGCAGTGCACCGGCCTCGCCGAAATCAACCGGAATTAAGAATGATGAATTACTAATTCTTGATTCCGCGCTACTACCACTTAATCAGGGCCGAGGCCCAGGTGAAGCCCGAGCCGAAGGCCGCCAAACACACCAGGTCGCCCGGTTTCACGCGGCCTTCCTGCACGGCCTCGCTCAGGGCAATGGGCACCGAGGCGGCGGTGGTGTTGCCGTAGCGCTGGATGTTGCTGAACACCTTGTCTTCGCTCAGGCCCATTTTCTGCCCCACGTACTGGGTGATGCGCAGGTTGGCCTGGTGGGGCACCAGCAGGTCGATGTCGGTGGGCTGGTAGCCGTTCTGGTCGAGGGCCTCTTTGATAACCTCGGGAAAGCGCGTAACGGCGTGCTTGAATACCTGCTGGCCGTTCATGTAGGGGTACATGTCCTCGGGCTTATCGAGCACCACCTGCACGCGGTTGTCGCGGTTGGAGCCCGGTTCGCGGGTAATCAGCTCCTCGGCAAACTCGCCCTGGGCGTGCAGGTGGGTGCTCAGGATGCCGCGCTCGGGCGAGTCGCTGCGCTTGAGCACCACCGCGCCGGCGCCGTCGCCGAAAATCACCGATACGGCCCGGCCACGGGTGGTTTTGTCGAGGCCCGAGGAGTGAATTTCGGAGCCTACCACCAGCGCTGTTTCGTACATGCCGGTCTTGAGGAACTGGTCGGCCATGCTCAGGGCATAGATGAAGCCCGAGCACTGGTTGCGCACGTCGAAGGCCGGAATGGGCGCCTTGATGCCCAGCTCGCGCTGCAGCAGCACGCCCGAGCCGGGAAACAGGTAATCGGGCGAAAGCGTGGCGAAGACGATAAGCTGCACGTCGTCGGGCTGCAGTCCGGCCATTTCCAGGGCCTGGCGGGCGGCGTTGGCGCCCATGTTGGCCGTGGTGTCTTTGCCTTCCTCAAACCACCGCCGCTCCCGAATGCCGGTGCGCTCCTGAATCCAGGCGTCGGTGGTTTCCATCATGTGTTCGAGCTCGGCATTGGGCACCACCCGCGCCGGCACGTAGTGGCCGACGCCGGCAATGGCGGAAGTGTACAGTTGGGACATGGGGAGGATGGGGGTGATGCGGTTCTATCGGGGAAAAGGCGCCAAAGATAACAAGCCCGGCGTTCCGCTAACAACGCAGCCCGGGCGCCCGGCGTTGCCCCTTCAGCGCCGGGGAAAAGCCGCCGCCGCGGCCACGGCCGCCAGCAGCCGGGGCGCTTCGGAAATCCAGCGGGCCGCGGCTGCCGGACCCCGCGGGTAAAAATGCCGGCCGCTGAGCTGCGCCGCCAGCGCGGCCGGGTCGGGCAGGGGTTGGGTGAAGTCCACCGTCAGGCCCGCGTCGTGCTGCTGGACTTCGCGCTGCCAGAGCGGGTTGGGCGGTAACAGCACCGGCAGGCCGCAGGCCAGGTACTCGTATAGCTTGGTGGGCAGGCAGCGCCAAAAGCTGGGGTGGGCGCGGTAGGGCAGCAGCCCCAGGTGGTGGCGGCCGATTTCCGTCACAATGGCCGCGTGTGGCACCGGCTGGGCCCCGCCCACCAGCCGCAGCCAGGCCGCGTGCTCGGCGGCCAGGGCCTCGAGGCGGCGCAGCTCGGCCGGCTGCTGGCAGTAGCCGATAATGGTAAGCTGCAGCCCCGGCCAGGCCGGGCGCAGCTGCCGCGCCAGCTCAATGGCGTCGAACACGCCGTTGAGCTCGGATATGGTGCCTGAGTAGAGCAGGCCCAGGGGCTCGGCGGGCGTGGGCAGCGGGGCGGGCGGCACCCCGGGCAGGATTTCGCCGGGCGGCGGGGCGTACTTGTTTTCGAGGACGACGGTGCGGGCCGCAGGCAGATCGGGCAGCTCCTGGGCGTAGCTGCGCTCGGCCAGCAGCACGGCCGCGGCCCGGCCATACGCCAGCTTCTCCACCCACCGCACCGCCCCGGCCAGCAGCTGCCGGAGCGCGCCGCGGTACACCTGCTGGCTGCGGATGTTGAGCGCGTAGTTCTCGCGCACGTCGTAGAGGAAGGCCCGCTGCGGCCGGAGCCAGTGCCAGAGCAGGGTAAGCGGCAGCAGCTCGGGCGCGTGCACGATGACGACCTGGGGGCGCAGCTCGCGCAGCAGCTGCCAGTAGCGCCACTGGGCCGAGAGGCGGCTGAAGGCGAGGCGGTGGCCGCGAAACAACACGTGCTGCCGGATAGGCCCCGCCGCCGCCGCAGTGCTGCTGGCGCGGCCGGCCACGTGCACCGCGTAGCCGGCCTGCTGGAGGCTGCGACCGAATTTTTCGAACATGCGCGTATCGTCCACGGGCTTGAGTACCGAGGCCAGCAACACGCGCACCACTAAAGCCGCCGGGTTTTCCATACCAGCCCAAACCTACTACTTTCGCCCCGCTGCCCGCGCGGCGAGGCTTTTTCGGGCCGCCCGCCAACCATCCGGCCGCTTGCACGCTTTCCTTTTACCGCGCCCCCGGCGCCCTCTGCTTATGACCCACGACATTCACGCCCTGATTGAAGCCGCCTGGACCGACCGCGCCCGCCTGCAGGACGCCGCTACCCAGGAAGCCATCCGCTCCGTTATCGACCACCTCGACCGCGGGCAGCTGCGCGTGGCCGAGCCCACCGCCGAGGGCGAGGCCTGGCAGGTAAACGACTGGATCAAGAAGGCCGTCATCCTGTACTTCCCGCTGCAACAGATGCAGACCCTGGAAGTCGGCCCCTTCGAGTTTCACGACAAGATGAAGCTTAAAACCAACTATGCTCAGCAGCAGGTGCGGGTGGTACCGCCCGCCGTGGCCCGCTATGGCAGCTACCTGGCCCCCGGCGTCATCATGATGCCCTCGTACGTGAACATCGGCGCCTACGTGGGTGAGGGCACCATGGTCGATACCTGGGCCACGGTGGGCTCGTGCGCGCAGGTAGGCCGGCACGTGCACCTCTCGGGCGGCGTGGGGCTGGGTGGCGTGCTCGAGCCGGTGCAGGCCGCGCCGGTTATCGTCGAAGACGGGGCGTTCATCGGTTCGCGCTGCATTCTGGTGGAAGGCTGCCACGTGGGCAAGGAAGCCGTGCTCGGCGCGGGCGTGACCATCACCGGCAGCACCCGCATCATCGACGTGTCGGGCGCCGAGCCCAAGGAGTACCGCGGCTACGTGCCGCCGCGTTCGGTAGTCATTCCCGGCACTTTGCCCAAGCAGTTTCCGGCCGGCGAGTACCACGTGCCCTGCGCCCTCATCATCGGCCAGCGCAAGCCCTCGACTGACCTGAAAACCTCCCTCAACGACGCCTTGCGCGAGCACGACGTGGCGGTGTAAGCGTCACCCCAATGCTGACTTTTGAAGAGGCAAGGGCTATTGCCCAAGGCAAGATTGACGGCCTCAATGCGAATCCGAATAACGACCCTGACGTTGTAACTGATTGCGTACTTGTCGATGAGAAAACCATCAGTAAGCCATACGGCTGGGTTTTCTTTTACAACTCTAAATGTTTTCTGGAAACCGAAGATATCAGCGTTGCTATGGCAGGAAACGCCCCCTTTATCGTCAACAAATACGATGGGGCGGTTACGGTGACAGGCACTGCTTACCAAATCGGTTACTACCTAACCGAATACGAGAAGAAGAAAGGCTATCAGTCATAAGCTCCCAAAGACAAAGCACCTGACGAAATCCGTTCAGGTGCTTTGTCTTTGGGAGCTTACTTGCGTAGTTGCCGGTCGACTTCTTCCTTCCAGATGGCCACGAAGGGTTCCTCGTCGCCCACGCGGTAGGCGCAGCGCATCACATTGGTATTCGATTCGATGGCCACGTTGCCGTCGGGGTCGACGGCGATGATGCCCCGGTCGCCCTGTAGCTTGTCGGCGTACACCTCTACGGCGGCCTGGGCGGCCTTGGCGATGGAGAACTTCTTGTACTTGCGCAGGGCGTACACCTCGTGGGCCACGCCGGCCAGCATGATGATTTCCCCGTCGCCGGTGGTCGATACGGCGCAGACCTCGTTGTTGGCGTAGCCGCCGCCCCCGAAGATGCAGCTGTCGCCCACCCGGCCGCGCAGCTTGCCTTCGATGCCGCCGGTGGAGGTGGCCATGGCCAGGTTGCCGTACTGGTCGAGCGCCACGGCGCCCACGGTGTCGTGCTTGTTGGCGTGTTCCACCTGGGCTTCCTGCAGAATGTCGAGCCACTCCTGGTGCTGCTCGTCGGTTTTGAAATAGCTCGGGTCCTGCAGGGTGAGGCCCTGGGCCAGGGCAAACTCGTGGGCGCCCTCGGCCGTGAGAAACGAGTGCTTGCACTTCTCCATCACCATGCGGGCCAGGCGCACGGGGTTCTTGATGAGCTTGAGCCCGCTCACGGCCCCGCCGCGCAAGCTCAGCCCATCCATGATGGAGGCTTCGGTTTCCACTTCGCCGTTGAGGTTGAGCATGCCGCCGCGGCCGGCGTTGAACAGCTCGTGGTTTTCCAGGCTCTGCACGGCGGCTTCCACCGCGTCGAGGGCGCTGCCGCCGCGCAGCAGGATTTCGGAGCCGGCCAGCAACGCTTGGTGCAGGCCCTGCCGGAGCTTTTCCTCTTTTTCGGGCGGAATGGTGCTGGGGTCGGTGTTCACGGCCCCGCCGTGAATCACTAAAACGGGCTTGCCCATGTTCGGTACTAAATAAAGCAGGTGAACGGTGCGGGAAACGAGCAATGCGGCGCGTGCCTAGGTACGGCGGCCCGAAACCTGGGTTGGGGCCGCGGCCGGGGCGCTGGCCGAAGCGGCAGGGCCTCAAGCAAAAAGCCCGGCCGGGGCCGGGCTTTGAAGAGGTGGTTGGGGAACTTGACGCTCGGTTGAGTGCCTTGACAGTCGGTTGACCTCCTTAACGCTCGGTTGAGGTACTTGACGCTGTGCGTACGGCCCTTGACGCTTCGGGTATGGGCCTTGAAACGGTTTGCATGCTCCTTGACGCCATGCTCATGGGCCTTTATGCCATTCGCACGGCCCTTGATGCCGGCCGCATCAAGGCCCTTGCGGGCACCGCCCTTGACGCTGTCCGCAAGGGCCTTGATGCGGCGCGCCCGGCCCTTGGCGGGGGGGCTGCCGTGCGCCTACACGCCGGCCTTGAGCCTGTCGCCGAACACGGCCTTCACCTTGTCGACTTTGGGGCGCACCACGAACTGGCAGTAGGGCTGGCTGCCGTTCTGGTTGTAGTAGTCCTGGTGGTAGTTCTCGGCCACGTAGAAGGTGGGCAGGGCCGTGATTTCCGTCACGATGGGCTGGGGGAAGGCCCCGGCCGCGTTGAGCTTCTGCTTGTATTCCTCGGCCAGGCGCTTCTGCTCGGCGTTGTGGTAGTAGATGGCCGAGCGGTACTGGGTGCCCACGTCGTTGCCCTGACGGTTGAGGGTGGTCGGGTCGTGGGTTTTCCAGAATACCTCCAGCAGCTGCTCGAAGCTGATGACGGCCGGGTCGAAGGTGATTTGCACCACTTCGGCGTGGCCTGTCAGGCCCGAGCAGACTTCCTTGTAGGTGGGGTTGGCAATGCGCCCGCCGGTGTAGCCCGACACGACGTTCTCGACGCCGCGCAGGTTCTGAAAAACGGCCTCGACGCACCAGAAACAGCCAGCCCCGAAGGTTGCTAATTCCATGTTGGGTGGGGAAAAAGATGGGTGTGTTAGCCTTAAGCGAATTCGGCTCCGGAATGTTTCGGCCCGCCCCGGCGGAACCACCCGGCAAAGTCTGCCGGCAAATGTCCCTGCCGACGGGCCGGCCGCGGTCGGGCGCAGCAAAAAGCCCTTGCCGGGAGGGTCGGCAAGGGCTTGACTGAAGCTAGCGGGAGCGGAATTAGCGGCGGAACCGTTCGGCCACCACCAGCTCCTTGGAGCCGGCCGTGTGCTGGTAGAAGCCTTCGCCCGACTTCACGCCCAGGCGCCCAGCTATTACCATATTGACCAGCAGGGGGCAGGGGGCGTACTTGGGGTTGCCCAGGCCCTCGTTCAGCACCCGCAGAATGGCCAGGCACACGTCGAGGCCAATGAAGTCGGCCAATTGCAGCGGGCCCATGGGGTGAGCCATGCCCAGCTTCATGACCGTGTCGATTTCCTCGACGCCGGCCACGCCCTCGAACAGGGAGTAGATGGCCTCGTTGATCATGGGCATCAGAATGCGGTTGGCCACGAAGCCGGGGTAGTCGTTGACTTCGGTGGGAATCTTGCCCAGCTGGCGCGAGAGGTCCATCACCTGCGCGGTCACGGCGTCGGAGGTGGCGTAGCCGCGAATCACTTCCACCAGCTTCATCACCGGCACCGGGTTCATGAAGTGCATGCCAATGACCTGCTCGGGGCGCTTGGTGGCGGCGGCAATCTTGGTGATGCTGATGGAGCTGGTGTTCGAGGCCAGAATGCAGCCGGCGGGCGTCAGCTCGTCGAGCTGGCGGAACAAGTCCAGCTTCACCGCCACGTTTTCGGTGGCGGCTTCCACGACCAGGCCTGCCTCGCGCACGCCCTCGGCCAGCGAGGTTGAGGGGCGCAGGCGGCCCAGGGTGGCGGTTTTGTCGTCTTCGGAGAGGGCGCCCTTGGCTACCTGCCGGTCGAGGTTTTTGCCGATGGTGGCCAGGGCCTTGTCGAGGGCGGCCTGGTTGAGGTCAATCAGCGTGACCGGAAATCCATTCTGGGCAAACACGTGGGCAATGCCATTGCCCATGGTGCCCGAGCCAATTACGGCGACGTTCAGCATGCGAGGGGAGGTAGGGGAAAAGGAAACAGCGACGCGGCAAGGCGCTTGCCGCCGGGCAAAGCTACGCCAAAGCCCCAAGGTGCCCAACTACCCCCGCCAGCGGCCGCAGGGGCACTTTTAGCCGCTGAATTAGCTAAAACAAGACTTGCGGGCAAAAGTTTTAGCGCCGTGAGGTATAGGCGGATAGCTATATTTTTCACGGTTTTTTTACCCGCCGAATATCCTTTTGCACAACCCCGCGTACAAACCCGCAGAACGTCGCCACACGCCACCCTCAAACAGGATGGAAACGGGGCGCAACGTTCCAACCTCATCCACACCCTCACCTAACTCCTTCCGACTACCATGGGCAACCTGCTGTACCTCATTGCCGTCGTGCTCATCATCATCTGGCTCCTCGGCTTCCTGGGCTTCAATAGCTTCGGGATGGGCAACCTGATCCACATCCTGCTGGTCATTGCCATCATTGCCATCATTCTGCGCCTGATTCGCGGCGGCTCGGTATAGCCGGACCCGCACAGTTGCGTCTGAAAAAACACGAAACGGGCGGCCTTCCACCAGGGAGGGCCGCCCGTTTCGTGTAGAGGGCCTGCGCCGTGGCTACTTGCCGATGTCGAACAAGAAGCTGAAGCGGATAACCGGCTGGCCGTAGATGTTGGCCTCCAGCCCGTCGTTGAAGTTGTAGAGCAGGGCAATGTCGGCCGCGGCCCGGTCGCCCAACGACTGGCGGTAACCGGCTCCGAGCAGGGGCGTGCGCACGGTGGCGTTGGAGCGCAGTACGGCAATGGTGTTGGGGCCGGTGAGCACCTCGCGGATGATCTGGGCCCGCGTTACCTCGTACTCGGCGTGCAGGAAAAACTGGTCGATGACGATAACCTGCCCGAATACCTTCAGGCCAATGTTGTTGGCCGAAATATTCTGCCGGGCACCGGTGCCCGAGTTGCTGGCCGGCACGGTGTAGCCGGTGTAGGAGTACACCAGGCCCGGGCCCACGGCCACGCGCTTATTGAGGCGGTAGCCCAGGGCCGGCGCCCCGCCCAGGTTGTACTGCACCCCACCCACCGAGTTGCTGCTCAGACCCAGGCTCAGGTTGCCGTAGATGAAATACTTGCTGGGCGGCCGCTCGGCGCTCTGGGCCCCGGGCACCTGGCCGGTGGAGGGCAGGCGCTCGGCCGGCCGGCCGTCGTCGTCGATGCCGGTGCCGGTGCGGGGTGCCGGCGGCGTAGCGGGCCGACTGGGTTGCCCGGGCAGGGCCTGGGCCGGGCGGCCATCGTCGTCGATGCCGCCGCTGGGCGGGGCCGCGGGCGTAGTAGGCGCGGGCGTAACGGGCGCAGTGGTAGGAGCGGGCCGGGTGGGCTGGGGCGGGCGGGCCGGCGGACCGGGAGGAGCCGTGTTCAACTGCGGCTTCACGTAGGTCGAGTCGGTGCGCTGGGCCAGGGCGGCGGGGACGGCCAGCAGCAGGGCCGGGCCGGCCAGGGCCGCGAGCAGGAAACGCTTCATAGGAAAGGCGAAATCAGGAGCGGAAGAAGCCGCCGGCGGCGGTCAGGGCTAAGAAGCAAAAAGGCCGCGGAGCGTTGCATCCACGGCCTTTCTTTACGAGCAACGCTAGGCGCCCACCGTTTGGTACATGCGCTGGCGCTGGGCCTTGATGGTCTCGTCGGCCAGGTATTCCTCGTAGCTCATGCGCTTGTCGATGATGCCCTCGGGCGTGAGCTCGATGATGCGGTTGGCCACGGTGTCGATGAACTGCAAATCGTGCGAGGCGAAGAGCATGGTGCCCTGGAAGTCGCGCAGCGAGTTGTTCAGGGCCGTAATGCTTTCCAGGTCGAGGTGGTTCGTGGGGTCGTCGAGCACCAGCACGTTGCCGCTTTCCATCATCATCTTGGAAAGCATGCAGCGCACTTTCTCGCCCCCGCTCAGCACGTTCGACTTCTTCAGCGACTCTTCGCCCGAGAACAGCATGCGGCCCAGGAAGCCGCGGATAAACGACTCGTCCTTTTCGGCCGAGTACTGCCGCAGCCAGTCCACCAGGTTCAGGTCGGCGTTGAAGAAGCCGGTGTTTTCCTTCGGGAAGTAGGAGGGAGTGATGGTGGTGCCCCACTTGTACTCGCCCTGGGCGGCCGGCTTTTCGCCGAACAGAATGTCGAACAGCAGGGAAGCGGCGCGGTCGTCGCGGCCCACGATGGCCACCTTGTCTTTCTTGTCGAGCGAGAACGACACGTTGCGGAACACCACTTCGCCGTCGACCGAGGCCGCGAGGTTATCCACCGTCAGCAGCTGGTTGCCCGCTTCGCGCTCGGCCTTGAAGGCAATGTAGGGGTACTTGCGCGAGGAAGGCTTGATTTCTTCCAGGGTGAGCTTTTGCAGCAGCTTCTGTCGCGAGGTGGCCTGCTTGGACTTGGAGGCGTTGGCCGAAAAGCGGCGTACGAACTCTTCCAGTTCCTTGCGCTTGTCCTCGGTTTTCTTGTTCACCTCCTGGCGCTGGCGCAAAGCCAGCTGGCTCGACTCGTACCAGAACGAGTAGTTGCCGGGGTACATGGTGATTTTGGAGAAGTCCAGGTCGGCCATGTAGTTACACACCGCGTCGAGGAAGTGACGGTCGTGGCTGACCACGATAACGGTGTTCTGGAAGCCGTCGAGGAAGTTTTCCAGCCACAGCACGGTTTCGGCGTCGAGGCCGTTGGTCGGTTCGTCGAGCAGCAGCACGTCGGGGTTGCCGAACAGGGCCTGGGCCAGCAGCACCCGCACCTTGTCGGAAGTGCCCAGGTCGCCCATCAGCGTGTAGTGCTTGTCTTCGCCGATGCCCAGGCCCGAGAGCAGCTCGGCGGCTTCGTAGTCGGCATTCCAGCCTTCCATGTCGGCAAACTCGCCCTCGAGCTGCGCGGCCCGCTCGCCGTCGGCGTCCGTGAAGTCGGCCTTGGCGTAGAGCGCGTCCTTCTCGGCCATCACCTTCCACAGGCGCTGGTGGCCCATAATCACGGTTTGCAGCACCGGATACTGGTCGTAGGCAAACTGGTCCTGCTTGAGCACCGACAGGCGGGCGCCCGTGGGCATGTCAACCGAACCGGTATTGGGCTCGATTTCGCCCGAGAGAATCTTCAGGAAAGTGGACTTACCCGCCCCGTTGGCCCCAATCAGGCCGTACACGTTGCCGGGCATGAATTTGATGGTAACGTCTTCGAACAAGATGCGCTTGCCGTAGCGCAGGCTCACGTTGGTAGTGCTGATCATGCAGTAGCTGCCGGAAAAATCTATCTGAAAGGGAAGCCCTAAGGCTAAAAACCGCGCAAAGGTAGGCAAAAAGCCGCGCTGCTGCTGCGGATGCGGAGCCTTAACACCGCAGAGCGGCCAATAAATCCCGGAAGGGAGCAACACGTACTCAGGGGCTTATAAAACCGGCCCGGCCGGTTTTGCGCGCCGCGGCACAACCGCCCGCCCCCGATTGCAGTATAGTAGTGCACGTTGGGCAAGACAGCTGGTCGGCTGGCCGGTCCCGTTTTTGCCCGCTGGCTTTTCTCTTTAACTCCTTAAGCTCCTGCCTTATGGCTGACACCTTGCTTTCTCCCGAACGAAACGGAATTCGGTACGGCCTGCTGACGGCTGCCGGCATGATTGCCTACTTTCTGCTGGCCAGTCTCATTGGCTGGGCCACCCGCGTCGAGTACAGCTACCTGAACGTGGCTATCCTGGCCATCGGTATCTGCATGGCCATTGCCCACTACCGACGCGTACGCCACGACCGGATGCCCTACCTCCACGGCTTCGGCACCGGTATCATCACCGCCGCCGTGGCCGGCGTGGCCTTTGGCGTGTTTTTGATCCTGTACATGGTCGTCAACCCCAACTTCGTCGAGCAGCTGCGGGCCGAGGACTTCTTTGGTTTCGACATGTCGGTAACCATTGCTTTCCTGGCTGTGCTGCTGCAGGGCGTGATGTCGGGCGTTATCATCTCGCTCATTGCCATGCAGTACTTCAAAAGCCCCGACCACAAGCCCCTGGAACAGCTGGATTAGGTTCCCGAGGGTACGAACGTGAAGCAGACCGGTCCGGCGGAGATTTCCGCCGGACCGGTTTCTTGTTTTAAGGCAGCTATGCCGTTCGGTTTTCGCTTTCCCGGGGCCGGCAACCAGGGAAAATCAGCTGCAAAAGAAAAAACGAAATATGCTTGCATTTTTAACTATGCAAATATATTATTGTACTAAGTAAAGCTGCTTAGGCCGGCAAGCCGCTTAGTTCATCCTCCACCTAACCATCCACTCCAACATGAAAGCCTTGTTGATTACCGCCCTGTGCTGCAGTGTGAGCCTGGCGGCCAATGCGCAGCTGCGCGACCGGCTGGTCGAAACGCCCAGTCAGGAAGTCGGGCTGAACGCCGATGAGATGACGCGGCAGATGGCCAACCGCCTGCGGCTGAACGAAGCCCAGTTTATCCGCCTGAAGGCCGCTAACCAGATCAAGCTGGCCCGGCTCAACGAAATTCGCTGGCAGTACCAGCAGGACCCCACGGCCCGTGAAGCGCGACTGGCCGAACTCGAAGCTCAGTACGAGCAGGAGTGCCGCCGCATCCTGACGCCCACGCAAATCGGGGCGCTGCAGGACGAGCAAACGGCCAAGGACGTGCCGGCCTCAACCGAACCCGACCAGAACAGCCTGGGGTGACTGGCCACCCCCAGTGCAATGAGAAGCCCGGAGCCTTCAACTATGAAAGCTCCGGGCTTTTGCTTTGGGCTAAGGGCTCAGTTCCCGGGTTTGCGCTCGGGCGGGGCAGTAGTATAGAGCACTTCGGTTACGGTGCCCAAGGCGCCAATTCGCAGCACCAGCCGGCGGGCCGCGCTGCGGGGGCGGCCAGGCTCACACTGGCTTCCCGGCTCCACGTAATAGTAGAATACGCGCTGGGTCTGCTCCTGCAACTCCTCCTCGTCGGGGCGGCCCAGCAGCTCGTTTACCACGCCGTTGCGCAGGCCGTAGAGCTTGCCGCGGTGCTGGTCGAGAATGGACAGCTGGCGGGCCCGCTCGCCGCGGCAGCCGCGGGCGTCGCGGCGCCAGGCCGTGCCATCGAAACCCGGAATAATGCTGTCGGTGTTGCCGCAACCAGTCAGGGCAAGGCTTAGCAACCCGAATAATAACAAGTGACGTCGCATCGTTGGAACCAGTACCGGCCACCCGTAGTTAGGGGGCACGGCGCGGCAAAACTAGTACTTTTGTCGGTCGGTGTTCTTCTGCTAATTTGCGACGTCTCCTCTCCACCATGACGCCTGCCCGCTTTTTTACCGCCAGCCTGCTGGTGGTTCTGGCCCTGTGCGGCCAGCCGGCTGCCGCCGCGCCCCCGCAAGCCGCCCAGGCCCGTTACCTAGCTGCCTTCGAGCAGCATTTGGTGCGTACCTACGTGGGAGCCCGGCTGGCCGCCACCGGCCTCGACGCCACGGTGCTGCGCAAAGCCCTGATCGGCTACTACAACCTGCGCAGCAAAGGACTGGCCCACAAACCCATCCTTACCATTATCGACTTCGGGCGCTCCAGCCGGCTGAACCGCCTGTGGGTAATCGACCTGGACCGGCAGAAGCTGTTGTTTCATACGCTGGTGGCCCACGGCAAGAATACCGGTGCCGAATTCGCCCGCACTTTTTCCAACCGGGCCGGCTCGGAGCAGAGCAGCCTGGGTTTTTACCTGACCCAGCAAACCTACCAGGGCAAGCACGGCCTGTCGCTGAAGCTGCGGGGTATGGACGAGCACTACAACTCCAACGCCAATGCCCGCGCCGTAGTGGTGCACGGGGCGGAGTACGTGAGTCAGGATTTCGTGCGCCAGCACGGCCGGCTGGGGCGCAGCCAGGGCTGCCCGGCCTTGCCGACCGAGCAATCGGCGGCCATCATCAAAGCTATCAAGGGCGGCTCAGTCATCTACGCCGAAGCTCCGCCCAGCACCAGCTACCAGTCGGGCTGGCTGAACCTCGATGCGGCCCTGCCCGTCTTTGCCCGCAGCCAGGGCATCAGCCCCGTGGTGGGGCAGTAAGCTCAGCAACCCAGCAAAAACACCGCCGGTCGGTCCGTAAGGGCCGACCGGCGGTGTTTTTGCTGGGTTGCTAATTGGGCTGGTTAGGCCCGGTCGCCGGTGGCACGCACCAGGCTGATGCCCGCAAAAAAGAAAATCAGGCCCAGGCCCAGCGGCACCAGGGAATTGATTTGGCTCAGGCCCACCTTGCCCAGCAACCCGAGGGCGCCGTAGATGAGGGCCGCAATGCCAAGCAGCGTCAGCAGCGACCCGAAGGTGCGTTTCTGATTCATGGATCGGAGGAAGTGAAAGTCAGGGAGAAGCGGCCCTGGTGAGCCGCTGCGCCCCACGGCGGGGCACAGGCCCTGATACGCAGCAGGCGCGCATTTGGCTGCGCCGACCGGGCAAAACCCTGCCGGCCGCGGCGCGTTAGACGGGAAAAGCGCAGTTTAGCGCTGTTGTTCCTCCTTCCCCCGAACCACTTCACTTCCATGCGAGGCAGCCTCCGATACATCATAGCCCTGCTGATTGCGGGCTTCTCCCTACTCTCGTACTGGTGCAACCGCCAGGAAAATCCCGTGACCGGCGAAGTGCAGCACGTGGACATGACCACCGAAGAAGAAATTGCCCTGGGCCTGCAGGCCGCCCCGCAAATGGCCCAGCAGTACGGCGGCCTGCACCCCGATCAGCAGGCCCGCGCGGCCATCGACCGCATCGGGCAGGAATTGGTGCGCGCGTCTGGCGCGGCCAACTCGCCCTACAAGTTCAACTTTCACCTGCTGGCCGACGAAAACACCATCAATGCCTTTGCCCTGCCGGGTGGGCAGGTATTCATTACTGCCGGCCTGCTCAAAAACATGACCACCGAAGGGCAGGTAGCCGGCGTGCTGGCCCACGAAATCGGCCACGTCATCGGCCGCCACTCGGCCGAGCAGCTGGCCAAGACCAAGCTCACCCAGGGCCTGGCTGGGGCTGCCGGCATTGCTGCCTACGACCCCGAGCGGCCCGGCGCTTCCGTGGCCAACGCGGCCGTAGCCGCCGCCATTGCCAAGGTCGTGTCGCTACGCTTTGGGCGCGAAGACGAGCTGGAATCCGACCGCCTGGCCGTGAAGTACACCGCCGAAGCCGGCTACGACCCCCGCTCCATGATTCGGGTGATGCAGGTGCTGGAGTCGAAAGGCGGTGGAGGCGGTGGCCCCGAGTTTCTGAGCACCCACCCCAACCCTGGCAACCGCATTGGCGTGCTCGAGCAGGAAATTGCCGAGGCCTACCCCAGCGGCGTGCCGACGGGCCTAAAGCAATAAGCCAGGCGGGTTATCCTGTTTCCACCCCGGGCCGGTACGCGCGTACCGGCCCTTTTGGTGCCCTTTCTGTCTGCGAACCTAAAGCTGCCGCTATGTCTTCTTCCCTTGCTTTTCTGCGCCGCGTGCTGTTCGTGCTGAATCCCATTTCCGGGGACATCGACAAGGACGACCTGCACCCCCGTTTGCACCAGCTCTGCACCGAACGGGGCCACGAAGTCGAGTCGTTTGAAACCACCGGCGACGATGATGCCAGCCGCCTGCGCAATTTCCTGCAACAGCACTCCTTCGACGCCGTGTTGGCGGCCGGGGGTGATGGTACGGTAAACCTGGTGGCGCAGGTGCTTTCCGGGCTGAATGTGCCCATGGGCATCATTCCCCTGGGCTCGGGCAACGGCTTGTCCAAGGACCTGGGCATTGCGCAGGAGCCCGAGGCAGCGCTGGAAGTGCTTTGGAATCACCGCGAGTGGGTTATCGATACCCTGCAGGTCGGGGGGCACTTCACCGCGCACCTAGCCGATCTGGGCTTCAATGCCCTGGTGGTAGCCCGCTTCAGCGAGGGCGACACCCGCGGGCCCGGCGCCTACGTGCGCGTGGCGCTGCAGGAATACCTGAGCTACGAGCCGGCCCGCTACCGCATCGAAACCGACCAGGAAACCTGGGAGGGCGAGGCCTTCATGCTCACCATTGCCAACGCCCGCACCTTTGGCAGCAACGTGGTCATCAACCCCGACGCCCTGCTCGACGACGGGTGGTTCGAGCTCTGCCTGATCGAGCCTTTCCCCGGCTCGGCCGCCCTGGGCATGCTCTACCACCTCTACACCGACGGCTTCGAGCAATCGGACTACACGCGGCGGCTGCGCTGCCGCCGGGCCCGCATCGAGGTGCTAGGGGCAAGCGAAGTACTAGCCCAGCTCGACGGCGAGCCGCTGCACCTGCCGCTGCCGCTGGAAGTAACCATCAACCCAAGGAGTCTGCGGGTGCTGGTGCCGGCGGGGGCGGAGTAGGAGCGGGCTCCGCCGCTAGCAAGCAGCTGAATACCGGCTCGGCAGGAGTGCCGTCGTTGTCGGCGGGCTCCCAGGTGTGCAGCCACAGCTGGCCATCGGCGTAGTAGTCGAGACTGAAGAAGCCCTTGTGCTCGTGGGTAAAACCGGCGCGGCCGCCGGGCTGCACGTACGAGGTTTTGCTGCCGGCCCCGCTCACCAGGTAGTGCACGTCGTGGCGCAGGAAGTACTGCAGGTTGTGGTCGTGGCCGGCGGCATATACCACGCCGGGAAACTGGCGCAGCACCTGCAGCAGGCGGCGGCGCATGCGCCGGTAGGGCGGATACGACATGTCTTCGGCGGCGCCCAGCACCCGGCGGTAGGCCGGGAAGAGCGAACCTACGATGGGCAGGGGCAGGTAGGCGCGCTTGTGGGCCGCCGTGAGCGGAAACACGTGCTGCTTGACGGTGAACTTGCCGCCGTGCACGGCATTGGAGTACAGCGGGTGGTGCCCGGCCACCACCACGCGCTGGCCCTGGTGGCGGGCCAGCAGCTCGCGCAGCTCCAAGAAGGGCTGGCGGGCATCGGTGGCGGTGCAGCCGTGGGCCGGGCCCAGGGGCCGGGGCCCGCGTTGCACCCACCATTGGGTGTTGAGCACCAGCAGCACCAGGCCATCGGCCAGGGGCAGGGCCACCGGGCCGGGGCATCCGTTTACGGGCAGGTAGTGGGCCTGCGGCAATTGCTGGCGTACGTAGGCTTCTTGGGCGCGCAGGTACTCGTAGCCATCGGCGCGGCCCTTGTTCCAGTCGTGGTTGCCGCTGAGAAAAACTACCTGACCGGGAAAGTCGCGCAGCAGCTCCAGCTGAATGTCGAGGCGGATTTCGGCGTCGGCGCGGCGGGGATGGCCCAGGGGGGGCAGCCCCACGGGGTACACGTTGTCGCCCAGCAGCACTACCGTGCCCTGGGCCCCGGCCTCGCGCAGCCAGCGGCGCAGCAGGTTCAGCACCGGGTCGCGGCCGTCGGTAGCCACGGCGCCCAGGTCACCCACCAGGCAGATGCGGTGCTGCGGCGGGCTGGCGGGGGCCGACTGGCTGGGCCAGCCGCGCAGGGCCGGCGCCACGTAGGGCCGGCGGCGCTGGCGGCGCTCCAGCACCCAGCGGTAAAGCAGCCAGCCCGCCAGCGCGCCGCTCAGCAGCGTTACCAGCAGCAACAGAAAATCTATATCCACGTCCGAAACCGTTTGGCCGGTGTACGGCGGGCCCGGGGTGGGGTTAAGCCCCGCCGTGCCGAAGCAGGGTTACGCTGTCCACCTTCGTCAGCGGTTAGCCGGTTTCCGCAGGATGGCGGAACTTAGAAGGAAGGAGGAGTAAGGTGGCGGAAGTGCCCGTTCTGGCGCACGCGCTCTTTCAGCCGCTCGGTTTCGCGCAGCACGGGCAGCACCTGCTGCAGGTGCTCGTAGACCAGGGCCTGGCGGTCGGTTTCGGCGCGCAGCTCCAGCAGGCGGTATTCCTGTTCGGTACTCAAGCCCAGGTGGTGGGCCACGTCGAACACCCGGTAGTGCGGGGGCAAAGTCAGCAGCAGGGGGCGCAAACCCAGCACATCGTAGAGCTGGGCCACCAGTTCCACAATATGCCGGCGCAGCTCCGGG
This sequence comes from Hymenobacter sp. B81, assembly GCF_044628455.1. Taxonomy (NCBI): domain Bacteria; kingdom Pseudomonadati; phylum Bacteroidota; class Cytophagia; order Cytophagales; family Hymenobacteraceae; genus Hymenobacter; species Hymenobacter sp. B81. Next base: position 1,006,069 of record NZ_JBIYZW010000001.1, on the reverse strand, counting down.
TCTTCGTGGGCGTCGTCGGGCAGCTCTTCCACGTAGCCGCCGGCGTAGAGCTTGCCTGGCACCTGGGGCAGCAGCTCGTGCAGGGTAAACAAGCCCACGCCCTGAGTGCGGATGTCGGACTCGCCCGTGTCGTAGAGCTTCTCGATTTTGACCAGCCGCATTTCGGTGCCGATGGGCTGCACCGTGCCGTTCAGAAAAGCCGGAATGCCGAAGGTAAGGCCTTCCTCGGCGCAGTCGTGCACGAGCTGGCGGTAGCGCGGCTCGAAGATGTGCAGGTTGAGCCGCTCGCCGGGAAACACCACCAGGTTGAGCGGAAACAGCGGCAGCAGGCGGGACATGGCAGGGGCAAATTGGGAGTGCAGGCAGGGAAAATACGGGAATTCAACCTTCGCTCCGCCCGCCGCTTGCTAATTTCGCCCAGGCGGGCAGCCCGGCCCGCCGCTGATTGCCTTCCATGAAAGACTTATCGGACCGGCTGCGCCTGGCGCGCCGCGTGGCCCTGCAGGCCGTGGCCGCGCTGTTTCTGATGTCGGTGGCCTGGGTGCTGGTATACCGTTGGGTGGCCCCGCCGGCCACCTGGCTGATGCTGGAACGCCGCAGTCACCGCCCCCAGGCCGACTACGGCGGCCTGCTGCCCGAAGACGCCTCCCGGCGCATCCGCTACCGCTTCTGCGCCATCGACGAGGTGTCGCCGCAGCTGCCGCTGGCGTTGCTGGCGGCCGAGGATCAGCGCTTCCTGCAGCACCACGGCTTCGACCTCGACGCCATTCAGCAGGCGGCCAAAAGCAACCTGGAAGGCGGCAAGCAGCTGCGTGGGGGTAGCACCATCTCGCAGCAGGTGGCCAAAAACGTGTTTCTCTGGCAGGGCCGCAGCTACGTGCGCAAGGCCGCCGAGGCCTATTTTACCGTGCTCATCGAGCTGCTGTGGAGCAAGCAGCGCATCTTGGAAGTGTACCTGAACGTGGCCGAAATGGGCGACTGCGTGTTCGGGGCCGAAGCAGCCTCGCAGAAGTACTTTGGCAAGCCCGCCCGCAAGCTCACCCAGGCGCAGGCGGCACTGCTGGCGGCCGTGCTGCCTAACCCGCTGAAGTTTCAGGCGGGCCACCCTGGCCCGGCGGCCCGCGCCAAGCAGCGCCGCGTGATGCGCAACATGCGCCGGCTGGGCGGCACCGCCTTCGTGCGCGACCTGATTCAGAACCCCTAAACCTTCCGCGCCATGCTCCGACGCTTTACCCTGCTGGCCGCCGGCGCGGCCGCCCTGCTCGCTGCCTGCACCGCCGAGCCGGCCGATACCGCCGCCGACTTGCCCGCCACTGTAGCCGCACCTGGTGTAGCCACTGCTCCCGACTCGGCCGCCGCCGCGGAAAGCATCCGCCGGGTGCTGGCCACGCAGACGGCCGCCTGGAACCGCGGCGACGTGAGCGGTTTCATGCAGGGCTACTGGCAGTCCGACTCCCTGCTGTTCATCGGCAAGAGCGGCCCCACTCGCGGCTGGCAACGCACCCTCGACAACTACCGCCGCAACTACCCCAGTCCCGAGGCCATGGGCCAACTCACGTTCTCGCGCCTGCGCATTAGCCCCGTGGGCGCCGACGCGGCGCACGTGGTGGGCCACTGGCACCTGGCCCGGCCGCAAAAAGGCGACCTGCAGGGCTGGTTTACCCTGCTCTTTCGCCGCCTCAATGGCCAGTGGGTCATCGTCGCCGACCATTCGAGCTAGGGTTCAGTTACCAGTTGTGAGTTGCCAGTTGCGGGTTGCTAGTTCATTCAGCAATTCAATAGCAAAAAGGCCCTATTCGTAACGAATAGGGCCTTTTTGCTTAACCTCTGAGAAGCACCAGAGTACACACTGGCAACTGGCAACTGGCAACTGGCAACTGGCAACTGGCAACTGGCAACTGGCAACTGGCAACTGGCAACTGGCAACTGGCAACTGGCAACTGGCAACTGGCAACTGGCAACTGGCAACTGGCAACTGGCAACTGGCAACTGGCAACTGGCAACTGGCAACTGGCAACTGGCAACTGGCAACTGGCAACTGGCAACTGGCAACTGGCAACTGGCAACTGGCAACTGGCAACTGGCAACTGGCAACTGGCAACTGGCAACTGGCAACTGGCAACTGGCAACTGGCAACTGGCAACTGGCAACTGGCAACTGGCAACTGGCAACTGGCAACTGGCAACTGGCAACTGGCAACTGGCAACTGGCAACTGGCAACTGGCAACTGGCAACTGGCAACTGGCAACTGGCAACTGGCAACTGGCAACTGGCAACTGGCAACTGGCAACTGGCAACTGGCAACTGGCAACTGGCAACTGGCAACTGGCAACTGGCAACTGGCAACTGGCAACTGGCAACTGGCAACTGGCAACTGGCAACTGGCAACTGGCAACTGGCAACTGGCAACTGGCAACTGGCAACTGGCAACTGGCAACTGGCAACTGGCAACTGGCAACTGGCAACTGGCAACTGGCAACTGGCAACTGGCAACTGGCAACTGGCAACTGGCAACTGGCAACTGGCAACTGGCAACTGGCAACTGGCAACTGGCAACTGGCAACTGGCAACTGGCAACTGGCAACTGGCAACTGGCAACTGGCAACTGGCAACTGGCAACTGGCAACTGGCAACTGGCAACTGGCAACTGGCAACTGGCAACTGGCAACTGGCAACTGGCAACTGGCAACTGGCAACTGGCAACTGGCAACTGGCAACTGGCAACTGGCAACTGGCAACTGGCAACTGGCAACTGGCAACTGGCAACTCACTTTCCTTCCTGCTCGGCTTCTTCGCCGGGGTCTTCGGGGGTGGTTTCGTCTTTTTGCTTGTCGGCTTCCACAGCCGGTACGGCTTCGGTGTACACGAGCCCGCTGCGCACAGCGTGCTCGGCGGCCTGCACGGTATCCTTCACCAAGAGCATCTCCACGTTGTGGCCGCGCAGCTCCTCCGATACCTGCGACACCAGGGTCGCCCGCTCGGCCAGGTTCACGTCGCGGATGTAGATGGCCAGCACGCGGCCGGGGTGACGGCGCACCACCTCCCGGTAGATGTTGGCGTCTTCCTGACCCGAGTCGCCAATGAGCACGAAGGGCAGCTGGGGGTAGGTGAGGAGCAGGTTGTCGATTTCCTTGAGCTTATGGCCGTGGTGGGCCGAGGCGTCGCCGGCCGACTTCATTTTCAGGCCCATGTCGCGCAGCAGCAGCGGGCCGGGCGGAATCTCATTCAGCGCCAGGAAGTCGTCGAGCAGGTCATACAGGTTCCAGGGCGAGGAAGAAACGTAGAAGAAGGGGTTGTTGCGCTTGCCGTTGCGCCCCAACTGCAGCTGGCGGTAGAATTCGGCCACCCCTTTGAAGGGCAGGCGCGAGCGGGCGTTGCGCAGCAGCACTGTGCGGGCCATGCGCAGCAAATCGGTGGCCGAGGTCTGGATAACCGTGTCGTCGAGGTCGGAGATGATGCCGTACTCGGCGTCGGCGGGGGGCACCAGTACGGGGGCGTGAATGGTGCGCTGGGCGGGCAGCGGGGCCGGCGCCTGGCGCAGCTCCACTTCCACGGGATGCCAGAGAAAGTCCACCGGCGGGTTAAGCTGCCGGGGCTCCAGGTTCAGGGTGAAGTAGCCTTCCTCGTCGGTTACCACCGGGTGCTCAGTGCCGTCGCCGGGGCGGATGACGAGCTGGGCGCCGGGAATTTCCTGCGAGTCGAAGCGCCGGTACATGTTCAGCAGGTTGTGCAGGCGCGAGTCGGTGGGGTCGGGCTCGGTGATGCCCTTGTCGGTGAGCACGCGCCCCTTCACGTAGAGGCGCTCGGGCGTGCCGTAGCTGCGAAACGACACCACCTGCACGGGGTGCAGCAGCCCCAGTCGGGTGCGGGCGCGGCGCAGCAGATCATCGGCGTTTTCGGCAAAGTCGTTGAGGCGGTCGAGTAGGGCCATAGCGGGTGGTTTGGGGCGAAGAAACGAATTCTGCTCAACGCAAGGCCGGGCCCGAGTGTTGGCTTACGCGCCGCTGCGCTGCGCGCCGAACGCGTACTTTGCTGCCACTGAATTCCTTGGTCGATACCCCTACGCCTGATGAGCCCCCTATTTGCCTATAACCTCGGCACAGCTTTGCTGCTGAGCGCCTGCGCCGTCAGCCAGCGCCCGCCCAATACCGCCTTTGCTACCGGCCCGCTGGAGCTGAGCCTGCAAGCCCAGGCCGACAGTGTTTACAACATCGTGTGGTTGCGGGCCACATTCCGCAACCCCGGCCCCGAGCCGGCCTGGCTGGCCCACTACGCCGATACCATTGAAGCCGCCTGCACCGTGGGCCAGGTATTGCAGCTGGCCGGCCGCACGCCCCAGGGCGACCTGCTCAGCGTTTGCCCGCGCTGCCGGGGCGAGGCCGCGCTTCAACCCGCCCGCATCGACCCCGGCCAGCAACGGACCATGCTGGTGCAGGTCGATCTGAACCGCGTGTTTCCCAGTCGCTTCGTCCAGGCAGTCCGCTCGCCCACGCAGCCCGACTGCTCCACCTACTTCAACCGAACCACGGGCCGCTACGAGCTGCTGCTGCGCTACCAGCCGCCCCAGGCATTGGGCACGGCTGCGGTCAGCAATACCGTGCGGATATGGCGCAAATAGCAAGGCCAGCCCCGAAAGAGGCTGGCCTTACACTGACCGAAACCTAGCGCCGGATTACAGGCTGGCTTTCAGGGTCTGCAGGTTGGAGTTGGCGGGGGTGCGGTTGCGGCAGTTCAGCTCGGTGGCCTTGGTTTCGATGGCCGTGATGCGCGAACCGGGGTCGGGGTGGGTGCTCAGGAACTCGGGCACGCCGGCGCCGCCCTGCTCCTGGGCCTTGATGAAGAAGCCGGCGGCCCCGTCGCAGGCGTAGTGGCCGGTGCCGTTGAGGTAGATAACCGAGTACTCGTCGGCTTCGCGCTCGAAGTCGCGGCCAAACTTCAGGGTGCCCAGGCCGGCGGCAATCTGAGCCAGCTGGTTGGGGTTTTCGCCCAGCACCACGCTCAAGAGCAGGTTGATGCCGTACTCGTTCTGGAGCTGGCGCGAGGTGTGGCGGCGGTCGGCGTGGGCCATTTCGTGGCCCAGGATGCCGGCCAGCTGGCTTTCGGTATCGAGGTACTTAATCAGGCCCGTAAACACGTAAATGTGGCCGCCGGGCGAGGCAAAAGCGTTCTGGACGTTGTCGTCCTTGATGATTTTTACGTCCCAGGCAAACTCGTTGCGGTACTGCACCTGGCCCGAGTTGAGCACGCGCTGCACCACGGCGTCGAGGGCCTGGTAGGCCTGCGGATTGGCGCTGCGGGTGAGCAGCTGGCCCTTCGCGGCGTAAGTCGAGTCGGTCTGGCGGGCTACCTGCTGGCCCAGGGCAATGTCGTCTTCCAGGCTGAAGAGCACCGGGTTGCCGTCTTTGTCGGTGCAGGAAGAAGTAGCGGCCCCCAGGCCCAGGGCCAGGGCGCCAAACAGGTATAGGCGGGTGAAAGTGCGTCGGAGCATGGGCGGTAAGGGCAAGAAAAAGAAAGGTGGTGAAGAGAAGGTGGCGGGTGGAAAGAAAAAACGGTGCCAATTCGGCCGCCGCTGGGCATACGGGCCGGGCCTGGGGGGTGTTGCGGCTGAAGCAGAGCCGGGTATTTTTTGCCCGGGTTGCCGGGCGCCGCCTGTCAAATGGGCGGCGCAGCGGGGGCAGGAGCGGGTGCCCGGGCCGCCGCGCCGGGCAGGCGCATGGCTGCCCGGGCGACGGCTGCGTACAAGCATAGCCGCGCCAAGGCTGGCGCCGCCCCGTTGCTTTTCCCTTCCCCATGCCCACCACCACTGCCCCGGTTCGTCCCAAAGTCAAGAAGAAACACCTGCCGCCCCTCGAGGCCGACGTGCACGAGCTCTACAAGGACCCTGCCCGCCAGGCCGAGCTGGCCGGTTTGCGCTACCTGGCCGACCCCCAGCGAGGCGGCATTCAGCGCAAGGCCGGGCGCAACGGCCACTTCGTGTTTGTCGATGCCAAGGGCGAGAAGATTAGCGACGAGAAAATCCTGGCCCGCATCCAGGGCTTCGTGATTCCGCCCGCCTGGTCCGACGTGTGGATTGCCGCCTCGCCCCAGGCCCACCTGCAGGTGACGGGCCGCGACCTGAAGGGCCGCAAGCAGTACATCTACCACCCGCTCTGGGACCAGGCCCGCTCGCTCACCAAGTTCAGCCGCCTGCGCGCCTTCGGCCAGAAGCTCCCCGAGCTGCGCCGCCGCCTGCAGCAGGACCTGCTGCGCCCCCAGCTCGACAAAGCCAAGGTGGTGGCCCTCGTGGTCACGCTCATGGACCAATCCTTCATCCGGGTGGGCAACAAGGAGTACGCCAGGAAAAACAAGAGCTACGGCCTCACCACCCTGCGCGACCGGCACGTGCAGGTGGAGGGCAGCGAGCTGCGCCTGAGCTTCGTGGGCAAGAAGGGCGTGGCCCACAATGTGACCCTGCGCGACCGGAAGCTGGCCCGGCTGGTGCAGAAGTGCAAGGAAATACCCGGCCAGCACCTGTTTCAGTACTACGATGCCCAGGGCCAGCGCCAGGAGCTGGAGTCGGGCGACGTGAACGAGTACCTGCGCGAGGCCGCCGGCATTGCCCTCTCAGCCAAGGATTTCCGCACCTGGGGCGGCACCGTCAAAATGGTGGAGTGCCTCGAAAGCATCCTGCACCAGGAGCCCGAGCTGCCCAAGGAGAAGGTGCTCAAGAAAGCCGTGAAAGACGTAGCCGCGGGCCTGGGCAACACGCCCACCGTGTGCAGCAAATACTACATTCACCCCCAGGTGGTGAAGCTGTTCAACTCCGACAAACTCATCGACTACCTGCGCCGCCACGACGCCGACCCCGCCGAAGACGACCTGCTCACGCCCACCGAACACCTGGTGCTGGAAATGCTCGATTCGGTGGATAAATAAACCACCCGCCAACCCGCCCGCCGGGCCAGGAAGGCTGCTCAAAGCCGCTCGCTTGGTACGCCGCGATACCCCAGCCGCCGCCCGAGGCCCCGAACGCGCAGTTCGCGGCCCTGGGCGGCGGTTCGGCGTTCCAACGGCTGGTCCCGCGGGCCGCGCCACCCCGGCTCAGGCTTCGGAATACCCATGCCAAGTGGCTCCGCTAGCTGCCGACGAGGCTACTGCAACCCTCGACCGGCAGCCGCTACTGGCCAGGTCCCGCAAGCATCTGCCGAAGTAGCACCGCCAGCTCCCCAAGCGGCATCGGTATTTCCCGATAAGGCAGCTATCCTCCCCGAAGCAGCACCGATAGCGCCCAAAGCCGCCGCACCACCAACCCAAGCGGCCCCAACCACGGCCGAAGCAGCATCTATACTAACCTAAGAAGGAAAAAATCCTATAGATGGAGCTTCGGGTCCTATAGATGGCTCTTCGGTCGGTATGGATGGAGCTTCGGTTGGTATAGATACCTCTTCGGTTGCTATCGACGGAGCTTCGGGTTCTATGGATAGAGCTTTGGTTGTTATGAATGGCTCTTCGGTTGCTATAGATGGAGCTTTGGTTGCTGAATCCGGGGCTTAGGGCCTAAACGAAGCGCCCCGGCGGTAGCAGGGGCTGCTATCCGCCGGGGCGTCGTACCCGGAGCGTTGGGAGGCAGGAGCGGAGCGGGGCTCAGCGGCCCGATCCGTCGCGGTCGAAGGCGTGGGACTCGACGCCGCGCGTGCGCCGGTCGCGGGTTTCGGGGCCGGGCTCGTAGGTGTTGTTGCGCACGGTGTCGTAGAAGCGGGTTTTCTTGCCCCAGCCCGCCACCCGCGACGAATCCTGCACGGTGTCGTCGTGGGGGCCGCCGTAGATGTCGATGCGCGGGGAGCGGCGCACCCGGCCGCGCAGCTCAAAGCGGTCCTTGTCGCCCAGGCCGTGCAGCAGCACGCGGCGGGTGTCGCGGGGGTGAAACGAGCGGCGGTAGAGCAGGCGGCTTTCGTCGGGCTTCTCGGCGTCTTCGGTCAGGGCATATACCGATACCACCGTAGCTGTGTCGCTCTGGCGGTCCACCACAAACCATTCTTCCTTATCGGTGCCGGGCACGGTTACCTCGCGGGCCAGCAGGCGGTAGAATTTCTCGGCCGCTTCGGGCAGGGCCTCGCGGCGGCGGCGCAGGGCGGCGGCCAGGCGCGGGCCTTCGATGCGGTAGACTTCGGGCGGCAGGCGGCGCAGGCCGCGCTCAATGGCTTCGTCGCTGAGGACCTGCTGCAGGCGGCGCGCTTCGGCCAGTACCTGGGGGCGGGTGAGCTCGTTGAGGGTGCGCTGGTCCAGAAAGCGGGCGTTGCGGGTGTAGCCCTCGATGCTTTGGTAGCGCGGGCCGAAGGTGCGGAACTTCTTCACGAAGCGGCTGCCCAGCCAGGGCAGCAGCCCGTCGTCGAAGCGAAAGAACACCTGGTCGCGGTCTTTGGGCAGGGCCACGTAGCGGGTGGGGTTGCTGCCGCGCAGCTCCCAGTTCCACTGGCCCTCGTGCCGGTCCCAGTCGCCCAGCCAGAGGTCGAGCAGGCGGGCGCGCAGCAGCTGGGGCTGGTCGACGCGGGCGCCGGGCGCGGCGTAGAGGTGCTCGAGCAGGTCGTCGCTTTCCACGGCCGCGTAGGTGCTGCCGTCGGGGCGGCGCAGCTTTTCGCCTTCCAGCTTGCTTTCGAGCATCACCAGCTTGCCCCGAAACCGCTCGGAGGCTTCACCCAGGCCGCTTTCGTCGGGGCGCACGTAGTACAGGCGGGGGCTGGTGTGGGCCACGTCGGCGGCCTCGGCCAGCGGCGGCACCACGAAGGCGGCGTAGGGGTTGCCGGCCGAGGTCACGTCGCGCACCCAGTTCAGCAGAAAGGTATTGCGCATCACCTTGGGCAGGGTTTTGTAGGGGTCCTTATCGAGGGTGCGCAGGGCAAACTCGCGGCCGTCGGCAGCCTTCACCGTCATGCTGGTGGTTTGGAAGCCGCCCCCGATTTTGCCGGGCTGCAGGCCGCCCGGCTCGGCCGTGGGCAGGCGCAGCACCGGGGCGCTGATGGGCGTGGCCCACACCCGGCGGTAGTGGGTGCCAAACAAGGCCCGGTGCAGCACGCCGCGCTGGTAGTGGCGGCCGGCGGTGGCGCGCACCGTGTCGGTTGCGGCCGGCAGGGGAGCGGCCTCCACGCGGGCATCGGGTTGAAAGAAGGTGCGGCGGGCGCAGCCCGGGGTGGCGAGCAGGGCCAGCAGCAGCCCCAGGCCGGGCAGGCAGCGCGTCATGCGGAGGGAGGAAAGGTTGGGCACGGATGAGCTTGTTGACTCCTTGAACGCAGGGCTGCGGCGAAAGGCTACCCGGCTTCCGACAAAACCGTGGACCCTTGCCGGGGGTATAACCCAGCGGGCCGGTGGCAGGCAAGCGCCCCGCCGGTCCTGCCGCACCCCGTAACCACCCTGCTTTGCTGTTGTTTCCTACTCCCACGAGCGTGCTGCTAGTCCTGCTAGGGCTGCTGGGCGCGCCCGCCGCCGCCGCGCCGCCCGCCCGTGCCCCCCTGGCCATCGGGCCCGACTCGGTGGTGCAGCAGGCCGCCGGGCCGCAGTACCGGCGCGGCTGGCTGCACCGGCTGTTCTGGGGCTTCCACTACCGCGACGAGTGGGCCACCCCCATCAGCGCCCCGGTGTTCAACCTGGCCACGGCCGTGCCGGGCGGCCTCACGCCCGTGCGCGAAGGCGGCTCCTTCCAGACCAAGAACCTGCGCCTGGTGGCCGCCAATGGCCAGCAGTTCGTGCTGCGCTCCGTCGACAAAGACCCCACGGCGGCCCTGCCCGAGCGCCTGCGCGGGGGGCTCATTGGCCGGCTGATGAAGGACCAGACCAGCGTGATTCACCCCTACGGCGCCTACATCGTGCCGCCGCTGGCGGCCGCGGCCGGCGTGTACCACACCAACCCCCGGCTGGTGTACCTGGGCGACGACCCCGGCCTGGGCGAGTACCGCGCTGCCTTTGCCAACCAGCTTTACTTGTTTGAAGAGCGGCCCGAGGGCGACCAGCGCATGGTGGAAAGCTTCGGCCGCTCGGCGCAGGTGGTCAGCTCGCGCGTGGTATTCGGCCGCTTGGTGCAGGACAGCCGCCACCGCGTGGATGCCCGCCAGTATTTGCGCAGCCGCCTGTTCGACATGTGGCTGGGCGACTGGAGCCGGCGCGAGGACCAGTGGCGCTGGGCCCGGTTTGCCGCCCCCGACTCGTCGGTGGTGTACCGGGCCATTCCCCGCGACCGGGACCACGCCTTTTTCAAGTTCGACGACGGCGTGCTCACCCGGCTCATCAGCTTCGTGAAAACCAACTACCAGACCTTCACCCGCGAGATTCGCCTGCACGACGTGGAGGGCCTCAACCGCGCCGCCCGGCCCATGGACAAGTCCCTGCTGGTGTACTTGAGCGAGCAGGACTTTCGCCAGGTGGCCGACTCGCTGCGCCGGCGCCTGAGCGACGACGTGATTGGCCAGGCCGTGGGCTTGTGGCCGCCGCCGATTTACGCGCTGTCGGGCGAGGAATTCCGGCAGAAGCTCATCAGCCGGCGCGAGCAGCTGCCGCGGGTGGCCGAGGAGTTTTACCGCCAGCTGGCCCGCGACGTGGAAATTCCCGGCACCGATGGGCCCGAGCACTTCGTGGTGGAGGCCGTGGGCGACTGGAAAGTGCGGGTGCGGGTCCTGGCTTTGGGTAAAGGCGGAGCAGCGCGCCTGGTGGGCGAGCGGGTGTTCGACGCCCGCCAGACCGGCTCGATCAAGCTGTTTGGCCTGGGCGGCAACGACCGGTTCGACCTCATCGGCAGCCCCGACCGCCGCATCCGCATCGACCTTTACGACGGCCAGGGCCAGGATTTGATTCACCAGCCCGACTCGGCTGGTAGCGGCTTCCGGGCCCGCGTGCGGGTCTTCGACTCGGGCGACGGCAATGTGCTGAAGGTCGACAAGCAGGCCGTGGAAGTGGAAAGCTACCAGCCCCGCGCCAACGAGTACGACGCCGCCGGCTGGCTGCTGCGCCACCGGCTGTATTGAGGTGGTGCGCGAAACCTTTGCTTTGCGCGGCCGCTTAGTTGCCGTGCACGTGGTCGATGCGGAACATGCCCGCGGCGTAGTTGTCGGCCAGCTTCATGGCGTCGGCCCCGCCGGCCACGAAGTAGGTTTGAGCAAGGCGGATGGGGTGGGGGCCATCGAATAGCCTGAGCACGTCGGCCTTAATGTGCACCTCCGGAGCGTTGTCGGCCCGGATGCGCAGGGCCGCGCCCCCGGGCAGGGTCAGGCGCACCGTGCGCAGGGTGTTGAAGGGGTGGCGGAAGCCGGCCACGTCGTAGCCCAGCGCCTGCCCGGGCGCCTGCGGCGACGAGCCCACGAGGCGAAAGAACACGTAGCCCTGGTTCCAGTCCCAGAACATGTTGTGCGAAGGGTCGAGGGCGCCGGTCTGGGCCCCGGCGGTGTTACGCAGGCTGTCGACGCCAATCAGAAACGAAATGGCCGTGTACTCGCCCGCGGGAACGCCCTGCACCGTGGCGTGCTGCGCGGTGGCCTGGCCGTGCGCAATCAGGCGGTAGCTGTTGGGCTCGACCCAGGTGCTGCCGTCGGCCCGCGTCAGGTGCAGGTTGCTCACGTAGTAGCGCAGGTCCGACACGCGAAAGGTTTCGCCCTGCCCGGTGGTGTACTCGCCGGTGTTGAGCACCAGCGGGCTGCCGCCGGCCACATGGTCGAAGTGCAGATTGAACCGGCCGGGCGCCGGCTCGGGCTCCGGCGCCGAGCCCTCATCGTGGCAGGCCGAAACCAGGGCGCTGCTGGCTAGCAGTAGCAACGAGCGAAAAAGCAGCGGGCGAATCATGGGCGCAGCAGCAACAGGTGAGGGGGCAGCGGCGGCCCCATCGGAGCCGCCGCTGCCCCCTCACTCGGAGCCCACCCCCGCGAGGTTGCCCGGGCGGTGAAATGGTGAAGTAGTGAACTGGTGAGTTTGCCGTTCAAATGGCGCGCCGCCGTGCTACTGGCGCACGCAGGGGCCGCCGGAATGGCAACTCACCATCTCACCACATCACGCAAACACCTTCACCTTGTCCTTGTGCTTGGTGCGCAGGTATTGACGGATGATCTGCTGCACGTCCTTGTTGTCGACCTGCGACTTGATGACGTCCTTGAAGGCGTCGAAGCGGCGGGCGGTGAAGGTTTCGTCGAGGTAGCCGAAGCCCAGGTAGCGGCCGTGCTCCACCACCACCACCGACCGCTCGCCCGCCCGGCGCCCGGCGCCGATGATGACGAAGGTCTGGTGCTCGTAGGTAATGCTTTCCACGGCCTCATCCACGCGCTTGTTGTACTCCTCGGCCGGCTCCTGGCCCACGCAGGCACCTTTGCAGCGGTGCACCTGGTAGTCGAAGCACGAGCCCGGGGTTTTGTACAGGTCGCAGAGCTTCTGGCAGAGGTGGAAGCGCGCTACTTTGTGGTAGAGAAATCCTTTGGCCTTGAACTGGTTGGCCAGGGCGATGATGGGAACTTCCTGGTTGTTGGCGTCGGCGCGGCCGTAGTAGAGGCGCTTGTAGCCGTTTTCATCCACGCGCAGGTAGATGCCGGCCGGGAAAATGGAGCGGCGCTGCTGGCGGTTGTAGGCCGGCTTGAGGCGCTTGATTTCGGCCGACTCATGCAGCAACGCCACCAGTTCCGAGCCCGTCAGCTCCCAGGTGATGTCGGAAATCGAGTTCTTAAACTCCAGCGACTTGCGCGACTTGTAGTCGATGGCGAAGTGCTGCTGAATGCGCTTGTAGATGTTGATGCTCTTGCCCACGTAGATCACCTCACCCTGCGCGTCGTGGAAGTAGTAGACGCCGGCTTCCTGGGGCAGCGAGGCCACCAGCTCGGGGGTGATGTTGGGCGGCAGCAGCGCGGTTTTGATGGCCTGCTGCACGGCGGCTACCCGACGCGCCGATGGCTGCTTGGCGGCGCGGTTGCCGGAGGGCGCAGCGGCATCCACGGCCGCGAGCTTGGCCGCGGGCGCGGCGGCTTCGTAGCCCGGTGCCTCCACCTGCTGGCTGATCTTGAGCAGGCGGTCGAACAGAATGGCCGTGGCCTCGGCGTCGCCGGCGGCGCGGTGGCGGTTCTGGAGCGGAATGCCGATGTTCTGGCACAGCTTGCCGAGCGAGTAGCTGGGCTGGCCCGGCAGCAGCGAGCGGCTCAGGCGCACGGTGCACAGGGTTTTGCGCGAGTAGGTATAGCCCAGGTCGGCAAACTCCTTTTTCAGAAACGAGTAGTCGAAGCGCACGTTGTGGGCCACAAACACGCAGCCCTCGGTCATCTGCACCACCTTTTTGGCCACCTCGTGGAAGTGCGGCGCCTCGCGCACCATCTCGTCGGTAATGCCGGTGAGCTGCTGGATGTAGAAGGGAATGGGCCGACCGGGGTTGAGTAGGGTGGCAAACGAGTCGACCACCTGCTCGCCATCGTGAATGAAGATGGCAATTTCGGTGATGCGGTCCTGCGTGGGCTGGCCCCCGGTGGTTTCAAGGTCGATGATGGCGTACAAGCGAGCGGCTGCTAAGGCGTCTGGTATCGGGGCCTAACAAAGTTAGCCGCCTTTTGGCTCCCTGCCGAGTTGATTCGCTGAAAGGCTTCGGGGGGAATAGCGAAGCGGCCCGCGGCTGGATGCTCACTGTCAGGCTTCATCTGGCGTCCGGCGCAGCCGAAGGGCCTACCCCCGCGGGAACGGCTCGTCGGCAGGCCAATACGCGACGGCAGCAGACCTTTACGGCTGCCGAGCGCGGTTCTGACTGACCCGAGCGTGGCTTTACAGCACCGGAGTAGGGTTTTACAGCAGCCGAGCACGGTTTGACAGCACCGGAGCTTGGTTTTACAGCTCCGGAGTTCGGGTTTACAGCACCGGAGTTTGGTTTTACAACTCCGGAGCGCGGTTCTAATTGACCGGCGCAGGGGTTTACAGCTGCCCGGGTACGGTTCTGATCAGCGCCGGGGGAGGAGTAAGTCCACCGCCGGCCATAAAAAAAGACGGCCCGCCTTTCGACGGACCGCCCCTTCTCTCAACAGCCAGGTTAACCCTAGCGGTTGGAGGCTTTCCACTGCGTCACCTGGTTTTTGGCGGCCAGGATTTCGCCGTGTTGCTTTTGAATGACCGAGGAGGCCTGGGCCGGCAGAGCCGTGCTTTTCAGGGCCGTTTCGTAGGCCTGCAGCGCCACGCTGTCGCCGGTTTCGCACTCGCCCAGAATGGCCGAGTCGTTCTGGCCGGTCACGGCCGATTTTAGGTTGATCCAGCCGCGGTGCACGGCAGCGGCGGCATCGGTGAGGGCGCCTTCAATGGTGCCTTCCTGGCTGGGCGCTTGCACGCCCAGGGAGCGGGCCTGTTGCTCGAGCTCGGCGGCAAACTGGGCGCGCTGCTGGCTCAGGCGGCTCAGCTCCGATTTCAGCTGGGGATTGGTGACGCCTTCGGCCGCTTCCTGGTAGCCCTTGGCGCCGGTCTTGTTGATTTCGACCAGGTCGTTGAAAGCGCGGGCGGTGTCGGGAGTTATAGCAGACATGGTAGTTCGGGTTTGGTGTGGATGAGCGGCAAAGCCGCAAAAGCGGCGACTGGAAAGCGCGGCTTTCGGGGGCTTATACTCGCCTCGCCGGGTCGGGGTTACACCGCGGGCTTAGCTGGAGCTGCGCAGCCTGCGCCAGGTACGCTTCAGCCAGTTGGGGTTGGGGTCGGTCAGATCCTGCTGGTTGTCGTCGCCCGAGGCCACGTCGCCCAGCAAAAAGCCGAAGGGCTCCAGGGGCTTGTAGGCGTCCATTATCACCTTGAGCACGGCCACCAGCGGAATGCTCAGAATCATGCCCGGCGTGCCCCACAGCTCCCCGCCCAGAATCAGGGCAATGATGGCGGCCATGGGGTTGATGCTGACCTTGGAGCCGGTAATCATGGGCGTAATGAAATTGCCCTCCAGGAACTGCACGAACACGAACACGCCCACTACCAGCAGCGCCTGCACCATCGAGCCGGTTTCCACCAGGGTAATGAGGGCCGGCAGCGCGGCGCCCACCAGAATGCCGATGTAGGGAATCACGGCCAGTATCGAGGCAAATACGGCGAAGAAGATGGCAAACTTGACGCCCAGCACCAGCAGCCCGATGGCGTTGAGCACGGCCACAATGACGATAACGGTGAGCAAACCCGTGATGTAGGCCTGCACCACGGTCTGCACGTTGTCCATGGTGGCCAGCGCCTCCTTGCGGTGGTCGGGCGACACGAAGCGGAACAGGAACTGGCGCAGATGGTCGCGGTAGTAGAGAAAGCAGAAAATATAAATGGGCACCAAGGCTAGTACACTTAGCACGTCGGTGGTGGTGTTGATGGTGGTGCCGAGGTAGCCGCCGGCCTTGTTCTTGATCGAGCTCAGCGACTGGTCGATGAGCTGCTGCTTGCTCACGGGCTTCATGTTGAATTTCTGGCTCAGCCACTGCTGCACTTGGTCGAAGTACTCGATGAGCCGGGTTTGCAGCTTGGGGATTTCGGCCTGAAACTGCATAATCTGCGAGCCGAACAAGTACACCAGTCCGGCCAGCAGCGCCACCATCAGCAGCAAACACAGGATAATAGCCAGCACCCGCGGCATACCCCACCGCTCGAAGCGCCGGCACAGCGGCAGCAACAGCAAGGCCAGCAGGCCCGAAAACAGAATGGGCAGCAGCACGTCGTCGAGCAGGCGCAGGGAGTACACCAGCAGCACCAAGCCCAGCAGCACCAGGGTGTAGTACACGGCCGGGGGGAGCTTGATTTCGGGCGCGCTGGATGGAGGGCGCGGCACGTTGAAGTTGTTCTGGGGAGGAAGCATTTGCTAAAAGTATTGGGAGGGAGAAGAGGCGAAGAACCTTGGAATGCTGTCGGAATTTTCGGATTTTTGACTGAACCTAAGCCCGGCGGCGGTAGTTGGGTCAGCAGCGGTTTGCCAACAGCAATAGCCTGGCGGCCGGCTGCCGCAAAGGTGGGAAACCCCGGCTTTGTGCGTTATTTTACCGCAAAAAAGATTGAAGGATTTCAGGAATGGCTGATCAGCACCCCGCGTTACCCAACGGCCCCGAAGTTGACCTCGGCAAACCCGACCACGGCTACAACGAAGATTCCATCCGCTCGTTGGACTGGCGCGAACACATTCGCCTGCGCCCGGGCATGTACATCGGCAAGCTGGGCGACGGATCGTCGCCCGACGACGGCATCTACATTCTTGTCAAGGAGGTTATCGACAACTCCATCGACGAGCACATGATGGGCTACGGCCGCACCATCGAGGTCAAGATTACCGACCAGCGCGTGACCGTGCGCGACTACGGCCGCGGCATTCCGCTGGGCAAGGTTGTGGACGTGGTCAGCAAGATCAACACCGGCGGCAAGTACGACTCCAAGGTGTTTCAAAAGTCGGTGGGTTTGAACGGCGTGGGCACCAAGGCGGTGAACGCGCTGAGCACCAATTTCGTGGTGCAGAGCGTGCGCGACGGGCTCATGAAGTCGGCCGAGTTTCAGGCCGGGCAGCTGGTGAGCGACCCGAAGCCGGTGAAGACCTCGCAGCGCAACGGCACGCTGATGGCCTTCGAGCCCGACAACGCCATCTTCCGCAACTACCGCTTCATTCCGGAGTTTCTGGAAAGCCAGATGTGGAACTACGCCTACCTGAACGCGGGGCTCACCATCAACTTCAACGGGCAGAAATACCACTCGGAAAACGGCCTGCGCGACCTACTCGAGCGCAAAACCGACCCCGATGCCATTCGTTACCCGGTGATTCACCTCAAGGGCAACGACATTGAAATGGCCCTGACCCACGGCAACGACTACGGCGAGGAATACTACTCGTTCGTGAACGGGCAGTACACCACCCAGGGGGGGACCCACCTGGCTGCCTACCGCGAAGGCATCGTCAAAACCCTGCGCGAGTTCTACAAGAAGGAGTACGACGCCACCGACATCCGCGCCAGCATCGTGGGGGCCATTGCCATCCGGGTGCAGGAGCCGGTGTTTGAGTCGCAAACCAAAACCAAGCTGGGCTCCATCGTGATGGAGCCCGACGGGGCCACGGTGCGCAACTTCGTGGTCGACTTCGTGAAGGAGCACCTCGACAACTTCCTGCACAAGAACCCCGCCACGGCCGAGGCCCTCAAGCGCCGCATCGAGCAGAGCGAGCGGGAGCGGAAAGACATGGCAGGCGTCAAGAAGCTGGCCAACCAGCGCGCCAAGAAAGCCAGCCTACACAACCGCAAGCTGCGCGACTGCCGCTTCCACTTCGGCGAAAACCGCGACGCGACCAAGGAAGACCTCACCACGCTCTTCATCACCGAGGGCGACTCGGCCTCGGGCTCCATCACCAAGAGCCGCAACGTAGAGACGGAGGCGGTGTTCTCGCTGCGCGGCAAGCCGTTGAACTGCTTCGGGCTCAAGAAGAAAATCGTGTACGAGAACGAGGAGCTGAACCTGCTCCAGCACGCGCTCAACATCGAGGAGGGGCTGGAAGGGCTGCGCTACAACCGCGTGGTCATTGCCACCGACGCCGACGTGGACGGCATGCACATTCGCCTCCTGCTGCTGACCTTCTTCCTGCAGTTCTTCCCCGATCTGGTGCGCAACGGTCACGTTTACATTCTGGAAACCCCGCTGTTTCGGGTGCGGAACAAGAAGACCACCATTTACTGCTACGACGAGCGGGAAAAGCAGGCGGCCATCCGCAAGCTGGGCCGCAACCCCGAAATCACCCGCTTCAAGGGCCTGGGCGAAATCTCGCCCGACGAGTTCGGCAAGTTCATCGGCGACAACATCCGCCTCGAGCCGGTGATTCTGCAGTCGGACCGCTCCATCCAGAAGCTGCTGACTTACTACATGGGCAAGAACACGCCCGACCGCCAGAACTTCATCATCGACCACCTGCGCATCGAGAAGGACCTGGTGACCTCCGACACGCTGCCGGTGGAAACCGTGGCCGAAGAAGACCTGGCCTTCGGTTAGGCCGGCTCCACGCTTGCTCGTTGACAAGCCCCGTTGGACTGCGCGTCCGGCGGGGCTTTTTGCGGGCCGCTGCGGCGGAAACGTGCGCGCCGTTTCGCCCGGCTGGGCAGAATGATTACCTTGCCCGCACTAAGTACAAATACCTACCTGATGAATTTAGAAGTACCCCTGATTTCGGATTCGACCTTCGCGAAGTGGACCCTGGCCTGGGCCGAACAGCAGGAACGCGACAAGCCCTTTTCGTTTTTCCGCCGCGACCAAGCCCTGCAGGTGGCCGTCATGCTCGACCACGCCAGCGCCAGCCTGCTGCTCTCCACGCTGGGGGCCAGCACCGTCAAGATCCGCTTCGGCCTGCGCCGCGACGAGCACGGCCACGAGCACTTCGAACTGCTCTTGTTCGGCGTCGATGCCTACGGCCAGCGCCTGACGCCCTACTACAACCCTAACCAGGCCGAGTACGCGGCCGGAGCCAACACTGCACCCCCGCAGGGCAACCTGCCCGCCGAGCTGGCCCGCCAGTGGATGCAGCACTGGGCCGAAAAGGGGCAGGCCGACGAGCTGGACGCCGCGGTGTTTACCACGCCCTACGGCTTTCTGCAGGGCTACAACTACCCCGTGCACGAGTTCATGGAAGCCCTGCAGCCCTTCGCCGACGCGCCCAACGTGCGCATCGCCTTCGGCCTGCACCGCTATCTGGGCTTGCCCACCGCCCCCGACGACGCCCAGGGCCGCGTGGTGTACACCTTCGGGCTGCTGTTCAACGCCGTGGCCGCCGGCCAGCGGGTAACGGACTTCGAGGAGTCGTACTTCGACTTGACCGCGCCCTGCCCGCGCACCTGCTAGCCGGCGGCGCCGCTCATGCCTTACACTGCCGAGCAGCTCATCATTCTGGCCGCCATGCTGCCCGTGCTGGTGGCCAGCGGGGCGGCGGCCTACCGGTTTCGCACGCTGCCGCCCGCGGGGCGCTGGCTGGCCGCGTTGGTGTGGTTTGCCCTGGCCGTGGAAATCGTGTCGCGGGTGTGCTGGGTGCTGCGGATCAACAACCTGTTTCTGTGGCCCATTTACATGAGCGGCGAGCTGGCCTTGCTGCTGGGCGTCTTCAGCTTCGAGTGGCCCCGGCTGCGCCGCGCCGCCGGGGTGCTGGCCGCTTTGTTTGTGGCCGGGGTGCTGGCCGAGCAGCTCTGGCGGCGGGGGCAGCCCCTGGTCATCAACAACCTGGCCCGCTCCGTCGAGAGCGTACTGCTGATGGCCGTGGCCCTGGGCTACCTGGTGCGCAGCCTGCGCGAGCCCGCCGCGGCCGGGGAGCTGTGGCGGCGGCCGCTGCTGTGGGTGTCATTGGGGCTGCTGGTGTTCTTCGCGGCCAATTTCTTTATCTATTTGTTTATCAACTACGCCCTTAACTATTCCCAAACCCTCAATAACTACATCTGGACGACGCACGCGGGGCTGAACCTGCTGCTGTACGCCGCCTATACCTACGCCCTATGGATAAGCCCGCCGAAATAACCTTTGCTTGGCTGCTGTTTGGCGGCGTGGGCGTGATGCTGCTGCTGGCCACCGCCACCGTGCTCATTCTGGTGCTGTTTCAGCGCCGCGCCCAGGGCCAGCAGCTGCGCCTGCAGCAGCTCACCCTCGAGCACCAGCAGCAGATGCTGCAGGCCGTGGTGGCCTCGCAGGAAAGCGAGCGGGCCCGCATCACCCGCGACCTGCACGACGAAATCGGCGCCTCGCTCTCGGTGGCCAAGCTCTTCGTGGGCCAGATCGGCTACGAGGCCGCCTCGCCCGACGTGGCCAAGCTGGCCGGGCAGGCCACCGACATCCTGGCCGAAACCGTGCGCAACATCCGCGAAATCGTGCACAACCTCTCGCCGGCCACCCTGCACCAGCTGGGTTTGCGCCGCACCCTCAGCACCCAGCTCGACCGCCTCGCCGCCACCGGCCTGCGGGTAGAGGCCCACGTCGACCCCGCGGTGGACGCGCTCAGCGAGGCCCACCAGCTGGCCCTCTACCGCATTGTGCAGGAGGCTCTGGGCAACGCCCTCAAGCACGCCCAGGCCCGGCAGCTCAGCCTGCGCCTAGAGCGCCAGCCCGGGGCCCTGCTGCTGGAGGTACACGACGACGGCCGCGGCTTCAACTCTGCCCGGCCCGCCGCCGCGCCCGGCCTAGGCCTGGGCGGGATGCAGGCCCGCGCCCAGCTGCTGGGCGGCCGCCTGCAAGTGCATTCGGCCCCCGGCGCGGGCACCCGCGTGCAGCTGCACTTGCCTTTGTAACCCACCCGCTTCCATTTCCCATCCCGCCCCGCCGCCATGTCTTCCATCAAGCTTGCCATTTGCGACGACCACCGCCTGTTTCGCCAGGGCCTGCGCCACATTCTCAGCCGCGAGCCGCGCTTCGAGGTGGTGGTGGAAGCGGCCTCGGGGGGCGAGTTGCTCGACGCGCTGACCCAGGCCTGCGCCCCGCAGCCCCAAGTGGTGCTGCTCGATCTGCACCTGCCCGACCAGGACGGCCGCGCCGTGAGCCGGGCCCTTCTGGCGGGCTTTCCGGGGATGCGCATCATCATCCTGTCGATGAACTACGCCCCCGAGCTGATTCTGGAGCTGATGCGCCTGGGCGTGCATGCCTACCTGCCCAAGGACATCGACCAGAAGCTGCTGGGCGAGGCCATCGAGCAGGTGCACACCCACGGCTACTACATCGACGCGACCACCGCCCAGGTGATGCGCCAGGGGTTGCAGGAGCCCGCCCGCCCGCGCGCCCAGCGCCTGAAGGTGCCCGGCCTGGCCCAGCCCTTGGAGCTGACCGAGCGCGAGCAGGAAGTGCTGACCCTGATTTGCCAGGGCCTCAGCTCGCAGCAGATTGCCGACCGGCTGTTCATCAGCTTCCGCACCGTGGAGGGCCACCGCAAAAACCTGCTCGACAAAACCGGCATGGCCAACGCCGTGAGCCTGGCCTTGTTTGCCGTGCGCCACCAGCTGGTCGATTTGCCCGGCGCGCCCTGAGACCCGCCGGCCGCTCCGCCCTAACCGACAACTACCGCGAACGGTAGGAACGATAGCGCAAGCATTTTTTCAGGCACCAAACGGTCCCGTAAGCGACTAGGGGGCATTGGCGGCGCGGCAGCCGCTGGGGGCAAGGAAGCCGGCTGGCCCGCGGCCTCCGGCTGCGGGTAAGCGGGCGAAGGGCGGTGGCGCTTTTCGCCCTAGCCGCCGCGTTTGCGTACCTTGCACACTGCCGCTCTGCTGAGCGGGCCGGTGGGCACCCGCTGCAGGCTCTCTTCGGGAGGCTCGCCGGGGCGCCGCCACCTCTCCATCACCCGCCGCCTGTATGACTGCCGCCGCTGCCGCCCTGCCCCAACTGCCCAAAGCCCCCACGGGCATCGACGGGCTCGACGAAATCACCGCGGGCGGCTTGCCCCGGGGGCGCCCCACGCTGGTGTGCGGCAGCGCGGGCTGCGGCAAAACCCTCATGGGGGTGGAGTTTTTGGTGCGCGGCATTGTGCAGTACGGCGAGCCGGGCGTGCTGATGGCCTTCGAGGAAACCGCCGACGAGTTGACGGCCAACGTGACGTCGCTGGGCTTCGACCTGCGGGCCTTGCAGGCCGAGGGCATGCTCAAAATCGACCACGTGCACGTGGACCGCTCCGAGATTGAGGAAACCGGCGAGTACGACCTCGAAGGGCTGTTCATCCGGCTGGGCTATGCCATCGATTCCATCGGGGCCAAGCGCGTGGTGCTCGACACCATCGAGGCCCTGTTCTCGGGCTTTCCCAACCAGGGCGTGCTGCGCTCCGAGATTCGGCGCCTGTTCCGCTGGCTCAAAGACAAGGGCGTGACCACCATCATCACGGCCGAGCGTGGGGAAGGCTCGCTCACCCGCCAGGGCCTGGAGGAGTACGTGTCGGACTGCGTCATCCTGCTCGACAACCGGGTGATTGACCAGATTACCACCCGCCGCCTGCGCATTGTGAAGTACCGCGGCAGCACCCACGGCACCAACGAGTACCCCTACCTGATCAGCGAAGACGGCATTTCGGTGCTGCCCGTGACCTCGCTGCGCCTGGCCCACGAGGTGTCGGACGAGATTGTGAGCACCGGCATTGCCGGCCTCGACGAGATGTTTGGGCGGCGGGGCTTCTTCCGCGGCAGCAGCGTGCTCATTACCGGTACGGCCGGCACGGCCAAAACCACGCTGGCGGCCGGCTTTGCCCACGCCGTGTGCCAGCAGGGCCAGCGCTGTTTGTACTTTGCCTTCGAGGAGTCGCCCCAGCAGCTGGTGCGCAACATGCGCTCGGTGGGCATCGACCTGCAGCCCCATCTCGGCCAGAATCTGCTGCGCATTGAGGCCTCGCGGCCCACGCTCAACGGCCTGGAAAAGCACCTGGTCACGCTGCACAAGCTCATTGGCGAGTTCCGCCCCGACGCTGTGGTCATCGACCCCATCAGCAACCTCATTACGGTGGGCAACATTGCCGAAGTGCGCAGCATGCTCACCCGCCTCATCGACTACCTGAAGGTGCACGGCATCACGGCGGTGTTCACGTCCCTCATCAGCGGGCGCAACGTGCAGCAGGAAATGACCGAGGAGGGCGTCTCGTCGCTGGTAGACACCTGGCTGAGCGTGCGCGACCTGGAAGGCGTGGGCGAGCGGAACCGGGGCATCAGCATTCTTAAGTCGCGCGGCATGGCCCACTCCAACCAGGTGCGCGAGTTCGTGGTTACCGAGCACGGCATCCAGCTGCTCGACGTGGTCATTGGGCCCGCGGGCATCGTGACCGGGGCCAGCCGCCTCTCGCAGCAGCTGCAGGAGCAGGCCCAGGCCCTGGCCGTGCAGCAGGAGGCCGAGCGCAAGGACCGCGAGCTGGCCCGCAAGCGCCGGGTGCTGGAGGCCACCATCGGCAACCTGCGCACCGAGTTCGAGTCGGTGGAGGAGGAGCTGCGCCAGATCAACCACGAAGAGCAGCAGCGGCTGCTCGCCCTCAGCCAGGGCCGCGAGCAGATTGCGCGGCAATTCCCCGCGGAGCAGGCCGGCCCCGCGC
Organism: Hymenobacter sp. B81; assembly: GCF_044628455.1. NCBI lineage: Bacteria > Pseudomonadati > Bacteroidota > Cytophagia > Cytophagales > Hymenobacteraceae > Hymenobacter > Hymenobacter sp. B81. The sequence continues at coordinate 983,091 of NZ_JBIYZW010000001.1, read as the reverse complement.
CCGAGGCTCCGCAGAATCCCTAACCCGCTCCCATGCACCCCGCCGCAAGCAACCCCCTCATCGATATGAACAAGGAAACCTGGGAGCTGCGCCTGTACGTAGCCGGGCAAACGCTCAAATCGGTTACCGCGCTGGCCAACCTGAAGAAGTACTGCGAAGAGCACCTGCAGGGCCGCTACAAAATCGAGGTCATCGACCTGCTGTTGCACCCGCAGCTGGCCGAGGGCGACCAGATTCTGGCCATTCCCACCCTGGTGCGCAAGGTGCCCCAGCCCATCCGCAAGATCATCGGCGACTTGTCGAACCAGGAACGGGTGCTGGTGGGCCTCGACATCCGCACTGTGGAGGGCCGCTAGCCCGCGCTGCATGGAAGCCGAGCAAGCCCCCGAGCCAGAAGGACCCGAATACGTGCTGCACCTGTTCATTACGGGGGCCACGCCCAACTCCACGCGGGCGGTGCGCAACCTCAAGGACATTTGCGAAGCGCACCTGAAGGGCCGCTACGAGCTGCTCATCATTGACATTTACCAGCAGCCCGAGCTGGCCCAGCAGGAGCAGATCGTGGCCGCGCCCACCCTGGTCAAGAAACGCCCCGGCCTGAAGCGCTGGCTGGTGGGCGACCTGTCGGACCGCGACCGGGTGCTGAAAGTACTGGGGCTGCCGCCGCTGCCCGCCGCCGAATAGCCATGAGCAAGCCGCCTGTGCCGAGTGCCGCCGACCTGGCCCGCGAAAACGAGGAGCTGCGCTTCCAGCTGCAGGAAGCCGAGGAGCTGATTACCGCCATCCGGACCGGCGCCGTGGACGCGCTGGCCGTGCAGGGCCCCGACGGGCCGCGCATCTTCACTCTGGAGGGCGCCGACCAGAGCTACCGCACCCTCATCGAGCAAATGAACGAGGGCGCGGTGCTGCTCAGCCACGACGCCACCATTCTCTACGCCAACGCCTACCTGGCAAACTGGCTGGCCCAGCCCCTGGAGGCCCTTATCGGCAGCTCGTTTGCCGCGCTGGTGGCGCCCGAGGGGCAGGAGCGGTGGGCGGGGCTGTTTGCCGCCGGCTGGCGCGGCTCGGCCAAGGGCGAACTGCCGCTGCACACCCGCGCGGCCCCGGCCCGGCCCCTGGCCCTGTCGATGACGCCGCTGGAGTTCAACGGCACGGCCGTGCTGGCCGTCATTCTCACCGACCAGGCCGCTCAGCGCGAGATTCAGGTGATTCAGGCGCGCATCTCGGCCCAGGACGCGCTCATCGAGCACAAAGACGCCCAGCTGCTGCGCCAGCAGGCCGAGCGCCAGGCCGTGGAGCACGCCGCGGCCGAGGCCCGGCGCCTGCTGGAGGGCCTGCCCCACATTGCCTGGACGGCCAACCCCGCCGGCCACAACACCTACCTCAACCGCCGCTGGTTCGACTACATCGGCGAGGCGCCCACGCCCGAGTTCAGCCCTGAGCGCATCTACCAGCTTGTTCACCCCGACGACGTAGAGCCGGCCATGCGACGCTGGGAGCAGATCCTGGCTAGTGGGGAGCCCCTGGAGGTGGAGTGCCGCATTCGCAACGCCGCCGGCCACTACCGCTGGATGCTGGGGCGCGCCCTGCCCTCGCGCAACGAACAGGGCGACATTGTGGAGTGGATTGGCACTTACACCGACATTCACGAGCACAAGCTAGCCCAGCAGCGCATTGCCCAGGCTCAGCAGCAGCTGCAGGAAAACAACGCCCGGCTGCTGCGCGCCAACGTGGACCTGGACAACTTCATCTATACCGCCTCCCACGATCTGAAGGCGCCCATCAACAACATCGAGGGGCTGCTGCACGCTCTGCAGGGTGAGCTGCCCCCGGCCATTGGCCAGCACGAGCCGGTAGAGCCCTTGCTGCTGATGATGCAGGACTCCATTGACCGCTTCAAGCGCACCATCGAGCACCTGACCGAGGTTACCAAGCTGCAGAAGGAGTACGCGGCCCCGGCGGTGGTCATCGACCTGGCCGCCCTCATCGACGACGTAGCCCGCGACCTGGATCCGCTGGTGCGGGCCGTAGACGGGGAGCTGACGGTAGACGTGGAGGACCATCCGCACCTGCTGTTTGCCGAGAAAAATCTGCGCAGCATCGTTTACAACCTGCTCAGCAACGCCTTTAAGTACCACGTACCCGGCCGCCCGCCCCGGGTGCGCATCAGCTGCCACGGCGAAGGCCGCCACATCCGCCTCACGGTGCAGGATAACGGCCTGGGTTTGAACCTGGCCGGCAGCCAGAAGCTGTTTTCCATGTTTCAGCGCTTTCACGACCACGTCGAAGGCTCGGGCATCGGGCTCTACATGGTGAAGAAAATCCTGGAAAACGCGGGCGGCAGCATCGAGGTGCACAGCGAAGTGGGCGTCGGCTCCGTTTTTTCCGCACTGTTTCCGCGCTGATTACGTAGGGGGCAACACCACCCGGGCGGCCCGTGCTCCGGGAGGCATTGCCGCTCTGTTTTCCTGCGCCTGATGAACAAACTTGCCTGCATCCTGCTGGTAGACGACGACCCGACGACCAACTACCTGCACCAGCTGCTGCTGCGCCGCCTCGACGTGGCCGACCAGCTGCTGGTGGCCCTCAACGGGCAGGAAGCCCTCGACGTGTTGCAGACCCAGGCCCCCACGGCCAGCGCCGAGAATCCGGTGCTGGTGCTGCTCGACGTGAAAATGCCCGTGCTGGACGGGTTTGGGTTTCTGGAAGCCTACGCGCAGCTGCCACCGGAGCGGCAGCAGGCCGTGGTGGTAATGCTCACCACCTCGCTGCACCCGCAGGACATGGCCCGGATGCGGCAGTCACTTATTGCGGGCTTCTTCAACAAGCCCCTGACCCGCGACAAGGTAGGCGACATCCTGCTGCGCTACTTCGACCGGCAGCTGCCGGCGACTGATCCGGTGGGCTGACCAGCGGCTGCACTGGCCGAATGGGAGGGAGGCCGCAGCCCCGGAAAAACCGGGTATCGGAAATAGGTATGCTAAATTATTGAGTTGGCGGGGCTGGGAATTTGCTAATATAATTGGGAACTTTATGCGCGCGCCGAGCCTTGAAAAGTGTTGCGCTCTGCGCAGCTTACGGTACTTTTGATGGCAACACGCATTTCTTACCCTGACCAACCCGCCCGCACTGTGGTCAACTCTGAACTTCCCGCCCCCGACGACACCCCGCGCCCTGAGCAGCCGGAGCTGTTCGGCGTAGGCGACACCGTAGACTTTGGCGACACCGCCGCCGCGGCCCCCCACGACCCCAACCAACCCATGTCTGACGAAGCCGAAGCCGGCTTCGACCCGGAAGCCGACGACGAGCTGCTGGCCGGCGACGCCGGGGAGGATGACTTGGCCGAGGCTGCGGCTGTCCTGCCCGAAGAAGCCGACTTCACGCCCGGCGAAACCATTCACGACATCAGCTCCATAGGTGGCATGTACCAGAACTGGTTTCTGGACTACGCCTCCTACGTGATTCTGGAGCGGGCCGTGCCCGCCATCGAAGACGGCCTCAAGCCCGTGCAGCGCCGCATCATGCACGCCATGAAGGAAATGGACGACGGCCGCTTCAACAAGGTGGCCAACGTCATCGGGCAGACCATGCAGTACCACCCGCATGGCGACGCCAGCATCGGCGACGCCATCGTGAACCTGGGCCAGAAGGACCTGCTCATCGAAACCCAGGGCAACTGGGGCGACGTGCGTACCGGCGACGGGGCAGCCGCGCCCCGCTACATCGAGGCGCGCCTGTCGAAGTTTGCCCTCGACGTGGTGTTCAACCCCGACACCACCGAGTGGCAGGCCAGCTACGACGGCCGCAAGCGCGAACCGGTGACCCTGCCGGTGAAGTTTCCGCTGCTGCTGGCGCAGGGCATCGAGGGCATTGCCGTGGGCCTGAGCACGAAGATCATGCCCCACAACTTCCGCGAGCTGTGCAAGGCCTCCATCGACGTGCTCAAGGGCCGCGACATTGTGCTCTACCCGGATTTTCCGGCCGGCGGCCTCTGCGACGTGACCAACTACAACGGCGGGCTGCGCGGCTCCAAGCTGCGCCTGCGCGCCACCATCGAGAAGGTTGACAAAACCCTGCTGGTGATTCGCGACGTGCCCTACGGCACCACCACCACCGGCGTGATGGAAAGCATCGTGAAGGCCTCGGAGGCCAACAAGATCAAGATCAAGAAGGTGGTCGACAACACCGCCGCCGTGGTCGAAATCCAGGTGCATCTGCCCGCCGGCGTGTCGCCCGACCTGACGATGGATGCGCTCTACGCCTTCACCGACTGCGAAATCTCGCTCTCGCCCAACACCTGCGTCATCATCGACGAGAAGCCGCGCTTCGTGGCCGTGGAGGACATGCTGCGGCTGAGCACCCAGAAAACCCTGCGCCTGCTGGAGCGCGAGCTGGAAATCCGCCAGCAGGAGCTGCAGGAAAAATGGCACTCAGCCTCGCTGGAAAAGATTTTCATCGAGAACCGCATCTACCGCAAAATCGAGGAGTGCGAAACCTGGGCCGAGATTCTGGAAACCATCGACGCGGGGCTGAAAAAGTACGTGCGCATCGACGGGGAGAAGGAGCGGGCCAACGACACGCGCATCGTGCTGCGCCGCGCCATCACGGAGGACGATTTGACGCGCCTGACCGAAATCCGCATCAAGCGCATCTCGAAGTTCGACGGCTTCAAGGCCGACGAGTACATTCAGAAGCTGGAAACCGAGCTGGCCGAAGTGGCCGACAACCTGGCCAACCTCACGCGCTACGCCATTCGCTACTTTGAGGGCCTGCTGAAAAAGTACGGCGACGGCCGCGAGCGGAAAACCGAGTTGCGCACCTTCGACGTGGTGACGGCCCAGAAAGTGGCCGTGGCCAACCAGAAGCTCTACGTGAACCGCCAGGACGGCTTTGTGGGCCACGGCCTGAAGAAAGACGAGTTCGTGTGCGACTGCTCCGACCTGGACGACATCATTGCCATTCGCCGCGACGGCTCCTTCGTGGTGACCAAGATTGCGGAGAAGACCTTCGTGGGCAAGGACATCCTGCACGTGGGCGTCTACAACAAAAACGACGACCGGCTGGTGTACAACATGGTGTACCAGGACGGCCCCTCGGGCATCAGCTACGCCAAGCGCTTCCTCGTGACGGGCATCACCCGCGACAAGAGCTACGATTTGACCAAGGGCGGCAAGAACTCCAAGGTGCTGTACTTGACGGCCAACCCCAACTCCGAGTCGGAAATCGTAGCGGTGCAGCTCTCCGACAAGGCCCCGGCCCGCGTCAAGCAGTTCGACTTTGACTTTGCCGAGCTGGCCATCAAGGGCAAGGGCTCGATGGGCAACATCGTAACCAAGCAGCCGGTCAAGAAGATTACGTTCAAGGAGCGGGGCGACTCTACCCTGGGCGGGCGCGAGGTGTTCTTCGACGAAGTGGTGGGCCGCCTCAACAACGCCGGCCACGGCCGTTTCCTGGGCACCTTCGATACCGACAACACCATTCTGGTGGTGTACAAGGATGGCTCGTACGAGCTCACGCCGCCCGACCCGGCCATTCACTTCGACGTGCGCAACATCGTGCTGCTGCGCAAGTTCGACCCCGATACCGTCATCAACGCGGTGTACGTGGAGGGCGAGTCGAAAACCCACTACGTGAAGCGCTTCCGGGTGGAAACCAGCACCGTGGCCAAGCGCTTTCTATTCTTGCCCGAAACCAAGGGAACCCACCTGGTATGCGCCACCTGCGGTGTGGTGCCCGAGATTGAGGTAAAGGTGCAGAAGGAGAAAAAGGGCGACAAGCTCGCCGAGCGCATTCACCTGCACGAGTTCATCGACGTGAAGGGCTGGAAGGCCATGGGCAACAAACTCAACTACTTCAAGGTGCTGAGCGTGGCCCTGCTCACCGACGAAGGCCCCGAGCCCGAGCGCAAGGCCTCGACCCGGAAAAAAGGCCCGGCTACCATTCCCAAAGCCGCCGTATCAGGCCACGAGCCGCTGCCCGAGCACGAAGGTCCGGTGGACATTTCGCCCGAGGAAGTGGCCCAGGCCCAGGCCCTGCTGCAGCACAAGGCCAAGTCGCAGATGACCTTGTTTTAGGCTAATTATTCCGTCCGGGCGGCCCGGCGGCGTTGCGTGCTTCGCGGCATGTGCAACGCTGCCGGGCCGCCAGGCGTTTGTATAGGCACCCCAGGTTTGCGTATCTTTTTTGCGCCTTGCCTTAGTTGCCATGTTTTACTCGATTCGTCTTGCGCTGTGCGGCCGCCGCGGCCTTCCCCTGCTGGGGCTGGCCCTGCTGCTGGCCATAAGCGGCCGGGCCGACGACGGAACCAAGCCGGCCGACAAAGCCGCCGAAGTATCGCGCCTCATGGCCGAGGCCCGGGCCCTGCAGAAGCAGTACCGCGAGTCGGCCGCCCTGGCCCGCTACGAGCAGGTGCTGGGTCAGCACCCGCGCTACTACGAAGCCCTGTGGCGGGCCGCGGTGCTCAGTGCCAACATTGGCTCGCGCTACACCGATGAAAGCCGCCGCGGCGCCTACTTCACCTCGGCCCGCCAGTACGCCGACCGAGCTTATGCCGTGAACCCCCAGGGAGGGGAGGCGAACTACGCCGTAGCGTTTACCCTGGCCCAGCGGGCTATTCTACTCAACGCAACCCAGCGTCTGGAAATCTACAAGCAGATGAAGCCCTACGCCTGGCGGGCCGTGGAGTACAGCCCCCGTCTGGCCGATGCCTGGCAGATGCTGGGCCGCTGGCACTACCGTGTGGCACACTTAAACCTGGTGGAGCGGGCCTACTTCCGGGTATTTCTGGGCGGGCGCCCCACCGGGGCGTCCAACACCCAGGCCATGGCCGCGCTGCGTAAAGCCCGGGAGCTGGATCCGCGCCGCATCCAGTTCTGCTACGACCTGGCGCGGGTGTACGAAAACCAGGGACTGCGCCAGGAAGCTATTGCGGTGCTCGAGCAGGCCGCGGCTTTGCCCACCGTCACCAGCGAAGACCTGGAAAACAGCCGCAAGTGCGCCAAGCTGCTGCACCAGCTGAACCGGGGCCAGAACAGCGACGTGGCAGCCCGGTAATCAGGCCAGAAAAGCGTATTTTAATTGGGAGAAATACAGTACCTTAAGCCGGGTAGCCCCGGAGTGCACAGCCGGCTGCAGGCGCTATGTGGCGGTATTTACGTTTAGTGGCTGGGTTGAGTGCCTGGACCGGATCAGTCTGGGCGCAGCCGCTGCCCGTAGCGGCGCCGGAAGTCGCCCAGCAGTTACAGCACCAACTGGCGGCCCTCGATAGCAGTGCCGTGGCGCCCGGGCTCCTGGCCGACATGCGGCAACTCTACACGGCCGCCGGCTACGCTCCGCTGTGGACTACAGCCGCCGGCTGGCAGCCGCTGGCAGTTGAAGGTCTGCGGCTGCTGGCGAGGGCACCCGAGTTTGGCCTGCTGCCCGCCGACTATGGCTGCTCCAGCCTCAGCCAACTGACTGATTCGCTGGCAATGCCCGCCCCGCCTGTCCGGCAGTTGGCCCGACGCCTCCGGGCCGACCTGGCTTTGAGCCGGGGGCTGCTGCTGTTTAGCCGGCATTTGCGGCACGGCCGGGTGGAGAGCCGCCCGCTACCGGCCTTCAGCGCGGCCGGCCGCTTCGATGCTGCCGCAGGGCTGGAGCAAGCCCACCGCCGGGAACGACTCGACGTGCTGCTGGCCCAGCAGCCGACCAACCGCTCGTACGTGCGCCTGCTGTGGGCCTGGCAGAAAATGCTGCGCGCCGATACGGCTGCCGCCCGGCGGTGGGCGCCGTTGGTGGCCATCAACCTGGAGCGGTTGCGCTGGGAGCCGGCGGCCGATTCGGTGTATGCCGTGGTGAACGTACCCGATTATAGCCTGCAGATTGTGCGCGGACCGCGGGTGGTGCGCCGGTTTCGGGTAATTGTGGGCGAGGCCCTCACGCCCACCCCGGAGGTGTACAGCGCCATCCGGTTCTTCGAAACCTCGCCCGAGTGGCGGGTGCCGCGCTCCATTGCCACCGGTGAAATCCTGCCTCAGCTGCGGCGTAACCCGGCATACCTGGCCCGCAACAACTTTTTGCTCTACGATGCCAAGGGCAGCCTGGTAAATCCGAAGGGAGTAAACTGGAAAAGCGTTACGGTTGAATCGTTTCCGTATTCCATCCGGCAGGTGGCCTGCTGCGACAACGCCCTGGGCAACATCGTATTTCGCTTCCCCAACCCCCACGACATCTTCCTGCACGATACGCCCACCCGCGCGCTGTTCAACAAATCGGGCCGGGCCCTCAGCCACGGCTGCATCCGCTTGGAGAAACCGCTGCAGCTGGCCGTGTTCCTGTTGCGCCGTGACCTGGCCGACCAGCCCAAACGGGCCCAGCGCAACGTGGAGCGCATGTGGGACAGTGTGTACGGCGGCTACCGCCAGTACTTTCCGCTGCGCTACCCCATGCCCATCTTCATCCGCTACCTCACCTGCGAGGCCGACGGGCCCGAGCTGCGCCGTCTGCCCGACGTATACGGCCGCGACGAGGCCCTGCGCGCCGCTTTCTTCGGGCGGGCGCTGGTCGCCCAGGAGGTGAGCGTGGGCCACTAGCGGCGCGGAAAGCAGCCGCGCCGTACCTTTGGCTGACCCAAGCCAGTTTCGCCGCGTGCCTCGTTTTCGTCCTTTTGTTTTGCTGCTGTGCGGCGCTGCGTTCGGCCTGACCGGCTGCGGCGAGACGGGGCCGGTGCGCACCTCGGAAGTGATGGTAAACCTGGGTGCCGTGCGCAGCGGGCCCGAACTGCAGGCCGCCGAACTCAACGGCGCCATTGCCCGGCAGCCCCGCAACGCCGGCCTCTACGCCCGGCGCGCGGCCTTCGACCTGCAGGCTGGTCAAACGGCCCGGGCCCTGCGCGACATCAACCAGGCCATTGAGCTCGATGATGCCCCAGGTGAATACTACCTGATAAAAGCCCGCACGCTGCGCGCCCAGGGCCAGCTGCAGGCGGCTTTGGCGGCGGCGGCGCAGGCCCAGCAGCGCGGCTACAACCCACCCGAGCTGCACCTGCTGCTGGCAGAAACCAACCTGGCCGCCCGCCGCCACCGCACCGCGCTCGACTACCTCGACCGGGTGCTGCGGGAAGACGCCGATCATGCGGCGGCGCTGTTCTACAAGGGGCTGGTGTACGCCGCCCTGCGCGACACGGCCCAGGCGCTGGACTTTCTGCGCGCCAGCGTGGCCCGGGGGGGGCAGCAGCCCGAAGCTTTGCACCAGCTGGCCTACCTGCTGAACGCCAACCGTCAGCCCGCAGCCGCCGCGCCCTACGTGGCCCGGGGGCTGGCCCTGAGCCCGCGCTACGCCGCGCTCTGGTACGACCGCGGCCGCGTATTCGATCTGAGTGGCCAGCCCGACAGCGCCGTGCGTAACTACGTCCGGGCTGCCCGGCTCGACTCGACGCTGTACCGTGCCGACTACCGCGTGGGCTTGTACTACTACCGCAACCGCCAGTATGGCCGGGTTGTCGGGCCGCTGACCCGGGCCCGGCGGCGCAGCCAGTACCTGCCCGAAGTAGGGCAGATGCTGGCCGACAGCTACGAGCAGATCGGCCAATTGCTGCCTGCCTGGGTGGCCTACCGCCAGTTGGTGCGCCAGTTCCCCGGCAACCGCCACTATACCTACAAGGTCTGGAAGGTGGGCCAGCGCCTGCCGGGGTCGCAGCTCGATTCGCTGAAGCTGGTGTACGGCGCCCCGCCGCTGCCGCGCCGGGCCCCCACGGCCGCCCGGCCCAGCTTCGAGCCGCTGGAAGTGCGCCCACCCGCATTGGTAACCCCAACCAACAGCCAGTAGGGGCATTTTACCACTGGCTGCGGTTTCCCCGCCCGAAGCTGCTAACTTGCGGGCTACTGCTTTTTTTGCACGTTTTTGTATGATTAACATCACGCTCCCCGACGGCTCCGTGCGTCAGTTCGAAGCAGGTGTGAGCGGCTACGACGTAGCCGCCAGCATCAGCGAAGGCCTGGCCCGCAATGCCTTGGCCGTGCGCGTCAACGGCGAAGTCCGCGACCTGTACCGCCCCATTCAAGACTCCACCAACCTGGAGATTCTCACTTGGAACGACGAGGCGGGAAAAAATACATTCTGGCATTCCTCGGCTCACCTGCTGGCCGAAGCCCTGGAGGCGCTTTACCCCGGCGTGAAGTTCGGCATCGGCCCGCCCATCGAAAATGGCTTCTACTACGACGTGGACCTGGGGGAAGGTCGTAGCATCTCGCCCGATGATTTTGCCAGGATCGAACAGAAGATGCTGGAGCTGGCCAAGAACAAAAGCCGCTACGAGCGCCGCGAGGTGTCGAAAGCCGACGCCGTGGCCTACTTCACCGAGAAGGGCGACCCGTACAAGCTGGATTTGCTCGAAGGCTTGGAGGACGGCAGCATCACGTTCTACTCGCAGGGCAACTTCGTGGACCTCTGCCGCGGCCCGCACCTGCCCGATACGGGTACCATCAAGGCCGCCAAAGTGCTGAACGTAGCCGGGGCCTACTGGCGCGGCGACGAGAAGAACAAGCAGCTCACGCGCATCTATGCCATTACCTTCCCCAAAGACAAGGAGCTGAAGGAGTACCTGCACAAGCTGGAGGAAGCCCGCAAGCGCGACCACCGCAAGCTGGGCAAGGAGCTGGAGCTATTTGCGTTTTCGGAGCGGGTAGGAGCGGGGCTGCCCCTGTGGCTGCCCAAGGGCACGGCCCTGCGCGAGCGACTCGAGCAGTTCATGCGCCGCGCCCAAGTGAAGGCTGGCTACCTGCCGGTCGTCACGCCGCACATCGGCGCCAAGGAGCTGTACGTAACCTCGGGCCACTACGAGAAGTACGGAGCCGACTCGTTCCAGCCCATCAAAACGCCGAACCCGGGCGAGGAGTTCTTCCTCAAGCCCATGAACTGCCCGCACCACTGCGAGATTTACAAAACCAAGCCGCGCTCCTACCGCGACCTGCCGCTGCGCTTGGCCGAGTTCGGCACGGTGTACCGCTACGAGCAGTCGGGCGAGCTGCACGGGCTGACCCGCGTGCGCGGCTTTACCCAGGATGACGCCCATATTTTCTGCCGCCAGGATCAAGTGAAGGAAGAGTTCATCAAGGTCATTGACTTGGTACTCTTTGTGTTCCAGGCCCTGGGCTTCGGGGACTACACCGCTCAGATTTCGCTGCGCGACCCGGAAAACAAGCAGAAATACATCGGCACCGACGAGAACTGGGCGGCCGCCGAGTCGGCCATTCAGGAAGCGGCCGTGGAGCGCGGCCTGCGCACCGTAACGGAACTGGGCGAGGCAGCCTTCTACGGCCCCAAGCTCGACTTCATGGTGCGCGACGCGCTGGGCCGCAAGTGGCAGCTCGGTACCATTCAGGTCGATTACAACCTGCCCGAGCGCTTCGAGCTGGAGTACGTGGCCCCCGACAACTCGCGCCAGCGCCCGGTGATGATTCACCGCGCCCCCTTCGGCTCGCTGGAACGCTTCGTGGCCGTGCTCATCGAGCACTGCGCCGGCAACTTCCCGCTGTGGCTGGCGCCCGAGCAGTTCATCATCCTGCCGATTTCGGAAAAGTACCACGACTACGCCCGGCAGGTGCAGGACCAACTGCAGCAGGCCGATCTGCGCGGCACCACGGATGAGCGCGACGAGCGCATCGGCCGTAAAATCCGCGACGCCGAGATGCAGAAAATTCCCTACCTCCTGGTGGTGGGCGAGAAGGAGGCCGAAAACGGCATCGTCTCGGTGCGCCGCCACGGCGAGGGCGACCTGGGTTCCATGCCCATCGACGCCTTCATCCGCAACTTCCAGGAGCAGGTAGAGGAAGTGATGAGCGGCCGGGCCGTAGTAGCGCACTAAGCCTTGGCGGCGGGCTGAACTAATCCCTCGGGCCCGCCGTTAAAACCCTTCCAGCCCGCCGGAAACCGTGTTTTCGGCGGGCTGAATTTTGCGGTTCGGGAAAATTGCCGGATATTCGCCCGCTGAAATAGTTGGCGCGTCTGATTGTCAGGTGCTTTCGGCTGTTTGCCCAACCAAGTTTCACCCTAAACATTTCGTCTTATCAGAACCCCCAATCGCCGCCTCCCTCCGCGTCAGGTAGAGGAGCCGTTCAAAATCAACCATAAAATCACGGCCCGCGAAGTCCGCCTGGTAGGCGACAATGTGGAGCAGGGCATTTATCCGACGGATCAGGCCCGTCGCATGGCCGAGCAGCAAGGCCTTGATCTGGTGGAGATTTCGCCGACGGCCGTGCCGCCGGTGTGCCGCGTTATCGACTACTCGAAATTTAAGTACGAGCAGAAGAAGCGCACGCGCGAGATGAAGGCCAAGCAGACGAAGGTTATCGTGAAGGAGATTCGCTTCGGCCCCAACACCGACGACCACGACTACGCGTTCAAACTCAAGCACGCGCAGGAGTTTCTCAAGGAAGGCGCCAAGATCAAGGCCTACGTGCACTTCGTGGGCCGCAGCATCGTCTTCAAGGAGCGCGGCGAAATTCTGCTGCTCAAGTTTGCCCAGGCCCTCGAGGATCTGGCCAAGGTAGAGCAGCTGCCCAAGCTCGAAGGCAAGCGCATGTTCCTGTACCTGGCGCCCAAGGTGGCTCCCTCGGTAGCCAAGCCCAAGCCCGCCGCCCCCAAGGAAGGCGAGGCCAAGCCCAAAGCGCCCAAGGCCGAGAAGCAGGAATCGAAAAACGAAGCCGCTGAATAGCCTCCGCCGCTGCCTCGGTAGCGTTAGCACAACTTTTCAGGCGTGCCGGCCCTAGGCAGCCGGCCGCCGTTGTTGTTTCATTTCTTACACCCTTTCAAAATGCCGAAAGTAAAAACCAAGTCCGGCGCCAAGAAGCGTTTCAAGCTGACGGGCACGGGCAAAGTAAAGCGCAAGCACGCCTTCAAGTCGCACATTCTGACCAAGAAGAGCACCAAGCGGAAGCGCCACCTCACGCACGCTACCCTGGTAAGCTCGGCCGACATGCCGCGCGTAAAGGACATGCTGCACATCTAAATTGCCGACGGGCCGGCGGTTTTTCCCTCGGCTACTCGACAGTTTACATCACCCATTTTTCACCCGGCGTCCGGTCAAAACCAACCAAGCCGCTCCTGCCGGAGTCGGCACCGGCCGCCAAAAACTCGAGTAGGTTATGCCAAGAAGCGTCAATAACGTGGCCTCGCGCCACCGTCGCAAAAAGGTAATGCGTCTGGCCAAAGGGTACTTTGGTCGCCGCAAGAATGTCTGGACCGTTGCCAAAAACGCGGTTGAGAAAGGTCTGCTGTATGCCTACCGCGACCGTAAGGTTAAGAAGCGGGAGTTCCGCGCCCTCTGGATTCAGCGTATCAACGCCGGTGCCCGTCAGTACGGCCTGTCGTACTCGCAGTTCATGGGTGGCCTGAAGAAGGCTGGCATCGACCTGAACCGCAAGGTGCTGGCTGACCTAGCCTTGAACCACCCCGAAGCCTTCAAAGGCATCATCGAGAAAGTGAAGGCCTAAGCTTCTTCCTTCCCGAAAACTGAACCGCCCGGCTGCTGCACAGTAGCCGGGCGGTTTTCGTTTGCATGAATGCGAGGGGCGGCCGGCAACGCGGCGCAGCGGGTAGTCAGGCCGTCTGGTGAGCAACTTTGGCCGCATGCAGCCACTGCCGGGCCGCGTCGATGTCCTGAAACAGGTGCATCTCGAACCGGTCGTCCACGCGGCGCAGCATTTCCTCCACCGAGGCCCGGCCGAACGTACCCGGCGACACTACGTGGGCAAAGCGGCGCAACCCCAGGGCCAGCGCCTGGGGCATCCACTGCTGCTCGATCCAGTCGTTGGCCTGATTCCAGGAGCCTACTACTAGGCGGTTGTCGTTGAGCAGGTAGTGGCAGCCGGTGGCGCGCATTACCTCCAGCACCTCGGCGGCGCCGCGAATCACCGTGTCGGAGGGCAACACGCCCTGCCAGTTGTTGTAAATCCAGCCGCTGGCTTCATCGTACTCGATGGTGAGGTAAATCTTGTCGAAGGACGTGCGCAACTCGCGTTTCATGCCGGGGCGGGTCGGCATTTCCGGGCCGATTGCGGAAGATAGAAGGTTTCGGGGAATGATCTGGCTTGAACCGGGAAGGGCTGGCAATAAAAAAACCGCCACAGCCTGGGGCTGTGGCGGTTGGAACCAGTAGCGGGGACGAGAGTTGAACTCGTGGCCTCAGGGTTATGAATCCTGTGCTCTAACCAACTGAGCTACCCCGCCGGGTTTTTGGTGGCGCAAAGGTAAGACGAAGATTTAACGCCGCGCAAGCCTTGCTGGAAAAAAAACCCGTGTATCTTGCCGCTAACCGCCAAACGGGCCCGGGCCCCGGGCGGTAGCTTCTGACTTTTTTTCGCTTGCGTATGCCTCTTTCCGCTACCCGTTCCAAGCACCGATTCGTGCACGAGTACCTCATTAACGCTTCCCCCAAAATTCTTTACCCCTACCTGGCCTCGGCTTCGGGGCTGCGCCAGTGGTTTTGCCAGGACGTGCTCACGGTCGACCACCACACCTTCAACTTCGTGTGGGACAACCAGCCGCACTTTGCTGAGCTGACCTCACAGCGCACCAACCGCTCGGCGCGCTTCGTGTTTCTCGACGCCAACCGCCGCCACCTGCCCGACGCCAACTACCTCGACTTCACCATCGAGTCGTCGGAGCTGACCCAGGAGTACTTCCTGCGCGTGGTCGACTATTCGGAGGAAACCGACGACATCGAGCTGCGCGAAATGTGGGACAGCATGGTACTGAAGCTGCGTGAGCTGGTGGGCGGCTAACGCACCAATCCGGCCGCGCCTTCGTTTAGCCCCGAGCCGGGCCCGTCGCCTGTTCGCGGCGGGCCCGGCTTTTTTGCCGGGCCGCGGCGCCGCGCTGCCGGCTTGGCTTACCTTTGCGGCCGTTTAAGGCTCCCCGGCGCTACTGCGTTAAATGAAGAAATTAGATAAGCTGATCTTGCGGGCCTTTGCCGGGCCCTTCCTGCTCACGTTTGCGGTGACGGAATTCGTGTTCCTGACCCAGACGATGATGAAGTACCTCGACGACCTGGTGGGCAAGGACCTGGGCACGGGCGTGGTGGTGCAGCTGCTGATTTTCTTCAGCGTGCTCATCGTGCCCATCTCGTTGCCGCTGGCCGTGCTCTTGTCCTCGCTCATGACCTACGGCAACCTGGGCGAGCACCACGAGCTGACGGCCATCAAGACCTCGGGCATCTCGCTCACGCGCATTCTGCGGCCCATCATGGTGTTTAGCTTGTTGCTGGCCGGCTTTGCGTTCTGGTTCAACAATACCATCGTGCCCAAGGCCAACCTGAAAGCTTTCAGTTTGCTCTGGGACGTGCGCCAGCAGAAGCTGGCCCTCGACATCCGCGAGGGCGTGTTCTACAACGGCATTCCCGGCTACACCATCAAGGTGGACCGGAAGCTGGGCGAAAACGGCGAGCGGCTGCACGGGGTAATGATTTACGACCACAGCGGTACCAGCGGCAACGCGGCCATGGTGGTGGCCGACTCGGGCCGCATGTACACGCGCTTCGGGGGCCAGTACCTGGGCCTGGAGCTCTACAGCGGCCGCAAGTACGTGGAGCAGCCCAACGCCCGCGACCGGGCCGGGGCGGGCTTCGTGCAGCAGCAGTTCCAGAAAACCAACATCACCTTCTCGCTGGCTTCCTTCAGCCTCGACCGCACCAAGGAAGAGCTGTTCTCGGAAAACAAGATGATGAAGACCCTGCCGCAGCTCCACGCCTACGTCGACTCGGTACAGCGGCTGCTGGCCAAAGACCGCGTGGCCATGACGCCGCAGCTCAACCCGTACTTTACCTACCTGCGCTTCGATACCACCGGGCAGGCCAAGGACGCGCGCCTGGCCAGCTGGCAGGTGCCGGCCGAGCGCCTGGCGCCCATTACGCCGGTGGTGGTGCAGTCGGCCGGCAACCGCGTGCGCAACCTGCTGGCGTTCGTCAACAGCTACGGGGAGAAGCTGCGCACCCAGGCCCGCGACGCGGGCAACTACCGCATCGAGGTCTACAAGAAGTACACCCAGTCGGCGGCCATTCTGGTGATGTTTCTCATTGGCGCGCCGCTGGGCTCCATCATCAAGAAGGGTGGACTGGGCGTGCCGGTGCTGGTATCAGTGCTGTTCTTCATCATCTTCTACATCTTCTCCATCCTGGGGGAGAAGTACGGCCGCGAGGCCGTGATGCCGGTAGGAGTGGGCATGTGGATGTCGAACGTGGTGCTGCTGCCGGCCGGGCTGTTTTTCCTTTACCAGGCCCGCCGCGACTCCAGCCTGTTCGAGGTGGACTTCTGGCAGCGCCTCTCGCACAAGCTGCCCCGCGGGCTCACGCGCCGCAAGCCCGCGGCGGGGTAACGGCCCAGGCAGCAAAAGCCCGCTGGGATGCGGCATTTTCGCCGAAAAGCGTTTACCTTTGCGGCCACGGCGTGCTGCGTAGTACGCTTACTCTCTTTTTTTCATTTTAATCCAAGACGGGGCTACTGTCCCTATCTGCCGATGAAACTCTCTACCGAAGCCAAACAGGCTATCTTCGAACAGCACGGCGTTGCCAAAGCCAAAACCGACACGGGTTCGGCTGAATCGCAAATCGCGCTGTTCACCCACCGCATCAACCACCTCACCGAGCACCTGAAGATCAATAAGAAAGACTTCTCGACTCGCCTGGGCCTGTTGAAGCTCGTCGGTAAGCGTCGCCGTCTGCTGAACTACCTGCAGAACCGCGAAATCAACCGCTACCGCGCCATCATCAAGGAGCTGGGCATCCGTAAGTAAGCCCACTCCACGCTAGTAGGGAGCCCGCCGGCCGGGTTCCCTACTTTTTTTGCGCTGCCCGGTACCGCCAAGGCCGGGCGCGTTGTTTTGATGGTAGTGAGTAGTAGGTAGTCAGTAGCCGGCCCCGGGCCGGCGGCATGCTGCTACCGGCTACCCGATACCGACTACCATCCCGCTGCCCCAAGCTGACAATCATCCTCCAAGCTACCCCCCAAGGAATGCCTCCTTACAACGCTGTCACCAAAACCCTCGCCCTGCCCGATGGCCGGCAGATTTCCATCGAAACCGGCAAGCTCGCCAAGTTCGCCGACGGCGCCGTCGTGGTGCGCCTGGGCGACGCGATGCTGCTCGCCACGGTGGTGTCGCAGCCCAGCCAGCGCGAGGGCGTGGACTTCCTGCCGCTGTCGGTCGATTACCAGGAAAAGTTCGGCTCGGCCGGCAAGATTCCCGGCTCGTTCCAGCGCCGCGAAAGCCGCCTGTCGGACTACGAAATCCTGATCTGCCGCCTCGTCGACCGCATTCTGCGCCCGATGTTCCCCAAGGACTATCACTACGAGGTGCAGGTGATGATTTCGCTGATTTCGGCCGATAAGGAAGTGCAGCCCGATGCCCTGGCCGCCCTGGCCGCCTCGGCCGCCATTTCGATTTCGGACATTCCGTTTGCCGGCCCGATTTCGGAAGTTCGCGTGGCCCGCATCGACGGCCAGTTCCAGATCAACCCCAAAACCGCCGACATTGCCCGCGCCGACATCGACCTGATCGTGGGCGCTACCGCCGACTCGGTGGCCATGGTGGAAGGCGAAATGAACGAGGTGAGCGAACAGGAGATGGTCGACGCCATCCAGTTTGCCCACGAAGCCATCAAGCAGCAGGTGCAGCTGCAGCTCGACCTCGCCGCCGAGGTGGAGAAAAGCAAGGTGAAGCGCGAGTACCCCAAGTACGACGAGAACGAGGAGCTCAAGCAGCGCATCCACGAGGCCATTTACCAGGGCGCCTACGACGTGGCCAAGAGCGGCAACACCAGCAAGGCCGGCCGCAAGGAAGGCTTCTCGGCGGTGAAAAAGCAGTTCCTGGACCAGCTGCTGCTCGAGCAGCCCGAGCTGGACATGAAGATGTTCTCGCGCTACTACTCCTCGGCCGAGAAGAAAGCTATCCGCGACATGATGATCAAGGAGCGTACCCGCCTCGATGGTCGTCAGCTTACCGAAATCCGCCCCATCTGGAGCGAGGTGAACTACCTGCCCGGCGCCCACGGCTCGGCGTTGTTCACCCGCGGCGAAACCCAGTCGCTGACCACCGTAACCCTGGGCACCAAGCTCGACGAGCAGATCGTGGACCAGGCCATGGTGAAAGGCTACAACAAGTTTTTGCTGCACTACAACTTCCCGGCCTTCTCGACCGGCGAAGTGAAGCCCAACCGCGGCCCCGGCCGCCGCGAAATCGGCCACGGCAACCTGGCCATGCGCTCCTTGCGCAAGGTGCTGCCCGCCGAAGACGAAAACCCCTACACCATCCGCATCGTGTCGGACATCCTGGAGTCGAACGGCTCCTCGTCGATGGCCACCGTGTGCGCCGGTTCGATGGCTTTGATGGACTCGGGCATTCCGGTGCGCGCCGCCGTCTCGGGCATTGCCATGGGCTTGGTGCAGGACAAGGAAACCGGGGAGTACGCCGTGCTCAGCGACATTCTAGGCGACGAGGACCACCTCGGCGACATGGACTTCAAGGTGACCGGCACTGAGAAGGGCATCGTGGCCTGCCAGATGGACATCAAAATCCAGGGCCTGAGCAACGAAATCCTGACCAACGCCCTGCTGCAGGCCCGCGAAGGCCGCCTGCACATCCTGCGCGAAATGGCCAAGACCATCAGCGCCCCGGCCGCCGAGCTGAAGCCCCACACCCCGCGCTCGACGAAAGTACTGGTCGACAAGGAGTACATCGGCGCCATCATCGGCCCCGGTGGCAAAGTGGTGCAGCAGATCCAGAAGGACACCAACGCCACCATCACCATCGAGGAGAAGGACGAGAAGGGCCACGTGTACATCTACGCCTCCAACGCCGACGACATGGCCGCCGCGGTATCGCGCATCCGCGGCATTGCCGCCACGCCCGAGCCCGGTGAAACCTACACCGGCACGGTGCGCTCGATTCAGGCCTACGGCGCCTTCGTCGAGTTCATGCCCGGCAAGGACGGCCTGCTGCACATCTCCGAAGTAAGCTACGACCGCCTGCCCACGCTGGAAGGCGTGCTCACGGTGGGCCAGGAAGTGCAGGTGCAGCTGGTGGAAGTAGACAAGAAGACCGGCAAGTTCCGCCTGTCGATGAAGAGCCTGCTGCCCAAGCCCGAGGGCTACGTGGAGCCGGCCGAACGCCCCGACCGCGGCCCGCGCCCCGAGCGCGGCGACCGGCCCGACCGCGGCCCGCGCCCGGACCGGGGTCCGCGCCCCGACCGCGGCCCGCGTCCCGAGCGCCCGGAGCGTTCGGACTACACCGCCGGCGACTCCCAGAACCAGTAAGTTGCGCGCGCCGAACTTTCGGTCAGGAGCGGGCGTTAGCCCCTTCTGACCGGACGTACGGCCGGTTTCGCCTCCGAAATTCAACCTGCACCTTTCTACCCGCTTCCGCGCCCGTCACAATGAGACAGTTAAAAATCAGCAAGCAGATTACCAACCGCGAAAGCCAGTCGCTGGACAAATACCTCCAGGAGATTGGCAAGGTGGATCTGCTCACCCCCGACGAGGAGGTAACGCTGGCCCAGCGCATCAAGGAAGGCGACCAGCAGGCGCTGGAAAAGCTCACCAAGGCCAACCTCCGCTTCGTGGTGTCGGTGGCCAAGCAATACCAGAACCAAGGCTTGTCGCTGGGCGACTTGATCAACGAGGGCAACCTCGGCCTGATCAAAGCCGCCAAGCGCTTTGACGAAACCCGGGGTTTCAAATTCATTTCCTACGCCGTATGGTGGATTCGCCAGTCCATCCTGCAGGCCCTGGCCGAGCAGTCGCGCATCGTGCGCCTGCCCCTGAACCGCGTCGGCTCGCTGAACAAGATCAGCAAGTCGTTCTCGGAGCTGGAGCAGAAGTTTGAGCGCGAGCCCTCGCCCGAAGAAATTGCCGAAGTCCTGGAGCTGACCACCTCGGAAGTGGTTGACACGCTCAAGATTTCGGGCCGCCACGTATCGGTGGACGCGCCGTTTGTGCAGGGGGAGGAAAACCGCCTGCTCGACGTGCTCGAAAACGAGGACGAGGAAACGCCCGACAGCGGCCTGATGACCGACTCGCTGCGCAAGGAAGTGCAGCGCGCCCTCTCCACGCTCACCAAGCGTGAGGCCGACGTCATCACCCTGTACTTTGGCCTCAACGGCGAGCATTCCCTGACCCTCGAGGAAATCGGGGAGAAGTTCAACCTCACCCGCGAGCGGGTGCGCCAGATCAAGGAAAAAGCCATTCGCCGCCTGCGCCACACCTCGCGCAGCAAGGCCCTGAAGCCCTACCTCGGCTAAGCTCCGACCTTTACTTTGCCTGCCCGAAAACCCCGGCCCCACGGTCGGGGTTTTTGTTTGACCAAATGGCAGGCCGCGGCCCGCCGGGGCTGCCACTTTAGGTCCTTTTGGGCTGTCTGGCGTTGGTCGTACGACATTTGCTGGTGCTAGCCCGGCGGGCCTTACCTTTGCCGCTCCCTACGGAATTCGCTTTTTCAACTTATGGAGAATACTGCCGCAGAACACGTCAAGTGTCTGATCATTGGCTCGGGCCCGGCCGGCTACACCGCCGCCATCTACGCCGCTCGCGCCAACATGCAACCCGTCATGTACCAGGGCCTGCAGCCCGGCGGGCAGCTCACCATCACCAACGACGTGGAGAACTTCCCCGGCTACCCCGACGGCGTGATGGGCCCCCAGATGATGGAAGACCTCAAAGCCCAGGCCGCCCGCTTCGGCACTGACATCCGCTACGGCCTGGCCACGGCGGTGGACTTCTCGGGCCACCCGCACCGCGTCACCATCGACGAGCAAACCACCCTCACGGCCGACGCCGTCATCATTGCCACCGGGGCCTCGGCCAAGTGGCTGGGCATCGAGTCGGAGGCCCGCCTGAACGGTTCGGGCGTGTCGGCCTGCGCCGTGTGCGACGGGTTCTTCTACCGGGGCAAGGACGTGGCCATCGTGGGCGCCGGCGACACGGCCGCCGAGGAAGCCACCTACCTGTCGAACCTCTGCAACAAGGTGTACATGCTGGTGCGCAAAGGGGAGATGCGCGCCTCCAAGATCATGCAGAAGCGCGTGCTCGACAACCCCAAGATCGAGGTGCTGTTCAACACCCAGACCGACGAAATCCTGGGCCAGCACGCGGTGGAAGGCGTGCGCGTGAAAAACATCGTGACCCACGAAACCCGCGAGCTGGCCATCGAGGGCTTCTTCGTGGCCATCGGCCACGAGCCCAACTCGCACATCTTCCGCGAGTACCTGCACCACGACGAGCAGGGCTACCTGAAGACCTTGCCCGGCACCAGCAAAACCAACGTCGACGGCGTATTTGCCTGCGGCGACGTGCAGGACTACGTGTACCGCCAGGCCGTGACGGCCGCCGGCACCGGCTGCATGGCCGCCCTCGACGCCGAGCGCTACCTGGCTGCGCTGGGCGTGCACTAAGTCGCCGCTCCGCCAGGCCATCCGGGCCGAACGAGCAGTTCGGCCCCGCCCCAGCCGCTGGTTCCCCCGGGAGCCGGCGGCTGGGGTGCTTATGGGCCTTCGCCGAGCCTGAAACGAGCAGGGGCGGGGCGGTACTTTTCCAATACCCGCCCGGCGCGCCCGCTCCGATGTCCGGCCCGGAAGGGTGGGACGTTCCTTGCCGGTCCGCGAGGTAAGCAGTCAGGGGAAGCACGGTATTGGCTTACTCGGTGTTCGCAACCGGCTTACTCGGTCCGAGTAAGCCAATAGGGCGAAAAGACACCAAATAGCCGCGCCGGGCGTTGGGCAGGCGGGTCGGCGCCCGGCGCGCCGGCTCGTTTGCGGAATGCTTCCGTACTTTGCACTTTCCTGAGTGCGACGCCGCCACGCGCCGCACCCGGGACCCTTCGGTTCCACCCACCCGTTTCCCTTGACTTATTCGTTTAAATTCTGGCTCCTGACGCTGCTCGCGCTGCTGCTCTGGCTGGCTCCCGAAACGAGCCAGGCCCAGCGCCGCCGCCCGGCCTCGCCCAAGGCCAAAGCTGGTACGCCCAAAGACTTTTTTCGCATCAAGGCGCCCAAGATTCGCTACGTGCGGCCCGATACCACGGTGCTCATCGAAACCGAAGAGCTGCCCGACGAAAACTCCGAAGCCGCCAAGTCGGTGTTTAAGCCCGCCCGCCCGCTGAGCATCGTGAGCGAAGACACCACTACCCTCAACGAAGGCGAGCAGAGCATCGTGGAGATGTCAGAGGAGGTGCTCATCGACTCGTCGTGGATCAAGGTGGCCGGCTACTATGCCATTTGGGACACGCGCTCGGTAAACCCCTACCGCATGGACGGCCGCCGGCTGCGCGACACGCTCAACCTGCGCCTGACCGACCCGCCCCGCCAACGCTTCGCCCGCATGCCCATGACGGAAACCCCGCTGACCTCGGACTTCGGCTTTCGCGGCTACCGCTGGCACTACGGCGTCGACATCGACCTGAACACCGGCGACTCGGTGAAGGCCGCCTTCGACGGGGTGGTGCGCGTGGCCAACTGGGACGGCGGCGGCTATGGCTACTATCTGGTGGTGCGCCACTACAACGGCCTGGAAACCCTCTACGGCCATTTGAGCAAGCAGCTGGTGAAGCCCGGCACCTTCGTAAAGGCCGGGCAGCTCATCGGCAAGGGCGGCAGCACCGGCCGCAGCACCGGCTCGCACCTGCACTACGAGGTGCGCTACGAGGGCAACCCCATCGACCCCGAGCAGGTGTACGACTTTCCCGACCACCAGCTGCGCGGCGAGAACCTGCAGATTACGGCCGCGCTCTTCAACTACGCCGGGCAGGCCGCCCGCCTGAAAGCCGCCGCCCGCGCCCGCGCCGCCCAGCACAAGCCCTCGGCTGCCCGCCGCGTGGTGTCGCACCGCATCCGCTCGGGCGACACGCTCTCGGAAATTGCCGACAAGTACGGCGTCTCGCAGGCCCAAATCCGCCGCCTCAACGGCATCAGCGGCAGCACCGTGCTGCGCCCCGGCCGCACCCTGCGGATTAAGTAATCAGTTGCCAGTTGGGAGTTGCCAGTTGTCAGGTCGTTCTGACGGCCGGGCCTGGCAACTGACAACTGGCAACTCCCAACTCACAACCAACTATGAAGCTAGACATCCTCGCGCTGGCCGCGCACCCCGACGACGCGGAAATGTCGTGCGTGGGGGCCATGCTGGCCGCGGCCGCCCTGGGCAAGAAAATCGGCATTGTGGACCTCACCCGCGGCGAGCTGGGCACTCGCGGCACGCCCGCTACCCGTGCCCAGGAGGCCGCGGCCGCCTCGCAGATTCTGGGACTGCACGCGCGCGAAAACCTGGGTTTGCCCGACGGCTTCTTCCAGAACGTGCGCGAGCATCAGCTGCCCATCATTGCCGCCATCCGCCGCTACCAGCCCGAGGTGGTATTCTGCAACGCCATCCACGACCGGCACCCCGACCACGGCCGCGGTGCCCAGCTGCAGTCCGACGCCTGCTTCCTGGCCGGCCTGAAGATGATTGAAACGTTGGGTGACGACGGGCAGCCCCAGGCCGCCTGGCGCCCCAAGCACGTGTACCACTACATCCAGGACCGGCAGATCAAGCCCGACTTCGTGGTCGACATCTCGGCCCACTGGGAAACCAAGCGCGCCTCCATTGCCGCCTTTAAGTCGCAGTTCAACGTGGTGGCCGAAGGCGAGGAGCAGACCTACATTTCAGGAGCCGTATTCTGGCAGTTCCTCGAAGCCCGCGCCCGCGAGATGGGCCACATCATCGGCGCCGAGTTCGGCGAAGGCTTCACCGTGGAGCGGCCCATTGGGGTGCAGGACGTGACGACGCTGCTGTAGGGGACAAGCCTGCGGGCTACCCGGCTGGAAAGCGAATTAACTCAACCCTGCAAATCACAAGGCCCGACTGCAATCAGCCGGGCCTTGTGGTGTAACGAGTGCGGATGCTCCACTCGGGCGCTGGCGTTCATGGGGAATTCAGCTATTGTTGGGGTAGCATTGCCAGTGACGTATCATGACCGGGAGAATCCTAAAGTCAGTCTTTGCCTGCTTGCTGCTGCACGGTGCTTGCCTGCCTTTGTCGGCGCAGGGCCTCGGCAAGAAGGGGCGCATTTTCGCAATTCCCTACGCCGTGCACTCCCGGTATCCGATTCGGCTGTGGGTGTTTCTAACAATAGACTACCGCGATACTTTTCACCGCCGCAGCTACCGCGTCAACGAAGCTATTGCGTCAATCAAGACCGAGGTGAGCGAGGGCCGGCTAAGCAGGGCAACTACCAACGCGGCTGATCTGGATGTGCGGGCATTGCTGGTGACGGAAGCGGATACGCTGTGCATCGGCAAGACTAAATTTTCCCTGAACGGCGCGGCGTACGCGTTGGATAGCGGCTCGGTAAGGGTGCTTAAAAAGTGTTTCCCGCTGATCCGCAGAAGCAAGTACTTCCCGGTCAGTTTCCTTCTTCGACGAACCCATTGAGTGTGCTACCCATGCTGCTACCGCCGTTCGATTACATGTTTTACCGCCTGGCCCGGTTCTTCTTCCGCAAGGATGGCAGCAGCGCATCACGCGCCATTGTCACGGTGTCGCTGGTTCAGAGCTTCTGCCTGAATTTCCTGTTAAGGGTAATTATTGGCGTAACGGATAGCGACTTTATCAGTGAAACGCCTTTCCGAAAGTTTACCAACCTGGCACTGTTTCTCTCCTTCGTTGTGCTGGCCCTGAACTACGTGCGCTACCATTCCCGGTATTCGGCCTTGTCGGATAGATGGCGGAATGCCGAAACTCCGGTGCAGAAACGGGTCAGGGGCACGCTGGTCGTAGCTGCCATCATCTTCTCCTTCCTAATCCAGTTTGTCATCATCAGCTAAGCCAGCTGGTATGGTTAAGATGTCGATCTGCATCCTGTAGCGGGTTGCTGAACGGCGTGCCGAGTAGGGAGAGACGCATACTTGCGTCTCCTCGTTGAACGATTGACGCTTATGCGGCGCGGACGAGGAGACGCAACTATGCGTCTCTACACCGTTCCGGAACCCACTGTAACCGAACGAGCCCGACCAACTTGGCCGGGCTCGTTCGGTTAGCAATACAGAGCAGTCTTAGCGCCCATGCAGCCGGTTCTTCTGCCAGTTCGAGGTTTGCACCGCCGGGCCGCTGGCCGCGGCGCCATTGCCCGCGGCACCGGAGCTTTTCTGCTCGGTGAGCAGCTTGGCGGCCAGTACGGCGGCCAGCTGCTCCAGCTCCGCGTTCGGGGCGTTGTTGGCCAGCACGCTGGGCTGGAAGTGGTCCTTCACGAAGTTGGTATCGAAGTCGCCCGACACGAAGGCCGGGTGGGTGAGGACGTAGGTACCGAAGGGCAGGGTGGTTTCGATGCCGGTAATCTGGTATTCGGCAATGGCGCGCAGCATCCGCTCGATGGCCTCGGTGCGGTCTTTCCCGAAGGCCACCAGCTTGGCAATCATCGGGTCGTAGTAAATCGGGATGTCCATGCCCTGCTCGAAGCCGTCGTCGACGCGCACGCCCGGGCCCTGGGGGCGCACGTAGGTGGTGAGCTGGCCGATGTCGGGCAGGAAGTTGTTTTGCGGATCTTCGGCGTACACGCGCACCTCGATGGCATGGCCGGTGATGCTCAGGTCGTCCTGGCGGAAGCTCAGCGGCTCGCCCTGGGCTACTTTGATCTGCTCCTTCACCAGGTCCAGCCCGGTGATGCACTCCGTGACGGGGTGCTCCACCTGCAGGCGGGTGTTCATCTCCAGGAAGTAGAAGTTGCGCTGGTCGTCGAGCAGAAACTCCACGGTGCCGGCGCCGGTGTAGTTGCAGGCGCGGGCCACGTCCACGGCGCAGCGGCCCATTTCGGCGCGCAGCTCAGGCGTGAGCACCGACGAGGGCGCTTCCTCAATCACTTTCTGGTGGCGGCGCTGAATGGAGCATTCGCGCTCGAACAAATGCACGATGTTGCCGTGCTCGTCGCCCAGCACCTGGATTTCGATGTGGCGCGGCCCTGTCACGAACTTCTCGATGAACACCGCGCCGTCGCCAAAAGCCGAGGTGGCTTCCGATACGGCCATCTTCATCTGTTCCTCAAACTCGTCTTCGTGGTGCACCAGGCGCATGCCCTTGCCGCCGCCGCCGGCCGAGGCCTTGATGAGAATGGGAAAGCCCACGGCGCGGGCAATGCGCTTGGCTTCCTCCACGTCGCTGATGGCCTCGTCGGTGCCGGGCACCAGTGGAATGTTGTAGGCTTTCACGGCCTGCTTAGCCGAAAGCTTGTCGCCCATGATGTTCATGGCTTCGGGCGAGGGACCCACGAAGGTGATGCCGGCTGCCTTGACCATACGGGCAAACTCCGCGTTTTCGGAGAGGAAGCCGTAGCCGGGGTGAATGGCGTCGACGCCTAGCTCTTTACATACTTCGATGATTCGCTCGCCGCGCAGATAGCTTTGGCTGGACTGGGGGCCGCCCACGCACACGGCCTCGTCGGCGTAGCGCACGTGCAGGGCGTTGCGGTCGGCCTCGGAGTAGATGGCCACGGTCTTGAGGCCCATTTCACGGGCCGAGCGCAGCACGCGCAGGGCAATTTCGCCGCGGTTGGCGACGAGCAGCTTGGTAATTTTCTTCATGCCAGGCAGGGCAGGGGGAAGGAGCAAGATTGGAAGGCCGAAGGTAATAGGTAATGGGTAACAGGTGATGAGGTAACAGGTGATGGGGAATCGGCGCGGGGAGACGCGCGGGGCGGTGTTGCAGTCATACTAAGCGGAAGTGAGCCTGCCCGGCAGCGGTTACTCAGCTACTCCAATAGGTGTCGCCCGCGGGAAGGGAGGTTTCTTTCCTTATTACCTGTCACCTCATCACCTGTCACCTGTTACCTCATCACCACTATGCGGCATGCCGAGCACCGGGGAATATAACTGCGCCCGGCTGAGCGGCATTTCGTAACTTGCGCCGCGTTCGGCCCGCGCCCGATCTGGGGCGGCACCGGCGTTTTTTTGCCCCACCCCTAAGCATTCCCGCGTGGATATTTTTGAGAGAATTGCGGCCAACCGCGGCCCGCTCGGCAGCCACTCGCACTACGCTCACGGCTACTTTACCTTCCCCAAGCTGGAAGGCGAAATTCAACCCCGCATGCAGTTCCGCGGCAAGGAAGTCCTGACCTGGAGCCTCAACAACTACCTGGGGCTGGCCAACCACCCCGAGGTACGCAAGGCCGACGCCGAAGCCGCCGCCCAGTTCGGCATGGCCATGCCCATGGGAGCCCGCATCATGAGCGGTAACTCCACCTACCACGAAAAGCTGGAAGCCGACCTGGCCGAGTTCATTCAGAAGCCCGACGTGCTGCTGCTCAACTTCGGCTACCAGGGTGTCGTGTCCATTATCGACGCGCTGGTCTCGCGCCACGACGTGATTGTGTACGATGCCGAGTCGCACGCCTGCATCATCGACGGCGTGCGCCTGCACCAGGGCAAGCGCTTCGTGTACCCGCACAACGACATGGCCGGCCTTGAGAAGCAGCTCGAGCGCGCCAAGCGCCTGACCGACGAGACGGGCGGCGGCATTCTGGTCATCACCGAGGGTGTGTTCGGCATGTCGGGTAACCTGGGCAAGCTGCGCGAAGTGGTGGCCCTGAAAGAGAAGTTCGAGTTCCGCCTCTTCGTCGACGACGCGCACGGCTTCGGCACGATGGGCGAAACCGGCGCCGGCACGGGCGAATTCCTGGGCGTGCAGGACGGCATCGACATTTATTTTTCGACGTTCGCCAAGTCCATGGCCAGCATCGGCGCCTTCGTGGGCGGGCCCGAGTCGGTAATTGAATATTTGCGCTACAACATGCGCAGCCAGATTTTCGCCAAATCGCTGCCCATGCCCCTCACGGTGGGCGCCATTCGCCGTTTGGAGCTGCTGCGCACCCAGCCCGAATTGAAAGAAAACCTGTGGACAGTGGTGCGCGCCCTGCAAACGGGCCTGCGCGAGAAAGGCTTCAACATCGGCACCACCGAGTCGCCGGTTACGCCGGTGCTGCTCAACGGCCAGATTCCCGACGCCACGCAGCTAACCTTCGATTTGCGTGAGAATTACGGCATTTTCTGCTCCATCGTAGTCTACCCCGTGGTGCCCAAGGACGTGATTATGCTGCGCCTGATTCCGACCGCGGCCCACTCCCTGGCCGACGTGGAGCAGACCATTGCCGCCTTCGAGGCCGTAGCCGCCAAGCTCGACAAGGGCCTGTACTCCAAACAGCCCGCCACGGCCTAAATCCGCTGGTTTGCTAACGAACCGAAACCACCCGCGGCCCTGGGGCCGCGGGTGGTTTATTTTTGCACTCAGGCAAGAGAAACCGCCGAGGGCGAAAAATCGAAAACGCGGTTTTTGAAGGGTGAAATAGCCCCGTACGCGCTGCATTGGCGCTTTAAAAAAAAAGTAAAAAATTAGCTTGTATTTGAAATGCCCGTATATTAGACCCGGTCAAATTCTTGTTCCACACCACCAACCCCTTTCCTTTTCTCATGGCTAATAACTTTGGCTCCCTGCGTGACCTCGTAATGTCCCTGGAAGGCGACTTCGAGAAATTCTACGACAAGAACAACTCGGCTGCCGGCACGCGTGTGCGCAAAGGCATGCAAGAGTTGAAGAACATGGCTCAGGCCATTCGTTCGGAAGTTCAGAACACCAAGAACAGCGCCGCTGGCGCTGGTGCGGCCACCGCGGCCAAGCCCGCCGCTGCCAAGAAAGCTGCTCCGGCTGCTGGCGCTGCCAAGAAAGCTGCTCCGGCCAAAAAGAAATAATCACGGATTATTTCGGATTCAACGGATTGCCCGGATTTCGGAGACGATTCAGTCCCGGCGTCCCGACTGCTTAGCCTTCGGCAACGGTAGTTACGTGGTCCGTTAGTGAAGCAAGAAAAAGGCCCTGCCAGTTCTGGCAGGGCCTTTTTCTTGGGCGTTACGCAGACTTTGGCGCTACGCTCCCGGAAGGGCCTTAGACGCCGGAAAGACAGGAGAAGCAAAGCGGATCGGCTACCAAACCCAGGCAATCTGCTGAATCCGCCCTAATCCGTGATTTTGAGCAGGTAGTAGTTCTTCTTGCCTTTCTGGGCCACTACGTAGCGGTTCAGCAGCAGCGGTACCTCGGTGGCAGGCTGGGCGGGCGCATCGGCGCGCTGGCGGTTGAGGCTCACGCCCCCGGCCAGCAGCTGCTCGCGGGCCTTGCCCTTGGACGGGAAGATCTGGAAGCCCGAAGCCTCGCTCACCAGGTCGAGCACGGTGAGGGACGCGAGCTGGGTGCGCGGTACCGCGAGCTGGGGCACGCCGGCAAACACGTCGAGCAGGGTGGCCTCGTCGAGCGAGGCCAGCTCGCCGCCGCCGAACAGCACCTGCGAGGCGGCCAGGGCGGCTTCGTAGGCCGCCGCGCCGTGCACGCGGGTGGTCACGTCCTGGGCCAGGGCCTTCTGCAGGATGCGCTGGTGCGGGGCCTGGGCGTGCTCGGCTTCCAGGGCTTCGATTTCCTGCTGGCTGAGCAGGGTGAACACCCGGATCAGGCGCGGCACGTCGGCGTCGGCGGCGTTGAGGAAGAACTGGAAAAACTGGTAGGGCGAGGTCATCGCGGCGTCAAGCCACACGGTGCCGGTTTCGCTTTTGCCGTACTTGGTGCCGTCGGCCTTGGTGATGAGCTGGCCGGTGAGGGCATAGGCCTTGTCCTCGCCGCCCGACATGCGCCGGATCAGCTCGGTGCCGGTGGTGATGTTGCCCCACTGGTCACTGGCGCCCATCTGCAGCGTCACGCCCAGGGTTTTGTAGAGGTGCTGGAAGTCGTAGCCCTGCAGCAGCTGGTACGTGAATTCGGTGTAGCTCAGGCCCTCGGCGCCGCTTTCCTCGGGGTTGAGGCGGCGCTTCACCGAGTCCTTGGCCATCATGTAGTTTACCGTCAGGTGCTTGCCCACCTCGCGCAGAAACTGCAGAAAGCCGATTTCCTTGAACCAGTCGTAGTTGTTGACCACCAGCGCGCCGGTGGGCGAGTCGTCGAAGGCAAGGAACTTCTCCAGCTGGGCCCGGATGCCGGCCTGGTTGCGGCGCAGGGTTTCCTCGTCGAGCAGGTTGCGCTCGGCCGACTTGCCGCTGGGGTCACCAATCATGCCGGTGGCGCCGCCCACCAGGGCCACGGGGCGGTGGCCGGCGCGCTGCAGGTGCACCAGCAGCATGATGGTGGCCAGGTTGCCGATGTGCAGCGACTCGGCCGTGGGGTCGAAGCCGATGTAGCCGGTGATGGGGGCGTTCTGGCGCAGGTGCTCGTCGGTGCCGGGCATCATGTCGTGAAACATGCCGCGCCAGCGCAGTTCTTCAATCAGGTCCATTCAGTTGCGAGTTGTCAGTTGCGGGTTGTCAGTATGCGGATGATGCAAAACCGACAAACCGGGGCGTAAAGGTAAGGGCGGGGCGGTACCTTTGCGCAGCCTCCGCCACCCGCCAAACCCCAGGCAGTCCGGACAAGAACAGTCAACTGGCAACTTGCAACTCGCAACTGATAACTGACCCATGCCCACGCTCACGGCCGACCAGATCATGCAGCAGCTGCAGAAACGGCAGCTGGCCCCGGTATACTTCCTGCAAGGGGAGGAGCCCTACTACATCGACCTGGTGTCGGACTTCATCGAGCAAAACGTGCTTAGCGAGGCCGACAAAGGCTTCAACCAAGTGGTGCTCTACGGCAAGGACACCGACATTCCCTCGGTGCTGGGCCAGGCCCGGCGCTTCCCCATGATGGCCGAGCGCACCGTGGTCATCGTGAAGGAGACCCAGAACCTGCCCGGCCTCGACACCGACAGCGGGGCCACCCAGCTGGAGGCCTACCTGAAAAACCCGCTGCCCAGCACCGTGCTGGTGCTGGCCTACAAGCACAAAACCCTCGACGGGCGCAAGAAGCTGGGCAAGCTCGTGGCCGAGCACGCCGTGCTGCTGACCTCCGACAAGCTGCGCGACTACCAGGTGCCCCAGTGGCTACAGGCTACCATGAAGCAGCGCCAGCGCCCCATCCACGACGACGCGGTGCAGCTGCTGAGCGAGTACATCGGCGCTGACCTGGGCCGGTTGCTGGGCGAGATTCAAAAGATCGAGCTGAACCTGAAGCCGGGGGAGCCCATCGACGCGGCCACGGTGCAGCGGCTGGTGGGCATCAGCAAGGACTACAACATCTTCGAGCTGCAGAAGGCCCTCATCACCCGCGACGTGCTCAAGGCCAACCGCATCGTGCAGCACTTTGCAGCCAACCCCAAGGACAACCCGCTCATTCCGAACCTGACGCTGCTGTTCAACTTCTTTCTGCGCCTGCTGCAGCTGCACACCCTGCCCAACCCCACGGCCGCCGACTGGAAACGGCTGGGCGTGGCCAATCCCTACGCTCAGAAGGAGTACCAGCAGGCCCAGCGCGTGTTCAACTACCAGCGCACCCGCGACGTCATCCGCCTCCTGCGCCGCGCCGATCTGCAGAGCAAAGGCGTGGACAGCGGCTCGATGGCCGACGGCGAGATTCTGCAGGAGCTGGTGTTCATGATTCTGCACCCGCAGGTGCCCGTGGCGGCGGTGCTGAACAACTAAACCTTGACCGACGTGCGCGCTTTCATTCATCAGGATTCGCAGGGCTACTGGTCGAGCCCCAACAGCTTCGTAGCCCTCGACGGGTTCCGGCAGATGGGCTGGGAAATCGTGCCGTTTCAGCAAAGCGCGCAGCTGGCAGCGGTGGAGCTGCCCGGGCAGGAGCCCACCGGCGTGGTGGTGGGGCCGGTTGGTTCGGTGCAGGCTGCCCTAAGTCGGCTGGGAGTAGCCGTGCCCGCCGAACAAAGTTATCCTGCTGCGCTGGGGCCTTTCCTGGGCCGCCGCATCTGGCAGTCGAGCGTCGACGTCGTGGCGGCTTCGCCCCAGCTGTGGCCGGTGTTCATCAAGCCTGTGCACGAGCTCAAGAAGTTTACCGGCGTGCTAGTGCGGCCCCCGCGACCTGGTGGGCTGCGGCGAGCAGGGACGGGATACGGCCGTGTGGTGCGCCTCGCCGGTGCTCTTCGTGGCCGAGTGGCGCTGCTTCGTGCGCTACGGCCAGATACTGGACCTGCGCCTGTACCGCGGCGACTGGAGCAAAGCCCCTAACCGGCAAACCATAGAGCAGGCCGTGGCTGCGTATGCCGAGGCGCCTACCGGGTACGCGCTGGATTTTGGCCTTACCGATGCGGGGGCTACCGTGGTAGTAGAAGCCAACGAAGGCTATTCCATCGGCGCCTACGGCCTGGCGCCGGTGCTGTATGCCAAGCTGCTGTCGGCCCGCTGGGCCCAGCTGACGGGCACGGAGGACTACTGCAACTTTTGAGGCTATTCTCGTCTGTCGCCCTTCATTTAGCGTCCGGGTGATGTAGAGACGCATAGTTGCGTCTCGTCGGCCGCGCCGTTCGAACCGTGTCGTGTAACGGGGGCTGTGCAACGCGCCGTCATTCAACGACGAGACGCAACTATGCGTCTCTACCTCGGCCTCTACCTAATTGATATGATAGACGTAGCCCACTTGCATCCCCTCATCGTACCGCGGGAATACATTGAAAGCGGAAGCTGGGACTTACCGCACGTAGCGCTGCCCAATCAGGCGTTTATCCTGACCTGGGTGAGTTACGGCGAGGTGATGGTTTATCTGGACCGAGCGGAATTTGATGAATTGGAAAGCTCCGGCCACCCGTGGCAGCGTCAGGCCCTCGAAAACGTCCGGCAGACAAAATACTTTCAGCGTTATCATCAGCACGACGCCGACGGAAAGCTTGCGTGGGTAGCTTTTGTGAACGATGATGATACCATCAGTTCCAGCAAGGTGCTCCTGGCCCATGAACTAAGCCAGTTGTTTCCGGAAGGGTATCACCTGGCTATACCGGACCGAGCCTGCGGTGTCGTCGTTTCCAACGCCTGTTCGGATGATGCCCTGCGGGAAGTGGTGCGGATGATCGAGCAGATGCACGACGGGGCGAATACGCCCATGTCGCCGCAACTGTATCCTGCCACGGACTTTCAGCTGCCTACAAAGTGGACTATCCCTGACCCAGGCGCGGATATTTCAGCGGCTATTGTAGACCAGTTCAGGCAGAGCGGGCTTTAGCTCTGTAGGAATGGGTTTGAGGTATCCCAGACTTATTCAGTTGCAGCTTAGTGAGCCAGGTTTGCGCCTACGTAAGCGAGCAGCAGCGAAGTAGGAAGTAGGCAGGGAAATGGGCTGGCACCTGTATCGGATTTTGGCAATATTGGGTGTGCGGGGCCGCGACTAGGTAATCTGCCGCGCCGGCCGCCGAACAATACCGATCCGCTATGAAGCTGCTTTACCTGCTCTTGCTGCTGCCCGGGCCCGCGGCCGCGCAGCCCGCCCGCCCCGCCGAAACCGCCGCCTGGCAAGCCCGGGCCGCGGCCGTGACCATCATCCGCGACGAGTGGGGCGTGCCGCACAT
Source organism: Hymenobacter sp. B81 (assembly GCF_044628455.1). NCBI lineage: Bacteria > Pseudomonadati > Bacteroidota > Cytophagia > Cytophagales > Hymenobacteraceae > Hymenobacter > Hymenobacter sp. B81. The sequence goes on along the minus strand of NZ_JBIYZW010000001.1, from coordinate 949,689 downwards.
CTACGGCAAGACCGACGCCGACGTGGCCTTCGGCATGCTCTACGCCCAGTGCGAGGACAACTACTGGCAGGTAGAGGAAAGCATGGTCAAGAAGCTGGGGCGCCTGGCCGAGCTGTACGGCGAAAAGGAGCTGGGCAACGACGCCGGCATGGCCCTGCGCCAGACCGCCGAGCAGGCCCGGCAATCGTACCGGCGGGGCCCGGCCCGGCTGCGGCAGCTGTGCGACGCCGCGGCTGCGGGCATGAACTACTACCTGCACACTCACCCCACGGTGCCGCGCCGCCTGCTCACCCGCTACGAGCCCTGGCACCTGCTGCTGTTTCCCGGCTTCGACGGCACCAGCCACGGCGTCACGGCCGCGGAGCGGCGGCGGGTGGGGCTGGGGGGCAGCGGCAGCGGGGGCGAGGGCTGGGAAGACCAGCAGGAGAGCGGCTCCAACGCCATGGCCCTGGCCCCGGCCAAATCGGCCTCCGGCCACAGCCTGCTGCTGATCAACCCCCACGTCGGGTTTTTCGGGGACAACCAGCGCTACGAGGCGCACCTGGTCAGCGAGGAGGGGCTGGACGCGTCGGGGTTTGCCATGCTGGGCCAGTTCGTTATCTGGTCGGGCTTCACGGCCACCACCGCCTGGGCCCACACCAACACCGCCGCCGATGTCGACGACGTGTACCTGGAAACCTTCGACCACCCCACCGACTCCACGCTGTACCGCTACGGCCAGGGCTTCCGGCCGGCCACGCTGTGGACCGATACCCTGCGCTACCGCACGGCGACGGGAATGCAGCAGAAAACCTTTCGCTTCCGGCGCACCCACCACGGCCCGCTGATGGCCCGCCGCGGCGCGGCCTGGCTGGCCACCCGCCCCGCCACCCAGGATTTTGGCCTCTACCTCTGGCAGGCCTGGCAGATGAGCAAAGCTCCCACGCTGGCGCGGTTCAAGGCCGCGCTGCGCCACCGTCAGCTGCTCACCAACACCATGTACGCCGACGCCCGCGGCAACATTGCCTACTGGCACGGCAACGCCGTGCCCCGGCGCAACCCGCGCTTCGACTGGATGAACCCTGTGGACGGCCGCGACCCCGAAACGGAGTGGCGCGGCCGCCACCCGCTGCGTGAGCTGGTGCACGTGGTGAACCCGGCCAGCGGCTGGCTGCAAAACTGCAATTCGACGCCCTACCAGGCCGCCGGCCCCGCCAGCCCCGACCCGGCGCGCTACCCGGCCTACATGGCCTACGACCCCCACTCGTTTCGGGCCGTGGAAGCCGTGCGCCAGCTCTCGGCCGCCGGCCCGCTCACCCCGGAGGGCCTGTGGCGGGTGGCCTACAGCGGCCACCTGCCCCTATACGCCGCCTGGCTGCCGCGGGTGCTGGCGGCCTACCAGCAAGAAGCCGACCGGCAGCCGGCCCTGCGCGCCGAGCTTGCTGCGGTGGCCGACACGCTCCGGGCCTGGGACTATCACGCCTCCGCCCGCAGCCGGGCCACCACGCTGGCCCACGCCTGGGGCCGGCAGTACACCAGTTTCCTGAACAAGCGGTTTGCGCCCAGCGTGCCGTACTACGCCCCGGCCATTGTACCCTACCTGCACGGCCCGCAGCTGCCCGTGTCCGACAGCGTGGCCGTGGCCCTGCTGCGCGCCGGCGTGGCCGACCTCACCCAGCGCCTCGGCACGCCCTGGGTGGCCTGGGGCGACCTCAACCGCCTGCAGCGCATTCACAGCAGCGGCAACCAGGAAAAATTCGCCGACGACAAGCCCAGCCTGCCCGTGGGCGCCTTTGTCGGCTCGGCGGGCTCCCTGTTTGCCTTCAGCACGCGCCCCGAAAGCGGGCAGAAACGCCAGTACGGGGTGGGGGGCAACACCTACGTGGCCGTGGTGGAGCTGGGCCCGCGGGTGAAGGCCCGCTCGGTAGTCAACTTCGGGCAAAGCGCCGACCCGGCCTCCCCGCACTACTTCGACCAGGCCCCCCTCTACGCCGGCTACGGCCACAAAGAAGCATGGTACTACCGGGAAGACGTGCTGGCCCACGCCAAGCGCAGCTACCACCCGGGCGAGTAGGCCCGCCCCGCAAGGGGGGCAGCACGCACCGCCGGTTAGGCCTACCCTGCGCCGACAAACGACAAACGCCCTCCCGGCCGGGAGGGCGTTTGTCGTAGTGGCTGCGGAAAAAAGCAAAGAGTCGGCTTAGCCGGGCAGCGTGGCGCGGTGGGCGGCAATGCCGGCCAGCACCTGCTGCAGCAGGGCTGCCTGGGCCGCAATCTGTGCCGCATCGACGCTGAGCTTGAACCGGGCGCTGCCGGTTTGGTCGCGGTTGTCGCGCACGATTTTCTTGCGCTGCGCCTGCAGCAGCAGGACCACGTCTTCGGCATCTTCTTTCTGCTGAGTTGAGAGGCCGGGTTGGGCGGCGTGGTGCTGAGCGGCGGCAATTTCGGCGTCTTTTTTCGCCAGGGCCGCCTGGCCGGCCTCCTGGCTGAGGTCGGCCCGCTTGTCGGCCAGGTCGTAGCCCTGGTCGCGGTGCTGCAGGGTTTCCAGTTCGAAAGTAGCGTGGGCGGTGGCGGCGTCGCAGTCGGCCCAGTTGGTCAGGACGGAGTAATCGGGATTCATGGTTGGAAAGGGGGGAATAAACGTGAAAAGAACAGCACACTACTGCGTCGAATATATAGCAGCATCCATGATAATTCCAAGACTCTATTGTGGTATTTCGGTGGCTAATGCAGCAGCCTCGGCCTGCAGCCCGGCAGCCTGCGCGCGCAGGCGGCGGTAGCGCGTGGCCTCCTCGGCCGACAGGGGCCGGGCGCGGCGCCGCAGCCAGCTCCGCAGCCAAAGGGCATGGGCTTCGGCGCAGCTGGGGTCGAGGGGGTCGGCGGCCTGGGCCAGGGCATCGGCCAGCGCCTGCCCGGCCGGGGTATTGGGTGGGGCGGCGCCGGGCTCGGGCGGCAGCAGCTGGGGGAGGGCGGCGGCCCAGCGGGCGGCTACGCGGGCGCGGGCCGCCAATTGTTCGGCCTCACGCAGCAGCCGGGCGGCCCGGTGCAGGCACTCGCGGCGGCGCAAGTCCAGGGCGGCCGCGTCGGGCGGGGGCGTGGCTGGCGGCAGGGGAGTATCGGGGGCGGGCGCGGCGGCCACCACCTCGGGTGGCGGCAAGTGCCGCAGCAGCGGCCCCAGCGCCACCATCACGGGATGGGATAGAGTGCGGCGCTGGGATTCTAAGTCGCGCACCAAGGGGGCGCTGATGCCCAGGTAGAGCGCGAGTTGGGCCTGGGTAAGGCCGAACCAGCTGCGGATGCGGGCCAACAAGGCCGTAGAGGTGATAGGGCGAGACATCAGGCGGAAAAAGTTTGCGCTGTTTTCTGTGAACTTATCACAAAACAGCGCAGCGTAAACGACTAAGCTTGCGCTGTTTTGGAAATTTTGCAGAAAAACAGCGCAAACCCGCTGCCTGGTCAATCCACTAAAGCAACAAGCCGCCCCGGGGACTGGGGCGGCTTGAGGAGCAAGGAAGGGAAAAGCTACCGGTAGCGAGCAAATGCTTTATGCAGTAGGGCATAAAGCTGTAGGGCATAAAGCTGATTTACAAACTGAAGCTGGTAACCCCTACTTCAGCCACTAAACACACTGTTAGCGGTTCGTTGTTCTTTCAGCGTTACGGATTAATTTAAATATCATAAAGTTGTCGTCATCAGCACGGTGCCTTGTAAAATGTAATTTATCCAAAAGTCGGGTGGAGCTTTGGTTTTCGGCGTGAGTATATGCTTCTATGGCATTTAGTCCTATATGTTGAATTCCAAAGTCAATTACTTCTGCAGCGGCTTCTTGCATTATTGCCTTTCCCTGAAAGTCAGGTAATAATTCATACCCGATTTCTGCCTTTGAATTGTCGTCGGAAAAGTTAAATAAACAGATTGTGCCAATTAGTTTGTCGGCGCCGTTCAATGCAATTGCCCAATAAAGTGCATCGTTCTTTTGGATGCTTTCATTAATAGCAAGGATGAAGTTTTTTGCGTCATCAAGTGATTTGCTTGGCTTCCGACCAAGATATTTGTTTACGTCGTCGTTTGAACGTAAAGCAAATATTTCTTTGTCATCACTGTCTACCAGTTGCCTCAATGTCAGCCTTTCGGTTTTCAAAACTGGAAACGGCGTAAAATTTTTGTCTGTCATTTTTTACTGAATAAAATTGTTCCGTTTTGTCAGACTTTACAATGACCGCCAACATCTGATTACCGCTACGCCAACTGTCTTCAGTAGCGGTTATCATGCCCGCGGTAGACTGATTAACCCCTGCTGTAGCCGGCGCAAGGTTAGCGGCAGGTGTTGCGGCGGCAGATGCCAAGGTAAGCACTGGTGGCGGAGCAAGCCGCCGGCATCAATCCCGGGGCTAGCCTTTCCACTGGCTTGCGTCTAGCGCCGCGTAACGCGTGCCCAACTTATGGTGGAGGCGGTTCGCTAAACTGGGGCACGACGTCGGGTTACGTTCAATGGCTCGGTAAAGCAAAAAAGCAGGGCGGGCAGCGCACCCATCCTCCTTTTTTGCTTTACCGAGCGCCAGGCCCGCTTGGCTGGGTTTCTTACTGCACCACCAGGCGCTTGGCCAGGGTGGTGGTGCCGGCCTGTAGGCGCAGGGTGTAGACACCCGGAGCAAGGCCGGCCGTTTCCACCGTGAACGGAGCGCCCATAGCCGCGGCTTGGCGGCGCACAGGCTGGCCCAGAGCGTTGCACAGCTCGGCCTGCACCTGACCGGCCCCGGCGGGCAGCAGTACGGTGACGGCGCCGCGGGTCGGGTTGGGGTAGAGCTGCACCGTTGCCGCGGCCAGCGCGGGCAGCGTGGGCGTGACGTTCGCGGGCGTCAGCAGGCGTACGCAGTGGTTATACATGTCGGAGATGAAAATCTTGCCGCTGATACCGAGGGCCACCCCGCCCGGGTTGGCGAGCTGGCCGCTGGTGGCTGGCCCCCCATCGCCGCCGAAGACGTTTATGCCGTTGCCGGCCACCGTCGTGATGATGCCCGTCGCCGCATTCACCCGGCGGATGCGGTGGTTGCCCTGGTCAGCAATGAAAATGTTGCCGCTGCCATCGATGGCCATGCCATCAGGGTAATTAAGCCGGGCGCTGGTGGCCGGTCCCCCGTCGCCGCTGAAACCGCCCGGCCCCGGCCCCGCCGGACCCGAGCCGGCCACCGTTGTGATGATGCCCGTAGCCGCACTCACTTTCCGGATGCGGTGGTTTCTGTTGTCGCCGATGTACAGGTTGCCGCTGCCATCAACGGCCACCTCAACCGGGTTATCAAACCGGGCACTGGTGGCCGGCCCCCCGTCGCCGCCATAGCCGTCCGTACCGTTGCCGGCCACCGTCGTGATGATGCCCGTGGCCGCACTCACTTTGCGGATGCGGTAGTTATTGCTGTCAACGATGTACAGGTTGCCGCTGGCATCGACGGCCACGCCTTCCGGTGCATCGAGCTGGGCGCTGGTGGCCGGCCCCCCGTCGCCACTGAAGCCAGATATAAACGTGCCGTTACCGGCTACCGTCGTTATCACACCGGTGGCCGCACTCACTTTGCGGATGCAGTTGTTACCAAAGTCGGCGATGTACAGGTTGCCACTGCCATCGACGGCTATGCCCTCCGGGCGCGAGATTCTGGCGCTGGCACCCGGCCCCCCGTCACCGCTGAAGCCAAACGTGCCGTTACCGGCCACCGTCGTTATTACCCCGGTGGCCGCATTCACTTTGCGGACGCGGTAGTTATTGTTGTCGGCAATGAAGACGTTGCCATTGCCGTCGACGGCCACGCCGGTGAGATAATTAAGCCGGGCGCTGGTGGCCGGCCCCCCGTCGCCGCTAAAGCCCGACCGTCCCCCCGTACCGGCAAACGTCGATATCGTGTAGGTATAGTCGGGTATCACCGTCACCGTGAAGCTCCGTCCGTTGCTGGTGCCGTCGGGCGTGGTCACGGTTACGTTGCCCGTGGTAGCGCCGAAGGGCACGGTGGCCCTCAGGCTGGTGCTGGACGTGAACGTGACGCTGGTGGCCGCCGTGCCGTTGAAGCGGACGGTGCTGCCGCTGGTGAAGCCCGTGCCCGTCAGCGTCACGCTCGTGCCCACCGGCCCGCTGCTGGGGTTCAGGCCCGTGAGCGTGGGCACTACCGGGAGCGTTACGGTGAAGCTCCGCCCGTTGCTGGTGCCGCCGGGGGTGGTCACGGTCACGTTGCCCGTGGTGGCGCCAGTCGGCACGGTGGCCCTCAGGCTGGTGGCCGACGTGAACGTGACGCTGGTGGCCGCCGTGCCGTTGAAGCGGACGGTGCTGCCGCTGGTGAAGCCCGTGCCCGTCAGCGTCACGCTGGTGCCCACCGGCCCGCTGCTGGGGCTCAGGCTCGTGAGCGTGGGCACTACTACCGGCGTCAGCTGGCGGATGCGGTTGTTTCCAGTATCGGTGATGAAAAGGTTGCCGCTGCTGTGGACGGCCACCCCGCGAGGGTCGTTGAACTGGGCGCTGGTGGCCGGTCCCCCGTCGCCGCCAAAGCCCGCCGTACCGGTGCCGGCCACCGTCGTGATGATGCCCGTGGCCGCGCTTACCCGGCGGATGCGGTTGTTGTTTCGGTCGGCGATGAAAAGGTTGCCGCTGCCATCGACGGCCACCCCATAAGAGCTGCCGAGCCGGGCGCTGGTGGCCGGCCCCCCGTCGCCGCTGAAGCCCCCGGTGCCCCCCGTGCCGGCCACGGTCGTTATCACCCCCGTGGCCGCGCTCACCTTGCGAATGCAGCGGTTCCCGCCGTCAGCGATGAAGAGGTTGCCGCTGCCATCAACGGCCACCCCCTGAGGTAAGTTGAGCCGGGCGCTGGTGGCTGCCATCCCGTCGCCGCTGAAGCCCGCCGAACCGTTGCCGGCCACCGTCGTGATGATGCCCGTGGCCCCGCTCACCTTGCGGATGCGGTGGTTAATGGCGTCGGTGATGAAGAGGTTGCCGCTGCCGTCAACGGCCATACCAAAAGGGGCATTGAACTGGGCGCTGGTGGCCGGTCCCCCGTCACCGCTGAAGCCCGACGTGCCGTTGCCGGCCACCGTGGTTATCACGCCCGTGGCCGCGCTTACCCGGCGGATGCGGTTGTTAATTCGGTCGACAATAAAGAGGTTGCCGCTGCCATCGACGGCTACGCCGGTAGGGAAATTGAGCTGGGCGCTGGTGGCCGGCCCCCCGTCGCCGCTAAAACCTACCGAGCCCGTGCCGGCCACGGTCGTTACCACGCCCGTGGCCGCACTTACCCGGCGGATGCGGTTGTTAATTCGGTCGACAATAAAGAGGTTGCCGCTGCCATCGACGGCTACGCCGGTAGGGAAATTGAGCTGGGCGCTGGTGGCCGGCCCCCCGTCGCCGCTAAAACCTACCGAGCCCGTGCCGGCCACGGTCGTTACCACGCCCGTGGCCGCATTCACTTTGCGGACGCGCTGGTTCGTAGCGTCGGCGATGAAGACATTGCCGCTGCCATCGACAGCTACATTTTGCGGGCCATTGAGTTGGGCGCTGGTGGCCGCTGCCCCATCGCCGCTAAAGCCCGCCGTGCCGTTGCCGGCCCGCGTCGTGATACTGTAGGTTTGCGCGGCGGCGGGGACCAGGGTGAGCAGCACGAGGGCCAGCGCCGCCAGCCCCGCCCACAGGTACCCGGCCAGCCGCCGGGCCGTCTGACCGGCGAAAGCACCCGGCCCGTAAACCGTCCGGTTGATGCCACCATCTGTAGAAAGCAGCAGGCCCTGAGGCCCGCGGCGCAAGTTGCCGGCACCGGGCCGCCAAGAATGAGTAAGGGTGTGCATTCAGAAGAAAGAAAAAGAAGGCAAAAAGCGGATTAAACCAGGATCAGGCAAAGCCAGAAAAGCAAAATTACCGCTCGGAACAGGCAGGGCAATACCCGCTTTGGGGTATTTTCTCCCGGTGGGCGGGGCCAGCACCACCTCGGGCGGCGGCAGCTGGTGCAGCAGCGGCCCCAGCGCCACGCTGACGGGGGCGCTGGGGCCGCTTTCAATGGCTTGCAGCAGGGATTGACTGACGCCCAGGTAGAGGGCTAAATCGGCTTGGGAGAGGCCCAGCCAGCTGCGGACGCGGGCCAGCAAGGCCGTGGAAGCAATCTGGCGAGGCATCAGCCGGAAAAAGGTTGCGCTGTTTTCTGTGAACTTATCACAAAACAGCGCAGCGTAAACGACTAAGCTTGCGCTGTTTTGGAAATTTTGCAGAAAAACAGCGCAAGCTGCTGACTGCTCGGCCTACTAAAGCAGCAAGCCGCTCCGTGTAGCTGGAGCGGCTTGAGAGGCAGAGGAATGGCGAAGCTCGGGGTAGGGGAAACTGGTATTGGCAGTAGGGTTGCTTATTAATGCCACTCTACTACTTCAATCATATTCCTCTTTAGTACTAGTTTGGGTCGGTATCCGCCTTCTATATAGCTTTCTGGGGAGCACAGCGTGTCATTCGTTCGATAAACACAAAGTGAGTATGTTCCTTCTCCGTTTTGCGGGCATTTCAGTTTAACGGATGCCTTATTGGTAATTTCAGGCTTTAGCAGACTGTCTTTGCTGCTCTCCGCCTGCAACACTATTTTTTCAATATTTTGGTTTGCTTCCAGGTTGAGTGTAACAACAATGATTTCATGAGGTTGATAGCCCGGTATACTTTCATCAGTATCAGAAGAACACGAAAACAGGGACATTGCGATACTGACTAGTAAGAAGTTTAAAGCCGTCAATTTTCTATACATAGAGGGTTGTCAAATCATTACGTACAACGGCCTCGTATAAACGACGCCGAAGGCAGTCGGCCGAGGTGACGTTTATACTTTGTTGGGGGAAGTTTGTTTACTTGGTTATTATTGGGTCAAGCTTCTGGCTTTCTATAAATTTTATTAGTTTTTCAGATGTTATATTTTCTGTGAAAGTTTCAAGGTATTCGGGCCGATACACGTTTATCTTTAATTTTTCACCGTTCACGCCAACCCAATTGTTCAAATCTTTCATGCATTCATTTTCCTCTACAAATATCCTGTGTGAGTCCTTGTAAATGAATCCAGCTCTTTTATTAGAGTCGATTATAATATCTCCATTTTCCGCTTGATAATATATTTCTTGTAAACCTCCGTACCTGTCCTCAATTTCCATCGTTTGGAAGCCTATCCAGAAGAGAACAGCTAATCCACCTATTGCAAAAACAGAAATCCATATTATTACTTTTGCTCGACTTTTCATTTATTAAATTTTGCCCAACATCTGATTGCCGTAACCGCAGCTGCCTTCAGTAGCGGTTATCATACCAACGGTGGATTGATAACCGCTACTACGGCCGTTGCAAGGGTAGCGGCAAGCGTTGCGTCGGCTGGCGCTAAAGTAAGCATGGGCGACGAAGCAAACCGCGGGCAGCGTTGTTCCGCAGCGGATTGCCGCCCGATGTAGAAACGCATACTTGCGTCTCCCCGTTGAACGACGACGGGCGAATGGCGCAAACGATTGAGACGCGATGGGGCGCGTCTCTACGCCGTTGAACGACAACACCTATCCGGCGCGGAAGATTGAGACGCAACTATGCGTCTCTACAGCCGCCGCGACATGGGTTCGGAAACCGCAATAGCACAGGGGTTACGCGGCGCTACACGCGCATCGGCAGGGGAGTGGCTAACCCTTATCAGCCAGCCCAATCTGCCCCAGCCACCCGGCGTATCATTTTCGGGTAAACTGCCGTTTGGGCTCTGGGGCCAGAAACCCCGCAACCCGCGGGCATTTTTCCCTACTTTTGAACACCACCGGGCCGCCGGGGCCCTTCCTTCCCGCAACGCTCCGCCAATGAAGTTTCTTCCCCGCCTGGCGCTGGCGGCCTCGCTCAGCGCCGCGACGCCGCTGGCCCTGCAGGCCCAGCATACCCAGAAATTTACCCACGAGGAACGCCCGTTCTTCGAAGGTCTCGAACTCTTCGACCGCGGCCAGTACGGCGCGGCCCAGGCCGCCTTTCAGCAGTACCTGGAAACCACCCAGCGCCGCACCGGCGAGCTGCGCGACCGGACCGTCGACGCCGAGTACTACTACGCCGTCAGCGGCCTCTACCTGTTTCACCCCGACGCCGAAAGCCGCATCCTGGCCTTTGCCGAAAACAACCCGGCCCACCCGCGGGCGGCCTCGGCCTTCTTCGAGCTGGGCAAAACCTACTTCGACAAAAAGGACTACAAGCGCGCCGCCGAGTACCTGCAGCGCGTGGCCCCCGACAACCTGGGCAACGAGCAGCGGGCCGAGTCGGAGTTCAAGCTCGCTTACAGCTACTTTGCCCAGAAGGACTTCGAGAAGGCCAAGCTGATTTTCGACCGCAACAAGCAGGGCGACCATCAGTACCGCTACGCCAGCAGCTACTACGCCGGCTACCTGGCCTTCAAGGCCGGTAGCTACGCCGCCGCCCGCCAGGACTTGAGCGTGGCCGAGCAGAACGACGCCTACCGCCCCGTGGTGCCGGCCATCATGAGCCAGATCTTTTACAAGGAGGGCAACCTCGACGGGCTCGTCGACTACGGCACCAAGGCCCTGGCCCAGACCCCGCCGCCCCAGGGCGCCGACGAGATTCAGCTGCTGGTGGGCGACGCCTTCTACCAGAAGCAGGACTTTGCCCGCGCCGCCGAGTACTTCGACAAGTACGCCGCCGGCCGCAAGAAAATCGAGCCGGTGGTGCTCTACAAGATCGGCTACGCCAACTTCAAGCAGGGCGACTTCAAGGGCGCCATCAACTCGCTGAAAGGCGTGGCCGCCCAGCGCGACTCCCTGGGCCAGAACGCGGCCTACCACCTCGGGCTGAGCTACATCCAGAACAACTCCAAGCAGCTCGCGCTAAACTCGTTTGACGCGGCCCGCAAGCTCTCCTTCGACAAGCAGGTGGCCGAAAACGCCCAGCTCAAGTACGCGCAGGTGAGCTACGAGCTGGGCAACACCCCCGACGCCATCGACGCGCTGGAGGAGTTTGGCAAGAAGTACCCGCGCTCGAAAAACCGCGCCGTGGCCGACGATTTGCTCTCCGACGCCTACCTGGGCAGCTCCGACTACGCCCGCGCCCTGCGCTACCTCGAAGGCCTCGACGAGCGCACGCCCAAGCTCAACGCCACCTACCAGCGCGTGGCCTACTACCAGGCCGCCACGCTCTACAACAGCGGCCGCTACGGCGAGGCGCTGCCTTTGGTGGAGAAGTCGCTGCGCCAGCCCCAGGACGACGCCATTCGGGCCGCGGCCCAGGTATTGCAGGGCGAAATTTACTCGGTGGGTTTGCAGTACGAGCCGGCCATCCGGGCCTACAACGCGGCCCTGACCACCACCCGCTCGGGCGCGGCCGCCCAAACCGACTTCGACCAGAAAGCCCGCTACGGCCTGGGCTACGCCTACTACAACAACAAGCAGTACGACAAGGCCCGGCCCTACTTCCAGGCCTTCCTGGGCGACCAGGCCGCCAAGCCCGCCCAGGACCCGAACTACTACGACGTGACCCTGCGCCTGGCCGACACTTACTACGTGGCCAAAAACTACGGACAGGCCATTGAGCTCTACGACAAGGTGATTCAGGCCAACGCCGCCGACAAGGACTTTGCCTACTACCAAAAAAGCCTGGCCCTGAGCATGATGGGGCGCAAGGACGACGCGGCCAAAACCCTGCAGACGCTGATTCGCACCTCGCCCAACTCGCGCTACGCCGACGACGCGGTGTACCAGCAGGCCCAGCTCGACTTCGAGGGCGGCTCGTTTCAGCCCGCCGTGGAGGGCTTCTCGCGCCTGATTCAGAACCGGCCCAACTCCCCGCTGATTCCCCAGGCCCTGCTCAAGCGCGGCATTGCCTACCAGAACCTGCAACAGCACGAGAAGGCCGTGACCGACTTCAAGCAGGTGCTCAGCCAGTTTCCGCGCACCAAGTCGGCTTCCAACGCCATTCTGAGTTTGCAGGAAAGCCTCTCGGCCCTGGGCCGCACCGAGGATTTCGACCAGGAGCTGGCCACCTACAAGCAGGTCAACCCCAACGACAAGGCCGTGGAAAGCGTGGAGTTTGAGGCCGCCAAGTCCCTGTACACCGCCGAGAAGTACGCCCAGGCCATTCCGCGCCTCGAAGCCTACCTCAAGCAATACAGCCAGAACGTGCTGGCCTCCGACGCGCGCTTCTTCCTGGCCGACTCCTACCTGAAAACCGGCAAGAAAGCCGAGGCCCTGCCGCGCCTGAAAGCCGTGGTGGAGGAAGGCAAGAGCGAGTACGTGAACCGCGCCGTGGGCCGGGTGGCCGAGCTGGAGTTTGAAAACAAGAACTACGCGGAGGCCGCCAAGTACTACCTGCGCCTGCGCGAAAGCACCAGCAACCGCCGCGAGCGGGCCACCGCCGGCCTGGGCCTGGTGCGCAGCTACTACGAGGCCGCCGACTACGCCGGTGCCAAGCGCGTGGCCGCCGAAATCGGGGCCGAGGGCAGCGCCACGCCGGCCATCTTGAGCGCCGCACAGCTCTACATCGGCAAGGCCAGCTACAAGGCCGGCGAGCTGGACGCGGCCGTGACCGAGCTGACCGCAGCCGCCAAGAACACCGACGTGAGCGGGGCCGAGGCCCAGTACACCCTGGCCGAGGTGCTGTTTCAGCAGAAAAAGTACGAGCCGGCCCTCGACGCGGCCTTCCGCCTCAACTCCGACTTCAACCAGTACGATTTGTGGCTGGGCCGCGCCTTCCTACTGATTTCGGACGTGTACCTGGCCCAGGGCGAAACCTTCCAGGCCCGCGCCACGCTCAGCTCCATCATCGACAACAAATTCCCGGTGGCGGAAATCATGGAAGCGGCCAAGCAGAAGCTGGCGGCCCTCGACGCGGGCGCCCCGGCGGGCGGCGCCAAGCCAGCCACCCCGGCCACGGGCACCGGCAAGCCCGGCGCCGCCAAGCCGGCCGGCACCAAGGCGCCCGCCACCACCGGCAAGCGCACCGCCCCCCGCAATTCCCTGCAGCCGCAGCAGGACTCGACCAACACCGCCGCGCCGGCTTCGGCCGGCGACGAGTCGGGCGACGAATAAGCGGCCCGCAGCAGTTCCCTTTTCGAATCCCCGGAACCGGGTGCCGCAGCCGGCCCCGAATCCTCAGCCCTCAGTCCCTGAATGAGCATTTCCTCTAATCGGCGCGTTGCCCTGGCGGCCCTGCTGGCCACGGCCGCCGTTCCGGCCCTGGCGCAGCCCACGCGCCCGCGCGGCGGCAAAATTGAAGAGGCCGAAATCGAAATCGTGAAGGAGCGCGAAAACCAGCTGCCCGAGGCGGCGCGCAACTTCGACAAGATCGAGCTGGCCGCCCCGCCCAAGACCGACCGGCAGATCCGCTACACCTTTCCCGACTTCCGCCTGCCCAGCCAGAACCTGAACCCCTCGGTGCGGGTGCTCACCATCAAGCAGGAGGAGCTGGCCCCGCTGCAGGGCAACTACGCCCGCCTGGGCGTGGGCAACTACGCCTCCCTGCTGGGGCAGGCCCACCTGCACACCACCCGCAACGCCGACTACGCCTACGGCCTCGATCTGAACCACCTCTCCTCGGCCCGCGGGCCGGTCGACGGCAAGAACTCGTCGGTGGCCCAGAGCAAGCTGCAGCTGATGGGCGAGCGGTACAACGGCCCGATGACTCTGGGTGCCCGCGTGAACCTGGGCCGCGACCGGGCCAACTTCTACGGCTACAACCCCAAGCTGGAGCCCAAGCCCGCGCCCGATAGCATCAAGCAGGTGTTTTACCGCGTCGATGCCCAGGCCTACCTGCGCAACCGCGACCGGGACGCGGCCCTGCAGTACGACGTGGCCGCCGGCTACCGCTACTGGAAAGACCACTTCGAGGCCCGCGAGTCGGACGTGTACGCCACGCTGCGCACGGCCTACTACGTGACCGAGAAAGGCCGCGTGCGCCTCGACGGCGACCTGTCGTTTATTTCCCAGAAGGACTCGGCGTTTTCCTTGAGCCGGCCGTTTGCCCAGGCCACGGCGGCCTACGAGCAGAAAATCGGCACCCGCCTCGACGTGTCGGTGGGCGGCACCGTGGGCTACACCGGCGACACCATCAACGACGCCCGCCAGGCCAGCTTCTACCCGGCCGTGCGCGTGGGGTACACCGTGGTCGAAGACAAGTTCGTGCTCTTCGGCGGCCTCGGCGGCGGCCTGCAGCGCGTGTCGCTCTACGACCTGACCCAGGAAAACGCCTGGCTGGGCCCGCAGGCCCGCGTGGCCGACACCCGCCGCGGCCCCACCGTATTCTTCGGCTTCAACGCCGCCCCGGTGCGCAACCTGCAGGCCTCGGTGAAGGTCACGCTCAGCAACGACCGGAACCTGTACTTCTACAACCTCTCGCGCCGCGACACCACCCGCTACGAGCTGCTCTACGACCCCAAGGCCACCCAGCTGGTGCAGGTGCACGGCGAGCTGGTGTACAACGCGGCCGAAAAGCTGCGCGTGGGCACCAAGGTCGACTACAACGGCTACAACGTGAAAACCCTGGCCGAGCCCTTTCACCGGCCCAACTTCCAGGGCGTGTTCTTTGCCTCCTACAACATGTACGATAAGCTGCTGCTGGGTGGCGAGTTGTACGGGCTCAGCTCAAGCTACGGTTCGGTGCGCTACCCCGTGGGCGTGGTTACCCCGCAGTTCCGCGAGCAGCTCAAGGCCACCGACGCCGTGGTGGACCTGAACCTGCGGGCCGATTACCGCTTTTCGGAAAACTTGTCGTTCTTTGTTTTGGGCAACAATCTGCTGGGGCGGAAGTATGAACGATTCCTGAACTATCCGGTGAAGGGCATCAACGTACTGGCCGGCGTCGGCTACCAGTTTTAACTTCCTGAGTGATACGTAACAAGTGACCGGTAACAAGTGGTGCGTAAGCCGCCGAAAGCCTGGGCAACCCAAGTTGCCCCTGCCGAAGCCCGACTACCCACCACCTGTTGCCGGTCACTTGTCCCGTGTTACCTGTCACCGAAAATCAATGCAGCTATCCGACCACCTGCAGCGCCTGCTGCGCGACCATGACTGCGTCATCATCCCGGATTTTGGGGGGCTGATTGCCGACTACGAGCCGGCCCGCCTGCACCCGGTGCGGCATACCCTGGCGCCGCCGGCCAAGCGCGTGGCCTTCAACCAGTCGCTGACCCGCAACGACGGCCTGCTTGTGGACGCGCTGAGCCGCAGCCAGGGCCTCACGGCCGGGCAGGCCCGCCAGCAGGTGCGCGACGCGGTGGCCCACCTGCAGCAGGAGCTCGACAGCCAGCAGCGCACCGAGCTGCCCGGCATCGGCATTTTCCGGCGGGTGGCCGGCCGCGGCCTCGACTTCGAGTTCACCGGCGCGGCCAACCTGCTGCCCGCCAGCTACGGCCTGCCCGAGCTGACCTCGCGCCCGGTGCGCGCCACCGATGCCCTGCTGGCCCGGGAGCGGAGCCGCGAGCTGCCCGTACCGCAGCTGGGCGGCGCCCGCCGCAGCCGCAGCCTGCGCCGCGTGTTCTACGCCGTGGCCGCCACCATGCTGATTTCGGCCCAGTACCAGTTTCTGGTGATGACCGACTACGTGCCGCAGGAGTGGCGCCTGAGCGTGTTCGATAAGTCGGCGCCGGCGCCCAAGCGCACCCAGGCAGCCAACCTGGCCGGGGGCGACTTTGCCGAGCCCTTTCGCCCCGACGGCACCCCCGAGGAGCAGCCTGCAATAGCCAAGCCCGCCGAGCTGCCGACCGAAGCCGTGGCCGAGGCCACCAGAAAAGCCGTGACGGCCGCACCCGCGGCCAACGCGCCCGCCCCTGCAACCTTCGTCAAGCCCGCTTCGTCAGTAGCGGCAACGCCGGCCGCCACGCGCACGGCCACCACCATTTCGGGCGTCACCAATCGTTTCTACGTGGTTACCGGCGCCTTCCAGTCGTGGAAAACCGTGGAGCAGGCCCGCCAGAACCTGGCCCGCAAGGGCAAGGCTGCGGTGGTGCTGCTGCCGCGCCGGGGCAGCCGCTTAGTAAAAGGCACCCGCCATTTCCGTCTCGCCGTAGCCGATTTCGCCACCCCGGCTCAGGCGCAGCAGAGCCTGCCCGCTCTGCGCAAGCAATACGGCTCCGACATTTTGGTCTACAACTATTAGCATGATTGCACCCTTTCTGCTGCAGATAACCACCGCTGCCGCCGACTCCGCCACCAACCCCGAGGCCGCCGCTGCCGCGGCGCCCGCCGCCCAGCCCGATTCGCTTTCCGTCATCGACCTGGTCCTGCAAGGGGGCTGGATCATGATTCCGATTCTGCTGCTCTCGCTGCTCTCCATCTACATCATCATCGAGCGCTACATCACCATCCGCAAGGCCGCCGCGCTGCCCGAGGGCTTCATGGGCCAGATCCGGAACCTGATGGTGAAGGGCGACCTGCAGGGCGCCAAGATGGTGTGCGCCCAGACGGCCTCGCCGCTGGCCCGCATGATTGAGAAGGGCATCCGCCGCATCGGCATTCCCCTCAAAGACATCGAAACGTCGGTGGAGAACGTGGGCAAAGTGGAAATTGCCCGCCTCGAAAAGAACATCAGCGTGCTGGGCATCGTGGCTGGCATCGCGCCCATGCTGGGTTTCGTGGGTACCATCATCGGCGTAATCAAGATCTTCTACGCCATCAGCACCACCGGCGACTTCGGCATTGCCCAGATTTCGGGTGGTCTGTACACCAAGATGGTAACCTCGGCCGCCGGCCTGATCGTGGGCATCATCGCCCACATGGGCTACCACGGCCTGACCCTGATGGTGGAGCGCCTGGTGTTCCGCATGGAAAACTCGGCCATCGAGTTCATGGATATTCTTCAGGACAACTAATCAGGTGCCGGTTGCGAATTGTCCGTTCGTTTTAGAACTGCCTGACAACTCGCAACCGGCAACTGGCAACTGACAATGGACCTTAGCCGCCGTCGTAAGCTTTCCTCGCACGTCGAGACCAGCTCGATGAACGACATCATGTTCTTCCTGATGTTGTTCTTTTTGATCGTGTCGACCATGGTCAACCCCAACGTGATTAAGCTGCTGCTGCCCAACGCCCGCTCGGGCAAGGCCGTCATGAAGCAGACCATCAACGTCTCGGTCACGGCCGATGGCTCGTACTTCCTCGACCGCCAGCCCCTGGCCCCCGGCGGGCTGGAAGAAGCCCTGCGCCAGCGCATTCAGGGCTCCGAGGAAACCACCGTGGTGCTGCGCGTCGACAAGTCGCTGAACGTGCAGAAGCTGGTGGACATCCTGGAAATCGGCAACCGCCTTAAAATCAAGATGGTCATGGCCACCGCCGCTGAGCAGGCCTCGGGCCAGGGCTAGGCGATTTTTCCAGCTGGCCCCGAACTTGCCCCGATGCGCTGAACCCCAGTCGCACCGGGGCGCGTTGTTTAAGCTGGTAGTTGGAAACAGGTACCAGGTAGTAGGATTTGTGCCGGCCTGCACCGCAGGCTTTCCCGGCCAGCTACTACCTCCAACTACCCAATACCAACTACCTAATACCACCTACTAAATTTCCCTTCTCATGGCCGTTGAATTTCGCGAAGAGCACCGCCGCGAGGCCCTCATCGGCACGCTCGTGGTGCACGGGCTGCTGGCCCTGGCGTTTCTGCTGATTGTCTTTAAAAACCCGCCCGACGACATCGTGCTCAACAGCGGGGGCGGGGTGGAGCTGAACTACGGCCTCGACGACGCCGGCTCGGGCGACATCCAGACCACGGCTCCGGCCAACGACTCGCCCAACCGCGAAGACTCGCGCCCGCCCGCCCAGCAGCCCGACCCCGAGCCCCAGCCCGCCGTGCGCACGCCGCCGGTGGCCGAGCAGCCCGCCGAGGAGCGCATCATCACCAGCGAAGCCGAGGAAAACGACGTGAAGATTCCGCCGGTGGAAAAGCCCGCCGAGCGCCCCGTGGAGAAGCCGCGCGAGGAGCCCAAGCCCGAGCCCGAGAAGCCCAAGGTTGACCGCCGGGCCGTGTTTACGCCCCGCGGGGCGGCGGCCAATGCCGGCGGCAACGGCGCCAGCGGCAGCAGCAACTCGCCCTCGGGCAACAACAACGGCGACAAGCCCGGCACCGTGGGCGACCAGGGCAGCCCCGAAGGCACCCTCGACGGGCGGGCCCTGTATGGCTCGCCCGGCAGCGGCGGCGGCTCGGGCGGCGGCGACGGCATGGGCGACGGGTTCGGCAACAGCGGCTGGGCCTTCGAGAATACCCCGCGCGTGGAGGCCCTCGACAACGAAGGCGGCTACGTGCGCCTGAAAATCAAGATCGACGAGGACGGCGAAATCGTGGCCGTGACCAAGGTCACCAGCAACATGTCGGCCCGGCAGGTGCAGGCCTGCATCGACGCGGTAAGCAACAAGGCCACTTTTCGCCGCGTGAAGGGCGGCACGGGCGGGGCCACGGGCTTCTACACCTACCGCTTCCGCGTGGAGTAAGCCCCGCTTCGCTTCAGCTATTTGGCGCCGCCGGTCGGATTTCTCCGGCCGGCGGCGTTTTTTTGCACCCGCATCAGCCCGCCGCCATGACTTACCAGGAAACCCTTGACTTTCTCTACGGCCAGCTGCCGATGTTTCAGCGGGTGGGCGCGGCCGGCTTCAAGGACGGGCTGGTGGGCGTGCAGCAGCTGGTGGCGGCCATGGGAAACCCCGAGCGGGGACTAAGGGCCGTGCACGTGGCGGGCACCAACGGCAAGGGCAGCAGCTCGCACCTGCTGGCCGCCGTGCTGCAGGCCGCTGGCTACCGCACCGGCCTCTACACCTCGCCGCACCTGCGCGAGTTCACCGAGCGCATCCGCCTCAACGGCCAGGAGCTGACGCCCGAGTACCTGGTGCAGTGGGTGGCCCGTTGGCGCGAACTGTTTGAGCAGGTGCGGCCATCCTTCTTCGAGATGTGCGTGGCCCTGGCCTACGACTATTTTGCCGCCGAGCAAGTAGACGTGGCCGTGGTGGAGGTGGGCCTGGGCGGCCGCCTCGACTCCACCAACATCATCACTCCGCTGGTGTCGCTCATCACCAACATCAGCTACGACCACCAGGCCATTCTGGGCGACACGCTGACCTTGATTGCCGCCGAAAAAGCCGGCATCATCAAGCCCGGCGTGCCGGCCGTCATCAGCCAGCGGCAGCCGGAGGTAGCGGCGGTGTTCGAGGAAACGGCCGCTCGGGTAGGGGCACCGCTGCGCTTTGCCGCCGACCACTACCGCGCCGAGCTGCTGCGCGACGCGCCCGCGGCGGCCAGCCAGCACCTGCGCCTGTGGCGCAACGGTCAGCTCTGGCTCGACGAGGTGGAGCTGGGCCTGGTAGGCGATTACCAGCGGCTGAACCTGCCCGGGGTGCTGGCGGTGGTGGAAGAGCTGCGCCGCCAGGGCCTGGTCATCAGCGACGAGCACCTGCGCACGGGCCTGCGCGCGGTGCAGCAGCTCACCGGGCTGCGCGGGCGCTGGCAGATCATCGGCCGCCGCCCGCTGGTGGTGTGCGACACGGGCCACAACGAGGCGGGCATCCGGCTGGTGCTGGCCCAGCTGGCGCGGGTACCGCACCGGCAGCTGCATATGGTGCTGGGCGTGGTCAACGACAAGAACCCGGGCCCGGTGCTGGGTTTGCTGCCGCCCCAGGCCACCTACTACTTTTGCCAGGCCAACATTCCGCGGGCCCTGCCGGCCGAAGAGCTGGCCGCGCAGGCTTTGGCCGCTGGTCTGCAAGGCATGGCCTACTCCAGCGTAGCCGAGGCCCTGGTCGCCGCCCGCGCCGCCGCCGGGCCGGAGGACGTGGTGTTCGTGGGCGGCAGCACCTTCGTGGTGGCCGAAGTGCCCGACCTGTACGACCACGACGCGGAGCAGGTGTAGCCGGCCTGGCAAGACAACCAGAACCATTCGCGCTACACGGCGCATACCGGTTGATTGGCATTGGCCCATCAGCCCATTTCCCCACATCAGCACAATTTCCCTATATGGGTCGAATCAAGCTCAAGCGCTTCGCCGAAAATGCCCAGCGGGCCGACATTGTAGAGCCCGGCAAGGACACCTTCGGGGCCCTGCGCGGCCGCTGGCAGGCCGATTTTTTCAAGAATGACCACCCCATCACCCTGGAAATCGGCTGCGGCAAGGGCGAATACACCGTGGGCATGGCCGAGCGCTACCCCGAACGCAACTTCCTGGGCCTCGACATCAAAGGGGAGCGGATGTACCGCGGCAGCCGGCTGGCCGAGGAAAAGGGCCTCACCAACGTGGGCTTTCTGCGCATGCAGGCCGAAAAGCTGCTCGAGCACTTCGGCCCCGGCGAGCTGGACGAAATCTGGATAACCTTCCCCGACCCGCGCCCGCGCCTGGGCGACACCAAGCGCCGCCTCACGGCCCCGCGCTTCCAGGAGCTGTACCGCCAGATTCTGCGCCCCGGCGGCCTGGTGCACCTCAAAACCGACTCCGAGCTGCTGTTCGACTACACCCTGGAGCTGCTGCAGGAGCGGCAGGCCCCGAACCTGGTCTTCACCAAGGACCTGTACCAAACCACCGGCCTGCTGCCCCACGCCTACGACATCCAGACCACCTACGAGCGGAAATACCGCGCCCTGGGCGTACCCATCAAGTACCTGCACTTCTCGTTTTGAGGTGGTATAAGGTGATGAGGCCACCGGGAGCGGGGCAGCTGGGCTGCCGGATGCCGCGGCCGCTCGCGCGCCTCTGCTAGAAGGGCACACGCTTCTGCTAGACACCCACACGGAACAACTAGACACCCATACCGAACTGCTAGAAGCCCGCACAAGTCAACTAGAAGGCCATGCGCAACAGCTAGAAAATCGCGCCCGCCGGTTCGGGCGTACGTTTTACCTGTCACCTGTCACCCGAAGCCTGACACCCCATAAAACCCATGAAGCCTCCCATCGATACCCTGACACTGTTTCCGGTACTGGATGAGCTGCTGCTGCGCTTCCTGCGCGGTCTGAGCCCCGAGGAATGGGAACGGCCCACCCTGGCCCCGCGCTGGCGGGTGATGGACGTGGCCCTGCACCTGCTCGACGGTAACCTGCGCACGTTGTCCATGCTGCGCGACGGGCACTTCGGCGTGGCTCCCGCGGGCGACGTGTCGACCCACGCCGGGCTGGTGGCTTTTCTCAACGAGCTGAACGCGGACTGGATTCGGGCGACGCGGCGGCTGAGCCCGGCCGTGGTGCTGGGCCTGCTGGAGCAGAGTGGCCGCGAGTACTGCGCCTTTCTGCACACCCTCGACCCCGGGGCGCCGGCGGCGTTTGCCGTGGCCTGGGCCGGCGAGGCCGAGTCGCCGAACTGGTTTCACGTGGCGCGGGAGTACACCGAGAAGTGGCACCACCAGCAGCAGATTCGCCAGGCCGTGGGCCGCGGCGAAGCGGCGCTGCTGGCCCCCGAGCTGTACCAGCCCTACCTGGAAACCTCCCTGCGCGCCCTGCCGCACCACTACCGCGCGGTAGCCGCGCCCGAGGGCACGGTGCTGCAGCTGGTAATAACCGGGCCGGGCGCCGGTCAGTGGTTTTTGCACCGGGGCGCCCCGGGCTGGGAACTAGGGCCGGCGGTAGCCGCGCCGGCGGCCCGCATCGAGCTGGATGGCACCGTGGCCTGGCGGTTGTTTGCCCGCGAGCTGGACGCCGAAACGGCCCGGCACAGCCTGCGCTGCACCGGGCCGCAGGAGCTTACGGCGCCGTTTTATTCGCTGACGGCCGTAATGGCCTGAGCCGGCTACTCCTCGTCTTCGAGCAGCTCGAAAATGGCTTCCAGCTCGGTAAAGTCGCGCACGCCGGGGCGGATTTCGTCGCCGCCCTCGAGCACCAGCCCGGCCGGGTGCACGCGCTCGATGAGGCTGCGCAGCGAGTCCGGGGCGAAACTGGGGGCCAGCCAGATGGGGTAGGCGCGGGCCTGCTCGCTGAGGTGGGCCAGCTGAAAGTCGGTGAGGGGCTGGGCGGGCGGCTCGGGAAAGACCAGGCCCGCGAAGTGCGCCAGGGAGCGGAATCGGTTGTCCACGTCCTCGGGCAGCATGTCGGGAATCCAGGCAACCAGCGACAGGGCCGGCAAGGCCAGCTCGGCCATTTCCTCGGACCGGCGCATGCGGTGCAGCAGCACCGAGTGGAGGCCGCAGCGGCTGGCCAGGGCGTTGATTTGCTCGGCGGGCAGCTCGCCGAACTCGCCGATGAGGTGCACGCCGGCAATCCAGCTGCTGAGCTCCTGCACCAGCTCGGGCGTGACGGCGCCGGGCAAACCGGGGTCGAGGCGGAAGGTGAGGTATTCGGCACCCATGCCGGCGCAGTAGCGCGCGTCCGAGAGGTTGTTGATGCCGCGAACGATGACGGGAAGAAGCAGGGCCAAGGGAAACGGGGTAACAGGTGATAGGTGACCCGTGGTGGGTAACACGTAACAGGTGACAGGTAACACGTCACAGGTGACAGGGCGCAACAAACAACCTGTCACGTGTCACCTGTTTCGTGTCACGCTGAGCCAAAGGTAGGAAACCCAACCCGGCCGAAGCGTGTTACCTTTGCCGCTTCGGCCGGGAACTTTGACCTCCCGGGCGCCATCCTATGACTCCAGAAACCACCCCGACGCCGTCCAAAGGGCGCGTCCTCGTCGCCATGAGCGGCGGCATCGATTCCTCCGTTGCGGCCGTGCTGCTGCACGAAGCCGGCTACGAAGTGGTCGGCATGACCATGAAAACCTGGGACTACGCCTCGGCCGGCGGCTCGAAGAAGGAAACCGGCTGCTGCTCGCTCGACTCGATCAACGACGCCCGCCAGGTGGCCGTGCAGCTGGGCTTCCCGCACTACATCATCGACATTCGCCAGGAGTTCGGCGGCCACGTCATCGACGACTTCGTGGACGGCTACCTGGCCGGGCGCACGCCCAATCCCTGCGTGCTCTGCAACACCCACATCAAGTGGGATGCGCTGCTGCGCCGCGCCGACCAGCTCGGCTGCCAGTTCATTGCCACCGGCCACTACGCCCAAGTGCGCCACGAAAACGGCCGCTGCGTCATCAGCAAGGGCCTCGACGAAAGCAAAGACCAGTCGTACGCCCTCTGGGGCGTGTCGCAGGAAAGCCTGGCCCGCACGATTTTCCCGCTGGGCGAGCTGCGCAAGTCGGAAATCCGCGAGCAGGCCCGCCAGCGCGGCTTCACCGAGCTGCTCAACAAGCCCGAGAGCTACGAAATCTGCTTTATTCCCGACAACGACTACCGCGGCTTCCTGAAGCGGCGCGTGGAAGGCTTGGAGGAGCGCGTGGCCGGTGGCCGCTTCGTGCTTACTGATGGTACCGAGGTGGGGCGCCACGAGGGCTACCCGTTCTACACCATCGGGCAGCGCAAGGGCCTGGGCGTAACCCTGGGCTACCCGGCCTACGTGGTGGAAATCCGCCCCGAAACCAACGAAGTCGTGCTGGGCAACCTCGACGAGCTGGCCCGCACTGCCACCGTGGTGGGCCGCGTCAACCACGGCAAGTTCGCTTCGTTGGCAGGCCGTGGGCTGGTGCCGGCCACCACCAAGGTGCGCTACAACCACGCGGGCGCGCCCTCGTTTTTGGAGGAAAAAGACGGAAAAGTGTACGTTTATTTCCCCGAGCCTGTGCACGCCATTGCCCCCGGCCAGGCGGCCGTGTTCTACGACGGGCAGGACGTGCTGGGCGGCGGCTGGATCGAGCGCAGCCCGGCTGAGCTGAACGTGCCCCGGCCGCTGCCCGTACTGCCGGTTTCCTGAGCCTACTTTCTTCTGCCCGCATGATGTCGCTTTCTGCTTTTCTCCCCCGGCGCCGCGCGGCGGCCGCCCTGGCGGCGGGCCTGCTGCTGGCTGTGGGCGGCTGCCGCACCGAAACGGTGAAGCCCGAGCCCGGCGAGGCCGGCTACTACCCGCTGGCCGTGGGCGCCTACTGGGTATACGAGGTGGAAGTGGCGCGCTGGGCCAACAACGTGCCCACCGTCACCCGCTCGCAGCGCCGCGAGCGGGTAGTGGAAAGCTACCAGGACGCCACCGGGCAACTCACCTACCGCCTGGTTCGCTCGCAGCGCCCCACCGCCGCCGATGCCTGGCAGGACGACAGCGTGCTGACTGTGACGGTGCTGCCCACCGGCGTGGCCGTGTCGCGCAACAACCGCCGCATCCTGGAGCTGGTGTACCCGGTGAAAGAGGGCGCCGAGTGGAACAAGAACGCCTACAACGACCGCGACACCATCGTGGCCAAAAACCGCTACTACCGCGCCGTGGGCCAGCCGGCCACCGTCGCTGGCCAGACCTACCCGCGCACCGTCACTACCGTCGACCCCAGCCCCGACACGCTGTTTTACCGGCGCAGCCAGCGGCAGATCTTTGCCCAGGGCGTGGGCCCGATTTACCGCGAAAAGCGGGTGCTTAACTACTGCCAGGGCATTGAGGTGCCGGCCTGCGCCGTGGGCACCAACTACGTCATCGTGGGGGAGGAGCTGCGCGAGCGACTGATCGAGAAAGGCCAATAACTAACCGAGCCTCGTGCTTTGCGCCGGGAAGTCCTGCTGGGAGCTTCCCGGCGTTTTGCTTGGAGCAAAGGAAAGAAATTCTTCTGCAGGCCGGGTGGTTGAATTGGAGCGGGGCGGGGTGTTTGCTCCCGCAGCCAAAACCGTATCTTGTCGATGCCAACCCTTTATCCTGCTGCCGAGCCCATGCGCCCGTTTTTCCTCGGAGTCCTGCTGACTACTTTGCTGCCCGCCGCTGAAGCCGCGCCCACGCCCCCGCCGCCCGAAAGCACCGTGCGCCGCCACCTGGTATACTTCCGCGACAAGGTCGGCACGCCTTTCAGCGTGGCGCAGCCGCAGGCTTTCCTCTCGGCGCGGGCCGTGCAGCGGCGCACGCGCCAGGGCATTGCCGTGCTCCCGCGCGACTTGCCGGTGTCGCCGGGCTACGTGGCGCAGGTGAAGGCCACCGCGGGCGTGCAGTACCGCTACAGCTCACGTTGGTTCAACGCCGCCGTGGTCGAGTGCGACTCGGCGGCGCTGGCCCGGCTGCAAACCCTGCCCTTCGTGCTGTCGGCCCAAACGCTGAACCGCGCCCCGGCCCGCCCGCCCGGGCGGGCGCAGCCCGGCCCCGCCACCCGCCCGGCCGCCGCCGAGGCCCGGCGCAGCACCCGCGACCCCAGCTACGGTGAGGCGTTCTGGCAGGCCGATATGATCGGGGCCGTGGCCCTGCACCAGGCCGGTTTCCGCGGCGAGGGCATGCACATTGCCGTTTTCGACGCGGGCTTTCCCGGGGTCGACCAGGCCGCGCCCTTTGCCTCGCTGCGCAACGAGGGCCGGCTGCTGAGCACCTTCGACTTCGTGGACCAGGACCGCGGGGTGTTCGAGAAAAACAGCCACGGCACCTTTACGCTCTCCTGCATGGCCGGCAACCTCAGCGGCACCTACATCGGTACCGCGCCCAAGGCCAGCTACCACCTGCTGCTGACCGAGGACGTGGGCTCGGAGCACCCCGTGGAGGAAGCCAACTGGCTTATCGCCGCCGAGTACGCCGACTCGGCCGGGGTCGACATCATCAGCTCCTCGCTGGGCTATACGACCTTCGACTTTCCCTCGCCCAGCCACACCTACGCCGAAATGAACGGGCGCACGGCCCTGGCCAGCCGCGCCGCCACCGTGGCCGCCCGGGTGGGCATTCTGGTGCTCAACTCCGCCGGCAACGATGGCGGCAACTCCTGGCGCTACATCGGCGCACCGGCCGACGCCGACTCGGTGCTGGCCGTGGGCGCCGTCGATTCCCTGGGCGTGCGCGCCGGCTTCAGCTCGGTGGGGCCCACCGCCGACGGGCGCATCAAGCCCAACCTCGCGGCCCAGGGCTTGCTGGCGTCCTACGTGACGACCACCGGCAGCGTGAGCCGCGGCAACGGCACTTCCTACGCCTGCCCGGTGCTGGCCGGCATGGCGGCCGCGTTCTGGCAGGCCCGGCCCACGCTCACGGCTCAGCAGGTGATTCAGCTGCTGCAGCGCAGCGGCTCCCTGGCCAACAGCCCCAACAACCAGCTCGGCTACGGCATTCCCGACGCGGTGCGGGCCCAGGCCCTGGTGCTGGCCGGCCCCGCCGAGGAAGCCGTGGGCGCCCTGCACATCTTTCCCAACCCTGCCGGGCGGGAGCTGTTTTTGAGCTTGCCGCCGGAATTGAACAATCAGGTGCTACGCGTAACGATTTACGACGGGCGCGGCGCGCGCGTGGCCGAGCAGACCCTGGCCGCCAGCGCGGCGCGGCAGGTGGCGCTGCACCCCGGGCCGCTGCGCGCCGGCCTGTACGTGTGCACCGTGGAGCCCGGCGGCGGCGGCAAGGCCCGCACGCTGCGCTTCGTGCAGCAGTAAGTGGTTTTTTAGGTTGAATTCCGGGCAGCGGGCAATGCCCGGGCGCCGGGTTCGTTCAGCCAGGCAGCCGGCGCCCGTCGGCCGCATTTATCCTTTTTGCGTTCTGAATTATGTTGCAGTTGATGATTTCCAAGCGCCTGGGGCGGCGGCAGTTTCACTTTACCGTGCAGGGCAGCTCCTTTCACGAGGTAGTGGCCGAGTACGACCGGCTGAGCTTTCCCGACGTGCCTGCCTGCGGTATCTGCGGCTCCGACAACCTGGACCTGACCTCGCGCGTGGCCCAGGACAAGTTCAAGTACACCTCGGTGAAGTGCCTGGATTGCCGCGCCGACGTGACCTTCGGCAAGCTGCAGCGCGACGACCAGACCGTATTTCTGCGCCGCAAGGACAGCGGCGAGCTGGACTGGCAGCCCTGGCGCAAGTCGGAGTAGGCGCGCGCCCGGGGCCGGAGGCGGCCAACCGGGCCGGTCACCGCCTGTCCTATGGTATCGTGCCACCTCACTGCCCGTTGCTACCTTTGCCGGCATGAACTCCACCCGCCGTATTGCCCCCTTGCTGGCCCCGTCGATGCTGGCCGCTGATTTCGCCAACCTGCAAGCCGAGGCTGAGCGCCTGGCCGGCAGCGCCGCCGACTGGCTGCACTGCGACATCATGGACGGCCGCTTCGTGCCCAACATCTCGTTCGGGCTGCCGGTGCTCGAGGCCATCAAGCGCCACGCCGCCCAGCCGCTCGACGTGCATTTGATGATCGAAGAGCCGCAGCACTACCTGGAGGCCTTCCGCGACGCGGGCGCGGCCAACATCACGGTGCACTACGAGGCCTGCACCCACCTGCACCGCGTCATTCAGCAAATCAAGAAGCTGGGCTGCCGCGCCGGCGTGGCCCTGAACCCGCACACGCCCGCCTGGGTGCTGCAGGACATTGCCGCCGACCTCGACCTGGTGTGCGTGATGTCAGTCAACCCCGGCTTCGGCGGGCAGGCCTTTATTCCGAACACCCTGCGCAAGGTGGCCGAGCTGAAGGAGCTGCTGGTAGATGCCGGCTCCGATGCCCTCATCGAAGTAGACGGCGGCGTGAACCAGGACAACGCCCTACCGCTGGTGGAAGCCGGCGCCGACGTGCTGGTGGCCGGCAACTTCGTGTTTAAGTCACCCGACCCCGTGGCCACCCTGGCCGATTTGCGGGCCATCCTTTCCGCCGCTACCGCCGAGCACTAATGCCCGTTTTCCGTTCCGCGCTGCTGCCCACGCTGGTGCTGCGCTCCTTGTTGTGCGTGCCGATTGGAGTGGGCGCTGCTTCGGCAGCCTGGGCCCAGCAGCCCGCCGCGCCGGTGCGGGCCGAGCTGCGCGGCACCGTGCGCGACGCCGCCGGCCGAGCCCTGGAGCAGGTGTCGGTGGCGCTGGAAGGCCAGCCCGGCGGCACCAGCACCGATGAAGACGGCCGCTTCCGGCTGCGCCTGCCGCGCCTGGAGCCGGGCCAGCCGGCCGTGCTGGTGGTGCGCCGCCTGGGCTACGCCACCCAGCGCCGCCCACTGTCGGCCGCCCAGCTCGCGGGCGGGGCCGAGCTGAGCTTTAGCCTGCAAACCGACGCGCGCAGCCTCAGCGACGTGACCGTGCGTGGCCAGCGCCAGGACGATACCCGCGAGCAGGTCAGCATCACCCAGCTCGACCCGCGCGCGGCCAAGGAAATTCCCTCGACTTTCGGCGACTTCAACGCCATCCTGAAAACCCTGCCCGGGGTGCAGTCGACCAACGAGCTGACCAGTACCTACTCGGTGCGCGGCGGCAACTACGACGAGAACCTGGTGTACGTGAACGGCATCGAGGTGTACCGGCCGTTTCTGGTGACGGCGGCCCAGCAGGAGGGCCTGAGCTTCGTCAACCCCGACCTGGTGCAGAGCGTGCAGTTTGCCTCGGGCGGCTGGCAGCCCCGCTACGGCGACCGGCTGGCCTCGGTGCTGACGGTGGACTACAAGCAGCCCCGGCGGCGGGCGTATTCGGCCACGGCCAGTTTGGTGGGCGGCGCGGCGCACTTCGAAGACGTGTCCAAGTCGGGCCGCCTGAGCTACCTGGCCGGGGTGCGCTACAAGAATGCTCAATACGTGTTGCGCTCCTTGCGCCAGAACCAGGGCGCCTACGACCCCACTTACCTCGATGGCCAGGCCTACGTAACGGCCGCCCTGGGGCCCGAGCAGGACCAGCAGCGCACCACGCTGGGGCTGCTGGCCACCATTGCCCACAACAACTACCGCTTCGCGCCGGTGTCGGGGCAGGCTACCTTCAGCTCGGGCCTGAACCAGTTCACGCGGCTGTTCATCGGCTACGAGGGCCGCGAGCAGATGCAGTATGACACTTACCAGGGCGGGCTGAACCTGACGCACCACTTCTCACCGCGGCTCAGCGGCGAGGTTATCGTGAGCGGGCTGCTCTCGCGCGAGCTGGAGCTGCGCGACATTGAGGCCGCCTACCGCTTTGCCGACATCAACCGCGACCCCAACTCCCCCGACTTCAACCAGGCCGTGCGCGAGCGGAACGTGGGCTCGCGCTTCGACCACTCGCGCAACAAGCTGCTGGCCCGCATCGGCAACGTGGAAGCCCGCGGCAGCTACGCGGCCGGTTCGCGCCACACGCTGCGCTGGGGCCTGAAAGCCGGTGTCGAAAGCATTGCCGATAAGCTCAACGAGTATGCCTTCGTCGACTCGGCCGACTTCGTGCCCGAGCGCCGCCGGACCCGCCTGGTTACCGACCTGGATCTGGCCTCGCAGCGCTACCAGGGCTACGCCCAGCACACCTGGCGCCCCGATTCGCTTCGCTCGCTCACCTACGGCGTGCGCCTGCACTACTGGTCGGTGAACGGGCAGCTGGTGGCCAGTCCGCGGGTGCAGTACGCGGCTACCTCGCGCCGCAAGCCCAGCCTTTCGTACAAAGCCGCAGCGGGGCTTTACTACCAGCCGCCGTTCTACCGCGAGCTGCGCGACCAGCAGGGGCGCCTCAACCGGGAGCTGCGCGCCCAACGCTCCCTGCACCTGATTACCGGCACCGAATACCGCTTCAAGCAGTGGGGGCGGCCGTTTCAGTTCACCGGCGAGCTGTACTTCAAGTACCTCACCGACGTGGTGCCCTACGACGTGGACAACGTGCGCCTGCGCTACTTTGCCCGCAACCTGGCTACGGCCTACGCCGCCGGCCTCGATGCGCGCGTGAGTGGGGAGTTCGTACCCGGCGCCGAGTCCTGGTTTAGCCTGGGCGTACTCACCACACGCGAAAATCTGGAGGGCGACTCCATCACCGTGTTCAGCAACGGGCAGGCCGTGGGCAAAAAGGAGCAGGGCTACATCCGCCGGCCCACCGACCAGCGCCTGAACCTGGGCATTTACTTCCAGGACCATTTGCCCGACAACCCCTCGGTGCGGGGCTACGTGAACTTTGTGTTCGGCACCGGCCTGCCCTTCAGCCCGCCGGGGGTGCCCGAGCAGCGCGGCACCACCAAGCTCACCCGCAGCTACAAGCGCGTGGACCTGGGCGTGAGCAAGGTGCTCAACGAGCGCAGCCGCTCCGAGCAGCGCAAGTTCTACCAGTACGAAAGCTTGTGGCTGGGCCTGGAAGTGCTCAACGTGCTGGCGGCCAACAACGTGGCCGGCTACAGCTACGTGCAGGACTTGAACGGGCTAACCTACGCCGTGCCCAACTACCTCTCGCAGCGTGTCATCAACCTGCGCCTGATTGCCAGGTTTTAGGGTAGGGCGGGATTGCGAGGGTAACATCCCGAAGCGCCCCCGTTGCCTTTGCGGCAGAGGGGGCGCTTTGCTGGTTCATTCGCGGTGCACGTCGCGGAAGCGTAGCATGTCGAGCAGGCGCTGTTCCTTGGCGCTGTCGAAGCCGCAGGTGGCGCGGAACTCGCGCGGGTTGCGGTAGGTGCCAAAGAGCATGTCCCACCACACGATGTCGCCGTAGTTGTACTGGTGCTGCTCGTATTCGTGGTGAATGCGGTGCATTTCGGGCCGTTGGAAGATATAGCCCACCCATTGCGGCGTACGCACGTTGGTATGGTAGAAAAACTCGCCCAAGGCGGTGCACAGGGTATATACTCCCGCCGCCGCGGGACTCAGGCCCAGTAGCGTAAACACCAACAGGCTGCCAATGATGGAGTTGACGACCATCTCCACGGGGTGCTTGTAGAACGACGTGATGACCTCCAGCCGCTGCGGACTGTGGTGAATCTGGTGGAAGTGCCGCCAGAGGAAATCTACGCGGTGGCGCCAACGGTGCCACCAATAAAAGATGAACGTGGCCGCGCAGTACGCCAACAGGCCAGCGGCCACCGCTCCCAGGTGCTGCGACACGTGCAACACTGAGTAGCTCGACAGCCACTTTTCCCAGCTCAGGCCGGCCAACAGCACCACCAACAGCTGCACCGCGTTGAGTAGCAGAACCCGCGCGGGCCAGGTGGGTACCACGGGCAGGCGCCAGCCGGGACGCAGGCGTTCAAGTCCAAAACAGCCGAGGAAGGCGAGGAAGATCAGAGTCAGCATGACAAGAAAGGTTGGGGTTGGTTAAACGGCTCAAAAGTGCCGCCCAACCCCCGGGCCTCGCTTGACAATTGTCAATTTCGGAAAGGAAGCCCCCGACGGGCACGGATGCGACTGATGGTTTCGGGCGTTAGGCCCAGGTAAGAAGCAATGAATTTGAGCGGTACGCGCTGCAGCACGTCGGGAAATTCCCGCAGCAGCTGCTCGTAGCGGGCCTGCCCTTTTTGCAGCCGCAGCTGCTGGGCACGCTGCTCACTGAGCACGTAGTAGCGTTCGGTGAGTATGCGCCCCACCACGTTGAACTCCACGAAGTCGTGGTACAGGGCCTGTAGTTGGGCGTGACTGATGGACCACAGCACGCTGTCCTCCAGTAGCTGAATGTAGTCGGCGGCCGGCGTGCGGGTCAGGAAGCTCACGATGGCAATCAGAAAGTCGCCCTCGCGCATAAACCAGGCGTTGACTTCGTGGCCGTCTTTGAGGTAGTAGCCCCGCGCCAGCCCGGTTTTCAGGAAATAAATGCGGGAAGCTACCTGTCCGGGTACCAGCAGGTGATGCTGCGCGGGCAGGTGCTCCGGCTGCATCTGGTTGCTGATGGCCTTTTGGCAAGCCGTCGACAAAGGGTAGATAGCTGCCAGCTGGCTTAGCAGAGCCTCCATGGAAAGATGTGGGTGCGAAAACGCGGGAGCAAATCCGGATAGGTAAGAAGGGGCGGCAAAATACGCCACACAACAGGCGCGGCAGGCGCCTGTTGTGCTTTTGTGCTGCAGTTCAGTACGCCTTGGCCTGCCACTGGGTGAGCACGGCGCGCATGCTTGGCAGCTGGTTTTTAAACGACTCGTCGTCCTTGTCGCCCAGCTTGATGGCGCGGCGGGCAAAGGCCACGGCGGTGGTGTAATCCTGGTTCTGGGCCAGCAGCTTGGCCTTGAGCCAGTTGTTGACGTAGCTGTCGTTGAGGGCAATGGCCTGATCGATGTAGCGCAGGGCCAGCTCGGCTTCCAGCTGATTCTGGATCAGGTATTCGGCGGCCTGCGCCAGCAGCTGGGCGTTGCCGGGCTTGCTGCCGACGGCCTGCTTGATGGCGCGCACGACCTGCGTGTGCACGTCGGTGCGCAGGTTCACGCTGATGGTGCGCTCTTCCCAGGCCAGGTTGAGGCGGGCGGCGCCGGGGCGCACGTCCGAAAACCAGTAGCGCAGCGTTTCGGTCATGGGCGCCGACTCGGGCAGCACGGCCACGCGCAACAGGTCATTTTTTGGGTCGTAGCCCTCGGCGCCCCAGTGCGTGGTCACCTTATTGAGAATCAGCTGCCACTCGTGGTCGGCGGCGGGCAGCACGAACAGGGAGTACTTGCCCGCGGGCACCAACTGGCCGGCCAGGCGCACGGTGTCGGAAAAGGTGATGAGCGTGTTTTCGTTGGCCCCGGCCCGCCACACTTGGTCGTAGGGCACCAGGTTGCCCCACACCTTGCGGCCCTTCACGTTGGGCGCGTGGTAATCGACGGTGACCTGCGTCAGGCCGATGGTTTGGCTGACGCTGGCTTTGGGACTGGCCTGGGGCTGGGGAAAATCCTGGGCCGCGGCGCCGGACCATGCCAGCAGCAGGCCGGCGACGAAAGCAAACAAACGGGGCATAAGCAGAGGCGAACGTAAGAGGACCAACAACGCAACCTGCGCGGAAAGTGCCAAGATACGACAGCCGGCAGCCCGCCCGGTTTAATCCCACATCATCATGTGAGGGCTTTTGTCGGGTTTCGTTTGGCAAAGTCGGTTCTGGGTGTACCTTTGCCGCCACAACAACCCCTGACCATGCCCACGGCCGCCTCGTTGCGCTTTACCTGGATGCCGGTTGCTTCGCAAGGAGCCGCCGCGCACGGGCATGCCGGTCATCATCACCACCATTCCTCCTAGGGAGAGGAATAATTACGTATAGGCGTTCGGCTACGGTCCGAACCTGCGTCGCCCCCGCTGGTTACTTGCTTACACCGCCGCTCCGGCCGCGGTTGCGCCAGCACCCTGATGATGATTCAACGATTTCCGGCGTCCCGCGGGGCCGGTTTCGTTTCCTTGGTTGTTTTCCCTTTTCCATGATTCGTCTGGCCATCCAGAAGTCCGGTCGCCTGAGCGAGGACTCCCTCTCGCTGATTCGCGAATGCGGCATTAGCTTTCTGAGCAGCACCTTCAAGCTCAAATCCGAAGCCACCAATTTCCCCCTCGAAATCCTGTTTTTGCGCGACGACGACATTCCCGGCTACGTGCAGGATGGCGTGGCCGACCTGGGCATTGTGGGCCAGAACGTGCTGGTGGAAGCCGGCCTGCCTGGGCTGGAAGTCGAGGCCCTGGGCTTCAGCAAGTGCCGCCTCTCGCTGGCCGTGCCCCGCGGGGCCGCCTACGCCTCGGTCGCCGATTTGCAGGGCAAGAACATTGCTACCTCGTACCCGCAGCTGCTGGGTAGCTACCTGGCCGGCCAGGGCGTGCAGGCCCAGCTGCACACCATCAGCGGCTCGGTGGAAATTGCCCCGAGCATCGGCCTGGCCGATGCCATCTGCGACATCGTCTCGTCGGGCTCGACCTTGCTGGGCAACGGCCTGCGCGAGGTGGAAACCGTGTTCCGCTCCGAGGCCGTGCTCATTGCCAACCAGCAGCTCTCGGCCGACAAGCAGAACCTGCTCGACCAGCTGCGCTTCCGCATGCAGGCCGTGCGCCGCGCCCGCCGCAACAAGTACATCCTGCTGAACGCCCCGCTCACGGCCCTCGACGCGGTGAAGGCCCTGCTGCCGGGCATCAAGTCGCCCACCGTCACGCCGCTGGCCGAAGCCGGCTGGGTGTCGGTGCAGTCGGTGGTCAACGAGGACGACTTCTGGCACATCACCGACCGGCTCAAGGCCGTCGGCGCCGAAGGCATCCTGGTGCTGCCCATCGAGAAGATGATTTCCTGATTTTTAATGTGCTGCGCTTCGCGCCGATGTGGAGAATGTGCGGAATGTGTCGATGTGGGAATGGGTTAATGTCATTCGGCCGATTGGCCCCTGAGCTTAGCCACGCAACTGGATCTGTGCCCACCTCAGCACATTAGCGCGAAGCGCCCCACATTCCCCACATCGGCGTGAAGCGCAGCACATTCCCCCACATTCCCTAACTCATGCAAGTCATTCAATACCCGGGCGCGGCCGAGTGGCCGGCGCTGCAGCAGCGCCCCGCCCAGGCCGACAACCCGCAGGTAGAAGCGCGGGTGCGCCAGATTTTCGACGACGTGCGCCAGCGCGGCGACCAGGCCCTGCGCGACTACGCCGCCGAGCTGGACGGCGCCGCCCTGGACAACCTGCGCGTGACGCCCCAGGAGCTGGCCGCCGCCGCCGCGCAGGTGCCGGCCGAGCTGCAGGCCGCCATCCGGCAGGCCCGCCAGAACATCGAGCAGTTTCACGCCGCCCAGCGCGAAAGCGAGCTGCGCCTCGAAACCATGCCCGGCGTGGAGTGCTGGCGCCGCGCCGTGCCGGTGCAGCGCGTGGGCCTCTACATTCCCGGCGGCTCGGCTCCGCTGTTCAGCACCCTGCTCATGCTGGGCGTGCCCGCCCGGCTGGCCGGCTGCCCCGAAATCGTGCTGTGCACGCCGCCCGCGCGGGATGGCTCGGTCAACCCGGTGATTCTGTTCACGGCCGAGCTGCTGGGCATTCCCACCGTCGTGAAGGCCGGTGGAGCCCAGGCCGTGGCCGCCCTAGCTGGCGGCACCGCGAGCGTGCCCGCCGTCGACAAGATCTTCGGGCCCGGCAACCGCTACGTGACAGCCGCTAAGCAACTGGCCGCCCTGCGCGGGGTGGCCATCGACCTGCCCGCGGGACCCTCGGAAGTGCTCGTCATGGCCGACGAAACCGCCAACCCCGCCTTCGTGGCCGCCGACCTGCTCAGCCAGGCCGAGCACGGTCCCGACTCGCAGGTGGTGCTGCTGACCAACTCGGTGGCAGTGCTCGACGCGGTAGTGGCGGAGGTGGAGCGGCAGGTAGCTGAGCTGCCGCGGGCCGAGGTGGCCCGGCTGGCCCTGCGCGAAAGCCGGGCCCTGCTGCTGCGCACCCCCGAGGAAATGCTGCTCTTCGCGAACCAGTACGCGCCCGAGCACCTGATTCTGGCCATGGCCCGCGCCGAAGAGCTGGCCGTGGGCGTAACCAGCGCCGGCTCGGTATTTCTGGGTCACCTCACGCCCGAAGCCGCCGGCGACTACGCCTCGGGCACCAACCACACGCTACCGACCAACGGTTACGCCCGCAGCTACAGCGGCGTCTCGCTCGACTCGTTCGTGAAGAAAATCACCTTCCAGCGCATCAGCGCCGAGGGCCTGCGCGGACTCGGGCCCGTGGTCGAAACCCTGGCCGAAGCCGAGGGCCTGCGCGCCCACGCCCGCGCCGTGACTTTGCGCCTGCAGGCAATTGGCAATTACTAATGAGCAATGAACCATGAGCAGGCCGGGTCTACGACTCCTGCCATTGCCCATTGTTCATTGATAACTGATCATTGAAAGGAATGAACCTCGAAAATCTCATTCGGCCCAACATCCGGGCCATGCAGCCTTACTCCTCGGCCCGCGACGAATTTCAGGGCCAGGCGCAGGTAATGCTCGACGCCAACGAAAACAGCCTGGGCAGCGCCGGCCCCGCGGTGTTCAACCGCTACCCCGACCCGCAGCAGCGGGCCGTGAAGCAGGCGCTGGCGCCGCTGAAGGGCGTGCAGCCCGACCAGACTTTTCTGGGCAACGGCTCCGACGAAGCCATCGACCTGCTGGTGCGCCTGACCTGCACGCCGGGCCAGGACCGGATCCTGGTGCTGCCGCCGACCTACGGCATGTACGAGGTGGCGGCCAACCTCAATGACGTGGGCGTCGAGCGGCTGCCGCTCACGGCCGACTTCCAGCTCAGCGCCGAAACCGTGGCAGGCATCGTGGCCTCCGAGGCGAAGCTGGTGTTCGTGTGCTCGCCCAACAACCCCACCGGCAACCTGCTGCACGCCGCGGCCATCGAGCAGGTGCTGCGCGGTTTTCGCGGCCTGGTGGTGGTCGACGAGGCCTACGCCGATTTCGCCGCCGCGCCCAGCTGGCTCAGTCGCCTCGACGAATTTCCCAACCTGGTGGTGCTGCAGACTTTCTCCAAGGCCTGGGGGCTGGCGGGGCTGCGCCTGGGAATGGCCTTCGGCTCGTCGGCGCTCATCGGCTACCTCAACAAAATCAAGCCGCCCTACAACGTATCGGAAGCTACCCAGCAACACGCCCTGGCGGGCCTGCGGGCCGAGGCGGAGTTTGCCGCTCTGCGCGAGCAGCTGCTGGCCGGCCGCCGCTATCTGGAAGAGCAGCTACCCGCGCTGGCCATCGTCGAGCGGGTGTTTCCCTCCGACGCCAACTTTCTGCTGGTGCGCTTCCGCACCGACGCCACCTCGGTGTACGAGCTGCTGCTGAGCCGGGGCATCGTGGTGCGCAACCGCACCACGATGCCGGGCTGCGCGGGCTGCCTGCGCCTGACGGTGGGCACACCCGGCGAGAATGAACAACTGCTTACGGCCCTGCGCCAGCTTTCGTAAACCAAGCAACCGATTCGCGACCCTGCGCGCACCGACCCTCACGTCATGAAGAAAGTACTGTTTATCGACCGCGACGGCACCATCCTGGTCGAGCCCCAGCCCAGCCAGCAAATCGACAGCCTCGACAAGTTTCAGTTTGTCCCCGGAGCCATCAGCGCCCTGGCCCGCCTGGTCCGCGAGCTGGACTACGAGCTGGTGCTGGTCAGCAACCAGGACGGGCTGGGCACGGCGTCGTTTCCCGAGGACACCTTCTGGCCCAGCCACAACCTGATGCTCGACATTCTGCGCGGGGAAGGAGTGGAGTTTGCCGCCAGCCACATCGACCGCAGCTTCCCGGCCGACAACCTACCCACGCGCAAGCCCGGCACGGCCATGCTCACCCCGTATCTGGGGGGCGACTACGACCTGCCCAACTCCTTTGTAATAGGCGACCGGCTCACCGACGTGGAGCTGGCTCAGAACCTGGGCTGCCAGGCCATTCTGATCGGGGAGCTGCGCGACGAGCGGGCCGCGCTGAGTACCACCCGCTGGACGGAGGTGGTGGAGCTGCTTGCGAGCCGGCAGCTGCCCGTCCGCACGGCCGTGGTACAACGCAACACCAACGAAACCCGGATTCGCGTGGAACTCAACCTTGACGGCCGCGGGCAGCACAGCATAAAAACCGGCCTGGGTTTTTTTGACCATATGCTCGATCAGCTGGCCAAGCACAGCGGGGTAGATATGCAAATTGAAGTGCAGGGCGACCTGCACATCGACGAGCACCACACCATTGAAGACACGGCCCTGGCCCTGGGCGAGGCGCTGGCGCAGGCCCTGGGCGACAAACGCGGCGTGGCCCGCTACGGCTTTCTGCTGCCCATGGATGAAGCCCTGGCCCAGGCGGCCATCGACTTCTCGGGACGGCCCTGGCTGGTGTGGAACGCCGAGTTCCGGCGGGAGAAAATCGGGGACATGCCGACGGAAATGTTTTACCATTTCTTTAAAAGCTTTTCCGATGCCTCCCGCTGCAACCTGAATATTCAGTGCACCGGCGACAACGAGCACCACAAAATCGAGTCCATCTTCAAGGCCGTAGCTAAGGCCATAAAAATGGCCCTGGTGCGCGACGGAAAGCAGATGGAAATTCCCAGCACCAAGGGCGTTCTGTAAGCTGGGCGCCTTATCCATATGGTTTAATATATGGATAAGGCGCCGGTTGAATCACTTGCCCGGAGTACGCAGGGTGGTTATTTGCAAATGAGTAAAAATGTTGCTCCAGAAAACAGCGCGCATATGGATATAGCAGTAGTGGATTACAAGGGCGGCAACGTGCAGTCGGTGCTGTTTGCCCTCGAACGCCTGGGCGTGCAGGCCACGCTCACGGCCGATGCCGAGTGCATCCGCCGGGCCGATAAAGTGTTGTTTCCCGGCGAGGGGGAAGCCGCTTCGGCCATGCGGGAGCTGCGGGCCCAGGGCCTCGACCGGCTGCTGCCCACGCTCAGCCAGCCTTTCCTGGGCATCTGCCTGGGCATGCAGCTGCTGGGCCGCCACAGCGAAGAAGGCGACACCGAGCTGCTGGGTATTCTGCCCTTCGAGGTAAAACGTTTTGTACCTGATCCAGAGCACAAAGTGCCGCACATGGGCTGGAACAACCTGCAGCGGCTTCGCTCGCCCTTGCTGGCGGGCCTCAGTGAGCAGGACCACGTGTACTTTGTGCACAGCTACTACGCGCCGGTGGGGGAGTACACCATTGCCGAAGCCGCCCACCCAGTCCCGTTCAGCGCGGCCGTGCAGCACCGCAACTTCTACGCCGTGCAGTTCCACGCCGAAAAAAGCGGGCCGGTCGGCACCCGCATCCTCGAAAACTTTCTCTCGTTTTAGGCATGGAAATCATTCCGGCTATTGACCTGATCGGCGGCCAGTGCGTGCGCCTGACCGAAGGCGACTTCGCCCGGCAAACCACCTACT
Source organism: Hymenobacter sp. B81 (assembly GCF_044628455.1). Lineage (NCBI taxonomy): Bacteria > Pseudomonadati > Bacteroidota > Cytophagia > Cytophagales > Hymenobacteraceae > Hymenobacter > Hymenobacter sp. B81. The sequence continues at coordinate 911,362 of NZ_JBIYZW010000001.1, read as the reverse complement.
CGGCCGACCCGCTGGCCGTGGCCCAGCGCTTCGAGCAGCATGGCCTGCGCCGTCTGCATCTGGTGGACCTCGACGGGGCCCGCGCCGGGCAGCCCGTCAACCTGGCGGTGCTCGAGCGCCTGGCCCGGCACACCAGCCTGACAATCGACTTTGGCGGTGGCCTGCAGCAGGAGCAGGCGGTGCGCCAGGCCTTCGACGCCGGCGCGGCCCAGGTTACGGCCGGCAGCATTGCGGTGCGCGAACCCGAAACCGTGGGCCACTGGCTGCGCGTCTTCGGGGCCGAGCGCATTATCGTGGGGGCTGATTTTCGCGACCGGCAGATTGCCATCAATGCCTGGACCGAGCAGTCGGAGCGCAGCGTGGCCGAGTTCATCGGGGCCTACCTGCTGGCCGGGGCCCGCACCTTTGTGTGTACCGACGTGAGCAAGGACGGCAAGCTGCAGGGGCCGGCCCTGGATACCTATAAGGAGTTGCGCGCCCAACTGCCGGCCGCGCAGCTGATTGCCAGTGGGGGCGTGACAACCCTGGCCGACGTGGAAGCGCTGGCCGCGGCCGGGCTGCACGGGGCCATCATCGGCAAGGCGCTCTACGAGGGTACGATTGCGCTGGCTGACCTAACCCGGCTACTGGCTTAGGCCGGCATTTCTTTAATGGTTAATCTTCTTACCCGTCTTCTGTGCTGACCAAACGCATCATTCCCTGCCTCGACGTAAAGGACGGGCGCACCGTGAAGGGCATTCGCTTCGAGGGCCTGCGCGATGCCGGCGACCCCGTGGCCCTGGCTGCCCAGTACGCCCGTCAGGGTGCCGACGAGCTGGTGTTCCTCGATATTACCGCCACCAACCAGAAGCGGCAGACCCTGGTCGCGCTGGTGCGGGCCGTGGCCCGCGAGCTGGATATTCCCTTCACCGTGGGCGGCGGCATCGGTGCCGTGGCCGACGTGGAAGCCCTGCTGCTGAACGGGGCCGACAAGGTGAGCATCAACTCCGCCGCCCTGCAGCGTCCGGAACTGATCGACGAGCTGGCGCGGCGTTTCGGGTCGCAGTGCCTGGTGGTGGCCGTCGATGCCCGTTTCAGCGCTGAGGCGGGCTGGCAGGTGTACACCCGCGCCGGAACCCAGGCGGCAGGGCGGCCGGCCCTGGACTGGTGCCGCGAGGCGGCCGAGCGGGGCGCCGGGGAATTGCTGCTTACCTCGATGAGCCACGATGGAACTAAAGAAGGGTTTGCGCTGGAGCTGACGGCAGCAGTGTGCCGGAGCGTATCGGTACCCGTCATTGCCTCGGGCGGGGCGGGGCGGATGGAGCACTTCACCGACGTGTTTCAGCAGGCTCACGCCGATGCCGGACTGGCCGCGAGTATTTTCCACTTCGGCGAAATCGGCATCCCGGCCCTGAAGCAACACCTGCACCAAGCCGGGGTAGTAGTTCGGTTGTAACACAGTGTACATTAAGTGGTTGTGAATAATGTAATTTAGTTTACTATTCATATACGTATTTAGGTAATGAAGTTTACTAAAACTCTGATTGAAACCATGAAACTCGATTTTGACAAAATGGGTGGCCTGCTGCCGGCCGTGGTGCAGGATGCGGACACGGGGCAGGTGCTGATGCTGGGCTACGTGAGCGAGGAGGCCTTGCGCCGAACCGAGCAGGAGGGACGCGTGACTTTCTATTCGCGCTCCAAAAACCGGCTCTGGACCAAGGGCGAATCCAGCGGCCACTACCTGCAGGTAGTCAGCCTGCATCCCGACTGCGACCAGGATGCGCTGCTGATCCGGGCGCGGCCCGACGGGCCGACCTGTCACCGCGGCACGACCAGCTGTTTTGAACAGACCGGGCAAGTGGCCGAGCCTGCGGCTCCGGTGGGCTTCCTGGCCGAGCTGGAACGGCTGGTGCAACGCCGGCGCGACTTCCCCGGGGAGGAACCCGATTCGTACACCGCGGGGCTGTTTCGCAAGGGCACCGCCAAAATTGCCCAGAAGGTAGGCGAGGAAGCCGTGGAAACGGTCATCGACGCCGTGGCCGGAAACCGGGCCGGGTTGCCGGGCGAAGCGGCCGATCTGCTGTTTCACCTGCTGGTGCTGCTCAGCGACGCGGGCCTGGACCTGGCCGACGTGGTGCAGGTGCTACGCCAGCGGCACCGCACCATTGCCGCGGGCCAGCGGCGGGAGCCCGGCGGCCCCGCGTAAGTCGGATATGGGGAGGGGGCTGTATGGGCCAGTCCTTCCGGTCAGGACCCGTTGCAGGCCCGCAACGCAGCCCCGGCGCGGCGCGTACCACCGGCAGCGTCGCTTCCGACGATTCCCGCGTATTTTGGCCCTTATGCCCGCAGCTACCCCCGCTTACCTGGCCACCCAGTCGCTGACCGTGCTGGTGCCCGTGTACAACGAAGAAGAAAGCCTGCCGCAGTTTGTGGCGGAGATGAACAAGTACCTGGCCGTGGCCCCGGTGGCTACCACGGTGTTGTTCGTCAACGACGGCTCGACCGATGGCTCCCTGGGTTTCATGCGCGAGGTATGCCGCCACGATGCGCGCTACGCCTTCATCTCCCTGGCCCGCAACGAGGGCTTGTCGACGGCTCTTAAAGCGGGCATCGACCACTGCCGCAGCACGCTGGTAGCTTACATCGACGCCGACATTCAGACTTCGCCGCTGGATTTGCTGCTGTTCTTTGAGTTTCTGCCCGAGTACGACATGATCAGCGGCATTCGGGCCAGGCGCCGGGACAGCGTGCTCAAGAAGCTTTCCTCGAAGGTAGCCAACGGCTTCCGCCGCGCCCTCATCAACGACGGCATTGTGGACACGGGCTGCCCGCTCAAGCTGCTCAAGCTGGAGTACGCGCGGCGGCTGCCGCTGTTCCACGGCATGCACCGCTTCCTGGGGGCGCTGGTGCAGCTGCAGGGAGGCAAGGTGAAGCAGCTGCCGGTGCAGCATTTCCCGCGCTTTGCCGGTACGGCCAAGTACAACCTCTGGAACCGGGCCTGGAAGCCCTTGGTCGATACCTTCGGCTTCCGCTGGATTCGTTCGCGCTGGAAAAACTACGAAATCGGGGAGCAGCACCATCCCGGCCTGGCCCATGAGTAGCCTGCTGAGCAGCGCCCTGAACAGCCCGGTGGCGCACATCATCACCTTGCTTATCGGGCTCACGGCGCAGCTGCTGTTTTCCAGCCGCATCGTGGTGCAGTGGGTGCAGAGCGAGCGGGCCCGGCGCGTGCTGGTGCCCACCCTGTTCTGGCAGATCAGCCTGGTGTCGTCGTGGCTGATGATTGTCTACGCCCTGCTGCGCCACGACCCGGTTATCCTGGGCGCGCAGCTCATCAGCTACGCCATCTACATCCGCAATCTGCAGCTGCTGGGCCAGTGGCAGCAGCTGCCGGGCTGGTTTCGGGGCGGGGCCTACGGGTTTCCGCTGCTGGTGCTGGCCAGCTTTGTGCTCAGCCGCCACGAGCTCTTCAGTTTGCGCGCCATGCTGGCCGGGCGCATTCCCGGGGGCTGGCTGGTGCTTGGGGCGGTGGGGCAGGCCGTATTCCTGTTGCGCTTCGTGTACCAGTGGCTGTACTCCGAGCGCAAGGGCGAGTCGGTGCTGCCGCTGGGCTTCTGGGTGGTGAGCCTGGCGGGCTCCCTGCTTATTCTGGTTTATGCCGTGCTGCGCCGCGACGTGGTGGTGCTCATCGGCAACGTCTTCGGCACGGTGGTGTACGCGCGCAACATCGTGCTGCTGCGCCGCGAGAAGGCCGCTGAGGCGGTTGCGCCGGGCTACCCGTCCGCTGCCGGAAAGGTGAAGTTACCCGTGCACAACGGCGGGCACTGATTCGGCCCGCAGCCAGGCCACGAACTGCTGCAGGCCCTTGCTCAGGGAAGTGCGCGGGGCGTAGCCCAGCAGGGCGCGGGCCTTGGTGAGGTCGGCGAAGGTCAGGTCCACGTCGCCGGCCTGCATGGGATGAAATTCCAGCCGGGGCTCGATTTCCAGGGCGTGACCCAGGGCCTGAATCAGCTCGAGCAGGGCCACGGGGCGGTTGTTGCCCAGGTTCACGGTTTCGTACACGCGGGGCTGCACCAACAGGTAGCGCAGGCCCCGCACAATACCATCCACGGTGTCGTCGATGTAGGTGTAGTCGCGGGCCGTGGTGCCGTCGCCGTAGACGGGGATGGGGCCCCCGGCCAGCAGCAGCCGGGCAAACTTGTGAATGGCCAGGTCGGGGCGCTGCCGCGGGCCGTACACGGTAAAGAAGCGGGCGTTGAGCACGCTCAACCCGTGCAGGTGGTGGTAGGTGTAGTTGAGTTCCTCGCCGGCGAGCTTGGTGGTGGCGTAGGGCGAAATGCATTCCTGCTGCAGGGGCTCGTCTTCGCGGAAGGGCCGGTGCACCGTGTTGCCGTACACCGAGGAGGAAGAGGCAAACAGGAGCCGCCCGACGCCGGCCGCGCGCATCCACTCCAGCAGGTGGGCCGTGCCGAGCACGTTGTTGCTGAGGTAGGCTAGGGGTTCCCGTACCGAAGGACCCACGCCGGCCTTGGCAGCCAGGTGGACCACCAGGCTGATGCCACTGTCTCCGGCCCCCAGGGCCTGGATTAGCGCCTCGCTGCCGGCACGCAAATCCAGTTCGTGAAAGGTGAAGCGCGGGTGCAGCAGCAGCGGAACCAGGTTGTGCTGCTTGATGGAGCGGTCGTAAAACGGGTCGAAGTTGTCGAGGCCGATAACCCGGAAGTTTTCGGCCAGCAGCCGTTCGCACAGGTGCGAGCCGATAAAGCCCGCGCAGCCTGTCACCAAAACCGTGTGCATGCGCTCCAAAATCAGAATGTAGATACCACTCCTACGCAACCCAGGGGCAAAAAGCTGGGGCGCCGGGGGCGGCAAGGTAGAAAAACTGGTGAGCCGAATCGGCCCGGCGGCTTTCGCCGTACTTGCAGCACGCTAACTACAACGCGCCGTATGAGGTTTGTCGACTGGGGTGCCGCGGCCACGCGGTCGGGGAGGTGGGGCCGATTGGGTCTGCTGCTGGGAGTCTGTTTCCTGGCTTTTTTCGTGAACCTGGGGGCCCAGGAACTGGGGCTGATGGAGGCGCGCAACTTCGTGGCCGCCCGCGAAATCCACGAGGGCGGTTCCTGGCTGCTACCGACCATGAACGGGCAGCTGCGCCTGGCCAAGCCGCCCCTGCCTACCTGGCTGGTGGCCGCCGTGATGCAGCTTACGGGCAACACCACTGACCTAGGGGTGCTGCGGTTGCCCTCGGCGCTGGGGGCTACCTTGCTGGTACTGGGCTTCTGGCGACTGGCGGCTCGCCTGGTGGCCGATGCGCGCACGGCCTGGCTGGCGGCCCTGGTGCTGGCCACCAGCCTGCTGATGATGACGGTGGGCCGCGACGGTAACGGCTGGGACGTGTATTGCTACACTTTTATGGTGTGGGCCCTGCTGCTGCTGGTGCGCGGCTGGCAGAGCGAGGAGCGGGCCTATGGCTGGTTTGCCGGGGCCGGGGCGCTTATCGGCCTGTCGATGCTGAGCAAAGGCCCGGTGGCGCCTTACGGCATGCTGCTGCCATTTCTGGTGGCCTGGGCCTGGCAGGGCGGCGTGCCGGCCCTCCGGCAGCACGGGCGCGAAGCCTTACTGGCGGCGACGGTGGCCTTGTTGGTAGGAGGGACCTGGCCTTTGTACGTCCTCAGCCAGCACCTGCCCGATGCCCTGGCGGTGGCCCAAATCGAAAGCTCGTCCTGGGCGGGCCGGCACGTCAAGCCCTTCTGGTTTTACCTGCCGTTTCCGGTCTTTACCGGCCTCTGGGCCTGGTGTGCCGTGCTGACGCTGGTGTGGCCCTTTGCCCGTCCCCGGCTGCAGTCCTACGTCCCTTACCTGCTGGTGCTGGGGTGGGCGCTAGCTACCGTATTGGTGCTGTCGGTGGTGCCGGAGAAAAAAGAGCGGTACCTCTTGCCCGTATTGCCGCCAATGGCGCTGCTCGTAGCCGGACTGTTGCGCCACTGGCTGGCCGCGAGTCTGGGGCGCCCTGACCAACGATTGGTTCGCACCTGGGGCGCGTTGCTCATGCTGTTTGGCTTGAGCATTCCGCTGGCCCTGGGCTTTGCAGAACTTCCAGGTTACACCACGGGCTCGGGATGGTTCGCTGCGGTGGCTTTCTGGTTTGCTTCGATTGGGCTGTGTGCCTTGGTGGGAGGAGTATGGCGGGCTCGGCCGCTGCCGTTGGTTGCCGGAAGTCTTGCGGCTACTGTTGGGTTTACTGTGCTGTTGATGGGCGCCTATCCGCACTGGCAGCACCGCCGCGACGAGCCGGGGTTGAGAAGCCAGGCAGCCCTGGTGGCAGCGCATCCGCGGGTGCTCCAGGTGCCGGTGTTCAGCTTGGGCGGGGAGATGCACATCAAATGGATCTGGATGGCTGGGCGTAGGGTGCCGGCCTGGCAGCCCGGCGCCGATTCCACGCTGCCCGCCCGTCAGCTGCCCCTTATGTTTTATAGCGGCTTCCGACCACAACCCGCCCATTTTGGCGGAACCTGGCGGCCGGGTTTGCAAATGACCGTGCTCGATAGCTTCAATTTAGGAAGTCGACACCAGGACGGACAATGGTATTTGTCAGAGTTAGCAACCGTCCCCGATTGATACTTAACATAATGTTTACCTGCTCAGCAATTCAGTTATGGCAGGGATTGGCTGAGCTGCTTGCGTACTTTTTCGAGCAGGGCACTTACGATGATCAGATCCTGCTCGTCCTGAACTATAAGTTGGGTATCGATGCCCGGACCGTTGATTCGGATGGAGTATGCTGGATTTCCCGTGGGTAGGATTCTTTTCTCCAAGACCTCCGATTGAGTGGACTGATGAGTTTGATCCGAGGAAATTGCGGAGGTCGGTTCGGGTACAAAAGCAGGGGGTGAGGATATGCCAACCGCTGGTGCGAGAGGTTGGGAGGGGACAGAAGTATATGTAGATGTTTCAGATAGACCAAACAGCGCCGATACCAGATCTGGTGCCGAGGTGGTGAGAGGTATCTGAGGTGTTGCGTCGGGCTGCTGGGTGGTTGGCGTTGCGGAATTAGGAAATAGGTTTACGCCCATTACCGGGCTGGCCAGGTCGCTGCGGCGGGGCGCAGCCTGGGCCAATTGGTCGATGTCGGCAATAATGTTGCGCTCATCGAGTACGTCTACCATGCGGGCACCTTCTACGAAGGCTTTTGCCACGCTTTGCGCGTTGATTTCTTCTACGCCAAATTCACGCACCAGCATCACGTCAAACATGTGCACGGGCAATTCCCGGTTGCGGAATTTGCGGCAGATGTGCATGAACAGCGGAGGGTGCAGAAAGGCTTCCCGGTGGTAAACCTTTTCTTCCTGCTTGTCATAAGCGTGTTTAATACGCCGAAACAGATTGGTCGTGGTCAGCAATTCTCGCTTACTAGTAAGTAGGCCAAACTTAACCGCCGAACCAAGTATAGCCTTGAAGCTCCCACTGACTTTCCGGTTAAGCTTACGGGCACATGCTTCCACCGAGCACTTACCGCCGGTATCATCAACAACTTCGGCTACTTCCCAGGCACCTAAGTACGAGGTACGGGGATAGTCTATGGTTTTGGGCATCAGAAACAGGGAAGGTATAAGGCAAAATAAAGAAGGAAATCGGTAATAGAGAGTAGTATAAAGCACAAAATGGCATTTAAAAGTAATGCTTTTATATACTTTTTATGCTTTTATGTACTGTGTTCTGCTCTCACAGGCGGGTTTATTAAATCAAAATGAGCCTATAACATTAAATAAAAAATCTATCTAACAAACGGAGCGGGGGAACAGGGCAGGGTAAATAAAAGGGGAGAGGACGGCCTTAAACGTGCACCAAGCCACTTAACACAATGACGACGCAAAACAGGACTATGAAAACAACTGTAGTTTCTAAAGGCTAAAAACCCGCTTCACCAACATCCACGAAATAACGCTGAGAGAATCAGCATCAACAGAAATACCCACGCTACAGAAGTTCATGATGAAAACAACAAAACTGGTCATGAAGAACAGGAGCGTAAAACCGGCAACACCAAATCAGTTGATTACAAACGCAGCAATACTCCACTAACCAAACCCCAGCCAAAGCCGCCTAGACGGTGGACGCTAACCCATAAAGAATCAGAGCAATGTTGCCAGACATCTTACTCAGCAGAATCTTTCAAGCAAACAGCTTAACTCAGCTGCATCAACCTCAGTACAGGACACCATGCAACATCAACAAGTCAGTTCTACCGATAGAGACAGCACTACAAACCAGGAACAGAAATAACTCAAAACCAACCACAAAGTAAGCTCAGTACTTTGGGTTATAATTTATATTATGTTAAGTAATGATTTCGGATAATAGGCCATCCAATATGAATGGCCTATTATATTATTGTTGGTCCTCTACTCTACTTCATCAACCGCTCCGCATCGGCCTTGCGACCCACGCTACCGTAAGCTTTCTGTAGGGCCGACTTCACGCTCCGGTCTTCCGGGTTCAACTGAATGGCGGTTTCAAAGTACGGAATGGCTTGCTCCATAAACTTCTTACCGTCTGCCTCCATTTTCTTGCCTTTGGTCTGGTAGGTCTTCAGGTCCATCTTGTTAACGGCCTTGTAGATTTCGGCACCCTTGTTGAAGTAGTAAACGCCCAGGTTGTACTGCGAGTCGAAGTTCTTGGGATCTAGTTCAACCGCCTTTTTATGGGCCGCCAAAGCCTGCTCCGGCTGCTTGTTCTGCTCGTATACCGAGCCCAGCACCGAATACAGATTGGAGTTATTCGGATCGGCGGCAATGACCTTCTGAATCTTATCAATAGCCTCGGTTCCACGGCCTGAATTCAGTGTCGCATTTAGGTCCTCCAACAGGAACGCTTTGTTGTTGGGATACGCCTGTAGAGCCTGCTGGACAATCTTAGTCGCTTCAGCTTCGTTTTTTTCCTGCCGCGCTATCTGCAACAACCGGCTGTACATTTGCGGCGACTTGTAGTTGATAGCCAGCAGTTTGCCGTAGTTTTCCTTGGCCTGACCAAAGTCCTGCTTGGCTTCGGCGGCGTAGGCGCTGTACAACAGCGCAGTAGTGTCCTGAGGCTTGATGCGGTGAGCCATTTGGTAAGCTGCCAGCGCCTCGTCGTACTTCTGAGCGTTATAGCTCTCCACCCCGGTATTCAGCGCCACTCCGTACAGACCATCCATCCGTTGAAGGGCCTGCTTGGCGTAGTCGCTGTCTTTGCCTTCTACTTCGATGGCTTTCTGGTACGACTCGAAAGCGACCTTGTTGCCCTCGCCCGGCGACAGCGTTTTGCCGTAAATAGGGCTCTGCGCAATCCCCTCGTAAATCTCGCCACGGGTATACCAGGTCTTGGCTTTTCCGGAAGTCTTGGGATGGGCAACGGCTTTGTCGATTTCAACGCGGGCCTTATCCAAAGTGCCCTGCTTCTGCATAATGATGGCGTTGGTCACGGCCGAATTCTGGGCCATTGCGCCTTGGAGAACCAGCGCCGCTACGATGGTCAGGAAAGTCTTCTTCATGGAGTAGTTGAGGAAGGGGACAAAAAAGATGTCGCTTCCCCCAACGGGGAAGCGACGCACTTGGTTCAGGTGGTTTCCAGGGCCTCAGGCGCCGACTCACTGGCTTCGACGGCAGGGGTTCCCTCCTGCTCGTCGGCTACGACCAGCACTTCTTCGGTCGCTTCCAGCTCCTTGTCATCGGCGGCTACTTTGGCTACCGACGAAATTTCGTCACCGTCGCTGATGCGGATTAGGCGCACACCTTGCGTAGCGCGGCCAATGGAGCGAACCTCCGAAACGCGCAGGCGGATGGTGATGCCCGAGCGGTTGATGATCATCAGGTCATCGTCGTCGTTGACGTCCTTGATGGACACCAGCGCGCCGGTTTTATCGGTAATCTTGAGCGTGCTCACGCCCTTGGCGCCGCGGTTGGTGATACGGTAATCGTCGATGGGGCTGCGCTTGCCGTAGCCGTTTTCCGATACTACCAGCAGCTCCTTTTGCGGGTCGGCCAGACAGACCATACCCACTACCCGATCGTCGCCGGTTTCGGCCAGGGTAATGCCCCGCACCCCGGCCGCCGTCCGGCCCATGGGACGCACGTTGGCTTCGTTGAAGCGCACCGCCCGGCCCAGGCGCGAAGCCAGGATAACCTCGCTGGTGCCCGTGGTGAGCTGCACGTCGAGCAGCCGGTCGCCCTCGTTGATGGTAATGGCGTTGATGCCGGCCGCCCGGGGGCGCGAGTAGGCTTCAAGCGTGGTTTTCTTCACCGTGCCCTGCTCGGTGCAGAACATCAGGTAGTTGTTCTGGGCGTAGTCCGGGTCGCGCAAATCGCGCACGTTCAGCACCGAGCGCACCGGGTCGTTGGCCAGGTCCGGAATCAGGTTCTGAATGGGGCGGCCCTTGGCGGCCTTCCCTCCTTCCGGCAGTTCGTACGCCTTGATCCAGTACAGGCGGCCACCTTCGGTGAAGAGCAGCAGGAAGTCGTGCGTGGAGGCTACAAACAGGTGCTCGGTAAAGTCCGACTCCTTGGTCGAAACGCCCTTGGCGCCGGTACCGCCGCGACCCTGCGAGCGGTAATCGGCCAGCGACGTGCGCTTGATGTAGCCCTCGTTGGAGATGGTGATGACCATCGACTCCTCGGCAATGAGCGACTCGAAGTCGATGTCGCCGCCGGCATACTCGATGTGGGTGCGCCGGGCATCGCCGTACCGCTCGCGAATGTCGAGCAGCTCGTCCTTGATGATCTGCCGCTGCAGCTCCGGCGAGCTGAGCACCGCGTTCAGGTGGTCAATAAGCTTCATGAGCTCGTTGTACTCGTTCACGATCTTGTCGCGCTCCAGGCCGGTGAGGCGCTGCAGGCGCATGTCCAAGATGGCGCGGGCCTGCACGTCGCTGAGCGAGAAGCGCTCGGTGAGCTGGGCGCGGGCCACTTCCGGGTCGCGCGAGCCGCGGATGATGGCAATAACCTCGTCGAGGTGGTCGAGGGCGATGAGCAGGCCTTCGAGGATGTGGGCCCGTTTCTGGGCCTCGGCCAGCTCGAAGCGGGCCCGGCGCACCACCACGTCGCCGCGGTGCTCCACGAAGTGCAGAATCAGGTCGCGCAGGTTCAGGGTCATCGGCCGGCCCTTCACCAGGGCCACGTTGTTGACGCCGAAGGTGCTCTGCAGCTGGGTGTATTTGAACAGGTTGTTGAGCACTACCTGCGGCACGGCGTCGCGCTTCAAATCGTACACCACGCGCATCCCGTCGCGGTCCGACTCGTCGCGCAGGTCAGCAATGCCTTCGATGCGCTTCTCGTTGATGAGCTCCGCCGTCCGCTGAATCATGGCTGCTTTGTTGACCATGTAGGGAATTTCGGTGACGACAATCTGCTCCTTGCCTGTGGGCGTCTGCTCGAAGTGGGTTTTGGCGCGCATTACTACGCGGCCGCGGCCGGTTTCCAAGGCCTGGCGCACGCCCTCGTAGCCGTAGATAACGCCACCGGTCGGAAAGTCCGGCGCCTTTACGAACTCCATCAGCTCCTGCACCGTGATGTCGGGGTTGTCGAGGAAGGCCACGATGCCGTCGACGACCTCCGAGAGGTTGTGCGGCGCCATGTTGGTGGCCATGCCCACGGCAATGCCTGACGAGCCATTCACCAGCAGGTTGGGAAATTTAGCCGGCATCACCGACGGCTCTTCCAGCGAGTCATCAAAGTTGGGCTGAAAGTCCACCGTGTCCTTGTCCAGGTCGCCCAGCATTTCGTCGGCCAGACGCTTGAGGCGGGCTTCGGTGTAGCGCATGGCGGCCGGCGAGTCGCCGTCGATGGAGCCGAAGTTGCCCTGGCCATCCACCAGCGGGTAGCGCAGGCTCCAATCCTGGGCCATGCGCACCATGGTATCGTACACCGACGAGTCGCCGTGGGGGTGGTACTTGCCCAGGACCTCGCCCACAATACGGGCGCTTTTCTTGTGGGCTTTGTTGTAGGATACGCCCAGCTCGCTCATGCCGTAGAGCACGCGGCGGTGCACGGGCTTGAGGCCGTCGCGCACGTCGGGCAAAGCCCGCGAGATGATGACGGACATCGAATAATCGATGTACGCGCCGCGCATCTCGTCCTCAATGTTGATGGGAATGATCTTTTCGCCTTCAGCCATGATCAAAACAAACAGCCGCCACGCCGGAAAAAAGCGTCGGGGCACCTAGTGAAAAAACGGGTATTTAAGCTGGCAAGATACCGAAAAAGGGCCTTTCTCCCTAGCCGGAATCAGGGTTTGGGCTTCGAGCGGTTGTTGTGCATTTTGCTGTCGGGCTGCCCGTGCACCTTGATTTTCTCGCCGATCGACGGGTTCTGCTTTTTGAACAGCGGCTGCCCCCGGTACTTGTTGCCGTTGTGGAAGTGCACCTTACGCACGTGGCAGGAATCCATGGGGCAGGTTCGGCAGCTGCTCAGGGCCAGGCCCAGCAACAAAACGGGCAGCCAGCGCCACCGCAAAAGAGACTCAGTCATGCACAAATCAACGCAAAAACGGGCAAATACGTGCCCCCAGCAGCCGGCTAATTGGACAAATCCCGTCCTTCCCACTCGCTCAGAAACTGCTCCAGAAACTGCTCCATGAACTGCTGCCGGCCCTCGGCTACCCGTCGGGCCGCGGGCGTGTGCAACCGCTCGCGCAGGTGCAGCAGCTTTTCGTAGAAGTGGTTGACGGTGGGCCCGGCATTGCGCTTGTAGCCCTCAAACGAGTCGTGCTGCACGGGCGGCACCGCGGGGTCGTGCAGGGGCCGGCCTTTGTGGCCGCCGTAGGCAAAGGCCCGGGCCACGCCAATGGCCCCGATGGCGTCGAGGCGGTCGGCATCCTGCACCAGTTCGCCCTCCACCGTGCTCATGGGCGTAGCCACGCCCAAGCCCTTGAAGCTGACTTCGCGAATGATGGTTTCAACCCGCTCGATTACCGACTCGGCGACCTGTTGACTGGTCAGCCAAGCCCGGGCCGCCCGCGGACCGGCATCCTCGTCGCCGCCGTGAAACTTCCAGTCGGCCACGTCGTGCAGCAGCGCCCCTAGCTCGGCCACCAATTCATCGGCCTGCGCGGTTTGCCGGGCCAGGGCGCGCGTAGTCTGCCACACCCGCCGGATATGCTCCCAGTCGTGGCCCGAGCCTTCGTGCAGGAATTTTTCACGCACGAAGGCGGCCGTGCGGTCGATAATGAGTTGGTCAGCGGTGGTCAGAGCCATGTAAACGGGTTTAAATCGGGTTAAGCGCGAGGGTCAGCATGACTAGCTCGGCGTAGGTCGTGGGGCTTCCCTCCTATTCCCGCGGGCTTCCGGCGGTTTCAGGCTGCGCGTTCAGCTGCCAGTTGTAGGGCAGGTAGCGCAGCTGGGCCGCCGACGCAATGGGCTGCCGGGCGTAGCGGTTGATCCAGCTTTGCACGGTGGCGTCGCCCTGGTGGAAGTCCTGGGGGTAGAAGCGGAAGATGGCCGACACCCGCGGGCTAGCGGGCGGCGTGAGCTGGTTTTTGCGCGGGTCGTTGACGAAGTCGCGGGCCTGATCGTCGAGCTGGGCGTTGAGCCGGGTGGCCTGGTAGGCTTCGCGGCGCAGCTGGGGGCACGACACGGCCGCGCACACCAGCGCGAAGTGAATGCGGGGCTCGGCGAAGCGGCGGCGAATGAGGCGGTGCTCCAGGTCGTTGAGCGTGTAGCGCGCGTTGCCCAGCGCAATAAAGGGCTGGTCCCAGACGGTGTTGAGCAAGGTTTGTTCCCCGCCCAGCTCGCGGATGCTGCCGATGGGGTACGCTCGGATGACGCGCCGAATGGTGAAGGCGTTGTAGGCATTGAGCCAGTACGCGAGCTGCTCGGCCTCGCTCCAGTGCGTGGCGGGCAGGTTGTGGCCCAGGCTGTCGAGGTAGCCGTTGAGCTGCGCACTGTCGCGCTGCAAGCCGCAGTAGTTCACCATTCCCCGCTCGTCTACGTGCTTTTTCAGCAGCGCGTCCCAGGGGGCATGGTTTACCGGGCGGCCCGTAGCGGAAGTCGGGTTCAGCGGAATGAAGTATTCCACGTAGTTGCAGCCGCTCAGGCCGGCGCTTACCAGCCAGGCCACCAGCTGCCCGGCGCCGGCAGCCCGGCCGCGCGCGGGTATCCGGGTAGCGGCCGCCGGGCTAGCCAATGGCTTTGGCCCGCTCGAAGGGCTTGTTGCGGTCGAACAGAAAGCGGAAGGTGGCGTGGGTGCGCCAGATTTTGCCGCCCACCCGCTCGGCCACCTTCATCATCTTGGGGTTGAAGTCGCCAATCCAGTTCATCACGAAGTTCTCGTAGGGCACCTTGCTCGTATCCTGCACCACCTTGGAGGCCGCCAGCACCAGCATGGCCTCCACGCCCTTGCGCTGGTGGGCCGGCACAATACCGAAGGCAATGCCGGTGAACGTGTCCACGGCCCCGCGCCAGCGGTAGTAGGCAAACTTGAGCTTGCCCCACCAGTTCAAGTTGCCGTTGACGTGGCGGAACAGCTGGTTGAGCTCGGGTAGCGAAATGAAAAAGCCCACCGGCTCACCCTGGTAGTAGGCAAACCAGGTGATTTTCTCCTCCAGCACCGGCCGCAGCTTGGTCATGATGCTGCTGGCCTGGGCCGTGGTCATTTCCTTGACCCCGGCGTGGTTCACCCAGGCCTTGTTGTACACTTGGCGGAAGTCTTCGGTGTACTTGGCCAACTGCTTCAGGCGCAGGTGCTCGAAGCTGTAGCCGCTGCCCTTGAACAACCGCTCGGCCCGGCGCTGGTAATCTTCGGTGAGCATGTCCGCCACCTTGCGTGAATACGTGTACTGCTTGAAGTACACCTGGAAGCCATAGGTTTCGAGCAGGCGCTGGTAGTACGGCGGGTTGTAGTTGACGGTGTAGGTGGGCGGACCAAAGTTGTCGATCAGCAGGCCCCACCACTGGTCCCGGTCGCCGAAGTTGATGGGACCGTCCATGGCTTCCATGCCCCGGGCGGCCAGCCAGTCGCGGCAGGCGTCGAGCAGTACGTTGGCCGCCCCCTGGTCGTCGACGCACTCAAAAAAGCCCATGCCGCCGGTAGGCTGCTCCATGGTGTGGGCCGTGCGCTCGTTGATGAACGCCGCCACCCGGCCGATGGTCTGCCCCTGCCCGTCGAGCAGCAGCCAGCGCGTCAGCTGGCCGTGACGGAAGTACTTGTTTTTCTGCGGGTCGAACACCTGCTCCACATCCTGGTTCAGCGGACGGATGTAGTTGGGGTCGTGGCGGTAGATAACCCGGGGCGGAAACTCCAGGAACTCACGGGCCTGCTGGGGCGTGGAAACTTCGACGAGCTGCATGGCAGAGGGAAACGAAACCAAAGCAAAAGGCCCGAAAATCTGCCTTAGGCAAACTTTCGGGCCAACACCAAGAGCCCCCTGCCGGGATCGAACCAGCGACCTACTGATTACAAGTCAGTTGCTCTACCAGCTGAGCTAAGGAGGCCTGAGTTGCGCTGCAAACCTACAACAACCGCCGCAAAACGCCAAAGCCGGGCTTGGCGGCCGCCCACCGCCCCGGGTGCCTGCCCGGCGCGCCGCCCTTCGGCTACTGCCCCGCTGCTGCCCGGCCAGAGTGCTACTTACCCGAAATAACTAACGCATTATCATGCTATTGCCGCTGCGCCGGGCCCGCCGGAGCTTTGCCGTGGCCGGTGCGACCAGCTGCCGGCTACCTGCTCCAACTCTTTTTCTGCGCTATGAAAACGCCTTTTTCTTCCCTGTTGCTCGCCGCCGCGCTGCTGGTCGGCAGCGCGGCCTGCCAACGCTCTTTTTCCGGTCCGGTTTCCCCGACCGAGCCCCTACGGACCGCGGCCGACCGCACCCTGTACTTCGGCAGCGGCAGCCGCTACACCGGCTACGAGCAGAGCTTCACGCTGTCCACCAGCGGCCGCGTGGTGATGCGCCAGGGCTTGCGCACGCAGGCTCCCGCGGCCCCGCGCCTGCTGAAGGTCGCCCCGGGCGCGGCCCGCTCCTGCTTCCGCCGCCTCGACCAGCTGCCCACCGATAGCCTGCAGTTCGACTATCCCGGCAACCATTACTACTTCCTGGAAAGCCATACGGCCCGCGGCGCGGCGGTGCGCCTGGTGTGGGGCGCCGCCGACTCCACCGCTCCTCACGCGGCCCGCGTGCTGTACCAGCAGCTGCAGGCCCTGCTCCCGCCCAGCAGCTAAGTTTTCCGGGCTAAGATTTCGGGCCGGGCTTCAGTCGCGGGTCGAAATCGTGGGGCGTGATGCCGATTACCCGCAAGGTGGCGTGCTCGGGGTGCAGCGGGTTGATGAGGTAGTTCCACTCGGTAGGCGAGTGCGCCGAGGGCACCCGCATCAGCCAGTAGCGCTGCTCCTCGATCCAGCGGCGGGTAAGCAACGCCAGCTCCTGCGGGTACGGCAGCGCGGCCCAGTTGGCGGGCAGCTCCGTGGGCCACACGGTCTGCACCGAAGCGTCGTCGGGTACTTCCAGCTCGAGCACGGCGTAGTTGCGCGGCAGCACCGGCGAGTTGGCCAGCACCTCCAGCTTGGCCAGCGACAAATGCTCGGAGGTATACAGAATGCGGGTGCCCACCTCGTGCCAGCGCCCCGAGGCATACAGCCCGCCCGTGCCGTTGGTATCGGCAATGTACTGGCGCTGGGCCAGCCGGAACAGCCGCACCGCTCCTACGAGTAAATACCGTACTGAATGCGCACCAGCAGTTCGCGCACCTGCTCGCGCCCGATGGACGAAGCCAGCAGGTCCTTGGGCTCGATACCGCCCAGCGCCGGGTTGGGCGTCTCCAGCCAGTGACGGAAATCGTCCTCGTCTTCGAACACGCTGATGCCCTTGGCCATAACGGCCGACAGCTGAATGGTTTTCTCGCTCTCGTCGCGCGTGAGGGCGCGCTTGTTTTGCTGCCGGCGCAGCAGGGTGCTTTCCGACACGTCCAGAAACTCGCTGATTTCCTTGTTGGAGAACTGCATGCGCCGTTGCAAGGCCCGCAACGACTGCATGGATAGCCCCCGGGCGGCCAGGGCCAGCAAATCCAGCTCGTTGTGGATGCTTTGCCGCACCAAGGAGCTGCCGCCGAGCAGCTCGACTACCTGCGCAACCGGAGTGTTATAAGAGGGCTGCATCATCTGACTGTTTTTTAACCGTCATTTGACGGCAATATACGCAACAACGGATAACTCCGGTCGAAAGATTCCGACTGTAGATTACGAGGGCTGCCAACCAAGTAGAAAACCAACAGCCCCGCGCCGGTTCGGGCGCGGGGCTGTGTCAGCTGAATCAATAGAAGCCTAGCTGCGGATGATGCGCAGCTGGCGCTTCATCCGTTCGATGCGCACCTTGGTTTCGTCGATGCGGCCCTGGTACTCCTCGCGCAGCTGCCCGGCGTTTTTCGAGCGGGCAAAGAAGTCGAGGTTGGTTTGCAGGGTGGCAATGTCGTTTTCCAGCTCGTTGATTTCCCGGCGCAGCGCCTGCTCCTTGCGGTAGAGCAACTGCTGGGCATCGGGGTTGGCTTTCATGCGCTGCACCTGCAGCTGAAACAGCTGCTCTTCGCGCTCGGAGTACGACAGCCCGGTGATGGTGTCGATGTACTTGCCGGCCAGGCTCAGGAATTTCTCCTCGGCTTGCCCGCTGCCGCGGCGGTTGGGCTGAGCATCGAACTGCGCCCATTCCTGCACCATGGCCTGCAGGCCCTCCGGCGTGCCGGGGTTGTCGGCCGACAGCGCGCTGATCTGTTCGCCGAGGCGTTCGAGGTGAGCCGTCTGCTCAGCCGAAGCCTGTTGCACCTGCTGCTCGCGCTGGCGCACTTCCTGGTGCTTGCGCTCAAAAAATGCGTCGCAGGCCGTGCGGAAGCGGTGCCAGATTTTGTCGGACTGCTTTTCGGGCACGCGGCCAATGAGCTTCCACTCCTTCTGCACCCGGATAACCGTTTCGCGGCCTTCTTCCCAGTTGGGGTTTTCCAGCGCGGCTTCGGCCTGCTCGCAGAGGGCAACCTTCTGCTTGAGGTTGTTGGATTTCTCTTCGTCGAGGGCCTTGAAGAACTGGTTCTTGTGCTGGAAGAAGCCCTTGTAGGCGGCCCAGAACTGCTTGTTCATGCTTTCGGCCTGGCTGCGTGGCACCAGCCCGGCGCCGTCCCACTGTTCCTTCAGGGCCTGCAGCTCGTCGGTCTTGGCGCGCCACTCGTTCACGCGCTCGGTCTTGAACTCGCCGAAGGGCAGAATCTGGGCCAGGATTTCCTGCTTGCGAGCCAGGTTAGCATTTTCCTGGGCCGAGCGGGCGTCGAGGAAGCTGCGCTTGCGCTCATGCACCTTCTCCGAGGCCTGCAGGAAACGCTGCCACAGCGGCTCGCGCACGTCGTTGGGCACCGGGCCCACCGTTTTCCACTCCTCGTGCAGCTGGCGCAGCTCCTGCAGGGCCTTGTTGATGCTGGGCTGCGCCACCAGCGCCTCCGCCCGCTGAATCAGGGCTTCCTTGGCTTCCTGGTTGCGGCGGCGGTCCAGCTCCTTCATTTCGAAGAACAGGCCGCGGTTGTTGTAGTAGATGTCGAGCAGGGCGTGGTAGGAGTTCCACAGCTCCTGGGCCTGCTGCTGGGGCACCGGGCCGGTGGCCTTCCAGTCGGCCTGCAGGGTTTTGATGCGAGCCGACGAATCCTTGGTTTCGGCCGACTCCACCAGCAGGCGCAGCTGCGACAACAGGTGCTGCTTGTGGAGCAGGTTTTTGGCCCGCTGTTCGTCTTCCTGCCGGGCATCGCGCACGCGGGCATCGCGGTACTCCTGCATGGCCTTGCTTACCTCCCCGTAACCCTCGGGGCCGGTGAAGGCAAAGGCGTCGGCGTCGTTGCCTTCCTGCACGAAGCGCTGCCGGGCGGCCTGCCGCTCCACGTTCACGCTCTGCTCGTATTGCCGGTGCAAGTCACCGATCTGCTTGCGGTTTTGCCGCGCGTCGGGGCGCTGCAGCAAGCCCAGCAGGTAGGCGCCCTGCGCCGCAACGTCGAGGGTTGCGAAATCGGGTGCCGGGGTTTCGGGCACGTACTCCTCGTCTTCGTCATGGTGCCCGGCGGCCGGGGTTTCGGCCGGAGCCGGAGCCGGAGCCGGAGCAGCGGTGGAACCACCGGGCTGCACTTCCCCGGGAGTCTCAGCGGCGGAAGTAGCCGCCGGGTGAGTTTCGCCGGCGTGGGCGGCTTCGGTGGCCGACTCGTTGTTGGAAGTGGGCAGGGCAGCCAGCGGCTCAGGAGCAGTTTCAATCTCGGCAGCCTCGCTCAGCGCGTGGGCGGGCAGCGTTACGGCCAGAGGCTCGGCGTCGGCCGCATGGGCCACTTCGGTGGAAGTGGGTTGCTCCTCCACGGACTCCCCAGTAGCCGGAGCTTCGGCCGCCGGGGTTACGTCGACTGGCGCGCCAGCTGCCGGGCCCAGGTCGGCGGTGGCCGGCGCAGCGGCGTGGGCTGCCAGGTTTTCCTGCTCGGTTTCAAGGGCGGCTTCGGCACTGCGCACGCCTTCGTTGGCCGTTCCGTAGTGGGCTTCGGCGCGGGCCAGCGGCTCCGATTCGGCGGCCGGGGCCGGCGTAGCCAGGTCGGCAGCCGAGGGAACGGCGACGTTTACCTCGGTAGGCTGGGGCACGGCCGGCTCGGGAGCGGCGGCCGACTGGGCCGGCGCCTCCGGGGCCGGGGCGTCGCTGGCCTGGCGGCTGCGGGCAATTTCGGCCAACCGGCGCTCCAGGATGCTCATGGGCGACTCGCCGGATTCCTCGGGGCGGTTGGCAGCGGGATTTTCGTTATCGGGTAGCATGGCAGCTCAACAGTTAAAAGAGTCCGGCACAGAGGGTCCGGACCAACGGGGAAAGTTAATTCAGGCGCGGGTCGACCGGGTAGTTTGACAGGACGCGGAACCGGCCGCCCTTTTCGCGCAAAATAGCCTGCCAGAAGGCATCAGTGGCCAAAGTAAACACTTTCCCGGCAGCATTCGGGTGGACAATCCACGTATTTTCCTGCACTTCGCCCGCCAGCTGCCCGGCCGTCCAGCCCGAATAGCCCACGTACAGGCGCAGGTCGTCCTGGGTCAGCTCGCCGCTGGCCACCAAGCCAAGCAGCACCTCGAAGTCGCCGCCCCAGTACACGTCCTGGCCTAGGGGTTCGGCGTGGGGAATGTCGGCGCGGCGGTGCAGGTAGTGCAGGGTATCGGGCTGCACCGGGCCGCCCACGTGCAGGGGCAGCTGGGCCGCGGGGTGGTCTTCGCCCTCGGGCAGGCTGAGGGCATCGCCCAGGGCTACGGTAGTGGGACGGTTGAGCAGCAGCCCGAAGGAGCCTTCCTCCTCGTCGTGCCGGCACAGCAGCACCACCGACCGCTCAAAGTTCGGGTCGCCCAAAAAAGGCTGCGAAATCAGCAGACTGCCGCTGCGGAGCTGAGACATGGCACAGAATAACGAGGGTGAGACAAGCCGGGCACGGACACGCACAGGCCGCGCAAAGATGCACGGCCGCTGCACCCTACAAGGCGTTTGGGCAGCTAATGTTACGAGGACTTTCCGCAAACGGGTTCCGGCAGCGGGCAAGTCGCCCTACCCAGCTACGGCGCCCCGCTCCATTTCGACTACCCCCGCATTGATATTTAATGGGATATTTGACGCCAAATTCCCCTGCCATGCCCGACCAATCGTTAGCCGACCTGCGCCGCAACTACGCCCGCCACGAGCTGAGCGAGGCCGCCGCCGATGCCGATGCCCTGCGCCAGTTCCGCCGCTGGCTCGACGAAGCCCTGCAGGCCCAGCTCGACGAGCCCACGGCCATGACCCTGGCCACGGTGGGCCCCGATGGCCAGCCCTCGGCGCGCATCGTGCTGCTCAAGGGCCTGCCCGACGAGGCCGGCTTCCTGTTCTTCACCAACTACGACTCGCGCAAGGGCCGGGAACTAGCGGCTTCGCCCCGCGCCGCGCTGACGTTTTTCTGGCCCGGCCTGGAGCGCCAGGTGCGGGTGGAAGGCACGGTAGATAAAGCCCCCGAAAACCTGTCGACCGAGTATTTCCAGAGCCGGCCCCTCAGCAGCCAGATCGGTGCCTGGGCCTCGCCGCAAAGCCAGGTCATTGGCAGCCGCGAGGAGCTGGAGCAGCGCGAGCAGGCAGTGGCGCGGCAGTTTGCCGGCCAAAACCCGCTGCCGCGCCCGCCGCACTGGGGCGGCTTTGTGCTGCGCCCGCAGCGCATCGAGTTCTGGCAGGGCCGGCCCTCGCGCCTGCACGACCGGCTGCTGTACGAGCGCAGCGCCACCGGCTGGCAGCGTCGCCGCCTGGCCCCGTGAGGTGACAGGTAACACGTGACAGGTTCGTTCTTCCAACCTGTCACGTGTTACCTGTCACCTGTCACCTGTTACCTTATCACCCGTCACCCCAAAGAAATTGGCCGAGATTCAACCCGTGCGCGCCTGGCGCTACAACCCCGAGCTGAACCATCACATTGACCAGTACGTGTCGCCCCTGTTCGACGTGGTGTCGGCCAAGCAGCGCGAGCTGCTCTACCAGAATCCGCTCAACAGCATCCACCTCTCGGTACCCCGCGGTGCCGATGCGGCCGGCGAGGCCCTGCGCCGCCTTACCGAGTGGCAGCAGTCGGGCGTGCTGAGCCAGGACCCGCTGCCGGGCATCTACGTGTACTACCAGTACTTCCGCCTGCCCGGCAGCCCCCGCGAGTACTGCCGCAAGGGCTTCATGTGCCACATCCGGGCCTACGACTGGCCCGAGCGCGTGGTGCTGCGCCACGAAAACACCCTGCCCGCGGCCGTCAACGACCGGGCCGAGCTGCTGGCGCGCACCCAGTTTCAGACCAGCGCCACCCACGGCCTGTACCGCGACGAGGACTTTGAGCTGGAGCGCTACTGCGACGAGGCCATTGCAGACCCGCTCTGCCAGACCGAGGAAGACTACCAGGGCGCCCGCGACGTGCTGGCCGTGATTCAGGACGCGGCCGTCATCCGCCGCTTTCAGCAGGTGCTGGCCGAGCGGCACGTGATTCTGGCCGACGGCCACCACCGCTACGAAGGGTCCCTGGCGTACCGGCAGGCGCGCATGGCCGCCGAGCCCGCCCACCACGGGCACGAGCCCTGGCACTACCACCTCATGTACCTGACCAACGCGGCCGCCGACGACCTGCGCATTCTGCCCACCCACCGCCTGCTGCTGGAATTTCCCGACAACCTTAGCGACGCCGAGCTGCTGGCGCGCCTGGAGCCCTACTTCCTGATCATGCCCAAGGAAGACGCCTTCGCCCTGCCCGAGGTCATTGCCGGCAAGCCCTGGGCCTTCGGGCTGTATCTGGGCGGGCAGACCTACAAAATCCGCCTCAAGCCCGAAGTGCACGAGCAGCTGAGCTGGGACACCACGCCCGAGGTGAAGGCCCTTGACCTGACGGTGCTGCACTACTTCGTGCTCGAGCGCGCCCTGGGCATCGTGGGGCCCGACGCGCAGCGCCAGTGGCCGGGCATCACCTACGTGCGCAACTTTCCCGAATGCCTGCAGCGCGTGGACTCGGGCGAGGCCCGCGCCGCCTTCATCACCAACGAGGTGAGCATGGACGAGGTGGAGCGCGTGTGCCAGTCGGGCGCCGTGATGCCGCCCAAGTCCACCTTCTTCTACCCCAAAACCCTGGGCGGCCTGCTCTTCACCAGCATCCGCGACGACGAGTCCGTGGGCTTGCTGCAATGAATGAATGAATGAATGAATGAATGAGGGAATGACTGAATGATTGAATGTTGTTCTGACTTCCGCACTCATTCGCCCGCGCAGCTTTGTCCGCACCCCGCCGCTGAGGCATCTGCTTTTCCCGCTTCAGCACTAATCAATCATTCAGCCATTCCCTCATTCATTGAAAAAGCTGATTCTGGCTTCAAATTCGCCCCGGCGGCGTCAGCTGCTCACCGACCTCGGCCTGCGCTACGACGTGCGGTTGCGGGAAGTAGACGAGAGCTTCCCGGCCCACCTGCGCCGCGCCGACATAGCCGAGTACCTAGCCGCCCACAAAGCCAGCGCCTACCGTGCCGACTTGCAGCCCGATGAGGTATTGCTGACCGCCGATACCATCGTGTGCCTCGACGAGCAGGTGCTCAACAAGCCCGCCGACGAAGCCGAGGCCGTGGGCATGCTCAGCCAACTGCAGGGCCGCGCCCACGACGTGTACACCGGCGTATGTTTGCTCACCGGCGACGGTCGGGAGGTGGTGTTTTCGGACCACACGCGGGTGCACTTTCGCCCGCTCAGCGAGGCGCAGATTCGCTACTACGTGCAGCACTACCGCCCGCTCGACAAGGCCGGCGCCTACGGCGCGCAGGACTGGATCGGGCTGGTGGCCGTCACCCGCCTCGAGGGCTCCTACTTCAACGTGATGGGCCTGCCGGTACACCGCGTGTACGAGGAGCTGGAAAAGCTCGGGTTCGGCGTCAGCGGCGCGTAAGCTCCGACCTTTATCAGCCCGGCGCCTCTGTTCAGTTCCCGGCTTCGGCCGCGTACAGCTCGGGCAGGAAGAACTCGAAGTTGCCAACCTCCTCCACGTTGTGGCGCAGCCAGGCGTAGCCCATGTCGGCCGTGAACAGGCGCCGCTGCAGCAGCGGGTTGAGCAGGAACTGGCCCAGCGGGCTTTCGGCGCCCACCTGCATGCGCGAGCGGTAGCGCGTGCCCTGCGCGTCGGCCTCAAACCAGTGCTCCAGGCTGAAGACCTCGGTGCCCAGCGCGCGGCGCACCAGCCGGATGCCGGTGGCGTCGAGCTTGGTTACCTGCTCGGTGCTGTCGATCCAGTGCCGGGGGTTGCCACCGAACGCCTCCACGATGCGGAAGTGGCTGCCCACCCCGGCCCCGCCGCCCGGTGCGGCCTGGGCCAGGGCCCAGTGCACGTGGTCGGTGGGGTGCCACACCAGGTAGCGCGGGTACTCCCGGCCCTGGTAATGCATAGTCCCGTCAATATGGCCAAACCACCAGGCCAGCATGCGGGGCGTGACGTTGCGGATCAGGTCGTGCTCAATGGTCAGCTCAAACGAGCCCCGGGGCAAGCGCCGAAACGCGGTGCGGGCGCTGCTCAACGGTTTCATGGCCCAGCCAAACGCGCGGGGCGGGGGTAATTGTCGGCTCATATGCGGGTGGATAACGAGGTGGGGTGGCCGGCCGCCAGGGCGGCCCAGGAAAGCGCCGGCAGGCGCTGCGGCTCGGCGTAGGCGCGCAGCAGCCGGCCCAGGGCCCGCACCGCCGCGGGGCGGAAAGCGGCCGGAATGCGCCGCCCGAGGGCGCGCCGGCTGGCACTCAGCTGCCCCGGCGGGGCCGGCGCCGGGGTCAGTACGGGAGTCGGCCGTGCAGCCGGGCCGCCCGCCGTGGGGTGCAGCCCGGGCAGGCTGAGCAGCAGCAACAGCAGCATGATCGGCGCGAACGTGTTCATGGCGGGTGGGAGTTTAGCTCGAAGCCCCAGCGGCTGGCACTGCCGCCGACGACCACAGCAAAGGAGCGCGAAAACCCCGCCGGGCACAATCGCATAAGCATGTTGGCCGGGGCCGGCTGAGTGCCGTTTAGGCCACTTATTTATGTAGTAGCGGCCGCCAAAGCCCCGGTTTGCTAATCTTGCTTCCGCCGCCCGCCCTGTTGCGCCCGTCACCCGGCCACTGGGTTTTTGCCTCCTTCTCCTCTACTGCCATGCCCCAGCCCCTCGAAGACGCGCTCATCGCCAAGCAGATTGCTCCCACCGCCATGCGCATGCTGGTATTGCAGGTGCTGCAGCAGCACGCCACCGCCCTGAGCCTGGCCGACGTCGAGCAGCTGCTGGGGCCCGCCGACCGCATTACCGTGCACCGCACCCTGAAAACCTTCGCCGACAAGGGCCTGGTCCACCGCGTCGACGACGGCCGTGGAGCGGCCCGCTACGCCCTGTGCGAGCCGGACTGCAAACCGGACCAGCATCACGACCTGCACGTGCACTTTTTCTGCCGGCACTGCCGCGGCACCAGCTGCCTGCCGGCAGTGCCCATACCGGCCATTGCCCTGCCCGGTGCGTATCAGGTACAGGAAACCAGCCTGGTGATGAAGGGACTGTGCCCGGGCTGCGCCGGTGCCGGCTAAACAATGCAATACTGTTGCATGCTTGGGTTGGCGAGGTTTGCCCGCACAAATGGCCCCGTGCCGACACGCTCATGCCCCAGTTCTCCCCCGATAGCCTTAACGAAAAGCTCAACACCGCCAAACAGGTGCAGCTCGACAACGTGGGCGCCCTCACCCGCGAGCAGCTCACCCCGGTCGCCGCGGCCGCGCCCCTTGGCCAGGACCACGCGCCGACCGACGACGCTCACCACGATCATGACCACGGGCACGACCACGGACCCGCCGGGGCCTATCCCTACCTGCTGCCCGGCCTGAGTTTGGCGCTGCTGCTGGCCGGCCTCGCCCTCGACCATTACCACGTTGGCTACTTTACCGGGCCGCTGCGCCTGCTCTGGTACGGGGCGGCCTTTCTACTGGTGGGCTGGAAGGTGCTGAAGGCGGCCGCGCTCAGCTTGCCCTCGGGCCAGGTGTTCAACGAGTTTCTGCTCATGAGCCTGGCCACGCTCGGCGCCTTTGCCATCGGCGAATATCCCGAGGGCGTGGCCGTGATGCTGTTCTACACCGTGGGCGAGCTGTTTCAGGATGCGGCCGTGAACCGTGCCAAGCGCAGCATCCGCGCCCTGCTCGAAGTGCAGGCCACCGAAGTCACGGTGCTGCGCGCCGGCGGCAGCCAGGTGCTCGACCCGCGCGCGGTGCAGCTCGGCGAGGTGCTGGAAATCAAGCCCGGCGAAAAGGTGGCCCTCGACGGCACGCTGCAAACCGCGGCGGCCTCGTTCAACACCGCCGCCCTCACCGGCGAGTCGGCCCCGCAAACCCGGCAGCCGGGCGAAACCGTGCTGGCGGGCATGGTCAACCTCGACACCCTGGCCCACGTGCGGGTAACGGCCGCCTTCGCCGACACCAGGCTTTCCCGCATTCTGGCTATGGTGCAGGACGCGGTAGGGCGCAAGGCCAAAACCCAGCAGTTCATCACCCGCTTCGCCCGCATCTACACGCCCATCGTAGTGGGGCTGGCCGCGTTGCTGGTGCTGCTGCCCGCCTTCCTGGTTGCCGACTACGTGCTGCGCGACTGGCTGTACCGGGCGCTGGTGTTCCTGGTCATTTCCTGCCCCTGCGCCCTGGTCATCAGCATTCCGCTGGGCTACTTCGGCGGCATCGGCGCGGCCTCGCGGGCGGGCATCCTGTTCAAGGGCTCCAACTTCCTTGACGTGCTGCGCGAAATCGACACGGTGGTGCTCGACAAAACCGGCACGCTCACCCAGGGCGTGTTTGCCGTGCAGCGGGTGCAGCCCGCCCCCGGCACCGACGCGGCCGAACTGCTGCGCCTGGCCGCCGCGCTGGAAGCCAAATCGACCCACCCCATTGCCCGGGCCGTAGTGGATTACGCCGGCGCGGCTGCGGCAGGGGCTGACGTAACGGAAGTAGAGGAAATTGCCGGCCACGGCCTGCGCGGCCGCGTAGCGGGCCAGCAGGTACTGGCCGGCAACGCCCGCCTCCTGGCCCGGTTCGGCGTGGCCTACCCGCCCGAGGTCGACGCGGTAGCCGACAGCCTGGTGGCCGTGGCCATCGACGGCCACTACGCCGGCTACCTGGTGGTGGCCGACGCGCCCAAGCCCGACGCGACCCGGGCGGTGCGTGAGTTGCGGGCCGACGGCATTACGCGCCTGGTGATGCTCTCGGGCGACCAGGACCGCGTGGTCCAGCGCGTGGCCCGGGAGCTGGGCATCGCCGAAGCCCACGGTGGGCTGCTGCCCGAAGACAAGGCCCGCTACGTGCAGCAGTACCTGCGGGAAGGCCGCAAGCTGGCCTTCGTGGGCGACGGCGTGAACGACGCCCCCGTGGTGGCCCTGGCCGACGTGGGCATTGCCATGGGCGGCCTGGGCTCCGACGCCACCATCGAAACCGCCGACGTGGTGATTCAGACCGACCAGCCCAGCAAGATTGCCACCGCCCGGCGCATTGCCCGCGCCACCCACCGGGTGGTATGGCAGAACATCTGGCTGGCCTTCGGTGTGAAGGCCCTGGTGCTGGCCCTGGGCGCCGGCGGACTGGCCACCATGTGGGAGGCCGTATTTGCCGACGTGGGCGTGGCTCTGCTGGCCATCCTGAACGCGGTGCGCATTCAGCGCATGAGGTTTTGAGAGCTTAGAACTAGAAGCTAGAGCTGAGCGGCTGGTTCAGCCCTGCCCAACGAAAAAGCCCCGGTGGATACCGTTCCACCGGGGCTTTCAGGTTGATGCGTACTCAGCGGCTGCTTAGTAGGGCTTGGCTTCGTGGCCCTGGGCTTCGGCCTGGGCCACAGCTTGCTGCTGCTTGCCTTCGTTGTGCTGGTTGCCGCCCTTGGCCTGTTTGCCCTGGCGGGCGGCGGCCAGGCCCTCGGCCAGACGCCGGCCCCAGTCCGGGTCGCAGTTGGTGCACAGCTCCACCATTTTGTCGCTCACCCGGTGGTCGGCGTCGGTCAGGGCACCCACCATGTTGCCGATGAGGTCGTCCCGCTCCCAGTCTTCGTGCAGGCGGTACCGCTCGCCGGCCTGCTTGAAGTTGTTTTGCCGGTCAATGGTCTGGCGTATCAGGCGGCCGCTGTACTGGGGCATGTGGTCGGGAGCCGCGCGGGGCGCCTCCTTCAAGCCGTTCAAGGAGCTGGGTTCGTAGTTGATGTGGTTGTTCTGGCCCGGCGCGGCGTCCACGTGGTAGGCCATCTGCCCGTCGCGTTGGTTGGTGGCCACGTGCTTTTTGGGCGCGTTGATGGGCAGCTGCAGGTAGTTGGTGCCCACGCGGTAGCGCTGCGTATCGGAGTACGAGAAGGTGCGGCCCTGCAGCATCTTGTCGTCGGAGAAGTCCAGGCCGTCGACCAGCACGCCGGTACCAAAGGCCGACTGCTCGACCTCCGCGAAGTAGTTCTCGGGGTTGCGGTTGAGCGTCATCTTGCCCACGGGCAGGAAGGGAAACTGGTCCTGGGGCCAGATCTTGGTGTCGTCGAGCGGGTCGAAGTCCAGCTCGGGGTGCTCGTCGTCGCTCATGATCTGCACGCACAGCTCCCACTGCGGGAACTCGCCGCGCTCAATGGCCTCGAACAGGTCCTGGGTAGCGTGGTTGAAGTTTTTGGCCTGAATGGCCTCGGCCTCGGCGGCCGTCAGGTTTTTGATGCCCTGCAGCGGCTCCCAGTGGTATTTCACCAGCACGGCCTCGCCCTGGGCATTCACCCACTTGTAGGTGTTCACGCCCGAGCCCTGCATCTGGCGGTAGTTGGCCGGAATGCCCCAGGGTGAAAACAGGAAGGCCACCATGTGCATGGCCTCCGGCGTGTTGCAGATGAAGTCGAAGATTCGCTCCCCGCTCTGGCGGTTGGTGACCGGGTCGGGCTTTTGGGAGTGAATCAGGTCGGGAAACTTCATGGCGTCGCGGATGAAGAACACCTTGAGGTTGTTGCCCACCAAATCCCAGTTGCCGTCCTCGGTGTAGAACTTCACGGCAAAGCCGCGCGGGTCGCGCAGGGTTTCGGGCGAGTGGCCGCCGTGGCCCACCGTGGAGAAGCGCACGAACACCGGCGTCTGCTTGCCTTTTTCCTGAAACAGCTTGGCGCGGGTGTACTTGGCAATGGGCTCGTCGCCCACTTTGCCGTAGGCTTCAAAAACGCCGTGGGCCCCGGCCCCGCGGGCGTGCACCACCCGCTCGGGCACCCGTTCCCGGTCGAAGTGGCTGATTTTCTCGATGAAGGCGTAGTTTTCCAGCGTGGCCGGGCCGCGGTTGCCCACAGTGCGGATGTTCTGGTTGTTGCTGAGCGGATGGCCCTGGCGCGTGGTCAGCGTCTGGGCATTTTCACCGTCGGTGGTACGGCCATCGTGCGAGGAGCCGGAGCCGGTGACGGCCGTGCCGGTGCCATCGGCGGGCGAGTGGCCGTTGTGGCCGTTGTGGGCCGGCTGCTGGGGGTTCTGCGGGTTTTCGCTCATAGGTGGGCTGGTTGAAAGTGACGTATGCAATACCACCAAGGCCGGCCCGTGGTTTGGCTTGCGGAGAATTATTCTCCACAAGCGCGGCGGTCAGCCCCGCGGCACTGCGCCCTTATAGTAAGCAAGCAGCCCGAAAATCACAAGCTTAGCCCTTCTCACAGCCGCACCCGTCCCGCCAAACCCGCCACGGCCAGCCCCATCAGGGCAATCAGCGCGTACGACAGGCGCAGGCTGGTAGCCCCGGCCACCAGCCCGATCAGCGGCGGCCCGATGAGAAAGCCCAGAAAACCGATGGTCGACACCGCGGCCAGGGCCATGCCGGCCGGCATCACCCGGGAGCGGCCGGCGGCACTGTACACCAGCGGCACCACCGCCGAGGTGCCCAGCCCCACCAGCATAAAGCCCAGCAGCGCCGCCCCCAGCGTGGGCAGCGCCACGGCCAGCAGCAGCCCGCCAGCCGTAAGCAGCCCGCTGCCCTGCACCACGCGCCGCGGCCCCAGGCGGGCCGTGAGCCAGTCGGCGCCGAAGCGCCCCAGGGCCATGGTGCTCATGAAAGCCGTGTAGCCGGCGCCCACCCAGGCTTTTTGGGCGCCCACCACTTTCTGAAAGTACACCCCGCTCCAGTCGAACATGGCCCCCTCGCAGATCAGGGCGCAGAAGGCCAGCGCCCCCAGCCCCAGCAGGGTACGGTCGGGTCGCACGAAGGCGGGCTGCTCCTGGGCGTCGTCGGCCACGGAGTGGGGCAGCAGCCGGCGGTAGCTGAGTGCGGCGCCCAGCAGCACCGCGGCCAGAATCAGCAGGAAGTGGTAGAACGGCGGCACGCTCCCGCCAATCATGGCCGTGCCGATGCCCGCGCCGGTAAAGCCGGCCAAACTCCACAGGCCGTGAAACGAGGCCATGATGGGCTTGTGGTAGAGTGCCTCCACGCCCACGGCCTGGGTGTTGATGGAGATGTTCATCAGATTGCTGGCCAGCCCGAACACAATCAGGCAGGGCAGCAGCTGCCAGGGCTCGGCGGCCCAGCCCAGCCCCACCAGGGACAGGCCGTAGAGCATCGAGCCGGCCAAAGCGGTGCGCCGGCTGCCGAAGCGGTGAATCAGCCAGCCGGTGAGCGGCAGCGAGGGCAGCTGCCCCAGCGGAATGGCCAGCAGCATCAGCCCCAGGGTGGCGTCGGAAAAGCCCAGGCGCTGCTGAATGGTGGGAATGCGCGAGGCCCAGCTGGCGAAAACCAGGCCCTGCAGGAAAAACCACGCCGCCACCGCCACGCGGTGGGTGCGCCGGGCCGGAACGGCCGCTTCGCTGGCAACTGAAATCATGAATCCCCTCGTGGTGAGTGGCCGCCGCGGCGGCGCATAAACAAACGGGTGGGCCCGAGCAGGCCCGGTATTCGGCGCGAAGGCGCGGCCAACCCGAGGGGAGCGGTTGGCCGGCCAGAGCCAAAGATACGCGACGGGCTGGCTCCGGTTCGGTACCGGCCACCGGCGCGGGCGGCTGAGCCGGGCGCAATACGGGAGCGGCTACTCCGGGCTGGCGCAAAGAATTTTATTTTTTGCTGGTTTGCGCCAGCTCCCTCAGGTCTGGGCCCGTGGTAAGCCTTTCCCATTCGGGCAGCCGCTCAAAGCACGGCAGCCCAGGTCCGACGGCCGGTGTAGTGGTGAAGCGTTCAGAAATGGCAACGACAGCCGGATCCTGGCTGGGCGAAGCCCGCGCCGGTTGGTCGTTTTGCCGCCCGGCTCAGTGGCCGCGGGCCAGCAGCGCAATGCCGACCACGATGAGCAGCAGGCCTAGCACCTGGGGCCCCGACAAACTTTCGCGCAGCACCAGCAACCCCAGCACGGCCGTGAGCAGCACCGAGCCGCCCACAATCACGGGCGTGCCCACTGACGAAGGCACGCCGCGGCTAAACACCACGAACGTGAGGATTTCGGCCAGGCCCACGCCCAGCCCCGCCAGCGCCGCCAGCCCCAGGCCCGTGCCGGTAACGGTCAGCTGCTGGCCCTGCAGCTTCAGCTTGAGCAGCCACGCCGCACCGAGGGCCGCGGCCACCAGCTGCAGCACCACGGCGCCCACGGCTGCCTGCACGTGGCTCGAGGCCAGCTTGATAAAGAAGTTGTAAAAGGCCAGACTCAGCGCCGTGAGCAGGGCCAGCACCAGCCAGGGCATCTACTCGCTGTCGTCGAGGCGGGTGAGCAGGTC
Organism: Hymenobacter sp. B81; assembly: GCF_044628455.1. Classification (NCBI taxonomy): domain Bacteria; kingdom Pseudomonadati; phylum Bacteroidota; class Cytophagia; order Cytophagales; family Hymenobacteraceae; genus Hymenobacter; species Hymenobacter sp. B81. The sequence continues at coordinate 880,184 of NZ_JBIYZW010000001.1, read as the reverse complement.
GCGCTGCAGCTGCTGCCAGGCCGCCAGCTTGTCGCTTTCGGCCAGCGCCGCGCGCACCTCCGACTTTTCCAGCACCGCCTCCACGGCTTCGGCGGCCAGCTCGCGCAAATCCTCGAAGTCGTCGGCGTTGAGCTTGCGAATCACCGGAATCAGGTCGGCGGGGAAGTCGGTGGCGGGCTTGCCCAGAATGGCAGCCACGATTTCGGCGGCGGCCAGCGCCTCGCGGGCCTCGTCGGCCTCCACCGGCTCGTCCGATTCGGCGGCGGCCACCAAAGCCTCCAGCAGCACGGCCTCGGTGTGGTGGTCGCGGAAGGTGCCGGCAAAGTCAGCGGCCGCGTCGTTGTCGAAGTTGTAGTGTCCCCAGGTAGCCATGCAGCGATGAGCGTTGATGCGGGTAGAGTGGTACGCAAAAAGCGCCCGCGCGGCTGGCTGGCGCGGGCATTTAGGCGGCTAGCGGAACTTCTCCTTGAGAATGTCCAGCTCCACGGCCGGGGCAATCTTCTCGTAGAGAATGTGGTAGGCGGCGGTGGTGATGGGCATGTTCACGCGCAGCTCCTTGTTGACCTCGTAGATGCTCTTGACGGCGTAGTAGCCCTCGGCAATCATGTTCATTTCCATCTGGGCCGACTTCACCGAGTAGCCGCGGCCCACCATGTTGCCGAAGGTGCGGTTGCGCGAAAACTGCGAGTAGGCCGTCACCAGCAAGTCGCCCAGGTAGGCCGAGGCCGACAAATCGCGCGGCTGGGGGCTGAGCGCGTACAGGAAGCGGCGGATTTCCTGCACCGCGTTGGCCACCATCACGGCCTGGAAGTTGTCGCCGTAGCCCAGGCCGTGGGCCACGCCGCAGGTCAGGGCAATGATGTTTTTCATCACGGCGCAGTACTCGATGCCGTCGAGGTCGGCCGCCGGGTGGGCCTTCACGTAGCGGTTGCGCAGGCGCTGGCAGAAGTCCTCGGCCAAAGCCAGGTCGGGCGAGCCGATGGTCAGGTAGCTTTGCTTTTCCAACGCCACTTCCTCGGCGTGGCAGGGCCCGGCCACCACACCCAGCTGCTCGCGGTTCACTTTGAAGCGCTCGGTCACGTAGTCGGTCACCAGCTCGTTGCGGCCCGGAATCATGCCCTTGATGGCCGAGATGATGCGCTTGTTCTTGAGCGCGTCGCGGTCGAGCTTGTCGAGGGCTTCTTTGACGAAGGCGGCGGGCACGGCCAGCACCACCCAATCGGCATCCTTCACCACGTCCTGAATGTCGGTGGAGGGCGTCACGCGCGTCAGGTCGAACTGCACCGACGAGAGGTAGCGGGCGTTGTGGCGGGTGGTGCGCAGGTGCTCCACGTCGGATTTGTGGCGCATCCACCAGCTCACGCGGGCGCCGTTTTCGGAAAGAATCTTGGCAAGCGCGGTGGCCCAGGAGCCGCCGCCAATCATGGCTATTTTATCCATTCGGGGAAAGGCAGGAAGGAGGTGGAAACGCCGGCCGCGCGGGGGTAAGCAAGGGCAGCGCGCCGGCGAAAAAAGCTCCGGCGGCCGAGTTTAGCCAAAAAAAACGAGAGGCCGGGCCCGATTACGGACCCGGCCTCGCCGGTTGGTTCCCGCTTTGGGGCGGCGCTTAGTCCTCGTCCTGGGGCATATCTTCCTTCAACGCGGCGCGGTTCAGGCTCTTAGCGTCCTTCACCACCACCACGCTGCCGTCCTTGAGGCGGCGCGCATTCGACACTACGCCGTAGGGGCCGCTCACCACCTCGTCGCCGGCCTTCAGGCCTTCCAGAATCTGGATGTGCTCGAGGTCGTTGATGCCGGTTTTGACGGGCACCAGCACGGCCTTGCCCCCGCGAATCACGAACACCACCTCCTGCACGTCGCCCTTGGGCTTGGGCGCCGCGGCGGCCGTGGCCACGGCGCGGCCACCGGCGGGCTGGTCCTTGCCGGCCTGCATCACGCTGTCGGAGCGGGTGGTCACCGCGTTCAGCGGCACGGCCAGTACGCCGGCGCGGCGGTCGGTGATGATGTCCACCGAGGCCGTCATGCCCGGGCGGAAGGGTACGATGGTGCGGCCGTTCACGGTGCGCACCAGCTGGCGGTACGACTCGGGCAGCAGGCGCACGCGCACCTCAAACTCGGTCACGGCCTCGGCCGTCAGCGCGTCCTTGGCCGTGTTGGCAATGCTGGTGACGAGGCCGCGGAACTTCTCGCCCTTGCTGGCGTAGGAGTCCACTTCCACCTCGGCCGAGTCGCCCAGGCTCACGTTCACAATCTGGTTTTCGTTCACGTTCACGCGCACCTCCATCGAGTTCAGGTTGGCAATGCGCATGATTTCGGTGCCGGCCATCTGCGAGGTGCCCACCACCCGCTCGCCGCGCTCCACGTTGAGCTTGCTCACCGTGCCGCTCACCGGGGCGTAAATCGTGGTTTTGTCGAGGTTGCGGCGGGCTTCCTCCAGGCCGGCGCGGGCCGAGCTGACGGTGCTCTGGGCCGCACGGATGCTCTGGCGGGCCGAGTTGATTTCCTCCTGCGAGGCGTCGTAGGCGGCCTTGGCCTGTTCGTACTCGGCCTGCGAAATCACCTTCTGCTTGTAGAGCGAGGCGTTGCGGCGGTAGGTCAGCTCGGTTTGCTTGGCCGAGGCCAGCAGCTGCTGCAGGCGGGCCTGGGCCTGCCCCACGTTGGCCTGCTGGGTGCCCACCACGGCCGACTGCTGGCTGACCATGGCCTGGTAGTTGTCGGGGCGGATGCGCAGCAGCAGCTGGCCCTTGCGCACGGAGTCCCCCTCGCGTACGTACAGCTCAATGATTTCCCCCGACACGTCGGGCGAGATTTTCACCTCCGTTTCGGGCTGCACCTTGCCCGAGGCACTGACTTTCTCCACGATGTTGGCCGGCCCGGCCTTGGCCGAGATGACCTCGACGCCGGCGGGCTGACCGATCCAGCCCTGTTTCTTGGCCACGACAAAGCCGATGAGCAGCACGGCCAGCAGGCCGAGCAGAATATACAACAGACGGTTGTTGCGCATGAACGAAGGGTATTGGGGGTCTTGGAAACGGGTGCTGGGCAACCGGGAAAACCCAGCTCACCAAGCGGGTGGCAGCCGGTCTACCGGCTTAAAGTCGGCGCAAAGTAAACCGGCGGCTGCGTGAAGCAAGCCGCCGGCCCGGTTTTTTAGCCTGATTTCGCCGCCGCCGCCGGCAGGCCGGGCGGCAACGCTTACAAGCTCAGCGGCTTGCCCTGGTAGAAATCCAGAATCTTGCGGCGGAACAGGTACTCGTACTTGGCCTGAATCATGCCCGACTCGGCGGCCGTGAGGTTGTTCTTGGCAATGTTGAAGTCGGTGCCGTTCATCAGCCCGTTGTTGAAGCGGATTTCGGCGTTGCGGTAGGCCGTGGTCAGGGCTTCGGTCTGCCGCTTGTTGGCCGCGTAGCGGCGCTGGGCCGCCAGGGCATCGGCGTAGGCCTGCTGAATGGTCTGGCGCAGCTGCAGGCGGGTTTGCTCGGCGCTGAGCTCGGCCTGCTTCACCCCAATGGTGGAGCGCTCCACGTTGGTGCGGGCCTGCCAGCCGTTCAGGATGGGAATCGACAGGTTGAAGCTGAGCTGCTTGCCCAGGTTGTTTTTCACCTGGGAGCCAAAGCCTTCCGACAGCGTCTCGAAGCGCGGCTGGTTTACCCCGGCGAACAGGCCCTGCACCTGCTGCGGGCCGGTGGGCGTAATCTGGTAGATAAAGCCGGCGGGCACCACCAGGGAGTCGCCGGTGAGCTTGCGGCCGATGCGCGCCGAGGAGTAGCCCGAAAAAATGCTGGCCCCGAAGGTCAGGCGCGGGTAGTAGGCGCCGCGGGCCACTTCCACGCCGCGCAGGGCGCTTTGCACGCGCAGGTCGGCGGCGCGCACCTGCGGCTGGGTGCTCTGCGCGGTGGCAAACGTGCCGGTCACGTCCTCGTCCAGCGGGGGCATCTCGTCGGGGTCGGGCAAGTTGGGCACCAGCACCTGAAAGCCGGCGGCGCGCTGGGCGTCGAGGTTCAGCAGCTGGGTGAGCTGCAGGCGGGCCAAATCGCGCTGGTTCTGGGCCGTCACAAGGTTTACCTCGTCGGTGGCCAACTGGGCCTGGCTGTCGAGCAGGTTGCTTTCGGCCACCGAGCCGGCGCGCAACAGCTTCTCGGTGCGCTCAATCTGCTGCTGCGCCGAGCTGATGCGGGCCTGGTTGGTGCGCACCAGCTCCTCGCCCAGCAGCAGCTGCAGGTAGGCCGAGGCCACGTTTACCGACAAATCGTTGCGGGCCTGTTCGATGTCGAGCAGGCTGGCTTCGTAGTCGAGGGTGTTGCGGCGGATGGTGTTGCGCACCTGAAAGCCCGAGAACAGATTCAGCTGGGCGTTGGCCGACAGGTTATTGGCCCGCGTGGTTTGGTTCTGAAACGTGAAGGTGAGCGGGTCCACGTTGGTGCCGTAGTTCCAGGTCTGCGAGGCCGAGGCGTTGGCCGTGGGCAGCCGCTGCAGGCGGCTCTGGCGCAGCAGCGCGTCGTTGACCTGGGCCGTGAGCTGCGACTGACGCACCGTCAGGTTGTTTTGCAGGGCATACTCTACGGCCTGCGGCAAACTCCAGGGCCCGGTAGGCGCCGCCTGGGGTACGGCCGCCGCGGGCGCAGCGGTGGGTGCATTCTGGGCGCCCGCGGGCAAATGCAGCCCGAGCGTAGCCAGCAGCAGGCTGCTGGCCAACCGGGCCGGGCGCGACGAAAGCGAGGCGGTCATAGTCGTTGTTCGTGGTTGGTTGTGCGTAGCTCCTTGCTCAATCATGTTGCTCGGGGCCGGTACCGAGGGCGCTAACGCAGCCTCCCCGCGGCCCGCTTCGGGGTTAGTCGACCGCCGCAATGTAGCGCACCTGGTGCACCCAGCGCAGGTGACGCAGGTACTCGATGCTGAGCGGCGTCAGGGGCGAGTCCATCTCGATGAACTGCCGGGCCACCTGGTTTTTGCCCTTGCGGCTCACGTTCATGGTGGCAATGTTGCAGTCGTCGTGGGCAATGACGTCGGCAATGAAGGCAATGGAACCCTTCACGTCGTCGGCGTCGATGATGAGCGTGTGCAGCCCGGCCGAAAAGTCGCAGGGAAAGCCGTCGACCTCCACGATGCGAATCACGCCCCCGCCCCGGCTTTGGCCGATTACCTCGACCTGGGCGCCGCGGCCTTCGTCGCGCAGCTCCAGCCGAATGGTGTTCGGGTGCATGGTCGAGGCGTTGCCCACGCCCTGAAAGGTGTACTGCAGCCCGGCTGCTTTGGCGTGGTCGAACGATTCGCGGATGCGCTTGTCGTCGGTGAGATAGTCCAGCAGCCCCGCCACGATGGCGCGGTCGGAGCCGTGGCCTTCGTAGGTGCGGGCAAAGGAGTTGTAGAAGGTAATGGTGGCGTGGGTGGGCTGACTGCCCAGCACGCGGATGGCCGCGCGGGCAATGCGCACCACCCCGGCGGTGTGCGAGGAGCTCGGCCCGATCATCACCGGCCCGATCATGTCAAAAATCGAAGATTTCTCAGCCATAAAGTGGGCTAAAGGTAGCGGGCGCGGTGGCAAAACCAACTAGGCCCGGCCGCCCCGACCGTTGGGCCAGCCCAAGGGCAGATGAAAGGCTCATCGAAAGGGTTGCCCCGAAAACTAGGTTTTTGCCGGCTTTTTCGTTCTTTGTGTTCCCCCTTCGCTTTCCCCACCCACCCCCAATGCCAAACCAGGACGAGTTTGCTCCCGCAGTCTACACCCAGCTGCGGCGATTACAGGAGAAGTATGCCGCTGATGGTCAGGACCTGGCCGCCTACCTCGAGGGCCTCTACCACGCCGATTACGTCAATTATTGGGACTACATCGAGCTCGACACGCTGCTTTCCCTGCAACGCCCGCTGACCCGCATTCCTGATGAGCGCATCTTCATCATGTACCACCAGATTACCGAGCTGTATTTCAAGCTCTGCCTGGTGGAATACGAGCAGATCGGCGACCTGCAGCAGCCCACCCTGGGCGAACTGGTGCTGCGCCTGGGCCGCATTAACCGCTATTTCGAGAATCTGATCGACTCGTTCGACGTGATGGTCGACGGCATGGACCGCCAGCAGTTCCTGCAGTTCCGCATGACGCTGATGCCGGCTTCGGGCTTTCAGTCGGCCCAGTACCGCATGATCGAAATTGCCTCGACCTCGCTCGATAACCTGCTCGACAAGGAAAAGCGCCGCCTGCTGGGCGAAGCCGCCGCCCACGACGAGCTGATGGGCTGCATCTACTGGAAGGCCGGCGCCACCCAGGAGCACGACGGTGCCAAAACCCTCACCCTGGTGCAGTTCGAGAAGAAGTACCACCAGACCCTCTCCGACCACGCCGCCCGCTTCCGCGAGCGAAACGTGTGGGCCGCCGTGCAGCGCCTCTCGGCCGACGACCGCCGCCACCCACGCCTGCTGCGCCAGCTCAAGCAGCTCGACGTGAACGTGAACATCAACTGGCCGCTGATGCACTACAAGTCGGCCGTGCGCTACCTCGAGCGGCAGGCCGGTGACGCGGTGCCCGCTACGGGCGGCACCAATTGGCGCAAATACCTGCCCCCCAAGTTCCAGAAGCGCATTTTCTACCCCCAGCTCTGGACCGAACAGGAACTCGAGGACTGGGGCAAAACCTGGGTCGACCAGGTGCTGGAGGAAGTAGCCGCCGCCAACGCCGCCAAATAAATTTCGCCCGTAGCCAACCGAAATATATTTCGGTTGGCTATTTTTGGTTTTCCCTATCACTCTGCTATGAAGCGCCTGATCATTGCTACGCTGTCGGCCGTGGCCCTGCTGCTGGCCCAGCCCGCCGCCCACGCCCAGGACACCCCGCAGCCGCTGAACACGCTGCCGCGCTACGGCGGCAAGGTCAAGAGCAAGGCGCTGCAGAAAGTCGACCGGACCTTCATCAGCTCGGAGCTGAAAAAGTACCGCTACGACGCCCGCGCCGCCTCCGACGTGAGCGTGGAGCTGGGCTGGCAGCACCTGGCCCAGCAAAACCCGGTGGTGTCCATCAAGCGCTTCAACCAGGCCTGGCTGCTCGACTCGACCAACGCCGACGTGTACTACGGCTTCAGCGCCTGCCTGAGTTTGCAGGGCAACGCCAAGGGCGCCCGTGAGTACTTCCGCCTGGCCCAGCGCCGCGACCAGAAAAACCAGGGCATGCAGAAGTACAACGAGCGCCTGGCCCAGGTGCGTAGCAAGCAGCAGGACGCAGACGTGCCCGGCGTGGTGCTGTCGTAAAAGCATAGTAGATTTCTTCCGAAACCCGGCCATCAGTACCCTGGCGGCCGGGTTTTCATTTCAATTCCCGTTCCCTCCCACTACCTACGCCCAAAGTGCCCCCGGCTTTTATATTGATTGTAGCCAGGATCTTACGCGCCGGCCAGCTGGGGCTGCTCCTTATCGGCCTGCCACTGGTGTCGCTCGGTCAGGCTACCCGTCCGGTAACCGTCAAGCGCGAAAAGCCGGAATACTTCACCGAAGTCTACTCGGTGCTGGCAGCCGACGGGCGCACCCGGCACGGCCGGTATGGCAAAAACGGCCTGCTGAATCGGAGCCTCGTGCGCGGCTACTACCGCCACGGGCAGAAGGACAGCACCTGGACGTTTTACTACGCGCCGAGTGGCCGGGTGCAGTCCCGGGGGCGCTACCGGGCGGGGCACAAGGTCGGGCTCTGGGAATATTGGCACGACAACGGCCAGCAAGCTTTTCGCTACGATCATACCCGCGGCACGCTGGAATCACTCTCGCCCCCAGCCGACGCCCTCACCGAGACGGTGGAGCAGAGCGGCCAACGCCTGACGAGCCCCCCGCGGTTTGTGGGCGGTGACGAAAGCCGTTGGTTCGGCGGCGACGGCCGCGTACGTTATCCGAATGCGGCCCTCAAGCGGCTCGCTAGTGGTAAGGTCATCGTGGAATTCAGCATCGATGAACGCGGCAACGCCACGGATTTCCGGGTAATCAAAAGTCAGGACCCGGCCCTCGACCAGGAAGCCCTGCGCGCTGCGCGCCAGGCCTTCGACAATTGGTGGTTGCCGGGCACTGCGGCAAGTGGTCGGCCGGTAAGGATAGTCCGCCGACTACCTTTCACCTTCACCATCCAATAAGCTCCTGCTCCCCTTCGCACTTGCTCGGGCAACGGAACCATTCGGCATACCTTTGCCGTCTGAAACGCTACCACCCGGTCTGCAGGCCTAGCTTCCTGCCGCCTTTCTTATGGATAAACACGAAGTAGAGCTCGTCCTCGCTCCCGCCGAGGCCTACGACGAGCTGGCCCGCTACCGGGCCATTCTGCTAGCCGCCGGCCTGCAGCCCGGCCAGGCCGATTACGTGCACCTGCTGCGCCGCTCCATCGACGCGCGCGGCCGCAACGTGGGCGTGCGCCTGCGGGCCGAGGTGTACCGCACGGCCCCACCCCGCGAGCTGTTCGGCCCCTGGGTGCAGTATCCCAACGTAGCCGACGCCCGGCGCACGGCCCTGATTGTGGGCGCCGGCCCGGCCGGCTTATTTGCCGCCCTGCGCTGCATCGAGCTGGGCATCCGGCCCATCGTGCTCGAGCGCGGCAAGGACGTGCGCGCCCGCCGCCGCGACCTGGCCGCCCTCAACAAGGAGCACGTAGTGGACACCGACTCCAACTACTGCTTCGGCGAAGGCGGGGCGGGCACCTACTCCGACGGCAAGCTCTACACCCGCTCCAAAAAGCGCGGCGACGTACAGCGGGTGCTCCAGCTGTTCGTGCAGCACGGCGCCACGCCCGAAATCCTGGTCGACGCCCACCCCCACATCGGCACCAACAAGCTGCCGGCGGTGGTGCAGGCCCTGCGCCAGAGCATCACGGACCACGGCGGCGAGGTGCGCTTCCAGGCCCGCGTGAGTGAGCTGCTGCTCGACGGCGGCCGGGTCCGCGGCGTGGTGCTGGCCGACGGCCAGAGCCTGGAGGCCGACGGCGTAATTCTGGCCACCGGCCACTCGGCCCGCGACATCTACGAGCTGCTGCTGCGCCAGCAAGTGCGCATCGAGGCGAAGGCCTTTGCCCTGGGCGTGCGCGTGGAGCACCAGCAAAGCCTCATCGACCAGGCCCAGTACCACCGCGCCGACCGCGGCCAGCTGCCGGCAGCCTCCTACTCGCTGGTGCAGCAAACCGACGGGCCGGGCGGCCAGCGCGGGGTGTTTTCGTTCTGCATGTGCCCGGGCGGCTTTATTGTGCCGGCGGCCACGGCGCCCGGCGAGGTGGTGGTCAACGGCATGAGCCCCTCACGACGCGACTCGCGCTTTGCCAACTCGGGCATCGTGGTGGCCATCGAGCCCGAAGACATGGATGTGAAGCGCCACGGCGTGCTGGCGGGCCTGAAGCTGCAGCAGGAAATTGAGCAGCGCGCCTGCCAGCTGGCCGGCCACACCCAGCTGGCCCCGGCCCAGCTGCTGGGCGACTTCGTGCAGCGCAAAACCTCGCGCAGCCTGCTCGAAACCTCTTACCAGCCGGGCCTGACGTCGCTGCCCCTGGACGAGGTGCTGGGGCCCAACCTGGCCAGCCGGCTGCGGCAGGGCTTTCAGGCTTTCGGGCGCAAGATTCCCGGCTACACCACCAACGCCGCGCAGATTGTGGGGGTGGAAAGCCGCACCTCGGCCCCCGTGCGCATTCCCCGCGACCCGGCCACGCTGCAGCACCCCGAGGTGCGGGGCCTGTTTCCTTGCGGCGAGGGCGCGGGCTTCGCGGGCGGCATCGTATCGGCCGCCATGGACGGCGAGCGGTGCGCCGAGGCGCTGGCCGCGGCCGTAGTAGCGGCGCGTTAGGTTGGGGGGCAGCACGTCGTTTAAACGACTTCACTCCAGCGCCCCGGTACTCGTCACCGGGATTTCAGGGAGTACGCAGGTCGGCTGCGCAAAGCGGGCCGATAGCCTTTACCGACGGCATTGCGTAATAGTAGCCTTCATCTTTCCCTTCGATTGGCCATGCCCAGCAAGAAAACCGTCGTCCTTGGCGCCTCCGACAACCCTTCGCGCTACGCCTACCAGGCCGTTCACCGGCTCAAAGCCCACGGCCACGAGGTGGTACCGGTGGGCATCCGCCGCGGCCAGGTAGCCGGGCTCGACATTCATACCGACAAGCCCACGGTCGACGATGTCGACACCGTGACCCTGTACGTAGGTCCTCAGAACCAACCGGCCTGGTACGACTACATCCTTGACCTGAAGCCGCGGCGCATCATCTTCAACCCCGGCACCGAAAACGAGGAGCTGGAGCGCCGCGCCCAGCAGCAGGGCATTCGCACCGAGGAAGCCTGCACGCTGGTGATGCTTTCCATTGGCAACTATTGATTTAGCACCGTAGCTAAGCGTTTTCGGCTCCTTCGTTTAGCTTGCCTGCCAACCTGCCCCGACCGGTTTAATGCCGGTCGGGGCATTTTTTTTGCCGGCCGGGCAACGGTGGGCAGCGGTTTCCCATCTAGCCCTTCAAACGCACTACTACTGCCCTACTCCTACCCTACCTGAGCTGTGAACGAGGCCGAACTCATCAATGCTTGCCGGCAAGGCAGCGTCCGGGCCCAGAAGCTGCTCTACGAGCGGTTTGCCGGGCTCATGCTCACGGTGTGCCTGCGCTACCTGCGCCAGCGCGCCGACGCCGAGGAAGCCATGCTGACCGGGTTCACCAAAGTATTCCGCGCCCTCGACCAGTACCGCCACGAAGGCTCGTTTGAAGGCTGGATCCGGCGCATCATGGTCAACGAGGCCCTGGGTCAGCTGCGCCGCAAGGAGCCCCTGCATCTGGCCATCGACGACCTGGTAACCGACGTGCCCGCCACCCAGGCCGACGCCGAAAGCAACCTGGCCGCCGCCGACCTGATGCAGCTGCTGAGCGAGCTGCCCGCCGGCTACCGCACGGTGTTCAACCTCTACGCCGTAGAAGGCTACAACCACCCCGAAATAGCCGAGCTGCTGGGCATTTCGGAGGGCACCAGCAAATCGCAGCTCAGCAAGGCCCGCGCCATGCTGCAACGTCGCCTCGGGGCCGCCAGCACCCAGGCTTCTTCCACCTCCTCACCGAAAGAATATTATGCGACCGGAAGATATTGATAAGCTGTTTCGCGACCAGCTGCAACAGCACGCCACGCCGCCCCCGGCCAACCTCTGGTACGACCTGCAGGAGCGCCTGGAGCCCGAGGAGCGCAAGCGCCGGGGCGGGTTCTGGCTGTACGCCGTGGCCGCCGCCGTCACCCTGCTGCTGGTAGCCGGCGGCGCCTGGCTGCTGAACCGGCCAGGGGGCCTGCCGGGCCGCGGCCCCGCCTCGCCCGAGCTGGCCACGGCCCCGCGCTCGGCCCGGGAGCAGCACCAGGAGCCAAATACGGACGCTCCCGAAAACAATCAGCCGCTCCAGGCAACCCCTGCTCCCGCTTCCGCATCTGACGCCTTAGCCGCCCAGCAGCCGACTGCCCCCGGGCAGACCCCGACTGCTGAGGTGCCCCGCCCCAACACCCCGAAACGCTCTTTCACCCCCACGCCGGACGCTCGCCGGCAGGATGCCATCCGGATGGTAGCCCGCGCCGAGCAACCGCCGCGCCCCTCGGCTCCGGAGCCGAAGCCCGCGCTGCGCCCGGCAACCCCTTCGGAGGCGCTGGCAGTGCAGCAATCCGCTGCGCCGGCTCCCCAAGCTCTGCCCGCCGACCCGGCCCCCAGCCAGGCCCTGGCCGTGGCTCCTCAGCCCCGAACTCCTCAAGGCGCCATTGAGGTAGAAGTGCGCGAGTCGCCCGACCTGCCGGTGCTGGCAGTGGCCCAAAACGATGAGCCCGCCCCGGGTCGCCGCGTTCGGCTGCTGGGCGTGGTGAAGCAGGTGGGCCGGGTGGTACGCGGCGAAAAGCCCGACCTGACCGAGGTGGGCCTGCCCGCCAACCCCGCTCTGACGGTGCAGGCCCGCGTGGGCGGCCACACCCTGAGCAAAACCATTTCCCTCTAATTCGGCCGCCGGTCCCGACGCCCGCGCCGCCTCTCTCCTCCGACTCTCAGCTTTCCTTCGTTATGAAACCCGCATTCTTCTGCGGCGCCGCTGCGGCGCTGCTGCTTACCAGCGCCACGGCCCTGGCCCGTCCCTTCGCTCCCGCCGGCGGCAACGACGACACCATTCTGGTGAAGCTGCCCAACCAGGTGTCCATGACCATCGTGGCCCGCGACAAGCAGCAGCTGCGCGAACTGCGCAACTACAAGCTCGACTCGTTGATGGTGCTGCTCTCGGGCTACATCAGCCAGGCCGAGGCCGCCGGCAGCAAGTCCAGCAACGGGCAGGTGACCATGGAATTTTACCCCGCCAAGGATAAGCCCAGCAGCCAGGCCGCCCCCGAGCAGGTGCGCGTAACGGTGCGCGGCGCCCAAACCAAAACCGACCGCGTGGAGGTCATCATGGGCAAGAAATTCGGCGTCATCGTGGAAGACAGCAACGACGGCGACGGCAACGACCGGGTGTCGGTGAAGTGGAACTCGGACTCGGGCAACGCCGACTCGCTCAAGCAGATGCGCCGCCAGGAGCGCCGCGAGCGGCTCACCGGCTCGGACTTCGGCGTGGACCTGGGCCTGAACGCGCTGGTCAACCGCAAGCCCTACCTCGACGCCGTAACGGGTCAGGAGCAGACCTTTGACCTGCGCCCCTTCGGCTCGCGCTACGTGAGCCTGAACTGGCACTTCTGGGCCCGCACCGGCAAAAACAGCCCGCTGTACTTTCACCTGGGCCCCGAGGTGGCCTTCAACAACTACATGCTGGAGGGCAACCGCCGCTTCGTGCAGGGCGACAACCGCCTCGAGATAGTGCGCGACACCGAGCGCAGCTACGAGAAAAGCAAGCTGGCCACCACCAGCCTGAACCTGCCGGTGGGCGCCACGCTCAAGTTCCGCGACAGCCGCGGCAAGGAAACCCTGCGCCTGGGCGCCGGCGGCTTCGTGGGCTACCGCGTGGCCTCGCACACCAAGCTCAAGTACGACCAGGACGGCAGCACCCGCAAAGACAAGGACCGCGGCAGCTACCACCTCGAAGACTTCCAGTACGGCCTGACCGGCACCTTCGGCATCCGCGGCTTCGACCTTTTCGCCAAGTACCACCTCAACGACTTGTTCAAGGACAACCGCGGCCCGCAGGCCCAGACCTTGAGCTTCGGCATCACCTTCAGCGACATCTAAGCTGCCGCCGGCTCGACGGAAACGAAACAGGCTGACCGCGCAAACGGTCAGCCTGTTTCGTTTCCGCCCGCTTCGGGGCGACGGAAAGGACAACGGTTGGTCCTCCTTGCCCGCTACTCGTGGCGGAAAAAGTTATCGAGCAGGATGGCGGCGGAAATGGCCACGTTCAAGCTTTCGGCGCCGCCGCGGCCGGGAATGTGCAGGCGCTGGGTCAGGTGGGCCTCTACCTCGGGCGTGAGGCCGTGCGACTCGCTGCCCATCACCAGCACGCCCGCGGGCCGCAGCCGCTGCCGGTGCACGTTGTCGCCGTGCAGGTCGGCCCCGAACACCGGGACTTGGGCGGGCAGCGCGGCCAGCCACTCGGGCAGCGGCCGCTGCCACACCGGCACCCGCGTAAAAGAGCCCATGGTGGCGGCCACCGTCTTGGCGTTCCAGGCATCGGCGCAGGATTCCGACAACAGCACGCCGGCCAGTCCGTACCAGTCGGCCAGGCGGATGAGGGTGCCCACGTTGCCGGGGTCGCGCACCTGGTCGAGGGCCAGCAGCAGCTCCCCGGAGGGCGTCGGCAGCGGCTGCTCGTCGGGGATGCGCACGACGGCCAGCGCCGCGTCGTTGGTTTGCAGGGTGCCCAGGCGGGTCAGCTCGTCGGAGCTCACCTCATCGGCGGGCAGCCCGGCCGGCAGGGCCAAACCGTCGGCGGCGGCGGCAAACCCGGCCGTATACAGCACGCGTTCCACCGTAAGTGCAGAACTTAGCAGCTCCCGCACGTTCTTGGCCCCTTCCACCAGAAAGGCGCCGTGGCGCTGCCGGTATTTTTTTTGGTGCAGCGACTGCACGTATTTCGCAACGGCTTTTGAAACCATCTGTTTCGGTAATGAGTGAGCGTAAGGGCGCGGCCGGGCGGCTGCTGAAGGGCCTGGCCCTGGGAGTGCTGCTGACCACGGTGGCCTGCTCGCCGCTGCGGCTGCTGGGGCCGCGCCAGCGCCTGCTCACCGACGTGCAGCTGCGGGGCGTGCAGCAGGCCGACGAGGAGCAGCTGCAGACCCTGTTTCGCCAGCGGCCCAACGACAACTTTCCGCTGCCCAAGCTGGCAATTTACAACCTCGGCTACACCTTCTACAATCCCGAGCGCCTGCAGCAGAAGCTCGACACCACCCGCACCGAGTTCAGCCGCCGTATTCAGGCTGCCGGCACCGACTCGGTGGCGGTGGGGCGGCTGCTGCAGAAGCGCGAGCGGCGCACCCAGCGCCTGCAGGCCGCCCTCGACAAGGGCAACGCCATCATGCGCCTGGGCGACCCGCCGGTTATCTACGACTCGGCGCTGACCCGCGTCACGGCCGGGCAGATCGGCATCTTCCTGCGGGCCAAGGGCTTTTTCCGCGCCCGCGTGGCCGCCGCCGACACCACCGACTGCCCGCGCGGGCTGTTTGGCGGGCCGGCGCGCGACTCGCTGGGCTGCCGCCGCGTGGCCGTGACTTACCGCGTGCAGGAAGGCCCGCGCTTTCACATCAGCCAGCTCAGCTACGACATTGCCGACTCGGCCGTGGCCGCCATCGTGCGGGCCGACACCAGCCAGGCGCTGCTGCGCGTGGGCTTGCCCTACGACGAGGAGCTGATTGGCCGTGAGCGGACCCGGCTGGAAACCCTGCTCAAGAACCGCGGCTACTACGACTTCCGCCAGCAGTACATCACCCTGGAAGCCGACACCAGCTTCGCGCCCTACTCGGTGCGCCTGCTGGTGCTGGTGGAAAACCCGCCCGAGCTGGCCGCCCACCGCGCCTACACCGTGCGCAACGTGACGGTGATTACCGACGCGGGCGTGAACCGCTTCGGCGTGCAGCGCGACACGGTGCGCCGCAACGGCGTCGACTACCTGGCCTACGACCACCGCTTCAGCACCCGCATTCTGGACCGCAAGCTGGTGGTGCGCCCCGGCCAGACCTACAGCCTGAGCAACTCCATTCTGACCCAGCGCCAGCTGGCCGAGCTCGACGTGTTCCGCTTCACAGGCGTGAGCTACCAGAAAGTGCGCAACCCCACTGACACCACGGCCGCCATTCTGGACGCGGTGGTGAGCACCTCGCCGCTGAAAAAGTACCAGGAAACCAGCGAGCTGGGCGGCACCTACGTGGCCGGGCTGCCCGGTCCCTTCGGCAACTTCCGCCTGCGGGTGCGCAACGCCTTCGGTGGGGCCGAAATCCTCGACATCGGCCTGCGCGCCGGCATCGAGGGCCAGTTCGGGCTGGTCGACGACTCGCCCGGCGGCAACCGCATCGAGTCGACCTACACCACCCAGCTCGGGGCCAATGCCAACCTCACCTTGCCGCAGTTTCTGCTGCCCTGGCGCAGCAACCGCCTGTTTACCCGCTACAGTCCGCGCACGCGCATCTCGGCCAGCTACACCTACGTGAACCGCCCCGAGTACGCGCGCACCACCCTCGAGGGCACCTACGACTACATCTGGCAGCGCAGCGCCTTTCACCAGTTCGTGCTCACGCCGCTGAACCTGAGTTTGGTGAACACCCCGCGCCTGCAGCAGCGCTTCCGCGAGTTGCTGCTGAGCCAGAGCAATTCCCAGGCCCTGCTGCGCTCCTTCGACCGCCTGCTGGTGCCCAGCATCAACGCCAGCTCGCTCTACAACTCCAACGACTTCACCCAGACCCTCGACGCGAAGTACCTGCGTTTGTTTGCCGAGCTGGGCGGGCCCTTCCGCCAGGCCTACACCAGCCCCGGCAGCCGCGCCGAAGCCCAGATGGGCAACCTGGTGGTGCTCAACTACGCCCGCCTGAGCGCCGACTTCCGCCGCTACCACAAGCTCACGGCCCGGCAGTTTCTGGTGTGGCGCCTGAACGGCGGCTGGGTGCAGGCCTTGTCGAAAACCGCCTACTACGGCGCCAGCGGCGAGCAGGTGAGCAACAGCTACGTGCTGCCCTACGACAAGTACTTCTTTGCCGGCGGTGGCTCGAGCGTGCGGGCCTGGCGCCCCCGCCGCCTCGGGGCGGGCTCGTTTCCCACCCTGCTCGACTCGGCCGGCATTCTGCGCCTCGACAGCCGGGGCTTGCCGCGGCGCAACGAAACCGCCGAGCAGCCGGGCAACCTGCTGCTGGAAGGCAGCGTGGAGTACCGCTTTCCCATCTACGACTACATCAACGGGGCGCTGTTCACCGACTTCGGCAACGTATGGACCCTGCAGGAAAGCCGCCGCGACGCCTCGGGCTACACCAACGGTACCTCCAGCTTCAGCCCGCGGCGCTTCTACCGCGAGTTTGCCGTGGGCTCGGGCGCGGGCCTGCGCTTCGACTTCACCTTCCTGATCGTGCGCCTCGACCTGGCCCTGAAAGTGTACGACCCCACCGCCCTGCCCCAGGACCGCTGGGCGCTGCGCCGCTTCGCCTTCTTCACCGATTCCCAGAAGCCCTGGCTCAACACCCCGGCCCTGAACGTGGGCATCGGCTACCCCTTCTAGCGGTGAGGTGGTGAGTTTGCTGTGCTGACGCACTGGCAGCAAAAGGCCCCGGTAACGACGGTTACCGGGGCCTTTCTCGTTGTTGACCTGGCTACGATGAGGGGCGAAAACAACCCTCCGCATTTCCGCACTTAATAGCCGAGCAGCTCCTGCAGGGCCGTGAGCACCTTATCGGCGGAGGGCAGCATCTGCCGCTCCAGCTCCACGTTCAGGGCAATGGCGGGCAGGTTGGCGGCACCCAGGGTAAACACCGGCGCGTCGAGCTGCTGGAAGCAGTGGCGCTGAATGCGGCCGGCCAGGCTTTCGGCGAAGGAGTTCATCAGCGGCTCCTCGGTGAGCACCAGCACCTTGCCGTGGCGCTTGGCGGCCGCTTCCACGGCTTCCCAGTCGAGCGGATTGAGGGTGCGCAAATCCAGAATTTCGACCTGCCCGGGCAGCTGCTTGCTGGCGGTTTTGGTCCAGTACACGCCCATGCCGTAGGTGATTACCACGCAGGTGTCGCCCTGGCGCAGCTTTTCGGCCAAAGCCTCCTGCACCACGTTGGCCTTGCCCAGCGGAATGACGTAGCCGGCGGCCGGCTCCACGGTTTTGGCGTCTTCGGTGCCAGGCACCTTGCTCCAGTAAATGCCCTTGTGCTCGAGCATCACCACCGGGTTGGGGTCGAGGAAGGCGGCGCGCATCAGCCCCTTCATGTCGGCGGCGTTGGAAGGGTACACCACCTTGATACCGCGGATGGTGAGCAGGGTGCTTTCGATGGAGCCCGAGTGGTAGGGCCCGCCCCCGCCGTAGGCCCCGATGGGCACGCGGATCAGGCTCTGCACCGGGAACTTGCCCATCGACAGGTAACAGGACTTGCTCAGCTCTTCCACCAGCTGGTTCAGGGCCGGCCAGATGTAGTCGGCAAACTGGATTTCGACAATGGCCTTAGCGCCCACCGCGCTCATGCCCGCGGTTGAGCCCACGATGTAGGCTTCCTGGATGGGCGTGTTGAACACCCGGGCGTCGCCGTACTTCTTGGCCAGCAGCGCGGCCTCGCGGAACACGCCGCCCAGCTCGCCGCCCACGTCCTGGCCGTAGAACAGGGCCTCGGGGAATTCGCGCAGAATGTCGTCCACCGCGTGCAGGGCCGCGTCGACCATGATGGCCTTGTCGGCGCCCTGCGGGGCCCGCTCGCCGGCTTCCTCGGTTACGGTAGCCGGGGCAAACTCGTGGTCGGCGAAGGTGGCCGGGTCGGGGTTGGGCGCGGCCAGGGCCCGCTGGTAGTCTTCTTCTACCGTGGTGCGGGCCTGCGCGGCCAGGTAGCCCAGCTCGCCTTCGGCGAAGCCCTCAGTGAGCAGCTGCTGGTGAAAGCGCGGCAGCGGGTCGTTTTGCTGGTGCTCGGTGAGGTTGTCGCCGCGGTACCACTCGCGGCGCACGCCGCTGGTGTGGTGGCCCAGCAGCGGACACTTGGCGTGCACCAGCACCGGGCCGCGGCGCCGGCGCACGTACTCGGTAGCCGCCGTCATGGTGGCAAAGCTGTCCACGAAGTCGGCGCCGTCGCACTGCAGGCGGTGCAGGCCCTTGAAGCCGGCCGCAAACTCGTAGGCGTCCATGGCGCGCATCTCACGGCCGGTGGCCGAAATGCCCCACTCGTTGTCCTGCACCAGGTAAATGATGGGCAGCTGGTGCAGCACCGCCATTTGCAGGGCCTCGGCCACTTCGCCCTCGGTCATGGCCCCGTCGCCGATGGAGCACAGCACCACGGGTTGCTGCGCGGCGGCGGGCAGCACGCCCTGGCTTTCGAGGTATTTCACGCCGTGGGCCATGCCGGTGGCCGGAATGGCCTGCATGCCGGTGGCCGAGCTCTGGTGCGGAATGACGGGAATACCCGGGCGGCGCAGCGAGGGGTGCGAGTAGTAGGTGCGCCCGCCCGAGAAGGGGTCGTCGCGCTTGGCCATGAGCTGCAGCATCAGCTCGTAGGGCGTCAGGCCCAGGCCCAGCATAAAGGCGTCGTCGCGGTAGTAGGGGGCGCAGTAGTCAGTTTCACGCAGCTGGAAGGCGGCAGCCAGCTGAATGGCCTCGTGGCCGCGGGCCGAAGCGTGCACGTACTTGGCCGTCACGGCCTTGTTTTCTTCGTAGAGCCGGGCCATTTCGGCCGAGGTCTGCATCAGCCGGTAAGCCCGCAGCAAGGTGGCGCGGTCGGGCTGGGTGGCGGGAATAAAGTCGGTTTCGGGGGTTTCCAGGGCAGTGGAGGCTTGCATCGACGGGGAACGGGGTGGCGAAGGGCCGAATTTACGGCATCCCCGGCAGATTGACCGGCCACAATGATTACCGGGCGCCGCCGTTTCGGCCCTGCTCCCCCTCCGCGCTACAGTCCCGCGCGGCCGGTAGTACTATTGTTTTTCCACCCGCTCCGCTCCGATGCCCCACCGTTACGCGCTGCTTCGTTTGCTTGCCTTTTTTCTGCTGCTGACCGGCGGCCGCCCCGCCCGCGCCCAGGGCGAAAACAACCACTGGACGTTCAGCTTTCTGCTGGGCCTCGCCTTTGAGCCCGCGGGGCCGGTGTTTGCCCGCTCCGCCACCAGCGCATTCGAGAGTACCGCCACCATTTCCGACGAGCGCGGCCAGCTGCTATTCTACACCAACGGCACCACCATCTGGGACCGGCAGCACCAGCCCATGACCAACGCCTGCGCCAGCTGCGACGGTGCCCAGAGCGTGCTCTACGGCGACGACTCCTCCAGCCAGGGCGTGCTCATCGTGAAAAAGCCCGGCAGCGCGTCGATCTACTACGTGTTCACCACCGACGTGCAGTCCAACAACTTCGCGCGGGGCCTCACCTACACCGAGGTGGACCTGACCTTGCGCGGCGGCCGGGGCGGCGTAACGGCGGTGCGCAACGTGCGCCTGCCCACGCCCACGCTCGCCAACATCGTCACCGAAGGCCTGGCTGGCATGCAGCACCCCAACCGCCGCGACGTGTGGGTGGTGGTGCACGGCCAGGATACCGACGCCTTCTACAGCTTCCTGGTGACGGCGGCCGGCATCAGCCCCGCGCCGGTCATCAGCCCCGTGGGCACGCCCGCCACCCGGCTGAGTACCATGAAGTTTTCGCCCGACGGCCGCCGCCTGGCCCGCTGCGGCGCCATTTCCGCACCCCTGGAGCTGTTCGACTTCGACGGCAATACCGGCCAGTTCAGCAACCAGCAGGTGCTGTGCCCCGTCAGCAGCACCTGGAAAAATACCGATGTGGAGTTTTCGCCCGACGGCACCAAGCTCTACCAGCAGCAGACCTTCCTGGGCCCGGTAGCCCGGCCCACGCTGCAGCAGTACGACCTCACGGCCGGCTCTCCGGCCGCCATCGTGGCCTCGCGCCAGCTGGTGGGCGAGCTGCCGTTCGAGGCGCACCTGGCGCTGGGGCCCGACGGCCGCATCTACTCCTCGCCCACGCCCCACCTGGGCGTGATTGACCGGCCCAACCGCCAGGCCCCCGACGTGAACCTGCGGGTGATGGGCGTGCCCAACCCCGGCGGCAACAACGCCTGGGCCCTGCAGAACATCGTGCGCCCGCAGCCGCCGGCCCTCGACTACATGGTGGAGACGGCCTGCGCCGGCGCCACCGTGGAGTTCCGCCCCTACGAGGTACCCGGCGACACCGAGCCGCTCACCTGGACCTTCCTCGACCCGGCCACCGGCGCAACCGACTCGGTGCAGGCCACCAGCACCACGCGGCATTACCCCACGGCCGGCACCTTCGTGGTGACCCTCTCGACCCGGGTGCGGGGCCAGAACTACCGGCACCGGCGCTACGTGGTCATCTCGCCGCTGCCCACTACGGGGCTGCCCCCCGGCCCCCAGGCCCTGTGCCAGCCCACGGCCCTGCTCAAGCTCGCCGAGCAGCCCGTGGGCACCACCGTGCGCTGGTCCGACGGCTCGGCGGGCACTATGCTGCAAGTGACGCGGCCGGGCAAATACTGGGTTGAGTTGCGCAACTATCAGGGCTGTCAGCGCACCGATACGGTCGAGTACACGCCCTGCTTTATTCCCAACGTCATTACGCCCAACGGCGACCCGGCCAACGAGGTGTTCCGCCTGATTGACCTGCCGCTGAACACCTGGCACCTGCAGGTGTACAACCGCTGGGGCCGCCTGGTGTACCGCCAAGAGCGCTACGACAACCGCTGGAACGCCGCCGGCCTGCCCAGCGGCCCCTACTACTACCTGCTCACCCACGCCCAGTCGGGCCAGCGCCTGCGCGGCTTCGTGGAAGTGATGCGCTGATTGGGCGGCAGCCGCCCAGACCGCGTGGAGGCCCGGTTCGAAGGGTAACTACCGCCGTTCCACGAACGGCGAATACGTGCCGGTGCCCGGGCTTGACTACAGGTGGATTCTGCTCGCGCAACCGCTACAGCAGCCGGCTCCGTGCCGGCGCGCCGCCGGCCGCCCGTGCCCGCAGCGGGCCGGCACCGGCCGGGCAACTCAGCCCATGAGGCTGTGCCGGGTGAGCCCGGCCGGTGCCGGCTACTGGCAGATGATTTCAGGCCGCGGTTTTTCCGCAACCCAGCCCGCCGCCCAAAGCCGCTGCCGCGCTGTTGGGGCCCGACCGGCTCCCCGGCTGCCGCGGGGCAAACCGAACCCAACGGGCCATTGCGGAGTAGCCCTAGGCATGAATCGTTTTCGCGCGCTGTGGCAGAACCTGAACGCCAGCCTGTGGTTTGTGCCGACGCTGATGGTGGCCGGCGCCATCCTGCTGGCGTTCGGCCTGGTGCTGCTCGATGCCCGCGTGCCGCACGACTGGCTGCCGGACTACCCCTTGCTGTTCGGCGCCGGCGCCGACGGTGCCCGGGGCATGCTCACGGCCATTGCGGGCTCCATGGTGACGGTGGCCGGCCTGATCTTTTCCTTGACCCTGAGCACCCTGGCGCAGGTATCGAGCCAGTACACGCCGCGGGTGCTGCGCAACTTCATGCGCGACCGGGCCAACCAGCTCGTGCTGGGGTTCTTCGTCAGCATCTTCGTTTACTGCCTGATCGTGCTGCGCACCATCCGGGGCGGCGACGAAGGGCGCTTTATTCCGTCGCTGGCCGTGGGCATGGGCCTGGTGCTGGCCCTGGTCAGCATCGGGGTGCTGATCTTCTTTATCCACCACATGGCTTCCTCCATTCAGGCGGCCAACATCGTGCGCAACGCCACCGAAGAAACCGAAGCCGCCATCCGCCGCCTGTTTCCCGACCGGCTGGGCCAGCCGGCCGACGCGGCCGACGCCCGGGAGCTGCTGCGCCAAGCCGGTCAGCTCAGCTGGCAGCCGGTGCCGGCCCGGGCCACCGGCTACGTGCAAAGCGTGGACGAAGCCGGGCTGCTGGCGCTGGCCCGTACGCTGCCGGGCGTCGTGCGCATGGAGCACGGCATCGGGGGCTTCGTGGCCCGCGGGGCGGCGCTGGTGTCGGTGGCGCGCTACGGGCCGGGCGCGGCGCGGGTCACGGATGAGCTGATCCGCCAGGCCAACAGCCTGTTCAGCCTCGGCAGCCAGCGCACCATCGAGCAGGACGCGGGTTTTGGCCTGCGCCAGATTGTCGACATTGCCCTCAAGGCCCTCTCGCCGGGCGTCAACGACACCACTACCGCCATCATTGGCGTCGACCACCTCGGCGCCCTGCTCGCGCAGCTGGCCGACCGCCACCTGGCCGGGCCCTTACGCGCCGACGCCGACCAGGTGCGCGTGGTGGCCGTACGCCCCTCTTTCGAGCAGTTTGTGGCCACGGCTTTCGACCAGGTGCGCAGCAGTGCCGCCGGCAACGCGGCCGTGTACCTGCGCCTGCTCACGGCCCTGGCTACCATCGCCCAGCGCACCCAGGACCCGCCGCGCCTGCTGGCGCTGCGCCAGCAGGCCGAGCTGGTGGCAGAAGCCGCCGAGCGTACCCTGGCCACCGAATACGAGCGCGCCCAGGTACGCGAGCGGCTGGGCAAGCTGCTGCCGCAGCTGCGCTAAGGCAACGGATTGTTTCCGCCCTGCCCACCGTTGATTCGCCCGCGCTCATTCTTCATTGCGTACTACTTATTGGGCCCAGTTGAAGCAGACGGCGCGCACAGCCCTACGGGAAAATACCCAGCGCCTGGTAGCTGACGCCGACCTTCTCGATGGCGGCGTAAAAGGCGGCGGTGCGCAGGTCCTGGATGCCCGGCACCTGGCGCATGACCGTGCGAATCTCGTGGTAGGCCCCAATCATGGTGTCTTCCAGGCCCGAGCGCACCAGGCTGATTTCGTCGGCGCCGCGCACAATCAGCTCCCGCTCCTGGGCGCTGATGCTCTTGCCGGTGGTTTGCTCGATGGTGCTGACCAGGCGCCGCAGGGAAGCTTCCTCCGCCCGCTTGCCCATGCGCCCGAAGCGCACGTTGGAGAGGTTTTTCAGCCACTCGAAGTACGACACCGTCACGCCGCCGGCGTTCAGGTACAGGTCGGGTAGCACCACGATGCCGCGCGCCAGCAGCACCTGCTCGGCCCCCTGGGTGACGGGGCCGTTGGCGCCCTCCGCCACTACCTTGGCCCGGATCCGGGCCGCGTTGCCTTCGTGAATCTGGTTTTCCAGGGCAGCCGGCAGCAGCACGTCGCAGTCGTACTCCAGCAGCTGGGCCGAGTCGGTTATGCTTTCGGCGCCGGGATAGTGCAGGATGGAGCCGCTCTCGGTGCGGTGCCTGACCACGGCTTCCACGTCGAGGCCGTCGGCGGCGAAGATGCCGCCCTCGCGCTCAGCAATGCCCGTAATCAGGGCGCCTTCCTGCTGCAGAAAGTGCGCGGCGTGGTAGCCCACGTTGCCCAGGCCCTGCACGATGACGCGCTTGCCGGCCAGGCCGCTGCTGAGCCCCAGCGGCTGGAGCAGCTCCGCGTCGGCAAACAGCTCGCGCAGCCCGAAGAACACGCCCAGGCCGGTGGCCTCGGTGCGGCCGCGGATGCCGCCCTGGCCCACGGGCTTGCCCGTGACGCAGCCCAGGGCATTGGTGTCGCCGAACTTAAAGGCCAGGTAGGTATCGGCAATCCAGGCCATTTCGCGGCTGCCGGTGCCGTAGTCCGGGGCCGGCACGTCCATGCCCGGGCCGATGAGGTTTTTCTTGATCAGCTCGCTGGCGTAGCGCCGCGTGACGCGCTCCAGGGTCTGCACCGAGCTGGTGCGGGGGTTGATTTTCACCCCGCCCTTGGCCCCGCCGAAGGGCACGTCGACCAGGGCGCACTTAAACGTCATCAGCGTCGCCAGGGCCTTCACCTCGTCTTCGTCGACGTGGATGCTGTAGCGAATGCCGCCCTTGCTGGGCAGCTTGTGGTGGCTGTGCTGCACCCGGATGCCCTCGAACACCTGAATCTGCCCGTCGACCTCCACCGGGAAGTTGACCTTGTAAATGCTGTTGCAGGCCTTGATCTGCGCTAGGATGCCCGGGTCGAGCTTGGAGTGGCGGGCGGCCTGGTCGTAGAACTGCAGCACGCTGGCGTAAAAGTCTTTTCCCTGGGTTGGCTGGCTCATGGCAAGGCAGTTAAAGGTGCAGCTATGGGAGAGCTAACGGCGAATCCGGCGCCACTGTTGCTCCGCCGCTGCCGTCCGGGGCTCGGGAGCCGGCGCCGGGCCGGGCCCGAAAACCAGGCCCACCTGACCGCGCCGCCGGCCGGCCGAACGGCCGAGAATTGCGGGCGTTGTCGCCGGGGCGGCCGCCAGGCAGCTTCCGGCGGCCCGCCTGCTGCCCGGGCGCCCCTGGCCCGACCTCACAGGTTTTTCTGAGGTAGGAAAAGTCGTGAGGTCACGGGCACCTAACGACTTTTTCAGTCCGTGCGAAAGTCGTTAGGTCACGGGCTACCTAACGACTTTTTCAGTCGGCGCAAAAGTTGTGAGGTCACGGGCTACCTCACGATTTTTTCAGTTCGCGCAAAAGTCGTGAGGTGCCCGGCGCGGGAGGGCGGACCGCAGCGGGTGCTGCCAGAAACGCTACTGAGTCCCCGGCTTCGGGCAAAATCCCCACCTTTGCGCTGACTAAAAACAGGCGGCGGACTGACGACAGTCAGGTTTTGGTGGGCCGGGCCGGGCGAATTTCGCCCCATCACTCAGCCCCTTTCTGCCCCATGAGCACCCCGCTTCTCTCCCCCGCCTTCACCCCCGACATGACGACCGATACCGACACCCAGCTCCAACCCTTCCGCCAGCAGGTAGAGCAGTGGATGCGCCAGTTCCAGCAGTGGCTCTACACCGAGCTGCAAACCACCGACGGCGGCGCCACCTTCGCCGCCGACCTTTGGCAGCACCACTCGGGCGGCGGCGGCGAGTCGCGCGTAATTCAGAACGGGCGCATCCTGGAGAAGGGCGGGGTGAACTTCTCGGCCGTGTGGGGCCAGATGGACGAGCGCGCCGCCCAGCACCTGCTCATGCCCGACCCGCGCTACTTCGCCACCGGCGTATCCGTAGTGCAGCACCCGCGCAGCCCCCGCGTGCCCATTTCGCACATGAACGTGCGCTACTTCGAGGCCGGCAACGGCGAGGCCTGGTTTGGCGGTGGCCTCGACCTGACGCCCATTTACGTGGACGAGCAGCAGGCCCGCTGGTTTCACGGCCAGATCGAGCAGGTGTGCCAGCGCCACCACCCCAGCTACTACCCGCGCTTCAAGGACTGGGCCGACGAGTATTTCTTCCTGCCCCACCGCCAGGAAACCCGCGGCGTGGGCGGCATCTTCTTCGACCGCCTGGTGGTGGGCAAGGACGGCTCGCGCGAAGAGCTGTTTGCCTTCATCCAGGACGTGGGCGAAGTGTACGGCCGCACCTACTGCGAGCTGATGCGCCGCAACGCCGAGCTGCCCTATGGCGAGGCCGAAGTAGCCTGGCAGATGCAGCGCCGCGCCCGCTACGCCGAGTTCAACTTGGCCTTCGACCGCGGCACCAAGTTCGGGCTGGAAACCGGCGGCCGCACCGAAAGCATCCTGATGAGTTTGCCCCCGCGCTGCGAGTGGCACTACAACGTGCAGCCCGCCCCCGGCTCGGCCGAGGCACAAACTCAGCAGTGGCTGAAAAAGGGCGTAAATTGGGCGGAAAATTCCCCCAATTCGCTTGATTGAACGCCTGCAGGAACTCGACCGATGGCTGCTGGTAGCGGCCAATAGCTCGGCTACCCCCGCCCTCGACCGGTTCATGATATTCATGTCCGACCGCTTCGTGTGGTTTCCGGCCTACCTGGTCATGGTCATTGCCCTGGCCTATTATTTCGGCCGGCGGGCCTACCTCATCATTCCCCTGCTGGGCTTGTGCGTGGCCCTGGCCGACTCCATTTCGAGCCGCTTTTTTAAGCCCTTCTTCGCCCGTCTGCGCCCCTGCCACGACCCCGACCTGTCGGAAACGCTGAACCTGGTGAACGGCTGCGGCGGCAAGTTCGGCTTCATTTCCTCGCACGCGGCCAACGCCTTTTCCCTGGCCGTGTTCCTGTGCCTGGTGCTGCCGCGCCGCTTCTGGCCCGTGAAGACGCTGGTACTGGTGTGGGCCGCCCTGGTGAGCTACAGCCGCATCTACCTGGCCGCCCACTACACCAGCGACGTGCTGGCCGGCACCACCCTGGGGGCCCTGCTGGCGTGGTTCTGCTACTGGCTTTACCGCCGCGGCGAAGCTCGCTGGTGGCCGGGGCATCAGGTGACAGGTGACAGGTGACAGGTGACAGGTGACAGGTGACAGGTGACAGGTGACAGGTGACAGGTGACAGGTTTATACCGAAAAAAGCCCCGTAGCGTTTGCTGCGGGGCTTTTTTGTTTAACGGTTTTGCTACTTCTTGGCGGGCTTGCGGTTGCCGGTGTGGCCGTCGCCCCGGTCGCCCTGGCCCGATTTGCTGGTGACGCTGGAGTTGTGCCGGTCGTCCTGCGAGAGGGAACGGTTCAGGTCCACGTTGCTGGTGAACTGGCCCTGCTCGTTGCGGCGCACGTAGCGCTTGTCGCCGGGGTTGGGTTCTATCAATTCGCGTTTCGACATGACGCAGAAAGAGTTGGTGGTCCTGGTTTTGTACGCGGCCCCGGCAAAAAGGTAGCAACGAGCCGTACCAGCCGCAACCGGCAGGAATTATAGACGGGCAAACGGCAACAGCCGCTGCTGAAATAGCTTCCATCGTAAATCATCGGCGTACCGGTGTGCAAAGCTTTCTTTTTCCGCCCAGGGGAGCTTATGGTACGCCTCCCACCTTCGCTCCCGGGTTTCATAATCCTCGTCGGCGCAACCGGGGTGGTCTACCACGCGGCAGTAATGCACGTAGTGGCCGAATTCGTGCAGCAGGGTCCGGTACAGTTGGGTATTGCGCACCGCTTCCGGCTCCAGTTCCGCTACGAAAGAATTGCCCGTTTCCCGGAAAGCGTGCCCGTCTGCTCTTAACCGGGCCAGCTCTTGTTGGTCGTCCACCGAAAGGCTTTTCGCCCATTTCAGCGCCCGGGAATAATTCACTGCTTCGAGGACAACGGCCGGGTAGAAACGGCCTTCTAACTCATACGAGTAAATCAGCCGGCCCCATACCCCCGACAGCACTTCTTCCTTTCTTTTCGGCTGCCGCAGCACAATCAGCTTTAGCTTGCCATAATCTTCTGCCGGGATAAGCGTGAGCAGCCGCTTGATATCCTCCACCGAACAAGCGTGCGCGGCCCCGCTGCGGGTTGCCTCAACTATGAAGACAAATTCATGCCCGTTAATTACGGCGCTGGTTTTCTGATAACGGCTGAGCCGCTCGTAGTACAACTTCGAATCCTTTCTGGAATCAGCAATCCGCAATCGGTTGTTTTGTCCGTACCCTTGCTTGACCGTGCCGATATTCCGATTTCGCCTGGCGGGGCTGTGCATAATTTCTGAAGCCTAGCGGGGCTCTCCTATATATTTATCGTGAATGCGGACTGATTTAAAGATCATAAAAGAATACAGGGTATTGTCGTTCAAGGGCACCCGATACGCACCCTTGGCTTTCATCAGATAGGCCGCTATTGCGGTCATATCCCACCCATCGCACTCGTCAGCCGTCCAGAGTGGTTCGGTGAGTTTCATAAAGCTTTCACCCCGGCGCAGCCCAAATGCGCGGACCTGCCCGATTTCAGACCGGACTTTTTCGTAGGAATGCGAGTTGTCCCAGGCCCAGAGCCAGGTATTGGACTTCAACGATACGGAGCCTACGTACTCGTAATCAATAACCAGCTTAGGCAGGGTTGGGTCGCTGAACGTCAGCTGCCCGGTGGCTTCGTCGTAGTACCAGTTGTCATACTCGCTGAGGTGATAAGCCGAGTCGCAGCGGGCTTGCTGAAGCTGCAGGTAGGCGCAGGCCCTATGCGTCAGGGAATCGTAGCTGATCGGCTCGTCGGCCGATGCTTCGGTCAGCCTCGCGGACCTGGGATTCTCCGTACAGCCCGACAGCAGCCCCGAGCCGATCAGGCCCAGCGTCAGATATCCATATAACCTGCCAACCATGCTTGTAGCGCTGCTTCGTTCACGATCCGTAACCTACCGCCCCAGCAGCTTGGCCACGTACTTGCCCACGATGTCGAACTCCAGGTTCACTTGGTCGCCGGGGCGCAGGTGCTGGAAGGTGGTGTGCGCGTAGGTATAGGGAATGATGGCCACCGAAAAGCCGTCGTCCGAGCTGTTGAAGCAGGTCAAACTCACCCCGTTGATGCAGATGGAGCCCTTTTCTACCGTTACGCGCCCCGGACCGGTGGCGTGGCGGAAGCGGTAGAGCCAGGAGCCGTTCTGGTCCTCCACGGCCTCGCAGGTGGCCGTCAGGTCGACGTGGCCCTGCACGATGTGGCCGTCGAAGCGGCCGTTGGCTGAGAGGCAGCGCTCCAGGTTTACCTGCCGGCCGGGTGCCCAGCTCTCCAGGTTGGTTTTCTGCAGCGTTTCGTCGATGGCCGTGACGGTGTGGGTGCCGGCGGCCGCGTCCAGCGCTACGACCGTCAGGCACACGCCGTCGTGGGATACGCTCTGGTCGATCTGCAGCTCGCTGAAAAAGGGCGAGGCGACGGTAAAATGGCGGTTGCTGCCTTCCTGGCGCACGTCGGTGATGGTACCGAGGGCCTCAATGATGCCGGTGAACATTCTTAAATGTGCGGGAATGTGGTGAATGTGCTTAATGTGGTCGAATGCCAGAATGTTTGACGTGCCCATTGCTAACTGAATTCATAACAAGCACATTCCTCACATTTTCCACATTCCCGCACATTACTTACCTCGCCCTTCCACGATGATTTTCACCGTGTAGAGCATCACCCGAAAGTCCATGGCCAGGCTCATGTTTTCGATGTAGAGGATGTCGTACTTGAGGCGCTGCACCATCTGGTCCACGGTTTCGGCGTAGCCGTACTTCACCTGGCCCAGCGAGGTGATGCCCGGGCGCACGCGGTGCAGGTGGCGGTAGTGCGGGGCCACCTGCATGATCTGGTCGATGAAGAACTGCCGCTCGGGGCGCGGGCCCACCAAGCTCATGTCGCCCTTGATGACGTTCCAGAACTGCGGCAGCTCGTCGAGGCGCACCTTGCGCATGAAGCGGCCCCAGGGCGTGATGCGCGGGTCGTTCTTGCTCGACAGCGCCGGCCCCAGCCGCTCGGCGTCCACGTACATCGAGCGGAACTTGTAGATCTTGAAGGGCTGGCCGTGAATGCCGATGCGCTCCTGGGCAAAGAAAATCGGCCCCGGCGAGGAAAGGCGCACCATCATAGCTGTGAAGGCATACACCGGCCAGGCCAGCAGCAGAAACAACGCCGAGCCCACGATGTCGATGACGCGCTTGACTACCTCCTGCCACACCGGCAGCAAATCCTGCTTGATTTCGATGAGCGGGGTGCCAAACAGGTGGTTGACCTTCACCGAGCCCAGCAGAATCTGGTACACGTCGGGCAGCACGCTCACCCGGGCGGGCGTACCCTCCAGCTGCTCGAGCACGCGCTGAATCATCTGGTGCTCGGAGGGCTCGAGGGCAATGACGACCTGCTCGATCTTGAGGGCGCGGATCAAAGCCGGCAGCCGCTCGTAGGAGCCGCGGCGGGGCAGCTCCACGGCCAGGTCGGGGTCGACGGCGTCGCCCACCGGGGCAAAGCCCACAATGTTGAGGCCCAGGTGGCGGTTGGTGCGCTCCAGCTCGCGGTAGGTTTCGCGGGCCAGGGCGCTGGCTCCCACGATGAGCGTGTTGAAGGAAATCACGCGCCGCCGCACCAGCCCTTGGATGCTGGTAATGGCCCAGGTGCGGGCAATGGCCGTGATGGTGAAGTGCAGCAGGAAGTAGGCCGAAATCGTCTTGTAGTAGAGCCGGTAGCTGCTCACGCCCTGGTCGTCGAGCAGCAGGGCGAAGAAGATGACCACGGCCCCCAGAAAGGAGATGCGCGCCAGGCGGATGATTTCGGCCACCCGCGACTTGCGAAAGATGTCGCGGTACTCGCCGATCAGGGCGTAGAGAATCACCCAGAAGGCGGCAATCATCAGGGCCGAGCCGGTGAGGGTGAACAGCTGGTCGCCGGTGAAGCGGTAGCCCTCGTTGATTTCGCTCAGCAGGTACTTGCGCAGCAGGAAGAAAGAGCCCCAAGCCAGCAAGGCCCCGCCGAAATCGGCGGCCAGCAGCTTGAACTTTTGCAGGGAGCGAATCAAGGAATCGGTATCGAAGCGGGAAGGAAACGCGCGCCGGCCAAAAAACCGGGCCGGCGGCGTAGCTTCGCGGCTGGAAGTAAAAAGCCCGGCGCGAGCCGGGCGCAAAGGTAGGGCTGGATTCCGTACCGGGAAACGCCCTCGTATACACTGCTATGTCGCACGCCGCCGATACCTACCGCCACCGGGGCCAGCGTCGCGCCCTCGTGGAGGAGCTGCGCCGCAAGGGCATCCGCGACGAGCGGGTGCTGGCCGCCATCGGCGAGGTACCGCGCCACCGCTTTTTCGAGCGCGGCTTCGAGTCGCACGCCTACCAGGACAAGGCCTTTCCCATCGGCGAGGGCCAGACCATTTCGCAGCCCTACACCGTGGCGTTTCAGACCGAGCTGCTGCGCCTGAGCCCCGGGCAGCGGGTGCTGGAGGTGGGCACCGGCTCGGGCTACCAGTGCGCGGTGCTGCTGGCCGTGGGCGCCGAGGTGTTCAGCATCGAGTACAACGCCGTGCTGTTTGAGCGCACCCGCCGGCGCCTGCACGAGCTGCAGCTGGGCGGCGCGCACTTGTTTTGCGGCGACGGCTCGGTGGGGTTGCCCGCCCACGCACCCTACGACGGCATTCTGGTGACGGCCGCTGCCCCGGCCCTGCCCCGGCCGCTGCTGCGCCAGCTGCGGGTGGGTGGCCGCCTGGTGGTGCCGGTGGGCAACGAGCAGGTGCAGCGCATGGTGCGCGTCACGCGCGAGTCGGCCGAGGGCTTTGCCCAGGAAGAGCTGGGCGACTTCCGCTTCGTGCCCCTGCTGGGCGCGGCGGGCTGGGCCAGCTAAAGTGGCTCGGGCTCATCGGCTTGAATTCCTCTACCCCTTGCGTACCTTGGGGCTGCTTTTCGCGCCCGGTACTATTCCGGGTTGGCCCGTCGTTATTTCGGCTTTCCCCGGCGGACCTGCTCCGAGTCTTTTTCTTCCACATCCATTTTCTTCATGCTACGAAAACTTCTACCCGCTCTGCTGCTGGCCGTTAGCGCCTGGTGGTCTACGGGCCAGGCGCTGGCCCAGCACCAGCCCCGGCCCGAGCACAACTTCGGCTACCGCTGCGCCTTCGACAGCGTGCAGCAGGCCGAGTGGCAGCGCAACCCCGGCGCCGAGCGCGAGTACCGCGCCTTCCTGCAGCAGGTAGCCCAGATGTCGGCCGCCGACCAGGCCCGCCTGCGCGCCCAGCCCGACGTGACGGTGCCGGTGGTGGTGCACGTGATTCACACCGGCGGCGCCAACAACATCTCCGACGCGCAGGTGTACGACGCCATCCGCATCCTCAACGAGGACTTCAACAAGCAGAACCGCGACACCAGCGACGTCATTGCCGCCTTCCAGCCGATCTACGCCCGGGTGGGCTTCCAGTTCCGCCTGGCCCAGAAAGACCCCAACGGCAACTGCACCACCGGCATCACCCGCACGTACTCGACCCAGACCAACATCGGCGACAACAACGTGAAGGACGTGATTCGCTGGCCCACGGAGCGCTACGTGAACATCTGGGTGGTCGACCGCGCCAACGGCGCCGGCGGCTACGCCATCCTGCCCTGCGGCGGCGGCTCGCTCTACGACGGCATCGTGATTCTGAACACCCAGTTTGCCAGCATCGGTCGTGCCTGCAGCTCCAACTTCTGCCACCGCTCCATGACCCACGAGATGGGCCACCACTTCGGCCTGCCCCACACCTGGGGCGGCTCCAACACCCCCGGCCTGGCCTCGAACTGCACCCTCGACGACGGCATTGCCGACACGCCCAACACCACGGGCGTGGGCGCGCCGGCCGGCGGCAGCGGCTGCCCGCTCACCAGCGCCCCCTGCGGCGTGCAGGCCAACGTGCAGAACTTCATGGACTACTCCAGCTGCGCTAAGATGTTCACCGAGGGCCAGAAACTGGTGATGCGCGCCTCGCTGAACCTCTCGTGCCGCTCGACCATGGTATCGCAGGCCAACCTGGTGGCTACGGGCACCAACGACGGCTACGTGCCGGTGCTGTGCAACCCCAGCATCGCCTTCCGCGCCTCGGGCAGCATCATCTGCGAGGGCAGCACCATTACCTTCAACGATTACTCCTACAACGCCGACCTGACCGGCGCGCAGTTCCAGTGGAGCTTCCCCGGCGGCACTCCCGCCAGCTCCACGCTGCGCAACCCCACCGTGCGCTACAACACCGCCGGCACCTACGACGTGACCCTGACGGTAACCACCGCCGACGGGCGCACCAACACCCTCACCCGCTCGCAGTCGGTGCAGGTGCTGGGCGCGGCCGTGGCCGTTTCGGCCCCCTACGTCGAGTCGTTTGAGAATCCCATCTGGCCGCAGCTTGACGTGGCCCGGCCCGAGAAAAGCTGGCGCATCGAGAGCAGCGCCACCAGCCCCGAGCGGTGGCAGCGCGTGGGCTCGGTGGGCTACACGGGCGCGTCCAGCCTGCGCCTGCGCAACCCCAACATCGCCAACGGCACCGTCACCACCCTCTACTCGCCGGTGCTGAACCTGAGCGGCGGCGGCGGGCCCTACACCCTGCGCTTCCGCGAGGCTTACGCCCGCCGCAGCTCCGCCTCCACCGAAACCCTGCGCGTGTCGTTCAGCGACAACTGCGGCTCGAGCTGGAGCGCCACCACCAACTTCTCGGCCGCCTCGCTGGTGTCCAACGGCGGGGGCTTCGTGACCGGGCCGTTCATTCCCAACAACACCCAGTGGAAGGCCGTTGAAATTCCGGTGCCCGCCGCCTACCAAAGCTCCACCCAGCTGCTGGTGCGCATTGAGGTAACCACCAACGGGGGCAACTACCTCTACCTCGACGACTTCGCGGTTTCGGGTCCGCTGGCCAGCAAGGCCGCCGACATGGCCGCGCGCGGCATCGGGGTGTACCCCAACCCGCTCACCCGCGAAACCGCCGTGCAGTTCCGCCTCGACCAGCCCACCACGGCCCAGGTAACGGTGCTCGACCTGCTGGGCCGCCCGGTGCTGAGCCTGCCCACCCGTCAGCTGGGCGTGGGCCAGCAGCAACTGCTGCTCCAGGCCGAGGGCCAGCGCCTGAGCGCCGGCGTGTACGTGGTGCAGCTCACCCTGGGCCAGGACCGCTACACCACCCGCGTGCTGGTGCAGTAAACGCCGCAGGTACGACCTGATGTAGCAACGCCCCCGCACCGAAGCGCGGGGGCGTTGTTGCGTTCAGGGGCCGACGGCGGCGCGGGCGGGGCGGGCCGCTATCTTTGCGGCCGATTTACCGTTTTTCTACGCCCTACCCAGTGATGCGCAAACAAAAACCCGTGCGGGAGTCCTTCGTCCGAATGACGGAGCTGGTGCTGCCCAACGACACCAATACCCTCAACAATTTGATGGGCGGGCGCATGATGCACCTGATGGACATTGCCGCCGCCATTGCCGCCCAGCGCCACTCCAACCGCATCGTCGTTACGGCCTCGGTCGACAACGTCTCGTTTCGGGAAAGCATCCGCCTGGGCAACGTCATCACCCTCGAAGCCCAGGTGACGCGGGCCTTCAGCTCGTCGATGGAAGTGCACATCGAGGTGTGGGCCGAAGACATTCCCAGCGGCACCAAGGTCAAGTCCAACGAGGCCTACTTCACCTTCGTGGCCGTGGACCAGGCCGGGCGCCCCATCGACGTGCCCGAGGCCGTGGCCGAAACCGAGGAGGAAATCCGCCACTACGACGGGGCCCTGCGCCGCCGCCAGCTGCGCCTGATTCTGGCCGGCCGCATGAAGCCCCACGACGCCACCGAGCTGAAGGCCCTGTTCGACATGGAATAAGGCCCGGGGCTGGCTAACTTGCTGTCAGTAGCGCGGCGCCCCCGGTTCATGCTTCGCCGGCGGCGCCGCGCTGGTTGGTTTCCTTACTTCCCGCTTTCCCTTGGACGACGCCACGCTTGCTTTTTACCAGCAGCTCTACGCCGGCACGCCGCTGTACGTAGTGCCCGAGTCGCACCCCGCCGCCGCCGCGCCCGCCCCGGGCGCAGGCGCTACGCCATTGGCAGCCTTGGCGCCGCCCGCCGCCCCGGCGGCAGCGGTAAACCTGGCTCCGGCCGCGCCGCAGTCCGTGCCGCAGCCGGCCCCGTCGGTTCCGCCAGCAGCACCCGCTTTGCCGGTAGCTGAGCCTTTGCCGGTAGCTGAGCCGCTGACGCCCGCGGCGGCGCCCGGCCGGCTGCCTTCACTGGCCGACCTGAAAGCCGCCCGCGCCGCCGCGGCCGGACCGCCGCCCCCGGCGCCGGTTTCCGAGCCAGCACCGGTAAAGGCACAGCCGCCTGTCCCTGAGCCAGTTCTGCCTCAGCACGTAGCCCCGCGCCCCCCGGTGCCCTTCGATACGCTGGGCAGCAACGCCCGCGGCATCGTGCTGCTGGTGCGCGTCGAGCCCGACCAGCTCATCAAGCTGCAGCGCAACGTCTTTCTCAACAACATGCTCAAGGCCATTGGCCAGGTGATGGAGGAGTGCGTGGTGGTGAACGTGCGCAGCCCCTACCCCGTGGCCCTGGCCGACCTGCGCGCCAGCGGCCTGGCAGTGAGCCAGGCCATCGGCTTCGGCAAAAACCTGCTCGACGTGGCCACCAAGCGCACCCAGCCCTACGAGCCCGTGCGCCTGGGCGACGTGGCCTACCTGCCGGCCGCCGAAATCGAAATCATCGAGTACGATAACGGCCGCAAAAAGCAGCTCTGGCAGGCCCTGCAGCGCATGTTCCTGGGTTAGCGGTGGCCGGGGGCAGGCCGCTTCTCAGTCAAACAAGGTTACGAGGCGCTCGACCAGGGACTCGCCCCGCAAATCCTGCCCGATAACCCGCCCCTGCGCATCGAGCAGCACCGAAGCGGGTATGCTGCGCAGGGGAAAGCGGGCGTAGGAAGCCTGCCCGTTGGGGTCCCAGGTCAGCACGCCGGCCAGGCTGTCCTCGGCTACCACTTGCCGCCAGTTGGCGCGTTCCGGCTCCAGGCATACGCTGTACAGGCGCAGGCCCTGGGCGGCATACTCGGCGCAGAGCTGGTGCACCTGCCGGGCTTCTTGCCGGAAGGACCGCTGCGAAGGCCACCAGAAGTAAACGAGCACCGGCTGGCCCCGGAGCGACGACAACGCCACCGGACGGCCATCGATACCGGGCAGCACGAAGTCTTGGGTTCCCAGCTCGCGGATGGGAGCCGACGTGTCCAGCCGCAGCTTGGCTCCCAGGTATTTTGTGTAGCGCGAGTCGGGCCGCAGCTGCTCGAAGCGGGTGCGCATTGAGTCGATAAACGCCCGGTCGAGGCTGAAATCGAGTAGGTAAGCCGTAGCGTATGCCGCCGCCAACGCGCCGGAATTGCTTTGCACAAACTGCCGTACGTCGCGACGGAATACACTTCTGCTCTGGTAGTACCGCCGCTGAATCAGGCGCAGCGTATCGGGGTGCGAAGCGGCGGCCAGCAAGCGGCGCTCCAGCAGCCCGACGCGCTGGTCCTGCCGGCGAATCAGCGCCTGCATCTTCTGTAGATGAGCCGTTTCAGCGGAACCCCGCACCGTGTAGGTGGCGGCGGGGCGGCGCAGGTCGCCCGCAACCTGCTGCGCGGAGCCGTTGCTCAGCACCAGCATCACGGAGCGCGCCGAATCGGCAAGGGGCGCCCCCGGGCGGAAGCTGAGCGCATACACGTCGGCTTCGGGTACCTGCCCAGCCAGGCGAAACCTCCCCTGCCGATCCAGCCGCGCCGAATCCAGCACCCTCGGCTCGTTGCCAGTTGTCAGCAGCGAAACCACGGTGCCGGTCGGGGCCGCTTCCAGCCGGCCCTTGAGGGTAAAGCCCGCCGCCGGGGTGCTGGTCGGCACCGCCGCCTGCCGACAGCCCGCCGACAAAAGCAGCAAACCACCCAGTCCGAACGCCCCAATCAGGTTTTTCATGCAGTACAGCGGCCCTGGCAGCCGGCTCCTAAGGGCTAAGTGGCGGCTAAAGTACGGTCGCGAACGGGCGAAAACGCGCCGGGCCCACCGAAATTCGGTGGGCCCGGCAGTGGCGTTCAGCAGATGGGCTTACTTCAGCTCCTTGGCCAGGCGGGCTTCCAGGGCCGCGCCGCGCAGGTTTTTGGCCACGATGCGGCCCTGCGGGTCGAGCAGGAAGTTCATCGGAATGCCCGTTACGCCGTACTGCTGCCCGGCGGCCGACTGCCAGCCTTTCAGGTCCGATACGTGGGTCCAGGTGAGGCCGTCCACCTGAATGGCCTTCTCCCACTTGGCCTTGTCCTGGTCGAGCGACACGCCGTAGACGGTGAAGTTCTTGTCCTTGTATTTCTGGAAAGTGCGCACCACGTTGGGGTTTTCCTGGCGGCAGGGGCCGCACCACGAGGCCCAGAAATCCAGCAGCACGTACTTCCCGCGCAGGCTGCTCAGGGCTACGGTCTTGCCGTCGGGCGCGGTCAGCGAGATGTCGGGGGCCACGGTGCCGATGGAGGTTTTGCGCAGGGGTTCGAGCTTCTGCACCAGAGCCTTGGTGTAGCGCGAGTCGGGGCGGGCCTTTTTCAAGCCGGTGGCCACGCTGTCGGCAAAGCCGAAGTTCTCGTCGGGGTTGATCAGGTTCGATACCACGAAGGCCGAAACCACCGAGGTGCTGTTCTGCTTCACCAGCTTCTTGAGCACGGCCGTGCTTCGGTCGCGGGCGGCGTAGAACTGCTGCTCAATCAGCGGCATGGAATCCTGGCGGCCGGCCTGGGCATTGAGCTGGAAGCGCTGCTCGATGCGGCCCATGGTGGTCTTGGACTGCTGCATGGCGCGCGTCACCTGCTGGAGCATCTCCGAGTCCTTGGAGCCCTTCACGGTGTAGTTGGTGGCCAGCTGCTGGGCGTCGCCGGTGAGCTGCAGCTTGGTGTTGTTGTCGAGGGCCAGCAGCACCTGGTTGGGCTCGTTGACTTTGAGTTGGTAAAGGCCGGCCTCGGTGACCGTGCCGCGGAAGCTGAACCGGCCCTGGGCATCGGTCTTGGCCGTGTCGCGCGAAACGAACTGCTGCTCCGTCAGCTCCGACAAATACACCGGCGTGCCGGCCGGCGCGTTGCGCAGCTGCCCGCTGATTTCGTAACCGCCCTTGGCGGCGGTTTCGGCGCTGCCCGACGGGTTAGCATCGGAGCAGGCGGTTTGGGTGGTGCCCAGCAGGGCAGCGGCCAGAATCAGGCTTAGCATAGGGTACTTCATCTTCAAGGAAAACAAGCCGGGCCGCGAGCAGGCCCGGCGAAGTCGGCAATTGCACCCGCAAGTTGCCGATTTGGGCCGGAATGCGAAACGCCCGGCCCCACTCCCGTGCAAAACCCGCCCGGCCTTGCTTGGTTCCCCAACGCCGGTTGCGGCCCGTTATTGGCTGCCCGCTTTTCGGCCCGTGAGGGCGGCGTCGAAGCAACCCCGGCTGGCTTTTTCCGAAGTTTCTGCCGCGCTACCCGGGGAGGCCTGGCGGACACTCGCGT
The DNA here is from genome assembly GCF_044628455.1 of Hymenobacter sp. B81. Lineage (NCBI taxonomy): Bacteria > Pseudomonadati > Bacteroidota > Cytophagia > Cytophagales > Hymenobacteraceae > Hymenobacter > Hymenobacter sp. B81. Next base: position 842,520 of record NZ_JBIYZW010000001.1, on the reverse strand, counting down.
CGCGGCGGCTTAGCGGGCGGCCAGCAGCTCGGCCACTTTCTTTTCCAGCTCTTCGCCGCGCAGATTCTTGGCGATGATGCGGCCCTGCGGGTCGAGCAGTACGGTGGCGGGAATCGAGCGGATGCCGTACTGCTGGCCGGCGGCCGACTGCCAGCCCTTCAAATCCGACACGTGGGTCCAGCCCAGTCCGTCGGCCTCGATGGCCTTGAGCCACTTGTCCCGGGAGTTGTCGAGCGACACGCCGTAAATCTCGAAGCCCTTGCTTTTGTAGGCCTGGTAGAGCTTCACCACGTTGGGGTTTTCCTGGCGGCAGGGGCCGCACCACGAGGCCCAGAAGTCGATGAGCACGTACTTGCCGCGCAGGCTGCTCAACGCCACCGGCTGGCCGTTGGTGCCGCTCAGCGCAATGTCGGGCGCCACGGCCCCGATGGCGGTGGCCTGTTGCCGGGCGCGATGCTCCACCAGGGCCTTGGTGTATCGCGAGGCCGGCTGTACCTTCTCGTACACGGCCGTTACCGAGTCGAGAAAGGCGGCCTGGGCCTCGCGACCGAGCAAACTGAGGGCGGCAAACGGCCCCAGCATCGAGGGTTGCCGGGCCAGGGCCTTGGCTTGCAGCTCCTGGGCGGCCTCCAGCGCGTCGTACTGCTTTTCGATGGCAGCTTTGGCGGCCGGGTCCTGGGTGGCCTGGTAACGCGTCAGCAGCTCGCGCAGCTGGCCCGCGGTGCGCAGGCGCGCCTGCTCATAGGCCACGTAGCGGGTGGCCTCGGCGGAGCCGCGCACCGAGCCGGTCTGCGCCAGCTTGCTGGCCTCGCCCGCTACCTGCAACCGGGCGCCCGGCGCCAGCGGCACCCCCAGCATTTCGGGCTGGCCGCGCACGCTCAGGTAGTACACGGCTGGCTCGGCCACGCGCCCGCGCAGCCGGAAATTGCCGGCGGCATCCACCGCGGCCGAGTCGAGCCGCACGGCCTGCCCGGCCTGGCGGTCGACCAGGTACACGCGGGCACCGGCCGGGGCACTTTGCAGCTTGCCGCTGAGCTCGTAGTTGGGCTTGGCCGGTTTGGCGGAGTTTTGGGCGGCAGCCGGGCCGGCCAGCAGCGCGGCCAGGGCCAGCGCGGAGTAAGGCTTGATGATCATGCGCGGAGGGCGGATTGGAAGCGTCGACGAAAGATACGCGTCGGGGCCGAACCGTTGCGCAGGCCCCTGGCTTGACCGCTCAAGGCATCAGCTCGGCCAGCTTATCGTCCAGCGCCTTGCCGCGCAGATCCTTGGCAATGATGCGCCCTTGGCGGTCCAGCAGAAAGGAAGTGGGATACTGGTAGACGTTGTAGCGGTTGGCGGCTACGCTGTTCTCCCCGGCCGCATCCAGCACCTGGACCCATTGCAGGCCATCCTGCCGAATGGCCGTGGTCCAGGCTTCTTTGTTCTCGTCCACCGACACGCTGAACACCTCAAATCCTTTGGCCCGATACTGCTGCCGCAGCTGCACCAGATGGGCATTTTCGGTCCGGCAGGGGCCGCACCACGAGGCCCAGAAGTCGAGCACCACGTACTGGCCGCGTAGGCTGCTGAGCAGTTGCAGCTGCCCGTCGGGTCCGGGCAGCTGCACCTCGGGTGCCGGTTGCCCCACTGCGGTAGCCCGGCGCGCCGCCTGGTAGCGCAGCAACTGCTGGGTGTAGGGCAAAGCGGGCCAGCGGCGGGCAGCGTACTCCGTCACCGAATCGGCTAAGGCTTCGTCGCTACCGACCCCGCTCAGGAAGGTTGCCGTGACGTAGGGTGCCAGGTAGGAATCCTGCCGGGCCAAGCGCTTGGCGGCCGCGGCGAAGTCAGCCATGTTGGCGCCCCACTCCTGCTCCAGCCGCCGCTGCGCGGCCGAGTTGGTGGCCTGGGCCCGGCGTGGAGCCAGCTCTTGCAGGCGCCCCATGACGCGGGCGTGTTCCCGGTTCATGGCCGCCAGGGCCGTTGCCTCGGCTGTGCCCGTTACCTCCACTGTAGCCCACAGGCGCCGGGCGTCGCCCCGAACCTGTAGGCGGCTGCCGGGTGCCAGGGCCAGGCCGACCTCGGTGCCCAGGCCCGGCAGACGTAGCACGTACACCCGCGGGCCGGCCAGCTGTCCGCGCAGCCGGAAGCGGCCGGCAGCATCAGTCTGGGTGGAGTCCCGAACTAGGGGACGCCCCCGTTGGTACTCGGCGACCTGCACGCGGGTTCCCGCCGGGGCATAGCCGAGCTGTCCGCGGACTTCGTAGCCGGATGTAGCCGTGGCCGCCGGGCGCTGGGCTAAGGCGGGCAGGCTGCCGAGCAGCCAAATGAAGAGCAGAATCGAACGAAGCGGCATAGGTCAGACAACGGAATAAAAGCAACAAACCCGCCGAAGGAGGTCCACCGGCGGGTTTGAGGTTGCACGGCGCGGCGGCCGAAATTACGCCTGCTCGAGCTGGTCGCGCAGCATTTGGTTGGCCAGCTTGGGGTCGGCCTTGCCCTTGGTGAGCTTCATCAGCTCGCCCATGAACATGCCGGTCAGCGACTTTTTGCCGGCGCGGTACTCGGCCACCTTGGCGGGGTTGGCGTCGAGCACCTGCTGCACCAGGGCCGCCAGCTCGCCCGAATCGGCCTGCTGCAGCAAACCCAGTTGCTCGGCGGCCTCGCTGGCCGACTGGGCCGGGTGCTCGAGCAGGTGCGGGAACAGCTGCTTGGAGGCTACCGAGTGGTTGATCTTGCCTTCGTCGATGAGGCCGATGATGTCGGCCAGGTGGCGGGCCGTGAGCGGGAACTCGCTCATGGCGTAGGCGCGCTCGTTCAGGAACGACTTCACCGGGCCCTGCATCCAGTTGGCGGCGGCCTTGGCGTTGGGCGTCAGGCGGGTGAGCTCGTCGAAAAACAGGGCAATGTCCTTCTCCGCCGTCAGCACCGAGGCGTCGTAGTCGGACAGGCCCAGCTCGCCGGTGAAGCGGGCGTAGAGCTGCTGGGGCAAAGCCGGCAGCTCGGCCTGCACGCGGTGCAGCCAGGCGTCGTCGACGATGACGGGCGGCAGATCCGGCTCGGGGAAGTACCGGTAGTCGTTCATCGTCTCCTTGGTGCGCTGGGCCTGGGTGGTGCCGGTGGTGGCGTCGAAGCCGCGGGTCTGGCTGATGACTTCCTCGCCGGCTTCGAGCAGGCCGATCTGCCGCTCAATCTCGTGCTCGATGGCGCGCTGCACGTTGCGGAAGGAGTTCATGTTCTTCACCTCCACCTTGGTGCCGAACTTCTGGGCGCCCACGGGCATCACCGAGATGTTGGCGTCGCAGCGCAGGGAGCCTTCCTCCATGTTGCCGTCGCAGATGCCTAGGTACTGCACCAGTTTCTTGATTTCGGTCAGGTAGGCGTAGGCTTCGTCGGCGTTGCGGATGTCGGGTTCCGACACGATTTCAATCAGGGGCACGCCGGCGCGGTTCAAGTCCACCAGCGTCTCGGTTTCCCCGGCCAGGTGCATCGACTTGCCCGCGTCTTCCTCCATGTGAATGCGGGTGATGCCGACGGGCTTCACCGTGCCGTCGGCCAGGCGAATGTCGACGTGGCCGTGGCGGCAGAGCGGGGTTTTGTCCTGGGTTATCTGGTAGCCCTTGGGCAGGTCGGGGTAGAAGTAGTTTTTGCGGGCGAAGTGGTTGTCGCGCGTGATCTGGCAGTTGGTGGCCAAACCCATCTTGATGGCAAACTCCACGGCCGTGCGGTTGATGCGCGGCAGGGTGCCGGGGTGGCCCAGGGTGATGACCGAGAGGTTGGTGTTGGGCAGGGCGCCGTACTCGTTTTCGTCGGCCGAGTACATTTTGCTGCGCGTCAGCAGCTGCGCGTGCACTTCGAGGCCGATAACCGGCTGGTATTTCGCTTTGATGCTTTCGTCCATAGGTTGGCAACCGGCTGGAGCTTCAGTTCGCGCCGGCATTATTAAGCTGCAAGTTAGGAACCACCGCGCTTTTCTGCGTTGTCGGGGCGCAGTGCGCCAAAACCCCGGCTAATCCAGGCAGTCGGCCGCCGGGGTGTCAGCGGGCTTTGGCGGGCAGCTTCTCCCGGGGGTCGTACACGGCGCCCAGCCGGGCCGCGTTCTGTTCCACCGTGATGGGAAAGCCCAGCTTTTGGCGCCGGGCGTTGACCTGCGCCGGGTTCTGAATGGGCCACACGACCATGGTGCCATCCGAGCGCACCCAGTTGGCCGTTTGGGTGCCGTACAGCTGCTTGCGGCCCGAATACATGAGCAGCCGGTCGCGCATGGTGGCCGCGTCGGTTTTGCTGGCTTCGCCCCGGGCCGCCATCTGCTCCATCAGCGGCAGGTAGCGCCGGATGGTTTTCTCGTCGGCGTGCTGCACTACCAGGTACACCGTGCGGGCGCCCTGTTCGCCCACTAGGCTTTGGGGCAGCCAGCCGTATTGGTCCAGCAGCGGCAGCACCAGGCGCTGGTTGACGGAATCGACCTGCCGCATGCGGGTATAGAACGCCCGGGCTTTCACCGAGTCCGCGGCCAGCTCGGCAAAATTCACCCGCCTGACTTGCTGGTCGCGGTGGTATACCGAGTCCAGCGCCTGCTTCAGCCCGGCAATTTTTTGCTCGTCCAACCCCTGGCGCGCGTGGCGGGCCGCAGCCCGGCACCCCGGCAGCGCGTGCGCCCCGGCTACGACGGCAGTCAGCGCCAGCAGGCGCAGCGCGGCGCGGTACCTGATAAAAAGCATGAAATCTGATAAGAAGACCGGAGTACGGCTAGTTGCATTAAACCGGGCCCGGCACGTGCCGGACCCGGTGCAAGGGTCGATAGAAACCAGCAGGCAGAATTGGCGGGGGCCGGCTCGTTGGGCGGCAATTAGTTCCTGCTACTCCTGCCCGGCCGCGGCGGCGCGGCGCGTGGGGTAATAGAAGAACTGGCCCTCCATCACGCTGGGCACGGGCTGGCCTTCCTCGGTGGCGGGCTGCAGGCGCGGCAGGCGGCGCACGGTTTCCAGGGCGGCTGCGTTCAGCTGTGCGTCGTCGCTGGCCAGCACCCGGGGCTCGAGCACGTTGCCCAGGCTATCCACGCCGAAGGCCACGTGCACGGCGGCATCGGTGGCGCGGCTGTAGCCCTTGGGCAGAAACTGCGCGAACTGCTTCTGCATGCCCTGAAACAAGGCCACCTGCCCGGCGCCCTTTCCCGCCAGGCGGGCCGAGCTGCGGTACAGCGGGCACTCTTCCAGCACCTGACCGCCGGGGGCGTAGCACTCCCCTTTCACCACCGCCCCGGCACGATTCTGCTGGTCACGGCGCGACTTGCCGGTGGGGAAGTAGGTTTTCATGGGTCCGTCGGGCTTGCCCAGGCGGTAGCTCACGTCCTCGCGCAGCTGCCCCGAAGGGTACCACTCGCGGCTGCGGGCGTGCAGGGTGCCGAAGGGCAGCTCGCTGCTGAAGCCTGCGTCGAGCAGCTGCCGGTGGCCCTGCACGGTAAAGCGCCGCACCCGCCACTTCACGCCCAGACTGTCGGCGCGGCGCATCACGTCGTAGGCGTAGGCGCCCTGGGCCGAGGGCAGCGGCACCAGGTCCCGGTCGAGGTAGCGCACGCCGGCCCGCTGGTTTTCCAGCTGGTCGAGGGTAGCCACCACTTTTACCTGGGCCTGGGAGAGCGAAGCCGAGGCCAGCAGCAGGCCGAGCAGGGAAGCACAGCGGCCGGGCGCCGCCGCAAAGCGAAGTGCAGTCATAGTGGGCGAAAGATACTGGACGGGCCGCAACCAGCCCACTTCCAGCGCCATTCCGGCGGGCTACTCCCGTGTGGTACCAGCGGGTTTTCTTAGGCGCGGCCGCTGGCGCGCGCTGCGCGCCCCTACCCCACGCGGGTGGTTTCGATCAGTCGGATGGTGCGGGCCACGTCTTCGTACTCGGTCAGGCGCACCAGGCGCAGCACCGCGGCCGGCCAGGGGCCGGGCTGGGCAATGCGCTGGCCCAGGCGGTGCACGGTGGCGTCCATGCCGCCGATGTGGGCCGGCCGCCGGTCGGGCGGCAGGCTGGCCAGCAGCACGGCGTTGGCCCAGGCCGCCCGCCGCGCCGCCCCGATGCTGAAGTTCAGCACGTCGGTTTGCTGGGTGGCGGCCACGCGGCTCAGCCAGCGCATGGGCCGCCACACCTGCTCCAGGCACTGCTGCACGTCGTCGAACAGCGCGCTGATGACCGCGTTGATGCGGTTGAAGTCGGTTTCCAGCGCGTGAATGCGCGGGCCGGGGGCCACGGTGGCCGCCGCCACGGCCAGATCGAGGTTGATGTGGGCGTTGATGCCCAGCAGCAGGTGCTGCAGCACCACCAGCGCGGGGTTGGGGCAGCCGTCGAAGGCGTGCTGCCAGGCCGCGGGGCAGGCGGCGCGCCGCCCGTGGGCCTGCCAGGCGCGGAGGTAGCGCCAGGCAAACACCACGTCGAGTTGTTCCATGCGCGGGCCGTCCTCAAACGCCCCGGCCGCAATGCCCGCGGCCACGGCCTCGGTCATGCGCTTGTAGAGGGCCGCGAAGTAGCCGGCGCGGTGGCGCGTTTGTTCGCAGTGGCGCACGATGGCGTCGAGGGCCGTTACGACTTCGGGTAGGGTGCGCGGTTCCATGCTGGCGCGGAATGCAGACCCCGGCCTTCGGGGGCAGGCTTTAAGATAAAGAAGCCGTTGCGGAAGTTATCGGCCCGTCATCCCGAGTACAGCCGAGACATTCCGCGTGCTTTCGTCGAATAGCTCGAAAAAGGCCGTCATGACGTCCTAAACCACTATCCGCACACACTCCTGGCCGCGGCAGCGCCCCGGCGCTTGTTTGAGTGGACGGTGACCAACGTCAGCGCCGAACGGCTCGGCATGACGCCCTTTTTTATTCACTGTCCACACACCCTAAGGGAAGACGATTTCCAGGGTGCAGTGGGTGGCCACCGGGTCGCCGTCGCCGTGGGCGGGCTGCCAGGTTTTCAGCTCGCGCACTAGGCGCAGGGCGTGCTCGTCGTGGGTAGCAGTGGCGCCGCGCACCACGCGCGGCTCCTGCACCTGCCCCGTGGGGTCGATTTGAAAGCCCACGTAGACCTTGCCCGGGGCCAGCTTGGTTTTGCCGCGCCAGCTGGCCAGCTCGGCTTTGCGCTTGAGCTCGGCCAGCAGCTCGGCTTCGCCACCGGGGTAGCGGGCCGGCGCGTCCATGGCGGTAAACGGGGCGGCGCTGCCGTCGGGCGCGAAGCACTGCCCCAGCACCTGCCGGCCCTGCTGGTGGTACTCCAGCCGGCGCAGGGTGCCATCGGGGTAGAACGTGGTTACCTGCCCGTCCTTGACGCCCCGCAGGTACTGCTCCCGCGCCTGGGGCTGCCCCGAGGAATACCAGCGCAGCGCCGGGCCGTCGCGCAGTTGCCGGTCGGCGTCGGCGTAGGTTACCAGCGCCACCAGCCGGCCCGGCGCCTCAAAGGTTTGCTCCACCGTGGCCGGGCCTTCGCGGCGGCGCACCACCCAGCGCGCCGCGCCGCCGCGCCCGGGCAGGGGCCGGGCCGTGGCGTCGTAGAACGTGGTGTCGGGGGTGCCGGTCGGAGCCGGGGACTGAGCAGCCAGCGGCGAGGCAAGCAGCGCGAGGCCGAAAGCCGGGACAAGGGAAAAGCGCACGAGAAAATGAGTAAACGGGTCCGGGGTCCTGGTAGGCGGCCTAGATTCGAAGGGCGCCGCAACCAACTCCTCGCCTCAAGGGAACCTTGGGTAAATGGAACGCGGAAAATAACTGCGACTGGCGGCACGCCCAAAGCCCTTGGCTACGTGCCGAACCAGCCGGGGCAGCCGAGACTCGACTCGGCCTAGGCAGTGCCGATGACGCCACCCGCCAAGCGTGGCCCAGCTGAGCCCGGGCATTGGGCGAATTGCCGGCATTATCAGCGGGACCGATGCTCGTAGATGAGGCCGCCGGCGAGGGCTTCGTGGGTGGGCTCGCCTTCCTGTGTGGCGGGCTCAAACCGCGGCAAGCTGCCGATGGCTTTGAGCACCGCCGCATTCACGTGCTCGTTGCGGCCCAGCAAAATGCGGGGCTTCTGCGCGTAGCCCAGGCTATCGACGTAAAACGCGTAGTACGTGGTATCCTGCGTCCGGCCCGCGTAGTTGGCCGGCATATACTGCGGGTACTGCTCGTTGATCCAGGTAAACACATCGGCGGTGTTGCTGCGACCGGGCCGCCGGAACTGCGCATACGTGTGGTACGGCGGGCAGCTGATGGCCTCGCCTTGCGCGCCGTAGCAGACCGAGCGCACCAGCCGACGCCGGTGGTATTCGGCCACGCGGCGCGGCTTGCCGTTGGGATAATACGTTCGCAACAGGCCTTCCACGTAGCCTTTGTGGTAGGTCAGTTCCTCGCGCAACTGTCCGCCGGCGTACCATTCCCGGCTATACCCCTCGAAGCCCACCCATGGCAGTTCTCCGCTGAAACACACATCGAGCATCACTTGCCGGGTTGCCTGGTCGTAGCGCCGCACCCGCCAATCGATGCCGGCGCTGTCTTTGCGCTGAATCAAGTCGAAATAAGCGGCCCCGCGCGCATCGGGCAGTTCTGCCCACCACCGATCCAGGTAATGAATGGCGGCAGCTTTGTCCTTCATTTGAGGTACTACGGCAATAACGGGCAGGGAGGCATGGTCGGCGGCCGGGTGGGTAGGCCCCTGTGCGCGCAGGCCGGCGCCCTCAGCCCCCGCCGCCAGCGGCTGGCTGGCATGGAAATCCTCCGCCACCCTGCGGCGCTCGGCAGATGCGGCTTGTTGGGCGCAGTCGGCTAAGGGCAGCAAGCCCAGCAGAGCGCCAGCGGTGACGCGGGCAAGCAAAGACATATTCAGCGGAGACGTCCCGGGGTACTGCCCCAGCCTGGATTAATAGAACGCTAAATGTAACGGGCCACTGGCGGCGGGCCCAAAATCCATACGCTCGCCGCAAGCCATTCACGCGGGCCAAGCAGTCGGCTGCTTCGTTTGCGACAACTCAGTTCAAGCCTAAATGCCGGCGCCGGCGAAATCCATTGATTCCGCCGGCGCCGACAAGTGAGTGGGAAAAACCGGCCGGAGCAGCCCCGGCCGCCGGCACTATTTATCCGCCAGTACCTGGTCGATGCGCCGGATAATGCCGCGGTTGTTTTCCATCACGTGGTGATAGCGCTGCACGATTTCGTCAATGGCCACGTCCTTGTCGAGATAATTCCGCATTCGAAAGCTGGTCATCAAAGTCAGGAAATTGTCGCTTGACCTATCCAGATTATCTTCCAGGTAGCTGGAAAGCTTTTGCTCTTTGTTTTGGGTAAACCCGCGGGTGGCATCCAGCAGGCCCGGAATCAGCTCTTGGTAGTTTTCCAGAATGCTGTTCAGCAGCTGTTCGTCTTCAATAACCCCAAGCTTCCCCGACGATTTCAGGCCTTCGAAGCGGCTGTTGTTCGGCACCAGGTTCACCGTGTTGCCCAGCGTCCACTGGTATTTTTTTACGCTGTCGGGATTGAGGGTTTGCGGGGTGAGCGTGCGGAAAAACCGGTAGCCGCGCTGCATGTGGCAGTAGCTGAGCGAGTCGCTGCGGAGCTCCTTCAGATCATTTGTTAAATCGGCGCGCAGGCCCACCAGGAACTTGCGCTCGGTTTCCCGGTCCACCGATTGTTCGTGCCGGTCGTGCAGCCACATCGACAGAAGGATGGCAAACACGATGATGGCAATTTCCAGCAGGATTTCCCCTGCCCGGTGCTTCCACGAGCCGCCGTGCTGCTCCGTCATACCCAGTGCCTTTTTGCCGTGTTTCTTGATGAGGTCAACTTCAACCATAATCGTGATGCGCTGAAAAAGCCTAGCCCAGCAGGCTCTGAATCAGCCCTTCGGCTTTGCTGATGGCCGCGTCGAGGCCGGCGGCGTTCTTGCCGCCGGCGGTGGCGAAGAACGGCTGGCCGCCGCCGCCGCCCTGGATGTCCTTGGCCAGCTCGCGCACCAGCTGCGAGGCGTTGAGCTTGCCGCCCTTGGCCAGCTCATCGTCGAGCATCACAGCCAACTGGGGCTTGCCCTCGATGTCGGCGCCGAGCACCAGCACCAGGTTGGGCACCACCTGGCGCAAACCGAAGGCCAGCGTCTTGAGGCCGTCGGCCGAGCGGGCGGGCACTTTGGCGGCCAGGAAGTTCACGCCATTCAGCTCGCGCACCTGGCCGGCCAGCTGGTCCTTGAGCTGCCCGAGCTGCTGCTGCTCGGCCTGCTCCAGCTGCTTGCGCAGGGCGGCGGTTTCGTCGCTGAGCTTCTGAATGGTGGTGGTCAGGTGCTGGGGGTTGCCCAGCAGTTCGCGCACCTGCCCCAGCAAATCCAGCTGCTCGTCCACGAACTGCTCGGCCAGCTCGGCCGTCACGGCCTCGATGCGGCGCACCCCGGCCCCCACGGCCGACTCGCTCACAATCTTGAAGAAGCCGATTTCGCCGGTGTTGGGGGCGTGAATGCCGCCGCACAGCTCCACCGAGTACTCGGGGTCGAAGGTGATGACGCGCACCGAGTCGGCGTACTTCTCGCCGAACAAAGCCATGGCCCCGCGCGAGCGGGCTTCTTCCAGCGGCACGCTGCGCTCCTCGCCCAGCGGAATCTGCTGGCGAATGCGCTGGTTTACCAGGCGCTCCACCTCGCGCAGCTGGTCGTCGGTGACCTTGGAGAAGTGCGAGAAGTCAAAGCGCAGCAGCTTTTCGTTCACGAGCGAGCCGCGCTGGGCCACGTGGGTGCCCAGCACCTGGCGCAGGGCGGCGTGCATGAGGTGGGTGGCCGAGTGGTTTTTGCGAATCTGCTCGCGGCGGGCCTGGTCCACGCGGGCTTCCACCACGGCGTCCAGGTCCTGGGGCAAATCGAGCACGGTGTGCACGATCAGGTCGTTTTCCTTGCGGGTGTCGATGACGCGCACCTTGGACATGGGCGTGAGCAGGTAGCCCGTGTCGCCCACCTGCCCGCCCGACTCGGCGTAAAACGGGGTCTGGTCGAGCACGAGGTGGTACTCGGTTTTGCCCTTCTGCGTCACGGCGCGGTAGCGCAGAATGCGGGCCTCGGCCGTGGTGGCGTCGTAGCCCACGAAGCGCGGCAGTTCCTGCGAGGGCTCCACGATGGTCCAGTCGCTCTGCTCCTGCTCGGAGGCGTTGCGCGAGCGGGCCTTCTGCTGCTCCAGCTCGGCCTTGAACTCCTCCTCGCTCACCGTCAAACCCTTTTCGCGGGCCAGCAGGGCCGTGAGGTCGAAGGGAAAGCCGAAGGTGTCGCTCAGCTCGAAGGCCGACTTGCCGTCGACGTGGTTGCCGTGCTGGCGGAAGCCTTCTTCCAGGGAATCGAAGCGGCGCAGGCCGTTTTCGAGGGTGCGCAGGAAGGCAATTTCCTCCTCCTCAATCACCCGCGTGACAAACTTCTCCTGCTGCTTGAGCTCGGGGAAGATGCTTTGCATGTGGTCGGCCAGCACGGGCACCACCTTGTAGAGGAAGGGCTGCTTCTGATTGAGCGAAGAGAAGGCGTAGCGCACGGCGCGGCGCAGGATGCGGCGAATCACGTAGCCGGCCTTCACGTTGGAGGGCAGCTGCCCGTCGGCAATGGTGAAAGCAATGGTGCGCACGTGGTCGGCAATGACGCGCACGGCAATGTCGGTTTTCTCGTGTTCGGTGGCCGGCGGGGTGTTCACGGTGGCCGGGGCCGTGCCGTGGTACTCCACGCCGGCTTCCTTGGCAATGAACTGAATCAGCGGCTGGAACACGTCGGTGTCGTAGTTGGACTTGACACCCGACACGGCCATCATCAGGCGCTCGAAGCCCATGCCGGTGTCCACGTGCTGGGCGGGCAGCTTCTCCAGCGAGCCGTCGGCCTTGCGCTGGAACTCCATGAACACGTTGTTCCAGATTTCCACCACCTGCGGGTGGTCGGCATTCACCAGCTCGGCGCCGCTTTTCTGGGCCCGCTCCTCCTCGCTGCGCAAATCCACGTGGATTTCGGTGCAAGGACCACACGGGCCCGTATCGCCCATTTCCCAGAAGTTATCCTTCTTGTTGCCGGGCAAAATGCGGTCTTCGGTGGTGTACTGGCGCCACAGGGCCTGCGTCTCGGTATCAGCCGAGAGCTTATCCCCGGCGTCGCCCTCGAAGTAGGTTACGTAGAGGCGGTCCTTGGGCAGCTTATACACCTCGGTGAGCAGCTCCCAGGCCCAGGCAATGGCGTCGGTCTTGAAGTAGTCGCCGAACGACCAGTTGCCCAGCATTTCGAACATGGTGTGGTGGTAGGTGTCGTAGCCTACCTCCTCCAGGTCGTTATGCTTCCCGCTCACGCGCAGGCACTTCTGCGTGTCGGCCACCCGCTTAAACGGGGCGGGCTTGTTGCCCAGGAAGTAATCCTTGAACGGGGCCATGCCCGAGTTGATGAACATCAGCGTGGGGTCGTCCTTCACCACGATGGGCGCCGAGGGCACGATGTGGTGGCCCTTGGAGGCGAAGAAGTCGAGAAACTGCTGGCGAACCTGGTTGGCGGAGGGAAGCGACATAAGCGGCGGTGCGCGAACATTCCGTTCGCGGATCGGTGAGTATCGGGAAGACAGCCCGGCCGGCCGGGAAATTGGCCGGGGCCGGGTTTTTGGCTACTTTTCGGCTACTGAAGCCGCCGCGGCGGCCCCGGAAAGCACTTTCGGCAAAGGTAGAAAGGTATTAGGTATTGGGTAGTAGGTAACAGGACATTGTTTCCTGACGCGCCCCCGCCCCCTTTTTCATCCTGATACCTGCTACCAACTACCCAGTACCAGCTATGCCCTACAAAGAGCGCGACATCGAGAAGCAGTACTACACCATCGGCGAAGTGGCCGCGCAGTTCGACGTGGCTCCCTCGCTGATTCGCTTCTGGGAAACCGAGTTCGAGGACCTCAAGCCGCGCAAGAGCAAGAAGGGCAACCGCCTCTACTCGCCGCAGGACATTGAAATCTTCCGCACCATCTACCATTTGGTAAAGGAGCGCGGCTACACCATTCCCGGCGCCCGCGACCTGATGAAGCAGCGCGGCCCCCAGCTCAAGGAGCGCGTCGACGTGATTCACTCCCTGGAAAAAGTGCGCAGCTTCCTGGTGGGTTTGCGCAAGGAGCTGGACGCAGCCGGCAAGCAGCCGGGCAATGGCTGATGGAAACCATGAACCGCTATAAAAACGTAGCTACCCGAACGCATACTGAAGGTTTGGGAGCAGGCATGACTGCTTTCTCCGTTGTGTCAATAACTTCGGTAATCGTCTGGGTAGCGGCATTATTCATCTATGCCTTGCAACAACCCGCAGGAGCAAGGGTAGTTTCAGGGCTGTTGCTGGTGCCTTTGTACGCCGTAGCGGTTTTGGGACTGGGAATATATTGGTGGTACTATCAGCAGCGTACCGCCCGGTTCTTCGGCATGTGCATCGGGTTGATACCTACTGTCTGGCTGATAGTAAGAGCCATAAGCCTTTAGCTTGATTGCTCGAGCAGCCGGCCTGGCAGCGTAATTAGCCGAACTAGTCAGGTTTTCAGCCCGTTCGAGCTATCAACGTGGCGCCGCCGCGCGGCTATAGGACTGATGGTGGCTGGGAAACTATATTTACCGCTTACCGCTCCTATTCCAAGCTCCGCAAATACCAACGACGCATTACCGTGCCACTATTTTCATCCGCCACCGATTCCCCGGTGCCCGCTGCTTCGACGGAGCCCGCTTCCCTCCTATCCGAAGTTGCCCTGACCCTGCTGCCCGGCATCGGGCCGCTGGTTACGCGCCAGCTCATCGGCTACCTGGGCTCGGCCCAGAACGTGCTGGAGGCCAGCCCCGGCCGGCTGCTGAAGGTGCCCGGCGTGGGTCCGGCGCTGGTAAACGTGCTGCGCAACAGCGCCGGGGCGCTGCGCCAGGCCGAACTGGTGCTGCGCCGCGCCGAACACGAGGGCGTGCGCCTGCTCTACTACTCCCGCCCCGACTACCCCGCCCGCCTGCGCCCCGTGCCCGATGCGCCCGTGCTGCTCTACTTCCAGGGCCCCGCCGACCTCAACAATCCGCGCACCCTGGCCATCGTGGGCACCCGCCAGGCCACCGACTACGGCCGCGAGCAGACGGAAAAGCTGGTACGCGGCGTGGCGCCCTACCAGCCGCTCATCATCAGCGGGCTGGCATACGGCATCGATATTGCCGCTCACCGCGCGGCCCTGCAGGAAGGTCTGCCCACCGTGGGCGTCATGGCTACCGGGTCCGATGGCATGTACCCGGCCGCCCACCGCCGCACGGCCGACAAGATGCTGGAAAGCGGCGGCCTGCTCACCGAGTTTCCCTTCGGCACCGGCCCCGACAAGTACAACTTCCCCGCGCGAAATAGAATTATCGCCGGGTTGGCCGACGGTACCGTGGTAGTGGAAGCGGCCCAAAAAGGCGGGGCGCTCATCACCGCCGAGCTGGCCCTGGACTACAACCGCGAGGTGCTGGCCGTGCCCGGCAACCTGGGCGCGGCCGCCTCCGAGGGCTGCAACCTGCTCATCCGTAACCAGCAGGCCAGCATCTACACCGGCCCGCAGGATATCGAGCAGACGCTGAACTGGGACCAGGCCCTGCATCCCATGCCACCCGCGCCCGCCCTGAACCCGGCCGACTTTACGCCCGAGGAGTTTCGCGTGGTGGAAGTGCTCACGAGTCGGGGCGAGCAGCAGATTGATGAGCTGAGCTGGCAGGCCCAGCTGCCGGTGCATCAGGTGGCTTCGCTGCTGCTGGCGCTGGAGTTTCGGGGGCTGGTGAAGGCCCTGCCCGGCAAGAAATTCGCGCTGCTATGAGCCCAGCCAACGCAGCCCCCGAATTTCTGCTGCACCGGGGCCAGCTGCTCCCGGCCGCCGGTTTTACCCTGCCCCACTCCTCGCGCGCCGCGCTCTACGGCGACGGTTTTTTCGAGACGCTGGTGTGGTCGGGCGGGCGGGTGCGCTACCGGGAGTACCACCTGGCCCGCCTGCACCGCGCCGCCGCCGTACTGCGCCTGCAGCTGCCACCCGAGCTCCTGTCGGTGGAAAGCGTTACCGAACTGGCCGCCCGGCTGACGGCGGCCAATCAGCTCGACCAGGCCCGCCTGCGGCTGCAGTGCTGGCGCCGGGGAGCCGGCCTGTATTTGCCCGAAACCAACGCGGCCGACTACCTGCTGACGGCCGCACCGCTGCGCCTCAGCGAGGCACCGGTGCCCACGGCCGGCTTTGCCCGGCAGGTTCGCACGCTGGCCGGCCCACTGGCGTTTTGCAAGGGCCCGCAGGCCTGGCTCTACGTGCTGGCCGCCCAGGAGCGGCAGGCCCGCGGCCTGGGCGAGCTGCTGCTGCTCGACGCCCGGGGCTGCGTGGCCGAAGCCGTGGCAGCAGCCGTATTCTGGCTGAAAGGAAATGACTTGTATACCCCGGCGCTGAGCACGGGCTGCGTGGCCGGAGTACGGCGGGCCCACCTGCTGGCGGTAGCCCGGGCCCACGGACTAGCCTGCCACGAAGGCGCGTTCGAGCCCGCCGCAGTGCTGGCGGCCGACGCCGTCTTCACGGCCAATGTGGCGGGTATTCGGGCTATTGAGCAGCTGGACGGGGTGGTGCTGGGCAGCAGCGGCCACCCGGGGCTGGCGGCGCTGCGGCGCTGGGAAGCGGTAGATTAACCGGCCGCGCTGAGGGTGCGGCAGCGCAAAGCCAACCAGCTTTCTTCGAATTCGACCAGGTCGGCTTCGGTTACGTCGTTTTCGCGCAGCACCTGGGCGCGGGGGCGGGCGCCGGCGTCGAGGGCGTAGAGGGCAACCCAGGCGCGGTGCTGCCGCGATAGGGTGCTGGCGGGGTGCGGGTGCAGGGGTAGAGTAAGCAAGGTAGGTGTGGTGGAGGTGGTAGGGGCAACTACGAGTTTGCCGTTGGATTGGATTATGGCGGGCGGGTTTAATTTTTCTAACGCAAATATTGCCCGCTTCATTGCGCTTATCCTTCCCGTCCCCGCTCACATAATGATGTGAGAGCCTGCTTCCACCCGGTGCCTAGTGTCCAAAATCACCGCCCGGCATCCCAACGCCGATTTCCTGTTACTCCCGAAACCGATAGGATAGCGCCACGATTTCGGTGCCGGCCTTGCCCGGCACGAAGCGCAGCCGCCGCAGCGCGTACACCGCCGCTTCCTGCATAGCCTGCCGGGCCGCCGATTCTTCCGCCGCTTTCAGGGGCTCCGCCGACCGGAACTCTGCCTCCAACAGCGTGGCGGCCGTAACGTAGCCGGCGGCCGAAACCGTGAGCTGCACGCGCACCGTGCCTTCCAGTTGCGCCCGTAATGCCGCCGTCGGATACCGCACAACCCTTCTTATCTGCGCGCAGTAGGCGGGGTCGGTGGCGCATTCCTGCCCGGTCTTCAGCCCCCGGCGCACCAGGGCCGAATCGGGCAGGGCGGCCAGCTGCACGGAATCCTACCGCCACTGCTGCACCTGCTGCCGCGCCCGCGCTTCGGCAGCCCGGGCGCGCGCCTCAGCCCCGCGCTGGCCTGCCGAAGGAGGCGGCGCGGCTGCCCGCACCGGGGTGCGCGCCGGCCAGTGGTTGTAGCTGCGCTGGGCCTGGGCCCGGCCGCTGAGCAGCAGCCCGGCAGCCAGTAACAGCGGCGCTGTAGTCGGGAAAAGCTTCATCGTTCGCAGCTCAGGCAGTGGAAAGAGACAGGGCCTGAACGGGCGCGGCGGCGTTTTTCGTGGTGGGCGGCGCCTAAACGGCTACCGGCGCCTTGATGGCGGGGTGCGGGTCGTAGTTTTCCAGCTTGAAGTCCTCGATCCGGAAGCCGAACAGATCGGTCACCGCCGGGTTCAGGCGCATCTGCGGCAGGGGGCGCGGTTCCCGGGTGAGCTGCAGGCGAGCCTGCTCGAGGTGGTTGGTGTAGAGGTGGGTGTCGCCGCCGGTCCAGATAAACTCGCCGGGCTGCAGGCCGGTTACCTGGGCCACCATCAGCGTGAGCAGGGCGTAGGAGGCAATATTGAACGGCACGCCAAGGAATACGTCGGCCGAGCGCTGGTAGAGCTGGCACGAGAGGCGGCCGTCGGCCACGTAGAATTGGAAGAGCGCGTGGCAGGGCATCAGGGCCATCTGGTCGAGCTCGGCCACGTTCCAGGCCGACACCAGGATGCGGCGCGAGTCGGGCGAGCGGCGCAGCTGGTCGAGTACCTGCTGCATCTGGTCGAGCTGGCCGCCGCGGCCGTCGGGCCAGCTGCGCCACTGCTTGCCGTACACCGGGCCCAGGTCGCCGTTGGCGTCGGCCCACTCGTCCCAGATGCTCACGCCGTTCTCCTTGAGGTAGGCCGTGTTGGTGTCGCCGCGCAGAAACCAGAGCAGCTCGTGGATGATGCTCTTCAGGTGCACCTTCTTGGTGGTCACCAGCGGAAAGCCCCGCTGCAGGTCGAAGCGCATCTGGTAGCCGAACACGGAAAGCGTGCCGGTACCGGTGCGGTCGGTTTTCGGGGTGCCGTGGTCGAGAATGTGCTGAACGAGGTTGAGGTACTGCTGCATGGCGGCGGGGTGGCGCGGGTAGTCGGCAAAAGTAGCATGCCGGCGGTTTAGCCGCCGGGAAAAGTGCGTCGCCCCGGCTGACTGAGGCGGGCAACGTACCTCGTTCAGCAGCCGCGCCCGCGGTATTTTCCGCTCAGAATGCGGCTACTATGCTTCCGGCGGCAACTCCCGTGGCTACTTTTGCGCTACTACCGCGACCTGGCTGCTCAACTTTCGACCCGCCCGCTGGCCATACGCTGGTTGCGGCGGCTCAGTAGTCGGTCCCCGCGCTCCGCCCACTCTCACCCCCCCGCCTTGCGTCTACTTCTGCTCTTTCTCCTGCTTTTCCCGGTTGCAGCCTTTAGTCAGCACTATCGCAAGGTGGTACCCCGGCGGGGCGACGTGATTTCGAAGCTGCTGATCCGCCACGGCCTGAACCCGCGGCTCTACGAGCGGGATTTTGTGGCCCTGAACAAGCCCCTGCTCGGGCCGCGCAACAGTCTGCGGGCGGGCAAAACCTACCGCCTGCCGGCGCGCAAATCGGCGGCCCGGCTGACGGCTCGCACCAGCGCCAAGAAAACCGGGACGCGGCCAGCGGCCGCCGCAGGTGAGAAAGTGAAATCGGTGGCGGGGCGCAGCGGCAGTACCGCGCTGCTGTTCGGCAAGTACGGCCGGCCCCGGGCCTCCGACCAGGCGCTGCGCGGGGCGGTGTTCTACCTCATGTCGGGCCACGGCGGCCCCGACCCGGGCGCGGTGGGCCAGTACGGCAACGCCAAGCTGGCCGAAGACGAGTACGCCTACGACGTGACCCTGCGCCTGGCCCGGGTGCTGATGGAGCACGGCGCCACGGTGCACATGATCGTGCAGGACCCCAACGACGGCATCCGCGACGAGGGCGTGCTGCCCATGGACGCGGACGAACTGACCCACCCCAACCTGACCATTCCGCTGGGCCACGTAGCGCGCCTGCGCCAGTACGTCAACGCCATCAACCGCCTGCACGGGCGCTACGGCCGCAAAACGTACCAGCGCATGATTACCATTCACATCGACAGCCGCTCGGCGGGCATGACCACCGACGTGTTTTTCTACCACCACGAAAACAGCGCCGTCGGGCTGCGTTTGGCCAAAAACATCCACCAAACCTTCAGCACCCGCTACAAGCGCTACCAGCCCAACCGCCCCTACGTGGGCACTGTGTCGCCGCGCACCAGCCTGTACGTGGTGCGCAACAGCTACGCGCCCACCGTGTTCATCGAGCTGGGCAACATCCGCAACGACAAGGACCAGCGCCGCTTCGTGCTGGCCCAGAACCGCCAGGCCCTGGCCAACTGGATCTGCGAGGGTGCCATTGCCGATTACCGGAAAAAGTAGGGCGCAGTGGTACATACCGCCGCTGCGCACCTCACGCAAAAAGGCCCCGCACTTTCCGGTGCGGGGCCTTTTTGGTAAGCTGATTATCCCCTGACTACTGGGCCGTAGCGGCGGCCGTCGTCGCGGGCTTGGAGTCGGTGGTTTTCTCGGCCGAAGCGGCGGCGCCCTTTTTCATGCAGCAGGAGGGCGTGCCGGCGGTGGCGCCCTTGTCGGCGCAGCTGGCCTTCATCTCGGTCGAGCAGGCTTCTTTCTTGGCTTTCTTGGCCTTGCCTTTTTCGTCTTTGTCATCGGCGGCGGCGGTACCAACGAAGGCAAACAGGGCCAGGGCGAGCAGGGCGTTTTTCATGGGGCGGAAAAGGGTGGGTGAAGGAAACAAAACCGGAAAACGGGCGGTTGGCTCACCGCCGGGTTTAAAGATAGAAATAATCCGGTACCGCCGACGCCCCGTTGGTGGCCGCGCGGCCTTGCTGCTTGGGCCCGCGCCCCGCCCCTGTTCTGCCCCCTGATGTCCGTTCGCTCCTATAGCTACCTCACCCTGCTGCTGCTGACCCTGCTGGGCGCCGCCTGCGTTACCGGGCTGGCGCGGCTGCGCTTCAACTACAACTTCAACGACTTCTACCCCACCGGCGACCCGGATCTGGCTTACTACGAGCAGTACAGCGCCCGCTTCGGCAACGACAACGACTACGTGCTGGTGGGCCTCGAAACCCCGCCCGGCCGCAGCCTCTTTGAAGCCGACTTTGCCCGCCGCGTCGACCAGTTCAGCCGCTTTGCCCGCCGCCAGCCCCAGGTGGTGTACGTGTTGTCGCCCACCACGGCGGCCAACCCGGTGGTGGAGGGCCTGGGCGTGTTCAACGTGCCCTACCTGCACCTCGACCAGCTCGCCGACCCCGCGGTGCGCGCCGCCGACTCCAGCCTGATTTACCGCACGCCCGGGCTGGTGGGCAACCTCTTTGCCCGCGACGCCCGCGCCGTGACGGTGCTGCTGCAAACCACCCCCGACCTGAAAAAGCCCCCCGGCGACTCGCTCATGAGCGCCCTGCGCGGCGAGCTGCAACGTCTGGGCTTCGCCGACGAGCAGATTCACCTGGGCGGCAAGCTGGTGGCCCAGTCGGTGTTCGTCGACCGGCTGAAGGTGGAAATGGCCCTGTTCGTGTCCTTGTCGGTGCTGCTGGTGATGGGCCTGCTCTGGCTCACCTTCCGGGCCTGGTGGGGCGTGGTGCTGCCCCTGGCGGTGGTGGCCGGCGCCACCGTGGGCGGCCTGGCCCTGGTGGGCTGGTTCGGGGCGGGCATCGACCTGATGACGGCCCTGCTGCCGGTGATGATGTGCGTGGTGGGCATTGCCGACTCGGTGCACCTGCTCACGCGCTACGTCACCGAAACCGGCGAGGGAACCGCCCCCATCCCGGCCCTGCGCATCAGCCTGCGCGAATCCATGTTCGGCTCGGGCCTCTCGGCGCTGACCACCTCGCTGGGCTTTTTCACGCTCACGGCCAGCCACATCCGGCCCATCCACAACTTCGGCCTCTACACCGGCTTGGCGGTGCTCATTGCCTACGGGCTCACTTTCACCTTGCTGCCCGCCCTGCTGGTGCTGCTGCCCCGCCCCCAGCAGCGCCACGGCGCCGGCCGCAGCTGGGACGGGCCGCTGGGCCGCCTGTTCCGGCTGGTGCTGCGGCGGCGGCGGCTGGTGTTTACCGTGGCCGGACTGGTGTTGGCCGGCAGCATCGCGGCGGCCAGCCAGGTGCGCATCGAGTCGCGCCTGCTCGACGATCTGGCCGACGACGACCCGGTGCAGCTGGACTTCCGCTTTTTCGAGCGGCAGTTTGCTGGCGTGCGCCCCTTCGAGCTGCACCTGGCCCCAGCGGCGGGCCGCTCGGTCTACGACCTGGCCGTGCTGCGCGAAACCGAGGAAATTGAGCGCTACCTGCAGCGGCGCTACGGCCTGCAGTTCGTGGCCTCGCCCGTCACGGTGGTCAAGTCGGTGCGCAAAGCGCTGAAGGGCGGCGGCCTGAGCGAGTACCGCCTGCCCGACTCGGAAGCCGAGCTGCGCCGCCTGCAGCGGCAGCTGCGCCGCGTGAGCCAGCGCCCCGAGTTTCGGGCCCTGGCCGCGCCCGACGGCCGCGAGGGTCGCCTCACCGGCCGCATGCCCGACCCCGGCAGCACCGTAGTGGCGGGGCTCAATGCCGACCTGCGCCGCTTTATCGAGCAACACACCGACCCCACGGTGCTGCGCACCCGCCTCACCGGCTCGGCCCTGCTCATCGACAAAAACAACCAGAACCTGACCCGCGACATGCTCATCGGCATCGGCGTCGACGTGCTCATGGTCACGGTCATCGTGCTGGTCTTGTTCCGCTCGCTGCGCATGGTGCCGGTGGTGCTCATTCCCAACCTGCTGCCCATCGTGGTGGTGGCCGGGGTGATGGGCCTGTGCGGGGTGCCCATGAAGGTGAGCACCAGCATCATTTTCACCATCGCCTTCGGCATTGCCGTCGACGACACCATTCACTTCATCAGCAAGCTGCGGCTGATGCTGGGCCAGGAGCCCACCGTACAGCGGGCCGTGAGCCGCACCTACCGTTTGGCCGGCAAGGCCGTCATCGTCACCTCGCTCATCCTGGTGGGCGGCTTTAGCACCCTGCTGTTTTCCTCGTTCGACGGCACCTTCTACGTGGGCCTGCTCATCGGCCTGACGCTGCTCATGGGCGTGGTGGCCGAGCTGACCCTGCTGCCCCTGCTGATTCTGGCGTTCTACAAGCGGCCCCGCGTGGGCCGGGCCCGCCGGGCGCAGGCTGCCTAGTGCCTAAACAATTTTGAGGTAAACAATTTGAAAAAGTTTAGAGCGGAATTGTTTAGCGGCTGATTCGCTCTGTTGAACTCCCCGGGCTGCCGTGCGTAGGTTTGTTCCGTATGAAAGTGAACTACCCCTGGGCCCTGCTGCTGGCCGCCGGCTTGCTGGCCGGGCCCGCCGCTGCCCAAACGACCTCCCCCGCCCCGCCCGCCGACCCGGTGCCGGGCCTCATCCGGCAGCGCGAACAGCTGATTCGGGAGTACGAAGCCGCCAGTGCCCAGCGCAATGCCCTGCTGGCCAACAAGCCCTCCAAAAAGGACTTGCAGGAAGTTATCGACGTGCTCAAGGGCATCATCCGCAAGGACACCGAGATTGTGCAGGCCCTGAAGGAAAGCTCGCTGCGCCGCACCGCCGGCATCGTGGCCGAAAAGCAGCAGGCCCAGCAGCAGGCCACCGTGGCCCAAACCGACCAGGTGTCGACCCGCCAGCGCTTCTACGACCTGGAAAACCAGATTCAGAACCTGCAGCTGCGCGAGCAGCAGCGCGAAAAAAAGCTGCGCGAGGCCCTGGCCGCCGCCCAGGAGGCCGAAGCGGCCCGCACCACGCCCGAGCTGCTGGCTGCCGGCCTGGCCGTGCTCTGCGCCGGGCTGCTGTGGGTTATCTTTCGGCAGCGCCAGCGCGCCGCCCCCGCGGCCCGGCGGCGCAAGTAGCCCCGCCTTCTGCCCCACCATGCTCGTTGTAGCCGCCGAATACCTGACCTACACCGAAGCCGTGGGCCTCTACCGCCGCCTCCACGACGAGGCCGGGGTGGTGAGTCTGGTGAAAAACTACGGTCCGGCCACCCTGCCCTTCGGCGACGGGCTCTACTTCCGCCTGCTCATCGAGGAAGAAGACGTGGCCGCCGCCCGGGAGATTGTGGCCGCCTTTGAGCTGCAGCGCACCGAGCGCGCCGCCGTGCGCTGCCCCCGTTGCGGCTCCTACGAGGCCTGGCCCGAGCCCGAAGCCTGCCAGCCCTGGTACAAGCGCCTGTACTACGCCGGCACTACTTTGTACCGCTGCCAGCGCTGCGGCGAGGAGTTTTCGGGCTGAAGCGGCTGGTTTTCCCAGTCGCCCGGAAACAGCGAAGCCCGGCTGCCTTCACAGGTAGCCGGGCTTCTAATCCTGGGGCCATCTTACCAAGCGACCGGCCACCGGGGACACCGGTGCGGCCATCTTAGTTCAGACCTGCCGTAATGCAGGGAAACATACGCTCCCCCACGACACTTGAGGGTTACGCGCGTTCGGCGGTGAAGCGAACGACATTACTCAGGCTTGGCAGGATGGATTTGGGACTATCAGACATTTTGTACCTCCTTTCTTATTGGTGAAACATGGCCCTGGGGGCGCTACCAGCAATTTAGGTCCGCTGGCCGGGGCTGTAGCCCTCGCTACGGACACTAAAGTTATATACCGGCCGAATGGTTCAAAATAAAACGGCGCTTTTTTTAGCCGCCGGCCCGCCTTATTTTCCAGTTTACTGAGGCTCAGGCGCTTTATTTTCGCTTGCGGCGCGAGGTTTGGGGTTGCCGCCCGGTATTGGTACGCTCCTTGCCATTGGCCGCCCGACGCGCCTGTTGCGCCGTCGGGTTGCTTTTGTATCTTTTCCCCACCAACCACACTCTCCCACTCTCTTCTCATGATGAAAAAACTGTTTTTGTGCCTGGCGTTGCTGCTGGGCGTTGCTGGCCTGGCTTCCGCTCAGTCGCTCTCGCCCCTGGGGGTTTGGACCAACAGCGAGAAGAAAGCCACCTTCGAGATTTACAAGTGCGGCAATAAGCTCTGCGGCAAAATTGTGTCGCTGACCGTGCCCAACGACCCGGCCACCGGCAAGCCTAAAACCGACACGCAGAACCCCGACCCCAAGCTGCGCAGCCGTCCGCGCCAAGGCATGGTGTTCATGCAGGGCTTTGAGTACGACGACGACAACAAGTGGGACGACGGCAAGATCTACGACCCGGAAAGCGGCAAGACCTACTCCTGCTACATGAAGATGATCAACGCCAACACCATGGAAGTGAAAGGCTACATCGGCTTCTCCATGATTGGCCGCTCGCAGACCTGGACGCGGGTGAAATAACCCCCCGGCATCTGCCCACGCCTACCGGCGCCCGGACCGCAAGGACCGGGCGCCGGCTTTTTTGTACCTTTTGCTCAGCCTACTCCCCCCGCTTTGCTTTCTTCCCCGCTGCGCCGCTATCTGCTCCTGTCTATTCTGCTGCTTGCGGCCCGCTGGGCCCCGGCGCAGGTGTCGCCGCCCCTGGGCGTGTGGGCCGATGCGCAGGGCGACACCCAGATCGAGCTCTATAGCTGCGGGCAGCAGCTGTGCGGGCGTATTGTGCAGCTGCGCCAGCCCACCGATGCCAACGGCCAGCCCCGCCAGGACGTGCGCAACCCCAACCCTGCCCGGCGCACCCAGCCCTGCCTGGGCCTCGTGGTGTTGCAGAAGCTGCAGTTCAACGCCACCGAAAACCGCTGGGACGACGGCGAGATTTACGACCCCGACAACGGCCGCACCTACTCCTGCTACGTGCGCCAGCTGGCTCCCGACCGGCTCGAGGTCAAGGGCTACATCGGCTTTCCCTTCGTGGGCCGCGCCCAGGTGTGGACGCGGGTGCGCTGAGGCGGCCTGCTGACCGCAGCGCCCACCCGCCCCTGAGCCGCGGAAACTATTTGCCGGGCCGGGTGTTTTCGGCCTGTCCCAACGCAATTCCCCGGTTTTGTTGCACCTTCTCCAACGGCTTCTGGGCCGGTTCGCGCCCGCGGCGGCGTGGCGGCCCCTACGGCGCTCGGCCAGCGAGCTACGCGCCTATGCCCGCTGGGTGCAGCAGCAAACCTACCGCAACTGGCTGGCGCCCTACTTCAAGGCCTACCACTACGGCAAGGCCGGTATGGGCTGCGGCGCCCAGGGCCTGCGGGCCCAGCCGCTGAACGAAGGCGGGCAGCAGGGCACGCTGCTGTTTTACGACCCCAGCATCGGCCCCGAGAACTTTCGCCACCTCTTCGATCTGATTCGTGACCGGGTGCAGGACCTGGGCTACCAGTTGGCCTGCTCCGACGTGCGCACCCGCCGCCACCCGCGCTACACCGAAACCATTGCCAAGCACCTGCTCAAGCCCCTGCCCACCAGCTGCCCCGAAACCGGCCGCTGCCAGCAGCGCTTCGGTACGGTGGCCGTCGACCTGGTGAGCCTCAACGACCGGCCGGGCTTCATTCGCCTGGTCAGCAGCGCCTGCACCTTCGACGACGCGGTGTTCTGCCCGGCCTATTCCTTCGATCAGCTCATGGAAGCCGTATTCAACGAGGCTTCGCCCGATAGGCCCAGGGAGCCCTGCCAACCCGCATAAAAAAAGCCCCGCCGTTGCTGGCGGGGCTTTTTTTGTGGTCGTTGCCGATCCAGCCTACTCCTTCACGAAGCGGGCAAACTGCACGGCCCGGCCATCGGCGAGCAGGCGCAGGTGGTAGAGGCCGGGGCTCAGGGCCAGCACGTTGAGCTGGGCTGCCGACGCCGTCAGGGCCTGGCGCAGCACCACGCGGCCGGTGGCGTCGGTTACCTCGGCCTCGCTCACGCGGGCGGGCAGCTCGGCCAGGCGCAGCACGTCCTGGCAGGGATTGGGGAATACCTGCGTCTGGGCTACGCGCCGGGCGGCCAGCGAAGCCAGCACCAGGCTGTTGTCGCGCACCACCGAGCCGTTGCCATTGAGCACCCACTGGTTGGGGTCTACATCAACGCCCACCACGGTTTCGCCGGCGGGCAGCGCCACGCTGAACTCGGTAACCGCCTGGGCCTGGCGGCGGCGCACCAGCTGGCTCTGGCCCGAGGCAAAGCGCAGGCGGAACTCCAGGTCGGTATCGAAGAAGGGCGTCACCGTGGGCATCGACACGCTTTCGGTGGAGCGCAGGTGGAAGGTCGTGCCCACCTGGTTCCAGCGCACGGCGAAGCTGGGGAAGCCCTGGCCGTAGATCCACTGCTGGAAGAAGTAGTTCAGCGGGCGGCCGGCTTCCTGCTCAAACACGCGCATCAAATCCTCGGTGCGGGCGGTACGGCCGGCGTAGGTGTTCTGATAGGTACGCAGGGCGCGGAAGAACTTCACGTCGTCGTTGAGCAGAAAGCGCAGCATGTGCACCACGGTGCCGCCCTTGGCGTAGGTCAGGCGGCTGCTGAAGATGCGGCTCACGTTGGCCGAGTCGGCGTCGGGCACGCGCACGCTGCCGTTGGCGGCGGACGTCACGAAGGCGTGGTCATCGTCGAGCCAGCGGCGGGCGTTGGCGGCGGTGCTCAGGGCGCTCAAACTCAGGTATTCGCCGTAGGTGGCAAAGCCCTCGTTCAGCCAGATGTCCTGCCACTGGCCGCAGGTCACGTTGTCGCCAAACCACTGGTGAAACAGCTCGTGGGCGGTGAGCGTGAACTCGAAGTTGGCCTGGGTGGTCATGGTCTGGTGCTCCATACCGCCGCCGATGGGCCCCATCGAGTGGCCGTACTTTTCCTTGGCGAAGGGATAGGGCGACACCAGGTTGGAGAAGTTCACGATCATGGCCGGCGTCTGGTCGATCAGGGTTTTCTGGTCGGTCAGCACCTGGTTGTTGTAGATGTAGTGCAGCACCGGCACCACGCGCCCGTCGGGCAACGTGGCGGGGGTGTTGTACTCGATGTAGGGCGCGCAGGCCACCGAAATCAGGTAGTAGGCCGTGGGGTAGCGGGTTTTCCACTCGTAGCGCACCTTGTTGCCGGGCAAATTCACGGTGCGCTGCAGCACGCCGTTGGAGCCCACCTTATTGGGCAAATCGGTGGTGGCCCACACTTCTACCGAGTCAATCTTGTCGGTGAGCACCTGCTTGCAGGGAAACCACTCGTAGGCCGAAAACGGCTCACTCAGACTCCAGGTCACCTGGGTGCCGTAGGTGGGGCTGGTGCCGTTGTCGAGGCCGTTGCCAATGGCGGCCGAGCTGCCGCTGGGCGCCGTGCCGCGGTAGTACACAGTGGCGTCGAACAGGGCGCCGGCGGCCACGGCCTGGGGAATGCGGGCCGTCACGTCGCCGGCGGCGCGGCGCCAGCCCGGGCTGCGACGGCCGTTTACCACCACCGAGTCGATGGTGTAGGTGGCGTACAGCTCGAAGGCCAGCGAGTCGAGGGCCTGGGTGGAAGTATTACGGGCGCGCAGGCGCACCGAGCCGCCGATGTTGAGGTTGAGGTTGCTCAGGCCGATGTCGAGCTTGTAGTAGTTCACGTCGTAGCGCTCCATCTTCTGGCGGTGGCGCACGGTGTGCACCGGCTGGGCCAGGGCGGCGCGCTGGTGCGCGGCCGCGCACTCGGCGGCGGCCGAGCGGTAGATGGGGCGCCGGGCCCCGTCCTGGGCCAGCAGCGGCAAGGCGCTCAGCCAGCTAAGGCCGGCGGCTATTACGGGTAAAAATCGCATGCAAACGGTCTGCGCAACGGGTGAAAAGAAAGCTGGTCCGCCCCGGCCCCTCGGGCCAAACGGGAAGCCAAGATACGCCGCCGCCCACACAAATCCGCCGCCGGACTCGCGGCCCGGGGGTGTTCATCCACCACGATTTCCTTGTACCTTGGCCCTACGCCGGCGCGGCTGTAAGCCTACGTCCCCCACGGGCCGGCGGACCGCTTTCCTCATCCTTCTATGCGACTACCTTTCCCCGCACTTCTGCTGGGCATCGTCCTGCTGCTTTTCCCCTGGTCGGCCCGCGCTACGCACATCGTGGGCGGCGAGCTGGGCCTGCAGTACCAGTCGGGCGACAACTACCAGCTCACGCTCACGCTGTACTTCGACGCCATCAACGGCAACGCCGGGGCCCTCGACCCCGACGCTACGGCGGGCATCTACGAGCGCGGCACCAACCGCCTGGTGCGCAACCTCACCCTGCCGCTGACGCGCAACACCTTTGTGCCCTACACCAACGTGGCCTGCACCATCGGCTCGCTCAGCACCCGCCAACTGGTGTACGAGGCCACGCTGCCCATGCCGCCCAACGAGTACAACCACCCGGCGGGCTACTACGTGGCCGTGGAGCGCTGCTGCCGCAACAACAACATCAGCAACATTCAGGGCCCCGGCAACGCCGGACAGACCTACTACCTGGAATTTCCGGCCGTGGTGCGCGGCGGGCAGCCCTTCCGCGACTCGTCCCCGCGCATCTTTCCGCCCCTGAGCGACTACGCCTGCCGCAACGAGCTGTTTTACTTTGACTTTGGCGGCACCGACGAGGACGGCGACTCGCTGGTGTACGAAATGGCCACCCCGCTCAACGGCCACGCCACCACTTTCGACCCGCGCCCGGCCCAGCCCGGCCCGCAGCCCTACAGCCTGGTGAGCTGGAACCCGGGACTGAGCGAGGCCCGCCAGATGCCCGGCAACCCCACCCTGGGCGTCGACCGCCGCACCGGCCGCCTTACCGTGCGCCCCAGCAACCTGGGCTTGTTCGTGTTTGGAGTGAAGTGCTCGGAGTACCGCGCCGGCGTGAAAATCGGCGAGGTGCGCCGCGACTTTCAGCTGCTGGTCATCAACTGCCCCACCAACCAGAGCCCGCAGATGGCCGTGACGGCGCCCGGCCCCGGCCGCGTAGCCTACGTGCCGGGCCGCGACACCCTGCACCTGCTGCCGGGCCAGGACCGCTGCCTGCGCCTGCGCTTCACCGACCCCGACGCCTCGTCGCAGCTGCGCATGGAGCTGCGGCCGGTCAACTTCACGGCCCAGCTGCCGGTGCCCACCGTCAGCTTCGGCACCGTGCGCGTGCCCGGCCAGCCCGACACGCTCACCTCCACGCTGTGCTTTCCGGAGTGCTTCAGCACCCGCGGGCGGGTGTACCTGCTCGACGTGATTGTGGCCGACAACGGCTGCAGCCTGCCGCGGCGCGACACCGTGCGGGTGGCCTTCACGGCGACCTCGCCGCCTAACTCGCCCCCACAGGCTTCGCTGATTGCCCCGCCCACCACCTTTCCCCTGGTGGCCCAGGTGGGCGACGTGGTGAGCCAGGACGTGCTGTGCACCGATGTCGACAACGACGCCATGACTCTGGAGCTGACGGGCCGGGGCTTCTCGCCCGCCGCCGTGGGCGCCCAACTCGTGACGCTCACCAGTGCCAGCGGCCGCATCACCGCGCAGCTGCGCTGGCCGGTCGACTGCCGCGCCGTCGACCGCAGCCTTTACGAATTTGAGGTGCGCGCCACCGCCAACCCCTGCCAGGAGCTGCAATCGAGCCCCGTGCTGGTGATTCCTGTGCGCGTCGACTACCAGAACGCCGCCCCGGTGCTGGCCACCACCTTCCCGCCCGACGTTCCCGCTGGCCCACCCGCCGTGGTGCGCCTGCTGCTGGGCGAAGTGTACGAGGCCACCCTCACGGGCACCGACGCCGACCAGCACAACCTGAGCTGGGCCGTATCGGACAACCCGACGCTGGCCGCCACGGGCATGAGCTTCCAGGTAACCGGCAGCAGCCCGGGCCGCAGCGAGGCCGTGTTCCGCTGGCAGGCTGCCTGCGACGCCCTGAAGCCGGACTCGCTGGGTTTCGAAGCCACGGCCTTCGTGCGCAACGTCACCTTCGAGCTGCGCGACGCCACCTGCAAGCCCCTGTCGCAGCGGCGCACGGTGCGCTTCGAGGTGATGCGCCCAGCCGCCCCGGAGTTTCTGCCGCCTACCATCTTCACCCCGAACAAGGATGGGCAGAGCCTCAACGAGCACTTTGCCCTGCCCACGCTGCCGCCCGACTTCTGCACCCAGCGCTTTGCCTCCGTCACAGTGTTCAGCCGCTGGGGGAACGAGGTGTACCGCTCCACCGACCGCGCCTTCCGCTGGGACGGCGCCCGGGCCGCCGACGGCGTGTACTACTACCTGGTGAAGTACACCGACGGGCGCACCTTCAAGGGCACCGTCACGCTGCTGCGCTAAGCCC
Source organism: Hymenobacter sp. B81 (assembly GCF_044628455.1). NCBI lineage: Bacteria > Pseudomonadati > Bacteroidota > Cytophagia > Cytophagales > Hymenobacteraceae > Hymenobacter > Hymenobacter sp. B81. Next base: position 812,977 of record NZ_JBIYZW010000001.1, on the reverse strand, counting down.
CGGCTTCGTTCAGACTCCTGATAATGCAGGCGGCTCGGCTTTACCAAGCCGGGCCGCCTGATTTTTATGCCCAGTCGGCAACTCAGAACAGAAATAGGAAGACGATGAAGAGCACCACCCACAGCGCGTCGATGAAGTGCCAGTAGGTTCCCAGCAGGCGCAGCTGCAGGCGGCGGTAGGGGTTGCGGATGAACACCAGGGTGCGCACGCCGTCGCGCGCGGCGTGCAGGGTGCGCACCAGCAGGGTGAGCAGCAGCAGCACGCCGCCCAGCAGGTGCACCACGTGCAGGGCCGAAATCAGGTAAACGTAGGTGCCCGACGGCTCGCCGGTGAAAAAGATACCCTGGTTTACCAGTTCGCGCCAGCCCAGCAGCTGCAGGCCGGCAAAAACGGCGCCCAGCATCAGGGTCGCGCCCAGGCAGCGGGCCAGGCCGCGTACGTCGTCGGCGCCGTAGAGGCGCGGGGCCTGGGCCAGGGTGTAGGAGCTGACCAGCAGCACCACGGTGCTGAGTGAGAACCAGCGCGGAAACGGGTGCACGCTGCCCACCGCGCCGTTGTTGGCGCGCGTCTGCACGTACAGAGCCACCAGCACCGCAAACAGCACCACCACGCCCACCAGACCCACGTAGAGCAGCATGGCCAGCGGCGGCACTTTCTCAATGCGGTTGAACGCCGATGCCGGCCGCCCCGCTCCCACTTTGTCTTTGCGTTCCTTATCCGAGTTCATGGTCAGCTGCGGCTAGGGCCGCGGGGTGAAGACCACTCGAAAGGCAGAATGTTTCGGGGTGGAGCAGGTACGGCCTCCGAGCAAGTTACGCAAAAACGCTCCGCGTGGCCAGGCATTTAGCGGGTTTTCTGCGGCCGCAATTACTGCCCGCGGAAGAAGGCCCCGATCTTGCCCAGCACGGCGTTCAGGGTAATCTTGGGCCCGCGCCCGGCCCCGAAGGTCACCCAGGTTTTGCCGGCCACGCGCAGGTCGAGCACCAGGCCCAGGCGCAGCATTAGCTCGTTGAGCTGCTGCAGGGCATTGGGCGCGCCGGCGGACTTGGCCGGCTTGGGGCCGCTGCCTTTCTGCCCCGCACCGGTCAGCTCGTCGAGCACCTGGGCGCTGGGCACGTTCAGAATCAGGTAACGGCCCGAGCCGGCCAGCAGCAGGTCGTGGCCGTTCCAGGTCAGCACCAGCCGGGCCTCGATGTCGAGCCCGCTAGCCACCGATGCCGGGGTTGGCGGGTGCCGGCAGGGCGTTGGCGGGCGGGTTTTCGCCGCGGGTGCGGATGCGCAAGGAGCCGTTGACGCGCCAGGTGGCGGGGGCCGCGGCCGGGTTTTGCGGGTTGGGTACCTGCACTTCCATTTGCTCGAAGGTGCAGGCCAGCTCGACCCCGCCCGAAAGCTTGGAGAGCAGCGAAGCGGCCATGTCGGCCCAGTTGGATTGTGCGGAATCAGCCATAGAATCGAAAGGAAAAAGGCGGCGGAACGGGTTGCAAGAACGGCAGCCGGGCGCAAACGGGCAACGCCGGCCCGCGACCCTGCCGGGGGTGTTTACGTATGCAGCTCGGCAGTTCGTTGACTGCTATCCGCTTTTCTTCGCAATTCCCTTCCTTTATGCGCGCTGTTTTCTTCCGCTTTGGCGGGCTGCTGGCCCTGGGCCTGGCCGCCGCCTGCACTTCCCGGCCCGAAGCCCCGGCGGGCTCGCCCGTGGCCGAAGCCACCGCGGCCCCGGCCGCGCCGCCCGCCGCTACTGCCCCCGTAGCCGCCGCCCCCGACTGCCGCCAGCCCTTCGGCCTGTGCGACGGCACCGAGCTGACCTACCGCCTCACCAACGAGAAAAACAAGCTGGAGGGCGTGCAGGTGCTGAAAGTAGCCCGCATCAGCCAGCACGCGGCCGAAAAGAAAAGCCCGGCCTACGCCGAAGCCCTGCTCAAGAGCAGCCTCTACGACGCCAGCAACCGCCTGCTGCGCAACGACGAGTTTGTGTACCTGTGCCGCAACGACACGGTGCTCACCGATGGCCGCCTGCTGCTCGACCCGGCGCTGCTGAGCTCCTTCCGCGACCGGCGCTTTGCCTACGAGCCCCAGCACCTGCCCTGGCCCAACCAGCCCGTGGCCGGCCCGCTGCCCGGCGGCCGCCTTATCGTGCAGGTCAGCAGCCCCAGCACCGACATTGCCCGGGTGGTGACCACCGTGAGCCAGCGCCAGGTGAGCGGCCCCGTGGCCACTACCACGCCCGCGGGCACCTTTCAGTGCTACAAGGTGGAAGCCCGCTACGAGTACGCCACCGAGCTGCGCCCCGACCTGACGCGCCGCACCGTGAAGCGCGTGACCGACTACTACGCCCCCGGTACTGGGCTGGTGCGTACCGAGATGCGCGACGCCGACGGCGAGCTGGACCGCGTGGCCGAGCTGGTGAAACTGGCGGCCGGTAGCCGCTGAGCCGCGCCGATTCCGTAAGTTTGTAGCGGCTCCCTTCTCTCAGATTCTGACCATGAAACGCACGCTACTCGCTCTCACGGCCGCCCTGGCCGTGCTGGCTTCCTGCCAGCCCCAATCGGCCGCCGACAACGCCACGGCCCAGGCCCCAACCGAAACCGCCGCGGCCCCGATCGAAGGCAAAACCTACGGCGACGCCATCACGGCCGAGGGCGCGCAGCCCTTGTCGGCCCTGCCCACGGTGCTGGGCAGCCAGGACTCGGCCCAGGTAAAGCTGGTGGGCGAGGTAAAGGAAGTGTGCCAGGCCAAGGGCTGCTGGATGAAGCTGGAAACGGCCGACGGCAAGGAAATGCGCGTGCGCTTCAAGGACTACGCCTTCTTCGTGCCCAAGGACATCAAGGGCAAGACGGTGGTGGTCGACGGCTGGGTGCACCGCGAGGAGGTGCCCGTGGAAGACCTGCAGCACTACGCCAAGGACGCCGGCAAGTCGGAAAAGGAAGTGGCCGCCATTACCAAGCCCGAGCAGCAGGTCAACTTCGAAGCCAGCGGCGTGCTGATTCAAAACTGAGCACGGATTGCGGCGGATTTTACGAATTTCGTAGCCGATTCATTTCCAAGTGGTGCCCTGGCTTGCCGCCGGGGCACCACTTTTTTTTCGCCCGGCCCTCCGCCCCATAAATTCACTGGCGGACCCACTGCTTCTCGGCAAGCAGCTGATGATCAGGCGGGGCGATTCAGCGACGCGAAAAGTCGCCGGACGGGTAGCGGGAGCCGGGCGGTTCGGGGTATTTTTACCGCGCCCAATCCGGCTCCGGCCGCTTGCCCCGCTTCCATGACCGATCTGTTCGCCATTCAGGATAAAATTCGCGCCCTCACCGAGCGCCTGCACTACCTCAACCACCAGTACTACCAGAACGACGTGTCGGAGGTGCCGGACCAGGAGTTCGACCAGCTGTTGCGCGAGCTGCAGGAACTGGAGCAGCAGTACCCCGAGTACGCCCAACCCAATTCGCCCACCCAGCGCGTGGGCGGCACCATCACCAAGCAGTTTCCCACGGCCGAGCACCGCTACCCCATGCTCAGTCTGGCCAACACCTACTCCGAAGCCGACCTGCGCGAGTTCGACGAGCGCGTGCAGCGCGGGCTGGAAGGCGCCGACTACGAATATGTGTGCGAGCTGAAGTTCGACGGCGTGGCCATGAGCCTGAGCTACGAGCAGGGCCAGCTCACCCGCGGCGTGACCCGCGGCGACGGCACCCGCGGCGACGTGGTGACCAGCAACGTGCGCACCATTAAGACCCTGCCCCTGCATTTGCGCGCCGACGCCCACATGCCGCCCGATTTTGAGGTGCGCGGCGAGGTGTTCATGCCCCTGAACGTGTTCAACGACCTGAACGCGGAGCGCGAGCAGAACGGCGAGCCGCTGCTGGCCAACCCGCGCAATGCCGCCTCGGGCACCCTTAAGCTCCAGGACTCGGCCGTGGTAGCCGCCCGCCGCCTGCGCTTCTACGCCTACAGCTACCTGAGTTCCCGCCGCGACTTTCCCTCCCACAGCGCCGCCCTCGAAGCCCTCAAACGCTGGGGCTTGCCGGTGTCGGAAACCTGGCGCAAGGCCGGCTCCATCGACGAAGTGCTGGCCTACATCCACGAGTGGGACAAGAAGCGCTTCGAGCTGCCGGTGGCCACCGACGGCATCGTGATTAAGGTCGACGACCTGCGCCAGCAGGACCAGCTGGGCTACACGGCCAAGAGCCCGCGCTGGGCCATTGCCTACAAGTACCCCGCCGAAGCTGGCCGCACCCGCCTGCGCGACATCATCTACCAGGTAGGCCGCACCGGCGCCGTTACGCCCGTGGCTTTGCTCGACCCGGTGCCGCTGGCCGGCACCGTCGTCAAACGCGCCTCGGTGCACAACGCCAACCAGATTGCCGCCCTGGATCTGCGCCTGGGCGATATGGTGTTCGTGGAGAAGGGCGGGGAAATCATTCCCAAAATCACCGGCGTCGATTTGCTGGCCCGCCCCGCCGACTCGCAGCCGGTGGTGTATCCTACCACCTGCCCGGCCTGCGGCACGCCGCTCATTCGGCCCGAGGGCGAGGCCCACTACCGCTGCCCCAACGAGCGGGGCTGCGCGCCCCAGCTCAAGAGCAAGCTCGAGCACTACGTCTCGCGCAAGGCCCTCGACATCGACGGGCTGGGCGCCGAAACCGTGGGGCGTTTCTTTGACCTGGGCCTGGTGCGCACCCCCGCCGACCTCTACGACCTGCCCCAGCGCTACGCGGAGCTGATTCAGCTCGAGCGCATGGGCGAAAAGTCGGTCCAGCGCATGTTTGCCGGCCTCGAAGCCAGCAAGCAGGTGCCCTTCGACCAGGTGTTGTTCGGCCTGGGCATCCGCTACGTGGGCGAAACGGTGGCCGAGAAGCTGGCCGCTCACTACCGCAGCATCGACCCCATGCTGAACGCCTCCACGGCCGAGCTGGCCGCCGTGCCCGAAGTGGGCGGCGTCATTGCCGAAAGCCTGGTGGCCTGGGCGCAGGATGCGGCCAACCGCGAGCTGGTGGAGCGCCTAAAAGCCGCCGGCGTGCAGATGGAGCTGAGCGGCGAAGCCCCGCAGCCCCACAGCGACCGGCTCAATGGACTGACGTTTGTGCTGTCGGGCGTGTTTGAGCAGCACTCGCGCGAGGAGCTGGAGCAGCTCATCAGCCTCAACGGCGGCAAGGTGACGGGCTCCATCAGCAAGAAGCTCAGCTACCTGGTGGCTGGCGACAAGATGGGCCCGGCCAAGCGCGAAAAAGCCCAGACGATGAAAGTGCCCATCATCGGCGAGACGGATTTGCTGGCCATGGTGAAGGACGGCGGGCTGTAGGAATTTTCCCACGGGCGGCACGTAACTGGGCAGGGGCTTTGTTAACTTGGCAAAGCCTCACTCCTACCGCCATGAAAAAGCTGTTACCCTATCTGTTTTATGCCCTGCTGGCCACCGCCGCGGCCGGCTCGACCACCGCCTGCGCCCAGCAGCAGGCCGACCCCAAGCAGACGCAGGCCTTGCTGGCCAAGCCCGGCGTGGTGCTGCTGGACGTGCGCACGCCCGCGGAGTTTTCGACCGGCCACCTGCGCGGGGCCCGCAACCTGAACTTTCTCTCCACTGACTTCACCGACCAGGTAGCCCGGCTCGACCCCAACGCCACCTATGTGCTGTACTGCGCCTCGGGCAACCGCTCCGGCAAGGCCGCGGCCCTCATGCAGCAGAACGGTTTTCGCCACGTGGTCAACGCCGGCGGCTTTCCGGCCCTGAAGGAAGGCGGACTGCCCACCGAATAAGCGGACTGCGGCCGGTTGATGCCGGGTTCTGCCTTTCCCGTCAGGGCGACACGTAAAACGGCAGGTTGGCCGTGGCCGCGCCGCCCTGGCCGTCGAGCAGGGTGGCGTGCAGGCGGTAGCGCCCGGGCCGGGCCGGGGCCACCAGCTGCGCCTGCAGCCCCCAGGCACCTTCGATGCTGCCCGCCACGGGCTCGGGTGGGGTGCTGCGGGGCTTGTACAGGTTTTCCTCGGCCGGCGTCTTATCAGGCACCACTTCCCAGCGCACGCGCAGCGAATCCGCCTCGGGGTCGGTACCCACTACCAGGGCGGGGTAGCGCCGGCCGGCCTGTAGCCGCAGGTCGCCGTGGGCGGTTTTGCCGTTGAGCAGCAGCCCGCCCATTTCGGGTGCCCGGTTGGCCGGCGCCCGCCCCGACCACAGCTCCTGCACCACGTCGACCAGCGCGGTTTTTTCGCCGGCGCGGGTGAACAGGCTGTACCAGGTATCGGTCAGCTCAAACTTGTGGCCCCAGTAAAACACGTAGGCGCCCAGGCAGCGGGCGCTGTCGGCGCGCACCGACGTGAGGTACAGCTGCCGGGCGAAGGCGGCTTTCTGGGTGCTGGTTTCCTCAATGGGCGCGTTCCAGCTCGTGCGGTCCGATTCCCACCAGCCTTTGCCCCCGTATTCGGTCACGATGTAGGGCTTGTTCCAGCCCAGGCGACGCAAATCGGCGGGCAGGGTTTGCAGGCTGCCATACGCATTCACCGAGAGAACGTCCAGCTCGGGGCACCAGGCGCGGATGTTGCGGATCATGCCCAGCTGCCCGGTGAGCGTGGTGGTGACCGGGTGGTGCGGGTCGAGCTCGTGCACCATGCGGGCCAGGTCGTTCACGGCCTCGTACACCATGGGGTTGGTGGCTTCTAGGTCCAGCTCGTTGCCCAGGTTCCACATCAGCAGCGCCGGGTGATGGCGGAAGCGCAGCACCTGCTCGCGCACGTGCTCTTTCTGCCGGCGCACCGCCGCCGCGTCGTAGTAGTCGAACCCCTCCTGCTCGCGCTCCAGCCAGATGCCCAGCATTACGGTGAGGCCCTGCTGCTGGGCGTCGTCGAGCAGGGTTTCTGCGTAGTCGGTGCTCCAGAGCCGGATGGAGTTGCCCCCGGCCTGCCGCACCGCCGCCAATCGTTCGAGCCCGCCGGCACCTTTGATGTAGTACGGCTGCCCACCGCGCAGCAGCCGGGCTTGCCCGTCGCGCATTTCCACCTTCACCGGCACCACACCCGCGGGCGGACGGGGCTGCGGCGGCTCGGCCAGGGGCCGCTGACAGGCCACTAATCCGCCCAACAGCCCCCCAACCACCCAATCAGCCAGGCCAGACAACACTACGCTTCGGGGTAGATTCAGCTTCATAAAGCCTGTGGGTTGCATTAGGCGACAACTACGGATGGCTCGTACACCCGGCAGTGCATCTTACTAAAAAATCAGCAAACTAAAATTAATTTAGTTATAGTTTTTGTAAACAAAATCCTTAAATTTCCCTTATTGGTGCGCTGCGTCGCCGATGTCCTTTTCCTGTTAGGCCCGCAATTGGGTCGGCTGAACTCCCAAGGCTATGGGCAACATTTCCGCACCTGCAACCGCTGCTGTTCCCAATCACTGCGTAGCGCCGCGCCATAATCAGCTGCTGGCCGGTACCCGGGAAATGCGCGTGCTGGTGGCACTGGGTTTGATCTTCGTGGCGCAGTTCCTGTACTGGTTTATCGACCCGCGCCACGTGGGGTACGCGCCTTTGTTCTGGCTGCTGGTGGTGTCACTGAGCTTCAAGCTGCTGCGGCTGCTGCACGAGTGGTACCACTACGTGAGCGTGAGTGAGCCGCAGCCGCCCGTAGCCGCCGCCCGGCCGCTGACGGTGGACGTGCTGACCACCGCCTGCCCCGGCGAGCCGCCCGCCATGATCGTGCGCACCCTGGAAGCCATGCAGGCCATCCGTTACCCGCACACCAGCTACCTCTGCGACGAAGGCAACGACCCCTACCTGCGCCAGGTATGTGAATCACTGGGTGTGGTGCACGTCACGCGCACCCTCAAGGTCGACGCCAAGGCCGGCAACATCAACAACGCCCTGCGCCAGGCCCGCGGAGAATGCTGCGTGGTGCTCGACCCCGACCACGTGCCCGCCCCCGACTTTCTCGACCACGTGATGCCCTACTTCGCCGACCCGCAGGTAGGGTTTGTGCAGGTTGTGCAGGCCTACGGCAACCAGGCCGAAAGCTGGGTGGCCCGCGGGGCAGCCGAGCAGACCTACCACTTCTACGGCCCGCTGATGATGGGCATGAACCGCTACGGCACGGCCCAGGCCATTGGGGCCAACTGCACTTTTCGCCGCGCCGCGCTGGATTCCATCGGTGGGCACGCGGCCGGCCTCACCGAGGACATGCACACGGCCATGCGCCTGCACGCGGCCGGCTGGGAGTCGATATACGTGCCGCGGGTGCTGAGCCGGGGGCTGGTGCCGGCTTCGCTGGGCGCCTACTACGCCCAGCAGCTCAAGTGGGCCCGCGGCGCCTTCGATTTGCTGTTTCACGTGTACCCGCGGCTGTTTTCCCGCTTCACCTGGCGCCAGCAGCTGCACTACCTCACCCTGCCGCTCTACTTCCTGGGAGGACTCATGGTGCTCATCGACCTGGTAGTGCCGCTGATTGGCCTGGGCATCAGCAAGTTTCCCTGGTACGTGTCGCTGCCCGAGTTTGCGGTGCACATGGGCCCGGTGCTGGCCATGAGCCTGCTCATTCGGGTGCGGGCGCAGCGCTGGCTGCGCGAGCCCCACGAGGTGGGCCTGCACCTGGCCGGCGGGCTGCTGCGCGTGGGAACCTGGTGGGTGTACTTGTTGGGCTTGGTGTATACCTTCCTCGGCGTGCGCGTGCCCTACATTCCCACGCCCAAGGAGGGTGAGCGTCGCAACGAATGGCGCCTGTGCTTGCCCAACGCGGCCGTGCTGGCCGTGTCGCTGGGCTTGGCCGGCTACGGCCTGTTCTACGTGCACGACGCTTACGGCTGGCTGCTGGCTGCCCTGGCACTGACCAACGCCACGATTATGCTGGTGGTGATACTGATGGGCCAGCAGGCCCTGCTGCACCGGCTTGGGCAGCGGGCCACGAATTTCCCCGCCGGCCGGGCACTCCGGCAACAACTCAGCCTCGTCCGCACCTGGACGTACGCGCAACTGATGCCGCAATTGCAGCGGACGGCCCTGCCCCTGGCCCTGTTGCTGGTACTCGGCTATGGGCTGGGCCAGCGCAAGCTGCAGCAGTGGATTGCCCGCGAGCAAACCTGGCAAACGGAAAAGTGGCTGTGGACCGGCGACCAGCTGGTGCGCACGGGTTTCACCCTGCCCGAATTCCCCGCGCTGCGGGCCCTACCGGCCAGCGGCCAGCCGGCCACCGCCGCAGACGCTTCTCAACCGGGTATCGTGCAGGTAATGCTACCCCCCGGCGCGATTTCGCCGGCCGTTCGGCAAACCCTTGTCGGCCTGCCCCCGCGCGAGCTTACTGCGCTTATTACCTGGCCCATCAGCCCGGCCGAGCTGCGCGAGCCGGGCTGGTGGCGGCGCATTCGGCCGCTGGCCCGCCTGCCCCACCCCATCATGCTCCGCCCGCAGGTGCTCGGCAGCAGCTCGGCCCGGGAGCACCGCCGCGCCTGGCGGCAGCTTAAAGCCGGGCTGCGCCGGGCCGGGCTGGGCAAGACGGTGCTGGTGTGGACCAGCCCTCAGCCCGACTCGGTGGCCCAGTACTTTCCGGGCACCGATTTCGTTGACTGGCTGGCCGTAGAGGCCACCCGGCCCGGTACCGTGCAGGCCGACTACCACAGCTTCCGTCGCCAGGTGGCCGCGCAGCCGCAGTTTCACCTCATCCCCGTGATGCTCTTCAGCCCCGAAGCGCCGCGACCAGCCCGGTCGCGGCAGCTGGGTCGGCGCTTTCCCGAGCTGAAAGCGGTGGTGTTCGGCCCGCCCGCTGCCATGCGCCAGCCGGTGCTGGCCCAGCAGTAACGGTGCTCCCAAGGGGCTGCGGGCTATTTTAACTGGCCTCCGGCCCGCTCCACCTGCCGCAGCCACGCGGCGCGCTGTTCTTCAGTGGACCCGCGCACAGCCCCGATGTAGGTAACCCCAACCGGGCTGACTCCGCAGAACTTCAGGGTGGCACGGCGCAGCTGGTTGACGCTGGGCCGGCCGTACCTCAGCCGGTAGTACCACCCCGGTTGGTCGAGGGTGGTGATGATGCGCGCCGACTTGCCCCGCAGCAGCTTGTCCCACCAGCGGGAGCCGGGTCGGTAACGAAACGCCAGCCCTGGCAAAAACACCCGGTCGATAAAGCCCTTGGTGAGGGCCGGCAGGCCGCCCCACCACACGGGGTGCACCCACACCTGGTGGTCGGCCCACTGCAGGGTTTCCCAGGCCGCCAGCAGGTCGGGCTCCAGCGGCAGGCGCTGCTGGTAGCCGTGGGCCAGGTTGGGGGTGAACTGCAGCTGGCCGATGTGGATTTCCCGCACTGCCGCGCCGGAAGCGGTGGCTCCCTGGCAGTAAGCCTGCGCCAGCGCCGCCCCGAAGCTGTCGGGACTGGGGTGGCCGTTGATGACAACTATTTTTTTCACGGTGCCGAACGAGGTAGTCCGGTAAAAGTCCGCTGCTGCCCGCGCCCGGCGGCGGACAAATGTCTAAAACGTTTTTTCGCGGCGCAGGCGGCTCAGGTGCCGGGGCGTAATACCCAGCAGGGATGCCAGGTGCTGCAAGGGCACGTGCTGCAGGTAGTCGGGGTGCTCGGCCAGCAGTTGCTGGTAGCGCTGCCGGGCCGAGAGCTTCTGCAGGGCAAAAATGCGCTGCTCCATTTCCACGTACTGCTGTTCGGTGAGCCGCTTGCCCACCCGCGTCCAGGCGCAGCTGCCCGCGTACAGCGCTTCCAGGGCCGGGCGCCGGAGCACGAGCAGCTCGCAGGGCAGCAGCGCCTGAATGTTTTCCTCGGTGGGCTGCTGGGTAATGAGGCTGGAAAGAGCCGTCATCAGCCGCCCGGGAAACGTGAGGCAGTAGGTGATTTCGTCGCCGTTGTCCCTGGTATAGAACGAGCGCAGCAGGCCCTGGCGCAAAAACACCAGTTCGTGACACACGCTGCCGGCCCGGATCAGCCATTCGCCCTTGGCCAGGGTGCGGGCCGTTACCAGGCCATCGAGCTGCTGCAGCTCGGCTTCGGAGAGCAGGCCCAGGGAGGCAAAAAACGCTTTCATGCGCGCAAACGGGAAACGGGTCGGAACCGGCAGGCAAAGAAAAGCCTGCCCTCCATACTTCAACCAATTGAAGTAGAAGGGCAGGCCCAAAAGTGTAGTTCAGAAGCGGCTTACTTGCCGTCGAAGCTGTTGACGATGCTGTTGTGCAGGGTGCGGGGGCTCCAGTAGCCCGAGGCGATGATGCGGCGGATGGTGAACAGCGGGTCCTGCTGGTCGCGCTTCTCGGCCAGCACGAAGGCGGCCACCATGCCGCGCTTCTTCAGCTCGGGAATAGCCTCGGGGTTCCACAAACCGAAGGGGTAAGCGAAGTACTTGATTTCCTTGCCGGTGATTTCCTCCAGGGTCTTGGTGGGCTTCTCAATCTGCGTCACCCAGTCCTGGCCCTGGTACTTCTTCACGTTGTGGTGGTCCCAGGTGTGAGAGCCGATGACGTGGCCCTCGTCCGACAGCTGCTTGATCTGGGCCTTGCTCATGTAGCGCGGCCGGCCGATGCTCACCGTCATCACGAAGAACACGCCCTTGAAGCCGTGCTTGTCCATCTCGGGCTTGGCCACCGTGAACTGGTCCAGGTCGGTGTCGTCGAAGGTGAGCATGATGGGCTTGCTGGGCAGCGGCGCGCCGGTGGTCAAGTAAGCGTAGAGCTGGTCGGGCAGCACGGTGTGGTAACCCGAGTCGGCCAGCATCTGCATCTGCTTCTTGAAATCGGCCACCGGCACGATGTAGTCCTTGGCGCCCTTCGAGTCCTTGGCGCGCCAGTCGCGAATCTGGTGGTAGCACAGAATGGGCACCTGCGGCCGGGCCAGGATGGCGGCGGCATCGGCCACCTTGCCGGCGGGAATGCTGCTGGGGTCGGGCGCGGCCGTGGCGGCGGCTTTTTCGGCTTCGGCGGTGGCGGCAGTGCCCGACATGGCTTCGGCCGTGGCGCTGGCCGGGGTGGCGGCTTCCGTGGCCGAGGCTTTTTCGGTGTTGCAGGCCGGCAATACGAAGCCGGCAGCCAGGGCAGCGGCGCCTAGCAGAAGAGTGGAGAAACGGTGCGACATGGAGTGGAAAAACGCCGCCAGCGGCGACGGAAGCGACAAAAAGCAAACCCTGAAACCAACCGAAGCGCCCCGGGGTATTACCTTCGCGGTTCGCTTCTACTTACAAAGCAACGGTTTCTGCGCTTCATGGACAAACTTGACTCCCGTCTTCCTGCGCTTCACGGCACCGGAGTAGCCCTGGTCACCCCCTTTTCGGCGGCCGACTTCAGCGTGGACTACCCGGCCCTGCGGCGCCTGCTCGACTTCGTTATCGACGGCGGCGTGGAGTACATCGTGGTCAACGGCACCACGGCTGAGTCGCCGACTACCACGGCGGCCGAGAAAGCCGAGCTGCTGCGCGTGGCCAAGGAGCACGTGGCCGGGCGCGTGCCGCTGGTGTTCGGCATCGGCGGCAACGACACCGCGGCCGTGGAGCGGCTGATTCACAGCACCGACCTGGAGGGCGTCGCGGCCATCCTGTCGGCCTCGCCCTACTACAACAAACCCTCGCAGCGCGGCATCATCGCCCACTACCAGCGCCTGGCCGACGCCGCGCCGGTGCCGGTGATTCTTTACAACGTGCCCGGCCGCACGGCCTCCAACCTCTCGGCCGACACCACCCTGCGCCTGGCCGAGCACCCCAACATCGTGGGCATCAAGGAAGCCAGCGGCGACCTGGAGCAGTGCCTGCAGATTGCCGCCCTCAAGCCGGCCGATTTCCTGCTCATCTCCGGCGACGACCTGCTCACCACGCCCATGATTTCCTTTGGCGCCGTGGGCGTCATCTCGGTGCTGGCCAACGCCTTCCCCCGCCCCTTCTCCGACATGACCCGTCTGGCGTTGGCCGGCGACTACGCCGCGGCCAGCGAGAAGCTGTTCGAACTGCTGCCGCTCAACCCGCTCATGTACGAGGAGAGCAACCCTGTGGGCGTGAAAGCCGCCCTGGAGCTGCTGGGCGTGTGCTCGGGAGCGGTGCGCCTGCCCCTTCTGGCCGCCTCCGAAAGCCTGCAGCAGCGGATTCGCAAGCTGCTGTGAGCGACATCTGGATCAATTTGTTGATTCCAGCTTGCCTGCTGGCCAGTTACCCGCCCATGTTGCTGACTGCCCGGTTCTGGCCGAAGCACCAGTCGCCCCGGCTGCTTAAGTGGGTTCACTTGGGCGGCTGGGGCTTGGTGTTGCTGCAAATAGGGGCAATGGGAACCTGGCGTCTGTCTTTGCGCGGGCAATGGCTGGATATGCTGCCGTTTGGGCTGGCCTGGCTGGCAGCGGGCAGCTACTTTGCCCTGCGGCGCCGGCAAATGGGCTGGGCCGGCAAGTTCTACTTCGGCGGCTGGTTTGCCTACCCGGCAGCCTTGGTCGGGGCTTATCTGCTGGACCGCATCTTCTTCGTGCTGGTGTCGATACCTATCATCTTATTTATCCCCGACCAGGAGTTGTATTCCGGACCACAATGCGCCATCCGGTCGGGTAGCGGCGGCTTTCTAGCACCGCCACGTCTCGACCTGGTCACGCCCTTCGGTCCCTTGCTGGAAAAGCACCGTGGTTTTGTGCAGCGAAATGAAGCAAACCTGGCAGCCATTAAGACCATTTCCGCTGCGCAAGTGCTGACCACCCCAGCTTCCGATACCACGGCGGTAATGCTGATTGGCCCCACCGGCCGCCGGCATATTCTATACTTTCTCAGCAGCCATTAATCTACCACCCGCTGGCCAGCACATCGGCGACGTGCAGGGTGCGTAGCGGCAGCTTTTCGCGGCGGATGTAGGCGTCCAGGTGCATCAGGCAGCTGGTGTCGGTGCTCACGATGTAGCGGGCGCCGGTGGCCAGCGCGTGCTCGACCTTCTGCTGGGCCATGGCCACCGAAATGGGCTCGAACTTGACGGCGAAGGTGCCGCCGAAGCCGCAGCAGGTTTCGGTTTCGGCCATTTCCAGGCGCTCGAGGCCAGCCACCGAGTCGAGCAGGCGGCGGGGCTCCTCGCGAATGTGGCACTCGCGCAGGGCCGAACAGGAGTCGTGGTAGGTGTACTGGCCTTCGAGGCGGGCGCCGGGAATGCGCTCCACGCCCAGCACGTCGACCAGGAACTCGGTGAACTCGAACACGCGGCGCTGCAGGCCGGGAAACTGCGCCTGGCAGCTGGAGTCGCTCAGCAGCTCGCCGTAGTGGTTGCGCACCATCCCCACGCACGAGGCCGAGGGCGACACCACGTAGCGCTCGGCGGGCCCGGCGAAGTCGGCGAGGAATTTCTCGGCTACCTGCTGGCTTTCCTGGCGGTAGCCGGCGTTGTAGGCGGGCTGCCCGCAGCAGGTCTGGGCAGGATTATAGTTCACTTGGCAACCCACGGCTTCCAGCACCTTCACCATGTTCATGGCGGTGTCGGGAAACAGCTGGTCGACGAAGCAGGGAATAAACAGGTCAACGAGGGCGGCGGGCATAAGGAAAAGGGAATTGGATTGTCATCCGGCGGCCTAGCCGAAGGATCTTGTTAGCGCAGAACGTCAGGCACCGGCTGATTACTTTCTGATGCGACCAGGCCCCTCGCCGGCGCCACAGGATGACAGCCGCAAGTTTACGGCTCAATGCCCCACAAACACCCCCGCGCTCATTTGCTGCGCCGCGCGCAGGGCGGCCATATCCAGCCCGTTGGGCACGCCCTGCTCCTGCAGGTAGAGCACCAGGTTTTCGGTGGCCATGTTGCCGGTCAGCTCGTCGGCGGCCATGGGGCAGCCGCCAATGCCGCCCAGCGCCCCGTCGAAGCGGCGGCAGCCGGCCGCAAAGGCCGCCTCCACCTTCTCGCGCCAGGTAGCGGGGGTGGTGTGCAGGTGGGCGCCGAACTCGATGTGGGGGAAAGCCGCCGTCAGCTCGCGGAAGGCCGGGCCGATGGTTTCGGGCGTGGAAGCGCCGATGGTGTCGGACAGGGCCACGATGCGCACGCCCAGCGCGTCGAGGCAGCGGGTGAAGTCGCCCAGCACCGCGGGGTTCCACGGGTCGCCGTAGGGGTTGCCGAAGCCCATGGAGAGGTACACCACCAGCTGCTTGCCGCGCTGCTGGCACAGCTCCTGCATGCGGGCCACTTCCTCGAGGGCCTCGGCAATGCTCTTGTTGGTGTTGCGCTGCTGAAAGGTTTCCGACACCGACAGCGGGAAGCCCAGGTACTGAATTTCGGGGTAGCCCACGGCGGTTTCGGCCCCGCGCAGGTTGGCCACGATGGCCAGCAACTTGGTGCGGGTGTTGGTCAGGTCGAGGCCGGCCAGCACCTCGGCCGTGTCGCGCAGCTGCGGAATGGCCTTGGGCGAAACGAACGAGCCGAAGTCCAGCGTATCGAACCCCACGCGCAGCAGCTGGTTGAGGTAGGCGGTTTTGGTGGCCGTCGGAATAAAGTCCGACCAGCCCTGCATGGCGTCGCGCGGGCACTCAATGAGTTTCATGGGCAGCGAAAGGAATGGGCCGCAAAGGTAACGGCCCACCCGACAACCGCCCGGCCGGCCGCCGGGTTAGCGCAGCACCCCGAAGCGGCCGCCCGGCGCGTCGAGAATGATGGTGCGGCCGGCGAAAGGCTCGTTGCCCAGCATGCCGGCCAGGCCCGACAGGCGCGTGAGCATCTCCTGCGTGAAGCTCATGCCCTTCATGTAGCTCACGGTACCCAGCGGCAACTCGGTGCCCCCCAGCCGGATGGCCGCCGCAGTGGGAATGGTGTAGGTGGTAAGCGTCTTGCCCCAGGAATTCACCGCGTTGGTTTGCACCGGGGCCGCGGGCCGGGCCAGCTCCCGCCAGCGACTCTCACTGGTGAGCAGGGCGAAGGCGCTGCTGCCGCTGTCAAACAGCAGCGGACCCGACTGCCCAGGCAGCTCGGCGCCGAGCATCACCCGGCGGCCCTTCAGCTCCAGGGGCACAAAGTCGGCGCGGCCGGCTAGGCTGTCGGGCACGGCGGCGTAGAGGCTGAAGCGCTGGCGGGGGTAGTCGATGACCAGCACGTGGTGTTCCAGCACGTCGGCGCCGAGCGTGCCAATGACCAAGGGCGCGGTGGTGTCGGCGGGCAGCTCGCGGGCCCCGAATTGCAGCACCGGGGCTCGGCGTACCCGCACTTCGGCCCCGCCCAGGCGGAAGGCGACGTTGCGCACTGTATCGGCCCGGGGCACCAGGGCCGGGCCGGCAGCGGGGTACTGGGCGAGCAGGGCGGTCAGCGGGTGGGCGTAGAATACGGTGTACGGGGCGCCGGTATCAAACTGCAGGTAGCAGGTGCGGGCGCAGCCCGGCACCCGCACGGGCACCAGTTGGTGGGCGCGGGCCACTGCGGGCTGGGCGCGGTTGTCGGCCTGCCACACGAAGGCGCTCCGGGCCGGCAGCCCGGCCACGGTCAGCTGATTGGTCGGGGGCGCAAACTTCTGCTGCATGTAGAAGTAGCCGCCCACGGCACCCAGCACGAGTAGCAGCAACACGGAGAGGAGGATTTTGGCGAGGGTTTTCATGGGCCGGAAACGGAGGTGGATGACGGCAGCAAACCTACCCGCTGCCCTCCCCTCGCCCCTGCGTCATTTACCCGTCATATTGCCGCCACTTCGCTTAACGCCTTGATTAGACAATAATTAATTAGAGCCCGAACCGGTATATAGCCAGATTGCCGCGCCGCAATTGCAGGGCCGCATAGCCCACGGCCAGCACGTTGAGCACGTAGGAAACGACGAACACGCCGAGAAACGTCCCGGGCAGCACGGCCTGAAAAAAGCGCGCCGCCAGCCAGTGCGCCAGCACCAGCAGCAGGTAGGTCAGGGTGCTGGCCACCTGCCACAGAATCTGGAAGCCCAGCACCCGCCGCCCCACCTCGGCCACGTGCTCGATGTGGTGACGACGGGCGCGCCAGAGCAGCAGCGGCAGTACAATGTTGAGTAGCGGCAGCACCAGAAAGCCCAGGGCGCTCAGGTTGAGCAGCTGCACAAACTGCGGGTCGGAGCGCAGCATGGCCGGCTCCGCCACCGGCGCGGCGGCCACCCCGAGCGGTTGGGCCCCGACCATCGTCCGGTCCTGCGGCGGCGCAACCACCGCTAGTGCGGTCAGCCTGCCGTCCGGTTCCGGCCAGCCGGCGGGCAGCGACGAAGCTTCAGCTCCCAACCCGGGTTCGGCGGCCGGCGCCGAGCGGAAATCATCGAGCGACACGCCCAGGGCAGTGGCCAGGGCCTGCAGGGTATGGCCGCGGGGCACCGAGCCGCCCTGCTCCACCCGCTGAATGGTGCGCAAGCTGACTCCCGACTGCTCGGCCAGCATTTCCTGGGAGAAGCCCCGGCTTTTGCGAATGGTCAGGATGCGGTCGGCGGAAAACATGGGCAGCGGGTAAATGAGCCGTCAATATTACCGTTTCCGCCGCGCAAGCTCGCCACGCCCGCGCACCGAACCCGCCGCGCCCGGCCGGTGTTGAGCAGCATATGCGCCTAATCTCCACGACGCGCCGGTCGCTGCGCCGGCTTCTGCCCCTGCTTTTTCTGCCCTTTTTGTTCACCGGCTGCGGCCCGCAGCAAACCCTGCAGGGCATTTTTGCCCAGCCCCGCACCCCCCACGAAGCCTACGCCCGCCAGCTGCGCCAGGCCGGCCTCGACCGCACCGCCCTGGGCCGCGACTGGCTGGCGGCTGCCGACCGCGCCCTGCAGGATTCGCTGGTGGTGACGCTGCCCTTCCGCGAAACCGGCCTGTTTCGGGCCGAGCAGGCCTTTGCGGCTTCCTACCGCTACGCCGTGCGCGCCGGCGAGCAAATCAGCATTTCCCTGACTCTGGAGCCGGCCACCGCCGACGTGCGCGTGTTCGTCGATGCCTTTGAGCTCGACCCGGCCGACCCACGCCCCCGTGCCCTGGCCTCGGCCGATACGCTGAGCCGCTCGTTCAGCTACGTGGCCGAGGACGACCGGCAGCACCTGCTGCGGGTGCAGCCCGAGCTGCTGCGCAGCGGCCGCTTCACCGTCCGCATCCGCCGCGGCCCCTCCCTGGCCTTCCCGGTGCACGGCAAAAACGACGTGGCCGTGGGCTCGTTCTGGGGCGTGGAGCGCGACGGCGGCGCCCGCCGCCACGAGGGCATCGACATCTTTGCCCGGCGCGGCACGCCCGTGGTAGCCGCCGCTGCCGGCCTCATTACCCGCGTGGGCGAAACCCCGCGCGGCGGCCGCGTGGTGTGGCTGGCCGACGCCACCCACGGCCGCCACCTCTACTACGCCCACCTCGACCAGCAGCTGGTGCAGGCGGGCCAGCTGGTGCAGCCCGGCGACACGCTGGGGCTGGTGGGCAACACCGGCAACGCCCGCAGCACCCCGCCCCACCTGCACTTTGGCGTGTACCGCCGCGGCTGGGGCGCCGTCGACCCCTTCCCCTTCGTGCGCCGCCCCGATACCGAGCCGGCGGCCCCGCGCACCGCGCCCGAGCGCCTGGGCCAGTGGGTGCGCCTTACGGCCCCGCGCACAGCGCTGCGCCCGGCCCCCACGGCCCCCAAAACCAAGCCCGCCACCGGCCTGCCCAGGCACACGCCCCTGCTGGTGGTGGGCGCTACCGCCGACTGGCTGCGGGTGCAGGACCCCAGCGGGCGGCTGGGCTACGTGCCGGCCAAGTCCGTGGCCACCGAAGCCCTGCGCCGCGAAGCCCTGGCCGGTCCTGCCGACCTGCTCAGCCACCCTACTGCGGCGGCCACCCCACTCGACACGCTGCCGGCCCAGGCCCGCGTAGCGGTGCTGGGCGAGTGGAGCGGCTACCGGCTGGTGCGCAACGCCGCCGGTCAGGTAGGCTGGCTGCGCCAGGGCTAGCACCTCCCCACGCTGGATCCGGCCCACTTCCAGCGGCTACAAACACGACGGCCCGTTCCACAACCAAGGTGGAACGGGCCGCTTTGCGTTGCTGGCAGCGGGTTGTTACTCGGCTACCACCACGGCTTTGTTGAGCTTTTTGGCGAAGGCAATGCGCTTTTCGCGGCCCGAGGCGTCTACGTAGTCGAAGCCCACGGCGCGGTTGTCTTCGCGCACGGCCTGCCAGCCCTCGGGGTCGGCGCCCTCGGGGGCAGAGGTGGTTTTCTTGGGAATGGCGGGGGCGGTGAACTTGTCCTCGGCGAAGAACTTGTTCATGCCCTGCAGAATGGCAATTTCCTTGGCCCGCACGCTGCCGGCCTGCGGGTCTTCCTGCATGGCGCGTTCGTCGATGAGGGCCGTGGCGGGCATCACCTCATTGCGCAGAGTGTCGCCCTGGGCCGAGATAATCAGGAAGCGGGCGTTGGCCTCGGCCACCTTGGTGCCCTGCAGCAGCAGCACGAAGTTGTCCTTGGCGCGGGGGTCCGAAAACGCGTGCTGGGCCTGCACTGTGCGCAGCACCGTGCGGCTGGTCATGCGGCTGCGGGCGGCTTCGGGCTTGGGCGTAAACAGTTGGTCAGCGTTATTGGAAGTGCCCACCTCCCGGTCGGTCGTCACGCACGACGACTGGAAAAGCAGGGCAGCAAAAGCAACGGGAAGGAGGAATTTTCTCATGACGAAGGGAAGGTTCGATAGCCCTGGAGCGGCGGCGTACGAAAGCCGGTGTTCGGCGCGGGGCCGGCAGGCGGCCGCCAATTTCGTACCAAAGGACTGCTGCTTGGCCGTACGTAGTGGCGCGGTACCGGTTGCATTGCCCCGCTACCACTGCACCTAAAAAAGCCCGACTTCGAGGCCCAGGGCCCAGCGCGGCAGCTCGGGATAGGCCGCGCCGCGGAACGAGTCGGACAGGCGGTAGCGGGCCTGCGCGGCGTAGCGGCCCAGGCCCAGGCGCCCTGCCAGCCCGTAGGGCCAGCGTTCCAGGTAGCGCAGGCCGCGCTCGGTACCCAGCACCCGCCGGGCCGGGCCGGCGCCGGGGCGGTCTTCGGTGTGGTGGGCGCTGCCCAGCACCCAGCCCCCCCAGGCGCCCAGGTCGAGGTACTGGCCGATGGCGTTACCGCGGCGGCCGGCGTTGAGGCGCAGCCAGGCCTCGGCGTCGGCGCGGTGCAGGGTAAAGGACTCGCGGTGGTGCAGCACGGGCGTGGGCAGCACCTTCCCGGCGGTCTGGCGCAGCGCGTAAGTCTGACGCAGGTAGCGCACGTCGGCGCCCAAAGCCAGCCAGGACGTGAGGCGCAGCTTGTGGCGCAAGCCCAGCGTCAGCTCGCCCGAGGCGCCGTAGCGCAGAGGCGCGCCCGGCTGGTCGGGACCCACTACCAGGGCGTAGCCGCCGTAGAGGTGGCGGTAGAAGCGCCGGTTGGGGCCGAAGGTCTGCCGGGCGGTGTCGGCGGCCACGTCGGCGTCGAGCAGCACGGTCTGGGCGTGGGCGGCCGCGGCCGGCAGCAGGGCCAGCAGCAGCGCGGCCCGCACGAAGGTCAGGTGGCGCATCAGGGCAGGCGGTATTCGGCGGTGTAGCCGGCCACGTGCACGCGCAGCACGTCGCCCGGCAGCAGGGCATTCAGCGGCAGGCGCAGCACGGCGCGCTGGCGCACGTCGAGCACCTGGTAGCGGCGCAGGCGGCCCCGGCCGTCGGCCAGGTGCCAGTAGCAGTACAGCAACTGCTCGGGGCGGGCCGCGCCGGCCCCGGAGTCGCCCGCCGCCGCCGCGGAAGCCGGGCTGCTCAGCGGGTTCACCGCCGGCGCGTCGGCCACGGCGGGGCGGGCAGCGGGGGGCAGCGGCGCCTGGGTTGAATCGGCGTAGAGCGGCAGGGCCTGCACCGCGCGCAGGTGCGGCCGCAGCAACACCTGCACCCCGCCCGCATCGGCCACGAAATCGAAGGAAGGCGCGGCCGGGGCAGACGCGGGAGTCAGCAGCCGGGTTGCCGTAGGCAGGCCGTAGCCCTGGGCGTAGTCGAAGTAGGGATACAGCTCGCCGGCTTGCTCGAGGCGCCGGAACAGCTCCATGGCGGGCAGCTCGCGCTGCTGCTGCCAGAGACAGGCCGCCAGCCCCGCCAGCAGCGGACTGGCAAACGAGGTGCCTTCTACCTGGCGGTAGCCGCCGTCGGAGCTGGCGGCGGCCACCACACCCAGGGCAGCCACGTTGGGCTTGCGCCGGCCGCCGGCCGCGGGGCCGCAGGAGCTGAACTCGGTGGGCAGAAACGAGCCAGGGTCGAGGCCGGCCACAGCCAGGGCCGAGTCAGCATCAGCGGGCGTGCCGATGAGGCGCCAGCGCGGGTCGTCGCCGTCGTTGCCGGCGGCGCACACCACCAGCATGCCCTTGCGGGCGGCCATGTTGGCGGCGCGGGCCACCAGGCTGGTGCGCCCGTCCATCTGCTCGCGGAAGTAGCGGCGGTCGGTGTAGCCCAGCGAGGAGTTGATGATGTCGGCCCCGAGGCGGTCGGCCCACTCGGCGGCGGCCAGCCAGGCCAGCTCCTCGCTGTACAGCTCGCGGTGCAGGTGCTCGGTGCGGGCCAGCAGGTATTCGGCCTCGGGTGCCAGGCCCAGAGCCTGGCCGTTGGGCAGCACCCCGGCCAGGCAGGACAGCACCTGGGTGCCGTGGCTGCCGCCGCGGTACACATCGGGGCGCTGGCGCACGAAGTCGTGGGTGGCCACAATACGCCCGCCCCGCCGCAGGTGCTCGAAGGCCGGGTGCTGGTCGGCGCCGTTGAAGCCCACGTCGAGCACGGCAATGCGCAGGCCGCGGCCGCTCAGGCCGGCCCGGCGCAGCGCCCCCAGGCCCAGGCTGCCCACCTGCCGCTGGGCCAGCTGGTGCAGTTCGGAGGTGGCAGGCGCGTCGGCGGCCGGCCGCTCAGCCCGGGCGGCCGGCTGCAGGTCGGCGGTAGGCAGCGGCACCACGCGGCGCACGCCGGGCAGCCGGCGCAGGGCGGCCTGCTGGGCGGGCGTGGCGCGGCAGGCCATGGCATTGAACCAGCGGCTGACCAGCAACACGGTGTCAGCGTGGGCCTGCACCTGGGCCAGCAGGTCGGGGCGCAGGGGAAAGTCGGTGCTGTCGGCGGCGGGCAGGTGCTGGCGGCGGCGGCGGGCCTGGGCCTGGGGCGAGAAATACGCCCGCGCGTCGAAGTGCACGCCCGCTTTATCGCGCAGCTCCACCCAGCAGGGTGCCGCCGCGGGCGGCGGGGCCGCCCGGGCCGGCAGTTCCGGCAGAACCAGCAGGCAGGCAGCGCTCAGGCGGAGTAAAAATCGAATCACGCGGCAAAGACGGGCAAAGGAAAAGCAGACGGGCAAGTTACGGCCATTCCGGCGCACGGCGCAACGGCGGGGCCCTCTTCGCCACCCAAGCAGGCAGCCGCCTGCCGCAGGCGCCCGGAGCAGGCCGATAACTCCACCGGCGGGCCGGCCGTACCCCCGGCAACGCATATAGTTGCCATCATTCCCCCGTTCCTTATGAAGACTCCCCCTTTCCGTACCCTACCGGCCGCCGCCCTGCTGCTGGCCCTGACCGTGGCCCCGGGCTGCGTGTCGCAGAAAAAATACACCGCCCTGCAAAGCCAGCTGGGCGACGTGAGCAAGTCGCGCGACCAGCTGCAGGCCGAGAAAACCGCCCTGGAGCAGGAAAAAGCCCGCACCGAGGAAGAGCTGCGCCAGCGCCTGGTGTCGCGCAGTCAGCAGGTGCGCCAGCTCAACCAAAGCCTAAGCGGCGCCGAGGAGCAGAACTCCCAGCTCTCGGCCAACCTGCAGGACCGCGAGCAGCGACTGGCCGAGCTGCAGCGCAAGCTCGAGGAGAAAGACCGCGCCGTGCAGGCCCTGCGCAAGCGCGTGGCCGACGCGCTGCTGGGCTTCAACGCCCAGGACTTGCAGGTAAACCTGAAAAACGGCAAAGTTTACGTGTCCTTATCGGAGCAGCTGCTGTTCAAGTCGGGCTCGACCAAGGTCGACCCTAAGGGCCAGGAGGCGCTGAAAAAGCTGGCGGCCGCGTTGCGGGGCAACCAGGACGTGAACGTGGTGGTAGAGGGCCACACCGACAACGTGCCCATTGCCCGCGGCACGGCCGGCATGCGCGACAACTGGGATTTGAGCGTGCTGCGCGCCACCGAAATCACCCGCATCCTGACCGAATCGGGCCTGGGGGCGGCGCAGGTTACGGCCTCGGGCCGCGGCGAAACCCTGCCGGTGGCGGCCAACACCACGCCCGCCAACAAGCAGCTGAACCGGCGCACCGAAATCATTCTCACGCCCAAGCTCGACGAGCTGTTTCAGCTGCTGGAGCAGAATTAAGCCGCCGCGGGCTTCCCGCCCAAACGCCCGTGCGGCGCTGCTTCGGCCCCGGGCGGGCGTTTGGGCGGGTGCTCCGGGCCGGCAGTTGCGACCCGGGCAGTTGGAATCAGCATTTGTGCCCGACCTTAGCCCATTCTTTCGCCGTTTTCGTTGAACCTACGGTATTTCCCCACGCATTCCCAAGAGCTTGGCTGAGCCTACCCCCACTCCCCCCGCCCTCGAACCCGTTTACGACGAGCTACGCCGCGTGCAGGGCCTGCTGCGCGTCGAGCAGCAGGAAGACCTGGAGCAGTACCGCATCCGCAACGCCAAGAGTACCATTGCCGAGCGCGTGCACCGCGGCCTGAGCTGGTACCCCGTCAAAATCACCAAGGAAGACATCGGCTTCGGCGGCAAGCTGGTGCTGGAGCTGGAGCGCCCCAGCGGCCAGAGCCAGCAGCTGCACCTGTTTCAGGTGGGCAAGAACGCGGCGTTGTTCGGCAACGTGCCCGGCCGCGCCGGCACCGACCGCCCCACCCTGCAGGGCGTGGTAACCAGCGTGCGGCGCAACAAAATCACGTTGGCCACCAACAAGGAGGATTTGCCCGACTGGGTGGAGGAAGGCGGCAAGCTGGGCCTGGACCTGACCTTCGACGAGGTGAGCTACCGCGAGATGGAGCTGGCTTTGCAGAAGGTGCAGGGCGCCTACGGCCGCCTGCAGGAGCTGCGCGACACTTTGCTGGGCCACCGCCCCGCCGAGTACAAACCCGAGGCGCAGACCGAAAAGCTCTACTACCCCAACCCGCTCAACGCCTCGCAGACCGCCGCCGTGCAGCACGTAATGGCGGCCAAGGACGTGGCCATTATTCACGGCCCGCCCGGCACCGGCAAAACCACCACCCTGGTGCAAGCCATCCTGGAAACCATCCGGCGCGAGCGGCGGGTGCTGGTGTGCGCGCCCTCGAACACGGCCGTGGATTTGCTCACCGAAAAGCTGGCGGAGCGCGGCGTGAACGTAATTCGCATGGGCAACCCCTCGCGGGTGTCGGATCTGCTGCTCGAGCACACCCTCGACGCACAGGTGATGACCCACAAGCACTACCCCGAGATGCGCGCCCTACGCCAGACCGCCGAGCAGTACCGGCAGATGGCCGGGCAGTACAAGCGCAACTTCGGCTACGAGGAACGCCAGCAGCGGCAAAACCTGAAGGAACAGGCCCACCAACTGCTGCAGGAGTCGGACCAGCTGGAGAAGTACATCACCGAGGATCTGCTGGAAAAGGTGCAGGTGATTACCTGCACGCTGGTGGGGGCCGCCAACCGCGCCATTCGCCACCTCAGCTACGAAACCGTATTCATCGACGAGGCCGCCCAGGCCCTGGAGCCGGGCTGCTGGATTCCCATTACCAAGGCCGAGCGCGTGGTGCTGGCCGGCGACCATTGCCAGCTGCCGCCCACCGTGAAAAGCGACAAAGCTGCCGCCCAAGGCTTGCGCGAAACGCTTTTTGAGAAGTGCATCACCCGCCAGCCGACCACCGCCAAGATGCTGGAAGTGCAGTACCGCATGCACGAGGACATTATGCGCTTTTCCTCCGACCAGTTCTACGGCGGCCGGCTGGTGGCCGACGAGCGGGTGCGCCGCGCCGACCTGCACGCCTACGATTTGCGCTTTGCCCCCGAGCCCGGTGCGGTGGAGTTCATCGACACGGCGGGCTGCGGCTTCGAGGAAATGGGCATTCTGGACTCGCCCTCGGTGGCCAACCCCGAGGAAGCCGACCTGCTGCTGCGCCGCCTGGTGGAGCTGCTGCAGGACTACCACGCCGTCGACCACGAGCAGCACCCGCTCAGCATCGGTGTCATTGCGCCCTACCGCGCCCAGATCAACCACCTCAAGGACCGCGTGGAAGACGTGCCCGTGCTCAACGAGCTGCTGCTCAAGCGCCAGCTCAGCATCGGCACCGTCGATTCGTTTCAGGGCCAGGAGCGCGACATCATTGCCATCAGCCTCACCCGCTCCAACGCGGCCGGCGACATCGGCTTTCTGGCCGACATCCGCCGCATGAACGTGGGCATGACCCGCGCCCGCCGCAAGCTGCTGCTCATCGGCGACTCGGCTACGCTCAGCACCCACCCCTTCTACCGCGACTTCGTCAACTACGTGGAAGACATTGGCGCCTACCGCACGGCCTGGGAGTTTCAGCAGTAGCGCCCCGTCATTGCGAGTAGGCACGACGAAGCAACCGCAGGAAGGCGTAGCCAATCGGTCCTTGCCCGTGGCAGAAAACGGATGCGCCTGACCAACTAGTTTCGGTTGGTCAGGCTCTTTCAGTTGTGCTGCGAGGGGAAGGATTGCTTCGCTTCGCTCGCAATGACAGATGCCGCCTTGCCTGCTCAAGCCAGACCACATTACCCAACGGCGTCGTTATTTTCCCGTACTTGCCGCTAGTTTCAACCAAGATTTTCAACCAGTACCGCCTCCCATGCAGATTGCCGATAAGAAAGTGGTGACCCTCACCTACGACCTGAGTGTCACCAACGACGAGCAGGAAAAAATGCTCGTCGAAAAGGCGGAAGCCGATTCGCCCATGGTGTTTTTGTTCGGCATGAGCGGCCTGCCCGAGGAATTTGAGCAGCAGCTGCAGGGCAAAAACCCCGGCGACTCCTTCGCCTTCAGCCTCTCGCCCGAAGACGGCTACGGCGAATACGACCAGAACGCGCTGGTAGACCTGCCCAAGCAGGTATTCGAAATCGACGGCAAGCTTGACACCGAGATGCTGCAGGCCGGCAACTACCTGCCCATGTCCGACAACCAGGGCAACCAGCTGCAGGGCAAGGTGGTAGCCGTGACCGACGACACCGTGCAGATGGACTTCAACCACCCCCTGGCCGGCATGACCATGCACTTTGAGGGCCAGGTAGTAGCCGTGCGCGACGCCACGAAAGAGGAGCTCGACCACGGCCACGTACACGGCGAAGGCGGCCACCACCACTAGTCGGCCCGTTTAGCCCGCTTTCCGGCCCGCTCGTCTGCCCCAGACGAGCGGGCCGTTTTGCTTATTCCCCGGCGAAGGAGCCCGCGTCTTCAATCAGCGGGTCGCAGATCAGCCGGTCTTCGGCCAGCCGGTAGGTCATGTAGTAGTCCACCGCGTAGCCGTCGGGGCGCCGCAGGCGCAGGTGCAGGGCATCGGTGGGCGGGGTGTCGGCCGAGAAGCGCAGCTGCACGTCGACGCCGATGCCGCCCACGCGCAGGGAGCCGGCCGCCAGCTGCGCACGAATGGCCTGCTCCAGCCGGGTCACCCGTTCGGCCGGCGCCGCGTCGTCGTCCTCATCGGCCCCGAGCAGCACCATGCTGCCGTCGGCGCGCAGCCCGGCGCCGAAGGGTCGAAACTGGCCGGCCTCGGTCAGAAAAGATTTGGCTTGCTGCACCAGCGCGTCGCGCACCGCCAGCAGTTCAGGGTCCTGCATATCGTAAGAAATTCAGTTAATCCAGGGGGTCGACGGCGGCCCGCAGCTGCGGCCAAAACTCCTCAAAATCCGCCTGATACGCCGCCCGCTCGGCCAGGAAGGCGGCCGCGCCGGTGGCCAGCACGGTGCCGCCGGGCGCGCGCCGGCTCAGGCCGTACAAGGCCCGCTCCAGGCCCTCGGGCCGGGCATAGCCGGTCAGCCAGTCGTCCTCGCGCATGTAGCGCAGCATGTGCCGGAGGCGCTCGGGCAGCTCGGCGCGGCGGGCGTGCAGCAGGGCGTACATGCGCTGGCTGAAGGCGGCTAAGGGCTCGTGGGGGCGGTAGCTGTGGCGGGCAAAGTCGCGGGCCAGCAGGTGGTCGTAGCCCACGTCGGCCACCACGCCGGCCCATTTGCCCAGACCCTGTTCGCGCAGGCGGGCGGTGCTGCGCCGCACCACGGGGTGGGCGTCGGTGAAGCTGTCGATGAGCCGGTGTAGGCGAATGCCGCGCTGCACGGCGGGCGGGTAGGCCGCGAGGGCGGCGCGGCCGCGCACGGCTTCGGCGGCGAAGTTGCCCACGATCAGGTCGTCGTCGGGGCCCGAGAGCAGCAGGTGGGCGAGGAAGTTCACGGCGGAAATGTAGGGCAAAAAGCAGCTTTGCAGCCGGCAACTGGTTTGGCGGCCGCCAGAGCCAGGGCCCCGGAAACTCCGGGGCGGGCCCTGCCCTCGTTTACCGCCAAACCCGGGGCACTACCAACCCCGACCCGTACCCTACCGTACGTGCAAGCACCGCATTCTCACTCGATCAACCCAAACACCCTAACCCATGGCCGAAAAAGTTGCCGTAAGCCACGACGTAAGCAAGCTCGTGGAGCGCATTAAAGACATCAAGATTGCCATGCTCACCACGGCCGAGGCCGATGGCTCGCTGCACGCCCGCCCGATGTACACCCACGAGCCCGAAGCCAACGGCACGCTGTGGTTTTTTACGGAGCTGGACTCGCCCAAAATTGACGAGGTACAGCAGGACCGCCACGTCAACCTGGGCTACTCCAAGCCCCAGGACAACCTGTACGTGAGCATCAGCGGCCGCGCCAGCGTGGTAACCGACCGCGCCAAGATCAAGGAGCTGTGGAACGAGGGCCTGCGCACCTGGTTTCCCAAGGGTTCCGACGACCCCAACATTGCCCTAATGCGCGTTGAAATTGACCGGGGCGAATACTGGGACCAGCCCAGCAACGTGCTGGTTCACGCCTTTGGCTACGTAAAGGCCGTGGCCACCGGCGAGCGGTACCAACCCACCGGCGACGAGCACGCCAAGGTGAATCCACGATAAGGCGGGGCAACCTGCCGCCGCGGCCGCCCGTTTAACCCCAGGCCACCGCGCCCAACTTTGCTACTGATCGAAAGGGGGAGAATCCGTTCTCTCCCTTTTTTTGTTGCCCCTACGTCAACCCAACCTTGCGTCGCTTGCACCCCGCTCCCACCCCGGCCCTACCCGTCACCACGCTCACCATCATTACGCTGCTGCCCGCCCACCGGCGCTGGGGCCTGGCCCAGATGGGCGTGCTGCCGCGCTCGTTCGGGCAGGTGCCGGGGCTGCGCTTCGGCAAGCTGCTGGGCTCGGGCTTCGATTTCGGGCTGCGCCCTAACCTGCGCCGCTACGGCCTGCTGGCGGTGTGGGACAGTGAGGCCGCGGCCGCGGCGTTTTTCGACCACTCGCCGCTGTGGCAGTCCTACCGCCAGCGCACGAGCGAGCTGTGGACGGCCTACCTGCAGCCGCTGCACTCGCACGGTCTGTGGGACGGCACCGAGCCCTTTGGCCCCGCAGTAGCTGCCGAAGCCCCCGGTGCCGACGAGCCCGTGGCGGTGCTCACCCGGGCCAGCATCCGGCTGCGGCGCTCCTGGGAGTTCTGGCGGGCCGTGCCGCCGGTGAGCCGGGCCGTGCGCACGGCGCCGGGCTACCTGGGCGGTATCGGCCTGGGCGAGCTGCCGCTGATTCGGCAGGCCACGTTCAGCTTGTGGGAGTCGGCGGGCCTGATGCGACAGTACGCCTACGGCCGCCAGGCTGCGGGCCGGCACCAGGACGTCATTCGGCGCACGCGCCAGGAACAGTGGTACTCCGAGGAGCTGTTTGCCCGCTTCCGGGTGCTGCGCGCCGAGGGCAGCTGGGATGGGCAGAACCCGCTGAGCCGACCCGAAAGGGCATAAAAAAGCGGACCGCCTGTCACGGTACAACACCACACCTGAGGTTGCACCTAGTTGCCGCATTTGACAGGCAGCCCGCTCGATACAAAACAACGGCCCCGCCGGCCGGTCTGGCTACGCATTACTACGGGTTATACTCGGCTATTAGTACGTAATTTTTTCAGCTACTTTTTCGCCCTGGCGGCGCCTACGGGCCGTTTTTTGGATCTTTCCCGGGCTATCGGACTGGTACTGCGCACTTCCCACCCAAATCGGCCGCAGTCCGGCGCCGCCCCGGCTTGCCAGCAGCTCGGGGTGCCGGCCACCAGGCCAAAACCGCGGCCGACCGGCGCAAACGCGCCCCCGGCCTGGGCTGGTACGGCGCGGCGGGCTAACTTCGCGGTTTCAGCAATAGACCAATCGCCCTATGCCCGGCTACCGACCGCAGGAGATAGAGAAAAAGTGGCAGCAGTTCTGGCAGCAGAACCAGACTTTCCGCGCCCAGAACAGCTCCGACAAGCCCAAGTACTACGTGCTCGACATGTTTCCCTACCCCAGCGGGGCCGGGCTGCACGTGGGCCACCCCCTGGGCTACATTGCCTCCGACATCGTGTCGCGCTACAAGCGCCACCGCGGCTTCAACGTGCTCCACCCCATGGGCTTCGACTCCTTCGGTCTGCCGGCCGAGCAGTACGCCATCCAGACCGGGCAGCACCCCGAAAAAACCACCCGCGAAAACATTGCCCGCTACATCGAGCAGCTCTCGGCCCTGGGCTTCAGCTACGACTGGAGCCGCGAGGTGCGCACCTCCGACCCGAGCTACTACAAGTGGACGCAGTGGATTTTCCTGAAGCTGTTCAATAGCTGGTACAACCTCGACACCGATCGAGCTGAAAGCATCCACACCCTGCAGGAAAAGTTCGCCGCCGAGGGCTCCCAGGGTGTGCGCGTGGCCTGCAACGAAGACGAGCGGCACGACTTCTCGGCCGGGCAGTGGCAGATGATGTCGGAGGCGCAGAAGATTGCCGCCGTGCACCCCTACCGCCTGGCCTACCAAAGCGAAACCTACGTGAACTGGTGCCCGCAGCTGGGCACGGTGCTCTCCAACGACGAGGTGAAAGACGGCGTGTCGGAGCGCGGGGGCTACCCGGTGGAGCGCCGCCTGATGCCGCAGTGGAATTTGCGCATCACCGCCTACGCCCAGCGCCTGCTCGAAGGGCTGGATAACATCGACTGGCCCGACGCGGTGAAGGAAATGCAGCGCAACTGGATTGGCCGCTCGGTGGGCGCCGAGGTGCGCTTTGACGTGGACGGCCACCCCGAGCTGCCGCTGACCGTGTTTACCACCCGCCCCGATACCCTATTCGGCGTGAGCTACCTGGCCGTGGCGCCCGAGTCGGAGCTGGTGGAGGCGCTGACCACCCCGGAGCAGCGCGAGGCAGTGGCGAAGTACGTGGAGTGGGCCAAAAACCGCTCGGAGCGCGAACGGATGGCCGACGTGAAAACCATCACCGGCCAGCCCACCGGCGCCTACGCCCGGCACCCCTTCACCGGCGAGCAGTTGCCCATCTGGGTGGCCGACTACGTGCTGGCCGGCTACGGCACCGGCGTGGTCATGGCCGTGCCCGCCCACGACACCCGCGACTTTGCCTTCGCCAAGCATTTCGCTTTGCCCATCGTACCGGTGGTGGAAGGCTACGATGAGGCCGCCGGCGAGGCCTACGTGGCCAAGGAAGGCCGGGTGATGAACTCCGACTTCCTCAACGGCCTCGACGTGAAGCCCGCCATTCAGGAAGCTATCCGGCGCCTCGAAGCCAAGGGCATCGGCACGGGCAAGGTGAACTACCGCCTGCGCGACGCCATTTTCGGCCGGCAGCGCTACTGGGGCGAGCCAATTCCGGTGTACTACCGCGACGGCATGGCCTTCGGCGTGGCCGAGCAGGATTTGCCGCTGGTGCTGCCCGAAATCGACGAGTACAAGCCCACCGAAACCGGCGAACCGCCGCTGGGCCGCGCCCAGGACTGGAAGTACCGCGGGCAGTTCGACTTCGAGCTGAGCACCATGCCCGGCTGGGCCGGCTCCTCGTGGTACTACCTGCGCTACATGGACCCGCAGAACGACGAGCGGTTTGTGGGCGAAGAGGCCGAGCAGTACTGGCAGACCGTGGATTTGTACATGGGCGGCGCCGAACACGCCACCGGCCACCTGCTCTACGCCCGCTTCTGGTACCTGTTCCTGAAAGACCTAGGCTTGGTCAGCGGACAGGAGCCGTTCCAGAAGCTCATCAACCAAGGCATGATTCTGGGCCGCTCGAACTTCGTGTACCGTATTAATTGGGTTGTTCAAACTAAATTCAGAGAAGCACTCGAACAGCTTGGACGTGAACAAATTATACCTGTAACATTTGTTTCGAAAGGCAGATTACAAACTCTTAGTGATGGTACACCTTTTCTGTATCCTGAAAGAGAAGATTTCCTACAAGGGCTTACAGAAGCGTTTCATGCCAGATATCCTGACCTAGTGCTTTCGTATAATGGCATTACCCAACTCCACGTTGATGTGAGCTTGGTTGACAATGATATACTTGACATTGAGGCCTTCACAAATTGGCGTGAAGAATACAAAAACGCCCACTTTCTATGTGAGGAAGACGGCGGCCACTACGTCTGCGGGGTCGAAATCGAGAAGATGTCGAAGTCGAAGTACAACGTGGTGAGCCCCGACACGCTGATCGACCGGTACGGCGCCGACGTTTTACGTCTGCACGAAATGTTCCTCGGCCCGCTGGAGCAGTACAAGCCGTGGAATACCCAAGGCATGACGGGGGTATCCAGCTTCCTCAAGAAGCTCTGGCGCCTGTTCTACCCCGAGGACCGCGACTGGGCCGTAACGGAAGAAGCGCCCACGCCGGCCGAGCTGAAAGCTTTGCACAAGGCCATCAAGAAGGTGCAGGAAGACGTGGAGCGGTTCTCGTTCAACACCTCGGTGAGCACCTTCATGATCTGCGTCAACGAGCTTTCGGCCCTCAGCTGCCGCAAGCGCGCCATCCTGGAGCCGCTGGTGCTGCTCATCTCGCCCTACGCGCCGCACCTGGCCGAGGAGCTGTGGGAGCAGCTGGGCCACGCGGCCGGCTCGCTGAGCACCGCGCCCTTCCCCGAGCTCAACGAAGCCTACCTGGTGGAAGACACGGTGAACTACCCGGTGGCCATCAACGGCAAGGTCCGCGAGCAGCTGCAGTTCCCCGCCACCGCCACCGCCGCCGAAATCGAGGCCGCCGTGCGCGCAACCGATATCCTGGCCCGCTACGCTGAGGGCAAGCCCGCCAAGAAAGTCATCGTGGTGCCCGGCCGCATGGTCAACGTTGTGGTGTAACTACTGCCGGCTTTAGTGAACAAAAAGCCCGCTGGTATGGCACCAGCGGGCTTTTTGTTGAGCAAGCGCAGCCCGGCGGCACGGCTTCCAACTCTTGCCCGGAAGCGGCGCGTTTTGCGTATCCGGGCGAAGCCGCCGTTAGTAAGCCGCCGTAAACCGCTGCCGGCTGAACTGGTGCTTTTCGACTTCGTCGAGCACGGCCACGGCCAGGTCTTCGCCCGAGAGGAGGCTGCGGCCTTGGGCGTTGAACACCGGGTTTTCGGTGCCCAGGCGGTACTGCCCGGTGCGGCCGGTGTCGATGCCCGCGTGCATCTCGATGGCGGGACTCACGAAAGTCCAGTCGAGCCGGCCGTTGCTGCGCAGTTCGGCGAGGTAGTCGCGGGCGGCAGTGGCCCCGGCCTTGTACTCGGCCGGAAACTGCGGCCCGTCGACCAGCTGCTGGTCGCCGATGTAGAGGCTGCCGGCCCCGCCGATAATCACGAGGCGCGCAATGCCCGCGGCTTCGGTGGCTTGCTCAATGGCGCGGTTGCCGGCCAGGGAATCCGCGTATAGGTTGGGGTTGGTCCAGCCCGCATTGAAGGAGTTGAGCACCAAGTCGTGGCCTTTCAGCTGCTCGGCCAGCTGGGCCGGCTGGGTCACGTCGCCCTGCACCACGGTCAAGTTTTCGGGCTGCTCGCCGATTTTGCGGGGGTCGCGCACGATGGCCGTGACGTGGTGGCCGCGCTGCAGGGCTTCGCGCAGCAGGTGGGAGCCGACAAAGCCGGTAGCGCCGAGAAGGGCAATTTTCATAAATCAGGAAGGTGAGAGGTGAAGAAACGACTGCATATTGTAACCAACGCAATTACAACACAAAGTAACGACTTATTGTAACAACTATTGTTACAATAAAGCGCAAAAAAATCAGCTCGGCTCCAGCCGCGCCTGCCGACTGATGTCCTGGCTGACGTGCTGCAGGCTCACGGCGGCCAGTTCACGCTCCAGTGCCGTTTGGGCCCGCCGCAGCGAATCGTTCAGCGCCGCCTGGATGTTGCGGCCCACGGGGCAGGCGGGGTTGGTTTGCGCGTGCACGTTGAACAGCTGCCCCGCCTCCACTACTTCCACCGCCTGGTACACGTCGAGCAAGGAAATATCGGCCAGCTGGCGTGCGAGAAACGTGCCCCCCGAGGCGGGCCGCACCTCCACCAGCCCAGCTTTTTTCAGCTGCCCCAGAATGCGGCGAATAACTACCGCGTTGGTGTTTACGCTGGCTGCCATGCGCTCCGAGGTCAGCAGGCCATCGGCGGGCTGGTGCAGCGCCAGCAAAGCCAGCACGTGCACGGCAACGGAGAAACGGCTACTGATTTGCATAACGGGAAGCTGAATTAAGGGCCAGGACCACTCGGCTTGGCGCTGTAACCAACAAAGTTACAGCAAGGTTCGTTGGGCGGGGTTGCCGCGCGTTTTTGGCCGCGTTCAGCTCAGGCTTTCGCGCACGGCCCGCGGCAGCGAGGCGCGCACCAGGTCGTAGGAGTGGTCAATCTGCTCCTGCAGCTGCCGCACCGTGATGCCCGTGCCGATGAGCACCGTGTTCCAGTGCTTCTTGTTCATGTGGTAGCCCGGCAGCACGTAGTCGTACTGCTCGCGCAGCTGGGTGGCGCGCTCCGGGTCGCACTTCAGGTTCACGCTGCCGAAGTTGTCGATGCTGGTGAGGGCGTAGATTTTGCCGCCGACTTTAAACACCAGCGTGTCGGGGCCGAAAGGCACTTCTTCGGTGGTGCCGGGCTTGGCCAGGCAGTAGTCGCGGAGTTCCTCGATGTTCATGGTAGCGGCGGGTTGCGGGCGGCAAGGTAGCAAGCCGGGGCGTCGGCAAACAACAAAGCCCGCCAACCGGACGGGAGGCAGGCTTCGGAACCGGAAAACTGCGCCGGCAGCTTAGCGCAGGATGACGAACTTGAAGAGCATGAAAATCAACCCGGCCAGGAACATCAGCATCGAAATCTTATTGATAGTGTGCATGGTGCGCAGGTTGAAGTTGGTGTGGCGCGAAGGATCCTTCTTGCGGAAGAAATACGTCAGCACCGGGCCGAAATCGAACAAGCCTTTGGTACGCATAGGGCAGAAACGGGAAAGCAGCTGAAAAACGAAGGTAGCAAAACGCCCCGCAGGGCCGGCCGTTGGTAACAGCGCCCAGCGGCGGATAGTTGCGGCCGCCGGCCCGCCGCTAGGCGGCCACAAACTCGGCCGGGTAGCGCACCGTACCCGCGGCACCGGTCAGCGCCCCGGGCGCCAGCTCCAGCGCCATAAAAGCCTCCGCCGGCACCGCAAATGGTGCTTCGATGCCCCAGCGGCCGGCCGGCTCGAATCCGAAGCGCGGGTAATACCCGGGGTGCCCCAGCACAATAACCGAGCAGTAACCCAATTGGCGGGCGGCTGCCAACCCGGCCTCAATCAGGCGGCCACCCACGCCGCGCCGCTGAAACGCGGGCCGCACGGCCACGGGCGCCAGCGCCAGGCTGGCGGTTGTCGCGGCAGCGCCTTCGATGACGATGGGCGTGAACAGCACGTGGCCCACCACCGGGCCCGCGAGCGTGGTCACCAGGGAAAGCGCCGGCTCGAAACCACTCCGGCGGCGCAGCGCGCTGACCAGCCGGGCTTCCTGCGAACCGGGGAAAGCCTGGCGCAGCACCTGGTCCACGGCGGAGAAGTCGGCGGCGGTTTCGGGGCGAATCAGTAGCTCGGGCACGACGGGGAAGTTGGGCAGCAAACATAGCACTGACTCTGCAACCGTGGCCCGCCGGCGCGTGACTTTGCCCGGGCCGTTAACCCGGGCCTGCCTTGCTGCATGAAACGCCTGCTCCTCCCCTGCCTGCTGCTCGCCGCGCCGGCCGCCTTCGCCCAAACCAGCTCCGCCGAGGCGGAAGCCGTGAAACAGACCATCAACCGCTTTTTCGAGGGCATGCGCCGCACCGACAGCGCCCTGGTGCGCAGCACGCTGGCACCCAAAGCTATTCTGCAAACCATCAGCACCCGCGGCGGTCAGGTGCAGGTGCAGTCCGAAAACATCGGCGCGTTTCTCAAGGCCATCGGCACCCCGCACCCGGGCGTGTACGACGAGCGCATCCGCTTCGAGCAGGTGCTGGTGGACGCCCAGCTGGCTAGCGCCTGGACGCCCTACCAGTTTTTCGTCGACAACAAGTTCAGCCACTGCGGCTACAACTCGTTTCAGCTGGTGAAGCTCAACCAAGGCTGGCGCATTGCCTACATCATCGACACGCGCCGCAAGGACCAGTGCCAGTAGGCGCCCTGGCCTTAAAAAAGCGGGATGCGCCGCAGCGGCGAGTAATCTACCTTCCAACTGTCCAGCTCGTATAGTTCGCCTTCCCGATCCAGGTACAAGCTGGCCAGCACCGGCACGCCATCCGCGTCGGCATACTGCGTTTCGGCCAGCACCCTGCCAAATCTGCGCTCCGTTTTGGGGCTGACAAACTGGAAGCTGCCCATGCCGCCGTCGTCCAGGTCTACCACCTCGGCAGTGGGCAGCTGCGCCAAAAAACGCTCGGTTCCGTCGCGCCCGCGCAGCATGTACAGGAGTAGGCCGAGTTCGGGCAAAGTCAGCGGGCGGGCATGGCAGTTAGGAGCCTCTTTCTTACTCCGCCGCCCCCAGCGCCAGCACGGCCACCGCGCTGAGCTGGCCCAAATGCGCCACTACCTGGTCGGCGTGGTGCAGGTCCTGCCCCTCGGAATGCTCGCTGCGGTAGCCGATGCAGTACATGCCGGCCGCCTTGGCCGCCGTCACGCCGTTGGCCGAGTCTTCGATGACCAGGCAGTGCCGCGGAGCCACGCCGGCCAGCCGAGCCGCGTGCAGGAAGATGGCCGGGTCGGGCTTGGAGCGCGGGAAATCCTCGCCGCTGACCAGGTTCTGGAAGTACGGGTACAGTTCGAAGCGCCGGAACACGCGGGCAATGGTTTCCTTGGAAGCCGACGAGGCCAGCTGCAGCGGCACGCCCGCGCGGTACAGGTCGAGCACCAGTTCCCGGGCGCCGGGCAGCAAGTCCAGCGTGGTGTCCTGCTCGAACGAAGTCCCGAACAGCTCCCGCTTGCGCTGAATCAGGGTTTCCACATCGGCCGTTAGGCCGAACTCGCGCTTGAGCTGCTGGTACACGTTGCGCGTGGAGGAGCCCAGGAAGGTGGCGTATTCCTCGGCCGTCATCGGAATGCCCAGCTCGGCGAAGTGGCGGAAAAAGGCATCGTGGTGTAGCGGCTCGGTGTCGACAAGCACGCCGTCCATGTCGAAGATGACGGTTTGAATCATGCGGGGAGCTTTGGAATAGAAGGCTCGGTAAAGGTAGACGACTACGATACCCTAGGCCATAAATGAGTCAGCGCAGCTAGACTCATTTGTTCTCAAAGTCATCAATGGTTCGCAAAATCCCTTGCTTGACGGACCCCTCTTCTAATGATTCAACTTCGTCGTGTTTTGACCTAAGCAATTGCTTCATCAGGTCTTTCGCAGTAGGATTATCTACCCAATACTCATTCGCTCTCAATACACTTATCAACAAGTCGCCCTCATGCAAATCCCCTTCGGCTAAAACCGAATCTTGAAGCAGATTAATAGCCAAGGGCATAATGAACGGCAACCCAATTGCTTGCCCAATGAGCATCCGAAGTTGCTCAACTGTCAAGTCTCCAATTGGAATCCGACGATAGGCTGTGCATTTACGAACCAATTCCGTCGTTTCACCGTCAACCCAATCCTTGTTCTCCAGCTCTGCGATGCTCTTTGCCAAGCCAAGGTCTTTCCTCATACAACTATATTAAGTATATAGAAAAAGGGCTGCTGCTAGCCCCTTCCCACGATTACACCCCCACCGGCTCCTCCAGCTTCACCGGTTCCACCCAACGCCCATCTTCGCGGATGAGGTTGATGAGCTCGTCCACGGCGGCTTCTTCGGGCACCGACTTCTTGATGACTTCCTGACCGCGGTAGAGGGCAATTTTGCCCCGGCCCACGCCCACGTAGCCATAGTCGGCATCGGCCATTTCGCCGGGGCCGTTCACGATGCAGCCCATGATGCCGATTTTGACCCCCTTCAGGTGGTCGGTGCGGCGGCGGATCATGGCGGTGGTTTCGGGCAGGTCGAACAGGGTGCGGCCGCAACTCGGGCAGCTGATGTACTCCGTCTTGCTCATGCGCGTGCGCGCCGCCTGCAGGATGCCGAAGCCGAGCTGGTTGAGCGCGTCGAGGCGCTGGAGCCAGGTGGCCTGGTCGGTGTCGGGCAGCTTTTCGGTGCTGAGCACCACGCCGTCGCCGAGGCCGTCGAGCAGCAGGCCGCCCACGTCGGTAGCGGCGTAGAGCTGGGTTTGCTCGGGCGCCTGCTCGGGGTACTGGCGGTTGATGAGGACGGGATTGGTTACGCCCGCGTGCAGCAGCCGGAAAAAGGCCCGGCGGA
This sequence comes from Hymenobacter sp. B81, assembly GCF_044628455.1. Lineage (NCBI taxonomy): Bacteria > Pseudomonadati > Bacteroidota > Cytophagia > Cytophagales > Hymenobacteraceae > Hymenobacter > Hymenobacter sp. B81. The sequence goes on along the minus strand of NZ_JBIYZW010000001.1, from coordinate 775,408 downwards.
TTTCGGGCATGGCGTGGGCGTTGTCGGTGTAGAAAATGACCACCACCGTTTTATCCCGGCGCAGCTGCTCCAGAGTCTCGGGCGTGAGCGAGGCCAGGTTGTGGAACACGAAGTTGGCCTCGGCGTGTAGCTGGGGCGCTTCGGCGTACTCGTCGGGCGTCAGCACCGGGAAGTGGTCGGCGCGGCGGCCGCCGTCGAGCCAGGCGTTGTAGTCGACCAGCTCCTTGAGGCCGTTGGGCAGCATGAAGGGGGCCGGGCGCTGGCCGGTGTAAATAAAGTCGGCCCCGAGGTCGTTCATCTGAAACTTGTCGAGGAAGGCCGAGTACAGGTGGCCCACGCAGCGCAGGTCGGCGTACTCCAGCTGCGGCAGGCGTGACATATCGGCCAGCACCCGCGGCACGTTCGTCCCGCCGATGTTCAGCACCTCGTGCGTAGCGCGACGGTGGTACTGATACGGGTCGATGGGAATCAGAGAGCTGTCAGTTGTCAGTTGCGGGTTGTCAGGGCTGTTCTTTGCCCGGGCATCCCTGACAACTGACAACTGATTACTGTCAACTGCCAACGGCATAATCGGCTGGGCCTCGGCGGTGCGGTTGGTGTAGCGGTCGATGAGCATGCGGGCCACGGGGGCTTCGGCTTCGGGCGGCTCGGTGAGCGACACGCGCACGGTGTCGCCCAGGCCGTCTTCCAGCAGGGTGCCGATGCCCACGGCCGACTTGATGCGGCCGTCTTCGGCTTCGCCGGCCTCGGTCACGCCCAGGTGCAGCGGGTAGGGCTGCAGCCCCTCGGCTTCGAGCTTCTGCACCAGCAGGCGGTAGGCCTGCACCATCACCTGGGTGTTCGAGGCCTTCATCGAGAGGACCACGTTGTAGTAGTTCTCGTCTTCGCAGATGCGCAGAAACTCCAGGGCCGATTCCACCATGCCCAGCGGGGTGTCGCCGTAGCGCGACAGAATGCGGTCGGACAACGAGCCGTGGTTGGTGCCGATGCGCATGGCCGTGCCATACTGCTTGCATATCTGCACCAGGGGCCGGAACCGCTCCCGGATGCGCTCAATCTCGCCCTGGTACTCGGCGTCGGTGTACTCGATGGTCTGGAACTTCTTCTTGTCGACGTAGTTGCCGGGGTTCACGCGCACTTTCTCCACGATGCGGGCGGCCAGCTCGGCGGCGTTGGGCGTGAAGTGGATGTCGGCAATGAGGGGCACCGAGCAGCCGCGGCGGCGCAGCTCCTTTTTGATTTCCTGCAGGTTCTGGGCCTCCTTCATGCTGGGGGCCGTGATGCGCACGTACTCGCAGCCGGCTTCCACCATGCGCAGCGTCTCCTCCACCGAACCCAGGGTGTCCATGGTGTCGACGGTGGTCATGCTCTGCACCCGGATGGGGTACTGGCCGCCCAGCGGCAGGTCGCCGATGTTGACCACGCGGGCCTCGCGGCGCTTGTACTCGGTGAGGCTGGGGCAGTAAATCTTGGAAGCGGAAGGGCTCATGCAGCGGAAACGATAGACGGTAGCAAAACCGCCCGGTAGGCGGCAAAGTTGCTCGGCGGCAAAGGTACGAAGCCAATGGAAGCCGCCCGGCACCGGAAATCAGCCGGGCGGGCCAGTCAGAGCAGGCCGGTTTGCTGCAGTCCGTAGCCCAGCGCGGCCCCGCCCAGCACCAGCCAGGCCGAGTTTACGCGGTAGCGCAACAGCAGCCAGCCGCTGACCAAAGCCAGGGCCACCGTGGCCAGGTCCAGCAGGGCGGTGCGGGCCAGCGTGAGCGAGACGGCGGCCATCAGCGCCCAGGAGGCTGCGTTCAACCCATCGAGGAAGGCCCCGGCCAGCGGCGACTCGCGCAGCTGCGCCACCAGCCTGATGCTCAGCCCCACAAAGACAAAGGCGGGCAGGAAAATACCCACCGTGGCCACCAGCGCGCCGGGCCAGCCCAGCAGCAGGTAGCCCACGAACGTAGCGGTGGTAAACACCGGCCCCGGCGTCACCTGCCCCACCACCACGGCGTCGAGCAGCTGGCCCGGGGTGAGCCAGTGGAAGCGCTGCACCAGATCGGCGTCGAGAAAGGCCAGCAGCACGTAGCCGCTGCCGTAGAGCACCGAGCCGATTTTGACGAAGGCCAGCCCCAGCGGCAGCAGGCCCAGCGGACGGGCACCGCCGGCCGCGCCAACTTCGCCCGGCCCCAGGCCCAGCAAGGCCGGCAACAAGGCCAGGGCCGCCACCGCGCCCACCAGCTTCAGCAGGGCGGGCGGCACTTGTTTGTGCGCCAGCGTCGGCCAGCGCACCGCTCCCATGGCCACGCCGGCCCCGAACAGCAGCAGCAGCTCGTTGACTCCCAGCAAACCCAGCAGCAGCGCTACCCCGGCCACAATCCGCAGGGGCCCGCTTTGCAGCGCCGACTGGCCCAGGCTCCAGAGCGCCTGCGCCACCACGGCCACGATAACCGGCTTCACGCCGTAGAGCACGCCGCTCAGGGCCGGCAAGGAGCCAAAGCGCAGGTAGGCCCAGGCAAAGCCCATGACCAGCAGCATGGCCGGCAAAATAAAGCAGACGCCGGCTACCAGCAGTCCGGCCCAGCCGCGGCGCGCATAGCCGATGTGAATAGCCAGTTCGGTGGAATTCGGGCCCGGAATCAGGTTGGCAGCACTGAGCAAATCCAGAAACTGCTGCTGGGTGAGCCAGCCCCGGCGGCGCACCACTTCCTCTTCCATCAGGGCAATGTGCGCGGCCGGTCCGCCGAAGGCCGTGCCGCCCAGGCGCAGAAACAGGCCAGCCAGCTCAGCCAAAGAAGTAGATGAAGGGTTGGGCATAGGCGGTAGCCAAAACGCCCGGCGGGCGGCAAGGTTGATGGCCGGCCAAGGTACGGAGGCAGTCGAGTTGCTCGGAGGTCTTTCTCATCTGAGTCAAAAAGCAGTCAGGACGGAAAAAACGCAAAGGCCGTCATGCTGAGCTTGCCGAAACATCCCTACCGCCTTTCACCGTCAGGTTCATGCCATCATACAATGGAAACAAGTGGTAGCCGTAGTGCTCCGTAAATACGGCTACCTCTCGCCATTCCGGAGCTTCGATTACAAAAGCGTACCGAAACTCAACTTTTGAATCGTCCTCAAAGGTGATGCTTACCACGCTGTCGAGTGGAAAATCCGAAGCACCGAGCGTTTGATATTTACTGCCTTTATCAAGCAGATATTCGCTCAATTTCACTTGCCAACGTTCGGACAAATCAGTGTGGCGCATTGATTTATGATCTTAAGAAACGCAATAAGGTCAAGCTGATGCCGGCACCGAAGCGGTAGAGATGCTTCGGCAAGCTCAGCATGACCGTTCATAATTAGAATGATTAGTACGCTTGTTCACTTGACTCACCTTCTGCTTTCGGCAGATGCCGCAGCAGCTCTTCGAAGCTCTCGGCGCGCGGGCCGCTGAAAATGGGCTGGTGAAAGGCGTCGAGCTTCTGCAGCAGGTAGAGCAACTGCACCCGCTCGGCGGCGGTCAGGTCGCCGGCTACCAGCTGAGCGGCCTGGCCCATGCGCCCGAACACCTGCCGCAGCACCGCGCCACCGGCTTCGGTGAGGGTGAGCAGCTTGCTGCGGCGGTCGGTGTGGTGGGGCTGCTCGGCAACCAGGCCGCGGGCCAGCAGGCGCTTGATAACCTCGGTGCCGGTGGCTTTTTCGTGGATGTTGCGCGCAATCAGCTCGGTTTTCGACAGCGGCTGGTGGCCCATCACGGTAGCCAGGTAGGCAAAGTCGTCGGGGGTGAGCAGGGGCGTGCCGGCCAGTCCGCGCCGGATGTAGGAGCGGGCGTAGCGCGTCAGGAAGATGAGTAGCTTGCTGATTTCGGCCTCCGGCGGCATGGAGGGCACGTCGGCTGGAGCGGCCGGCCCGCGGGGCGCGGGCGGTGCCCCTACCCGGCCGTACAGCCAGGCGGCAAACGCGGCGAGGTCGGCGGGCGAACCGGCGGCGGCCCGTTGCTGCTCAAAAGCCTCGGCCTGCTCCAGGAGCTGCTTGAGTAAGGCGTAGTCCATGCCCGGCAAAGTAAGGCGGCCAGCGGCAAAACTGGTGTGGAAAAATAGTTGTTTGCTCCCAAAACATCTGAATCGGGCTTTGGTTCGTGTGGTATCAAACTAACCTTCTCGTCATGCGCCAACGCTACCTGCTTCTATTTCTGCTGCTCTTCACGGCCTTGCTGGCCCAGGCCCAGAGCGTGGGCGTGCTCAGTGGCAGCGTACGCGACCGGGCCACGCAGCAGCCGCTGCCGGGCGTAACGGTGGCCCTGGAAGGCAGCAGCCTGGGCACGGCCACCGACGAGCAGGGCCGCTTCCGCCTCACCGATATTCCCACCGGCAGCTACAACGTGCGGGTGAGCTTCGTGGGCTACGAGCCGCTGCTGCGCGCCAACGTGAACATCACCTCCGGCAACGCCAACATCGTGAACCTGGACTTGACGCCCTCGGCCCAGCAGCTGGGCGAGGTGCAGATAACCGGCAACCGTGCCATTCGGGTAGCCTCGGCCGAAACGCCGCTGAGCGTGCAGCGCCTGAACACCGAGGAAATCAAGAGCAACCCCGGCGGCAACTTCGATATTTCGCGGGTGGTGCAGGTACTGCCCGGCGTGGGCGGCGGGGGCACCAGCGGCACGGCCGGTTTCCGCAACGACATCATTATCCGCGGCGGCGCGCCCAACGAAAACGTGTACTACCTCGACGGCATCGAGGTGCCGGTCATCAACCACTTCCAGACCCAGGGCTCGGCTGGCGGCCCCACCGGTCTGCTGAACGTATCCTTTATCGAGGACGTGACGGTAAGCACCTCGGCCTTCGAAGCCCGCTACGACAACACCCTCTCGAGCGTGCTGCAGTTCCGGCAGCGCGACGGCAACCCCGACCGCGTGCAGGGCAACGTGCGCCTGAGCGGCACCGAAGTGGCCGGCACGCTGGAAGGCCCCTTGGCCAAGAACACCACCTTCCTGGCCTCGGTGCGCCGCTCCTATTTGCAGTTGCTCTTCAAAGCCATCGACCTGCCCATCCGCCCCAACTACTGGGACGGGCAGTTTAAAGTCACCACCAAACTCTCGCCCAAAACCACCATTACCGCCCTGGGCCTGGGCGCCATCGACCACTTCGAGGTGGCTGTGCCGCGCGAGTCGTCCTTGGAAAAAGAGTACATCCTGCGCAACACGCCCAGCATCGACCAGTGGAACTACACCCTGGGCGTGTCGTTGCGCCAGCTCATTGAGCGCGGCTACGTGAACGTGGCCCTGAGCCGCACGCAGCTCAACAACCAGATCAACCGCTTCGAGGGCGGCGCCGAGTTCAGCGACGACGAAAGCCGGCGCATCTCGCTTACCCGCTCGGGCGAGTCGGAAAACAAGCTGCGCGTGGACGTGAACCGCTCGGCCGGCAAGTGGCTCTACGCCTACGGCGGCGTGGGCCAGTGGATTACCTACGATTCGCGCTTTTTCAACCGCCTGCGCCGCGAGGTGCTGAACCCCGACGGCTCGGTGCAGCAGCCGGCCGTGGACGTGCGCTTTCAGTCCGATCTGAGCTTTGCCCGCTTCGGTGCCTTCGCCCAGGTCACGCGGCCCTTCCTGCCCAACGACCGCCTGACCGTATCGGCCGGCCTGCGCGCCGACGGCAACTCGTTTACCGAGGACGGCGCCAACCTGCTGCGCACCCTTTCGCCGCGCCTCTCGGCCTCCTACGCCCTAGCTTCGCGCTGGAACCTGAACGCCTCGGTGGGCCGCTACTACAAGATTCTGCCCTCTACCCTGCTCGGTTTCCGCGACAACGCCGGCCAGCTGGTAAACAAAAACACGCGCTACATCGGCAGCACGCACTACGTGGCGGGCCTGGAATACCTGCCCACGGCCAACACCCGCTTCACGGTGGAAGGCTTCCTGAAAAACTACGACTACTACCCCGTGTCGGTGCGCGACGGAATTTCCCTGGCCAACCTCGGCGGCGACTTCGTGGCCCTGGGCAACGAGACCGTGAACAGCTCGGGCAAGGGTCGGGCCTTTGGCGGGGAGTTTTTCTTTCAGCAGAAGCTCACCAACAACTGGTTTGCGGTGGCCTCCTACACCTTGTTCCGCAGCGAGTTTACCGGCACCGACGGCGTGTACAAGCCCTCGGCCTGGGACACCCGCCACCTGGCCTCGGCCCTACTGGGCCGCAAGTTTACCCGCGGCTGGGAAGCCGGCCTGAAGTACCGCTTTGCCGGCGGCGCGCCCTACACCCCCTTCGACCTCACGGCCTCGCAGCAGAACTATTTCACCATCGGCCAGGGCGTGCTGGACTACTCGCGCTTGAACACCCAGCGCCTCGGCTCCTACCAGCAGGTGGATTTCCGCCTCGACAAGAAGTACAACCTGCGCCGCGTGACCATCGACCTGTTCGTGGATTTGCAGAACGTGTTCCTGATCAAGAACCCCGCGGTGCCCACCTACACCTTCCAGCGCACCGCCGACAACGCCGCTTTCCTCACCACCGACGGCCAGCCCCTGCAGCCCAACGGCTCGAACGCCGTGCCCGTCATTCTCGCCGAAGACGACGCCACCGTACTGCCGACGATTGGGTTTATCGTGGAGTTTTAGGCTGGTCGCTTTTCGTTGTTTGTTATTCGTTATTCGGGGTCGACCTATGCCTTAAAAGCAAAAAACGAACAACGTAAAACGCTTAAGACCACAGCCTAATAAACCATAACTCATTTGACCACCGTACAAAATATAAATTTATCTTAGTATAAGGTTCGCCTGGTTCATGACTGCTTATCATTTGAATGTTTAATGATTCATTGTTAATGCATTCAAATGCAAGAGGTATCTGTTCGGTATTTGGAGATGGAGTCACGAAAAGAATATTTCCTTCACGTCTATATTCTTTTATTACTTTATAATTATTAGTTTTTTTGCCAATTACCTGTTCATGGTGATAAATAAGCTCCCGATCTGTTATGTCAAGATACCTATAGGAAGATTGAGGAGGCGTTTGAGTGATTGTTTCTACTATTTCTCCTGAAGCTAGGAAAACGATCTGTTCTGATCGTTGAAATTTCCAATAGCCCACAACTGTAAGAGGCTCTTGCGGCATTTGTGGAGTGATTTGCATGAGGCAAAAAAAATTTAGGGCCAAGAGCCTGATTAAAGCCATAACGAACTTACACCTTCAGCACCAGCTTGCCGATGTGCTGGCTGCTTTCCAGGAGCTCGTGCGCGGCGGCAGCTTGGACCAGGGGGAATTCTTTATGAATGACGGGCTTGAATTGCCGGTCGGTGAGCAGCGGCCACACGTGCTTTTCCACTGCGGCGGCCAACGCGGCCTTGAAATCGGCGGAGCGCGGGCGCAGGGTGCTGCCGGTGATGGTGAGGCGGCGGCGCATCACGTCCAGGGCGTTGAACTCGGCTTTGGCCCCCTTCATGGCGTTGATGAACACCAGGCGGCCGTCGTCGCGCAGCAGGCCGAGGTTTTTGGCGGTGTAGTCGCCGCCCACCATGTCGAGCACTACGTCCACACCCTCGGCCTGCAGCTCCTGGGCGAAGTCCTCGCTGTTGTAGTTGATGCAGCGGGTGGCGCCCAGCTCCTCGCAGGCGCGGCACTTTTCGTCGGAGCCGGCGGTGGCTACCACGAAGCAGCCCAGCGCCCGGGCCAGTTGAATGGCCGTGATGCCGATGCCGCTGCTGCCGCCGTGCACCAGCAGGGTTTCGCCGGGCTGCAGACGGCCGCGCTCAAACACGTTGTGCCACACCGTAAACACGGTTTCGGGCAGCGAAGCCGCCTCCGCCATGCTCCAGCCCTCGGGCACCGGCAGGCAGTGGCGGGCGTCGACCACGGCGCACTCGGCGTAGCCGCCCTGGCTCAGCAAGGCGCACACCTTGTCGCCGGGCTTCCAGCGGCTGACCTCGCTGCCCACCTGCTCGACAACGCCAGCTACCTCCAGGCCCGGCACCAGCCCGGCCACGTCGCCCGCGCCGGCGTACTTGCCCTGGCGCAGCAGCACGTCGGGGCGGTTGACGCCGGCCGCGAACACGCAGATCAGGACTTCGTGGGGAGCGGGCTGGGGCTGGGGCACTTCCTGCGGCTGCAGCACTTCGGGGCCGCCGGGCTGGGTAACGACAATGGCTTTCATAGCGAAGACTGGGATGCGGCGGCAAGTAAGCAGCAATGCCCGAAACCAACCGGCCAACCGGTTTCGGCCGGCGCGCCCCGCTCAGTCAGCCGGGAACCTGGGCAAGTGCCGGCCGGGAATGAAGGCGCCGCAGCCCGGAATAAACAGGCTTTTGACCATAAAATCGCGGGTATTTGCGGTACATTTAATTCTCACTTCACTCATCCTGGTTATGCGCAAGTTTTACCTGCTGCCAGCCCTGCTGGCCTTTTCCTTTGGCGCTGCGCGGGCGCAGGAGCTGGTGCCGGCCGGGGGCGGCGGACACGAGCCGCCCAAGGTAGCCTGCCTCTCGCCCGCGCAGTTCCGCTTCAACGACAGCCTGGTGCTGGCCGGCATTGCCCGGCTGGAGCGGGAAGGCCGGCTGCCCGACCCGGCCCGCCGCCCGGCCGCCGTGCCCCTGGCCTGGCCCCTGCGCCAGGCCCCCGGCTTCGACTACGCCAGCTACTACGGCATCAGCAACTTCGTGGACCGCAACCCCGCCTTCCCCAACCAGACCCTGGACTGGAACTGCGGCAACCGCACCTACGATTTGAGCAACGGCTACAACCACGCGGGCCTGGACATTTACCTGTGGCCCTTCAACTTCAATATGATGGACGCCGGCCAGGTCGACGTCATTGCGGCGGCGCCCGGCGTCATCGTGGCCAAGAGCGACAACAACTTCGACCGCAACTGCGCCATGTCCAACGCCAACTGGAACGCGGTGTACGTGCAGAACACCGACGGCTCGGTGTGCTGGTACGGCCACCTGAAAAGCGGCTCGCTCACCAGCAAGCCGGTGGGCGCCGCGGTGGCCCAGGGCGAGTATCTGGGCAAGGTCGGCAGCTCGGGCAGCTCCACCGGTCCGCACCTGCACTTCGAGCTGCACAACGACCGCAACCAGGTGACCGACCCCTACGCGGGCCCCTGCGGCCCCGGCTCATCGTGGTGGGCCACGCCCAAGTCCTACTACGAGCCGACGCTCAACACGCTGCTGACCCATTCGGCCCCGCCCGTCTTTGCGGCCTGCCCCAACCCGCACGCGCTTAACCTGAAAACGGCCTTCCAGCCCAACGACCTGGTGTACTTCGCGGGCTACTACCACGACCAGCAGGCCGGGCAGGTCACCAGCTTCACCATCTTCCGGCCCGACAACAGCGTGTTTGCCAGCTGGAACCACAGCATGACGCAGGCTTACTTTAGTTCCTCATACTGGTACTGGAGCTTTCTGCTGCCGGCCAACGCCCCCACCGGTACCTGGCGCTTCGCGGCTACCTACCAGGGGCGGAGCGTGACGCGCAACTTCACGGTGGGCACCGTTTCGGCCACCCGGGCGGCGCGGCAGCCGGCGTTTGCGCTCTATCCCAACCCCGCCCGCCAGCAGCTCACGGTGGAAAGCAGTGCCCTGCCCCGCGGCGCTACCATGCTCATTCGCACCGGCCTGGGTCAGCTGGTTGCAACCCATGTGCTCAGCGGCCCGCAAACCACCCTCCCGCTCACCCTCAGACCCGGCCTCTACCTCGTGTCGATTCCCGGCCAGGGTGCGGCCCAGCCGCTGGTAGTGGAATAGTCCGCTTGGCGGTTTCGCCGTCGTCGGCCCGGTTGGCGTATAAATTGCCAACCGGGCCGACGGCTTTTTTACCCCGGGCGAGGTCCGCCAACCTCAGAAACCGCACCTTTGCTGCCGTGGCCGCTTATTTCGTTTATGAACCCTCCCGCCTTTCTTTCGCCGCTGCTGGGCTCGGCCCGCGCCCTGGGGCTGCGCGCCTGGCAAACCGGTCCGTTGTTTCGCCGGGCCTTCGTGTCGGCCGTCGAGTCGGTGCAGGAGGTGCTGCGCGCCGAAGTGCAGAAGGGCAACGCCAAGCTGGTAGCTGATTTCCTGCTCGACAAAGCCGCGCCGGTGGCCAAGGAGCTGCTGCTGAAGCGCATGACGGTGACGCTGCTGGCTCGCCTGGGTTTGCGCGGCGCGCTGGCGTCGAACGTGGTGGGCTGGATTCTGCCCTTTGTGCTCGAGAAGGCCCTGCAGCTGGTGCTGCGCACCGAAACGGCCGCCCGCCTCCAGCAGCACCCCACCGTCACCAACGTGCGCCGCACCCTCGACGAGCTGGGCCGTAAGCTGCGCCGCACCGTGGCCCCCGACTTCGGCTCGGGCGCCGAGCTGCTGGAAAAGGAGACTGCGGAGCTGCCCGCGGCTCCCGTCTCGCCCAGTGCGTCCTAATGCGGCCCAATCCATTTATCAGGTAGTGTCGCTCCACTGCATGCCGCCCGAACACCTGAGTCTGTGGCAGAAAATCGACGCGTTTGAGCTCGACGACCCACAGGCCGACCTGACTTTTACCGACCGGCTGGCCCGCGAAAACGGCTGGTCGCTGGCCTTTAGTCTCCGGGCCGTGGCCGAATACAAGCGTTTCATGCTGCTGGTTTGCCTGGCCGGACACCCGCTCACCCCTTCCGATCAGGTCGACCAGGTCTGGCACCTGCACCTGCTGTACACCCGCAGCTACTGGGACGACTTCTGCCGCGACACCCTGGGCCGACCCGTGCACCACGGCCCCACCCGGGGCGGCGCCCAGCAGCAAGCCCAGTTTACCGACTGGTACGAGCGCACCCGGCAGCTGTATCGGCAGACGTTCGGGCAGGCCCCGCCCCTCGACCTGTGGCCCGATGGCGCCGAGCGCTTCGGCAACGGGCCATTTCAGCTCGTTAACCTCGGCCGCTACTGGCTACTGCCCAAATTCCGCCTGTTCCGACGTTTCTGATGCAGCTGGCTCGTTTCTCCCCCGCCGAAGTGCTCATTTTGCAGCGCACGCACCAGGCGCCCGTGCGCCACATGCTGCGCCTGACCTTCGCTGACCTCATCCTGCGCGGGGTACTGGATCTGGAAAACCGCCCTTTTCAGGCCTCGCCACACGACGCGCCCGCCCCCTGCTACTACGTGCGTCCCGGCGCGGCCGCGCCGGGCTATCAGCCGCGCCCCCACGAGCGGCCCTTGGTGCAGGTGCTGCCCGAGGGCCGACAAATGGTGCTTTTACGGCATTACGTCAAGATGCTGCTGGAAGCGCTGCCCGGCCCGCACCGCTTCCGCGTGCTGGTGACCGAATCTTCGGCTTTGCGAGGCTGTATCCTGCGCAACGGCTGGCACAAGATCCTCCAGCAGTTTACCCTAACCAACGATGGCTACGCCCTGCGTGCCGCCTTGGACCAGGAAACCGCGTTTCTGACGGCCCAGCTGGCCAGCCCCGAATCTGCGGCGGCGCAGTTGCCACAGCTGTTCGGCAACGCGCTGCTGGTTGGCGCGCCTTCTCCCCCAGAGCTGCACCTGTTCGACCAGGAATTGCGGCGGCGGCTGCGGGAGCGGTACGACCGGGGTTACGTCGGGGGCTGGGACGCGGGCGGGAGCGGCCCCGGCGACGCCCACAGCCCCGAGGGGGGCGGTGATTTCGGCGGGGCCGCTCGGGCGGCGGCGGGGCCAGCGGCGACTTTGGCGACGGGGACTCATCCGGGGGCTGCTCGGGGTGCAGCGGCTGCGGCGGCGACTAACCCAGGGTCAGTGGGTGTTGAGCCCGCCCCCAAAATCAAGTTCGACAGCCCAGTAGCTCCCTCCAGGCAAGCCTGGTTGGCCTCTCCGGGTTGAGGCGCCAAAACGCGCCGCTGGGGCAGCTTAATAAAAATCTCCCCTGCTCTCCGCCGCAAACGTTTGCGGAAGTCAGAAATTCCTTTTTATCTTCGCAGCAGGTAAATAAAAAAACCCGCCGGCAACGGTGCCAACGGGCTTAGTGGGTGGGTCAGCCGGTTAATCGTTTCCCCTCGACTTCCAGAGCTGACCCTACCTACCGCTTGAGCTAGTGCAAAAACAGTAGCTCACGGTATTTTACCAGCGGCCAATCCTCGTCCGACACCAGCAGCTCCAGCTTGTCGACCTGCCGACGAATAACGTCGAAGCACGGCCGGATATTTTCGCTGTAGGCCAGGGCCCGCTCCCGGGTGTCTTCCAGTTTGTTGGCCACCTTGCGCCGCTCTACCATATCGCCCACCGTGGTTTTGATGGTGGCAATGCGGCGCGAAATTTCTTTGATGCTGTCTACGGTTACCTGCGTGTACTCGTCGTCCAGACCCAGCTCCCGCAGTCCTTTTACGTTCTGAATGAGTTTGTTCTGATAGGCAACGGCCGTGGGAATGATGTGGTTCACGGCCAGGTCGCCCATCACCCGGCTCTCAATTTGCACCCGTTTGATGTAATCTTCCAAAAGAATTTCGTGGCGGGCGTGTAATTCCACGTGCGAGTAGATGCCCAGGCGGGCAAACAGCGAGGTGGAATCCTCGGTCACGAAGGCATCGAGGGCGGGCGGCGTGGTGGGCACGTTCGACAGGCCCCGGCGGGCGGCTTCTTCCTTCCACTCGTCGGAGTAGCCGTTGCCCTCGAAGCGGATGGCCTTGGAATCGATAACGTACTGGCGCAGCACGTCCACGATGGCCATTTCCTTTTTGCGGCCCTGGGCAATGAGCTCGTCGACCTCCTGGGTGAACTTGTTGAGCTGGTCGGCCACGATGGTGTTGAGCACCGTCATCGACGAGGAGCAGTTGGCCGAGGAGCCCACGGCGCGGAACTCGAACTTGTTGCCGGTGAAGGCGAAGGGCGAGGTGCGGTTGCGGTCGGTGTTGTCGAGCAGAATGGGCGGAATCTTGTCGATGCCCAGCTTCAGGTACAGGTTGTCGCCCTTGTCCAGGGGCAGCTTGGCGTTGCGCTCCAGCTCGTCGAGCACTTCGGAGAGCTGCTTGCCCACGAACACCGACATGATGGCCGGCGGCGCTTCGTTGGCGCCGAGACGGTGGTCGTTGGAAGCCGAGGCAATGGAGGCGCGCAGCAGATCGGCGCGGTCGTGCACGGCCTTCACCGTGTTGATGAAGAAGGTGAGGAACTGCAGGTTTTCCTTGGGCTTGCGGCCGGGGGAGAGCAGGTTCACGCCGGTGTCGGTGCTCAGGGCCCAGTTGTTGTGCTTGCCCGAGCCGTTGACGCCCGCGAAGGGCTTCTCGTGCAGCAGCACCTTCAGATCGTGCTTGGCGGCCACGCGGTCCATGATATCCATCAACAGCTGGTTGTGGTCGATGGCCAGGTTGGCGTCCTCGTAGGTGGGGGCGCACTCGTACTGGTGCGGGGCCACCTCGTTGTGGCGGGTGCGCAAGGGAATGCCCAGCTTGGTGGCTTCTTCCTCAAACTCCAGCATGAAGGCGTGCATGCGGGCCGGGATGGAGCCGAAGTAGTGGTCTTCGAGCTGCTGGCCCTTGGCCGGCGCGTGGCCGAACAGGGTGCGGCCGGTCATCACCAGGTCGGGGCGGGCGCCGTACAGGGCCTTGTCGACCAAGAAGTATTCCTGCTCGATGCCCAGGGTGGTGTGTACCCGGCTCACGTCCTTGTCGAAGTACTGGCACACGGCCAGGGCGGCTTCTTCCAGCACGCTCAGCGACTTGAGCAGCGGGGCCTTGTAGTCGAGCGCCTCGCCGGTGTAAGCCACGAAAATCGTGGGAATGCATAGGGTGGTGGCGCCGGCGGTTTCAATCAGGAAAGCGGGCGAGGTGGGGTCCCAGGCGGTGTAGCCGCGGGCCTCGAAGGTATTGCGGATGCCGCCCGACGGAAACGAGGAGGCATCGGGCTCCTGCTGCACCAGCGCCGAGCCCTTGAAGTTCTCGATGGGGCGGCCGTCGGAGTTCAGGTCGAAAAACGAGTCGTGCTTCTCGGCCGTGGCGCCGGTCAGGGGCTGAAACCAGTGGGTGTAGTGGGTGGCGCCCTTGCTCATGGCCCAGGTCTTCATGGCCCCCGCCACCGCATCGGCTACCGAGCGCTCGACCGGCTGGCCCTGCTTGATGGCCGCCTGCAGCTTTTTGAAGTAGTCGCCCGACATGGTGGCGCGCATGGCTTCGAGGTTGAAGACGTTGCGGCCGAAGATTTCGGAGCGGCGCTCAGAAGACACGACCACGCGCGGCTTGCGCTGATCGACCAGTTCGAGTGCTTTAAAACGGAGGGTTGCCACAGAAAGACTAATGGTTGAACAGAAGGCAGGTAATGCCCTCGATGGCCCAAAGGTAGAAACGAACGACTATTCCACCAACACCCCCTAAAAATTTAAGCCTTTATGAACCCAACATCACCAAAAACAGGCTAACCCCCTCCTATTTTCAGGGCCTTTGCTCCAACAAAGAGAAAAAGGTGTGTACTCACTCTCTTTTTTCCCGCCCGCCTTCGGGCCGGTTGCCTGGGCCTGGATAGGGGCTCTACTACCCCACTCGTGTACCAAGCGGGTTGCGGGCCGCTCGCAAGCCAGTTATGGGCGGCCCGCAACCCGGTTGCGAGTGGCCCGAAGCTAGAGTTGCACGCCGCCGATGACTACAGTTGCCGCCCGCCGGGAACTAGAGTTGCAAGCGGCCCGCGCCGTAGATACCCCGGCCGGGGCCTGAGCCAGCGCGGCAGTAAGGCTGGCCCGCCGGGGCGCTTACCTTTGCGGGCTGCTTACTTCTGCCGTGAGAAACCGCTTAACCTTTCAGCCGCGCTACTTTCTGTACTGGCTGCTGCTGTTCGCCCTGGCCCGAACCGCCTTTCTGCTCTACCACTACGCCCAGGCGGCGACCCTGTCGGCCGGCGAGGTGGTGGGCACCTTCTTCTACGGGCTGCGCCTCGACGGCTCGGCCGCAGCTTACCTGAGCATCGGGCCGTTTGCCCTGCTGCTGCTGGGCAGCCTGTGGCCGCGCCTGCCGGTGGCCCGCCTCACGGGGTTCTACTCGGCCGTGATGGGCGTGGTGGTGGCCCTGCTCACGGTGGTCGACCTGGAGCTGTACCGCGCCTGGGGCTTCCGCCTCGACGCCACCCCGCTGCAGTACCTCAGCTCGCCGGGCGAAATGGCCGCCTCGGCGGGTAGCTCGCCGCTGCTGCTGCTGGCCGCGCTTTTCCTGGGTTTGCTGGGGCTGGGCTGGGCGCTGTACCGCCGCCTGCTGGCGCCGGTGCCGCCGCTGCCACCGGCCTTCCCGCGCTGGCGGGCCGCCCTGGCCAGCTTGCTCTACGCGGTGCTGCTGCTGGTGCCGCTGCGCGGGGGCGTGCAGCAGATTCCGGTCAACCAAAGCGACGTGTACTTCTCGGCCCGGCGGCCCTTCGCCAACCACGCGGCCATCAACGCGCCCTGGAACGTGGCCCAGTCGCTGCCCCTGCGCGAGCTGCGCCAGAACCCCTACCAGTATTTGCCCGACAGCGAGGCCCAACAAACCGTGGCGGCCTTATATAAGGAGTCGGCGCCCGATTCGGCCCGGCGCCTGAGTACGGTGAAGCGGCCCAACGTGCTGTTCATTATCCTGGAAAGCTTCACCGCCAAGCTGGTGGGCCACCTGGGCGGGCAGCCCGGCGTGACGCCTACCCTCGACAGCCTGGCGCGCACCAGCCTCTCGTTCCAGCATATCTACGCCAGCGGCGACCGGAGCCAGAAGGGCATCGTGTCGCTGCTCAGCGGCTACCCCAACCAGCCCACCACCAGCATCATCAAGTTTCCGCGCAAAACCCAGCAGCTGCCCAACCTGGCCCGCTCGCTGCGCACGGCCGGCTACCAGACCGCGTTTTACTACGGCGGCGAGCTGGCCTTCGCCAACATGAAGTCCTACCTGCTGGGCGGCGGCTACCAGCGGCTGGTGGAGCGCCAGGACTTTGCGCGCCGCGAGCAGAACTCGAAGTGGGGCGCCCACGACCACGTGCTGCTGCAGCGGGTGCAGCAGGAGCTGGCGCGGCAGCCGCAGCCGTTCTTCGCCACGGTGTTTACCCTCAGCAGTCACGAGCCCTTCGAAATTCCGGGGCTGCCGCGCTTCCAGAACCAGAACGAGCCCGAGTTCTTCCGCAACTCAGTGGCCTATACCGACCACGCCCTGGGCCAGTTTCTGCAGCAGGCCCGCCGGCAGCCGTGGTGGGCCCATACGCTGGTGGTGCTCGTGGCCGACCACGGCCACCCGCTGCCGGGCTACTCGCCGGTATATGCCCCCGAGAAGTTCACCATTCCGCTGCTGATCAGCGGGGGGGCACTGGCCCCGGCCCTGGCGGGCCGCTCCATTGACACCTACGGCAGCCAGACCGACGTGGCCGCTACCCTGCTCGGCGGCCTGGGCCAGCCCACCACGGGCTACGCCTGGAGCCGCAACCTGCTGGCGCCGCCACCGGCGGCGGCGCCCGGTGGCTTCGCCTTCTACTGCTTCACCGACGGCTTCGGCCTGGTTACGCCCCGCGGCGCCACGGTGGTCGACAACGTGAGCCGCCAGGGCATTTACCCCGACAGCCTCAGCCAGCGCGGCCCGCAGCTGCGCCAGGGCCAGGCCTACCAGCAGGCTTCGTTCGCCGATTACATGCGCCGGTAGCGGCGGCTTGCGGGCCCGGTTAAGTGGAGCCGCCTCGGCTTGTTCTCCATAAACCAACTACAGCCAGGGGTTTGGTTAGCCACTGTTAAGGGTGACTCCTACTCCAGTATCGGATTGAATAACTTTTTCCGCCCGATTGGCAGATAACTTCTTACCAGGCTCACCACTGTATTGTCTAGTACATAGGAGGTGTCATTGATACTTAGAATTTTATTCTTTCCTACTAAGACTTTACTGCCATTAAGCACCAAGGCAACTCTTATGTCATTGGGCATTTCTGAACGGGCAGAAATCTGGTTTACTGCCGTGTAGCGCTTTATATCATTGAATAGTCTAGCAGCGGATTTTCCCTCTATGATGAGGTTTGACTTCCTTATTAATCCTTCTTCGGTCATTGCGTACCGCAGGTTTTTGGCGTAGGGATAGGCATACAGGGATGCTCTATTTTGAAGGGCTATACCATTGAAGGCACTGGTTGTACAGCCCATTAAACAGAGAGAAACAGCAATACAAAGTATTTTCCTCATCTGTTTTTTCTTTTAACTATAGCGGCTTTACCAACGGTGTAGAGATGCATACTTGCGTCTCGTTGTTGAACGACTGACGTTCGAACGGTACGGACGAGGAGACGCAACTATACGTCTCTACATGCCCGATACACCGTTCACGAATCCGCTATAACCTATTGCAATATGATATGTTATCGTGAAGACTGGTCCTTGCTAGCTAGCGGGTTTCGCTTTCGTGCAGCACACCCATACGTCCCATCTGGTAGTCGCGCATAGCTTCCATGATCTGCGTCTGGGTGTTCATCACGAAAGGCCCGTGCTGCACGACCAGCTCATCGAGGGGCGCGGCCGTACCCAGCAGCAGCACGGCGTCTTCTTCGGCCCGTAGCGCCAGCGTGTCACCGTCGGTGCCCAGCTGCACCAGGCTGTGGCCGGCGGCCGGTTGGCCGTTGGCACGCACCGCCCCGTGCAGCACGTAGCACAGGACCGTATGCGCCGGCTCGGCCCTCAGCGCAAACTCTTCCCCGGCGGGCAGGCGTAGCATAGCCAGCTGCACCCCCATTGGCGACTGGGCCGGCCCCCGCACCGCGCCCCAGGTGCCGGCCACCACGGTGAGCTGCCCACGACCCGCCGCCACGACGGGCAGCATGTCGGCGGGCAAACCCTGGTAACGGGGCTGCTCCATCTTGAGGCGGGCAGGCAGGTTGATCCAAAGCTGCAGGATTTCGAGCGTGCCCCCCACCCGGCGGAACTCGGCCGAGGTGTTCTCGGCGTGAATGATGCCCCGGGCCGCCGTCATCCACTGCACTCCGCCCGCCCCAATCACCTGGCGGTTGCCGCGGCTGTCGTGGTGCAGCACGTCGCCCTGCAGCACCAGCGTCACCGTTTCGAAGCCCCGGTGCGGGTGCGGGCCAAAGGGCAGGCCCACGTTGTCGGGCGGAAACGGCACCGGGCCGATGTGGTGCAGCAGCAGAAACGGGTCGAGCGCGTCGAGCCCAGCGGCGGGCAGGGGCTGGAAGATGGTCAGGTACTCGGCCCGGGTGGGCGTGGCCGGCACAATCTGCTGAACGGAGCGTGGGGTCATGGCTTCGGTAGTTGGCCCGCAGTATACCACGAATGGCCCGGGAAACGGTCATCGAGCCGCTCCTGCTTGCCAGCTCCGGCGCGCCGAAGGAACCGGCAGGCGGCCGGCGGTTGTATCTTTGCCGAACTTATGGACATGCGCACCGTTGCCTTTTATACCCTGGGCTGCAAGCTCAACTTCTCCGAAACCTCGGCCCTGGGCCGGCAGTTCGAGGAGCGCGGCTTTCAGAAAGTAGCCTTCGAGCAGGGAGCCGATATCTACGTCATCAACACCTGCTCCGTCACCGACCACGCCGACCGCAAATGCCGCAAGGTGGTGCAGCAGGCCCTCAAGCACAACCCAGCGGCCTACGTGACCATCGTGGGCTGCTACGCCCAGCTCAAGCCCCAGGAAATTGCCGAAATCCCCGGCGTGCACGCCGTGCTGGGCGCCGCCGAGAAGTTCCGCCTGGCCGAAATCCTCGACGAAACCGCCTACCGCAAGCCCGCGGCCGGGCAGCCGGGCCAGGTGTTTGCCTCGCCCATCAGTGAGGCCACCGAGTTTCACGCCGCCCACTCGTTCGGCGACCGGACGCGCACCTTCCTCAAGGTGCAGGACGGCTGCGACTACTCCTGCTCGTTCTGCACCATTCCGCTGGCGCGCGGCCACAGCCGCTCGGGCTCCGTGCCGAGCGTGGTGGAGCGCGTGCAGCAGCTGGCCGGCACCGGCGTCAAGGAAATCGTGCTGACGGGCGTCAACCTGGGCGACTTCGGCCTGCAGGGCGCCGACCGGCAGCGGCTGGAGACGTTTACCGATTTGGTAAAAGCCCTGGATGAAATCGAAGGTATTCAGCGCTTTCGCATTTCCTCCTGCGAGCCGAACCTGCTCACCGACGAGATTATCCGCACGGTGGCCCGGTCGCAGCGCTTCATGCCCCACTTCCACATTCCGCTGCAGTCGGGCTCCAACAAAATTCTGGGGTTGATGCGCCGCCGCTACCGCCGCGAGCTGTACCAGGAGCGCGTGGCGTTGATCAAGCAGGTGATGCCCCACGCCAGCATCGGCGTCGACGTCATCGTGGGCTTCCCCGGCGAAACGGAAGCCGATTTCCTCGACACCTACCAGTTCCTGAACGAGCTGCCCGTGTCGTACCTGCACGTGTTCCCTTACTCCGAGCGTGAAAACACCCTGGCGCCCACCCTCCCGGGCCGGGTGCAGGACCGGGTGCGCCACGAGCGCACCACCCAGCTGCGCGGTTTGTCGGAGAAGAAAAAGCGCTTCTTCTACGAGCAGCACGTGGGCCTGGAAACCGAAGTGCTGTTTGAGGACGACCTTGGCCCCGACGGACGCATCGAGGGCTTCACTCCCAACTACATCCGCGTGGCCGCCAAATACGACCCGCTGCTGGTGGGCGAGTTAAAGAAGCTGCGCCTCACGGCCGTCAACTCCGCCGGGCTGATGGAAGCCGAGGAGCTGGGTTTCGAAGTGCTGGCGCACTAAGTCCCGCTTTTTAGCAGCAGACAAACAAGCCGCGGCCCGCTTCGACGTTGTTCGAAGTGGGCCGCGGCTGTTCATTTGGGTAGTTGAGCGGAGCGCTATTTCTGGCGCAGCAGTTCTACCATTTGTTGCAGCATCTTCTGCTGCTCCAGCAGGTGCTGGTTGCGCATTTCGGCCAGGGCCAGCTGGTGCTGCAGCTGCTGGGCATACAGAGCGGCTTCCCAGTTCGGCGCCGTAGCGGAGGCCGGCGCAGCCGCTGGTTGAGCAGCCGGCACGGATGCCGGGGCCGCAGGTGCTTCCGCCATACTGCCAGCCGCTGAGGTTTCAGCCGTGGCCGACTCCGGCGCGGACTCAGCTGCAGCGCCTTCCGCTTCCACCGCAGCGGGTGGGGCTACGGGCGCAAGGAACTGGTGCGGCGCGGCGGGCGGCGCTGCGGTCTTGGCCTCGGCCGCCGGCTCGTTCGTTAAGGGCGGCACGGGGGCCGGGGCGGTGGGCAAGGGTTGTTGAGCGGTACCGTACATCGCCCCGCGACCCTCCATTAGCCAGTCTTTTGACACATTTGGATATACTTCAAATACCTTACACAAAAGGTCAAAACCCGGCTTATTGCGTTCCTCCACAATGTGTTGGATAACGGTAGCGGTTTTGTCGAGCGACAAGGCAAAGGCGTTTTTAGACATGCCAAGGTTCTGAATGAGCTGGCTGAATCTTTGCCCAACTGTTGCAGTTGTTGTCATATACTCAAATGGTTAATTGCTGATTTCTCGGCAAATATACCCCAAATGAGCAAATGCATCTACCTACTGTTTGCGCTGCGTTTCCCCCACGAGCCAACGAATGAACTCTCCGACCCCGGGCTGCTTCCGATGCCGGGATAAATCCGTTGGGAAAACCTGCCCGGAAATCTTATCCGGCCGGAGGCCACGGTGGTGTAGCCTGCGCCTGGGCGGCCGCCGCACTTCTTCATTCGACGGTCGGGTAACCCAACTCCCCCACGCGGCGGCTGTTCGGCACCATCCCGGGCTCTGCGTTCGACGCAGCAGGTTCTCGTCCGGGCGCTGTACTTGAGTTGGCAGCGCGAGGCAGACCCCGACTCGGGGTAGCAGGCGTTGCTGACCTCCCCTGCCCATCCGCCCGGGGCACCGGGTCATTGGCAGCGGAAGCAACTCTGTGAAGCGCGGGCCTGCGTATGCCGCGGCAACGGGTAGGCCAATCAATGACCCACCGCTACGGGACACTGGCAGCTTCGGCCAGATGGCCATGCTCGTTGGTTCGGCTCGCGGCCCGGCACCTACAGCCGGGTTGAACCCGGAACCGCAGCGGTGTTCCGGGGTTTGGACCGGCATCCCTGCCCCGGGAAAATGGCCGGTTTACTCGTAGCGCAGCGACTCGATGGGGTCGAGGGCGGCGGCTTTGCTGGCGGGGTAGTAGCCCGAGGCCAGCCCCACGGTCACGCAGATCAGCAGCCCCAGCATCATCCACAGCCAGGGCACCAGGAAGGCGCCCTCGCCCACGAACAACGACACGGCGTTGCCCATGCTCACGCCCAGCACGATGCCCAGCGCCCCGCCCAGCACGCAGATGACGATGGCCTCGATCAGGAACTGCTGGCGGATCTGCCGGGCCGTGGCGCCGAGGGCTTTGCGGATGCCGATTTCGCGGGTGCGCTCGGTAACCGACACCATCATGATGTTCATCAGGGCAATGCTGGCCCCGAGCAGGGTGATAAAGCCCACCACGAAGCCGCCCATCTTGAGGCTGCCCGACAGCTCGTCGAGCTTGTTGGCCAGCGAGTCGCTGCTTTCCATCTCAAACGAGTCTTCCTGGCTCAGGTCGTCCTGGCGCACGGCGCGCATGATACCGCGGGCCTGGTCCATCACGAAGTGCAGGTCGTCGGGCTGCGAAACGGCGGTCTTGATGTCGTAGGTAAGGGCCTGCTGCCGGGGCATGTGGTTGCCGGCTTCCAGCGGCATGAGCACCAGCCGGTCGGCGCCGCCGCCCCCGCCGCTGCCACTGCCGCTGCGCTCGAGCACGCCCACGATCTGGAAGCGGTTGCCCAGCAAATACACGTGCTTGCCCTCGGCCGAAGCGGTGCCGAACAGCTTTTCCTTGACCTCGGCGCCGATGATGGCCACGTTGGCGCCGTCTTCCAGCTCGGTTTGCGAAAAGCTGCGGCCCAGGCCCAGCTTGTAGTTCTGGTTGCGCAGGTAGTTTTCGTCGCCGGCTACCACCTGGGTGTTGGGGTTGGTTTCCTGGCTGCCGGCCTTCACCTTGGCTGCGCCGGCAATGAAGGCCGAAATGCCCACCTGCCCGTCGTCGCCGAGGCGCTCCTTGTAGAGCCGGGCCTGCAGGTAGCTGATGGGCGGGTACTGCTTGCCGCGCAGGCCGCCGCGCCGGAACCGGTTGTCGTAGCCCTTGGCCTCGATGTCGAAGGAATTGGCGCCCAGGCTGCTGAAAGTTTCGTTCAGCGAGTACTTCATGGCGTCGATGGCCGTGAGAATGCCCACCAGCGACATGATACCGATGCTCACGATCAGGGCCGTGAGGACGGTGCGCAGCAGGTTGCCGTGGATGGAACGGAACGCCTCACGAATGTTTTCTAACCAATGCATACCCGGCGGGGCAAAAGACGTCTTTGTCGTCGTGGGAGCCGCCGGCCACGTACTTGCCACGGGCGGCCCGGCCGAAAGGTAGCGGCTTCCCGACAAACTCCTGCCCATTTGCCTACATTTGTTTAGGCTGCTTTTCCGCTTCCGCGCATGATTTTGCTTCGTTTCCTCTGCTCATTGCTGCTTTTGCTCACGGCCCTGCCGGCGGCCCGCGCCAGCCAGGTGCTCATTCCCATGGACGACGCCCAGAAGGAGCACCTGAAAGCCTACGGCATGGCCTACTGGCTGCTGGGCAAGCAGGTGGAGGTCGACTGGCTGCTGAACTACCGCGGCGGCTCGTTTGCCTGCCCCAACCTGAGCGGCGTGGAGCAGGAGCTGGCCGTGCGCGGGGTGAGCTACCAGGTCATCAGCGACGCGCAGTACGGCGCCATTCTGGGCCAGATTGCCGACGCCAACGCCAACATGGACGTGATGAAGCTGGAGAAGTCCCCCAAGATTGCCGTGTACACGCCCAAGGGCAAGCAGCCCTGGGACGACGCGGTGACCCTGGTGCTGACCTACGCCGAAATTCCCTACACCGAGATTTACGACGACGAGGTGCTCGACGGCAAGCTGCCCAAGTACGACTGGTTGCACCTGCACCACGAGGACTTCACCGGGCAGTACGGCAAGTTCTTCGCCTCCTACCGCAACCGCCCCTGGTACCAGCAGCAGCAGCGCGACGCCGAAGCCGCCGCCAAGCGCCACGGCTTCGCCAAGGTGTCGCAGATGAAGGGCTCGGTGGTCACCAAGATGCAAGAGTTCATTGCCGGCGGCGGCTTTCTGTTCGCCATGTGCTCGGCCACCGACACCTACGACATTGCCCTGGCCGGCCTGGGCCTCGACATGGTGGAGAACATGTACGACGGCGACCCGGCCGACCCCACGGCCCAGAGCAAGCTCAACTTCAACCGCACCCTGGCCTTCAAGGACTTCCAGCTCGTGCGCGACCCGTATCAGTACGAGTACTCCAACATCGACATGCAGCCCTACGAGCGCGGCGTGGGCGAAGACAACGACTACTTTTCCCTGTTCACCTTCTCGGCCAAGTACGACCCGGTGCCCACCATGCTCACCCAGAACCACACCAAAACGGTGAAGGGCTTCATGGGCCAGACCACCGCCTTCCGCAAAAGCCTGGTGAAATCGGACGTGCTGGTGATGGGCGAAAACAAGGCCTCGGGCGAGGTGCGCTACATGCACGGCGAGCTGGGCAAAGGCACCTGGACGTTCTATGGCGGCCACGACCCCGAGGACTACCAGCACCTGGTGGAGGAAGAGCCCACCGACCTCACCCTGCACCCCAACTCTCCCGGCTACCGCCTGATTCTGAACAACATTCTGTTTCCGGCCGCCAAAAAGAAAAAGCAGAAGACCTGATACTCCGCTGCGGGCCGGCTGGCTTTGCCCGAGCCGCTCCCGTTGCCGCAGTGCCGCCGCCTCACCGGGCCGCGGCACTTTTTTTTGCCCGTCCGGGTAGCCCGCAAACCCGACTATTCCGTTTAGGGAAGGCCACCCTGCATCTTGTATGAGCGCCGAACCCTCCGCCACTCCCCTGCTGCCGCCCGGCTCCGAAAACGGGCGCGCCATCGTCGAGCCCGCCAACCCCCTGCCCCGGGCGGTGCTGCGCACCAACAACTACGAGCTGCTCGACGGCGAGTGGCGCTTCGCCCTCGACCCCCACGACTGCGGCCTGCGCGAAGGCTGGCACCTCAAGCACGACTACCCGCACACCGCCCAATGGCCCGGCTCGGTCGAAAGCCACATGATTGAGGCGCGGGGTCAGACCCCGGGCCCCGCCTGGCAGGACGAGGTGGTGGCCTGGTACGAGCGGGAATTCACCCTGCCCGAACGCTCCGAGGCCCAGGCCGGGCTGCTGTTTCAGCTTACCTTCGGGGCCTGCGGCTACGAGACGCGGGTGTGGCTCAACGGCCACCCGCTGCGCACCATCGAGGGCGAGGGCGTGCACTACGGCGAGTACACCTCCTTCAGCTACGAGCTGCACGAGGCCCAGCTGCGCCCGGTCAACCGCCTCACCGTGCGCATTGCCGACACCATGGACGCCGAGCGGCCCCGGGGCAAGCAGGAGTCGCACGTGTACAAGCGCGGCGGCATCTGGTATCAGACGCAGACCGGGGCCGTGCGCTCGGTGTGGCTGGAGCTGGTCGAACGCAACCGGCTCCGCTCCCGCGTGGGCGTCGACAGCGTGATTGAGGACCAGCTCGTGCGCTTCAACCTGAGCACCCGCATTCAGGACCCGGGGCTGTACACGCTGCGCCTGCAGGTGTTCGAGCGCGAGGCGGCCAACAATACCTTACCCCTGGCCTCGTCGGACTTTCAGCTGGCGCTGGAAGCCGGGGAGCGGCGGCAGCGCGTGGTGATGGAGCTGACGGGCAGCCGCTTATGGTCGCCCGAAAGCCCGCACCTCTACCGCCTGGTGGCCCAGCTCATCGACGCCGACGGCCGCGCGGCGCAGATCGAAACGCTGTTCGGCTTGCGCAAAATCGAGTCGCGGGGCCGGCACGTGTACCTCAACAACCAGCCCGTGTACCTCGACGGCATTCTGTACCAGCCCGGCACGGCTACTTTCGAGGAAATGCAGCGGCACATGCACGCCATGCAGGCGCTGGGCTGCAACCTGGTGCGGGTGCACATCGCCGGCGTCGACCCGCGCATCTACAACCTAGCCGACGAGCTGGGCCTGCTGCTGTGGGTGGAGGTGCCCAGTCCGCACTCTTCCACGCCCCGCAGCCGCGAAAACCACCGCGCCGAGCTGCTGCGCATGCTGGCCCTGATTGAGTCGCATCCCTCGGTGGTCATCTGGAGCCTCTACAACGAAGACTGGGGGGCCCAAGACATTGCCACCAACCCCGACACGCGGCGATACATCATCGACACCTACCACTACATGCTCATCGAGCACCCGCAGTTTCTGGTGGTCGACAACGACGGCTGGCAGCACATTTCGGCGGAAGGACGGCTGAAATCAGATTTACTCACGGCCCACCTCTATACCCCCGATCTGCCGCGCTGGCAGGAGTTGCTCGACCGGCTGGTGGCGGGCGAGTTTGAGGGCACGGCGGCCTTTCCGCTGGTGATTGGCGACCCGTTTTTCTACCGCCGGCAAAAACCCCTGGTGGTCAGCGAGTGGGGCGGCTTCGGCTTTCCCGACTACGGCGGCCCGCAGGACGCTGCGGCCCGCGCCGAGGCCATTCGCGCCTTCAAGCAGGAATTGCGGAGCCGCCCCATCGCGGGCGACGTGTACACCCAGGCCACCAACATCGAGGACGAGCGCAACGGCCTGATCGACCCGCACACCGGGGAGTTGAGCGTGCCGCCCGGCTTGCTGAACTCCCGCGCCGGAGCGCCGGACGAAGCCTTCCCGCCGGGCTAACTCTCCTAAGCAACGCAGCCCGAGCCGCTGGTCGACAACGCGACCGGCGGCTCGGGCTTTAGTCATTGGTTGCGGCCGGGTAACCGACTCGTTAGCGCTCCAGGCGCAGAATGCGGCGGGCGGCTTCGGGCAGGTCGGATGTGCGCTCGGGCGGGATGCCCATGGTCAGCTGCACGAGCACGGGCTGGCCCTTGGCCACGGCGGTGAAAATCAACTGGTAGGCGTAGCCGCCGGACTCCGTTACGTAGCTGAGGCGGTAGCCCTTGGCCGGGGAATCGAGGATAAAGCCCTGCAGGGGCACCTGCTCCACGGCCTTGTGCTTTTTCTTTTCGTCGCGGGTTACGCCCTCCAGCACGGCCGCCATCTGGTTGTAGTTCAGGTAGGCCCAGCGCAGCTCGAAGTCATTGCAGTTCAGCTCGTAGCCGGTAGCGGTGGTGCAGCCCGCCGCCAGAGGCATCTCAACCCCGCAGAAGTTCGGGGCGGCCTGCCCGAAAGCTAATGCCGGGCCCAGCAACGCGGCAATAAGCAGTAGTCTTTTCATGGTATGCGTAAGGAAAACAAAGCTAAGTTAGCCGGTCCGGGCTGAATCCCAGCACGTTTTCCCGCTGCGCATCCGATTTCTTTTCCGCAGCGGCTTCCCCGGGCCTGCGACGGACTTTCCGCCCCAAAGCCCTGTTGGGTAGCTGCTTCCGCCGCGGCGGGCGGCGGCCACTGCTCCGCTAGTGCATGCGGTCGTCGCGCACGGGCAGGGCGGTGATGATGTCACCTTCGATTTTGAGCAGCTCCTGCAGGCGCTCGTCCACCTGCTGCGGGTCGCAGTATTCCTTGGCTAGGTCCACGTAGGCCACGAAGTGCCCGGCTTCCGACACCATCAGCTCGTAGTAGAACTTGCTCAGCTCGGGGTCGGGAATGTGCTTCCAGAGCAGCTTGAACCGCTCGCAGGAGCGCGCTTCGATCAGGGCCGACACCAGCAGCTGGTCCATGAGCTGCCGCTCGCGCGCGCCGCCGCGGCGCACGTGCTTGAGCAGCTCCACCACGTACTCGTCGCGGCGCGGGCGGCCCAGGGGCAGGTTGCGCTTGCGCAGCTCCTGCAGCACCCGCTCGAAGTGGCTCCACTCCTCGGCCACCAGGTCGGTGAGCTCGTCCACCAGCCGGGTTTTCTCGGGGTAGCTCACGATCAGCGAAATGCCGGTGGAGGCGGCCTTCTGCTCGCAGTAGGCGTGGTCGACGAGGATGTCGCCGATGTTCTTGCCGGCAATGTCCACCCAGCGCGGGTCGGTGTTGAGCTTGAGCTTGAGGATGGTTTTCTCGCGCTGCTGCGCTTCTTCGGCGGATGTCATAAACTTGAAGCGTTGAAGTAGCTGATAAACCCTAACGACTGCCGGACTAAAGCATTAAGCAGCTCATACGGCCGTTGCTTTTGGGTGTTAGTCAAAGAAATTCCAGCGGATGCCGAGCTGGAAGCTGCGGGGGTTGCCGGTGTAGTAGGGCGCGGCAAAGTAGCCCAGTCGCCCGAGCCCCTGGTTGGCGTGGGCCATCTTCAGAAACACCGACACGGTCTTGATGTCGGCCGTCACGAAGGCGTCGACCACCGGGAAGCCGCCGGCGGTGAAGTAGTCCTGCACGAAAAACTGCTGGGTGCTGGGCGAGTAGTCGTAGGGCCGCCAGCGCGACTGGTAGTAGGTTTCGATACCCACCTGGCTGAACAGGGCTTTCTTGAACAGGTAGCCCTGGGCATACACCTTCAGGTTGGCCACCACGCCCGGGATGCGCAGCCCTTCGCCGTCACCGCCCTGGGTCAGGTGCAGCTGGTTGTCGGCGTGCAGCACGCCGTAGCTGAGCTGGTGACGCAGCAGGCCGGTGAGCAGCTGCTTGCTGCCGCCGAGCTGCTCGGGCTCGGCGCGCTGGTTGTAGAACACCAGCCGCTGCAGGTTCACCACGCTGGCCGCGGCCTGCACCCGCTGCTGCAGCCGCGCCCCTTTTCGGCTCAGGCGCTGGTCGATAGATACGCTGAGCTGGTCGGCAATGGTGTTGCGGAACGCGGTGCCCTGGTTGCGCCAGCCGTAGTGGTTGCCTTCGAGCAGGGTTTCGGTGAAGGTGGGCGCGTAGGCCGAACGGGCCAGCTCGGCCGTGAGCGGCCCGAAGCGCAGCCCGCCGCGCAGCCAGTACTCGTCGAAAAACTTGTACTCGCCGGCCGCTTCCACCCGAAACACCTCGCGCCAGCGGAAGGCCACGTTGCCACCCACGAAAATCTGGTTGGCCAGGGTGTCGAGGGCGCGGTTGCGGCGCAGCTCCTCGGGCGGGGGCGTATCGCTCAGGTTGCGGAAATCGAGGCGGGCCGCGCGGTGGCGGCCGTAGACGCGGTACTCCAGGAAATCGGTGCGCCCCAGAAAGCCCACGGTGTTTTCAGCCTGCCGGTACTCGGCGCGGTCGTCGGTGCGGGTGCTGTCGAGGCGGGTGCGCGGGTAATACAGCAGCTGCCCGCTCTCGTACTGCAGGGCGCGGTCAGTGTACTGGTTGAGCTGCCGATGCCAGTCGAAGACGTGAAAAGCCGTGAGGCCGCGGCCCACCAGCCGGTAGGTGTGGGCCAGGTGAAACCGGTCGCGGTTGTCCAGGTTCAGGGCCTGGGTCAGCCACACCCGTTCGAGGTTGTAGCCGAACAGGTTGGCCAGGGTGGAGTCTTCGGGCTGGGGCCGGATGCCGCCCTGCTCGGCGGCGCGGTGCCGCCCGATGTAGTAGTTGGCCTGCAGCTGGTAGCGGTTGTCCTGGGTTTGGTAGCGGCCGAAGAGCAGAATGCCCGTGTGGGCCGTCAAGCCGTCGTCGCGGCCCAGGCGAGCCAGCTGCTTGTCGCCCGAAAACCGCTCGTAGGCAATGCCCAGGTTGGCGGTTTTCTTGATGCTGCGGCTGTAGGAACCCTCGAACACGCCCTCGCCCTGCCCGCCCTGCACGAAACGGAAAAACGAGAACGGCGAGCGGGTGTCGTAGTAGTTGACCGTAGTCGGGTCGTGGAAGTACTTGTCGAAGGCCGTGCGGCCGAAGCGGGCCCCCAGGGTGGTGTTCAGCTGCCAGAGCAGGCGCCGCGAGGCCGTGCCGATGTTGCCCAGGTCCTGCTGGAAGGTGCTGTCGTGAAACCAGTAGCGGCTTTGCTGCAGGCCGTTGATGGTGGTATCGAGCGGGCTGCCCTCGGGCAGGTTGCGCAGCACGTTCACCTCGCGCACCACCAGCGTGGTGCGCGGGCCATAGAGCAGCCGGGTGGTGTCGTCGACAATCTGGGCGCGGCCGGCCAGCGGCAGCAGGAGCAGCAGCCAGGCCAGCCACCACCCACGGCCCCAATGGGCACCAGCGCAGGAAATCAGGAAATCAGGCAACGGAACGGGATGAAAACAGGCCGCGCAGCTGCTCCTGGAGGCGCTCGGCGCCATCGGCCAGGAAGCTCACGCGAATGGGAACGTAAAATAACGGCAAGCCGGCCACGGCAGTACGCAGGGCAGGCTCCCGCAGGCGCGCGGCATCCTTTTGCGTGGTAAAAATCACTTGCCCGGGCCGCCATTCGGCCTGCAGGGCCGCCAGCTCGGCGGCGCTGAAGGCGTGGTGGTCGGCGAAATTTCGGTGCCAGGCCACTCGGTAACCGGCGCCGCGCAGGTAGCTGAGCAGCGGCTCGGGCTGGGCAATGCCGGTGAGCAGGCCGATTTCGGCCCCGGGCGCGGGCACCGTAGCCCCGGCGGCCGAGCCCGGCAGGGGCAACGGCACGCCGTAGCGGTAGGTGGAAAACAGCACCGGCACCCCGGCGCGGGCGTAGCGCCCGGCCGCCGCGGCCGCCTGCTGCCGCGCGGGCGCGGGCCAGTCGGGCGGGCACTTGGTGACGATGATCAGGTCGGCGCGGCGGGCGCCGCCGCGGCTTTCGCGCAGGCGGCCGGCGGGCAGCACCCAGTCGTGCCAGAACGGGCGAGCCTGCTCGGTGAGCAGAATGTTGAGCGTGGGGCGCACGCGCCGGTGCTGGTAGGCGTCGTCGAGCACCACGGCCCCGAGGTCGGGCCAAAGGGCGGCCAGCTCGGCCAGGCCGTGGCGGCGGTCCTCGTCGACGGCCACGGGCACGGCCCCGGCAAACTCGTGGTAGTGCTGCCAGGGTTCGTCGCCGATGCTGGCGGCCGTGTCGGCGGCGGTGGCCAGGCGGAAGCCGCGGGTGCGGCGGCCGTAACCGCGGCTGAGTATGGCCGGCGCCTGCCCGGCCGCCAGCAAGTGCTGCACCAGCCAGGCCACGTGGGGCGTTTTGCCGGTGCCGCCCACACGCAGGTTGCCCACGTTGATCAGCGGTACCGCGGCGCCGGTCGAAGCCCACCGGCCACTGTCGTAGAGCCAGTTGCGCACGGCGGCCCCGGCGGCGTAGAGCCAGCTCAGGGGCAGCAGCAGCAAGGTCAGCAACGAAGGCATGGCGAGGGGGCGGGCACCGGCAGGGGGCCGGCGGCCGGCAAAAATACGCGAAATGCCTGCCCCCGGCCCCGGCGGGCAAACTTTGTGTTTCGGCAGCCGGCCCCATTGGTTTTACAGGGTGCCCGGCGCGGCTGTTCCCGGACGGGCGGGCCGCCCCTGCCCGACCCCGGCGGCCGCCGGCTGCGTATGCCGCTAGCATGACCTCGACCTTCGCCGACCGCCTGCGCGCGTTTCTGGCCGGCTTTCCGCTCCCTGGCCCGCTGCCCGACGAGGTGCTGGCCGTCAATCCTTACCAGCTCCAGCCCGCCCGGGCGCTGCTCACCAGCTTCGCCCAGCGGTTCTACGCCGACCACGCGCCCCGCGTGGCCCTGCTGGGCATCAACCCCGGGCGCTTCGGCGGCGGCACCACCGGCGTGGCCTTCACCGACCCCGGCGCCCTGGAGCGGCACTGCGGCCTGCCCAACGAGCTACCCCGGCGCGCCGAGCTGTCGAGC
Source organism: Hymenobacter sp. B81 (assembly GCF_044628455.1). Classification (NCBI taxonomy): domain Bacteria; kingdom Pseudomonadati; phylum Bacteroidota; class Cytophagia; order Cytophagales; family Hymenobacteraceae; genus Hymenobacter; species Hymenobacter sp. B81. The sequence goes on along the minus strand of NZ_JBIYZW010000001.1, from coordinate 744,857 downwards.
CAGTTCGTGTACCAGCTGATCGAGGCCCTGGGCGGTGCGACGGCGTTCTACCGGCACTTCTACCTTGGTTCGCTCTACCCGCTGGTGCTGCTGCGCCACGGCCGCAACCACAACTACTACGACTCGGCGGCGCTGACCAAAGCCCTCTGGCCCGACCTGCAAACCTCGCTGCGGCAGCAGGTAGCCGCCGGGCTGCGCCGCGACGTGGCCGTGAGCCTGGGCCGCCGCAACGGGGAATTTTTCCAGCGCTTAAACCAGGAGCTGGGCTTGTTCGAGCGCCTGATTGTGCTGGACCACCCGCGCTACCTCATGCAGTACCAGCGCCGCCGGGTGCCCGATTTCGTGGCGGAATACGCCCGGCTGCTGGGGGAGCTGATTATCACCTGACTTCGATGAACCCGCCGAGGACGCAGCATTCGGCGCAGCCTCGCTGACCGCCGCGAAGCAAAAACCTCGGAACTTCGCCCCATGTCCGTTACCGTTCACGCCCTTGCCCGCGCCCTCGAAGAGTGGGCGCCCCTGCCCTACCAGGAAAGCTACGACAACGCCGGCCTGCAGTGCGGCGACCCGACCATGCTCGTGCAGGGCGTGCTCATCGCCCTCGACTGCACGCCCGCCGTCATCGACGAGGCCGTGCGCCGGGGCTGCAACGTGGTGGTGGTGCACCACCCCGTCATCTTTCAGCCCCTCAAGCGCCTGACCGGGGCCACCGAGGTAGAGCGCACCATCATGCGCGCCCTGCGCTACGAGGTGGCCGTGTACGCGGCCCACACCAACCTCGACAACGTGCGCCACGGCGTGAGCCGCCACCTGGCCGAGAAGCTGGGTCTAAGTCAGCTGCGCGTGCTCGACCCCAAGCCGGGCCTGCTGGGCAAGCTCATCACCTACGTACCGCCCGCCCACGCCGAAGCCGTGCTGCAGGCCCTGTACGCGGCCGGCGCCGGCCAGGTGGGCGACTACCACGACTGCAGCTTCCGCCTTGCGGGCACCGGCACGTTTACGCCCGGCCCCGGCACCAGCCCCGCCATCGGCCGCCCCAACCAGCCCGAAACGGTGGCCGAGCAGCGCGTGGAAGTGCTGCTGCCCCTGCACCGGCAGGCGGCCGCGCTGCGCGCCCTGCGCCAGGCGCACCCCTACGAGGAAGTGGCCTACGAGCTCATCAAACTCGAAAACCAGCACCAGGAAGTAGGCTCGGGCATGATCGGCGAGCTGGCCGAAGCCCTGCCCGTGGCGGAGTTTCTGGCCCGGCTGCGCCAGCGCCTGGGCGTGCCGGTGGTCAAGCACACCGCATTCGCCGGGCCCATCCGCAAAGTGGCCGTGTGCGGCGGCGCGGGCTCGTTTCTGACGCGCAAGGCCGTGGCCGCCGGCGCCGACGCCTACGTGACCGGCGACATCAAGTACCACGAGTTTTTTGCCCCCGAAGGCCGGCTGCTGCTCTGCGACGTGGGCCACTACGAAAGCGAGCAGTACACCGGCGAGCTGTTTCAGGCATTGCTTACCGAGAAATTCTCCCGTACTTTTGCGGTCTTGTTAGCAGAGACCCCCACGAACCCCGTCCGCTATGATTTCTAATCCGTCCACGGAAACCACCGTCGCCAGCAAGCTGGAAGCCTTGCTGAATTTGCAGCGCATTGACTCGCAACTGGATGAAATCCGGCGCGTGCGCGGTGATTTGCCCGAGGAAGTACGCGACCTGGAGGACGAAATTGTTGGCTACGAAGTCCGCGTCAGCAAATTCGACGAGGAAGTAGCTTCGCTCAACGAGCAGATCAAGCAGCGCAAGCAGGCCGCCAAGGATGCCGACGTGCTGATCAAGCGCTACGAAGACCAGCAGCAGAACGTGCGCAACAACCGCGAGTACGAAGCGGTGGGCAAGGAAATCGAGCTGCAGAAGCTGGAAATCCAGATTTCGGAAAAGAAAATCCGCGAGGCCCAGTACCAGATCGACCAGAAGATTGCCGAAATAGCCGGCACCAAGCAGCGCCTCGAAGAGCGCCGCAAGGATTTGACCAACAAGCAGTCGGAGCTGCAGCTGATTGTGGGCGAAAGCGAAGCCGACGAGCAGAAGCTCATGGAAGAGCGCGCCCAGGCTGCCAAGCCCGTGGAAGAGCGCCTACTGAGCGCCTACACCCGCATCCGTGGCAACGCCCGCAACGGCCTGGCCGTGGTGATGGTGAAGCGTGATGCCTGCGGTGGCTGCTTCAACACGGTGCCCCCCCAGCGCCAGGCCGACATCATCTCGCACAAGAAAGTTATCGTGTGTGAGCACTGCGGCCGCATTCTGGCCGACGTGGAAGCCAAATCCCTGGCTTAAGCAAACCCTCCAGATTACCGAAAAGGAACGGCTGCCCGCCGTTCCTTTTTTGTTGCCGCGCCCATGAGTTGTTCCGCTAAGCTGCGCCATTGGCGGCGCTGGGTTGCGCTGCTGCTCCTGCTGCTGCCCGCGGCGGGCGCCCCGGCGGCCCCGCCGCAAAGCCCGCCCGAGTCGGTGGCCACCAGCCGCGCCGATGTGCTGGAGCCGGCCGCGGCGCTGCCGCCCGCGGTGCGCCGCGCCTACGCCGAACTGCTGAAGCTGCGACCGGCCGCGGCTCGGGCCCTGGTGCGCCCCGCGCTGCGGCCGGCCGTGCCCAGCCCCGGCGCGCTGCTGGTCGACGAGGGCATTGTGTTTGCCGAGCTGGTGGTCAGCCAGGATGCGGCGCGCTACGAGGACGTGGTGGAGCTGCAGGACCGCTACCTCGACCAGCTCGACGAGCAGCCGTCGAGTCCGCTACGCGACTACGCCCGGGCCGAAATCCGCCTACACCAGGCTGCTGCCCAGGTGATGTTCGACCACGAGTTTCAGGGCGCCTGGAGCCTGCGGCAGGCCTACCAGCAGGTGCAGCAGAACGCCCGGCGCTGGCCCCAGCACCTGCCCACTCGCAAAACCCTGGGCCTCTGCCAGTTCTTTATCGGCTCTGTACCCGAAGGCTACCGCTGGTTTCTGAATTTGCTGGGTTTGCCCGGCAACACCGCCGCCGGCCTGCAGAACCTGCGCCTGGCCGCTCAGCGCCCCCACGACTTTCAGGCCGAAGCCCAGATTCTGCTGGCCCTGCTGCGCCAGACCTACTACGGGGCCGACGCCGAAGCCGCGACCTTGGTGGAGCGCCTGGCCGCCGAGCAGCCCGACAACCTGCTGTTCAGCTACCTGCAGATGTCGGTGCAGAAAAAGCTGCACCGCACCGACCTGGCCCTGGCTGCCTACCGCCGCCGCCCCACCGGCCCCGACTACCTGCCCGCTGCCTATCTGCACCACATGGCCGCCGATCTGCTGCTCTACCAGGGTCAGTACGCGGCCTCGGCGCAGGCCAACCAGCAATTCCTGAGCGAGTACCGCGGCGTGCACTACCGCAAGGACGCCTGGTTTAAGCTGTACCTGGCCCACTGGCTGGGCGGCGACGCCCCGGCGGCCCAGCGCGCCCGCGCCCAGATCGGGACCGGCGGCGAAACCGTGGTGGAGGAAGACCGCTACGCCCAGCGCTTCGTTGACGACCGCGTGCCGCTGAACCGGGCGCTGACCACGGCGCGCCTGCAGCTCGACGGCGGCTACTACCGCGCCGCCCTGCGCACCCTCGAAGGCTTCAGTCCCGAAGCCGGCACGCCCCTGCGCGACCGGATTGAGGAGCCCTACCGCCGGGCCCGCGCCTACCACGGCCTGGGTCGCCTCGATTCGGCCCGGCTGTATTACCAGCGCGCCATTGCCGTGGGCGGCACGGCCCCCTATTATTTCGCCCCGCAGTCGGCCCTGCAGCTGGGCTACCTCAGCCAGCAGGCCGGCCAGAAAGCCCAAGCCAAGGTCTACTTCCAGCAGGCGCTCAGCTACGGCCGCCACGAGTACAAAACCAGCACCGACGCCAAGGCCAAGGTGGCCCTGGCCGCGCTGAAATAACCCGGGGCCGCCCCGTGGCTCGTACTTTCGCGGCTGTGTTGAGTATTCCGCTGACTGAGCTGCCCGCCGATTTCTGCGCCCGCGCCCTGCGCTGGGCGGCCGGCTTCGCGCACTGCGCCTACTTCGAGCCCAACGGGCTGGACTACCCCGGCGGTCCATTCGACCGGCTGCTGGCCGTGGCCGACGCGGCCCCCCAGGGGCCCGCCACGCTGCGCGAGCTGCGGGGCGCGCTAATCAGCCCGCCCCTGGCCGCCCCGCGCTGCGGCTTTGTGACCTACGACGTCAAAAACGAGATTGAGCAGCTGAGCAGTGGCAACCCCAGCGGCCTGGCCTGGCCCGAGTTGCACTTCTTCGCACCCACAACCTGGCTGCGCTGGCAGGCGACGACGCTGGAAATTCACGGCCCCGACCCGGCCGGCGTGCTGGCGCAGATTCGGGCAACCGAACTGCCCGCCCCGCCCCCGCCCGCGGTGCCGCGGCTGCGGGCGCGCATGCCCAAGGCCGACTACCTCGCGGCCGTGGCCGCCGTGCGCGAAGACATTCTCAACGGGGAGGTCTACGAGCTGAATCTGTGCCAGGAGTTCTACGCCGAAGCCGTGGCGCTAGACCCCGTCGATGTATTTCGGCGGCTGAACGCGGCCTCGCCCACGCCCTTTGCCGGCTTTTGCCGCTGGCACGACCACTACCTGCTCTGCGCCTCGCCCGAGCGGTTTCTGGCCCACCACGACCCAGTCATTATTTCCCAGCCCATCAAGGGCACCATCCGGCGCGGCGCCACCCCCGAAGAAGACGAACGGCAACGCCTGGCGCTGCTCAACGACGAAAAGGAGCGCGCCGAGAACCTCATGATTGTGGACCTGGTGCGCAACGACCTGGCCCGCGTGGCCCGCACCGGCACGGTGCAGGTGCCCGAGCTGTTCGGCCTCTACCCCTTCCGGCACGTGTGGCAGATGATTTCCACCGTGCAGGCCGAGCTGCGGCCCGGAGTAGACCTGGTGGACGTGCTGCGGGCCACCTTCCCGATGGGCTCGATGACCGGGGCGCCGAAAATCCGGGCCATGCAGCTCATCGAGCAGTACGAGCGCAGCCGCCGGGGCCTCTACAGCGGCTGCTTCGGCTACGCTTGGCCCGACGGCGAGTTTGAGTTCAACGTGGTTATCCGCTCCCTGCAGTACCGCCGCGACATGGGCTACCTCTCGTTCCAGGTCGGCTCGGCCATCACCTACGACTCGGACCCGGAACGCGAATACGAGGAGTGCCTGTTGAAAGCCCGCGCCATGCTCGACGTGCTGGGGACAGTTATCAGTTAACATTCATCAGTGCAGCTTTGCTGCTAAGGGCTTTTTCGGCTCGCCGCGGCCGGTCCACGCTGATAAATGATAATTGGTAAATGATCAATGACTCAGCCTGCCAAACTGTCATTTTTACCCGGTAAGGCTTACCTTTGTCGTCCTTTCGCTGATTTTTCCCGAGGCCATGTCTCAACCCATTCTTACGCTTGACTTTCTGGACCAGGTGCCGGCCGCTCCCACCGCCGAGCAGCTGCCGGCCGACGTGCGCGTGACCGAAGCCACCCACACCGGCCGCTCGCGCCGGCTCTACATCGAGAGCTACGGCTGCCAGATGAACTTCTCCGACTCGGAAATCGTGTCGAGCATCCTCTTCGACGAGGGCTTCGACACCACCACCGAGCTGGCCGAGGCCGACCTGGTGTTGCTCAACACCTGCTCCATCCGCGAAAAGGCGGAGGTGACGGTGCGCCAGCGCCTCAAGGAAATCAACGCCCACAAGCGCCGGCAGCCGGGTTTGCTGGTGGGCGTGCTGGGCTGCATGGCCGAGCGCCTCAAAAGCAAGTTCCTGGAGGAAGAGCAGATTGTGGACCTGGTCGTCGGCCCCGACGCCTACCGCGACCTGCCCCGCCTGATCAAGGAGGTCGACAACGGGCAGCGCTCGGTGAACGTGCTGCTGAGCCGCGAAGAGACGTACGCCGACATCACGCCGGTGCGCCTGAACTCCAACGGCGTGTCGGCCTTCATCAGCATCATGCGCGGCTGCGACAACATGTGCTCGTTCTGCGTGGTGCCCTTCACCCGTGGCCGCGAGCGGAGCCGCGACGCCCACAGTGTGGTGCGCGAGGCGCAGGACTTGTTCGAGAAAGGCTTTAAGGAAGTCACCCTACTGGGCCAGAACGTAGACTCTTACAAGTGGCAGTCCGAGGACGGCACCGAGGCGGTGAACTTCGCCCAGCTGCTCGAGCGCGTGGCCCTGGTGAGCCCCGAATTGCGGGTGCGCTTCTCCACCTCGCACCCCAAGGACATTACCGACGAGGTGCTGCACACGATGGCTAAGTACGATAACGTGTGCAACTACATTCACCTACCGGCCCAGAGCGGCAACTCGCGGGTGCTGGCCTTGATGAACCGCACCTACGACCGGGAGTGGTACCTCGACCGCGTGGCCGCCATCCGGCGCATTCTGGGCGAAGACTGTGGCATCTCGACCGACATGATTGCCGGCTTCTGCTCCGAAACCGAGGAAGACCACCAGGACACGCTGAGCTTGATGGACCACGTGCAGTACGACATGGCCTACATGTTCTTCTACTCGGAGCGCCCCGGCACCCTGGCCGCCCGCAAGCTTGCCGACGACGTGCCGCTGGAGGTGAAAAAGCGCCGCCTGGCCGAAATCATCGAGCGGCAGCAACAGCACAGCCTCGTGCGCAGCCAAATGGGCGTGGGCAAGGTGCACCGCGTGCTGGTCGAGAACGTGTCGAAGCGCTCGGCCGAGCACCTGAGCGGCCGCAACGACCAGAACAAGGTGGTCATCTTCCCCAAAAAGCACTACCAGAAAGGCGACTACGTGAACGTGCTCGTGACCAAGTGCACCAGCACCACGCTGCTGGGCGAATCGGTAGAGTAGCGCGTTTTTCGTTTTTGGTTGTTCGTTTTTCGTGAGATGCCATGACCCAAGCTTCCGAACCCAAGTCTTACAAAGACCTTGCGGTTTGGCAGCAGGGGCGCAAGCTGGTACAATACGCCTATGTGATGACCAAGGCGTTTCCCGCGGAGGAACGCCATGATCTGGTTAGTCAGATGCGCCGGGCCGCGGTTTCCATTCCATCGAACATCGCCGAGGGCTGTGGCCGTCAGCACCCCAAGGACACGATTCATTTCCTAACCATTGCCCGTGGTTCGCTTTACGAGCTTGAAACGCAGATATACCTGTCCTTTGACCTAGGTTATATCTCCGCAACCGACTTGGAAGTAACAGTAGAGAAAATCGAGAAAATGATTCAGTTGCTACAAGGGTTTATCCGCTATTACCGCACCCTGGCAAAATAACTGGTGCCCGATACCGTCTATCGAAGAACGAAAAACAAACAACGAAAAACGAGCCCTTGACTTCCTCCGAAATCCAAAGCATCAAGCAGCGCTTCGGCATCATCGGCAACGCGCCGGCGCTGAACTACGCCATTCAGGTGGCGGCGCAGGTGGCCCCGACCGACATGACGGTGCTCATCACGGGGGAAAGCGGCTCGGGCAAGGAGTCGTTTTCCAAGATCATCCACGCCCTCTCGCCGCGCAAGCATGGGCAGTTCATTGCCGTCAACTGCGGCGCCATTCCCGAGGGCACCATCGACTCCGAGCTGTTCGGCCACGAAAAAGGCTCGTTTACCGGCGCTTCGGAGGCCCGCAAAGGCTACTTCGAGGTAACCAACGGCGGCACCATCTTCCTCGACGAAATCGGGGAAATGCCGCTGGGCACCCAGGCCCGCCTGCTGCGCGTGCTCGAAAACGGCGAGTTCATCCGCGTGGGCTCGAGCAAGGTGCAGAAAACCGACGTGCGCGTGGTCACGGCCACCAACGTGAATCTGCTCGACGCCGTGCGCGAGGGCCGCTTCCGCGAAGATCTGTACTACCGCCTCAACACGGTGCCCATTACGGTGCCGCCGCTGCGCGAGCGGGGCGAGGATATCTACCTGCTGTTCCGCAAGTTCGCCACCGATTTTGCCGAGCGCTACCGCGTCAAGCCCATCACGCTCACGCCCGACGCGGTGCAGGAGCTGCAGCGCTTCCGCTTTCCCGGCAACATCCGCCAGCTCAAGAACATCGCCGAGCAGATTTCGGTGTTGCAGACCGAACAGCGCGAGGTCGACAGCCGCCGCCTGCGCCACTACCTACCTCAGGACCAAAGCTCCAACCTGCCCATGCTCATCGGCGCCACCGCCGACGGGGTGGCGCCCTCGGGCCTCTCGGAGCGCGACCTGCTCTACAAGGTGCTCTTCGACATGCGCCGCGACATGACCGACCTCAAGAAGCTGGTGCTGGAGCTGGCCGCCGGCGGCGCCCGCTACGACGGCAGCCAGGCCCAGGAGCTGGTGCGCCAGAACAGCCATTTGTTTGCCGGCAGCGGCCTGGCCGCCTACGAGGGCAGCCCCGGCCGCCTCAGCCGCCCCACCGACACTGGCAACGAATCCTTCATCATCAGCCAGGCCGATGCCGACTACGAGGAGGAAGACGAGGCCCAGCGCGTGGAGGACATCACCCACGAAACCGAGGAGGAAAGCCTCTCGCTGGAAGCCAAGGAAAAGGAAATGATTGTGAAGGCACTCAAGAAGCACCACAACAAGCGCAAGTACGCCGCCCAGGACCTGGGCATCTCGGAACGTACGCTCTACCGCAAACTCAAGCAGTATGACCTGGAATAAGCGCTTTTTCGCCCTGGGCGGCTGGCTGCTGCTGCTCATGCTGCCGCTCAGCGGCTGCGGCATCTACTCCTTCACCGGCACCAACATCGACCCGTCGATCAAGACCTTCTCGGTAGCCACTTTCCCCAACAACGCCGCTAACGGCCCCTCGTTTCTGTCGCAGCGGTTTTCGGAAGACCTGCGCGACTACTTTCAGCGCAACACCACCCTGAAGCTGGTGCCCCGCGACGGCGACCTGCAGTTTGAGGGCCAGATCGTGGCCTACGACTTCGCGCCCGCGGCCATCGAGCGGCAGGACGGTCGCGACCAGGCCGGTCTCAACCAGCTCACGGTGCAGGTGCGGGTGAAGTTCACCAATACCAAGGACCCCAAGCAGGACTTCGAGCAGACCTTCCAGAACAGCCAGCCCTTCGACGCGGCCCGCGACATTACCAGCATCAACAACGACCCCAACGCCGTGGGCACGGTGACCGACCGCATCATCACCGACGTATTCAACAAGTCGGTGGCCAACTGGTAACGAACTCCCCCGGCCGCATGGCGGTATGGCTAAATTGCCGTATTGTTGCGCCCCGCCCGGCGGGGCGGCAGCGGCCGGGGCCGCCGCTGAACCGTTGAAACGAACTGTACCAGCTTCGTAACCAAACCTTTAAACCTCTCAGATGACCCGCGCGTCGCTGCTGCACATCCTGGACCACGTCACCACCATTTCGGAAGCCGAGGTGCGGGAGCTGGAGCAGTTGGCCGCTACTTTTCCGTATTGCCAGACGGCTCACCTGCTGCTGGCCAAAGCCGCCCACGACCGCGGCAGCATGCTAGCCAGCCAGCGCCTGCGCCGCGCGGCCACCTACGCCGCCGACCGCGAGCTGCTGCGCGCCCTCATCGAGCAAACAGCCCCGGAAGCAGTTGCGGCCCCTCCCGTCCCGGTTGCCGCCGCCCCGGCGCCAGCTGTAGCCCCGCCGGTTGCGCCGCCCGATTTATCCCTTGCCACGCCCGCAGTCGAGCCTTCGTCGATTCCTGTAGCTGAGCCGGCTGCGACTTCGAAAGAAGGGCCTATAACTCCCACCGAATCGAATACTTCCGGTGTGGCTCTTGAAGCCGTAATTCAACCGCCGGCAGCTGCGCCTGAAGTAGGTGAACCCACGGCCGCCCCCGCAACTCCGGCCCCCGAAGCGGCGTTGGCAGCCACCGAATTGCCAGCCGAGCGCGAAAGCCTGGCACCCCAGGCGCCAATCGAGGCAACCGTTCTGGCGGCACCTGACCAGGAGCCCACCAATGCTGTCCCTGAGCCCGCCGCCGCGCCCGAAACCCTGGCGCCCGCAGTCGAGCCGGCCGCCCCGGCAGCAGCCCAACCCGCGCTTACGCCCGAGCCGGCGACTCCGGAATTAACTCAGCCAGCCGCCGCGGCTGAGGCAGCCCCTGTTCCAGAGCCTGACCTGGCAGCGGATTCTGAGCCAGCAGCCGAAGCTGCGCCCGCCGAAACTGCGGTAGCCGACAGCCCGGCCGCCCGGTCCGAAACCCAACTGGCAGCGCCAGCCGACGAGCTGCCGGCCGTGGCCCCGACCATTCGTCCGCCGGTGGAAGTGGGCAGTTCGCGCTTTGAGTACGGGCTGGCCGAGGCGCTGCCGCCGGTTACGGCCTACCAGTTGCCCGAGGCCCTGGCCGATGCCGAGACTGAATCCGCTGTCGTGCCGCCCTTCCGCGCCGACGAGCAGCTCGCCTACGACCAGCATCAGGGCAGCCGCTTCGGCTACGCGCTGACGGCCCGCTCCGGGGCAGACGCCCCCGTCGACCTGCCCCGGGCCGACAGCTGGCCGGCCGATGCCCTGCTGCTCGATTACCTGACCCGCAACCGCCCGCCCGCACCGCCGGCGCCTTCCTCCCTGGTACTCATCGAGCGGTTTCTGCGCACCCAGCCCCGCATCAAGGCGGCCACGCCCCGCCCGGTGGCCGTGGCCGAGCCCCAGGCCGACTTGTCGGTGCGCAGCACCAGCGCGGCGCCCAGTTTGGCCACCGAAAGCTTGGCCAAAATCCTCGTTATGCAGGGCAAAACAGCCCGCGCCATTGAAATTTACGAACAGCTAATGGTGCGCCAGCCGGAAAAAAAGGCGTACTTTGCCGCTCAAATTGACCACCTGAAACAACAGCCGGAGTAATCCATGTACACCGCCATTATCGTCCTCGCTCTTTTTGTTTGCCTGCTGCTGGCCCTCGTGGTGCTGGCCCAAAACTCCAAGGGCGGCGGCTTGTCCAGCAACTTCGCCGCGGGCGGCACGGCCCAGCTCATGGGCGTGAAGCGCACCGGCGACCTGCTGGAGCGCCTGACCTGGGGCTTCGCCATTTCCCTGATTGTTCTCTCCCTGGCTTCGCACGTGGTGCTGAGCGGCCAGACCACCGGCCCGACCCGCAGCGTCAACCAGCAGAAAGCCCTCGAAACCCGCATTCCGGCGGCTCCCGCCGCTCCGGCCCCGCAGGCTCCGGTCCCGGGCGCTGGTACCCAGCCGGCCGCTACTCCCGCCGCGCCGGCCCAGCAGCCGGCAGCTACTCCGGCCCAGTAAACTTCCCAGCGTTTTTCGCTGGCACCACCGGCGGCTTTTCGCACCAGCGAGAAGCCGCCGGTGGCTTTTTTATTACCGGCTCCGCCTTAGCCAAGCCGGTTTCTGTCAGGCTGACGCCTGCTTTGTCAGGTTCAGTAGCCCGGCGGCCGCAAAAAGTTCCGGTTTGCCACCATTCTGTCAGCTTTTGGCGGGCTGGCACAAGAAGTGCCGAGCGGCAGGCACCCCCTGCCGGGGGTTTCGCACAGCATTCCCCTTTTGTCAAAACACTTCAACCCAAACCAGCAGAATGGCTATTAGCATCAAACCGCTGGCTGACCGCGTAATCGTTGCGCCGGCCGCCGCCGAAGAGAAAACCAAGTCGGGCATCATCATTCCCGATACGGCCAAGGAAAAACCGCAGCGCGGTGAAGTAGTGGCCGTGGGCGCCGGCAAAACCGAGAACGGTACGCTCGTGCAGCCCCAGGTAGCGGTGGGCGACCAGGTGCTCTACGGCAAGTACGCCGGCACCGAAATTACCATCGATGGTCAGGACTACCTCATCATGAAGGAGTCGGACATCTTCGCCATCCTGTAAGTATCCTCTTTTTCATTCGACCTTAAACCAAGAACAGCCCGACAATGGCAGCTAAACTGGTTCAATTTGACATCGAAGGCCGCAACAAGCTCGTTGCCGGCGTAGACAAACTGGCTAACGCCGTGAAGGTGACCCTGGGCCCGAAAGGCCGCAACGTGGTTATCGACAAAAAATTCGGCGCCCCCACCATCACCAAGGACGGCGTGACCGTAGCCAAGGAAATCGAGCTGAAGGACCCGGTGGAAAACATGGGCGCCCAGCTGGTGAAGGAAGTAGCCTCGAAGACGGCCGACCAGGCCGGCGACGGCACCACCACCGCCACGGTACTGGCCCAGGCCATCTACCGCGCCGGCCTGAAGAACGTAGCCGCCGGCGCCAACCCGATGGACCTCAAGCGCGGCATCGACAAGGCGGTACACGCCGTGGTAGCCAACCTAAAGGCCCAGTCGAAGAAGATTGAAAACTCGTCGGAAATTGCCCAGGTAGGCACCATTTCGGCCAACAACGACGCGGAAATCGGCAAAATGATTGCCGATGCCATGGACAAAGTGGGCAAGGAAGGCGTCATCACGGTGGAAGAAGCCCGCGGCACCGAAACCGAAGTGAAAACGGTGGAAGGCATGCAGTTCGACCGCGGCTACCTCTCCCCCTACTTCGTGACCAACGCCGAGAAGATGGAAGTGGAGCTGGACTCACCCTACATCCTGATCTACGACAAGAAGGTCAGCACCATGAAGGAGCTGCTGCCGGTGCTCGAGCAAGTGGTACAGACGGGCAAGCCCCTGCTCATCATTGCCGAAGACGTGGACGGTGAGGCCCTGGCCACGCTGGTGGTAAACAAGCTGCGCGGCTCGCTCAAGATTGCCGCCGTGAAAGCCCCGGGCTTCGGCGACCGTCGCAAGGCCATGCTGGAGGATATTGCTGCCCTGACCGGCGGTACGGTTATCTCGGAAGAGCGCGGCTACAAACTCGACAACGCCACCCTGGACTACCTCGGCCAGGCCGAGAAGATCATCGTTGACAAGGACAACACGACCATCGTCAACGGCAAAGGCGGCAAAGACGAAATTGCCGGCCGCGTAGGCCAGATCAAAGCCCAGATCGAAACCACGACCTCGGACTACGACAAGGAGAAGCTGCAGGAGCGCCTGGCCAAGCTCTCGGGCGGCGTAGCTATCCTCTACATCGGTGCCAGCACCGAGGTGGAAATGAAGGAGAAGAAAGACCGCGTGGACGATGCCCTGCACGCTACCCGCGCCGCCGTGGAGGAAGGCGTGGTACCCGGCGGCGGCGTGGCCCTGGTGCGCGCCCTCGATTCGCTGGAAGCCGTTGACACCATCAACAGCGACGAGCGCACCGGCGTGAACATCATCCGCACGGCCCTGGAGGCTCCGCTGCGCACCATCGTGGCCAATGCCGGCGGCGAAGGCTCGGTAGTGGTGCAGAAAGTGCGCGAAGGCAAAGGCGACTTTGGCTACAACGCCCGCGAGGACAAGTACGAAAACCTGATGGCGGCCGGCATCCTCGACCCCACCAAGGTGACGCGCCTGGCCCTGGAAAACGCGGCCTCGATTGCCGGCCTGCTGCTGACGACCGAGTGCGTGATTTCGGAAGAAGCCGAAGAAGAGAAAGGCGGCGGTGCCGGTGCCGCCGGCATGGGCGGCATGGGTGGCATGGGCGGCATGATGTAATCAGCCCCCTTGGCTGCCGGCTGTTCGCCGTTAGCTTACCCGAAAAAGCCCCGCTGGACCTAGTCCGGCGGGGCTTTTTCAGTTTGTGTAATTTCTTGGTAACGCTCCGAGCTTGGTAAATCGGACGACCGTCAGCTCCTGCGCGATGGCGTCTAGCTTGGCTTTGTTTAACTCAAGGATAATCAATGGGGCATCGGGTTCTAGGCTAGGGCCTTCAACAAGATAGAGGAAATAGTCTGGGTCCGTGCGAAACTGCCTTGCTTCGTTGGCAGTTAGCTCCGTCCACCCAAATTTCTTACCCGTTCCCAGTTTACTTTTTACCTCGATATGCCGTTCCTGTGTTCCCTTAATCGACAATACGTCGTAGCCACACTTTTCTACTTTCATGGCCCGCCAGCCTCTTTTGGCCTCGTAGGCAATAACCCTTTCCTCGGCTAGCTGCCAGCTTTGCTTTTTTACTTGAGCCGCATTGTCCTCTAACCGCTCTAAATCAGAGTTGAGGTCTTTCTTTTTCATCGTTCACGTTCGCGTTAAGTGCCGTGTAATATATCAAAGCAGAAGACAAAATGGCGCGCCCTATCTCAAGCATCACTGGCGACATACCGAGTCAGTAAAAAGCCCGCGCTACTTCCGATAGCCCGGGTTTTTAATTTATCTGAAGAGGTTCTATGATATTATCAGCCCGGCTGCCCGGATTAGCTTCCCGGTCGGGTGGTAGACCCGTGGTTAAGTTCGGGTCCCGGCGTTAATTCATTGCTTTCACCGCCTGGTAATTGTCTATCGGGTTCCAGTCGATCAACAAATTGCGCGGATCAATCCCAACCTTCGCGGGTTTTTCAGGCAGCGTCAGCACGATGGTTTGCCGGCCGGACCGGAGCTGGTGCTTTTGCCGGTAGAGCGGCTTGCCGGTTTCCTGCCCCGCGGCGGCGGGGGCGAAAACACCGATTTCCACCCAGTCCCGCAGTGGTCGTTTCGTCTCGGTGCCGGCGCTGTCCACTACCAGCTTGCTGGCCCGCAGGTGAAGCGTGAGCTGCCACTTACTGCCGGCGAGCGGCCGAGCGGTGGCAGTTTCGGCCTGCAGTTCCCAGAAGGTGTTGGCCTCAAACAGGTCGTGGAGCAGCGGTTGGAGCGAGTCCGGGGCGGCCGCCCGCAGTTCCCGGTAGAGGTCCAGTGAAGTTGGGTGGGGCAGCGTCCCGGGGCGGTGCTTGGCCAGCAGCTGCCGGAGCGCCCCGTTTACCCGCTCGCGGTCCATGTACTGGCTGAGCGTGTACAGGGCGAAAGGCCCCTTGCGGTAGTTCTGGTAAAAGTCGTCGGCCTGCAGCAGCGGTTTGGCCGCCCGGGTGCGCGGGGTTTCGTTTTCTTCCCGCAGGAAGCTAAGCAGCGCTTCCAGGTGCTCCGCCCCGTAATTATCCTCCAGCACGCCCAGGGCCGAGTACCAGGCCAGGCTTTCGGAAATCAGGCCGGCCCCCTCCACGTAGGCTTGCTTGAGCTGATTGCCCCACCACTGGTGCGCTACTTCGTGGGCCACCACGGCCGTCACCAGGTCGAAGCCTCGCTCGTCAGCCTGCGGGTTCAAGAGGAAAAAGCCTTCCTCCGCCGTAATGTCAATGGGCGCGGCGTGGTGGCCGAACCGGTAGCTGGCATGGGCCACGAAGCGGAGCTGCCGGTACGGGTAAGGCCCAAACTGCCGGGTGTAGTAGTCCAGCGAAGCCCGGGCGCTGCGGACCATCCGCGCGGGATTCTGCGTCAGTCCCGGGGGATAGTACACCTGAATGGCCACGGCCGGCCCGTCCGCCGGACTGCACCACTGGCCTTGCTCTACGGCATAATTGGCCGAGAAAAAGGCGTATTCATTCCGGATGGGCGCATCAGCAGCGTAGTGGAAGTAGCGGCGGCCGGCCTGGGTCCAGGTCCGGCGCAGGGTGCCCGGCACCACTGCCGTCTGGTCGGCATCGGTGCCCACTACCGCCTCGAAGCGAATCTGCTCGGCAAACGGGGCGTAGCGGCGGGCCGCCACGTCGTAGAGCGAGTAGGTAGCGGGCCGGGCGGGCAAGCCGTGGGCTTTGCGGGCCCCGGCCTCGTCCAGCTCCCGGTAGGGCTGATACCCAATGACCGGCAGCCACTCCAGGTTCCGGAAGCTGCTGCCGTTCTGCAGCACCTGCGCGGCGGCACCGTCGTTGGCAAAGCCCCGCGCACGGTGCGTTACCCGGAAGCGCAGGCGCAGCGAATCGCCGGGCCGCAGGGGCGTGGCCAGGGCGAATATGCGGTGCCTCAGCTCCGCGTCGACGAGCACTTCCCGGGCAGACGGGCTGAAGTGAAGCGCGGTGGTTTCCACGCCCGCGCCCGTTCCCAGGTGTACCGAATCGATGGCAGCCGGGCTGTGGTTTACCAGTAGGTAAGTGCCCTGGATTTCCGCGGCCCGCTGCCGGGGATAAATTTCCACCCGCAGGGTTACGCCGCTCAGCCCAGGCTGGGGTGCATTGTGGTAGCGCCGGTAGCGCCGCTCGTAGTCCGCCCGCTGCTCCGTGGTTTCGGCGGAGGGCGTGTACTCGTGCAGTACGTTGGTGTTGTAGAAGATGAAGCCGCCAAACAGCAGAATGTCGGCTACGGCCGCGGCCGAAACCAGGACGTTGGCACGCGTGAAGCGCCCCCGGGCCAGCTGCAGCCGCGCGGCCAGGCTGTGTTCCCGGCCCCGCACCCAGAACAGCCGCGCCACCACCGCCAGCAGCAGCGCCCACGCCACCCAGTACGCCTTAAACCACAGCCAGGGCGCCAGCGACGAGCCGAAACCGGCCATGTCGGTGTAGGACCACGGCGGACTGGCGCCGAAAATGAGGAGCTTGTGCTCGACGCCCAGGGTAGACGCAAAGGCGATGCATCCGTAAGCCAGCAGCGCCACCAGGTGACCCAGGAATTTTTGATTCACCAGCACGTGCACCAGCAAAGCCAGCAGGGCGAAAAGCAGGCAATCGACCAGCTGCAGCCCGAACAGCGTTTGCAGGTACAGCCCGATTTCCGGCGCAGCGCCCCCAATGGCCACCTGCGCCGCCATGCCCGCCGTCATCAGCAGGGCCAGCCAGGCCACCAGCACCAGGCTCAGGGCCAGCAAGCGGCTCAGGAAAAGCACCCATTCCGGCACGGGTGCCGCGCTGGCAATGTCGCCGAGTCCCGCTTCCCGTTCGCGCCACACCAACTCGCCGGCGTAGAAAATGGTGAGCAGCGCCAGGATAATCCAGAAACGCTCCGGCTGGGCCAGGGAAGCCGTCAGATACTCCACGACAAAATCGGTGCGGGGCAGCAAAGGCGTGCCCCGGCCCTTCAGGTTGCCCTGCACCGTCAGGCCCACCACCAGAGCCAGCCCGGCCAGCAGGGGCAGCCCGGCCCGGCTTGTGGCGAGCGGCAGAAAGGATTGCCAGGTGATGAGGCGCAACTGACGCAGCTGGGTGGCCCAACCATACGTTCCCCGAGCCAGCGGCAGCGCTTTTCCGGTCTCCCAGCCCAGCTTCGACCGGGGCTTCCCCGCGGGCTCAGGCTGGTGGTCAGGCTGCTTTTTGGGGCTTGTTTCGGGCAGCACCAGCTGAAACCGGAAGTACGTGAGCGTGAGCAGGGCCAGCGAGAGACCTAGCCACAGGAGACGGTTGGCGAGAAAGGAACCCTCCAGCAGCAGAAAACGCGTGTTTTTCTCCAGGGGGGTCCAGTCGATGGACAGATGGCTCAGCACCGGGCCAAAACTCATCGGATCGGCCAGATTGCCCCATTCTTCCCCTTTTTCCAGCAGCGGCCAGATCGTGTAGGAAGCCGCGAACAGGGCCGCTCCCACCAGGTAGCTGACCAGGGCCCGGCGGCTGAGCACCGCCGCCGAAAACTGCATGGCTGTCGCGAAAAACGCATTGGGCAGTGCAATGAAGCAGAAGGTCGTCAGGTAGGGCGCCACCCGGAACGGACCCAGAATCTCGGCTTCTACCCCGGCGCAGTGCATGGCCAGCAGCATGCCCGCCGGTATGCCGAGCAGGGTGAGGCCACTCAGGGCAAAGGCGGCCAGAAAGCGCCCGCCCAGGTAGGCGGCTTTGCTGGCGGGAGCGGGATAGGTGAGCAAGTGCATGCGGGTCTGCACGTCGCGGGCCGCAGCCTCGCCCGCCACGGAGGCCCCTATCACCAGCCAAAACACGCAGCAGATAACCGTGACGGCCGCCAGGACGATGGGCGCATTCAGTAAAATATACCCGTCGCGCGCATCGGAGGCGTAGTTGGCAATGACAATCAGAAACGCAATGACGAGCAGCACCCCGAAGTAGAGCCAGGTGGTGGCCCGGCGCAGCTGGTAACTGAATTCCAGCGCAAAAATCCGTTGGAACTTCATAGCCCTACCGCCTCAACTTGCTGCTGCTCAATGGCGGGGCCGAAGCAGCCCGTCAGGGCACTGAAATAGACGTCCTCCAGGTCCGGCTCCACGGGCTCAAAGCCAGGGTCGGGCCTTTCCGGGCTGTACACGTGCACCAGCGTGCGGCCGCTGAGCAGTTTGGCCGAAATAATCCGGTGCTCCCGCTCCAGCGCGGGCAGCGTGGGTTTATCGGTCAGTTTGCGCCAGATGCGGCCTTGCAGCGCGGCCACCGCTTCCAGCGGCTGAGCTTCCAGCAGGATTTGCCCCTGGTTGATGATGGCCATGTTGGCGCACAGCTCGGCCACGTCGGCCACGATGTGGGTGGAGAGGATGACCACGCTGTTTTCGCCCAGCTCGCTGAGCAGGTTCAGAAAGCGCACCCGCTCGGCCGGGTCCAGGCCCGCCGTGGGCTCGTCCACAATCAGCAGCCGGGGGTTGCCCAGCAGGGCCACGGCCACCCCGAAGCGCTGCTTCATG
The DNA here is from genome assembly GCF_044628455.1 of Hymenobacter sp. B81. NCBI lineage: Bacteria > Pseudomonadati > Bacteroidota > Cytophagia > Cytophagales > Hymenobacteraceae > Hymenobacter > Hymenobacter sp. B81. The sequence goes on along the minus strand of NZ_JBIYZW010000001.1, from coordinate 726,543 downwards.
CCGCCGGAAAAGCCGCCCAGCTTCTGCTTGCGCTGGTCCCAGAGGTTGGTTTGCCGGAGCAGGGCCTCGGTGGTTTCCCTGCGCTGGGCCCGGCTGGTGAGGCCTTTCAGCACGGCGAAGTAGTCGAGCAGCTCCTCGGCGCTGGCCTTGGGGTACACGCCGAATTCCTGGGGCAGGTAGCCCAGCGTCTCGCGCACCGCTTCCTTCTGGCTCACCACGTCGAGGTCGCCCAGCCGGATCTGCCCCGCATCGGGCTCCTGCAGGGTGGCAAGCGTGCGCATCAGGGTTGACTTACCGGCGCCGTTGGGACCCAGCAGCCCGTACATGCCCGGCGGAATACTCAGCGACACATTATGCAGGGCCTGCACGCCATTCGCGTACCGTTTGGAAACGTTGCGGATGCTCAGACCCAAGGGGTGGTTTTTCATGGTATCGGATGGACTTCGGTTGCGCTATTGCAGTCCGAAGCACTCCTTACCGGCGCGGAAAGCGAAACCCGATATGCCAGGGCGGGGAAGTAATCGACCAAGCGGGGTTTTGCTTCCGCCAACGCACTGGCCGGCTCTTTTTCCCCGCTCGTAGATTCGCCCGGCCAGCTGGTCGAGGGCGAGGGGCCCGGCCGGGCGGGAACCGCCACCTTTGCGGTATGGAGCGCGTCAAAAGAATCTTCCGCCTGACTCACCTGTTCGTCTGGCTTTTATTCACCTGGTTGGTAAGCCTGCAGCTGGATAATGACAAGGACGTTCACTGGCGGAGCACCACGGCCGCCTTTATCGCGACCTGCCTGTATATCTTTTATGCGCATTTCTACCTGTTAACCCAGTACTCCGGCCAGAAAAAGGACCGGGACTACTGGCTTCAGTTCGGGGCCGTTGCCCTGACCGGGCCGGTACCTTTCCTGCTATTTTACCAGAAGCCGTTCGATTCCGGGCACTATTTCATGCACCTGATTGCGACTGTACCCATCTTTCTCTGCCTGAGCTGGCTGGCCCGGGTCACCGAGCATTTGGTGCTCAATACCATCCGGAAAGAGCAGCTGGAAAAGCAGGCCGTGGAAGCCGAACTCTACTACCTCAAGTCGCAGATCAACCCGCACTTCCTGTTCAATACCCTCAACAACATTCACACGCTGGTGTACAAACAGGCCCCGGCCGCCCCGGAGGCGGTCATGCACCTGGCTTCGCTGATGCGCTACATGATATATGAGTCGAATGCCGCCACGGTGCCGCTGACCCGGGAGCTGGACTATTTGCGGGATTACGTGAGCCTGCAGCAGCTGCGCTACCGCAGCAGCCCGGTGGTCGACCTGCAGATTGAGGGGGCACCGGAGGCCTGCTCCATTGCTCCCCTGCTGTTCATTCACCTGCTGGAAAACGCCTACAAGCACAGTCCCGCCCGCCTGGCTCCCGGCGACCTGCGCGTGCGGGTGGAAGTCCAGGAAGACACCCTAACCTTCCGCGTGCAGAACCCGATAGCCCAAAAGCCAGCTCATCCGCTGGAAGAACCCGGCGGTATTGGGCTGCCCAACGTGCGCAAGCGGCTGGCGCTGCTGTACCCGGAGCAGCATACGCTGGCTATTGAGGACACGGGCCACACCTTTACCGTCACGCTTACCATCCACGGCCTTCACGCCCCGGCTCATGCCCGACAAGCTCACCTGCTGCATCATTGAGGACGAGTACCTGGCCCAGGAAATCCTGGAGGAATACATCCGCAAAGTCCCGTTCCTGACGCTGAAGGGCACCTACGCGAGTCCCCTCGAAGCCGCCGGCCACCTGCCGGCCGACCAGCCCGACCTGCTGTTTCTCGACATCAACCTGCCGGAGCTGGATGGGCTCAGCTTTATCCCGATGCTCAGCCCCAAACCCATGATCATCCTCACCACCGCCTACGACCAGTACGCGCTGAAGGCCTATGACCTGGAGGTGAAGGATTACCTGCTGAAGCCTTTCACGTTCGAGCGGTTTTACCGAGCCGTGTTACGCCTGTACCAGGAACAAAGCCCCCGCCCGGTCCCGGCAAAGCAGGAGGAAAAAGCGGAAGCGAAGTTAGAGCAGGAGCATATTTTCCTGAAGGTGGGCCACCGCATCCAGAAAGTTGCCACCCGTGATATTCTCTTCGTGGAAGGCATGAAGGACTACCTGCGCATACACACCCGGGACGAGAAGATCATGACCCTGCTCAGCTTTGCCCGGCTGGAGGAGCTGCTGCCCGCCCAGGAGTTTGCCCGCGTGCACCGGTCCTTTCTGGTGGCGCTAAACAAGATCGACCACATCGAGAAAAACCGGATTCAGATTGCCGACCAGCTCATTCCCATCAGCGACACCTACGCCGAGGCGTTCTACAACATGCTGAAGGGTTTCTGAGCGGCTCGCCTGGCCCCGGCGCTTTATGGTCCTGCTCCCGGCGGAAACGGCTTCACGAACCCGACCATGCCGCCAGCCCAGCGGCCAGCAAGCAAAAAGGCCCTGTCGGAGCAGTCCGACAGGGCCTTTTTAGTACCGATGAATCAGCCTGCGGGCTTAGCCGCGGCCGTGCATCATGGCGAACAGCTTCTTGGAAATGGCAATCAGCACCAGGCCGGCCAGAATCACGAAGCCGGCAATGAGGCCGAACACCTTCAGCGCGCCCAGCTCTTCGACGTAGGCGGCAATGTAGCCCCCGGCAATCTGGGCCACGAAGGGCGCTAGGAACCACACGCCCATGAGCATGGAGGTGAGGGCCACCGGCGAGAGGCGCGACACCATCGAGAGGCCGATGGGCGACAGGCACAGCTCGCCAATGGTGTGGAAGAAGTAGGTAGCAAGCAGCCACAGGATGCTGGCCTTCACGGTCTGGTCCTGCACGTCGCCGCCGCGCTCCATTACGGCACCCACCATGAACAGGAAGCCGGCGCCGAGCAGAATCATGCCCAGGCCCATCTTCACCGGAATGCTCAGGTCCTTGCCCTTGCGGCCCAAAGCCAGCCAGATGCCGGCCGTTACCGGGGCGAAGGCCACGATAAACAGCGGGTTGACCGACTGGAACCAGGAAGTCGGAATCAGGAAGCCGAACACTTCGCGGTTGATGTACTTATCGGTGTAGAGCGTCAGCGATGAGCCGGCCTGCTCGAAGCCGGCCCAGAAAAACACCACGAACAGGGTGATGATGAAGATTACGGCCATGCGGTCGGTTTCTTCCTTGGTCAGCGGAGCCTTGGCAATGGTTTTGTCTTCGCCGTGGCCTTCGGGGTAGAGGCCCACGTCGCCGAGGTACTTCTTGCCCAGCAGGTTAAACGCCAGCTGGCCCAGGATCATGCCGATGCCGGCGGCCAGGAAGCCGTAGCGGAAGCCGTAGCTGCTGATCTGCGTCACGCCGTTGACCACCGTCTTGGTGGCAAACAGGTCTTCGGCCAGGAAACCGCACACCAGCGGGGCGAAGAACGCGCCCACGTTGATGCCCATGTAGAAGATGGTGAAGGCCGCGTCGCGCTTCGGGTCGCCCTGCTGATAGAGCTTGCCCACGATGGTGGAGATGTTGGGCTTGAAGAAGCCGTTGCCCAGAATCAGCAGCAGCAAGCCCAGGGCCGTGGGCCAGGGCATGCCGAAGAAGGCGGGCTCGGCCGACAGCGCCGGCTGCATAAACAGGCAGAGCTGGGCCAGGGCCATGGTTACGCCGCCGATGAGAATGGCGCGGCGCTGCCCGATGTACTTATCGGCCAGCCAGCCCCCGATGATGGGCGTGAAGTACACGAAGCCGGTGAAGTAGCCGTAAATCAGCGAGGCGCTGGCTTCCGGAATGCCCAGGCCACCCTCGACGGCGGTTTTGGTGAGGTACAGCACCAGCAGACCGCGCATGCCGTAATAGCTGAACCGCTCCCACATTTCGGTGAAGAACAGCAGATACAGGCCGGGGGGGTGCTTGGTGCTCGTCGGGGTTGGCGCCGGCGCCTGAGCAGTTGCTACTTGCATGAGTGCGTGGAAAAAGGAGGTTTGGAAGGTGAATGAGGGGAAACAAAAAAGCCCGGCAGCGGCCGTACGGGGCTGGGGGCTTACGGGTAAATCTAACCAAAATTTCCCAACTGCCCGGCTCGCCCCGGCGTAAAGCGGCCCGCGCGGGGCCTCGCCACTAATACGCAGGCCGGCGGCTACGGCACGGGATTTTCGTCTATTTTTGCTTCGGATTTCCCCATTTCCCACACTTCCCATTTCCCTTCTCTTACCTACCGCGTTGTTTATGATGGAAACCAGCACTTCCGCCGCCGCTCTGGACCGCCTCCAGCCGCTGGGCATCACCCAGGCCCAAGAGGTACGGCTCAACCTGACGCCCGCCGAGCTGGTGGAGGAAGCCCTCCAGAATGGCGAAGGCACCCTCACCGACACGGGGGCCCTGATGGCCGACACCGGCAAGTTTACCGGCCGCTCGCCCAAGGACCGCTTCGTGGTGCGCGACGCCAACACCGAAGACAGCGTTTGGTGGGGCGACATCAACATCCCCTTCGACGCCGACAAGTTCGACCAGCTGCACCAGAAGATGGTCGCCTACCTGGCCGACAAGAAAATCTACGTGCGCGACGCCTACGCCGGCGCCCACCCCGACTACCAGCTCAAGCTGCGCGTGGTCAACGAGCTGGCCTGGCACAATCTGTTTTGCTACAACATGTTCCTGCGCCCCGAGCCGGGCGCGGACACCAGCTGGGCCCCCGACTTCTCCATCATCTGCGCCCCCGGCTTCGAGGCCGACCCGGCCGTGGACGGCACCCGCCAACCCAACTTCGCCATTCTCAACTTCACCAAGAAGATGATCCTGATCGGCGGCACGGGCTACGCCGGCGAAATGAAGAAGGGCATCTTCGGCGTGCTCAACTACCTGCTGCCCCACGAGAAAAACACGCTGAGCATGCACTGCTCGGCCAATGTGGGCGCCGAGGGCGACGCGGCCATCTTCTTCGGCCTCTCGGGCACGGGCAAAACCACCCTTTCGGCCGACCCCAACCGCGGCCTGATCGGCGACGACGAGCACGGCTGGATGCCGGGCCAGGCGGGCATCTTCAACTTCGAAGGCGGCTGCTACGCCAAGGTTATCGACCTGAGCCAGGAAAAGGAGCCCCAGATCTGGGACGCCATCCGCTTCGGGGCCATCGTCGAAAACACGCGCTTCATCCCCGGTACCCACACCGTGGACTACGCCAACAAGTCGGTGACGGAAAACACCCGCACGGCCTACCCGATCAACTTCATCGACAACGCTATCGAGCCCTCTGTGGCCGGCGTGCCGAAGAACATCTTCTTCCTCACGGCCGACGCCTTCGGCGTGCTGCCTCCCATCTCGCGCCTCGACAAGTCGCACGCCATGTACCACTTCATGTCGGGCTACACCGCCAAGGTGGCCGGCACCGAAATGGGCATTACCGAACCGCAAACCACGTTCTCGGCCTGCTTCGGCGCCGTGTTCCTGCCCCTGCACCCCACCAAGTACGCCGAGATGCTCGGCAAGAAAATGGAGGAGCACGAGGTGAACGTGTGGCTGATTAATACCGGCTGGAGCGGTGGCTCGTACGGCGTGGGCTCGCGCATGAAGCTGCCCTACACCCGCGCCATGATTACGGCCGCGCTGGAAGGCAAGCTCAGCGACGTGGAATTCACCAAGCACCCCATCTTCGGCGTGGAAGTGCCGGCCGCGGTGCCGGGCGTGCCCACCGAAATCCTGGACCCGCGCAACACCTGGGCCGACCAGGAAGCCTACGACAAGACGGCCGCCTCGCTGGCCGAGAAGTTCGTGAACAACTTCAAGAAGTACGCCGACTTCGCCAACGAGGAAATCCTGGCCGGCGCTCCGAAAGTAGCCGCCGAAGCCAACGCTTAGTTTCGGAGTTAACCCGATAAAAAAGCCCCGCCGGCAGCTGCCGGCGGGGCTTTTTGTTTTTTAAGCCTTGCTTTTTCTGGCGGACTTCACCTGCCCGGCTCACATCATCGTGCGGTTGTAGCCCGCCGCTCGGGCCCGCACCTTTGCCTCGGCCCCGGCAATTCTCCCCTGCGGCGCCCCCGAGCTATGAACCCTACCAGTACCGGCCGCGCGGTGGTTTCCGTGGAGCGGCGCATTACCATTCAGCGGCCCTGCGCGCGGGTGTTTGCCTACGCCGCCGACCTGCGCAACGACGCGAGCTGGCGCCGGGAAGTGCACCAGACCCTGCTCGACGCGCCGCAGCCCGCCCTCGGCGCCGTGGCCACCGAAGACGCCTACCTCTCGGCCCAGCGCCCCCACTCGCTCACCCGGCTGCAGTACGCTGCCTACGAGCCCGACCGCTACGTGCGCTGCACCACTGCCCCCGACAGCCCCCACTGGATGAGCCTGGAGCGCACGTTCCGCTCCCTGGGACCCGGGACTACGGAGTTTGTCTACGCGCTGGGCTTCGAGCAAAAGCTGGTGCAGCAGGCCCTGGGCTTTGCGCCGCCCCGCTGGTTTCTGCGCTGGTACACCGGCTGGATGATGGGCCGCTACCAGCGCCGGCTGCAACAGCTGCTCGAAGCAGAGGCTTAATCCGCTCGCGTAGCTTCACTGTCAGTAAGCCCAAAAAGCCCCGTCAACGCTGGTTGACGGGGCTTTTTGGGCTGATTCGGGATTCACGGCAGGCTCAAGGCAGGTCGAAGTGCCGGGCCTGGGAGTTGTAGTCGGGCCGCTGGGCGTAGTCGGGCGCGGCCTCGACGCCCCCCGAGGAGTAGGTGCGGGCCGAGCCGCCGTAGCTGCCCGAGGCCGCGCCGCCGGCAGTGCGGCCGTTGCCCACGCCGCCTTCGCCCCGACCGTTGCCGGCGCCCGCGCTGCCCCCACCGTTAGCCCCTTTGGCCTTGCTCAGCCAGGTGGCCAGGGCCAGGCCGGCGCCCACGGCCAGGGCCGTTTTCAGCACCGGGCTCTTGGAGGTAACGGCCTCGGTGTAGTAGCTGGTTTCGCGGGTGTGACCGGGGTAGTTGCCGCGCTCTTCCAGCGCGCCCATGGGCCGGTCGAGGCCGTTCTGGCTCAGGGGGCGCGGCGGGTAGTCGGCTTTTTCCTGCTTCACAAACGCGGTTTCCATGAACTTGTCGAGCAGGCCGGGCGTCCAGTGCTCCATGCCGATGAAGGCGCGGCCGCCGCCGCCCACCACCACGCTGCGCTCGTGGGTGGCGCAGCAGTGCAGAATGGCCTTGGCCACGGTTTCGGGGGCGTAAGCGGGCGGGGCGTGCTTGGCCTCGCGCTCCATGTAGTTTTTGGCGTGCACGGTGTAGGGCGTATCAATGGCGGCGGGCTGAATGAGCGTCACCGACACCGGGGCGCCGTCCATTTCCAGCTCCATGCGCAGGCCGTCGGTAAAGCCCTTCACCGCGTGCTTGCTGGCCGAGTAGATGGTTTGCAGGATGGCCGTGAGGTCGGACAGAATGCTGCCCACGTTGATGATGGCCCCGCCGCGCTGCTTCAGGTGCTTGGCCGCTTCCAACGAGCCGTTGACCAGCCCCCAGAAATTCACCTCGAACAGCTGGCGCATGTCCTCGATGGGCGTCTCCTCGACCTTGCCGTAGATGCTCACGCCCGCGTTGTTGACCCAGGTGTCGAAGCCGCCGTAGCGCTGAAACGCGTGCTGGGCAATGCGCCGGGCCGCGTCGGGCTGGCTTACGTCGGCCACCACGTAGGTAGCCTTGCCGCCGGCCTGCTCGATTTCGGCGCAGAGCTGGCGCAGGGCGTCTTCGGAGCGGGCGGCCAGCACCAGCTTGGCGCCCTTCCGGGCGGCCATGCGCGCCGTCACCAGCCCGATGCCGCTGGAGGCGCCGGTGATGACGATAACCTGATCCTGGAGTTTTTTGAGGTGTAGTGCCATTGGTTGTGCGTGGGTTTGGAATGAATGAGCGAAGCCCCTCATACGTTTTTGCGGGCCCCAAGGCTGCATTCTTCGGCTTTTCCGGGGCCAGAACTTGCGGCCCGCCCGGCTGTTCGCCTACTTGCGCGCCCATTGGCCCCGAAGCGTTTTCGGCGGCCGGCAGGGCCTTTCCCGCCATGACTTCCATTTTCTTCCGTTTCCTGCTCGCGCTGCTGCTTTGCCCCCACCTGCTGTGGGCCTGGGGCGCCGAGGGCCACCGCACCGTGGCCCAGATTGCCGAGCGCCACCTCTCCCGCAAAGCCCAGCGCCAGGTAAAGGAGCTGCTCGGCACCGAAACCCTGGCCGACGTCTCGGCCTGGGCCGACGACGTGCGCAACACCCCCGAGTACAAGGCCACCGGCCCCTGGCACTTCGTCAACCAGCCGCTGGGCCTCGACTTTCCCGCCTTCACCCAGCAGCTTAAGGCCCAGACCGAGCCCAATGCCTACCAGGCCCTGCAGGACAACCTGCGCATTCTGGCCGACAAAAAGCTGCCCCGCGAGCAGCGCAGCGTGGCCCTCAAGTTCGTGGTGCACATCGTGGGCGACATTCACCAGCCCATGCACATCAGCCGGGCCGAGGACAAGGGCGGCAACACCATTCAGCTGCAGTTTCAGGGCAAGGGCACCAACCTGCACCGTCTCTGGGACAGCGGCCTGCTTCAGGCCCAGGGCCTGACCTACCTGCAGATGGCCGCCAACTACGGCCAGCCCGGTAAGCGCCAGGCCAAGATCTGGCGCCGCGACAGCATGGAGCAGTGGCTGTTCCAATCCTACCAGCTCAGCACCCAGCTCTACGCCGAAGCCCCCACCGGCACCACCCTCGACGAAACTTACTTCACTACCCACATCGAGCAGGTGCGCCAGCGCCTGGCCCAGGCCGGCATCCGCCTGGCCGAGGTGCTGAATAAGTCGCTGGGGTAAGGAGCAGCGTCGCTACAAGTCACTTATAGCGGCACTGCTTCTACTGCTCATCAGCCGTTGGGAATTATGACATGCACTGCCGAAGAGTCTTTAGCAGCAGCTAACGCACTATGTCAATCCATCCTGCTTAACTCCTACGTGGAGAGTTATGGCGTTTCGCACCAGGTGCCATTTATCGAGTTTCGCCAGGATGGTAAGCCAGACGCATGGCTCAGCATTGATACTCGGTTGTCTCTTGGGCCCTATGAGAACCCTCAAGGCATGACGACCGACGAATTGGTTCTTCTCTACATGCACCAGATCAATTTGCAGCGTGTAACGGCGGTGGGCTGTTCCGCTCAGGCTGATTTACAACTGCAATTCGAAAACGGCTTGATGCTCACTCTCCACGGCGACGCTGCCGATACGGTTGAGCCCTGGCAACTAAGTTCAGGACTTCCAACGAATGAGGGCGGCCGGCTTATTATCGCGCTTTCCGGTGGCGGCTACGCTATTTGGTAGGTGCTCCCTCATCGGTCCTGCTGTACTTTAGCCCCTATGCCCCACACCTTCTACGCCCCCGACCTTAGCGGCCTCTCGTACACCCTGCCCGAAGACGAAAGCAAGCATGCCATTCGGGTACTGCGCCTGCGCCAGGGCGACGCGGTGGAGCTGCTCGACGGCCGCGGCGGCGTGTTCCGGGCTGAGGTGGCCGAGCCCGAGGCCAAGCGCTGCCAGCTGCGCGTGGTGGGCGAGCAGCAACTCGCCCGCCGCCCCTACTTCGTGCACGTGGCCGTGGCCCCCACCAAAAACCTCGACCGCATGGAGTGGCTGGTGGAAAAGGCCACCGAAATCGGCATCGACCGACTCTCGTTTCTGCGCTGTGCCCGCTCCGAGCGCCGCGACCTGAAGCTGGAGCGCCTTGAGCGAATAGCCGTCAGCGCCCTCAAGCAGTCGGGCCAGGCCTGGCTGCCCCAACTCGACGAGCTGACGGACTTCGCCGCCTTCGTGCGCGAGCTGGCCCCGGCCACCGCCTTCATTGCTCATTTGGCCGAGGGCGAGCGAACCGACCTGGCCCGGCTGGCCGCCCAGGCCGCCAGCTGCTGCGTGCTCATCGGCCCCGAGGGCGACTTCACCCCCGACGAAATCAGCCTGGCCCTGGGCCGCGGCATCCGGCCCGTGACCCTGGGCGCCTCGCGCCTGCGCACCGAAACCGCCGCCCTGGCTGCCTGCCACACCGTGCACGTAGCCCACGAGCTGGCGCGCTAGCGCAGTTCAGCCGCTTCCCGCCCGCCGTCATCCCGAGCCAGAGATGAACCGCCGGTCGACGCAGCCAAAGGCCCCACCCCGCTGGAGCGGCTCGTTGTATTGCCCGTCACTCTGAGTGCAGCGAAGGACCTTGCCACCGATGAACGACCAGTTCTGACGCGCCAAGGTCCTTCGCGTTGCTCAGGATGACGGGTTGGCTGGCATGGTTCCTACTTAGTAAGGTCCTTCGGCTGTGCCGTACGTCAGGCTAAGGCTGGCAGGGTCCGCAACGACTCGTTCACGTGGGGGCAAGCTCCTTTGCCTGCGGCTCAGGATGACAGACGACGAACAGCGGTTAAGGCTCTATCCGCAGACCTTGGCCGGCAGCTGAACTGACTCGAAAGTCTGAAATCAACTCGCGCTGGCAGCCCCAACCAACATCTGCGCCGACTGAAACGAATTTCAGTTTTCGCCAGAATTTGTTTCACCCCCTGAAACAAATTCTCGGGCTTACCCAGATTTGTTTCAGTACCCGAAATGAATTCCGCATATTAGGCCTATCCAGTTCAGCTATCGAAGTCACTGCCCATGGGCCGTCGTTCGTTTTATAATGGGTCGTCGTCGGGTGAGGTGCGGCGCTACTTTGGGCTCACGCAGGAGGCGCTGAGCGAGTACCTGGGGCTGAGCCGCGCCACGCTGGCCAACGTTGAAGCCGGGCGCCGCTTCATGAGCGGCCAGGCCCTGAGCTACCTGCGGCCCCTGCGGCAGCTGGTGCCCGATGGATGGTACCCCCCGTATCCGCCGCCGACCGAGCCGCCCCCCGCGGCCCCCGACGCGAAGATGCTGCGGGCACGCATTGCCGAGTGCCAGCACTTGGCCCGGCAGCTGCGCTGGGAGCTGCAGGGCGTGCACATGCGGCTGGTGGTGGCCCGGCACTGGCAGCAGGCCCTGCCCGCGCTGCTGGCCGCCGAGCCCTTGGCTCCCTCGTCCGAGGACCTGGCCCGCCTGCCCCTGATGCGGGACTGGCTGCGGTACCACGGCGCGCGGGCCGCCGCCGAGCTGGATGGCTACGCGGCCGCCGAGTATCACTTACGCGTGGCCCGCGCCGAAGCCCTCGAAACCGAAGCCGCTGCGTTGCGGCGCCTGCTGCCCGAGGCCCCGCCCGCGCCGTAGTTATCCCCGCTGATGCTGCACGCCCGGCCGGCCCCGACTTTCGGTTCGTGCGGCTTGCGCCGGAACCAACGCGGGCTGTGGCGGGGTTGCCGGGCAGGCGGCCTTTCCGCTTTTTTTGCGTCCCTTTGCCACTTATGATGAAGTCCTTTTTCGCGGCCCTGCTTTTGCTGCTGACCCTGGCCGCGGCGGCCCCGGCGCCCAGCTTCCGCATTGCCCGCCTGCAGTACGGCGGCGGGGGCGACTGGTACGGCAACAAAACCTCGCTGCCCAACCTGATCCGCTTCTGCAACCAGACGCTCAAAACCAACATCGCGCCCGAGGAGGCCGTAGTGGAGCCCGGCTCGCTCGAGCTGCTGCAGTACCCCTTCGTGCACCTCACCGGCCACGGCAACATCAGCTTCAGCGACGCCGAGGCCAAGAACCTGCGCCGCTACCTCAGCGGCGGCGGGTTCCTGCACATCGACGACAACTACGGCCTCGACAAGTTCATCCGGCCCGAGATGAAAAAGGTGTTTCCCGAGCTGGACTTCGTGGAGCTGCCTTTCTCCCACCCCATCTACCACCAGAAATTCGCCTTTCCCAAGGGCCTGCCCAAAACCCACGAGCACGATGGCAAGCGCCCCCAGGGCTTCGGTCTGCTCTATAAGGGCCGCCTGGTGTGCTTCTACACCTACGAGTGCGACCTGGGCAACGGCTGGGAAGACCTGGGCACCTACCCCGGCGACTCGCCCGACAAGCACGAAGCGGCCCTGCGCATGGGCGCCAACCTGCTGGCCTACGCCCTCACTCAGGAGTAGCGTTTCCATCGACCGCAACAGCCAAGCGGCGCGGCTCCCGATGGAGCCGCGCCGCTTGTTTTTATGCCGACTGCTACTGGTTGCTGCGCCTGACTAAGTGGTTATGCACCAATAACCGTAGTCATCTGGTCGTCATGCTGAGCCTGTCGAAGCATGACGTTCTTTTTCTGTAGGCTTACTTTTGATCAACTACTTAAAAGCGGCGCTGCAGCACTTCGGCCAGAATGAAAGCCGTGCGCACGTCGGTGGGGTTGCGCAGGCGGGCGGCCACCTCGGCGGCCGTGGGCGTGGGCGGCGTGCGGTTGGCGGTCTGCCGGCTCCAGAAATCCTCGTGGCCGTGCGCTACCGATACGCGGGGCAGCTCGGAGGCCCGGCGCAGCGTGGGCGGCATGGTTTCCTGGCTGCGGGCCGGGCGCGAATAGGCCGGGGTTTCGAGGCTGCGGGCCGGGCGCGCCGTCGCGGGAGCTTCCAGACTGCGCGCCGGCGTTCGGGGCGCTTCCAGGCTGCGGTCGGCGGGTGCCGTTTCCAGGGAGCGGGCCGGGCGGGCTTCTCGGGCCGGCTTGGGCTCGGCTGCCGGCGCGGGGCCGCGGCGGTTTTGCTCCATCATCTGCTGCAGCAGCTCGTCGAAGGAGGGGGCGCCGGGCGGGCGCACGGGGCGCATGGCCTCGGGGCGCACCTGGTCGGGCCGGGCCAGGCCGCGCTCCTGGGCTTCGCGCCGGGCCGTTTCGCGGGCCTTCACCACCAGGCGCACCACGAACACAATCAGCCCGAGAGCAATGAAAAGCAGGGTCTGGAGTTTTTCGGGCATGGCAGCGGCAGCCCGGGTGCTGGCGGGCCGCGGTCAATCTACGCAAGTTGCGCGGCTTGGCGCTCGGCCCGGGCCATTTCCCAGCCGATCAGGGCTTTTTTGGTAACCGAGCCCCAACGGTACTCGCCCAGCACCCCCTCCTTGCGGATGACGCGGTGGCAGGGAATGAGGTAGGCCACGGGGTTGGCCCCCACCGCCGAGCCCACCGCCTGCAGGGCCCGGGGCTGGCCGATGGCGGTAGCCACGCGTTGGTAGCTCACCAGCTCGCCGGCCGGAATGCGCAGCAGCGCCTCCCACACTTTCAGCTGAAAGTTGGTGCCGCGCACCAGCAAATGCAGGGGCTGGTCGCCGGGGCGGGGAGCAAAGGCCCGGGCCAGCAGCGGCGCCGTGGCCGCGGGCGCGGGCTCGATGAGGGCCTGGGGCCAGGCCCGGCGCAGGTCGTCCAGGGCCAGCTGCTCCCCACCCTCGCCCAGCAAGGCCAGTCCGCATACTCCCCGCCCGGTAGCGGCCAGCAGCGCCGGGCCGAAGGGCGTGTCGTGCACGCCGTAGCCAATGCGCACGCCCGCCCCGCCGCGGCGAAACTCCTGGGGCGTCACGGCTTCCAGGGTCACAAACAAGTCGTGCAGGCGCGAGGGCGCCGACAAGCCGGCCTCCTCGGCGGCTTCGGCCAGGCTACCCGACTCGGCCAGGCGGGCCTTCAGGAAGTCAGCCGTGAGGTACTGCACGAAGCGCTTGGGACTGATGCCGGCCCATTCACTGAACAGCCGCTGAAAGTGAAACGGGCTCAGGTGCACGGCCGCCGCTACTTCGTCGAGGCCCGGCTGGCGGCGGAAGTTGGCCTCCAGAAAGCGAATGGCGTGGGCCACCCGCTGGTAGTCGGTGAGCAGCTCTGGGGTGGGCAGCGCCGCGGCGGCGGGGAAAAGCGAGGTTTGCATAAAGTAAAGCTACGCGCCCGCCACCCCCGGCTCAACCCGATTCTTGCGGACCTGGGCTGGGCGCACTTTCTCTCAGGGCCGGCTGACTTCCAGGCGAATTTCGGGGTAGGCGGCGCGCAACCCGGTCAGCTGGTCGGCCGGGGCCCCGCGCAGCTGCGCGTCGAAGAAGGCCGTCAGCAGCTGGGCGCTCAGGCGCAGGCCGCGGGCGCCGTCGGCCGGGCCGAAGCGGCTTTGGCGCAGCTTGTCGGGCACCGCCGCGGCCGGCAGCAGCGCTGCATCCTGGAAGTTGCTGTGGTAGAGCCCCGGCAGGCGCACCCGGTAGGCCTGCGCCGAGCGGGCTTTCACCTGCTGCCACACGCCCAGCCGCCGCTTTTCCGAGCGGTCGTCGTCCCAGGCGTCCACCGGCTGGCCCTGCAAGCCGGGCGGCTCGGTGGTCAGGTACAGAATGGGCTGGCGCAGGCCGCCCGTCACTTCGGCGCCGTCGAAGTCGCCGTCGAGGTTGGCCACGGCCACAATGCCGGGGTCGGCCAGGGCCGCGCCCACCGTAGCGGCGCCGCCAATGGAGTGACCCAGCGCCCCCACCCGGCTCAGCGCCAGGCGCCCCCGCAGTGGGCTGTCAGGGTTTTGCTGCAGCTGGCCGAGCTGCCGGCGCACGAAGCCAAAATCGGCGGCAAGCACGCGGTGGTCGTGGCTGCCGGTGCCTTCGACCAGCTGCCCGGCCGAGTTCTGCACCACGCCCGCAAACTGCGGCGGCGCCCAGGCCACCACCACGTAGCCCTGGCTGGCCAGCTCTTCGAGCAGGGTACTGTAGTCGGTGGGCAGCCAGTGCAGGCCGGGCGCAAACAGCAGCACCGGCAGCGGCTCGGCGGTAGCGGCTACGGGCGCCTCGGTCCGGGCGGAGGTGCGCAGGTTCAGCAAAGCCGTGGCGGCCGCCAGACCCAGGCGGCGGGCTACCAGCTCGCGGTAGCGTGCTGCCCAGGCCGGCCGGGGCAGCACGCTGTCGGCCGGGGCGGCGGCGGTTTTGGCAGTAGGGTAATACACCCACACCGGCAACTCGCGGCCGCGGGCCGCATCGGTCCAGTAGCCGAAGGTGCGGCCCACGCCAAAACTACCGGTGGGCGTGGGCAAACTCAGCGCGGGCACGGGCAGCTCGGCGCCCGGCGGCGGGCCGGCCGTGCCGCAGGCCGTGGAACCCACGAGCAGGCTTCCGCACAGCAGCAGTACGAAACGATTCATAGCGGCGGACGGCAGGTGAAACCGGAATCAGCGGATGCCCTTTTCGGGGAACTTGCCCTTCTTGGTGCGGTAGAAAGCCTTGATGCGCTCCTCGTCGGCCTCGTAGTCGCCGGTGGGATATACGGCGGGCCCTACGCCGGCTTCCTTGTTGGCGTAGTCGAGGTAGCCGAGCAGAATGGGCACCTGGGCGGCCTGGGCGGCAAAGTAGTAGCCCCGGCGCCAGCGTGGCTGGTACTTGCGGGTGCCCTCGGGGGTGATGAGAATGATCAGGTCGGGGTGCTGCTGAAACAGGTCGCGCATGGCCTCAACCATGCTGTTGTTTTTGCTGCGGTCGATGGGCAACGCGCCCAAGCTCATCATCAGCTTGCCGAGCAGGGGAATTTCCGTCCACTCCTTTTTCACGGTGAAGCGCACGTTGCGGCGCATCAGGAAAAAGGCGGCCCGGGCGTGCATGAAGTCCCAGTTGCTGGTGTGCGGGGCGGCAATCATCATGGCCTGCCGGATGTCGGGCGGGATGCTGGAGGCCAGGCGCCAGC
Organism: Hymenobacter sp. B81; assembly: GCF_044628455.1. Lineage (NCBI taxonomy): Bacteria > Pseudomonadati > Bacteroidota > Cytophagia > Cytophagales > Hymenobacteraceae > Hymenobacter > Hymenobacter sp. B81. The sequence goes on along the minus strand of NZ_JBIYZW010000001.1, from coordinate 711,044 downwards.
CGACGAGCTTAAACCAAAACTTCGAAAACGCCAGCCAGAAGCCGTTCATACGCGCGGGAAAGAGGTCGGAGGAAAGCCCAAAATTAGCCAAAATCCGCCGCCGGGGCGGGTTTTTCCAGCAAATCCCGCAGCGCGGCGGCCCGGCTCAGAGTGTAGCGGTAGCCAATGTCGAACAGCTCGGCGGCGTGGCGCAGGTCCATCACGCTGAAGCGGCGCAGCTCGGGGGGCTGCAGCACCAGCTCGCAGCGGGCCAGCCGTGCTACCACGTTGGTGCCGATAGCCAGGAAAAACGTGCGCTCGGCCACGTGGCGCAGGCTGGTGATGGGTGCTTCGGGGTTGAGCACGTTGGTGTGCACGCCCACCACCGCTACCCCGGGCCGACTGAGCAGCGGCTCCACGGGCAGGTTGTTGAGCAGGCCGCCGTCCACCAGCACCCGTCCCTGGTACTCCACCGGCTGAAACAGTACCGGCACGGCCGAGGTAGCCAGCAGCGCGGGCGTGAGCGGCCCCTCGTCGAAGTACACGGTTTCGCCCGCCGCGAGGTCGGTGGCGGCCAGCGTTACGGGCAGGCGCAGGTCGGCAAAGGTCTGGTTGCCGGGCAGGTGGGCCGCAATCAGCCGCTCGAGCATGGACACGCGCACCAGGCCGCGCCCGAAGGCCGGCCGCAGCAGGCGCAGAAAGCGGGTGTCGGTGAGCAGGCGCAGCACCTCGCGGGGCGGAATACCGGCCGCGTAGAACACCGCCGCCAGTCCGCCCGAACTCACGCCCGAGAGGCGGGCAATGGGCAGTTGCAGCTCGTCGAGGGCCTCGAGCACGCCCAGGTGGGCAATGCCGCGGGCCGCCCCGCCCGACAAGGCCAGGCCCAGGCCGCGCAGGGGCGTAAAACCAGCTTCCACCGTGCAGCTTATAAGTCGGTGAGGCGCAGGGTCTGGGCCAGGCGCACGCCGCGCTCGGTTTGCTCCACGGTGCAGGCTTCCACCTGGGCGTCGTGCTCGAACACCAGCACCCAGTTTTCGGCCGCGGCGCGGGCCAGCAGCTGCTCTTTCTCGCTCAGGGTCTGCAGGGGGCGCACGTCGTAGCTCATCACGTAGGGCAAGGGCAGGTGACCGGCCGAGGGAATCAGGTCGGCGCAGAATACCAGCGTGCGGCCCCGGTAGTCGAGCACCGGCAGCATCATCTGCTCGGTGTGGCCGTCCACGAAACGCAGCTCGTGCAGCATGGGCAGCGTGTCGGCCAGCCCGGCTGCGGGGTCGAGGAAGCGCAGCTGCCCGCTTTCCTGCAGGGGCAGAATGTTTTCCTGCAAAAAGGAGGCCTTCTCGCGGGCATTGGGCTGCACGGCCCAATCCCAGTGGGCTTGGTTCGACCAATAGGTAGCCTGCGGAAAAGCCGGCTCCAGGCGGTCCTCGCCCGTGCGCCGCACCGCCCCGCCGCAGTGGTCGAAGTGCAGGTGGGTAAGCAGCACGTCGGTTACGTCGGCCGGGCCGAAGCCCAGGCGGTACAGCGAATCCGTGAGCGTATCGTCGCCGTGCAGGTAGAAGTGCCCGCGAAACTTGGCGTCCTGCTTGTCACCAATGCCCGTGTCGACCAGCACCAGGCGGTTGCCGTCCTCGATGAGCAGGCAGCGCAGGGCCCAGGTGCACATGTTGTTGGCGTCGGCGGGGTTGAGCTTGTTCCACAGCGACTTGGGCACCACGCCAAACATGGCGCCGCCGTCGAGCTTGAACAAACCGGTATCGAGGGAATAGACGTTCATGGCCGCAAGATGCGCAAACGGCCGAATCTGCCCCATTCCTCCCCGGCGGCTACCCGCAATGGGCCGGGCCTAGTGGAAATACCGCCAGATGCCCCGGTGGGCATTGCCGGCCCCTTTGTAGCGCTTGAAGCTGGGGCGGGGCGTGTAGGCGCGGTGCTTGGTTTTGGCGCGCACGCTACGGGGCATGGGCCGGGCCTCCACTTGGGCGAGGTCCTGGTGGGTGGAAACGGCTGCCTCAGCAGCGCAGGATAGGCTGTTGCTGAAGACCAACAGCACTGCAGAAAGAAGTACAAATTTGGACATATTCCAGAAAAACTAAAATGCGTTTGCCTTACCAAATTTAAAACAATTTCAAGTCAACAAGCAATATCATGGCAATAAAAATTAACTATTCTAATAAATACAAATAAAACCACATTGAACTATATCCACATCATGATTTCCCTGCACCCGTTGCTTAATCCCCCGGCCGCTCGCCGCGTATACCCCCCTGATACTTGAGCTATTGGCGGTAAGGCGTCCCTTGGCTTTCTCACATCATCATGTGATATCCTAACCGGCAGCAGTTGCGTTACTTGCGGTAGCCCGGCTTCAGGGCTCACCGCACTGCCCGATTCATGGACGATTCATACCTGCTTGCTCTGGGATTTGAGGTATGGGAAAGCGCGCGGCGCTGGCAAACGACCGTGTATATCCACCGCAACGCCGCCCGCGACGGCGCCCGACTCTACATGTCTGTACCGCGCTCGGCCCACACCCAGCCCGACGCCACCGAGCAGCAGCGCCTGGCCGAATCAATCGCGGCCTTCTTTCACCGGCACGGTGGAGCCGTGCCCGCCGCGGCCCCGGTACTCGATATGGTCTGCTGAACCTCCCTCCTACAAACCTACCCGCAACACTTCGTCTACGCCCCCGCAGTTGGGCTGAAAACCGAAAAAGCCCCTCGAGCTTGCGCTTGAGGGGCTTTTTGCGGTCCGGACGGGACTCGAACCCGCGACCTCCGCCGTGACAGGGCGGCATTCTAACCAACTGAACTACCGAACCAGATGCCGACGGGAAAACCAGTTGCTTTCCCTTAGAGCGTTGCAAAGGTAAGGCCCGGCTTCAGATTTACAACCCAAGCTCGACCTTTATACCCCGCCGCAACCACCAAAAACCCGTAGTCCGTTGGCAGTGAAGCTGCTAAACGTCAAACTTTTTTTCCGGGCCGAGCCGGTTGCGGATGCCCCGCCCCCGCAGTTGGGCTGAAAACCGAAAAAGCCCCTCGAGCTTGCGCTTGAGGGGCTTTTTGCGGTCCGGACGGGACTCGAACCCGCGACCTCCGCCGTGACAGGGCGGCATTCTAACCAACTGAACTACCGAACCAGATGCCGACGGGAAAACCAGTTGCTTTCCCTTAGAGCGTTGCAAAGGTAAGGCCCGGCTTCAGATTTACAACCCAAGCTCGACCTTTATACCCCGCCGCAACCACCAAAAACCCGTAGTCCGTTGGCAGTGAAGCTGCTAAACGTCAAACTTTTTTTCCGGGCCGAGCCGGTTGCGGATGCCCCGCCCCCGCAGTTGGGCTGAAAACCGAAAAAGCCCCTCGAGCTTGCGCTTGAGGGGCTTTTTGCGGTCCGGACGGGACTCGAACCCGCGACCTCCGCCGTGACAGGGCGGCATTCTAACCAACTGAACTACCGAACCAGGCTGCAATAGCCGGGGCGTTTCCCCGATTGCGTTGCAAAGGTAGGCGGGCTTTGGGGGCTCCTGCAAGACCCCGGCCAAACTTTTTCCCGAAAAGCAGCCCTTGAAGGCTGTTATAGCTGATTTCCAACCACAAAAATTTTAGCCCGGGTCCGGTAAAAATGCCGGCGCTTGCTTGCGCCCGTTCGCTTACCTTTGCCCTCCTTCATTTCCCACCGTTTAACAAACGACTGCGCGGCGCGCCCCAGCCGCCACGTTAGGCTATGCTCCTGGACTTCGAACAACCCATTGCCGCCCTCGAAGGCAAGCTCCGCGAAATGCAGAAACTGGCGCAGGAAAGCCAGGTCGACGTATCGGAAGCCGTTGAGGCGCTGGAGGCCAAGATTAAGGCCCTTAAAAAGGAAACCTACGCCAACCTCACCCGCTGGCAGCGCGTGCAGCTCTCGCGCCACCCCGACCGCCCCTACACGCTCGACTACATCGAGGGCATTACCCAGAAGTTCATCGAGCTGCACGGCGACCGGACGGTGGCCGACGACAAGGCCATGGTGGGTGGGTTTGCCGAGCTCGACGGCCGCACCGTGATGTTTATCGGTCAGCAGAAAGGCCGTAACACCAAGCAGCGGCAGCTGCGCAACTTCGGCATGCCCAACCCCGAAGGCTACCGCAAGGCGCTGCGGCTGATGAAGCTGGCCGAGAAGTTCGGCAAGCCCATCGTCACGCTCATCGACACGCCCGGCGCCTTCCCCGGCCTGGAGGCTGAAGAGCGCGGCCAGGGCGAGGCCATTGCCCGCAACCTGCGCGAGATGTTCATGCTCAAGGTGCCCGTCATCTGCGTCATCATCGGCGAGGGTGCCTCGGGCGGCGCCCTGGGCATTGCCATTGGCGACCGGGTGCTGATGCTGGAAAACACCTGGTACTCGGTGATTTCGCCCGAGTCGTGCTCGAGCATTCTGTGGCGCTCCTGGAACTACAAGGAGCAGGCCGCCGAAGCCCTCAAGCTCACGGCCACCGACATGCTCAAGGCCGGCCTGGTCGACGGTATCGTGAAGGAGCCCCTGGGCGGCGCCCACACCGACCCGCAGAAAATGATTCAGGCGCTGAAAAAAACCCTGACCAAAACCCTGGACGAACTGGAGGCGGTGCCCGCCGAGGAGCGCATTTCCCAGCGCATCGACAAATTCAGCAAGATGGGCGTGGTGATGGATGCGTAGTCAGTTGTCAGTTGTCAGTTGTCAGTTGTCAGTTGTCAGTTGTCAGTAAGGCGTACTGCCTGCTCTGAGCACGGTTACATACAACGCGCCCAAGAAAAGGGCCCGCTGCTTCCGCAGCGGGCCCTTTTCTTGGGCGCGTTGTGCCAGCAATTTTCAGCTGATAGCTGCCAACGTATTTGCCATGCGGGCGGCCAGCGCCTCGATGTCGGCTCGGCGGGCCAGGGTTTGCCGCCACTCGGGTGGGATGGCGGCTTCGCCGTAGTACAGGCCGGCCAGGCCGCCGGTCACGGCGCCGGTGGTATCGGTGTCGTCGCCCAGGTTCACGGCGGCCAGCACGGTTTCGGCGTAGGTGTCGTGGCGCAGCAGGCACCACAGGGCGGCTTCCAGGGTGTGCAGCACGTAGCCCGAGCTGCCGAGGTCCTGCACCGGCACATCGGGCAGGGCACCGCTAACAATACGTTCGAAGTGGGCGGTTTCGTCGAGCGCGAGGTTCAGCTGCCGCAGCTGGGCTGGGGCATCGGCTACCAGTCGCTCGTAGGCCGCCGGCGGCGGGCAACTGGCCCGCAGGTGTCGTGCCATTTCCAGGTACAGCCAGCAGCCCACGGCCGAGCGCACGTGGCCGTGCGTAATGGCCGACACGTCGTGGATCAGCTGAAACCGGCTGGCCAACGGCCAATCAACTCCGTAGAACGCCAGCGGCAGAATGCGCATCAACGAGCCGTTGCCGTTGCTGTACTCATCGCGGCGGCCCGCCAGCAACAGGGTGGGGTCGGCGTGGAGACGGCCCAGCGCTTCGCGGGTGGTCACGCCGATGTCGAATACCGAGCCGTGGGGCGTCCAGAGGTTGTCGTAGTACCAGCGGCAGCTGTAGTCGGCGGCTAGCTGCAGGGTAAAGCCGTCGGCAATGGCCTGGGCCAGGCAAAACGTGAGCGAGGCATCGTCGGACCAGGTGCCGGCGGGCTGCTGGTGGGTGCCGTAGCCGCGCATGGTTACCACGGGGTCGAGGCTCCGCCGGGCGCGGCTTTCGAACTCCACGGGCACGCCCAGCGCGTCGCCCACGGCCAGGCCCAGCAGGGCGGCGCGGATTTGCGCGGTAAGCAGAGCTGGTTCTTGGGTCATTATTCCGGGGATAAGTTCCGGGCAAGGTCCGCAGCCGGCCCGGCATAAAAAAGCCGCTGCCGCCCGAAGTCGGCTTTTTTATGCCGGGCGGCCCCTACTCCACCTCGCACTGCTTGCTGGCCGAGCGGCCGAACCGGGTGGGGAAGTACATCATTTCGGCCTTGGCCGGGTTCACGGTGTAGCGGCCGCGGTAGCGCGGCTGCAGGGCAATGCGGAAGGTGTGCCGCCCGGCGGGCAGCAGGTCGATGAAAATGCCCGCCTGGTGGCGCAGGTACTCGCGGTGCACCTCGAAAGAATTGCCCAGCGCCTGGTCGCCGTAGGAGCAGCCGGCCGGAATGGGCACTTCCACCAGCACGTAGCGGGCCTCAGCCGCGCTTTCCACCGTTACCACCAGCTCGGCGGGCTGCCCGGCCCGCAGCTTCACCCGGGTACCGGCCTGCCCGGCCAGCGTGGTACTCACGCCGAATGGCGTGGCCCGGGCAGCCGGGACCGGATTCCAGAAAACCTGGTGGGCACTGGCGTACACCGGCAGCGTGCCCTGCTTGCGCAGGCTTACTCCCGCCCCGGTCGGGCTGAGTTGGACCTCGAAGGGAAACTGCGTTACGTGCTGGCTGACGGCGCCGCTCAGCTCTACCCGGGCCGCGGCGGCCGGCAAGCCGGGCGCAAACAGATCGGGGCCGATGGTTTCCAGAATCTGCGCGGCCTCGTAGGTACTGCGCCAGTGGCCGGCGCTGCGCAGCCCCAGCAAATACACGCGCAGGCGGGTGAGCTCGGCCTCGTGCCCGCCGTGCCGGCGCAGTACCCGGTAAGCCAGCAGCGAGCTGCCCACCGCCGAAGCCAGCAGGTGCCGGTAGTACAAGCCCGGGCGTAGGGTATCGTCGTAGCGCACGCCGCCCACGGCCGTGGCCAGCCGGTAGCGCCGCAGGGTATCCAGCTGATAGGGCAGGCGCAGTTGCTGGCGCAGTTCGGTGAGGGCCAGGTAGCGGTCGAGGGGCTGGCGGCCGGATTCCCGGCGGGCCAGGCGGTCGAGGTAGGTGCGGTAATCAACCGGGGTTCCGAGGCGGTGCAGCAGCTGCAGCAGGCGGAGCGGGTCGTCGGGGGTGCCGAAGTAGCGCCGGCCGGCGGGGCCGGGCGCGCCACCCGCGGCCAGGCTGGCATCCAGCTCGCCGAGCAGGTACTGCCCCACTTTGTCGCGCTCGAGGGCCACCCGGAAACCGGCTGCTTCGGCGCTCAGCAGGGCTTCCAGCACGTGCGCGGTAGCCCAGCCGCTACCGGACGACGTGGGCCAGGTACCCCAAAGGCCCTCGGGCCGGCGGCCGCTTTGTAGCTTGCGAATGAGGTAGTTGACCTGCCGCTCGCCCTGGAAGGTCTCGCCGCGCAGCCCGCGGATGCGCTGCTCCAGCAGCAGAGCTTTGAGCTTGGATGCGGCCTGCTCGTTGCAGAGGTAGGCGTAGGCCTGCAGGTGCCTAATCTCCGACAGGATAGCCGGCAGCGGGTCGCTTTCCAGGCGCAGCGTCACCGTTCCCAGCGCCGGGTCGAAGGCCGGCAGCTGCAGCAGGGTGTCGGGGGCGGCCAAGGTCAGGAACGTGCCCACCTGCTCGCGGGTGCCGGCCGGCAGCACCGGAATCGGGCGCTGCTCACCGTCCTGGTAGCCGCTGGCCTGCGTCAGGCCGAAGGTCAGCTGCAGCGAGTCGGCGGCGGGAGCGGTAACCGTCAGCGTGTCGAGGGCTGCGGCCGCCACGCGGTGCTGCCGGCGACGCAGCTCGGCCCCGTTCACGCGAAACGCGGTGGTTACCTGCGCGCTATCGGGCAGGTAGTTGCGAGTCTTGCCGAGCACCTGCACCCGGTCGCCGGCCACCAGGAAGCGCGGCACGGCCAGCTCGGCCAGCAGGGCTTTGAAGGAGCGCAGCCGGCCGGTGGCGCTGCCCGTGCGGCCGCGGTCGTCGGAACCCAGCACGAAGGCATCCCAGCCGGTCACGTCGTCGGGCAGGGTAATGGTGGCGCGGGCGCGGCCCTGGGCGTCGGTCACGAGCGTAGGCTGCCACCAGCCCACGTCGGCAAAGCGGCGGCGCAGCGCCAGGCGCGGGTCGCGGGCCGAGCTGCCGGCAAGCAGATCCGTCGCCTGGGCCAGGCGCTCGGGCGAGTCCGCTTTGGTGGTGATGATGATGACGCCATTGGCGGCCCGGCTGCCGTAAATGCCCGTAGCCAACGCCCCCGTCAGGGTTTGCGCACTGGCAATGGCGGCCGGGTCCAGGTCCTGCACGCGGCCCACGAACGGCAGGCCGTCGACGATAATCAGCGGGGAGCCGGCGCCCGCCCGGGAATTGACCCCGCGGATGCGGATGCCGCCCCCCGGCGCGCCGCCGGTAATCTGCACCCCGGCCACGCGCCCCTGCAGCGCCGCATCGTAACTGACCACGGTTACCGAACCGGTAATGTCTCTTACTGCCCTTCCCCCGTACCCGGTCACCACCACTTCCGACAGCTGCTTGGTGTCGCCGGCCAGCGACACGTTGACGGTAGTGCCGTCGATGGCGCGCTCCACGGCCAGGTAGCCGACCGAGGTAATCATCAGCGCCCGCGCATTGGGCGGCACCGTCAGGGAGTAGCTGCCGTCGGCGTTGGTTGACACCCCGATGGTGGTGCCTTTCACCAGCACCGTAGCGCCGGCCAGGCCCTCCCCGGTTCGGCGGTCAGTAACCTGTCCGCTCAGCGCGACCCAGTGGCCCGGCGCCGTGACGGGGCGCGCCACGTTGATTTCCCGGCGCGCCGGTTGGGCTTCCTCCCGCGCGTGGGCGGCGGCCAGGCGGCGCACCAGCTGCCCGATGCTGCGGCCGCGGGGGCCGGGCGGCTGCCAATCGGTGGCGCGCAGCTGCAGGTACGTTACGCCGTCGGCGCGCACCTCCACCAATTCGGTCGGCAGCCACAGGGAGCTGTCGGCCAGCAGCACGGCTACCCGGTAGCGCCCGGGGGGCAGCGCGTGCACCGTGCCCAGTCCCGGCTGCAGCCGCTGAAAGCCGGGCGCAGCGGGCCGGGTCAGCAGCAGGAAATGTGCCCGCGGCCAGGCATCCGGCTTCGGACGGTCGGGCAGGCGGATTTCCAGCCGCCCCTGACCGGCCGGGGTCTGCTCGGGAACGGTGAGCCGGGGATTCCAGTAGCTGTCGAAGGCGAAACGCAGCGGGGAGTTCCGGCCGTTGCCGCTGGCGGCGCCCGCGGGCCGCAGCGCGGCTTCGGTATGGGCGAAACCGGCCAGCGGAAGCCCGGCCGGAAAGCCGTAGCCGCTGAGGGGGCCAAAAGCCGTGGGCTCGATGCTGCGCAGCTTGAGCAGGCCGGGCTGCACGCTGTAGCGAAACAGCGGCTCGAACACGAACTTGGCTCGCAGCCCGTCGGCTTGGCGCAGCAGCACCGAGTCGGGGCGGAAGGGGCCGGCCAGCCGGGGCCGTCCGTAGGCCGGCTGGGCCAGGGCCTGCAGGCGGTTGCCCTGGCGCAGCAGGGTGCCGATGGGCACGTGGTCGTCGACCATCAGCAGCGAGCGGCTGAGCGTAAACTGCTCCTGGGCCAGAAACACCGGCCGCGACTCCACCGCCAGCTCCTGGCAGCGCTGGTTCACGTCGATGCTGAGCGTGAGCTTGTGCAGGTGGCGCAGGTACACGTCGCGCAGCGTGACCAGGTGCCGGGCCGTGCGGATGCTGACGGTGTGGTAGCCGCTGTCGGCCACGAAGCTGTAGGGGTCCTGCTGGTTCACGTCGCGCACGTACACCGGCACGCCGTCGACATACACCGCAATGGGCGGCCGCACCCGCCCCGAATCAACCACGAACGGGGCTAGCTGCGTGAGCCCGCCCGGCGCCGGGTGGTACTCGTGAAACTGGCCGAACTCGGGATACAGAAACTGGTAGAAGCGCAGCGAGTCGAGCCCCAGGCGGGGTGCCCATTCGCGCCAGCGCAGGGGCTGGTGCCGGGTTTGGTCGGCCGCATTCTCGAACCCGGCCGCCTCCACCCGAAAGCGGCGCAACGACGCCCGCCCCCGCAGGGGCCGCTCGAAACCGGGCAGAGCCGGGGCCGCGGCCTGGTCAAACTTGCTGGTGTAGGCATAGGCCGTCAGGTCGGCCTGGGGCACGGGGCGGCCGGCGCCGTCGGTTACAGTGAAGTTGAGCTGCAGGCGCTGACCGGGGTAGGCCACGGCGGGCATATCGGAATGGATCAGCAGGTTGCGCTGGTGCAACGGCACGTTGTACTCCCGGCTTTGCATCTGCTCGCCCCAGAGGTAGTGCACCGATACGTACCAGGGCTCGGCGGTGCGCGCCGGCAGGGCCAGCTGCCAGTCGGGCCCGGCGTAGCGGCGGTACACGAGGCGGTTGGCGCGGTACACGTAGCACCAGAACCGCAGCCGGCGCGGGTTGTCGATGGCCAGGAAGATGGAGTCGGCGGTGCGCTCGGAGCGCAACGCGAGGCCGGCGTTCTGCTCGTTGAGCTCGAGGCCCGCCCGGCGCCCCAGGGAGTCGCGCAGGGTGTAGTCGGTGGCCCGGGCATCGAGGGGCACGGTGAGCGGCAGCCGCACCGGCGTCGCCCTCGCGGGGCCGGCTTGCAGCTCGCTGCCGCTGGCTACTTCCAGCCGGGCCCGGTGCGGCCGCGACTGGCCCAGGTACAGGTAGCGCAGCTGCACCGAGTCGCCGGCCAGCGTCACCGACAGCTGGCCGGGGTCGTAGCGAAAGGGCACCGTTACCGTCTGGCGGTGCCGCTCGTTGTCGGCGTTCAGAAAGGCCGCGTGCACCTCGTAGCGGAAGTCGGCCGCCGGAAAGCGCGCAGCCGGCACTTCCAGGCGGGTCTCCCCTGCTGCGGCGAGCGGGCCGGCGTGGCGCCAAAGCGTGTCGGGCACGAACAGCTGCCGCCCGGCGAAGGCCCCGGGGGCGCCGACGGGTACCAGGCTGAGCTGTACGCGGGCGTCGGCAAGGTTCAGCTCGTTGGCATCGGTGCCGCGCATGATCAGGGCCTGCGGGGCGCCGCGCCGGTGCTCCGGCTCACCCACGCGCAGGGCGTAGCGCGTGTTTTTCAGCTCGTAGTCGGCCAGGCGAAACTGGCCGCTGGCCAGGGTCATGCCGCGGCGCGTGGCCAGGCGCAGCTGCACGTAGGTATCGGCGCGCAGGCCCAGGGTGTCGGTGAGGGGCAGGGCGTACTGGTAGGTGCCGGGGCGCCGGGGTTTGAGCACGGCCAGCTTTTTATCCTGGCCCGCGCTGCCGCCCAGCCACAGCGTGAGCCGGCGGCGGGCCGGGCGGCCATCGGGGCGGCGCAGCAGGCGAACCTTCAGCTGCAGGGTGTCGGCGCGGGGGCGGTACTGGGGCTTGCTGAAGGCCACGTAGCTGGTCCACTCGCGGCGGCCGCGCCCGGTATTGCGGTAGCCGTTGGCCCGGTCCTGCCGGCGTTCCTCGCGCACGTCCTCGCTGAACACCGAGCGCAGCAGCCCAACCGGCCCGGTAGTCACGTAAGAGGCCTGCCGCAGGTCGCCAACTAAGCGGCGCACCGGGCGGCTGAGGTAGCCCAGCGGGAAGCCGAACAGCACGCGCCGCCCGCCGCGCAGCAGCGCCGCGGACGTTCGCCGCCAGCGGGGAGCCTCGCCGTACTCGTCGCGGGCGTACGGGAAGGTTTGCTTCAGGGCGTGGTAGGTGGTGCGCCCGCGGTAGCTCACGGCCAGCAGGCCCGCGCGCCCGCCCCGGGGGCGGCGGTAGGTTCCGGTTGCGGCGTCGTAGGGCACGCGGCGCCGGGCCAGCGCCACCTGCGCGTCGGGCAGCAGCCGGCCCAGCGAGTCGCGCACGAGCAGGGTCAGGTCGACTTGGTTGTCGAGCACCAGCACCTGCCGGTCGGTTTCGGAGCGGAGCCAGTACACCAGCTCCGGGCCTTCGGTGTGGGCCACAAGGTAGTAGCCGGGCGGCAGCGGGCGCCGCGGGCGGCGGTAGGCGCTGTCGGTGGGAAACGAGTCGACGGGCTGCCGGAAGAACTCGGGACGGGCGCCCCGCAGGTCGTGCTCGTAGAGGTAGCGGGCCTGCTCGTTGGTGAGGCGAAAAACCTTGGTGAGGAAGCTGGTCTGGCGGGCCTGAGCCAGGGGCTGCTGGGCGTGGGCAACGACGGAAAAGAGCACGCCGAGGAGGCCGAGAAGTACAGGTCGGAACATAAGCAACGGTGGAAACGGGCGCGGAGGTCGGCCTGCCCCGGCCGGTGGCCAGCCGGGCGGGAGCAGTCGTTTCCAGTGGATGCGGCCCAGCGGGGCTTTCCACAATAGCCGGCGAAAATTCCCCGGCTTTAGCCGGACCTGCCGAATATTTTTCGGAATAAATTCAGGACAATCAGCCCGGTTATACCGGAATGACTTAGGCCTCCGGCGCCAATTATCGGTTGCCTGGTTACCATCGGCTTCTAAAAATTAAAAAAATGAAGCGCGCCCGCCCTAAGCATTAACCACCTGAACAACAGAGGTTATAATTATTTTTACCGCGGTTTCATGGGCCGGCGGACGGTAGTTCGGGAAATTAATTACCGGGGCCGGGCCGGGAAATGGCACAACATTTTCAGGTGGCAACCCAAGTTTGATCCGTCACCCCCAACATTTTCGCCCATGATCAGGATTCTGCTGCTGTGTTTTGCCCTGCTCGTGGGCACCATTGCCTCGCCGGTTGAAGCGGGCCGCCCCAGTGCCTACGCCCGCGCCAAAATGAAGGGCCGCGTTTTTACTCACCGCCCGGTGTATAAGAAATACAAGGGGGCCAAATTCTCCAAGCGCCAGCGCCGCAGCAAAGCGGGTCACCTGAAGCGCGCCAAAGCCGCTACGCACAGCCTGCGGGCCACCCCGCGCACTACGCGGTTTTAGCCCCGCCGGCGCCCAATAATATTCGGTTTCGCCGCGTTAATAGCATCTTGCTATTCAGCAGGTAAGGACCGGTTTTCAAGTAAATAATAAAGGACCCCGCGGGGTCCTTTATTATTGGCGGCCGGCGTAAAATTCCCGGCGAGTTTGGATGAGCAGCTGCTCCACGGCGCGGCGGTCGGGCTCATCGGGCAGAGGGGAGTCGGCAAAGGCCGCCTCGACCCGCTTCACCAGCTCCTCGGCTTGGCTTACCAGGGCCTCGTACTCGAATTCGCCGCGGCGGATTTGCAGCAGAAACTCGCGGTTGGGGCGCCGCACCAGCAGCTGGCCGTGCAAGGCAATTTCCTCGGCCATCTGCAGCAGCCGGAACACGTGCAGCATGTTCTTGGCGTCGTAGTTTTTGCCGTGCTGCACGGTGTTCTGGTAGCGCTCGGCGTTGCGCCGGGCCACCCAATCCCAGTATTCGCGGTACACGCGGCAGTACGTGCTGTAGCCGTTGCGGTTAAACGACAGGTAGGCCACCGGCTCCTCCCCCTTCGGCACGGCCGAAAGCTGCACGTCGTTGGAAGCCTCGGCGTCGCGCACCAGGCCTCGGTAGCCCAGACCTGCGTCAGCCGAGCGGTCGACGAACAGGGCGTACAAATCGGTCAGGTGGGGCACTTTGGCCAGGCCGCAGCGGGCGGCATCCAGGCCCTGGCGGCCCAGCCACTTTTCCGCCGCCACCGCCCCGGCACCCTGGGTTACGTAGCAGAAATCGAGCACCTACTATAACATTCACGCAACGGTAAGCGGTGATTGCTTAGGAGGCTGCTTTTTTGGGGCTTTCTGCGGGATTTTCCGCCCCGTCGCCAGGCGGTGTTTGCGCGCCCGTGGCGGGGTGTTGTTTTACCTGTGTTTTACCTGACAACGCCTGGTACACCGTGCGCGCCGCCTCGTCGACGGTGTGGGTGTCCAGGTCCTGCAGGTAAATCTGGGTGGTGCGCGTGTTGGTGTGGGCCAGCAACCCACCCACCTGGCGCAGGTCGCCGCCCAGGATGCGCTCCGACAAGGTGGCCAGCGTGCGCCGGGCAACGTGCGAGGTGAGCTTCTTGCCCAGGCTCAGGCTGCCGCTGGCGCGGCCCAAGGCGGCGTTGATGCGCGAGATGGCCAGCCGCGTCTGGTAGAGCTGCTGCTTGGGGTGCAGCCGCTCGAAGTCCGCCGGCAGGTAGGGCAGCACGTAGGCTTCTGGGTCAGGCGGACCGCCGGCCGGGCGCAGGCTGTCGAGCAGGGCGCCCAGCTCGGGCGTTTCCTCCACGTCCTTGATGCGGGTGCCCTTGTCGACGAGGAAGTACACGCGGCCGCCGCGGCGGTCCTTCCACTTCAGGCGCAGGATGGCGCCGATGCGCGAGCCGTGGGCGTAGTACTGCAGGAAGTACACCACGCGGGCCGCGTGCTGGGTGGGGGTCAGCTCGGCCTCGGCCAACACCTCGACCTCCTCCCGGCTCATCCAGACGCGTTTTACTTTGGAGCGGGGAAACTCGTAGAGCGCCATCGGGTCCTTGTCGGGCGTGAGCAGGCCGGCCCGGATGGCGTCGCGGATGAGTGTACGCAGGATGCCCAGCTTTTTGGTGACGGTGTTGGCCTTGTTACCTACCTCGTTGAGCAGGTACTCCTCGTAGGCCTTGATTTTAGTGGCCGTCAGCCGGGGCACGGGCAGCGGCCGGGCGGCCCACTTGGCCATCTCCTCCACCACCTGGCTGCGGTTGTCGATGGTGCCTTGGCTGAGCAGCTGCGCGCCCTTGCCGCGGCGGTGCACGTCGTCGACCTGCACCTGGGCCTGCGCCAGCCGGCGGCGGCAGAACGCAAAGAAGTCGGGGGCCGCGGGGTCCAGGTCGCCGTTGCTCAGCGCCGCTTTCAGCTGGTCGGCCGACCAATCCGGGTACGCCTGTGCCAGCTTCTTGCCGCGGCGCAGCCAGGCGAAGAGTGTGTCGTTGTGGTCGGAGTGGTCGTGGTTGCTGCCCTTGATCCAGTTCTCGCGGTCGGTGGTGGCCTTTGCGTTCCAGTCCTTCGCCTTCACCGCCACGCCCGTGTTGAGGTAGCGCACCACGCGGTTTACGGTGATGCGCAGGCGCACATCGAAGAGGCCGTCGCTGTCGGCCTTGGCGGCCAGGACTATTTTAAATGTGGCGGGCATTTTAATAAATAGCCCCGACGGCCTTTAAGGTGGAATCGGGAATTATTAAATATTCCCGCAATACATACACCTCGCCTTTATCCCGCAACGGCGACTTGGGGTCGTAAGAATTTACGCGGCACCACTTCCCCTCCATTCCTTCCAATTCCAGCGTGTCACCAGTGGATACGGCGCCTACCACGTCGGAATGGGACTCGGTAGAAGCGTATCGCCTGGCGTGTACGCCCTGCCCCTTCACGATAACGGGGTGTTTGTATGGCGGGCGACCATGATCGAAGGCCACCAGCCAAACGATGATTCCAGCGAACACGAGCCCAAGGCCGGCGACCAGCCACAAACAGCCTGCAGCGAGTTTCGACGGCTTGCCCGGCACGCCGTTTGTCTTGCCGCCCCGGTGGTTGATATTGTAGCTGGCCCCGCGGCCGCCAATGGTAGTGCTAAATCCGCTGGGGCTCACATTAATTTTTACCCCCGGCAGAATTTTAAAGCTTTTCCGAAATCGAAACGCCATAATTATTTTTAATTAATTATTTAACAATAGGGAGATTATTTGCGCGCAGCAGTGCCATTACCTGCTCATTTAGCATTTCATATTTGTCTTCGAGCGAATTCACCTTATCACCAAGCGTATCGGTTAGGCTCTCGAAATTATTGGTGATGCGCCACTGCACCTCCCATATCTGCTCTATCTCGTCGAACTCCAGGGTAAATGGTGGATTTAGCTGCCGATTGTCGCTTTCACAGCGCAGGCAGTCGGTGCCATCAAGACTCACACGTTTTATCTGTAGGCCGTTTGGCTTACTTACCACCACATAAACCTTCCTGTCAGCCAGGCTACGGGAGAGGTAGCGCCAGTCGCTTTTCGGAATGAAGCGACACCAGACGTAATCTCGGTTAAGGAACGTGGGCGTCATTGAGTCGCCCACCACAGGGAATACCGTGTGGGTGCTGCCCCGGACCATGTATTTGGGGAAGCTCATCACATCGAGCTGCTCAGGGTGCTCCTGGCTGTTGTAGCCACTCGCGTAGTTGGCGGCCGCTTTGTAGTTGACTACAGGAGCAATGATGGTGTCGCCTTCCTCAGAGCTCACCACTCGGGGCTCGTCAAGGGATTCTGATGCCCGCCGAATCAACTCCTCGTATTTCTGCGCCAGCTCATTATTAGAAAGAGCATCTGCGTGTACGAGCATGTTCCGCAGTTGCACCTCGGGGTCATCCTTCTTCAGCATGCTCCCCTCTCCGAACATCAGCCACTCCCAGCGCACCTGAGGGTACGCCCGGCCGATCTTCTGCAATATCTCGAACCCAGGTTTTACCTGGCGTTCCCCAATGAATCCGGC
This sequence comes from Hymenobacter sp. B81, assembly GCF_044628455.1. Taxonomy (NCBI): domain Bacteria; kingdom Pseudomonadati; phylum Bacteroidota; class Cytophagia; order Cytophagales; family Hymenobacteraceae; genus Hymenobacter; species Hymenobacter sp. B81. The sequence continues at coordinate 694,900 of NZ_JBIYZW010000001.1, read as the reverse complement.
CAGAGTGCCGGTGGCGATGCCCACAGCCCGCCCAAAAGCCGATTGGTTGCCGTCTGCCAGCGTTTTGATCATTTCTGCAATACGCTGATGCACAGAGCTATCTTCAGGCATTCGATATATTTCTAGATTTTATTCTTCACATCTCTTGACATTCCGTAGAGATATCTAGAGATTTGAAGAAGAAAAAGAACAACAGGCGCAATATACGCCACCTCTAGAAATGGCTAAGGAAAATCAAGCACCTCCGTTGAGCATCCGGGCTATGATGCCCGACGGCTTCATCAAGCGGCTTTCGCAGCTAACCGGGTGCAAATACCCCGGTACCCTCTCGAGCGTGGTGAACCTCGAAAACACCACTTCGAAGTATTGGCCTGCTGTCGAAACCCTCGCCCGCGAAACCAATCCGGCCGGCTTCGCCCAGTGGCAAGCTGAGCAGCTGCAGCCGGCCGCCTAATTCATTTCCAACCCCTTCACTCATCACGCATCGTGAAAAAGAACTCCACCGCCGTGCGTCGTCAGCTGCTACCTGACGGCGCCACCCTCTCCCTCAAATGCCTCGGTGCAGGCGACCTGCTCAGCGTTCGGTGCGCCACCACCGGTGTGCTGCTGCCGCCGGTGCCGCTGCTGGGCTATGCCCGCACCCCGGATGGCCTGAGCCTGTACGTGGCGGGCCACACGGGCTCGGCCCTGCGCCTAGCCACGGAGCATGCCCCCGACTTCGTGCGGGAAGTCTTCTTCGGCCCCGCTCCTACCCACCTGACCGAGCTGGCGGTGGAGGACTACGCCGACGGCGATCTGGTGCGCTACCCGCGCCGCACGGCTCAATACCTGCGGGCCGCCTAAAAGCACGAAAGCCCCCGGCTGTGCTACCAACCGAGGGCTCCTGGACAACTCCGCAGAGTCACCCATCACGCATCGCAAAGATAATGAATCATCTCCGCATCACTTCCTCAAACGCGTCTGCCGCCCCCATCGGCCCGGTCAACCTCATCGAATTGAAGGAGGTCGACTCGCAGCACCTGCCCGGTCACCTCACGCGCTTCGCTCCGCTGGATGAAATCCGCCGGGTGGGCCGCACGGTGAAGCGCCAAAAGCCGCACCTCACCGAGGAAGTGGATTTCCGCATCGCTGACATCGAGGTGGCCCGGGCCATGCAGGAGGATGACGCCCCGCTTTCTGTCGCCTACTGACCATGAGTACCACCCTCGAAGAATTGGACGGGTATGGCGCCCGCATCGCAGCCCTGGAGCGGCTGTGCGCCAAGCTGCAACGCGACATCGACGCGATTCGGCAGGATGCCGACCAGTGGGTCGATACGGAGAAGGCCCTGCAAATCCTCGGCATTTCGCGCTCCACCCTGCTGGTGCAGCGCAGCAAAACGCCGCAGCGGGGCAAAGTCCTCTACCGCAAAGACGGCAAGAAGTGCCTCTACTCGCGGGAAAGCTGCAAGGACTACAGCCAGCGTCAGGCCCTCGCCAGCAACAGCTCACTCCGCATCGCTTCCTGATCCCACCGCCATGCCCACCGAACTCGATTACCACCGCGCCGAGCGCCGCTTCAACCGCGCCCTGGGCCTTGCCGCCGGCTGCGCCCTGGCGGCTGTGGGCTGCCTGATCCTGATCTACTGCCTGCTGTTCTAGCGCCCCATGAAAGTCCCCGTCTTCACCTGGTCCGGCCCGCTGCCCAAGATGGTCGCCGACGTGCGCCGCCAAGCCGAGTCCGACCACCTGCTCTGGGTGCTGCTCTTCGCCGTGCTGCTGCTGGCCTCGTGCCAGCGCCGCGCCTACCTGCAGCACGACCCCGAGCGCCCGGCCCCGCGGGTAGCGGCCCGCTAAAACGCAAACGACCCGCGGGGTGCCACCCGCGGGCCATTCAATCAACGATTTCCCGCCACAAAGATGTCTGAAAATTCGAATACCCCCGCCGTGGCTGCTCGTTCGACGGCCTCCACGGTTTCCCGCGAAACCATTGAGAAGCTGGTGCTGGCCGGCGACCTGTCGAAAATGGACCCCGCCGCCCGCGTGGCCTACTACCTGCAGCTCTGCGAATCGCTCAAGCTCAACCCCCACACCCAGCCGTTTCAAATCCTGCGCCTCTCGGGCAAGGAGGTGATGTACGCCACCAAGTCCTGCACCGAGCAGCTGCGCAAGCTCAACGGGGTGAGCGTCACCAAGCTCGAAACCGCCCAGCCGGCAGGCCTGCTGGTGGTCACGGCCTACGTGCGGGACAAGAAGGGCCGCACCGATGCCTCGACCGGGGCCGTGGTGCTGGAGGGGCTCAAGGGCGAGGCCCTGGCCAATGCCTACATGAAGGCCGAAACCAAGGCCAAGCGCCGCGCCACCCTCTCCATCTGCGGCCTGGGCATGCTCGACGAATCCGAGCTGGACACGCTCAAGGGCGCGCAGCCGGTGGCCCTGCCCGACCTGGGCACGTCGGCCGAGGTCGTGGCAGAGCCCGCGCCCGTCGCCGAGCAAGCGCCGGCCCCGATGGCGGTCAATGCGTTTCAGGCACCCGCTGCCGAGCCCGCCCCGGCCCACGTCGGCCAGCTGCCCGACATGCCCAGCATCGATGCCGAGGGCGTAGCTCCGGCGGCCGAACGCTACCCCAACGGGGAGACGCCAGCCGAAGCGGCCCAAAAGCAGGAAATCATTGCCCTGCTCAACCACCCCGTGGTGCGCCGCTCGGAGAAGTCGAAGATGCTGCTCAACATCCACAAGCTGACGCAGGCCCGCGCCAACCAGGCTATCGACGGGCTGCGCACCACCATCCCCACCCGCAAGCAGGAGCGGCAGCAGGATGCCCAGGAGCTGCTCGACTTCGTGCACCAGAACGAGGAGCTGCTCGGGGAAGAAACGGCGGCTCGCCTGCGCCGCCTGGGCATGGACCCGAAAACGCCCAGCGACGTGCTGCGCGAAGAGAAGATGAACGCCGCCCACCAGCTGGCCAACGTCGCCTAATCCCATTTGCCCCCTCTCCCCCGGGGAGGGGGCTTTTTCGGCCCTAGCGCCACGCCTTGTATTCCACCTGTCTGCTGGCATTTCCCCATGAGCTACCACGTCCTGCATTCGAACCTCTGCCTCGACCTGGTGGGCACCGACAAGAAGCCGTGCGCGTGGAAGAAGGAGTACTTCTTCCGCCACGCCGACGGCCGCCTGGCGCAGGTCACGGAGTTGGAACACGGCTTCGTGTACCGCAGCCCCGCCACCTACCGCCGCGACCTGAGCACGCCCAGCACCGACTGGCTGCAGTGGCGCAACGGGCAGAAGAAAATGACAAAGGGCGAGCAGCCCCCTTTCAAGTACGCCGAGCTGCCGGGCCAGCTGCTGGAGCTGCCCCACGGGGCCGAGCCCTGCACCCAGGCCGAGTACGAGGCGGTGCTGGCCAAGGCCCTGGCCGCCGAGCAGAAGAAGGCCGACGACGAAGCCAAAGCCAAGGCGTTTGCGGCCCTGCTCAAAACCGGCAAGCTCTACGCCGCCGACCCCGAAGCCGTCACGCTCACCGCCTCCGCTGCCATGCCGTTCCTCTCCGACTACACGGTTCTGGATTTTGAGTTCATCCCGAAAGGCCACGTGCCGCTGGAGCTGGGCGCGGTGCGCTTCGTGAACGGGGTGGAAGTCGACCGGTTCTCCTCGTTCATCGCCCTGCCCGAGTTCGTGACCGTGCCCGGCCTGGTCACCGAGATTACCGGCATCACCACGGCCTCGCTGCGCAACGCGCCCCCGGTGAAGGCGGTGCTGCAACGCTTCCGCCAGCTGGCCGGCGACTCGCTGCTGGTGGCCCACAACGTCACCGCCGACCGCACGGTGCTGGAGAACACCCGCGCCGCCCTGGGCTCCTACACCCCGCTGCCCGGCCCCTGGCTGTGCACCATGAACGTGGCCAAGGACCGCGGCTACAAAGGCGGCCTGGCCGATGTGTGCGCCCGCTACGGCATCAACACCCGCGGCCACCACGGCGCCCTCACCGACGCGCTGCTCTGCCACCAGGTGCTGCAGGCCCTGCACGCCGAGCGCCCCATCGAACCCGGCTGGGCCACCCCGGACGGCAAGAAGCCCGGCCGGGGCAAGAAGCAGGCCGCCGTCGGTACTCCCTCCCTCTTCGCTGCTGCTTAAGCATGGCTGCCCCGCTTATGACCGCCCAACCCGGCGGCACCCCTTCCCCCGCCCAAATGGATTACATCAAGCTCTCGAACCGGTTCTGGAAGCTGCACAAGGAGGCAGCCTTTTCGACGGCGGAGATTGCGCTGTATTTCCACCTGCTGAGCATCTGCAACGAACTGACGTGGAAGAACCCCTTCCAGCAGTCAAACGTGCTGCTGTGCGCCTCGCTGGGCCTGTCGGAGAAAACCCTTATCGCCGCTCGCGCCAAGCTGCAAACCAGCGGGCTGCTGGCCTTCGTTCCGGGCCACAAGCGCACCCCTACTACCTACCGCCTGGCCGGGCATGCCGCCCTGTTTTCCCTGGAGGATACCCTGGAGAATGCACTGGAAAATTTCCAGTCAAAACTCCAGCCTATTCGGGAGCTGACCCCACCTGATTCGGCTTCTCAGCTCCCGAATACACTGGAAAATGTTGCCTCATCAATAAACCAAACTAGTTCTGTAGTAGAAAACCAAACCTCTCGCGTGGGCGCGTGTGAGGGGCAAGTTTCCTCCCTTCCTGAATCACCCAGCCCCGGGGCCCCATCTCCCCGTTGCGCGGCCCCCTCTTCCCCGGCCTCGCCGGCGGCCCGTGGCGTAGCGGCCAAGCTCGCCGCTCACTGGAAAATCACTGAGCTGCGCAACGCCCGACGCTGGGGGCAGCTGGTCAGCTTCTGCCGCGCCCTCGATGAAGCCGGCCAACTGGCTTACCTCGATCAGCAATTCGCCGCCTATGCGGCCCACCGCCAGCTGCGCGGCATCAGCTCGCACGGCCTGGACACCTACCTCGGCCACGAGCAGAGCCTCGGCCCCGACGGCATGCCTTACGCCGACGGCGCCTGGACCGAAAAAGACTGGGCTGCCGAGCTGGCCGATGAGCGCCACCGGCAACAGCAGCGCCCTGGCGCCACCCCCGCCCTGGCTACGAAGGCCTCGGCTTCTCCCTCCAAACAGCAATCCTGGGACTAATGAAATTCCTCGTTTCCAAAGATTCCGAAACCGGTGCCAAGCTCACCGCCCTGCGCACCCGCATCACCGCATGCACCCAAGCCGCCAAGGACTTCGCCGCTACCCACGGCTGGGAGCAGTGGCTGAGCGACTCGTGGTACGTCTCGGGCAACATCGCCGGTGTGTACTTCCCCGAGCAGCCCAGCGGCTGGAAGCGCCGCGGGGAAGCGGAAGGCAAAACGTTTTACAGCCCCCGCTCCACCAAGGCCAACGCCGCGCTGCTCCAGCAGCTGGCCGACCTGCCGAAGGTCTCGCGCCAGCAGTACAACAGCGCCATCGGCTACACCGCCGGCCCCTTCGGCCTCTACGGCCTGGCCGATTGCGGCGACTGCTGGCTGCTGGACATGACCGAAACCCATGTGCCGAAGCCCCTGCCGGCTGACATGGTGGAAATCACCGTGACCGAGTACCGCGCCCGTCTGGACGCCACCAAAGCCCCCGCCGCGCAATGAAGCCCACGCACATCCTTCCCCACGACCTGGCCTTCGAGCAGGTCGTGCTCGGCACCGCCCTCTACCAACGCTCTGCGCTCGACACGCTGCTGGAGCTGCTGCCCGAGCAGGCCTTCCATGCCGACAAGCACCAGGTGATTTTCCGCGCCGTTCGTGCGCTGCACGAGGCCGGGGACCCGGTCGACCAGCTCAGCCTCACCCGCTATTTTCTGGACCACGGCCTGGCCCACCGGATCGGCGGGCTGCCCTACCTGGCCAAAATCAGCGAGCAGGTCGACAACGCCGCCGGCCAAGAAAAGCGCTGCCGCAAGCTGCTCGAACTCTTCGCGCAGCGCACAGTCATCCGCACGGGCCAGCTGCTGGAACAGCGCGGCCACGACGCGCTGACCGACCCGCTCGACATCCTGGCCGACGCCCAGCAAGTGCTCAACGACCTGCACCAGGTGCTGCAAACCCGTCCGGCCGACACGCTGGCCGCCCTCATGCCGCAGGTGTTTGACCGCATGCGTGCCGCCGTGGACCGCCGCGGCCTCACCGGCCTGAACACCGGCCTGCTGGCGCTCAACGACGCCACCGGCGGCTGGCAGCCGGGCGAGCTGATCGTGCTGGCCGGCCGGCCGGGCATGGGCAAAACAGCGGCCCTGCTGCACGCCGTGCACACCGTGGCCATCGCCGACGGGCTGCCCGTCGGGGTGTTCTCCCTGGAGATGCCCAAGCTGCAACTCGCCCGCCGCCTGGTGGCCGTGGAGGTCGAAGGCTACACCAACAAGAAGCTGGCGAAAGCGGACTTCCCGGGCGGCCTCGACGAAATCAACCAACTGGAGCGCAAGGCGGCCCGCCTGCTGTCCGACCGCGTCTTTATCGACGACACGGCAGGCTTGAGCATCCAGCAGTTACGCGCCCGGGCCAAGCAAATGAAGGCCACTTACGACATCCGGCTGCTGGTCATCGACTACCTGCAGCTCATGAAGGGGCTGAAGTCGGGCAACCGCGAGCAGGAAATTGCCAGCATCACCCGCTCGCTGAAGGAGGTGGCCAAGGAGCTAAACATCCCGGTTATCCTGCTCTCGCAGCTGTCGCGCTCGGTGGAAACCCGCGGCGGCGACAAGCGCCCGCAGCTCAGCGACCTGCGCGAGTCGGGCTCCATCGAGCAGGATGCCGATATGGTGATTTTCCTCTGGCGCGGCGAGTACTACGACATCGCCGAGTACCAGGACGGCACCAGCACCGCGGATACCATCCTCTACGACATCGCCAAGCAACGCGACGGGGCCACGGGGGAGCTGGTCTTCGGCTGCAAGATTGCCCGGGGCTACTTCTTCGACCTGTCGCCGCACGCGGCTGGCGAGAAGGGCGACTTCCGCCCGCTGCCCAGCAGCGAGTCGTTCGAGAATCCGCATGAGGTGGCCGCGCCCGACAACAAGCGCATGCCGGCCAGCAAGTTCGAGGATAAAGACGAGCTGCCTTTCTAGCCATGGGAACCCAGCTCGACTTCCTCACTACCGAGCAATGCCCGGTGTACCTGGGCGGCTACGACCACATCATCGTTGCCTTTTCCGGCGGCAAAGATTCGGTTGCCTGCGTGCTGCACTTGCTCGATCAGGGCGTGGACCTGCGCAAGCTGGAACTCTGGCACCACCGTGTCGACGGCTGGGACGGGGAGTTTATGGACTGGCCTTGCACCAACGCTTACTGCGAAGCCTTCGCCGCGGCCGTGGGCGTGCCCCTGTACTGGACGTGGAAGGTGGGCGGCTTCGAGGGCGAAATGCTGCGCGAGAATGCCCGCACGGCGCCTATCTGCTTCCAGGCCCCGCAGCCCGATGGCTCGGTCATCGTGAAGCAAACCGGCGGCCACGGCGGCGTACTCTCCACCCGCCGGGCCTTCCCGCAGGTGGCGGCCGACCTCTCGGTGCGCTGGTGCTCGGCCTACCTGAAAATCGACAACGCCCGCACGGCGCTGCGCAACCAGGAGCGGTTCGTCGGCAAGCGCACCCTCTTCCTTTCGGGGGAACGGGCCCAGGAGTCGCCCGGCCGCGCCCACTACGCCCGGTTTGAAAACGACGATGCCGACGCCCGCACGAGCCCTAGGTTGCGCCGGCACATCGACCGCTGGCGTCCGGTCCATCATTGGTCCGAAAAGCGCGTGTGGGAGATTTTGGAGCACTACCGGGTGAACCCGCACCCCTCGTACCGGCTGGGCTGGTCGCGGTGCTCCTGCGCCGGCTGCATTTTCAACGGCCCAGACCAGTTCGCCACGCTGCGCCACATCTGGCCCGCGCGCTTCGCCCGACTCTGCGGCTATGAGCGGGAGTTCGACCGCACCATCAAACGCAACATCGCCCTCGAAGCCCTGGCCGACCTGGGCACGCCCTTCCCGGTGAGCGAGGCCGACGTACGGGCCGCCCTCTCAGCTCAGTGGCACGAGCCCATTTTCCTCAATCCTGGCGAGTGGCGCCTGCCTATGGGCGCCTTTGCTGAAAACGCTGGCCCAGTTTAGTTATGCGCAGCCAACTCATACAAAACGATTGCGTGGCGGCGCTGCCCACGTTGGAGGCCTGCTCGGTGCAAGCCTTCATCACCTCGCCGCCCTACTGGGGCCTGCGCGACTACGGCGTGCCGCCCACCTCCTGGCCCGAGGTGCGCTACGCCCCGATGGCTGGGCTGCCCGAGGTAGTGGTGCCGGCGATGGAGTGCTGCCTGGGCCTGGAGCCTACGCCCGAAGCCTTCATCGGCCACCTGCTGCATGTGTTCCGGCTGGCGGCGCCGGCCCTGAAGGCAGACGGTACCTGCTGGGTAAACCTGGGCGACACGTACAGCGGCAGCCGCTGCGGCGGCAATACGGGTGTGATTCAGGGCAAGCAGTCCGGCCGAGGGCGCGCCGAGTCGGTAGCGGCCCGTAAGCAGGTGCTCGATGCCCGCACCCAGAGCCGCCGGCGCGACCGAACCGAAGTGCCGCGCTCCGACGTGCAGGTGGGAGGCCTTCCAGCAAAAAATCTGGTCGGCATTCCCTGGCGCTTTGCCTTCGCCATGCAGGCCGATGGGTGGTACCTGCGCCAGGACATCATCTGGGCCAAGCCCAATCCGATGCCCGAAAGCTGCACCGACCGCTGCACGAAAGCCCACGAGTACCTCTTCCTGTTCAGCAAGTCGCCCCGCTACTACTTCAACCACGTAGCCATTGCCGAACCGTTGGCCGCTTCGTCGGTGGCGCGGCTGGCTCAGGATCTCGAGCAACAAAACGGCAGCGACCGGGCCTACGGCGGCGGCGCCCAGCCCATGAAAGCCGTGCAGGCCCGCCCGCAGCTGCTGCGGGCCCTGGAACTGGCCGAGAAGGGCGGCCTGACGGAAGCCCACCTCGATGCCATCCGCGCCTGCGGCATTGCGGACGGGAAAACGCTGGAAACCCAGACGGGGGCCGGGCGCAACACCGAGCAGGTGCAGCAGCTGGCCGAAGAGGCGCGCCAGGTACTGGGCTCCTATTACCGCGAGTTCCTCGCCGGCAGGCGCAGCAGCGGCAACGCAGAGCGCAAACCCCGCCCCGAAGGGCCCGAGGACTCCGGAAAAAACCAGTGCGGGCATGTGCCCTGGGAAGATGAAACCGGGCTGCGCAATAAGCGCAGCGTGTGGACCGTGGCCACCAAGCCCTACAGCGAGGCGCACTTCGCCGTGTTCCCGCCCGAGCTGATACTGCCCTGCATTCTGGCCGGATCTCGAGTAGGCGACCTGGTGTGCGACATGTTCTCCGGCTCCGGAACCACCGGGCAGGAAGCTATCCGCCTCGGCCGCCACTACCTCGGCATTGAAGCCAAGCCCGCAAACATTGGATTGCACCGCAAACGCATAGGCGGCCTTCAGACCGTCATGCCCATGTAGCCCCTGCCATGCCCGACGAGCAATACTCCGAGTGGATGCGGCGCACGCTGGCCCGCACCCTCACCAAAACCAAAGAGCGCGACCTGCTCAACCTCTACACCCACTTCCAGCAGCGCGGCGGCCCGGGCCTGGAGCTGGTCGAAGCGGAAATGACCACCCGCGGCCTGCCCCTCAAACAGCCAGCTGGCCCGGCGCCATGAGCAAGAAGCTCCAAGTAGTGCGCCGGCGGCTGGCGACCGAGAAGGCCGACCAGCTCTACCGCCTGCGCAGGATTTACCGGGGCGACGCCGTTGCTGTCGCCCTCATCGATACCGAATTGGAACAGCGGGGCCTGCTTATTCCGCAGCAGGCCCCATAACCGCCCCTCTTATGTCAATCGAAACCCTTGCCGATGAGCTGCAGCCGCTGGGCCGCCTCTACCAGCTGGCGGGGCTGCCATTATCTGCCAGCTTCGCCAGCTTGGAAAAGGTCCTGGCAGCCCGCCTGTCGGCACCTGTGCTGGCCCCCGAGCCAACGCCAGTGCCGGCCCCCATCGTGGCGCCAGCGCCAGCCCCAGCACCTGCTGCGGCCCGGCTGCCCTTCGTCGGTGTCAACCGCGCGGGCTCTACCGCTGAACTGCTGGAAAAACTGGCCCTGCTCGAAGCCAACCCCGGCCACTACCAAACCCAGCGCGGCATTATCGAAGATGAACTCCGGCGCCGCGGGGTGAACCTGTTTCCGGCTGAGCAGGCATGAAACGGACCAAGACACCACCTGGGCAGGGCGCCCTGTTTGGCCCGCCGCCCCGCGAGTCGGCCTCGCAGCTCGAGGCCCGCTACGCTGCCCTCGGTCCCGATGGGCGCAAACAGAACGGAAGGCATTTGCAGGCCCTGGCCATGCGCCGGCTGCAGCAAATCGACGAACGAGACCAATGAACCCAGCAAAACAGACCCCCGAAGAGGCATTGCGCACTGCACGCATGCACCCCGACTCCATCAAAGCCATCGAAGAGCTGCGTAGGCTGGCCGCGCAGGGCTTTTGGGAGCCGCAGCTGGATGATAACAACGATATCATCGGCATCCTGGCCAGTGAGCCAACCTTTGAGCCAGTGACCCCGCAGCATGTGGATGAAGGTCGCGATGCTGAGCAGACCGGCACCTATACCGAGATTGTAGCAAATACCGCTTGGGACCGGGAGGGCAACGAGCTGGAGCGGATTGATGCCAACACGCACTACATCTGCCGCCTGCACAACGTGTTCCCAGGCATCGTTTCCCGCCTGCGAGAAGCAGAGGCCACCCTGCGACGCGCTTCCGCACCGATCGCCGGCCCCAGCGATGATGTGATTGATGCCCAGCGGTACGCCACTACGCCTGGCGCCACCCAATCCCCCGAGAGTGTCGAGTGGTCAGCCTCCACCGTGCTGAACCGCGCCATTGCGCGCCACTACGGCCTGCCCTTGGATACCCCCGCCTACGCCATCGAGGGATTGTCGCTGCCCCGTGCCGTGGTGTTGCAGGTCTTGGAGCAAACGGGAGCCGTTGCCGCCGAAGCCCACAACGCCCTGTCGGCCCTGCGTTCGGCTGCTGTAGAGCCCACTGGAGCAGCGGAAGCTGCCCCGGACCCCTGGGAGGTGATGGGACGGTTGGAAGAAAGTTTTAAGACACTGGAGCCCTTCGGCGTGGTAGAAGGCAGCCACCACTCGCTTGCGGTATTCCTGAGCGATGTGGAGCAGATGCTGGAGGACGTTCGAGTGCTCTATCCCTGGCCGTCGCAGCCCCCGGTAAAGGAATCATACTTGAAGACCGCAGCCACCACCTGCGCCGACCCCAACTGCAAAAACGGCCTGCAGTTCGTCGGCCCCGGCGACTGGCGGCCCTGCGACCAGTGCCAGGCAGGCCTCAATCAAGCCCAGACCACTGCAGCACCATGAAAGACCCGTTCAGCGAAACCGGGTACTGTCAGCGCTGCGGAGGCGACCTGGATACCCAAGCCGAGCAGGATGCTGGCTACTGCTCCTTCTGCTACCACGAGGACGACGATACGCTATCGGACCCCGATACCTGCACCTGCGGCGAGCTGCTTGACGAGGTCGGTGCCTGCCCCGTCTGCGACCCCATCTACCTCCGATGAGTAAGCAGCCGCAACCCCAGCCAACCGGCCCGCCGTGCTTCGCGGTGGCCCGGTTGGTCTACGGGCGCGCCACCTGCCACAACTGGCCACCCGAAGCCATTGCCGAGCTGCGCCTGCTCGCCCAGAAGTACCGCATCCCCGAACGCAACATGCCCGCCACGGCAGCCCCTGACATCACCTGATCCGCTCATGAATCACATCCACATTGCCACCACGCTCGATGAGCAGCGCCAGCCCGAGGGTCTTACCCAGGTCGAAATGACGTTGAACCCGGTAGCCAAGCAGTCCGCCTGGGGGGAGTCACTACTCGCCGCCTGTGAGGTCGAAATCCTGCGCGGCTTCTGGCTTGAGCGCGACGACGGTAGTACCACCTACTGCTTCGAGCTGGATACTGAGAAGGCCGGCCAGCTCAAACAGGCTCTTACGCTGGCCTTCTTCCGCCCCGACACCAACTAGTCCGACCTCACCTGAGCGCCCGCCACGGCGCCCAGGTTTTTTCCGTTACCGCGCCCGCCACGGCGCCCAGCCTTCTCTCCACCACATGCCCCGCAATCCCAACGCCGTTTACCTGCCGACCCTCTCGGTGTCGGACACCCGCCGCGTGCTGCTCAGCAAGGAGCTCTGCACCCGCCTCGGCATCAAAGCCGGCCACCGCATCGACCTGATTCCCCCGCCCCGCCGCGGCGGCATCTGGCACCTGGACATTCGCCCCCGCGTCGGCAAGCCGCTCACCCATACCCCCAGCACCCGCCCCACCTTCTTCTGCGCCCACCACATCAGCCGCGACGTGCTGCACGACGGCACCCAAGTGCGCAAGCGCATCAAGCTGATCCTGGTGGACGAAACCCCAGATACGCCGGGCCTCTATCGTTTGCAAGAACGGTAGGGGTTCACGCAACAACGGTACATGCCGCCCGGCCCTTTCCGGGGTGGGCTGGCGGCAACTTTGAGCTATGCTCAACGCCACCCAGCCCCAATCCGCCTACAGCCAGCTGACTGAGAAGCAGCGCGCCTTCGTGGATGCGTTGTGTCTGGAGCCCAACATCAGTGCCACCCAGGCCGCCATTCAGGCCGGCTACGCCAAGTCTGGGGCCCGGGTGGAGGGGCATCGGTTGCTAACAAATGCTAACATCCGAAAGGCTCTTGGGGAACGGCTCAAAGACACGTCACCGACGCCTGAGGAGATTGCCCGCCGCTGGGATCGGGTGAGCCGGGCCACGCTTGATGACTTTTACACCCGCAAGAAAGTCGAGGTCCGCGCGAAAGTAAAACAGCCTCTCACTGAGGCCATTGAGCGTATCAAGGAAGAGATTGAGTACGAGTACGAGTTCATGGTTCGGTCCTGGGACGTGCTCAAAACGAGCGAAGACGACCGGGCTGCCGAGTTGGTGCGCCACGAGCAGTACAAGCGTAGCCGCCGGCTCGACATCCTGCGCCACCAGATGCAGCTGGAGCGGAACCCCAATGCCTTTCGCATCATCGACGGCCCTCCCAAAACGGAAGAGGTGCTGGAGCTGGACCTGGTGAAGGCGCAAAAAGCTGGCGTGCTGGACCTGGCCAAGGCCATCAAGCCCACGGCTCACGGCATCGGTGTGGAGCTGCGCGACCCGGATGGTGCCCTCGACAAGCTCGCCCGCATGGCCGGGGCCTACGAGAAGGACAACGCGCAGCAGGCGCCGCTGGTGATGCCGGAAATCCGCGTGTACACGGGCGCGCCGCCGCTCAGCAACTCGGAAAAAGACGTGGACGACGATGTTTGACGCCGGCCCGCTTTACCTCGAAAACCTCAACGCCCCTGAGAAAGTGTTGGTGAACCAGGGCGGCACCAGCAGCGGCAAGACCTACACGATCATGCAGCTGCTGTATTGGTATGCCATTAGCCGCCCGGGCGCGGTGATTACCGTCGTGGGCGAAAGCATCCCGAACCTGAAGAAGGGCGCGTACCGGGACGCCGAAACCATCCATGCCCGCACCCCCGAGCTGCAGTACTACATCAGCAAATGGAATCTGACCGAGCGCGTCATCCATTTCCGCAACGGCAGCCTGATTGAGTTTGCTTCCTTCGAGACCGAGCAGAGTGCCAAAAACGGCAAGCGGGACATTCTCTTCGTCAACGAAGCCAACGGCATCAGCTACCAGATCTACTGGCAGCTGCGCCGGCGCACCCGCTTCAAAATCTTCCTCGACTACAACCCCACCGCCAAATTCTGGGTGCACGAGAAAGTCATCGGCCGGCCAAATGTGCGGCTGATCATCTCCGACCACCGGCATAATCTGTGGCTGAGCCCCGAGGACCACCAGGAAATTGAGGACATCCGGCTGGAGGACATCGAGTTGTTTCGGGTGTACGCCCGCGGCAAGACAGGCAAGATCGAGGGGCTGATTTACCGCAAGGTCGAAGTGGTGGAGGCCATTCCCCCGGATGCCAAGTTCCTGGCGCGCGGCCTTGACTTCGGCTTTACCAACGACCCGACGGCCGTGGTGGACCTCTACACCCAGGACGGCGAGCTGTGGGTAAACGAGGTGCTCTGGGGCCCAGGCCTGCAGAATACCGACATCTACCGGGAGTTGCTGGAGGCCGACCCGCAGAGCCGCCGCAAGCGCACCGTGGCCGACTCGGCCGAGCCCAAGAGCATCAAGCAGCTGAAGGACCTCGGGTTGCCGGTGGAGGCTGCGGAGAAAGGCCCAGACTCGGTGCGCGCCGGCATCGACTCTCTGAAACGCTACCGCATCAACGTCACGCGCAGCAGCAAGAACCTGCGCAAGGAGTTCGACGCCTACAAGTGGAAGGTGGATAAGGCCACCGGGGAGCCCACCAATATCCCCATCGACAAGTTCAACCACGGCATGGACGCGCTGCGCTACGCCGCCCTGGCCACGCTGCCCGCCCTGGCGCTGCCCCGCCGCCGCTCGGCTCAACCCCAACTCGTTCGCTAATGCGCCACACGCTGACCCTCTCCACCGCCGATGGCACCACCCAGCACACGCTGCAGGTGCCTGTTTCGTGGCACGATGTAACGCTTCAGGAGTTCATCGACTGGCAATGCTCGGATGAGCCCGCCATCTGCTGCCTGGCCGGCATCAGCCGCGCGGTGCTGGAGCAGCTGGCCTGGCAGGATGCGGGCTACCTGCTCAACCTACTCTCGTTTGCGGCCGAGTTGCCGAACCCGCCGCCGGCGCCGGACCTGGTGGACCCGGGCGAGGCCAGCTACGGCCAGATGCTGCTGGTGCAGCAGTACCTGGCCGAGCACCCAGAGAAGCCCGACGTGTGGTACGCCCCGCGCCTGTACGCCATCTACCGCAGCCAGCAGGTCTACCGCCGCTACGACCAGGCCAAAATTGACGCAATGGACGCCGCCATCCGGGCCGCCCCGGTGGGCGAGGTGCTGGGGTCGGTGCTTTTTACCTCGGCCGTGTGGCTGCTTTCCACGCGCGCCACGCGGCCGACCCCGACGACGAAGACCCCGGGCCCGACGACGCCGAGGTCGATGCCGGGCTGGAGGAGCTGGGCGACCGGTTTGGCACGCGAAACTTTCATCTGAGCACATGAAGAACTTTATAACGACTACCCCCGACGGCGCCGAGTGCTTCAACCTCCAGGTGCCAACGAGTTGGGCCGATGTGACACTAGCCCAGTACCTGCGCTTGCTCACCGAGCCCGACGCGCATCCGCTGTGCATCCTTACAATCCTTACCCCCGCGCAACTCGACCGCTTGCACTACACCCATGTCGCCATTCTCGCACACCGACTGGAGTTTTTAGCCGACACTGCGGCGCTGTCCGAGCGAGCGTCGGCACCCGACTTGCCCGACGTCGGAGATTCGACCTATGGGCAGATGGTGCTGGCGACCCAGTACTTGGAGCAGCACGCCGACCAGCCCTTGCTGGCCTGTGCCCCCTACCTCTATGCCCTGTACCGCCACCAACAACTGCTCGGCCGCTACGACGAGGTCCGACTGGCCGAGATGGAGGCCGCCGTGTTGGCCGCGCCGGTGCCCGACGTGTACGCCGACCTAGTTTTTATACTGGCAGCCTGGCAGCGTTCCACGAGCGCCACGCTGCCGACGAGCCGGATGACGTGGACGAGTACACCGACGACGAACTCGACGCCGGTGTGGAAGACCTGGCTGCGCAGTTTGGCGTGTTTGCGACCCTGGACACGCTCAGCGGCGGCGACCCGGCCCAATACAAGGCCATCCTCGACCTAGACGCCGATACAGTCCTGCGCAAAATCCGCCTGGAGCAAGCCCGGCGGCGCGTGCAAAAGAGATTGCAAGCCATCCACGAAGCCAAATCCCAGTAAGAAACCATGGCTGAAGACGCCACCGTCCTGCTGCGCATTCAGATCGATTCCGATGCGTACCACAAGCAGCTGCAACAGCTCACGCTCGACATCGAGAAGAACAAGCTAGCCCAGCAGGAGTTGACCAGGGCCCGCAAGGCCCATACGCTCACCGACGAAGAGTTTTCCCAGCGTTCCGTGGAGCTAGCCGCCGAGCTGAAACGACAGCGGGGGGAATACGCCGCCCTGCAGAAGGACTTGGCGCTGTATAATTCCGCCGTGGCGGGCACGGGTACCAGCTACAAAGAAGTGCAGAGCGCCCTCAGCCTGGCCCAGCGGCAATTTCAACAGCTGGAAGGCTCAGCCGACAACAACACGGAGGCCACCAAAGCCCTCTCCGAGGTTATCGACGGGTACCGCCAGCGGCTCACCCAGACCGACGCGGCCCAGTCGGCCTACTTCCGCCAGATCGGCAACTACCCCAAGCTCTCGGCCGACGCCCAGCAGAGCCTCGAAAGCCTTGCCATCGAACTGGAAAAGCTCCGGAAAGCGCAAGCCGAGTCCGCGAAGGCCGGCGGCCCCGTGTCGCCAGAAGCCACCCAGCGCGTTCAGGAACTGGAATCGGCGCTGGCACAGGCGCACCTGGCCAACACCGAGTATGGGAACAGTGTAATCGACCTGAAACGCAAGCTGGCCGACCTGACGACTGCCCGCGACCTGAGCCAAGACAAGGAGGCGGTCAACGAACTGAACGCAGCCATTCTGGAAGTGAAGGGGGCGCTGCAGGAAGCCCGTGGCGTAACGGACGAGTTCGGCGACCGAATCGAGAAGAACGCCAAAAAGGAAGAGCTAGCTACCCTGGGGGATGCGTTCGGTGGGGTCACGGCGGCCATTCAGCTCAGCACCCTGGCCATGGTGGACCAGGAGGACGCCGAGCGCGCCACAGCCGTTGCCACCACCATCCTGGCCCAAGCCGAAGCGGCGCGCAACCTGCAGATCGGGCTGGCCTCCGCCCGCGACGCGGGCCACATCATCCTGCTGAAGGCGAAAAACCTGCTCTTCACCGAGGGCGCCACCGCCACGGCTGCCCACACCGCCGCCACGACCGCCGGGGCCGCTGCGGCGACGGCCCAGACCGCCGCCACCGGCGGGGCCACGCTGGCCCAACGGGCGCTGAACCTGGCCATGAAGCTCAACCCCATCGGCCTGGTGGTGGTCGCTGTCGGCGCGTTGGTCGGGGCTTACTACGCCTGGCGCGGGGCCAGCGAGAAAACCAAGCGCGAGGTGGCCGACCTCATGGAAAAGGTGCTGCGCTTCGGCACGCCCATCGGGCTGGTGGTGACAGGATTGCAAAAGCTCTACGAGAAGTCCGAAACGGTGCGCAAGGTGCTCGACCCGCTGGGGAGATTGTTCGATACGGTAGCCGGCAAAGCCCTCTCCGCTGCTCGCGAGGCGGGGGAAGCGGTGGGGCTGCTGGACACGGCCACCGAGAAGGCCATCAAGGCGCAGGAGCGGCGGGTGGAAAACCAGAAGAAGCAGCTGGAGGCCGCTGACCTCATCGCAGGCAAGTACAAGGAAGAGGCCCGCGCCGCAGAGCTGGCCGGCGAAGCCCTGGAAAAGAGCCGGGCCCTGGAGCGCAAAGGGCTGGCAAAGCAGTTGGAGGAAGCGAAGGAATACGTAGCCCGGCTAACCGAGCTTCGACGGCGCCGGAAAGAAGACGGACAGGCGTTTACGGATGAGGAAACAAAGACTCTGCAGGAATACCAGCTCAAGACACAGGAGCTGCAAAACAACCTGCTTGACTTCGACCTTCAGACCCGCGATAAGTTGGCCGCCGCCCGCAAGAAAGAACTAGACGCTACCAAGTCGGATGCGGAAAAAGCCCGCAAGCTGGCCGAGCAGCGCCTGAAGGACGAGTACGCTACCCGCAAGCAGCTGCTCGACAACCGTCAGCAGCAGATTGCCCGCCTGCTGGAAGTCGTGGAGAAAGGCAGCGAGGACGAGCAGCGGCTGCTGCGCGAACAGGTGCGCAACGCCACCAACATCCAACTGGCCGAGAACAGCGCCGCACAGGTTGGGGCCGCTAAGAAACAGCAGCAGGCCCTCACGGCTGCCCGGGCCGAACTCATGGCCAACGGCAACGCCCAATTGGCGCAGCTGGAGCGGCAGTTCACCCGCCAGCGCATCCTGGACGTGTTCGACCTCACGGCCAAGGGCAACGAAACCCTGTTGGCCCAGGTGCAGGAGCACACCGACGAGGAAACCCGCCTGCGCCAGCAGGCCATCGCCACCCAACTCGGGCAAGAGCTGGCCGCCATCGACCGGCGCGAGAGCGCCGAGAAGCAGGCCGCGCAGGAGGCGCTGCTGCGGGCCACGGCCGCCAAGGAGCTGGCCGACCTGGAATACGCCGACAGCCTGCGTCGGCTGGAGAACTTCTTGGCCGAGAAGCGCCAGGCCCTCGAGCGCGACCACGCCACCGGCGCCCTCTCCGAGGAGCAGTACCAGCGCACGCTTGCCGCCTTCGAGCAGTCCGCCCTACAAGCGCGCATTGTCGTCAACCAGGACTATCAGCGCGACACCGTGGAGCTGACCCGGCAGAAGGTAGATGCGCAGCTCCGCGAGGAAAGCCGCCTGACGGAGCAGACCCGCGACGCGCTCAAGGACCGCCTCGACGCAGCTGCCGACTTCGGCCAGCAGGTCGGGGACGTGTTTGCCGACAGCATGCAGCAGCAGGGGCGCGAGTTGGAAAGCTTTGCGGCGGGCTTTATCCTCTTGGTGGTGGACGTGCTGCAACGGCAGGTACAGGCCACCTTGGCGGCGGCCATTTTCAACTCCACGGCCGCCTCCATGGCCTCGCCCGAGAGCGTGGCCACGGCCGGCGCGGCGGGCGTGCTCAAGGCCGCCCTCTTGAATGCGGCCATCGCCGCGGCGTTTGGGGTCTTCAAAGGGGCCATCCGCAGCAGCTTCGCCGCCCCGTCCGACAGCAAGTTTGCCGGCGGCACGGTGCTGGGCGGCGCGCCCCATAGCCAGGGCGGCACGCAGCTGTTTGCCCCCGGTGGCCAGCACTGGGGCGAGGCGGAGCAGTACGAAATGGTGCTGACCAAAAACGTGTTCCTGACGCCGGGGCTTCGGGAAGCGGCCAACGCCCTGAACCTGGCAGCGGGGGGTAAAAACCTGCTGGCGGGCTTGCCTGGTGGTGGGGCCTGGCCTACGCGTATGGACTTGGGGCGCCTGCTGGCCCCGCCCAGCATCGTGCGCGACTACCTACGGGCGGGCTACCTACCGGGCACGGGCAGCATGTTGGCAGCGCCCCCCGCTTCAGCCCGTGAGGTCGGACAAGAAGTAGCAGAAGCCCTGAAGGGGGTCAAGATTGTTACGCGTGTCACCGACATCAAAGACGGTCTGTCACGGGACGCCTTCACAGCGCAGTTAGGCGGCGATTAAAGCCGCACGACTTGGCCACTGCGGTACACCACGAAGCGGGCGCTGTCCAGTACAGCGCCCGCCTTTCCTTGTAGCTGGTAAGCGTGGAACAGACGGGTTCCAATGCGGGTGGTGTCAGTTACTCGCATCCCTCTATCCGCCCTTGCTTTGTAATCAGTTTTTAGTCCGCTACGGCCCGCTGCAATAAGCGCGCTTGACGCATCATCCAACGCTGAGTCGCGCCGCGTGTATGCTTCTGGTTTTCCCCACCGCATCGGCTGGTACGCTTGAGGAGAAATAGCACGGGCTTTCACAAAGGCTACCACGGCCTGTTGCTCAGTGCTGAGTAAGTGACTGTCAGGAGAGCAGGCAAGCAGAGAGAGGATTGGCAAACAGCGAAGACTCATCATAGTCGCCAAGATAGGCTGACTGTTCAACAAAAGTTGTGAAAGCAAAAAGCCCCAGCCATTCAGCCAGGGCTTTTAATTAACTCAACTGCGCTGCCTTTCTCTTGGCTCTGCTTCTGGCCTGCGCTGCGCGCTTACATGCCTTGCACCCCCACGCGCCATGGTCCAAGAACACGTTGTCTGTGCTCAGAGCGTGCCCGTGAAGGCAATGTGACTTGGTCAAGGCAGGAGGACAGGCTTTCCTGCGCTGCTCAAATGCCTGCTTGCATTCTTTGCAAACGGGACCTGTAGGTGTGATAACGGCATTCTCAGGGGTCAGTGGGTGCCCCTTACGGCAATATTTTTTCATCGCGGGCACCACGCCAGCCTTGAGCGCCGCTCGCTTTATGTCCCTTTTGATTCGAGCACAGGCGAGACAATAGACACCTCGCTTGCTCTGCCCTCTGTTTTCGGGTGTCATTTCGTGCCCTTGAAGGCACCGCTTTTCGCGAAGCTCTGCGGCTTGACGTCGGGCTTGTTCGCGCTGCTGCCGCTTGGCTTCTTGATCGCGTTGTTTCTCGGCCGTCTTTCTGTTTCTTTCTGCTTCGCGGTCTTCTGCACATTGCCGGCATCTACGCCGCTCCAGTTTGTCGAAATAGCTATTCTCCTCGTTCAGCATGTGCCCTCTTAAGCAGCATGCATCCGTTTGCCTTCGCCGGTTTCTAGTCATCTGGCATGCTTTGCATTCCCTGCGTGGGGCGCCTGTAGCGGAAAACCGCTGTAGCGTATTACCCTTCGTGAAAGCATGTCCATGCTTGCATTGGTCTTTTTTCTGCTGATGGTGCCGCCCCTTTGCCAGCATATCTTGCACGTTGTCAGAAGCTGTGCCTATAAACAAATGTGCTGGGTTGACGCAGCCTGGATTGTCGCATTGGTGACAGACAAATAGCTTTTCGGGTAGTTTCCCGTGCTCCAACAGGTACGCCATCCGATGGGCTATAAATGGTGACTTCCTGAACGAGAAGGAGCCATAGCCGTTCGGATTGCGCACGCCGAGCCACTCCCAGCACCCTTTCTCAGTGTCTGCGACCTGACACCAAAATCTGGTCGCAACGTCAACAATTTCGGCTATGGAATCAAAAGGCAGGCTACCTCCCTCGTTCGCAATTGAATACAGCTTTTCCGCCGAAGCCTTAATTTTTGGCAGATGCGCTAGGGCCTTTTCAAGGTCTTCCGCGGTTGTTGGCCGGCCAGCAAGCCTAACAGCGCGTGGAGCTAGTGATTTACTCATCTTGGTTTATTCAGTTGTATTAGCCCCCTGCTCATGGCACAATGGGCAGGGAGTGGGCGGCATCGTTGCGGGCGGCAGCGGCTTCCTTGAGCAGCTGGTCGCGCCGGGTTTCGGCATCCTCGGCTAGGTCCGACAGCAGCCCGTTGGCCAGCTCCCGCCCCACGGGCAGCGTCAGGGCCTGGGTGCGGGTGCGCAGCGTCAGCTCGTAGACGCCCTCGGCCAGCATGCGCCGCAGCTGGTCCATCTCGGCCTCGGCCAGGCCCGCCACCTGCTCCAGGCGGCGGGCTTCTTCCAGGAAAAACGGGTCCATCTCAGTGCACGGGCAAGGTGACGTAGTGGCTCACGCGCCAGAGCTGCACGGCCGGGTCGTGCCAGTCGATAACCACCGGGGACGACATGGCTTCGTCGGGGTTGTCGTAGCTCAGACGCAGGGCGTAGGGCGCGGTCAGCACCTCCACCAAGCGGCCCACGTAGCGGGGGCATTCGGTCACGGTCACGGCGTAGACGTGGCCGAGCGTGACGTCTTGGGGCGTGGGGACGGGCTCCATCGCCACAATGCAGCCTTGGGGGAAGGCCGGGGCCATGCCCGCGCCCAGGAAGGCGAATTGGCGCAAGGTGTCGAGCCGGCCCGAGGCGGCGGCCTCGTCCAGCACCCGGCCAGCCAGCCAGGGCAAGCCCGGCTCCGGCCGAAAGGCCGGAGCCGGGGAAAGCGTGTGCGGTGCCATGCGGCCCTAGTGCTGCAGAAAGGACAGGAAGGCCGAGGCCCCGGCTTCGTGGGCGGCCCACAGGGCGGCCTCGCGCTCGTCGGCTACGCGCCGCACGTTCTGGAGCCAGAGCGCCAGTCGGCGTTGGTCGTCGGTTTGGTAGGCGTTGTCGTTGGCCCGCACCCGCTCGGCCATAGAAAACACGCTGTTGCTCATGGCCTGCATCAGAAACAAGCGGCACTGCCGCAGACAGGCGGCCGTGTACTCGGCGGCCGGAATCGGCCGGGCCACCGCGACGGTGCGCTGCTGGGCCGCAGCCACGGCGCGCTCGGCCGCGACGCGGGTGACGTTGCGCAGCCACAAGGCGAGGCGAAACAGGCTGTCGCAGGCCAGGGCGTTGGCAGCGGCGCGGGCGCGCTCTTCGTCGGTGAAGACCGGGGCGGCCAGGGCAGCGGCCAGGGCCTTGCGAGCGGCGGTGAAGCGGGCGGCGTTGTAGGCGCCGTTGCCAGGGAGGGCTTGGGCAGTTACCGCTGCCGATTGCCCGGTAGATGCGTTTTGCATTACCTTTGGAGTTAGTTAGGTTGACGAATCAGGGTTACCGCCCTGGTTCCGAATCGGGAGGCTGTCTGTTACCGCAGGCAGCCTCTTTCTCTTTCAGAACACTACAAATATACAAGCATATTTCTAGAAAACAAGCAATGAGCTTTTATTTTACTTGCTTATTTCTAGTTTTATTCTTGTTGCTATATTTGCCTCATGAAAGCAGATAAGCCCGCACGCAAGCCTCAACTCAACATAGCCTTAGAGCAGGAGGAAAAAGACTTAGTAGAGGCTGTTGCCAAGGCCCGGGGGGTTACCGTGTCAAGCTTGATTCGACTGCTTGCCTTTGACGAGGCGCGGCGGCTGGGCATGAAGCTGCCAGGGCAGGGCTAAGCCCCCTACCCTAGCCACCTCGCCTGCGAATAAGTATGTCGTAATATCTGGGGCTCCCACAGCGCTACGCCCGAACATCAACTTCTCTCACCCCATGACCCGCCAAGAAACGCTGCCCTATCTCAAACTGGTGCTCAGCCGTGACCTAAATGATAACCTCACCGCTATGGGGTTACGCACCGTCCTCTCCGTGGTGATTAAAGACATCAACAACATTGATATTCAGCCGAATGAAGAGGCATTTTTGCTTAAGCGCCGTTTAGCAGTTACGACTTTGCAGGGCATCCTGTCACGAGAAGCATCCAACGCGGTACACTCCGAACGGGCCAGCAAGAGCAAGAAAGATCAAACGAAGATTTATACCGCCCGCAGCGATTACCAAAAGGCTGTTGCTGCCATAGAAGAGGCTATTCGTGACTTTGTTCAAGCAATGGAACAAGCCGAAGGAGCAGAAAAGTAACGACAGCTATGACCCTACACCTGATCTAATGCCTCGGTTCCGACAAGCCTTGGTTTACGCCTTCATTCTCTTCTACTCAACCGTACAAATTGAGTAACTTTGCTTTTACTATTTGGGTTAGCCTAATAAGGCGCATCTCATATGGCCCTTATGCTAAGCTTGACAGCCTCACGCACAAGGATTTGTGGAAAAATGCGTTGCTAAAGAAATTGGCAAAGTAGCAGCCTGTGGTTCCAGGCTAGTAATCTCTTCCTATTCAAGATGGCACGCGCTGACTTATTGTTGAAGCTTGTAAGAGCCAGCCTGTCCGGCGATTCCAATCTTATAAAAAAGGTTGTACAAGCTGTAATCGCCGAAGAAAGAGTAAAGCAACATAACGTTATTGCGAATCAGTTAGAAGAGGCCCTGAATACCTTTCCTGCTTCACTGGCTCCATCCCCGAGTCGCTCAGTAACGCCTGTTCTTTATGATAAAATTGATAGCTTTCTATATTCTATCAGCCCCAATAAGCCTCTCGGCAACTTAGTACTTAATAGCTTAGTCGTTAATGCTATCCGCGAATTCGTCTTAGAATTTGCCCGTGCTGATGTGCTGCGTTCTTATAGTCTAGAGCCCCGAAATAGGGTTCTGCTTGTTGGCGAACCCGGAAATGGCAAAACGTCTATTGCCGAAGTCATTGCTACTGAACTCATGTTGCCCATGTTCGTCATTCGCTACGATGGCATCATAGGGAGTTATTTGGGCGAAACGGCAAGTCGCTTAGAGAAGATGTTCAACTTCATTAAAACACAACAATGTGTTTTATTTTTTGATGAATTTGATGCAATTGGAAAAGAGCGCGGAGACGAGCATGAGACCGGCGAAATAAAGCGCGTAGTAAGCTCGTTACTTTTGCAGATTGATAAGCTTCCAAGCTATGTTATAGTAGTAGCAGCCACAAACCACTCTGAACTACTTGACAAGGCTGTTTGGCGTCGTTTTCAAATAAAACTAAATATTGACAAGCCAAACAAGGACTTAATTAAGAATTGGCTTGATCGTTTTGAATCCAACTTTGGCCATAAACTTCCAGCGGCGAAGGCTAGTATTGTTAATAAACTCCATGGACTCAGTTTCGCTGAGATAGAAGAGTTTGGTTTATCC
Source organism: Hymenobacter sp. B81 (assembly GCF_044628455.1). Lineage (NCBI taxonomy): Bacteria > Pseudomonadati > Bacteroidota > Cytophagia > Cytophagales > Hymenobacteraceae > Hymenobacter > Hymenobacter sp. B81. The sequence continues at coordinate 670,694 of NZ_JBIYZW010000001.1, read as the reverse complement.
ATTAGGCGTCGATTCGTATTATCAATGCCCGCGCCAAATTTGCGAGAGATAGTAAATTTTTCTCTTGAGGAAGTAGAAGATAAAAAGGGATTTAACAATGCCTAGGAGACCAATTCTGATTTTCCCTAAGGGAGTAAATGCATCGTATACCAAAGGCAGTAGACCAACTTTTGATGCGCCTAAAGTCAATATACGAAAGCAAGAAAAGGAATTTAGGCAGAAGTGGCAGGACCTAAGGAAGGACTTCCATGACTTCCATCTTTCTGACACTATTTCCAACAGCATATCAGAGATGGTGCTGGTCCTGGAAGTGTTTGGCACAGTCGATGATTTTTACAAGGCAGTTCTAGAAACGGACGAGTTGCAATTTTTGGGTCACGAATTCGACTTTACACCTATTGCAGTTGAAAGCGACCCTGATATTGAAGATGATAAAGGGGGATTAGATCCAGAGTATCCACAAACTAGTAGGGTGTTCTTAACGCTCCAGAATGAGCAAAGTCTAAATAAAATCCTCTCACTGTGGGATTCCTATGTTAATAAAAGGGAGTTTGCCGATCGCACGAATCTATTTAAGAACCTATTCAGGCTTTTGAAAGATGTGCGCCTATATAGCGTAGAAGACCGTTTGCGTGATACTGGGTTTAGGGAATATGTAGCAGAGATGGCGCAAATCGATGATTCACCTATATTGACCGAAATAGAACTATTAATAGTAAATAGAAAGATTCGCCCTGGCTCAATAACACGCCGTAATGGCTCAATTGTGTTACGGCCGAACTCAGAGGAAACTGACTGGGCAGGTAACCAAGAAGTATATGAACGCTTTAAAAATTTAGTAGAGGAATATGGCGGAGAGGTTATTGCTGGATCACGCACATTTATTCCGGAAATACGCTACCATGCGTTAGCCGCACGTATTCCGCTAAATCTACTACATAACTTAAGCAACAACACTGATGTAGAACTACTTAAGGCACCCCAAGTAATATTCTTTCGCCCACTAGGCCAATATAGCTGGACAGGCCACCTTGACGAGGATTTAGGTGACCAATCACTTAATGAGATAAACGAGGAGTTCTTAAGCACTCCTGAGGGTGAACCCATCGCGGCTTTGCTTGATGGTCTTCCATTGCAAAACCATGCAGCATTGGCTAATCGCCTAACCATCGATAGCGAAGGCGTTGATGAATCCCAATACCCAGCAGCAGACAGAGTTCACGGTACAGCGATGGCCACGCTCATTACCCGTGGTGATTTAAGCGATACAAGTGCCCAACCATTAAAACACAAACTCTACGTCCGACCCATACTTGTACCAGGCCAGGCGTTAGATGGAAGTGCTATTGAAGAGTTCCCGCGATTCAAGCTTCCTGTCGATATAATCCACAGGGCTGTGAGGCGCCTTTTTGATGGAGATGCAGGCGAGGCCCCAGTAGCACCGGGTGTCAAAATTATTAACTTGTCCGTAGGAGACCCATCTAGGCCATTTCATCATAGCATGAGCGCGTGGGCACGTTTGATAGATTGGCTTTCATGCAAATACAACGTTCTTTTTATCATTAGCGCAGGAAATATTTCTTCAAATATTGAATTATCTGTTTCTGAAGCATCATTTATTTCTTCAACTCCAGAAGAAGTCGAGCAGCATCTTTTGAAACACATGGTTTCTGATAATATTAACCGCAAAATACTTACACCTTCAGAATCAATTAATGCAATTACTGTTGGGTCGGCTCAATCAGATGCTGGACCAGATACTTGGATAAATGCAGCAGGTCGGCTTACTCTTATCCAAGACAAGCAGCTTCTAAGTCCTATTAGCAGAATTGGGTTTGGTTATAGAGGCTCTATTAAGCCAGAAATCTTAATGCCCGGCGGCCGTAAATGCTTCCGAAAGTATGCTTTTAACCCTAATCCAGATACAACAACAATTTTAAGAATAGAGAATTTTAAGTTTAGTAAACACCCTCCTGGCACAAGAGTAGCTGTACCAAGTACAACCGGTTCGCTACGTGATACGGGCTATTTAACCGGAACAAGTGGAGCCGCGGCCCTAGCGACACGCTTAGCATGCCAGATTCACGAAATGCTAGATGCGCTCAACTCTGCCAACCCTTCGGCTGAGCAGATACCAGATAGCTACTATACCGTCCTAATAAAGGCCCTTTTAGTTCATGGTGCTGGCTGGGGTAATAGTAGTCGCCGGCTTTATGATATTATCGAAGCGAAACCTGGGGTGCCGCCAAAATTTGTAAAGAAACATATCACACCTTATCTAGGCTATGGCTTAGTAGATCCTCAACGTGTCCTTAGTTGCACAGCTAGCCGTGTTACACTCCTTGGGTGGGGTGACTTAATGGATGAAAAGGCCCACGAGTTCTTATTCCCACTTCCTGAAGCTTTAGAAGGATTAAGTATCGAGAAGCGTCTCACCATCACCCTTGCATGGTTAAGTCCCACCAATTGGCTGTCGCGCAAGTACCGTCAGGCACGCATGTATATCGTCAATATCACAGGTAGAAATTATGCCGGTAATGGTGAAATACTAAGCTTTGAGAGAAAAGGGGTAGACTGGAAAACCACACGGCGTGGAACAGTTCAACATGATTTATTAGTTGGTGACCAAGCCGAGGTTTATGTCCAAGATGGCAACTTAGTTGTCAAGGTTGACTGCAGAAGGGATGCTCCCGGACTTGCCAAGGCCGACCTTACTAAATACGGCATAGCAGTTACCCTAGAAGTGAATGAGCGAACCGGTATTGAAATTTATGAACAGGTCCGCGATAAACTTGCAGGCGTTAGAATCAGACCAACTTCTTAGAGGGCTCCGCCTATCAAGTGAGCGATTTTGCTCCGGCTAACAGACTAGCGTTATTCACTCATTCCCAATATAACACCTTCAATGGAGAAGCATTTTTTTAAATAATCCACATACTGAATTTACATTCCAATTATTAGCCAATTGACCTAAGTAATTAATAAGTGCACAACTTGTTTTTCTCTTAAAGCTTCATGACAAGGCAGCAAGAAATTAATTACATCCACGCCATCTTGGATTTCATGCTTACTCAAGATGGCAACCACTACCATGGTTTCAATGACCCTAATTTTGGTTTTAGTGCTGACGAAGCCAAAATTATTAGACAACAAATGGTGGTTGAAGGTTTGATTACCAAACAAGATACGCGTCATGGGAAAGTATCAATACTAACTCACACTGGCTTTAGAATTGCACGCAGTGAAGGCGGCTATAAAGGAGTTAAGCTGAAAGAACAAATTGCATTAGAACAGCAACGGCTCGCACAGCAAGAGCAGTGGCTGCGCGAACAGGAGCAGCTTTCTCTTAATCGAGTGAGTACAAATGCAGCTGTAAGCAGCGCTAAGTGGGCCCGAATAAGTGGCTGGATTGCAGCAGGCAGTTTACTGGTTGCCATTATTGCTGCTGTGATTGCTTGGCAAGCCAACACTACCAGCAATAGTACCGAAGAAAGGCTACGAGTATTAGAAGCAAAATCAAAGAGTAGTGGGACTCATCCTCGTGAGACCCCTGCCCCATAAGTCCTTGTATTGCTATGAAAGCACAAGGCGCCTGAAATAAAACATTCCTTATCTGACCATTATTTCATGACGAAGCGACACATACCAAACCACTTATAGATCGAAAACGTCACCTACCCTGACAAAAGCGGCAACTAGGCGCACGTATAATGTATAATCATGGCGCGAATGGATAGAACTCGGCAATGGCACGACGTGTGAGAAGGTCCGCCGCTGCCGGTCAACTTCCCCGGCGTTCCACAACCTAATGCCAAAGATTCTATTAACCTATGACCTGTCTGTCCCCCCTGGGCGTCACAGCGAAGTAAAAGCCCTCATGAAGAGCAAGGGCTATGTCGATACTTGGCATATGCCATCTACTCCCGATAAGCATCACCCTCTACCCAATACTTGTTTGCTTGGCCTCACCACCCAGGCACAAGCCATAATAGACCTGAAGGAGGCAGTACGGCAGGCTGGGGCGCGCTTGGAGATGGTGGTAGCCGCTGAGTTCTCCGGCTTCGCTGCCGAGCAAGTTAACCCACGTGGGTAGTCCGAACCCTTCAATTGCTATTTATGAGCCTGCCCCTCGTCATCACCAACGTTGAAAACACGACCCAACCTGAGCGCATCTTCTTGCACGCAAAGGAGGCGTTGAATCTCAATGATTACCTCATTTACGATGCCACCTTTACGGATGAAGAGCACCAGTCCAACAAAGGGCGGCACGTATACCGCTTCCCCACCCACCTAGTGGCAAAGGATGCACGAATCGTCCTTGAGATAGGCCCAGGTCCGCGCAAAGGCAACCCTGTGGACCTTACCGTAGGCACTACAGCCAATGTCAAGGGACACCGGCATTACTGGGACCGCAAAGCGCCGATCATCAACAACACAGGCGATAAGCTTACGCTGGTAAGAATTGCCAGTGACAATATCTTCACGGTGCCTGCTGCCAAGAAGTAAACATGGTTCAGCCCAGTTGTACAAGCCCGCCCTCCACAGGGGCGGGCTTTTTTATGCCCTTCCATCCCTGCGCAGGGCGCGTGCAACAAAAGGGGTGGCCGGATTCCGCGCCCGGGCACGCACGCGGGTAGCTTTGAAGAGATTCGTTGGCTGCCTCGCTTCGGGTCACGCGCAAGCAGCTCCTCGAGGAGTACGACGCCGACACCGTCTACGCCCAGCTGAGGCTGGAGCAAGCCAAATCCGCCTACCAACGCCGCTTAGCGGCTATTCACCGAGACAAACACAAGTAAGACCATGGCAACACCCATCGAATTCGCCGAGCAGAACACCCTCCTCAAAGCAGCGCCTGGCACCGAGTCCTGGGTGCGTGACCTGCCGATCTACCGCCAGTTTCCGGACGGGGTGAATGATCAATGCGTGGTGTCGTGCTGGGAGCTTTCCCCGGAAGAGCTGGCAGAGGTAGCCCGCACTGGCCGCGTGTACTTCCAATGCTTTGGTACCACGCACCCGCCGGTGTCCATTTGGGGCACGTCCCCATTTCGTCACGTCGGCGCACCCGAGACGCCATGAGCCGCCGCCGCACAGACCCGCCGCGCCCCTGCGGCAAGAAGAAGCTCGGGGAGCTAAAAGCGCAGGGTGTGGTCGACGCGGCCCGCCGCTCCTCCCGGGAGCACCGCCAGGAGCAGCGGGTGTACTACTGCCGCGGCTGCGACGCCTGGCACACCACGAGCAAGCCTTACCTCACCGTCGCACAATACCGCGCCCAGCAGCGGTCCCCGCCATGACTCACACCGCCTACGAAATCGAGTTGGTCCCGAGTGAAACCGAGGGGGACTACTTCGAAGCCATGATGGCTACCATCACCGGGCTGTCGAAAGGGGAAATTCGGGAGCGGGTACCCGCGCAGCTGCTCGACGCGAAGCGGTGGCGCGGCGCCTCCTTCCGGGAAGTGGCCCACGCACTGGGCTACAACGTGCTGCCCCGCTTCGTCAAGTTCGACCCGGCCACTGCTTGGCCGTGCGTGCTGCGGATCAAGGTGCCCGAGCAGTGGGGGTGGAAGGGCTGCTGGTGGGCCCTGCTCTACAATCAGCGCGAAGTCTACGACGTGCAGCGAAACCAGAGCTACTCCCTGGAGCAATGGCAGCGCATCTGGCCCGAGTGCCGCATCACCAGCATGCTGCCCATCTGGATTTCCACCGAAACCACTTTATCTGCCTTCCAACGATGAACCACCAACCCCTCACCGATTTACTCGAGGAGCTGGCCACGGCCGCCGGCTGCGCCTCCTTCTGGCACGGCAAGCGCTCGGCCATGAACATCAACTACAACGAGCCCTTCCCCCAGGCCCACCTGTTCCTGATGCCCTCGCAGCTCAAGGGCGGGGCCATCACCACGCAGGTGGCCATGTGCTTCTACGGCAAGGACGAGCACGAAAACGGCAGCGAGCAGAGCATTGCCATCCAGAACGAGATGGACGTGCTCACCCAGCGGTTTCACGCGGCCTTCGCCGAGCAGGACGACGTGGAGCTGGTGGGCGACACCATGGAGCGGGTGCCGGTGCTGCGCCAGGGCGCGGGCATCGGCACGGGCTACTTCGTCAATTTCACCCTCACCCACCTGGCCCAGTGCCGCCCGTAGATGCTCGCCTCCGCTAAACTTGCCTTCGCCCAGTCGGCGCCGGAGCTGGTGGCCGCCTGCATCGAGCAGCTACGCCGCCACCCGCAGCCGCCCTACAACCGCCCGGCCGAGGCCTCGGGCCGCACGGCCCAGCAGATCCGGGAGGAACACGGCGACGACTTCCTGCAGGTGCTGGGCCCGGCCCACGCGCAGGCCCTCATCACCGGCCGCCGGCCCACCGGCACCGGTGCCGCGGCCGGCGCCGAGCCGCTGCGCGTCATCCTGGCCCAGTGGGCGCAGGACAAGGGCATCCAGCTCAGCCCCGGCATGAGCTACAAAAGCTTCGGCTTCCTGGCCGCCCGCAAGATTCACCAGCAGGGCACGGCCCTCTACCGCCTGCAAACCCCGTCGGCCATCTTCTCCGACGTGCTGACCCCGCAGCGCCTGGCCACGCTCAAAAGCCGCATCGCCGCCGGCGAGATGGTCGCCATTGCCTCCGAACTCCGCCACGCCCTCACTGCCTAGCCTATGGCCACGCTGACCCTCGACACACTCACCTTCGACAACTGCACCCTGGAGGTGCGCTACGACGACGCCACCGGCACCGTCACGGCCGTGCAGGTGGCCCCGCTCGGCCCGGACCTGCCCCCGGAGGGCACGCCAGCGCGCACCTACGAGCCGGGCACCACGATGCGTCAGTACCGCCGTGGCAACGACCGCGTCACGGTCACCAGCGACGCCTTTGCTCCCTACGGCGTGGAAACCATCGAAGCGGGCCACTACGCCGGCAGCTGCGACCTGGCCTTTACCCACCAGTTCGCCGGTACCACGCTCACCATCACGCCCACGACGTCGCACGGGCCGTGGTCGTCGCGGCTGAATAACCAGGGCTACCAGGCCGGCCGCACGGAGTACGCGAACCTGACGGCTGGCGCCACGGTGCGCGTGTGGGTGAAGGATGCGGCCGACTGCGAAACGTTCAAGGATTTGGTGGTACCCGCTGGCAGCCCGCACCCGGGCGTGCTGGTGGATTCGTTCACGGACGCCCAGGGCGTGCTCCACGAGATTTACTACGACGCGGCCCAGCCCATCGGGCAGCAGGTGGCCGACTACACCACGCCCCTCACGGCGCCGTATGCTGACCCGCTGCCCGAGGCCGAGCGCGGCCGAGCGGCCGACGCCTACCTCACGGCCTTCTGCGAGTCGCCCGACTACACCCGCGTCACCCTCACGGCGCAGCTCGACGAGCCCTATGCGGCGGTGCTGCGCGAGGCGTATTCGCCCCTCTGCGGCTTTACCCTGCCCGATGAGCTGACCCTCACCGCCCAGGGCGTAGCACCGACCACGGCCCAGGGCGGCGGCAGCATCACGGCCACGCCCGGCGGGGGCCTGGCCCCGCTGACGGTGCTGGTGGTGGAAACCGGCGACACCCAGCCGGGCGTGGCCACGCAGCCGGTGAGCTTCGCCGGCCTGGCCCCGGGTACCTATACGGTGCGTGCCACTGATAACTCCCTGATTCCCCAGATCGTGGAGGTGCCCGTCACCGTGCCGGCCTACACGGCCGCCGTGGTGGGCTGCGACGACCCGAGCGCCACCAACTACGACCCCAACGTCACCGAGCCCGACAACGCCCTCTGCCGCTACGCCCCGCGCTGGGTGGGCGTGTGGGCCCGCGGCGGCGTGCCGGTGCGCTTTACCCCGTCCGTCGAGGAGCCGGCCCCGGCCTACGTGACGGCCTCGCTCTGGGCGGGCTTCGCCGACGGGCACCCGCTGGCCGCCGAGCGGCCCCTGGCGTACGTGTGCGACGTGCGGGCGACCGTGAGCCCCACCGGCGTGGCCACGTTCGACCTGGCGCCGTATCTGCGGCCGCTGCTCGGCGCCCCGGGCGTGGGCGGCGCCCGCCGGCTCGACCTCAACAGCCCTACCGCGCACGCGGCCGACCTCTACGTCGGCTTCGGTCTGTTCGTGGGCGACACGCGCATCGCACACGGCTACGCCCTCAACAGCGCCCTCGACGAGGTAGACATGGAACAACTGCGCCTGCAGGCCCTGCCGCTCACGCCGTTCGGTACCGTCATCCCCCGCTGGCCCGGCTTCGACTACCTGGCCAGCTTCATGGCCGAGGACGCCACCGGCCGCATCGGCATCCTGAGCACCGGGCCGGCCGAGGCCGACGAGGAGTCCGCTTTCCGCGAAGTGTGGCTGCCCTGCGCCCGCTATCCGCTGCCGGTGGCCTGGCTCAACCCCGCCGGCGGCATCAGCTACTGGCTGTTCACCGGCCGGCCCGAGCACGGCGACGCCATCGGCGAGGGCCAGCTCTACCGCGAGGGCGGCACCGGGGAACGGCGCTACAGCAGCCGCGCCGAGTCGCTCCGGGCCGTGGCCGCCACGTCGGGCGTGTTCAGCCAGCGGGCCTTGCTGGAGGGCCTGCGCACCCTGCGCCGCGCCCCGCAGGCCTGGTACCAGCCCGACCCGCTGGGCCCCTGGGTGCCCATCGTGCTCGGTTCCGGGAGCGTTCCGGCCTACCGCGAGGGGCGCCGCCGCTACGAATTCACCATCAGCTTCTCCGAAGCCATCAGCCAACCCGTGCAAGGGCAATGATCCAACGACTCCATTCCGTGGTGGACGCCGACACCACCATCTACCTGCTGGCCCACGGGCCCAACGGTGTGCGCGGGGTGCTGCGCATCGACCCCGACGGCTACATCCTATCGGTGTTTGTGGAAGAGGCCGCCCGGGGGCAGGGGCTCGGCAGTGCCCTGCTGGACCAGGCATTTGCTGTGCTGCGCGAACTGGGCAAGCGCACGGTGGGCCTCTCGGTGCACCAAGACAACCACGGCGCCCGGCGGCTCTACGAGCGCCTGGGTTTCATGCCCTACATGCCCGGCCACGAGGGCTACACGCAATTCGTCAAGGTGCTATGAACAATCAGCTATTCGTCACCGGTGTGGAGCTGGACCTCGATGAGCAGGCCCTTCTCCTGCCCACTTTCCAAGTTTCCGATTTGTGCGAGCCGGACAAAATTCAGTCTGACTACACCCACGAAGCCTCCTTGCCCAGCACGGCCCGGAACCACCAGGTGCTGGGCCACGCCGCCTACGACAGCGAGACGGCCCGGGTGCCCTACCGCTCGCTGCCCGGGGTCATGCTCAAGGCCGACGGCGTGGAAATCATGCCGCGGGCCCGGCTGTACCTGAAAGGCTACTCGGGTGGGCGGTACCAGGTGCAGTTGGTGGCCGGCAACAAGCGGCTGGTGGAGGCCCTGGGCGAAAAGACCCTGCGCGAGCTGGACTTCTCGCGCTTCGACCACCTCTGGACCCTCGACAACGTGGCCCAGCGCGCTACCGCGGCGCACTGGGCTGCCCACGGCTGGGGCTACGAGCTCTTCGACCGTGGCAAGCCCGTCACGCCAGCGGCCACGCCCTTTACCGACCTGTACCCGACGCTGTCGGCGCGGCTGCTCTGGGAGCAGCTACTGGCCGATGCCGGCTTTACGGCCGAGCCCTGGCAGAGCGCACTGCTCGACCGCCTGGCCGTGCCGGCCGCGGAGCAGGGCACCTTTGCCGAGGATTTCCGCGAGGCCCGAGCATTGCGCGTGGGCCTAGGCCCCGGGCACGAGGACGGCAGCGGGCAGCCCAGCGCCAACCGCAACACGGTCACCCGGCAGATTCCTTTCGACGACTTCACGCGCGACATCGGCAACATGCCGCCCGTGGTGCCCTCGGTGCCCGGGGTGTACGACCCGGCCACCTTCAGCTACACGGCTGACCGCACGGTGTACGTCACAGCCGAGGCCCGCTGCGCCGTTGAGCTAACCGTAAGCTACGCGAAGGCCTCCGCGCAGGTGTACTTGCTCGTCAACGACCAGGAAGTTGTCGGAGGAGAGAAGGTCATTGTGGGGCGCGATGCGGCACCCTTCTCGGCACGCGCTGCGGTGCAGGGCCTGCTGCTGCAAGCCGGCGACGTGCTCACCGCCAAAGTGGTGCTGCGCGGCGAAGATCCCCTGGTGTTTACCGGGACCCGTTGGGGCTGGCGATTGTTCAGAGACGCAGCATTTAGCAATGGTTTCGGCTCCAGCGCTACCACCGTACCGGTAGACCGCTTCACCGTGACCGTCGACGAAGCCCTGCCGCCCGGCGCCGAGGTGCGCCTCCAGGACTGGCTTCCAGATATAAAATTATTGGACCTATTTAAAACGGTGGTGCAGCTCGGCGGGCTGACCGTGGCCACCGACCTCTACGACGACCACCTGCGCCTGTACCCGTCGCGGGCTCCACTCGACAACGTGGCCCGGGCCCGCGACTGGACCGGCAAGCGCGACCAGCCCGATGCGCCCCTGGGCATGCCCCGTGAGGTGAGTTACCGCGTGGGCAACTTCGGCCAGCGCAACTTCTTCCGCTACGCCGAGGATGATACCGTGACCGAGGGCTACGGCGACGGCGTGCTGCTCATCGACGACGCCACCCTGCCGCGCGAGTACGAGATGGTAAAGCTGCCCTTCGCCGCCTCCGAGCCGTCCCCTTCGGCGGCGGGCTTGCTGCGCATTGCCCGCTGGCGCGTGCGCGAAACCGACGACCCCTTTGCCGAGCCGGCCTACGAGAATGTGACGGCCAAGCCGCGGTTGGTGCTGCGCCACGGCACCACGCTGGCTGTGGGGCTGCGCGGCGGGCCGGACCCGGGAGACAACCCACAGGCCGACCCCGACTCGGCCGAGCAGCAGAAGTGGGTGGCGGCGCTGGCCCGGTTCAACACCCGGCGCGACGTGGCCATGCCCACCAGCTATTTCGACCTGGAGTCGGAGGCCGTTTCCCTCGATGCCGGACGCTACGTGCTGCCCGAGGCCTGGGCTGGCCTGCGGGCCATGCTCGCCGACACCCGGGCCCTCAAAGAGCGGTACCGCCTGAGCCCGCTGGATATTGCCACGTTCGACCCGAGTTTTCCCATCTGGGATGCTTCGTTAGGGGCGTACTTCGCCGTGAGGCGAATTTTAGAATACACCCCGACCCGCAGCGTGGAAGTGGAGCTGTTGCGCCTGCACCCCAGCTTCCTGCTGGCGCCCACCGGCCAGCCCGAGCTGGGCCGCGAGTTCGACGAGACTGAGCATTTCATTTCTGAATTCTACTAGCCCTATGGCCGACGAGACCGTAATCTTAAGAGTCCAGCTGGACGAAGCAAAAACGCAGGAGCGGCTGCAAGCGCTGGTGCTGGAGATTGAAAAAACCCGCACCGCGCAGGGCGACCTGAACGTGGCCCGGGCCAAGGGCAAGGTCACCGACGAGGAGTACGCCAAGCAAGCCGTCGCGCTGCGCCAGCAACTGAAGGCGCAAACCGTCGAGCAAACGGCCCACACCAAAAACCTGGAGCTCTACCGCGCCAGCGTAAACGGCGTGGCTGGAAGTTACGACCAAGTGCAAAACCAGCTCACGCTCGCGCAGCGCCAGTTCCGCGGCCTGGCCGATTCCTCCACCGACAGCACCGAAGAGACGAAGGCGCTCAGCGCTGTCATCCGGGAGCTTCGTGGAAATTTGAAAGAGCTCGATTCGACCAGTCTCGATCAACACTACCGCAACATCGGCAACTACCCCAAGGGGCAGATGGAGGACTTTGTGCGCGAGCTGGTCAAGCTGCGCGAGGAGGAAAAGAACCTGGCGGCCGGCTCCAAAGAGTTGGCCGCAAACCAGGACCGGCAGGTCGGGTTTATGACGGCGGCGCAGCGGGCCGCGGCGCAAGCCGGTAAGTCGTACAACGAGGCGTCGAAGGACATTGAGAACTATGCCCGCCAAATCCAGCCCGCCACGGCCGAACTCGTGCAGTTGGCGCAGGCCCAGAGCCGCTTGGTGGAGTCGGGCGAGCAAGCCTCGGAGTCGTTCAAAAAAATCGGGTTTCAGATCGGCAAGCTGGAAAAGGATATTCAGGAGGTGCCCGTTGAGACCAAGAAGGTATCGGACCGGCTGGCCGAGCTGGACGATACCACCGGTGCGTTCGGCGGCCGCATCAGCGGGCTGAAGGATGCCTGGACCAGCGCCAAGGGGGGCTTCGACACGGCCACCAAGGGCTTGAGCGGGGTGCGCGTGGCCATGCTGGCGGTGCCTATCTTCGCCATCATTGCGGGGCTCACGGCGCTGTACGCTTGGTTCACGCGCACACAGGAAGGGGCCGACTTTGTCGAGCGCAAGACCAAAGCCGTGTCCGTCGTCTTCGGGGTGCTGGCGGATAAAATCGCCCCGCTGGGCAAGGCCCTGGCCCAGGTGTTCGAGAACCCGGGCCAAGCCGTCCGGGATTTCGGCCAGCTGCTGGTCGACCAGGTGATTGTGCGGTTTCAGGCCCTGGGCGTGCTGCTGGAGGCGGTGCAAAACGGGGACCTGACCCAGCTTCGGGATGGATTTGTTCAACTCGGCACCGGCATCACCGACGCCACCGCGAAAGCGAAGGCCTTGCGCACCGAACTCCTGGACGCCGCGGCAGCCGGGGAGGACATTGCCCGCGAGTTCCAGCGCATCCGCGACGAGGAGCGGCGCATCAACGTGGAGCGGGCCCAGGCCAAGAAGGACATTGAGGCCCTGAAGCTGGTGGCCGAAGACGTGACCAAGTCGACGGCCGAGCGCTTAGAGGCGACGCGCGAGGCCTTTGCCTTGGAGCAGCGCAGTGTTGCGGCGCAGCTGCAAGCCCAGCGCGACCGGGTGGCCAACATGGAGCGCGAGGCCACGCTCACCAACCAGATGACAGCCGACAACGACGCCTTGGCCGAGGAGCGCATCAAGCTGGCGGAGTTGGAGGAAGGCAGCCTGACGCGGCAGATTGAACTCAACAACAAGCTCAACGAGCTGCGCCAGCAGGCCACCGAGCGCAGCCTGGCCGACAGCAAGGCGTACTACGAGCGGCTGGCCCTGCTGGCCGAGAAGGGCAGCCAGGCCGAACTCAACGCCCGCATCGGCGTGATCCGGGCCGAGCGGGACGCGCAGCTGGCGGCGCAGGGGCTGACGGCCAACCAGCGCCGGCTCATTGTCACCCAGGCGGAACAGCAAATCAGCGAAGTGCGGCAGGGCTTCCGCCAGGCGGAACTGCAAGCGCGGTTGGGCCAGCTGGACCTAGAACTACAGTCGGTGGCGCGCAACTCCGACGAGGAGCTGAACCTGCTGCGCCGCAAGCTCGACACCCAGCGCCGCCTCGAGCTGGCGGCCAAGGACCTCACCATCGGTCAGGTGCGCCTGATCAACGCGCGCGCAGCGGCCGAGGAAACCAAGCTCACCCTCGACAACGTGCGGGGGCGGGCGGCCGCCGCCCTGCAAATCGAGGTCAACAACATCGCCGCCCGCATGGCCTTCGTCGAGCGGGGTTCGGCCCAGGAGTTGCAGCTGCAGCGGGATGCCATCGAACGGCAACGGCAACAGCAGATAGCCGCCATCGACGAGCGGGCCAGCGCCGAGGAGCGGGCCAGCCAGGAGCGCGTCATCAACGCCCGGGCCGGCCAGCAGCAGGAAGAGCTGGTGTACCAGGACCGGCTCCGCGGGGTGCGTGCCTACTACCAGCAGGAGCGCAATGCCCTGGAAGAGGCCCGGGCCACAGGCCTGATTACCGAGCAGCAGTACCAGGGCACGCTCTACGAGCAGCAGCGCGCCGCCCTGGTGGCCCAGCGCGAGCTGGCCGTGCGCTTCGGCCGTGACACGGCTGAGCTCGACCAGCATCTCACGGACCTGAAGATTGCCAACCTGGACCGGCTGACGGATAAAGAGCGAGACGCGGCGCAACAGCGCGCCGCCATTACGGCCGAGCTGGCGCAGTTGGTAGGGCAGTTCTTTGCCGACTCGGTGAACAACGCCGGCCAGGCCCTAGACGATTTCGCTCGTAAGGCCATCCTCGTGCTCGTGGAGAGCGTCGAAAAGGCGATTCTGGCTGCCCAGATCAAGATTCTCACCGACTCCTTCTCGCGCCCCGACTCGGTTACCACCTTCGGGGCCTCGGGTGCGGTGCGGGCCGCGCTGATCATCGCGGCCACGACAGCCGCCACGGCGCCCATCAAGGCCCTGCTGTCGCAGCCGTCGGGCAACAAGTTCGCGCTCGGGGGCATTCCCGCAGAGGGCGGGGTGGTGATGGGCCCCGCCCATGCCCAGGGCGGGGTGCAGCTCTGGCACAAGTCCGGTGCGCACTTGGGCGAGATGGAAGGGCGGGAAATCATTTTGGCGAAGGGCGTGTACGACAGCCCCCTGCTCAGGCCCCTGGCCAGCATCTTGAACGTGATGGGCGGCGGGCGCCCGTTTTCGGGGTTCTCGCGCCACATGGCGCTGGGCGGGGTCACGCAATCCGCCTTTGTGCGCGATTCGCTCAGCGGGCACCCCATCGGCCTGGACTACGACCGGCTGGCCCAATCGCTGGGGAAGGTGAACATCTACACCAAGACCCAGGAGGTAATGACTTCAATGGAGAAGGTGAAGTACACGGAGGCGCTAAGCAGGGATTAGGCGAGTGGCAAGGAATCAATACATTGCCGCCCGGTTTAACTATCTCCCCATGAAAAGCCTTCTGTACACTCTCTCGGTTGGAGCGTTGTTGCTGCTGGGCAGCTGCGACGATAAGAAAGATGACCCCGCCGCCGTTACGACCCCTCAGCCACCAACCAAAAACCGAATTACTATCGAAGGGACACGAACTGGCAATGAAGCCTCGATGGCTTCCATTTCTTTGCGAGCAGGCTCGGTAACCAACGCCAGCGCGGCAACCCTGAGCTCATCCGCATTTGAGTCCACCCGGGGCCTCGTTATCAACGATGACCGGCACACGGGGAAACTTGTGTATGTGGTGCTCTCTTACGATAATGTGGGCACAACCGGGGTTGTTCGGCCCACGGGCAATGACAAACTCACTGCGGTTATCACGACCACCGACAATCAGCAAAAAACGCTCACCGTCACCGCGGCCGACTTCAACAACGCCGCCAAGCAATACAGGGATGCTGCTGGCGTGCTGCACGTATATAGCGAAACCTCTGTACAACTTTAGCGCGCAATGCGCAACAAAAAGCCCCGACCTGCTGGCCGGGGCTTTTTGCTGTCCTTGCTAGAACCGGCTCCAGTTGGCCATAACCCAATCTTCCACGTTTTTGTGGCTGCGGATATGCCCCGGATGTTCGCGGATCATTCGCTCCAGCTTGTGTCCAGCGGCGCCGTTATCGGGTCGCCAGGCGCGGCTCTCAGCGAACCGATTGATGAAGGCGAGCACCTCGTAGCCTTCCGTGCGGTCCAGCAGGACCCGGTCGGGAAACCCGGTAATCTGGGGGTTGTCCCCCTCTTGTTTGGCTTTCCAGTTGTACTGGAGTCGCAAATCGGCTTTGGTAAAGTAAGCCATGAGTTGTGGAGAGCCGGGGATGTAAACCGGCTGCACACGGCCATTCCTCACATAATATGCCCTATTATATCCAAATGAATAATTTTTACTTTATATGAATCCAGCGAGCCAAACCCAGACATAAGGTCCGGGAAGCTCTGTCGGTTCTGGCAGTAATGGTGGCGCGCCTGTGCTCGGCTCCTGACGAAATGGCTGTTGTTCTGAGAGATGAGCTTGACCACTAGGACTTCTGCTGACTGGGCGGCGGGAAGTGCACGACCATCGTCAGGCTCCCGTCCGCAATGGCGTTGAGGAAGGGGGCCAGGAAGGCGTTGACCGACACGCCAGCCCGGGCCGCCTTCTGGCGGATGGCGTCGGCCGTGGAGGGGGTGGGGTTCAGGTGAATCTGCGGCATATCGCGTTAGAGTAATACCAGAGCAATTTCCTACAAGAAGTTGAAGCCAGGGCATTTGCGGGCCCTCCTTTGTTGCACACGCCCCCAATCGGCGTGGCCGCATATGCCCGAGCTCGTTATCAACGTCCCTTCCTACATCGGCGAATCCCACATGGATTGGCTCGACTGCAAGTGGGTGGAAGGCATCACCTGGGCCGATATCGACATGCAGTTGTGGTGGGCCGAAGCGATGGGCGAAAAGGCCGACTCGATCCTGCTGCGCATCGGCGCCTGTGACGGCGGTTCGGCGTTGGAGGGGTTCAACATCATCAACAACCTGCGGGCGCTGAACCTGCCCATCCGCTCCCATGTGAGCGGCTACGCGGCCAGCATGGCGGTTCCGCTGGCTCTGGCGGCGGATGTGGCCCCCGAGATGGACTACACGGCCCAGTTGATGTTTCACGCAGCCAGCTTCAACGGCGGCGTTGGAGCGGAAACGTCGAAAGACCTGCGCGCGGCCGCGGATCAGCTGGACAACGCCAACCAATTGCTGCTCGACTTCATGGTGGCGCGCACCGGGCAAACGCCCGAGACGGTAACCCAGTGGATGTCGAAAGACACCTGGTTCACCGCCACGCAGGCCCAGGCCGCGGGGCTGTGCAGCACGGTCAATCCGCTGCCGGCCGCCACCACCCCCACGGCCGCTGCTGCGATGATTACCGCCCGGCGCCGCCGCGTGCCGATGGCCGCCGCCCGGGCCGCCTCTTACGCCTTGACAGCTCGCCCCAAGCCTTCCCCCAAAGCCACATCGGCCGCCCACCCGGCGGCCCCTTCCCTGCGTCCTATGACCAAAGTAGCCAAGCCGATTACGGCTGCCGCCGGCAAGAAGCCTGCCGCGGCCAAACCCGCCGCCCCTGCCAAGCCGGCGGCCTTGAGCGCCAACCAGCAGCTCGTCGCCAACCTCGCCAAGCAATTGGGGGTGAGCGTCCAGCTGGACGGCCTGGAGGCCCCCACGGCCGAACTCCAAAATACCGAGCTCGACAACGGCGCCCTGCTGTACCACGACGGCGCGCTGGCCGTGGACGTGGCCGTGTTCAACGACGAGGCTCTGACCGAAGCCACCGGCGACGGCGACTACGACGCCGCCGACGGCCGCGTCATCAGCGTGGCCAGCGGCATCGTTACCGCCATCGAGGATGCCGAAGCCGAGGCGCAGGGCACCGAGCAGGAGCCTGCTGCCAGCACCGCTGCCCTCACGGCGGCCATCACGGCGGCCTTGGCCCCGGTGACCAAGCGTCTGGACGAGATGGAGGCCTCCTTCAAAAAAGTGGTGCCGCCCACGCCCCGGCCCCTGGCCCGCGGCGCGCAGTCCCCCGACGCCAAGGTCAAGCCCAAGCCCAAGCCCAAAGCGTCCCACCACAGCACGCTCTAAGCGCCCCCGCCCGGTTCCTATTCCCCGCCTTTTTCTCCCTACGCCCTTATGCCGTTTTTTGAGAATACCCCCGCTTACCGGCCGCCCGTGCACGTCGTGGCCCAGCCGGCCCGCAAGATTCCCACGCTCGAGGAGCTGGGCTTCCGCGTCATTGAAAACGTGAAAACCGGCGTCATCCTGGCCGGCCTGCTGGCCAAGGACAAGGTGACCGTGCGCGACACCGGCTGCGGCGAGTTCGTGGGCACCGGCAAGCTCGCCAGCTGGACCACCAACGAGCTGTCGGTCGATAAGCTCATGGCCCAGGACGAGGACTGCGCCGAAACCTTCGAGGGCACCATCCTGCAGGGCATGCTGGCCGCCGGCCACGCCACCGACTCGGATTTGACCGGCACCCAGATCGAGGCGCTGGTGCGCACCTACCTGGAAGGCGGCTCGGTGGCCCTCACGGTGGAGGAGCAGGGCATTTTCGGCGACCTGCTGGATCTGGCCCTCAACGCCCAGGTGACGCCCGTCGTGTACCGCGACGCGCTGCGCATCTGGATGCTGGGCGACAAGGCCAACGCCAGCCGCGACTACAACCAGACCGACGGCCTGCGCAAGAAGCTGCTGAGCAAGAACGCCACGGCCGGCAGCACCTCGGCCAACGGCCTGTACCGGGCGCCCAACATCGTCCTGGCCGACCTGGAGGCCGACCCGGCTGCCATCGAGGAGCTGCTGGCCGACCTCTACGACAACGGCAGCGACGAGCTGCAGGACGCCGACGACGACCAGAAGGCCTTCTACCTGACGAAGACGCTGTACCGCTTCGCCAAAAACCGCGCCCAGACGGCCATCCCCGAGGACAAGTCGAAGCTCGAGTACGACAAGGCGACCAAGACCGTCACCTACGACGGCATCGAGATCAAGCAGCTCAAAATCTGGGAGCAGTACATGAAGGCGGACTTCCCCGCCCAGTCGCCGCACCTGGCCCTGTACACGCTGCCCAAGAACCTGGTGTGGGCCACCGACCTGGAGTCGGACATGACCACGGCCGAGTTCAAGTACGAAGCCCGCACCCGCATCAACTGGTGGCGCGTGCTGCACCGCCTCGGCGCCGGCTTCGCCTACGACGTGTTGGTCGCTTTCGCGGTCTAAGGCAGCGGTCAATCATTCGTGAAACCCGCCCCGGCCGGGCTACCGGCCGGGGCCATTTCAAGCAAGCACCATGTCTGACATCTGCAACGCCATCAGCAAAAACCTCACGTCGCGCAACTGCGGCTCGAAAGGCGGCACGAATCGCAACAGCTGGACCTTCCAGCTGCCGCAGTTCACCGGCGCCGAAACCCGCAACGCCACCACGGGCGCGCTGTCCGGCTTCACCCTCAAAACCGGCGAGAAGGGCATCAAGGGCGTGGGCCGGCCCAAAAAGGGCTCGGGCGCCAGCAAGCTCACCACCGCCGAAAACGGCAACTCGGAAGTCGAGCAGACGCTCATTCAGGAGTACCGCTTCGCCAACCAGAACGATTTGACCGCGCTGGAGGAGTTCCTCAAGGGCGACGGCAAGGTCGTGTTTCAGGAGCTGGCCAACGGCAAAATCCGCGTCTACTTCAAGGAGTTCGGCACGGAAACCAGCACCGGCGAGGAAGGCACCGGCGTGGTGCTGCTCGACGACAACGAAATCATGAAGGTGACGCTCACCGGCAAAGAAGGTGGCTTCCCCATGTACTTCGAAGCGCCCATCTCGGGCAGCCTCACGCAGCTGGCATCCTCGCGCGCCTACCTCGACGCGCTGGTGGTGGCCGACGTGGTGGAGGAATAGGCCGTGGCCGTCACCTACACCCAGGAGCTGCTGGACCGGGCCGAAGCCTGGACCCGTCAGCCGCTGGCCGAGAAGCGCAGCGCCGCCGGGCTGATTCGCCTGGCGGCGCTCTACAGCGCCATCACGGGCACGGCCGCCGGCAGCTGCCGCCAGTGCCAGTACTCCGATTACAACGCCGTGGTGCAGGCGTACGTGCGCCAAGCTTCCGCCCATTTATACCCCGAAACCGTGTCCAAGACCCAGTACTCCCTCGCCCCGGGCTTCGAAAACGAAACGTTCGTCCACGAAGCCTACGACCAGGCCGTCACGGCCGCCACGCTGACCGACGCCGACGCCGAGTTTTTCATCAAAAACGGCTTCGGCCATGCCTTCCTGAAGGACGGCAAGCCGATTCCCCAGAAAACGGAGGCCGAGGCCGCCGGCGACGGCGCCCCGAAGCTGAAGAAGGCCGACTACCAGGCCCGCTACGAGGAGCTGCACGGCGAAAAGCCCGACGAGAAGCTGACCATTGCCCAGCTCATCGAGGCCAACGACGCCAAGCAGGCCGACCTCGACGCCCAGCGCGACTAGGCCCCGCCTCATCTGCCCTGAAAAGGCCGCTGCTCGGCGAGCGGCGGCCTTTTTTCTTCTCCTCCCGTCGCTGATTCTCCCTCGCTCATGGCCAAGCGCCGCGTTTCCACCCCTACTGCTGCCGTCCGCGTGGGCTGGCGCCCCGACCTGCTGCCCGTGGCCGAGCCCTCGGGCAAGGACGGGGTGAAAATCAAGGTCCGCAACTGGGGCCCCAACAACCTGCTGCCCCAGGACGTGCTGCGCCTGCTGATGGATTCGGCCACGGGGGCCGCCTGCCGCGAGCGGCTGCAGCAGTTCATCGCCGGCCGCGGCTTTGCCGAGCCGGCCACGGCCCGCCTGAAGGTCAACCCGCTGCAAACCCTCAACGACCTGCTCACCCAGTTCAGCGACTACGCCGGCATGCAGCTGGGCGTGGGCCTGATCGTGCGCTACAACCTGGGCGGCGAGCCGGCCGAGTTCTACGCCGCCGAAACCGACTGCCTGCGCGTGTCGGAGTGCGGCCAGCGCTACGTCCTCAACGAGGCCCTGGCCGAGGGCAAGATGCCGGTGAAAGAAAACCAGGTGTACCTGGTGCACGACCCGCTGGCCGCCCCGGAAGAAATAGCTGCGCAGGTGCTGGCCGAGGTCGAGGCCGGCGGCTACTGGGGCCACCTGGTGTATGCCTTTGACGAGCGGGCTGGCCAGCGCTGGTACCCGGTGCCAGGCTTCTACGCCGGCCGGGAGGACCTGGAGAACGACGCAGCCATCAGCCGCTTCGACCTCAAGCAAGCCAAAAACGGCTTCTTCCCGGATGCCTGGCTCACGCTCATCGGCGCCAAGTACGCCGAACAGCTCGATGCGGACTGGACGCCCGGCGAGGGCGAAACAGAGAACGACCGGCCGTTCCTGCCGTCGGCCGACCTGGCCAACGTCATCAAAATGCTGCGCGACCTGAAAGGCAGCGAAACGGAGTCGTCGGTCGGCATCACGGTAGCGGATACCGAAGACGAGGTGCCGGACCTCAAGTTTTTCGACAAGGGGCCGAACAGCAAGGGCCTGACCGATATGCGCCTGCGCCTGGTGCAGTCGGTGTGCCGGCACATGGGCGTGCCGCCGGAGCTGATCGGCGTAGCCGTGGCCGGCGTGCTGGGCAACAACCAGCAAATCGTCAACCTCATCAAGCTCTTTAACCTGACGGTGCAGGCCCGCCGCGCGGTCATTCTGCGCGTGCTGGCGCCCTTCTTCCCGGGCGTGGACCTGACGGTGCTCGAGCTGAACCCCGTGGACTACCTCGACCCGACGGTGGCCGCGAAGATGACCGACGACGAAATCCGCGCTTTCGGGGGCCTGCCCGCCGCCGAGAAGCCCGAAAGCACCGAGGCCCAGCTCACGCTGCAGGCGCTCAACTCCATGTCGCCGCTGGTGGCCACGAAGGTGCTCAACGAAATGACCAGCGAGGAAATCCGCAGCCTGGCCAACCTCGGGCCGAAGGAGCACCCCAAACCCCAGCCCCGCACCGCATGAGCTACCTGATCAGCAAAGCCGACTTTCCAGAGTACACTACGCTTTCGGCCAACATCGGGGACCACCTGCTCGACCCCTACATCCGCGACGCGTGGCGCTACGACGTGGCGCCGTTGCTCAACACGGCTGAGGCGGCCCTGCTGCGCACCGCGCGGGCAGACTGGTCTCCGAAACTGGAGCAGCTCTTCGTCACCCACATCAAACCGGTCTGGGTCTTGGAGGCCTACCGCCGCTTCCTGGGCATGCACGGCGTGCACGTCACCCCAAACGGGCTGGAAACCATTTCCGACGTGGGTCACGCGCCAATAAGCACCCAGCAGCGCGCCGAGCTCAAGGCCGACGCCCAGGGCAAAGCCAGCATCGAGCGCGGCCTGCTCGAAGCGGCCTTGCGCGCCTACCGCGGCACCGTTCCCTCTACCTGCAGCCCCGTCCGCCGGCGCCCCGGCAACGGCGGCCTGCGCATCTACACAGCCTAAAACATGGGTTTTCGTGACACCTTTAAGCAGCTCGTCGTCTCCTCCATCAAAGTAGTGGCCGGCGGCCCCGCTACCCGCACCCGGGGCGTGGGTATGCGCGGTCTGTTCGACGCGCTGCTCGACAACTCCCTGCTGCAGGACGACCCGGGCACTAAGCTCCGCTTCTGGGGCATTCAGTTCGACACCCAGGACCAGGCCGGCGGCGTGGCCCGGGCGGGGTGGTTTGTGGAAACCACGCCGGGTGGGCCTCGCTATGCGGAGGCCTTCCGCTACCGCAACGCCGACGGCACGCCAGCAGCTGAGCAGGAGGTCTGCTACAACTTCGTCGACGGCAGCGGCGTGGGCGAGGTGTGGGTACCGGTGCAGGCGCCCACCACGCCGGCCACCATCACCCGCCTGGCCACCCGGGCGGCGGCCGGCATTGCCGTGGGCGACTCGCTCACGGTGAACGACGACGCCAACGGCGCCACGCTGCTGCAGGCCTTCGCGCCGGAAAACCCGCCGGTGGTTGCCTTCGCCGGCAACCCGCAGCTGCGCGAGCCCGGGGCCAGCACCACCATCAAGCTGGAGTGGGAAGTGGCTATCGGCACCAATCCGGTTATCGAAAACGTGACGGTGCACAACACCGACCAAGGCACGACGGTGGAAGGGGAACTCGACGTGACGGCCGCGGCCACGGGCGCCAGCACCTTCTACATGAGCGCCACGGATGCCGGCGGGCTGACGACCACCAAGCAGGTCACGGTGCGCGTGGTGCCCTACCGCTACATCTTCTTCCTCGCCGACGACCCGCTGCTACTCAGCGACGGGGACCTGAGCGTTCTGCTCCAGTCGGTACAGCCGCTGCCCGGCTACGTGGGCCCGCCCACCCCGGGCACGCGCGAGTTCAACGCCGCCAAGGCATTCGACACCCGGGTGCTGGCCGTGGGCGCTACGCCCAAGTACATCGTCGTGGTCTACGAGGAGGCCAACAACGGCGTGCCCGTGGTGACCCAGAACGCCGGCCTCAACACCGGCTACCTCAGCCAGGTGCGCACGCTCAACAACTCCGTGGGGGCGCCGCGCAGCATGCGCGTGGTGCGCTCGGGTGACAAACAAGTCGGCAACACCAGCCTCAAATTCGAATAAGCCATGGCCGACATTCTAGCGCCTGTATACCCGGACGGCTACAAGCCTGGCTCCCCGATGGTGAAGAACCCGCTGCTGCCCTACGCCACGCACTACGCGCGGGAAGGGGACTGGCACATGGGCGGCTACGGCCTGGCCATCCGCGACGCGCTGCCCACGGGCACCACCTTGTTGTTCGGCAACACCTCGGGCCAGCGCCAGTACGGCATGGAGTTCGAAGATTTCGAGACGGGTACGAAGTGGAAGCTCAAGCCTACGGGCTTCTTCACGCTGACCACCGCAGCCGCCCGCATCGCGGCGCTGGCTGACAACGCCAACTGGGTTCCGGCCGAGTTCATTGCCGAGGACGAAGCCGGCGAGGAGCACCCCGCCTTCAGCTCCGAGCGAGCGGCCATTCTCTGGCTGCTGGCCAACCGGTCCGCTGCGCCAGTCGTCACCACGCCCGACGCGCCCACGCTCACGGCCGACGACACGGCCGACACGCTCAGCGCCGCGCACCCGCTGGGCGCCTCCGAAATCCTGGTCAGCACCAACGGCAGCACCTACGTGGCCTACGCCGGCCCCATCACAGTGGGCGACGTGGCCCGGGCCGCCGGCTACTGGAAGTTCAAAACCCGCGCCGCGGTGGGCCGGAACGAGAGCCCCGTGGCGGAGTCGCCGGCCTTCAATGTGGCGCCCGTCGAAAGCGTCACCATCACCAACGTGGTAGCCTCCTAACCGCCATGCCCAATACCCTCACCATCACGGCCACGAAGGCCAACACCACCAAGGACATCGAGTACCAGCACCCGAACACGGGCGTGTGGCAGGATTCCAACGTCCTGACTGGGGTCACGAAAGGCACCTACACCAGCATCAAGTGCAGGCTCAAGGGCACCGCCATCGAGAGCACTTGGACCACCCCCGTCACGGTGGTCAACAACGTGCTGACCGCGCCCACTGGCCTGGCCGCTACACCGCTCAGCTCCGCAAGCGTGGGCACCAGCTGGAACGCGGCTACCAACGCCGCGGGCTACGTGGTGGAGCGCGCCACCAACGCGGGATTCACCACCGGCCTGACGCAGGTCTACGCCGGCACGGCCCTGAGCTACACCGACACCGGCCTGACCGCCAGCACCGGCTACTACTACCGCGTGAAAGCCGCGGGCACCGGCTTCTTCGACGACTCGCCGGTCTCGGCGGGGGTGCTGGCCACCACGTCGGCGGCGGCCCCCACCAAGCAGTACCAGCTCATCGTAGTGGGGGACTCGCTGGAGGGCCGCGGCTACGGCACCGGCGACGCCAACGACCAGGGCAGCTTCTACCCCGATACCGTCAGCTCGAAGCGGTGGACGGCCCAGGCCCAGGACCTGCTGGAGGCCCAGTACCCCGGCCAGTACGAGGAGATTCCCAACTACGGCACCTCGGGCACCACCGTCAACGCCTTCAAAACGCAGCTGTTCACGCAGGGCAACACGCCCTACCTGCCCAGCTTGTTCAACGCCGCCCAGTACCCGGGCCGCCGCATTCTGATCCTGAGCGGCGGGCGCAACGACCTGCAGAACGGTTCAACGGCCCAGCAGGTGTACGATCTGAAAAAGAACATCATTCAGCAAATGCGAACGGTGGCCCCGGGCGTGCTGATTGCTATTCCCACGCACACGCTCAGCCTCAAGGACGGGCAGGCGTCGGACGTGCCCAGCAAAATCGTGCAGCTCAACAACCTCTACAAAAACAACCAGGTCGACCTGGACTACGACCTGCTCATCCCCTGGGACCAGGTGCCAGCGCTGCAGTACGTGGAGGACACCACCGTCTACGTTGACAAACTGCACATCACGGGCAAGGGCGACAAGATCAAGGCCGAGTTTGCGGCCCCGCTGCTGCACGCGCTGGCCACCTCGGGCCGGCAAACTTACGTCCGCCCGCCGGCCTCGACCGAGTACGACGTGGTGTGGACCACTCCTTCGGACGTGCAGATCAGCGGCAACCGCCTCACCAAGATTGCGGGCGGCACGGCCTACACGCCCGGCGGCAAGGCCATAAGCACCCAGGCCATCGGCCCGCTGCTGACCGGAGCGACCGGCACGGCCTGGCGCGGCTCCCTGGTGTGGACGGTGAAGGAGCTCGGCCACTCGGCCATTGTGGGTCTGGCTTCTACCTACTCGGTCACGGGCTTCACCAACATCAAATACAGCTGGCACAAGGAAGCCGGGCAGGCATCGGCCTACGGCACCTCGAACTCGCCGGCCAACACCGATGCCTACTTCAACGTGGCGGTCGATGACGAGCTGGCCATTGAGGTCTACGAGCACCAGGTGCTGTGGAAGCACAACGGGGTGACGGTGGACTCGGTGACGCTGGCCGACACGACCGACCTGTTTGTCGACGTGAGCATCCGCGACGTGGGCGACTACGTGGAGAACGTGGCGCTGAGCGGGGCCAACCTGATTTTCAAGAACGCGCTGAGCATCGTGCCCCCGAGCACGCTGCCCGCGGAGGTCATTGCCTGGGACGCCGACCCGACCAAGTACACGGTCGCCGCCGACAGCGTCACTTCGCTGGTGGCTGGCACCAGCTCGGATGCCTTCAAGGCCCGCTCCACCAAGAAAGTGGCGGCAGACGCCGGCGCTACCGAGCGGGGCTTCTTCGAGTGGACCATCAACGACACCGGCTCCGACCTGTTCATCGGCTTCCAGAGCGTGCTGGTGGGCAACACGCTCAACGCCCTGAGCAGCCTCGACTACGGGTTCATCTACCGCACGGCCAGCAAAACGATGGCCTACTGGATTTCGGCGGGCAACGTGCAGGGCACGGCCATTGCCGCCTCGACCGGCGACAAGTTCCGCATCACCATCTGGAACGACTGCGTGCGCTGGACCAAGAACGGCGCCCTGGTGCACAAGCTCGACATCGTGGAGGGCAATGCCCTCTGGGTGGAGCTGCACATGACCACCGCCAACAAGACCGCCACGGGCTTCAAAATCGCCGGCACCAGCCTCGTTGCCCGGTAACAGGCTCCATACCCAATCCTTCTATCCCTCGTGAATCCCGTGCGCCACACCCTCATCGAATTCTACAAGCTGCTCGGGTTTCGCGGGCCGCGCGACCTGGCCGCGTCGGCACTGGGGCTGAAGGCCTATCCGTTGCCGCTGCTCAAAATCCAGCTGAGCGGCACCCTGTTCGCCGCCATTCTGGCCTTCTGCGCCAAGTGGGTCTGGGACCCGCCGTCGGCGCTGGGCCTGCTCGTGGCCCTGGACGTGCTCAACGCCGTGTACGGCTACAAGGTGGCGGTCCGGCTCAAGGGCGAGCGGTTCAAGTGGGAGGAGCTGCAGCGCACCTTCGGCAAGGTCGTGGCCACGGTGCTGGTGCTCATGGCCGTGCGCTGGGCCATCAACAGCTACGAGTACTACAGCTACGCCGCCGACGTGGTGTTTGCCTGGCTCTTCACCCACAAGCTGCGGAAGCTGGTGCTCAAAATGGTGGCGCTGAAGGTCGTCGAAGGCGGCCTGCCCAAGCTCATTCTCGGCCTGCTGGCCTCCAAGTTCGGGCCCTACATCGTGGATCTGGCCCAGAAGAAAACGCCGGCAGAAGCCGAGCCCGTGGCCGCCGGTAGCGCGCCGCCCACCGAACCCCCTTTATAGCTTATGCAACTCTCGAAAGTAGACCTGCTGGCCGCCGTCACCGGCTGCACCGCCGCGGAGGCCGACAAGTTCCTCGGCCCCCTCAACGACACGCTGGCCAAGTACAAAATCAACACGCCCCTGCGCGTGGCGCACTTCCTGGCGCAGATCGGCCACGAAAGCTGCGGCTTCGATGCCGTGCGCGAGTACGCCAGCGGCGCCGCCTACGAGGGCCGCGCAGATCTGGGCAATGTGCAGAAGGGCGACGGGGTGCGCTTCAAGGGCCGCGGCCTCATCCAAATCACCGGCCGGGCCAACTACTACGCCCTAAGCCGGGCCTTCGGCGTCGACTTCGTGAAGGAACCGCTGCTGCTCGAGCAGCCGAAGTACGCCGCCCTGAGCGCCGGCTGGTACTGGAACAGCCGCAACCTGAACGAGCTGGCCGACGGCAACTTCTTCCGCACCATCACCAAGCGCATCAACGGCGGCACCAACGGCTACGCCGACCGCGAGCGGCGCTTCCTGCGCGCGGCCCAGGCCCTGGGCATTCCCGGCGGCGTGGTGCCCGAGCCGGCCGCTTAACCTGTCACCTATCACCTGGTACCCTTTCACTGCCTCACCACCTCACCTTTTCTGTTCTGCTTATGAAACCTATTAAGTTTTCCTGGCTGGCCTTCGCGCTGCTGCTCGCGGCCATCATCGTATCCGGCCTGCTGTCGGACGTGAACAACGACGGCCTCGACGGCTTCTTCCAAAGCCTGGCCAGCGGCAACGGCTGGCTGCTGCTGTGCGCCGTGCTGACCGTGCTGCTCATTATCTGGGTGGTGCTGGCCGTCACGACGGGCGGCCTCAGCGACGGCTCCAACAAACGGCGGGGCGCCTGATGTTCTGGCTGCTCTACAACCTGTTTGCCCTGCTCGACGGAATCTGCGACGCGCTGCTCTACGGGCAACGCGGCGCGGAGTCCTTCCGGTGGAACGAACACACGCCCCTCACGGCCCGGCGCACGGCGGCCGTAGCCGCCGCCCTGGGCGCCGCGGCCGATGCCGTGCTCATGCCCGCCGGCGGCGTGGAGCTGGGCCGGGCCATGGTGCCCTACTGGCTGCTCTGGTTCCTCTGGCAAGGCGCCGCGGCGGCGCTTTCCTTCAGCCTGTTCCACAACGAAGCCTACAACTTCGGCCGCGTCTGGATTCAGCAGCAGCAGCTGGCCCGGGCCTGGCAGGTGTTCCGCTTCAACTACCAAAGCCCCACCACCAGCGCCCGGTTCGATTTCGATGGGACGGTGCGCTGGGTGATGGCGGCCACCGCCGGGCTGGTGATGGCCGCGGGATTCATTCTTCTCGCTCAACTATGATGCGTCTACTCCTCTATTTAGTGGCTGGCATGCTGCTCAGCTGCAGCGCCAGCAAGAAGACCCTTCGCCCGGATCCGGACGTGCACCCAGAAAATGCAGCAGTGCATCGGTCGGAAAGCGCGCTTGGCGCGCCTATCGACAGTATTGCACCAAAAAAATGCAGCATTGCACCGGACTTTCCGGCGCCTGCTCGACGCCTGTTCGGCCTGCTGCCACCGGCCAAACCCAAGAACTCTGCTGGCAAAATCAAGAACAGCACCATCATCTACCAAGTAGGCCAGGGCAACACGGCCGGCGCGGCAACTAAGCCCGGCAACATGGCCACTGGTACCAACTCTGCCGCGACCGATGCGAAGAAAGCGGCAGGCCCTGTCATCACCGGCGACGGCAACCAGGGCTCCAGCTCGCGCAAGGGAGCGGCCGTGGCGGGCGATGGCAACAGCGTCACGCAGCCCGAGGCCGGCTGGCCGTGGTGGAAGTGGCTGGGAATTGGCCTGGTTGTAGGTTTCGCGCTGCGGCAGTTCGGTCCGCGCGTGTGGCGATTGGCTCGCCCGGGCTAGTGCCTCCCGTACGTCCTTCGCAAAGCCCCTCTCCTTCTTGGAGGGGGGCTTCTTTATTATGCAGCTGGGTCGCGCCGCCCTGCAAAAAAGGCCTACAAAAATTTCCAATAAAATTTCCGCCCCTTCTTCCTGATCCGAGCCGTTGGCCAACTCACCACGCACCAATGTTTTACCGCTGTTTTACCTATAGCCGTATATTATCATATAACTAATTGAAATTTAACACATAATCACCACGCAACGGAAATCGAGCACCGACTTGCGCGTGGGCGGCTCGGGGTGGTTGATTTTCTTGTTGAGGCCCCGGGCTTTTTTGATCTGGGCCACGGCATAGTCGGCGAAGGTCTGGCGGCAGAGCTTGGAGAGAAACAGCTCGGGCCGCAACAGCGGCGGCAGCAGCGGGTGTCGGGTGACCACGCAGTCGGCGGGCGAGGCCAGCAGCTCCAGCACGTTGGGGTTGTTTTTCAGGGCCAGCTCCACGAAGCGCCGCAGCTCGTAGAACACCTCGTCGTTGCTGGCGTTGGCGACCTGCGGCACGTAGTCGAGGCCCAGGAACTGCTGCTCGGGCAGCACGAACACGCCCTTCAGGTCGGTATCGGAGTGGGCCAGGTTGGTGCCGTAGGCGCGGCTGCCGCTCACGGCCTCAAACACGATCAGCTGCTGGTGGCGCAGGTCTTCGATGGTCATGCAAGCTCAGGCTTTACGAGGAATGGATAATCCGGTACGCAGCTATGCGCAGCTCAGCTGGCGCCCACCAGCTGCCGGAACAGGGCCGTCAGCTCGGGCGTGGGGTCGAGGCGGCGCGGCGCGGCCAGGGTGGCGCGGGCCTGCTGGCCGGCCGCGTATTCGGTTGCGAGAAAATCGGCCAGGGCCGCGGGGCGCGGCACGGTGGTTTTCTCGTCGGCCGTGGCCTTGCGCCGCAGCAGCGCATCTACCTCCGCCTGCA
Source organism: Hymenobacter sp. B81 (assembly GCF_044628455.1). NCBI lineage: Bacteria > Pseudomonadati > Bacteroidota > Cytophagia > Cytophagales > Hymenobacteraceae > Hymenobacter > Hymenobacter sp. B81. The sequence goes on along the minus strand of NZ_JBIYZW010000001.1, from coordinate 641,487 downwards.
GGGCCGCGGGCAGCATTGCGCGCAGCGGTGTCAGCTCCATGGGCGGCAGGCTGTGCCGCTCCCGAATCCAGCGGGCTGCCAGGGCCGACCGCAGGGCGTAGAACAGGCGCTTCAGGCGCACTTCGGCGGCCGACAAATCTTCCTCCACCCCGCGCCGCACCAGCCCCAGGTAGTGGTGCAGCCCGGCCAGGGGGTTGAAGCCGGCCGCCAGCAGCGGCTGCACGGCCGCCCGAAAACCAGGTGCTTCGTGGTAGGTGATGGGCGACTGCAGCCACTCCAGCAGGGCGGCGTTGGAGCCGCGCAGCAGCTTCAGGGTTTTGCGCAGCTCCCAGCCGGCCAGGTCCAGCTCGTCGTCCACGGGAAAGTTGAGCGTGTCGGCGCCCTCGTCCAGCGTCAGGTACCACGCGGGCGGGTGCACGTAGATGAAGCGCACGTCGTAGTCGCTGTCGGGTGAGGGAAAGCCCCAGGCCCGGCTGCCCGACTCGCAGGCGTACAGAATGCGGACGTGGTGTTCTCGTTCGAGGCGCAGCAGTTCGGCTTGAATGCGGGCTTGCATATCGCAAAGGGGTCAGGAACCAGCCCGCTGGGCGGCCCGGCGCAACCGGGCCGCCCAGCGGGCCAGAAAAATAACGTTGGTGCCGCCGGCCGCTACAGGCGTGGGTCTACCGATTCGCTTTCCAGGGCCAGCACGCCGAACACGCACTGGTGCACTTCCCGCAGCGGCGCGCCCGCCACGAAGCGTTCCAGGCCCTCCACGCCCAGGGCAAACTCGCGCAGGGCCAGGCTGCGCTTGGCCTTCAGGCCCCGCTCCTTCAGCCGCTCCAGGTGTTCGGGCAGCAGGTAGTCGGGGCCGTAGATGATGCGCAGGTACTCGCGCCCGCGGCACTTAAGGGCGGGCTGAATGAGGCCGCGCTTGGCCGTGGGCAGAAAGTCGTAGGCCTTCACCACCATGCCCTCGCCCCCGCTATTGGTCAGCTGCTGCCACCACTGCACGGCGGCTTCGGTATCGGCGGGGTCCAGCAGATTTACCACCCGGTACTCGGTGGGCCGGAACAGCGAGGTATCGGCCGCGCACAGCCCGCGCAGGGTTTCCATGTGCCAGGCGTGGTCGCGGTCGGTATAGAGGTGGCCTTCGGTAGCCAGCAGGTGAAAGGGCGCCAGCCGCAAATCGTCGACCGACTGCACCGGCCAGCTGTAGCGGCGGTAGGCCTGCGCGTAGTGCCCGGCGGCGTCCTGCCGGGTCGCGGTGCGCGCCAGCAGGGCGTCGGCGCCGTCGAGGCCGCGGGCGGCGGCCTGCTCCAGCACCTGCCGGGCCACGGGCAGCGCGGCGGTGGCAGCGGCCGCTACGGCGGCGTACTGGCCTTTAATCAGTTCCTGAGCCTTGGCCGACCAGGGCAGCAGCTCGGCGTCGAGGCACAGCCAGTCGGTTTCGAACCGTTCCCAGAAGCCGGCCGCGGTCAGCGCGTCGCGCACCTTGGTGAGGAAGGCCAACTCCAGCGCGGGGTCGGTGAAGAAGTTGCGGCCGGTGCGGGTGTAGCACTTGCCAAACCCCTCGCCCACCACCCCGAAGCGGCGGGTAGCGGCGGCCTCGTCGCGGGCCAGCACCAGCACCGTGCGGGAGCCCATGTGCTTTTCCTGGCACACCACGCGCTCCTGGCCCAGGCGCCGGTAGTAGGCCAGGGCTTCGGCGGGGTGCTCGAGCAGGCCGGGCAGCTCGCTGGTCTCCGAGGGGCTCATGGTGGGCGGCAGGTACACCAGCCACTTGGGGTTGAGCGCGAAGCGGCTCATGACTTCGAGCGCGGCAATGGCGTTTTCCTCGCGTACCGTCACGGTGTGGGCCAGGCGGGTGCGAATGAGCTGCTTGCCGGTCACGTCGCGGATGTCGAGCAGCTCGTCGTGCTGCTGCTGAGCGCTGAGCGCGGCGGCTTCGGCGGCCAGATGGGCGTGGCGCAGCGGGCGCACCGGCTCGCAGTACACCTGCGCGGCGGGCACCGTCACCAGCTCCCGCTCGGGGTAGCGCAGGGCCGTGAGCCGCCCGCCAAACACGCAGCCGGTGTCGATGTCGATGGTGTTGTTGAGCCACTCGGGCTCGGGCACGGGCGTGTGGCCGTACACCACCATGGCCCGGCCGCGGTACTCGGCAGCCCAGTTGTAGCGCACGGGCAGGCCGAACTCGTCGGTTTCACCGGTTGTCTCGCCGTACAGGGCAAAGGCCCGCACGGCGCCCGAGCCGCGGCCCTGCATGTCTTCGCGCAGGCCGGCGTGGGCCACCACCAGGCGGCCGCCGTCGAGCACGTAGTGGCTCACCAGCCCGTCGATAAACTGGCGCACCTGCTCGCGGAAGGCGGCCGGCTCGTTTTCCAGCTGGGCCAGGGTTTCGGCCAGGCCGTGGGTGGCGCTGACTTTCTTGCCGCTCAGGTGGCGCAGCAGCTTCACGTCGTGGTTGCCGGGCACGCACAGGGCCGCGCCGGCGCGCACCATGCTCATTACCAGGCGCAGCACCGCCGGCGAGGCGGGCCCGCGGTCGACCAGGTCGCCCAGGAACAGGGCGCGCCGCCCGGCCGGCGGCGTCACGCGCACGCCCAGGTCGCGGCCATCGGTAACGGACTCGGCCTCCACCTGGTAGCCCAGCTCGCCGAGCATCTGCACCAGCTCGTGGTAGCAGCCGTGCACGTCGCCGATGATGTCGAAGGGGCCGGGGTCGTGCTTGCGGTTGTTGTAGAGCGGGTCGCGCTCAATGGCCTGAACCGCGTCGACCTCCTCCACGCCGCGCAGGTGGTAAATCTGGCGGAAGCCTTCCTCGCGCAGGCGCTTAAGGCTTTTGCGCAGCTGCTGGCGCTGCATGGGCAGCACATGGCGGCCCATGTGCTGGCGGTCGGGGCGCTGGCGGTTGCGCTCTTCGGCCACGGCTTCGGGCACGTCGAGCACCAGGGCTACGGGCAGGCAGTGGTACTGGCGGGCCAGCTCCACCAGGGATTTGCGCGACTCGGGCTGCACGTTGGTGGCATCGACCACCGTGAGCAGGCCGCGCTTGAGGCGCTTGCCCACCAGGTAGTGCAGCAGGTCGAAGGCGTCGGGCGTGGCGGCTTGGTCGTTCTCATCGTCGGCCACCAAGGCCCGGCAGTGGTCCGACGACACGATTTCGGTGGGCCGGAACAGGCGCCGCGCAAACGTGCTCTTGCCCGAGCCGGTGGCCCCGATGAGCAGGACCAGGGAGAGTTCAGGAATTTTCAGGGAGGTCATCTACAAGCTAGATCGAAAGCCCGGGGGCCGGCTGGGCGGCCGCACCGGGGCGTTATTCCAATTCAAACACGGCCAGCTGCGAGGGGGCGCCCACGTCCGGGTCTTCGGGCCCCAGCGGCTCGACGCGCACGCGGTAGCCGTGGCGGCCGGCCACGCCGCTGGCCCAGTCCTCGAACTCGGCCCGGGTCCACTCGAAGCGGTGGTCGGTGTGGCGGAAGGCGCCGGCGTGCAGCTGCTCGAACTTCTGGTTGTAGCTCACGTTGGGCGTGGTCACCAGCACGGCCTGGGGCCGGGCCCGCGCAAATACCACCTGCTCGAACGCCGTGAGCCGGCCCTCGTCGAGGTGCTCGATGACTTCAACCACGGCCGCCGCGTCGAAGCCCGCCAGGCGCGGGTCGTGGTAGAGCAGGGAGCCCTGCACCAGCTCGAGGCGCTGCCGCTGGCGGGGCGGCATCTCGGCCAGGTGCAGGCGGTCGTGGGCGCGGCTCAGCGCTTGGTACGAAACGTCCATTCCCAGCACGAACTCCACGGCGCGGATTTGCAGCAGCAGGCGCAGCAGCTTGCCTTCGCCGCAGCCCAGGTCGAGCACCCGCTTGGCCCCGAGGCGGCCGATTTCTTCGGCCACGCGCTCCAGCCGCAAGTCGTGCAGGTTGCGGCGGGGTGCCGGAGCCTGTTCAGCGGCCGGGGCGGCTTGCGCGGGCGAATCCGCGAATTCGGGTTGCCGCTCGCCCGCAGCGGCGTCGGGCGCGGCCGGGTCGCGTTCGGCCAGCAGGCGCTCCAACGCCGGGCGGGTGTACTCGGCCAAATTCAGCAGGTAGCGCCGGGTGATGAACTCCCGCTCGGGGTGGCGCGGCAGCCAGTCGCCGCCCTTGCTGAGCAGCTTTTCCACCTCGCTTTCACCTACCCAGTAATGCTTGTCGTTGTCGAGCACCGGCATGAGCACGTAGAGGTGGCTGAGCAGCTCGCGCAGCTGCAGCGCTTCGTGGCGCAGCCGCAGGGTGTGGTAGCGGCTGGGCCCCCAGTCGGGCTGGGCAGGATCGAGCGGGTGCGTTTCTACCGCCACCGCGTAGCCCAGCGGCTCGAACAAACGTCGCAGCTCCTGCTCGGAGGCGGCCGGCACCACCGCCACCGTCGCCTCGAAGGGCCAGCGCTGCGCGGGCAGCTCGGGGCGGTCCTTGCAGGTGCCGTTGAGGGCGGTGTTGAACGACTTGGCCAGGGCCGAGCTCAGAAACGAGGAAGCCACGTAGGGCCGGTCGTTGACGTACTGCTCGAGGGCAAACCCCTCGCCGGCCGGGCCGCGGTGGTTGCGCACCAGCCCCACGGGGTCGATGTCGAGCAGCAGGGCGGCGGTGCAGCGCGTGGGCGTGGCCTCGGGGTAAAAGATGTGCGCCGTGCCGTAGGCCAGCTCCACCGACTGCAGGCGGCTGGGGTTCTTGTGCAATAAGTAGCCCAGGTCGGTGGCGGGCTGGTGGGTGGTGGAAATCGTGAGCAGCATGGGGAATAAAGGCTATAGCGGGCAAACCGGCCGCTCCCAGCGCCCGGGAGCCGCAAGAAATGCCGGCGGATTCCGCCCGGCCGTGCGGGCGGAGTGCAAGTTGTCTGTAAATTTGCCAATTGGAGCGGCCTATGTCCGGCTCCCGTTGCTTGTTATGAAGAAGTTGCTTACCCTGTTTGCCCTGGTGCTCAGCACCGCGGCCGCCTTTGCCCAGAACATTCCCGGCGTGGAGCGCAAGCGCCACTTCCGCCCCCAGAAGGAGGAAGAGTCGCCCTACGTGCTGAACGTGACCAAGAACACCGACGAGGACTCGCAGGCCAACGGCACCGTCACGCGGCTGGTGTACCAGCCCAAGGATCTGCTGCTGACCATCGTGAACGAGCAGCGCAAGATGAACAGCTGGGCCGACAGCACCTACCAGCGCAAGCTGGCGGCCATTCCCGAGGGCGGGGCCCTGCAGGTGACCATGTACCGCGTGGGCGCCAAAAACGCCGACCCCAGCCTGCTCACCGTGTCGGCCCGCACCAAGGACGGCAAGGAAGTATTCAGCCAGCAGCTCACGCCCGGCACCGGCCGCTTCTGGAACCGCGACCAGTACATGAGCCAGCGCACCATTCCCTTCGTGAAGGTCGACCCGAGCGAGCCGCTGGAAGTCACAGTCACCGACGCCGCCCTCAAGCAGAAGTTCGAGTACATCATCACCACCAAGTAGGCCGCCGGCCACCCTGAAACCAATTTTCCGAAACCGGAAGAATTGGTTTCAGGGTATGAAACGAATTCTTACCAATTCAAAGAATTGGTTTCTGCTCGCACGGTGGCCGGGACAGTGATCAGCCAGTGCTTGCCATTTGGGTAAGCGGCGGCTAGGTTAGCTGCAGCCGCCGCCATTGCACGGCCAGCAGGGTTTTGGCGTCGCGCAGCTCGGTTTCGAGCAGCTCGTCCCAGCTTAGGCGCACTATGGTGATGTTCTCGTTTTCGCCCTCGGCGCCGCCGCCCTGCCCGGTTTGCCGGCTGACTTCGGCAAAGTACACGTCGATCTGCTCGGCGCTGCCGCCGGGCGAGGGAAACATCTTAACGATGGGCGTGAGCTGATCGACCTGGTAGCCCAGCTCTTCCTCGATTTCGCGCCGCAGCGCCGCCTCGGGCGCTTCGCCCACCTTGTCGAGCATGCCAGCCGGAATTTCCAGCACCTCCCCTTCGGCCCCGATGCGGTACTGGCGCACGAAAACGTAGTGGCCGGTGTTGGTGTCGTACACCAGGGCCGCCACGGCCTGGCCGGGCTCAAACCGTTCGCGCACGAGCTGCTGGCCGGCGTGTTCCAGAGTCAGTTTGCGCAGTTTATAGAAGCCGTCGTAAACCGTTTCTACCTTTGTAATCTTCATAGGGTGCAATGGAGGTGAGGCCTGACCGGGCTTCGTACGCCAAATATGCGGGCCGGTATTCGGTTCGCGCCCTCTTTTGCCGCATTTCTTTTTTCCTCCGATTTTGACATTTGACGACCTCAACCTGCTGCCGGCGCTGCTGAAAGCCCTGCACACTGCTGGCTACGAAACCCCCACCCCGATCCAGCAGCAGGCCATTCCCCACGTGCTCGACGCCCGCGACCTGCTGGGCGTGGCCCAGACCGGCACCGGCAAAACCGCCGCCTTCACCCTGCCGCTGCTCCAGCGCCTGCACGAGGCCAAGCCCACCAACCAGCCCACCGGCCCGCGCTCGGTGCGCGCCCTCATCCTGACGCCCACCCGCGAGCTGGCCATCCAGATCGGGGAAAGCTTCGCCACCTACGGCCAGAACCTGAAGCTGCGCCACGCCGTCATCTTCGGCGGCGTGAGCCAGCACCCGCAGGTGCAGGCCCTGCAGCGCGGCGTCGATGCCCTGGTGGCCACCCCCGGCCGCCTGATTGACCTCATCAACCAGGGCTACGTGGACTTGAAGCGCCTGGAGATTTTCGTGCTCGACGAAGCCGACCGCATGCTCGACATGGGCTTCATCAACGACATTCGCCGCATTCTGCCTTTGCTGCCCAAGCAGCGCCAGTCGCTGTTTTTCTCGGCCACCATGCCGCCCACCATTCAGCAGCTGGCCGACACCATTCTGCGCAACCCGGTGCAGGTAGCCGTAACGCCCGTGTCGAGTACCGCCGAAACGGTGGAGCAGGCCGTGTACATGGTGGAAAAAACCGACAAGCCCTTCCTGCTGCTGGAAGTGCTCAAAGACCCCGCCCTGCGCCGCGTGCTGGTGTTCAGCCGCACCAAGCACGGCGCCGACCGCATTGCCAAGGGCCTGACCGCCAAAGGCATCGGGGCCGAGGCTATTCACGGCAACAAGTCGCAGAACGCCCGGCAGCGCGCCCTGCAGAACTTCAAGAGCGGTGAAACCCGCGTGCTGGTGGCTACTGACCTCGCGGCCCGCGGCCTCGACGTGGACGAGCTGAGCCACGTGGTGAACTACGAGCTGCCCAACGAGCCCGAAACCTACGTGCACCGCATCGGCCGCACAGGCCGGGCCGGCGCCGCCGGCGTGGCCCTCTCGTTCTGCGACCTGGAAGAGCGTGCCTACCTGCAGGACATCCAGCGCCTGATCAGCCGCGAAATCCCGGTGGAAAGCAGCCACTCCTACGCCGACAACGACGTGGCACCGGTGCCGCTGAAAGGCCCCAACATCACCAAACCCAAAGGCCCCGCCGGCCGGCCACCCCGCGGTGCTGGTGCTGGCCGCAGCGGGGCCCCTGCTGCCGGCGCTTCGGCTGCGGGCGGAGCCCCGCGCCGCGAGCACGCCCGCCCGGCTCCGGCCGCCCCGCGCCACAGCCCCGACCGCCGCAGCCAGCGGCCGGCCTCGGCCGAAAAGTCGGGCGCTGGCAGCCGTCCCGGCCGTCGTCGGCGCCGGGATTAGGCAATGAGGTTATTTATACAAATGGTTAACCATTTGTATAAATAACCTCATTGCTAACTGAAAATCAATCCATTGCCCACAAGCCCCGCTTTCGTCTGGCAGACGAAAGCGGGGCTTGTGGTTTTGCAGCCTGACTGGTGCCGGGTAAACAAAGCGGGGCCATTGACTTGTTATCTGCACGGGCAGCATCGCCCGCTGTATCACTCATTAGCCCCGGTTTGCTTTATGGCTTCTTCTTCCCTTCCCGTCATCGAGGCCCTGCGCACCACCGCGCAGCGGCTGGCTGCCGAGGCCCCCTACCAATGGGGCCACATGGGCAGCTGCAACTGCGGCCATCTGGCCCAAACGATTACCCGCCTTTCCAAAGCCGACATTCACGCCCGCGCCCTGCAGCGCTACGGCGACTGGGACCAGCAGCTGCGCGACTACTGCCCCAGCAGCGGGCTGCCCATCGACGCCGTAATTGACGAGATGCTGGCCCTGGGCTTCACCCGCGGCGACCTGGCCTACCTCGAACGCCTCTCCGACCCGCTGATCAGGGCTGCTCTGCCCCTTGAACGCCGGCATGGCCTGCAGCACAACCGCCGCGACGATGTGGTGCTTTACCTGCGCACCTGGGCCGAGCTACTCGAGCAGGAGCTGCTGCGCCGCGTGGTACTGCCCCGGCTATTTGAGCCGCCCGCAGCGGCCCTAGTACAATAAGGGATAAAAGCAGCCAGCCCCGCCCGATATGGTATCGGGCGGGGCTGGGTAAGTACGAGCAGACCGCTACTTGATGGCGTTCGGGTTGGAACTCTGCGCCTCGCGGTAGCCTTCGGGCCGATGGCTGCGCTTATAAGCGGCGTCAGCATTGGGGTCATTCTCAGCGTTGGGAGCAGGCGAGCACGACGTGGCTAGCGCCGACACCCAGGCAAACAGGGCGAGCAGGCAGATCTTCTTCATGCTTCAAAGGTAAGCAGCGGCCCGGTATTCCGCCAAGCCTTCCGCCAAGTGCCACACCGCACCAAGCCGACACCCCAATGCTGTTTAGCTACGTAAACAGGGTTGGTAGCCGACAGGCCCCATCTGACACTTGGTGATTCCGCAGCAATGGGATAAGAAAAGCCTCGCGCTACTGTTTACAATAATAACACATCCGAATCCACAACCGATCCTGCCTTATTGACCCGCCAAGTCCGATATAAATATTTTCAGCCCATCCCTTGAACATAATTTTAGCAATCAACCTCGGTCTGCAACCACAAAACATAGTTGCAAAAAGAGAATCATCGCACTTCGTTAATTTTAACTATTGCTATAATAGTCAACAGCATCTCCTCTACTAACATATCCATATCATAACTTCAAGTATAATATCATAACAAACTGATTATCATAAATATAAATACATGTTTAAGGCATTATTAAAAAGATAAACACACGCAATATTTCATTAAACTTAACCAATTACCGCCCTTAAGCTTTCGTACGTAGCAATCAACGAGTATAGCCATCTAAGATTTCACTATCGGCCACTACCATAAGCCTCTTCCATCTACTCATCATTAGAACTTTTCAACCATAGCCCTACCGCTCATGTTCTATAAAGGATCAGCCGCTGGGGTGAAGTCGGTGAACGTCCCGTCGCTGTAGAAAATCAGCACACGCCGGATGGTACGGGCGACGGACGAGGCCAGGTGGGGGGCTATCGGGTCTGGCCCAGACGTTGCACTAGTCGCAATAGCTGTTGCAGCAGCCGTCGTCACCTCAGCCGGTAGCGAAGGGATACTGCTCGCTTCCGCCAAGGCTGTAGGCACAGACGGTTCGGAAAACAGTTCAGGTGTAGCAACAGGACCTTCTTGCTGGGATTTGGTACCCCGCGCTGCCGCTGGCCGACGTAGTGGGCCCGCGGCCCGCTCAGCAGCGTTCGGCGGAGACGGCGCCGGGCCGGTGGAGGCTCCTGTGGCGGGGAGAGGTAGGGACAAGGGTGCGTCTGCCGCCCAAATGGAGCCCCGGCCGGTAAGCAGCCAGGGCATCGACAGGTCGGGGAAGGCGGCCAGCACTTTCTGCACAACTTCCAGGCTAGGCTTGTTGCGGCCACTCAGGATATGACTGACTACTGGTCGGGCCACGCCGATGGTATCGGCAAACTGGGTAGGCGACAAATGGCGGGCTTGTAGCAGTTCACGAATGCGGTCAACCATGAGAAAAGAGGCCTTAGTGGTTCGGTTTACAAATCTACCATACTCCGGTTGAGGAAAGCTACTCTCCCTTGAAACCCCATTCTGCTCATGGATTACTCTTGTAAATCACCAATTAACCTAAATTAAACATTTGTATTTACATGTTTACATAAGTAACAGATGTAAACAATCCTTGCTCTTTGCTTATATCCGCCACTGCAGCCCCATTTTCACTGGAGCACTGGTTCATTTTGGCTTTAGTCAATTCTGGGAGAGGTAGTGCGTCGAAGCTGGTCCCCCTCCCCGTGCAGAAAAAAATCCGGTCGGACCAACTCTGGGGTACAGAGCTGGCCCGACCGGAGTCAGGGCGTTTAAGTAAGGAGCCGGGCTACCCGGCTGTCGCTGGTCGCGTACTCAGGTACTGAAGTACTCGCGAGCCAGGCTCTTGTCGTGTTCGTAAATGTCGTCGCGGAAGTGCACGTTACCGGCCTCGTCGACCCAGGTGGTAAAGTATACCAGGTACACCGGTAGCTTCTCGGCCACGCTCACGTACTGCTCCTGCCGCCCGGCAATGGTTTCGCGAATCTTGGCGGCGTCCCAGCCCGGCTTTTTCCGCAGCAGGTACTCGGCCAGCTCCAGGGGTTTCTCTACCCGCACGCAGCCGTGGCTGAATCCGCGCTTGGTTTGGTTGAAGAGTTCATCATGCGGCGTGTCGTGCAAGTACACGTCGTTGGAGTTCGGGAAAATGAACTTCACGTCGCCCAGATCATTCTTGGGCCCCGGCCGACGGCGCAGAGTATAGCGCCAGGTTTTCTCCGTGAGGTTGGCCCAATCGATGCTGGTGGGGTCGACGGGCGTGGCCTTGGCGCCCGAGCCTTTTACTACCTCCATGTCGAGGCGGTCCAGCGTACCCACCGGGTCACGGCTCAGGTTGCCGCGCATCTCCTTGTCGATAATGCTGTAGGGCACGTTCCAGTACGGAGCCAGCACCACGTACTCGAGCTTGTCGCTAAACACGGGCGTTGCGTTCAGGGCCTTGCCCACAATGACGCGCATGGTCATCACTTCCTTGCCGCCCTCCACCACGTGGAGCTTGTAGTCGGGAATATTTACCAGCAAGTAGTCGGGTTCGAAGCGCTTGGGTATCCAGCGCCAGCGTTCCATGTTCAGGATAATCTGGTCGATGCGTTGCTGCAGCGGCACGTTGAGCAGGCGCACCGTTTCGGGTCCGATGCGGCCGTCGGGCTTGAGGCCGTTCTGCTCCTGGAAGGCCTTCACCGCCGCCACCAACTCGGTATCGTAGCGCTGCGACTCACGCGGGCGCGCGGCGGGCTGCCCCGGTTGACTAGCCACGGGCACAGCCGCGGCGGCCACGCCCGGGTTGGGCGTACCGTCGGGCTTGAAGCCCAGCAGCCGGCGGCGCAGGGCCGGCACTACGGCCGACGAGTCGCCGGGGCGCAGGCTTTTCACGGCGGGCACCGTGGGCCAGCCGCCGTTGCGCTGCATGCTGCGGTAGCGCGCCAGCGCGTCGCGCAGCCGGTCGTACTCGGGGTGCAGGGGCGCGAACTCGTAGTACGGGTAGGTACTCTCGCGCTCCTGCAGAATGGTCATCAGCGCCTTATGGAGCTTGATTTTGTTGCGCTTGACCTTCCAATCAATGTTCTTGACTTCGCGCGGATTGACAATGCCGCGGTAAAAGTCGTCGGCCCAGTTGAAGTAGGTAGCCGACAAAGCCAGGTCAATTTCCTTTTCCAGCGCGTTGCGCTGGGTGGTGTCGGCGGCTTCTTTGAGCTTGGCCAGCAGGGGCTCGATGTCTACTATGCGGTAGTCCTTGGGGTCGAGGCCCTCCTTGCCAGCCTGGTTGATAACGCCCAGCATGCGCTCGGCGTGGGGCACGAGCTCGTGGTTGCGAAACCAGCCGAGCCGGCCTTCGCGCTCCTTGTAAAACTTCTTGCCCCACTCAATTTCATCCTTGAAAGCGGGCTTGGCAGCCATGTAGCGCTGCACGTATACGGTATCGATGCGCGGCTGCGCGCCGCCCAACTCGCGGCCGCCCAGCAAGCCGGACGCCGCGTCCTGGGCCTTGGACTTCTGCTCCTGACTGCAGGCCGAGGTGACCAGCAGCAGGCAGGAAGTAAGCCAAAGCAGCAGGGTGGAAAGAAAAACGGATTGAACCGGAGACTTCATCAGCAAAGCGGGTGGAAACGAGAAACGAACCTGCCAGGCGGTGGCATCCCCGGCTTGGGGCCGCGGCAGGGCTTGCCCGTTGTACTGCAACCGTTGCCGGCAGGTTGCCGGAACCGCTGCGCTCCACGCCGCAAGATAAGCGGATTGGCGGGCGCGCCGAAACATTTCTAAACTGATTCCGGTCCTTTATCCCCAAGCCATTCGCCCCCCTGGCCCGACCCGGCGCTTATCTTTGCCCGCCGCCTTGTCTGGCAACTTCGCCTACTTCACTCCTTGTTATATATGGCTGCTCTGCCCCTTGTCCCCGACCCGCACAGCTGCGCCCGCCCGGCCCAGGCCGTGGTGCGCCACCTGCTGCTCGACCTGACCGTTGACTTTGCCAGCCGCACGCTGGCGGGTTCGGCCACCTGGCAGATCGAGGTGCAGCCCGGCGTCGACGAGCTGTGGCTCGATGCCCGCGACCTGACCATCGACGCGGTGCTGCTCGACGACCACGCAGCCACCACGTTTGAGCTGGGCGCGGCTGACCCCGTGCTGGGGCAGCCGCTGCGCGTGGCCTTGCGCCCGGGCGCGCGCACCGTGACGCTGCGCTACCGCACCGCCCCCGCAGCGGCGGCCCTGCAGTGGCTCGCGCCGGAGCAGACTGCTGGCAAGGTGCATCCCTTCCTGTTCACTCAATCGCAGGCCATTCTGGCGCGCACCTGGATTCCCTGCCAGGATTCCCCCGGGGTGCGCTTCACCTACGAGGCCCGGGTGCGCGGCCCGCGGGAGCTGCTGGCCCTGATGAGCGCCGGGAATCCGCAGCAGCTCAGCGCCGAGGGCGAGTACCACTTCCGCATGCCCGAGCCCATTCCCTCTTACCTGATGGCGCTGGCCGTGGGCAACCTGGAGTTTGCGGCCCTGAGTGCCCGCACCGGTATTTACGCCGAGCCCGCCACGCTGCCCAGCGCCACCCACGAGTTTGCCGATTTGGAAAACATGGTAGCCGCGGCCGAGGAGCTGTACGGCCCCTACCGCTGGGAACGGTACGATTTGCTGGTGCTGCCGCCCTCCTTCCCCTTCGGCGGAATGGAAAACCCGCGCCTCACCTTCGTAACGCCCACCATACTGGCCGGCGACCGAAGCCTGACCAGCCTGGTGGCCCACGAGCTGGCCCACTCCTGGTCGGGCAACCTGGTGACCAATGCCACCTGGAACGACTTCTGGCTGAACGAGGGCTTCACCGTGTACTTCGAGCGCCGCATCATGGAGCGCCTCTACGGCCGCCCCTACGCCGACATGCTGCAGGTACTGGGCCAGACTGGCCTGCACCACACCGTGGCGGAATTGGGCCAGGACAGCCCCGACACCCACCTGCACCTGAACCTGGCCGGTCGCGACCCCGACGAAGGCCTCAACGAAATTGCCTACGAGAAAGGTAATTACCTGCTGCTGACGCTGGAGAGCATCGTGGGTCGCGCCCGGCTCGACCAGTTCATCACCGACTATTTTGCCCGCCACGCGTTTCAGTCGATGGACACGGACACGTTCCGCCAGTACCTGCAGCGCGAGTTGCTCGACCAAGTCCCCGGAGCGGCCGAAAAACTGCGGCTCGACCGTTGGATCGACGCGCCGGGCGTACCGGAGGGCGCCCCGGCCGTGGCCTCGCAACGCTTCGCGGGCGTGGAAGCCAGCCTGCAGAGCTGGCGGCACGGCGCGGCCCCGGCCGCGCTCGACACCCAGGGCTGGAGCAGCCACGAGTGGGTGCATTTCCTGCACGGCTTGCCCGAGCACATCACTGCCGAGCAGCTGGGCGCGCTGGACGCGGCCTTCGGCTTTACCCAATCGGGTAACGCCGAAATTCTGAGCGCCTGGTTTCCGCTCACCATCCGCGCCGGCTACCGGGCGGCCGACGAGCCCCTGCATCGCTTTCTGACCGGCGTGGGCCGGCGCAAGTTTCTCTCCCCGCTCTACAAAGCCCTGCTGGCCGCTCCCGATGGCGCCGAGCGGGCCCGGAGCATCTACGCCCAGGCCCGCCCCAACTATCATTCGGTGGCGACGAGTACCTTCGACGCGCTGCTGGGGCGCCCCTAGCTCGGCAGCCGCCCCAAAGCTGGCGCGGGTATTGCTTGCCTTCGCCGCTCCAGGTTTGATCTACCACCTCTGAAATACCCATTCGTTGAACGCACCGAAACCCCTGGGTAAGCTCATTGCCGTTGGCGGCAACGAAGACAAGGGCACCCACCCCAACCCGCGTAAGCGCAAGAAGTACTACCTCAACTTTTTCGAGCTGGGCATCCTCAAGCGCATCGTGCTGGAAAGCGGCAACACCAATCCGCGCATCGAGGTCGTTACCACGGCGTCCATGATTCCCCACGAGGTTGGCCCCATCTATGTCAGCTCGTTCGGCATGCTCAATTGCCTGAACGTGGGCGTGATGGATATTCGCGAGCCCGCCGACACCGACCAGCCCGAATACCTGGAGCGCCTCGCCCAAGCCGACATCGTCATGTTTTCGGGCGGCGACCAGTCGCGGCTCAAGCAGATGTTCGGCGACTCGCGGTTTCTGCAGCTGATGGCCAAGCGCTACTACGCCGAGCCCAACTTCGTCATTGCCGGTACCTCGGCCGGGGCTATGGCCATGTCGCACATCATGATCCGCGGCGGCTCGGTGCCCGATGCCCTGATGAAGGGCGCCGTGAAGATGGGCACCGGCCTGGGCCTGAACCGCGGCGTGGTAATCGACTCGCACTTCGTGAAGCGCGGCCGCTTCGGCCGCCTGATCGAGGCCGTGGGCCTGCACCCCAAGCTCATCGGCATCGGGCTGGGCGAAGACACCGGCGTGCTCATCACCAACGGCAACCTGATCGAAACCATCGGCTCCAACCTGGTCATCATCGTCGACGGGCACACTATTCAGCACAACAACACGGCGGCCGCATCCAAGGGCACGGCCCTCTCCATTGAGAGCCTGACTTTGCACGTGCTGGCCAAGGGCAACGTGTACGACATTCAGGAGCGCAAATTCTTCGTCGACAAGCGCACCCACGACGAGGCCATTGCGGCCCACAGCGGCGAGGCCCAAACCGCCCCGGCGCACTAGTCGCCTACTCCTTATTATATAGGTCGCAGGAAAACGGCCGCCGGGCATCGATGCCCGGCGGCCGTTTTTGGGTGGTGGAGCTTCGCCCGCGAGGCAGGTTACGCTTCTTCCTTGTAGATGCCTACGAACAGCGGCTGCCGGCTGCTGATGCTGGCCCGGTACATGCCCTCGGAGTTGAAGAGCAGGGCAATATTGCCGGCGGCATCCACCGCCACCAACCCTCCCTCGCCGCCGATGGGAGCTAGCTTGTCGTGCACGACCACCCGGCAGGCTTCGGCCAGGCTCAGGCCGCGGTACTCCATCAGGCAGGCCACGTCGTGGGCCACCACGGCGCGGATGAAATATTCGCCGTGCCCGGTGCAGCTAATGGCGCAAGTGCGGTCGTCGGCCCAGGTACCAGCCCCGATCAGGGGCGAGTCGCCGATGCGGGAGTAGCGCTTGTTGGTCATGCCGCCGGTGGAGGTGGCGGCGGCCAGGTGGCCCTGCTGGTCGCGGGCCACGGCGCCCACCGTGCCCATTTTCTTTTTCGGGTCCTCGTCGAAGGGAATCGGCTCCTCCAGCGGCGCTTCCTGGCTGTGGTCAAGGCGCACGCGCCCGCTGAGCAGAGCTTCCTGCAGCTGGGCATAGCGGTGCTCGGTGAAGAAGTACTCGGGTGGCTGCATCGGCAGGTCGTGCTGGCGGGCAAACTCCTCGGCCCCGGGCCAGGCCAGCAGCACGTGCTCGGAATGCTCCATTACGAGGCGGGCCGCCTGAATGGGATTCTGAATGCGGCGCACCCCGGTAACGGCCCCGGCCCGGCGGGTAGCCCCTTCCATCAGCGAAGCATCCATTTCGTGGTGGCCCTCGTGGGTGAACACGGCGCCGCGGCCGGCATTGAAGAGCGGGCAGTTTTCCAGCCGCACCACCGTGGCCTCCACCGCGTCGAGGGCCGAGGCACCCTGGCGCAGCAGCTCGTAGCCGCCGAGCAGGGCATCGTGCAGGGCCTGGCGGTAGTCGCGCTCGGCCTCGGGCGAGAGCAGGTGACGGGCAATGGTGCCGGCGCCACCGTGAAGGGCTAAAGCAATTTCAGACATGCAGCAGAGTACGCAAATGCCCCGTAAAAGTACGCCGCCGGGCCGGCTTGGCCCCGGCGCCCGGCCCGGCGAAAAAGCAGTACCCTGAGCCCTAGGCAGAAGCCCGCAAAACCCCGCCCCAGCAGGCCGGCGGGGAATTATTTTTCGTAGATTTGGCTTACTAACACTTCAACATCACCCCCCTCATTATGGCTTACGAAGCTACCGGCCGCCTGCACGACATCATGGACGAACAGCAGGTGAGCGAGAAATTCCGCAAGCGCGAATTCGTGCTGGAGGTCGTGGACGGCCAGTACCCCGAGCATATCAAATTTCAGTTGGTTCAGGACAAGACGGCGCTGATTGATCAATACAAGGTTGGGGACGAAGTGCGCGTGCAGTTCAACCTGCGCGGCCGCGGCTTCAACAAGAACGGCCAGATGCTGTACTTCACCAACCTCGAAGCCTGGCGCATCGAGTCGGCCGCCGGTGGTGCTGCTGCGGGCAGCCAGGGCGGGGGCTACGCCGCGCCGGCCGCCAACCAGAACGCCAACCTGCGCCGCGACGCGCAGCCTTCGCGCCCGGCTCCCATTGCCTCGGACGACGACAACGACCTGCCGTTTTAATTTCCGCTGACGCCCCAGGGCTTCCGTAAATGCCGCTTCCATCTGCCGGGAGCGGCATTTTTGCGTACACAGGAGTCAGGCCGCCACGCCTCCATCCTGCTCCCCCGCCATGACTTCCGATTCTGACGCCCCGCTGCGGGGCAAGACCATCCTGCTGACCGGCGCCTCCGGCGGCATCGGCCTGGCCACGGCCCGGCAGCTGGCCGGACTGGGTGCCGACCTGCTGCTGGTTTGCCGCGACGCCACCCGCGGCGAGCGGGCCCGGCAAGCCGTGCAGCTGTCCGGCCCCGCCACCCGCGTCGAGCTGCTGCTCTGCGACCTTTCCCGCCTCACCGAAGTGCACCAGCTGGCCGAGCAGGTGCTGGCGCGCTACGACCGCCTCGACGTGCTCATCAACAACGCCGGGGTGCTGCCCAACGCGCTGCAGGTCACCGAGGAAGGCCACGAGCTGTGCTGGGCTACCAATCACTTGGCGCCCTTCGTGCTCACCAACCGTCTGCTGCCCCTGCTTACTGCCGCGCCCGCCGGGCTCATTCTCACCGTGTCGTCGCAGGCGCACTGGCTGGGCGAGCTTGAAACCTCGGCGGCCCGGCGCAACGACCCCGCCCTGAACAGCGCCTTCACGGCCTACTGCGACTCCAAGCTGGCCAACATTCTCTTCACCCGGGCCCTGGCCGAGCGGCTGGAGCTGACCCCGGCCACCGCCTGCAGCCTGCACCCGGGGCTGGTGCGCAGCCAGCTTTTCGCGGGCAGCTCCTGGCTGATGCGCGGCTTGGTGTGGCTTGCCCGGCCTTTTGCCCGCTCCTGCGAGCAGGCCGCCCGCGGTATTGTGTGCCTGGTAAACGGCGGGGCCAAGCCCCGGTACAGCGGCCAATATTTTGCCAATTGCCGCCCGGCCCGATCATCAAGCAGTGCCGCCAACCTCGCCGAAGCGCACCGGCTCTGGCGAATTTCAGCCGACGAAACCGGAGTAGGAACCTAGCCGCCGGCGGGGTGAGCGGCGCATTTATTGCAAAACTATTTTGATTGAAATAGCACCCTATTTCCGGGGACGGCAGGGCGCGCGCAATTGCCTATAATCCGCTAATCTGCTTGATTTAAACCCTTTTTATTCCCCCCTCATTGGTAATTCGCCTATAGCAAGAATACCGATTTGGCCAACCCACAAAAAAAAACCGTTCGTGTCGTTACTTTATTTTATAATTCTCGTTCCTTTGTTGAGGTTTTAGCACGCTTTTTAACCAATTGAACCAATGGCCGAACTCAACATTCAGCATCTGCAGAAAGTACTGGCTGACGCTGGTCGCAACGAAAACCTGATCCGCGAAATTCGCCGCGCCCACGGCAAGATGCAGTCGGCGCTGGATGAACTGGCTAATCTGCTTGATCCCGCTTACGAGCCTTCCGAGCGCAAGAAGCCGGGCCGCAAGCCCACTGCCGCCGAGGGTGGCGAAGGTAGCGGCCGCCGCCGGGGCCCGGGCCGTCCGCCCAAGAACGCCGCCAACAACGGCTAAGCAAGCTGCCTGCTCTGCTCCATGGGGCATAATACCGGGCCCGCCTTTTCCAGGCGGGCCTTTTTATTTTTACCGACTACTAAATCGGCCTCGCGGAAATTTCCTCTGCCCTACTTACCCGATTTGCAAAGCCCCGTAAACTCCGTCAAACAACCACCCCAATTACCCATTCAGCTCAACTCCTTCTGGCAGACGATGCCGCCCCCGATTTCCAGCCCCGTCCAGGTTGGCTTCGCAGAACAATTAAATAGCCGCGGCAAAGCCAGAAAAATCATCACCGCCCCGCTACCGGCTACCGCTGTAGCCGCTGCCTGCGTAAACAGATTCTGTACGGCGATTCAGGCACCCATATGGCTTTTTCGGCAGCGCAGCTGCGGGCGTTGATAGCCCGGGGCGAAAGCGAGGAATTGGAATTCAAGACCCGCACCACCCACCCGACCCGCATTTCGCGCACGTTGGCTTCACTGGCCAACACCCGCGGCGGCTGGGTGCTCGTGGGCGTCGACGATGCCGGCCGCATCGTGGGAGTGCGCGATGCCGAAGAGGAACGCTACCAGCTGGCGGAAGCGGCCGCTCACTACGTGCAGCCCCCACTGAGCCCCACGATCAGCGAGGTGGAAACCGAGGAAGGCCGCGTTGTGCTAATGGTATTGGTCGCCGAAAGCCCCCGCAAGCCCCACCAGGCCCTGGTAGGTCCCGACGACTGGCGCGGCTACATCCGCACCGGGGCGGCCAGCGTGCAAACCAGTCGCCTTACCGATAAGGTGCTCAGCCAGGAGCCACCGACCAGCGCGTTTGAACCGCTGCCCCTGAACCGCCACGAGCTGGCTGCCCTGGCCTACGTGCAGGAGCACCCGCGGCTGACCCTGCCCCAGTTTCAGCGGCTGATCAACGTGTCGCAGCGCCGGGCGCACCGCTTGCTCATTAAGCTGGTGTTGCACGGTTACCTGCGCTTCCACGACAAGGAAAAGGAACCTTACTACACCCGCGGCCCGCGGCGGCTGGCCTGAATAGAGCTGCCTGAGCGCTTGCTCAGCATGCTTGCACGGCCCGAGTCTAGGCCGTGAGCAGGGGTAGGTAGCGTTCGGCCAGCACGGCCAGGTGATGGGCTTCGTGGCCGGCAATCAGGTAGAGCAGGGCCCGGGCGCTGGCGGGGTTGCCGTTGGCCCGGCCCGGTCGGTCGAGCTGCTCGGCGCTGAAGCTGCCAAACAAGGTCAGGGTAGCCTGCCGCACGGCGGCGTACTCCTGCAGCAGACTGACCAAGGACCGCTCGTCGGCAGCTGAGTGGTCGGCATAGGCGTTTTCGTCGAAGCCAGGCAGTTCCTGTGCGTCGGCGCGGGCGAAGCGCAGGGCGCGGTAGGCAAAGATGCGCTCGGCGTCGGCCAGGTGCAGCACCACCTGCTTGATGCTCCACTTGCCCGGGGCGTAGCGGAAGCCGGCCTGCGCCTCGCTCAACTCGCCCAGCAGCTGATGCAGGGCCGTGGGCTGCACGCCAAGCAGGTCCAGCGGGTCAGCTCCGAGCGGAATGCGGCTGAAATAGGAGTCGGAATACGCCGGGTAAGTACCGGCTGCGGGGCGCTGCGACGACATGATTTCCAAGAGAAAAGGAGAAAGCGCGAATATAGGCTACCGGCCCAGCCGGCGGGCGCCCCGCAAGACCCGGGGCGGACCGCGTAGCGGCTGCGGCGAAAAGCCCCGCGCGGCCCAGGCCCACAGCCGCCCGGGACCGGGGCAATACTACCCGGCCCGCGGTCAACGCCGGGCTAGCTCTGCCGTACAACCCGCATTGCTCATCTCACTGCTTCTCCCATGTCCTCACTCGCCGACAAAGGCCTCCAGATTTCCAAGAACGCGCTCTTCAACGTGTTTCTCAACCGCGCCGCCCGCCTGCTTGGCCGCCCCTTCAAGGCCGTGCTCATGCTTAATGAAGTAGCCGACAAGCTGGCCGACCAGAAAAGCAAGAAAAACAAGTTTGCCCAGCTCATCGACGTGATGCTGACCGTGGTGCGGATGCTGCGCAGCTACATCAGCGGCTCCTACCGGCAGATTGAAACCGGCACCATCCTCTCGGGCCTGGCCGTGCTGCTGTACACCCTCTCCCCCATCGACCTGGTGCCCGACTTCATTCCGGTGCTGGGCTTCCTCGACGATTTGAGCCTGATGAGCTGGTTTGTGGGCAAGTTCCAGGGCGAAATCACCCGTTTCCGCGAGTGGGAGGCCACCAGCGCCACCACCGAGCTGCCCAGCGCCGAGCCGGCGCCGGCCGCCCTGAGCCAGTCGGCCGTAGCCGAGCTGGGTCACTCTTAGCTTACTTTCTTTACCCTCCGACTTCAGCTGGCCAGCCTTTCGGGGCGGGTCCGCTTTTTTTGGTGCTGTTGCCTCAGGCCCCACAGCAGCAGCGCCAGCCACAGGACCGTGCTGCTGGCCACCACGCCCCGCGCCAGCAGTTCCCGAGCCGATGCATAGTCTATAATGGGCCGGGCCTGCCAGTAGCCGTAGCCAAACCCCAGGGCCACGGCCGTCCCCACCAACACGGCCAGCAGCCACGGCGGCGCGGCGGGGCCGGCAATAGGCTGCCGCGGCGCCCGGGTTAGCCAGCGGCCCAGGGCCAGCAGCAGCCCGGCCGCCCCCAGCAAGGAGCTCAGGTGCTGGGCCAGCTTGAAGGCGGGCATCCTACCAAATACCGGAAACGGCAGCTCGGCCTGCAGCGCGGGCAGGCGCCGCACCAGCCAGCCATCGGCGTGGGTGGCCGAGTCCCAGACCAGGTGCGTGAGGGCGCCCAGCAGGATGGCGGCGGCCAGCAGCGGTAACCGGCGGCCCAGCGGAAAGGGCTGCCGGGCCAGCGGGCTTAGCCGGGCACGCAGCAGCCCGGGCAGCAGCTCGGCGGCGGGCTCCTTCACGATGCGGTGCCAGAGTCCGAGCACCAGCAAGCTCAGCGGCAGGCAAAACAGCACCAGGCCCGGCAGCGTGTGGCCGAAGTGGCCGCGGGGCACCAGGCGCAGAAAGTACAGGAAGTCGGGGCTCATGCTGCCCACCACCAGCGCCGAGAGGGGCAGCCCGCGGCAGCGGGCCAGGGGGCAGTACGGCGGCGGGGTGGCAAAACGGAAACGGCACGGGCAAAGGGCAAACAACCGGGCAGAGCGCCGCCCGCCGGACAAGATAGCGGCCCGGCGGCGGGCGGTTGTGGCCGGGCTGCCGTAATTTCGCCCTACTACTCACCAACGACTCGTACCGCGTGACGTCATTTCTTTCCCGCTTTCCCCGCCTCGGCGCGCTGTTGCTGGCCCTGGCGCTGCCCCTGGCCGCCCGCGCCGACGAAGGCATGTGGCTGCCGCTGCTGCTCAAGCAGCTCAACGAGGCCGACATGCAGCAAAAAGGCCTCAAGCTCACGGCCGAAGACATTTACAGCGTCAACCGCGGTTCTTTGAAGGACGCGGTGGTGCAGTTCGGCGGCGGCTGCACGGGCGAAATCATTTCCAACGAGGGCCTGCTGCTCACCAACCACCACTGCGGCTACGGCCAGATTCAGCAGCACTCCTCGGTCGAGAACGACTACCTCACCAAGGGCTATTGGGCCATGACGCGCGGCCAGGAGCTGCCCAACCCCGGCCTCACCGCCACCTTCATCGTGCGCATGGAAGACGTCACGGGCCAGGTGCTGCAGGGCATTCCGGCCGGCGTGGCCGAGGCCGAGCGCGAAAAAACCGTGCTCCAGCGCAGCGCCCAGGTGGCCCAGCAGGCCGTGCAGGGCACCCACTACAAGGCCTTCGTGCGGCCCATGTTCGGCGGCAACGAGTACTACCTGTTCGTCACGGAGGTGTTCGAAGACATTCGCCTGGTGGGCGCGCCGCCCGAGAGCATCGGCAAGTTTGGCGGCGACACCGACAACTGGGCCTGGCCGCGCCACACCGGCGACTTTTCCCTGTTCCGCATCTACGCCGGCCCCGACAACAAGCCTGCGCCCTACTCCAAGGACAACAAGCCCTACCAGCCGCGCCACTCCCTGCCCATTTCGCTGGCCGGCGTGCAGCCCGGCGACTTCACCCTCGTCTTCGGCTTTCCCGGCCGCACCACCGAATACCTCACCAGCTGGGGTGTCGACGAAATCTACGCCGTGTCGGACCCGGCGCGGGTGAAGGTGCGCGACGCCAAACTGCGTATTCTCAACGAGGACATGCAGGCCTCCGACAAGGTGCGCATTCAGTACGCCGCCAAATACGCCTCGCTGGCCAATTACTGGAAGAAGTGGATTGGGGAGATGCGCGGCCTCAAGCGCCTCGGCGCTACCGCCCGCAAGCAGCAGCAGGAAACGCAGTTCCGCGCCTGGGTGGCAGCCGGCGACCCCACCCGCAAAGCGGCCTACGGCCAGATTCTGGATCAGCTCGAGCAGCAGTACCGCCTGGTGCGCCCCTACGTGCTGGCCCGCGACTACACCACCGAGGCCGCGCTGGGCGTGGAGCTGGTGGCCTACGCCAACAGCCTGCAGAACCTGGTGGATTTGATTCAGGCCAAAGCCCCGCAGCCTGAGCTGGCTACGGCGGTGGAAAAAGCCCGCCGCGGCACCAGCAACTTCTTCCGCAACTACTCCGTGAGCACCGACCAGAAAGTGGCCGCCGCCCTGCTGCCGCTCTACGCCGACGGCACGCCCGCCGAGTTGCTGCCCGAGTACGTGCAGAACCTGCGCCGCCAGCACACCACCCCCGCGGCCTGGGCGCGCTTCGCCGCCGAGCTCTACCAGCGCAGCCGCCTGACCTCCGATGCCTCGGCTCAACGCGTGCTCGACGAGCTGCTGAAGGGCAACGCCCAGGCGTTGCTCGCCGACCCGGCCTACCAGCTGGCCGCCCCCATTGTGGCTACCTACCGCCAGAAAGTGCTGCCGGCCTACTCGGCGGCCCAGGACCAGATTACCCTGCTGCAGCGCACCTACCTGGCCGGCCTGCGCCAGTGGCAGCCCGAGCGCAAGTTCTATCCCGATGCCAACTCCACCCTGCGCGTGGCCTACGGGCAGGTGGCCGGCTACCAGCCCGCCGACGGCGTGCAGTACGCGTACTACACCACCCTCGACGGCATCATGGAAAAAGCCGACCCCACCAACCCCGAGTTTCAGGTGCCGGCCCGCCTCGTGGAGCTCTATAACAACAAGGACTACGGCCCCTACGCCCACAACGGCACCGTGCCGGTGGCTTTCACGGCCACCAACCACACCACCGGCGGCAACAGCGGCTCGCCCGTTATCAACGGCCGCGGGGAGCTGATTGGCACCAACTTCGACCGCAACTGGGAGGGCACCATGTCCGACATCATGTACGACCCCGACCGCGTGCGCAACATCACCCTCGACGTGCGCTACATGCTCTTCGTGGTCGATAAAGTAGCCGGTGCGGGCCACCTGGTAAAGGAAATGAAGCTGGTAGGCCTCCCCGGTCAGCCCGCCGAAACCGCCCCCGCCGACAAGAAAATCAAGAAGCAGAAAGTAAAAGTGAAGCGCGAGAAGGCCGCCGTGGCTCAATAGCCCCGCTTCCTACTCCTTTGCTCCTACCGGCCCAAGCCGGAAGCTGCCCGCGGGCGGTTTCCGGCTTGTGTCGTTTCGGGCCGGCCGCGTTGCGCCGCCCCGCTCCCACCGGCTACCGACCAGACGTGCCCCGCCGCCCGCCGCAACCTGCTACATGGCGGCCAAGTGCTACCCTCCGGCCGCACTACGTCCCACGCCGAGGCCCGAGCCGATTTCTAAGTCCATTCCGCACGCTTCTAAGTCCGTCCCACATGCTTCTAAGAAGATTCCGCGCGCATCTAAGTCCATCCTGCATCCATATAAGTCGGTTTCGCACGCTTCTAAGACCAGTCCGCACGCATCTAAGTCCGTTTTCCGCCTTCTAAGACCGTCCTGCACGCATATAAGTCCATTCCGCACGCTTCTAAGGAGGGTTTGCAGGCATATAAGACCGTTTGCGCTCATATAAGTCGGTTTCGCACGCTTCTACGTCCATTTTGCACGCATATAAGAAGGTTTTGCGCAGCACACTTCTGCTCCGAAGCAAGCCAGAAGCCCAACTGCCGGCCCGAGGCCGCCGGCATAACCGCTCAACGCGCTGCATGGCCCCGTGGCACCAGCTGCCCGGCACGCGCTACCGGCCACCTGTCACGTATCACCTGCTACCTGTCACCCAACAACTACCCCGGCCGCTCCACGCCCAATTGCTGGAGCTGCGCGACGTACTGGTCGTAAATCCGTTGCAGGTCGGCGCCGTGCTTGGCAGCATCTACGCCCTGGCTCACGTTGCTGCGGTGAAAGCGGTGCAGGTGGCTCAGGTGGGGGCACACCACGGGCAGCTCGCCGGCCAGCAGAAAGCGCACGTACAAATCCAGGTCTTCGGCCATGCGCAAGGTTTCGCTGTAGCCGCCCACCGCGTCGAACAGGCGGCGGCTGAAGCACACGTTGCCCTGAATGAAATGCTCGGCGCGGAAAATGGCGCGTAGCATATCGGCCGCCGAGTCGAAGCGCCAGGCGTAGTAGTCCTCGCCGGGCAGGTAGCGCCGCTCCTCGTCCACGCGCAGGAAATCGGCCACGAACCACTGCCGCCCGGGGTGGGCTTCGATCTGGGCACCGTAGTGGTAGAGGCAGCGCTGCAAGAGCAAATCGTCGTCGTCGAGGGGCACCAGCCAGGCCTCGGCCGGGGTTTCCCGAATCAGGCGGTTGCGGGCCGGGCCGGGCAGCAGTTTGCCGGCGCGCTGCGCCCAGGTGCGGATGGCGGGGCCTTCCCAGCTGGCGGCTTCGGCCAGGAAATCGGCCGTGGCGTCGGTGCTGGCGTTGTCCAGAATCAGGTGTTCGTAGCGGGCGTCGGGCAGCGGGGCCAGCACGCTGGCGCGCACGCTCTGCACGGCTTCGGGCAGGAAGGCGGCGCGGTTGTGGGTGGGAGTGATGACGGCGAAGTGCATGGGTGCAGCGTTGTTCGGTGGGGCGGGCCAAAAAGTTGCCGCCGCGCCGGCGGCCGGCGTCAACTTTCCGCCCGCCCGTGGCGTTTACCGCCCGGTAGCCCGCCCTTTTTTTCCGTTGTTGTATGGCCGTTTTCGTTGTGTCGCTGCGCCTGCCCGAGTCGTTCGACGAGGAGTTCGTGTCCACCATTCCGCGGCACCGCGCCTTCATCAACAGCCTCATCGAAGAAAACATCGTGGTGGCCTACGCCATCAGCGCCGACCGCTCGCGGGGCTGGGTGACCATGCACGGCCCCGACGCGGACACCGTGCGCGGGGTGGTAGAGCAGTTTCCGCTGTTCCGCTTCCTGGAGCAGGTGGAAATCGACGAGCTGTTCGTGTTCGACAGCGGGGCCTCGCGCCTGCCCAAAATCAGCCTCAACTAGCCGGCGGCCCGCGCAGTTTTGCCGAATTCTGCGCAACTTACTGAATCCGAAGCCCGGCCCTCGCCCTTTATTTCCTATGATTCGTCTGCTCCAGCTCCTTACCCCCGCCCTAGTGCTGCTGCTGGCGGCCGCCCCGCCCGAGAAAATGACCACCGAGTTGCTGGTGACGCGTCTGAGCACCAGCATCGACAAGCTGCAGTCGTTGCGCTGCTCGGTGAAGGCCACCGAGCGCATGGGCGGCAGCTTGCAGCAGGTTCGCTCCCAGATGAAGCTCACCTTCAACCCCCAGCGCGTGTACCTGCGCAACCACAAGGGCATCGAGGTGCTGTGGGTGGAGGGCCAGAACGGCGGCGACGCCTGGGTGTACCCCAACAGCTTCCCCTACGTGACGCTCAGCCTCGACCCCAACGGCACACTGATGCGCAAAAACCAGCACCACGGCATCCTGGAGGCCGGCTACGGCGTCATCACCGACGTCATCCGCACCTCGCCCCAGCGCGCCGACACCTACCGCCGCTCCTTCCGCTACGCCGGTGACACCACCGTGCAGGGCCGCCCCTGCTACCTGCTGCGCTCCGACTTTCCGCAGTTCCGCTACGTGAACTACAAAACCGAGAAGCCCGAGACGCCGGCCCAGATTGCCGACCGCTTCGGCTGCGGCGAGCACCGCATCCTGGAGCGCAACAAGCTTGGCTACGGCGAAACCATTGCCGCCGGCCGCACCCTGCAGGTGCCCAACGCCTACGGTCGCCGCACCATCATCTGCGTCGACCAGAAGCTGATGCTGCCCCTGCTCATCAGCGTGTGGGACGACCACGGCCTCTTCGAGTCTTTCGAGTTTCAGAACGTGGTGGCCAACCAGCCCATCCCCGCCGCCGAGTTCAGCAAGGATTACAAGGAGTACAAGCTTTAATCACGAATTCTTCCGGATTCGACGGATTCCACGGATTTTGTGGACGATTAAATTTCACATTGACCAGATAACAGCTAGCCGTTATTTAGCTGAACAGATAAACGAGACAGGCCACCCGCACGGGTGGCCTGTCTCGTTTTACAATCGTCAACAAAATCCGTGGAATCCGAAAAATCCGCAGAAATCCGTGCTTAGCGGCGCATGGTTTTTTCGATCATGTCCCACATCTGCGGGGTCAGCAGCTCGAGCTTGTTGAACTCGCCCGCGCCGTTGAGCCATTCGCCGCCGTCGATGGTGATGACCTCGCCGTTGATGTAGGCCGCGAAATCCGACACCAGGAAGGCCGCCAGGTTGGCCAGCTCCTGATGTTCGCCCACGCGCTTGAGCGGCACCGAGGCAGCCGGGTCGAGCTTGGAGGCCAGCGGCTCGGGAAACAGGCGGCTCCAGGCCCCCTCGGTGGGGAACGGGCCGGGCGCAATGGCCACCGAGCGGATGCCGTACTTGGCCCACTCCACGGCCAAGGAGCGCGTCATGGCCAGCACGCCGGCCTTGGCCGTGGCCGAGGGCACCACGTAGGCCGAGCCCACCGAGGCGTAAGTGGTGACGATGTTGAGGATGGTGCCGGGCTGCTGCTGCTCGATCCAGTGCTTGCCCAGGGCCAGGGTGCAGTTGTAGCTGCCCTTCAGCACAATGTCGACGATGACGTCGAAGGCTTTGTTGGACAGCCGCTCGGTGGGGCTGATGAAGTTGCCCGCGGCGTTGTTTACCAGTACGTCCACGCGGCCGAACTCCTCCACGGTGCGGCGCAGCAGGTTCTCCACCTCGTCGTACTTGCGCACATCGCACTGCACGGCCAGTACCTTGCCGTTGGTTTGCGCGCGCAGCTCGTTGGCCGTGGTTTCCAGCACGTCGAGCTTGCGCGAGCTGATGACTACGTTGGCGCCGAGCTGCAGGAAGTAGGTGGTCATGGCCCGGCCCAGGCCGGTGCCGCCGCCGGTGACGATGATGGTTTTGCCCTGCAGGGCGCCGTCGCGCAGCATGGGTTGGGCGTAGGGAGCTGAAGCCATAAGAAAAGCGAAAAAGAAATGGGCAGTGATTGACGAAACGCAAGAACGGCAATTGCGCGGTTTTGTCGGCATGCCGAATGGTTTGCCGCCGCGGCCGCTCTGCCACGCGCCCCCCGGCGGCGCGAATCCTGCGTTATTTGCAGCCTATGCACCAAACCGATTACCAAGCCGTCCCCGTGGCCGTGCTGGGCTGCGGCTGGCTGGGCTTACCGCTGGCCCGCGCCCTAACCCAGGCCGGCCACGCCGTGGCGGGCAGCACCACCTCGCCCGACAAGCTGCCGCTGCT
Source organism: Hymenobacter sp. B81 (assembly GCF_044628455.1). Lineage (NCBI taxonomy): Bacteria > Pseudomonadati > Bacteroidota > Cytophagia > Cytophagales > Hymenobacteraceae > Hymenobacter > Hymenobacter sp. B81. The sequence continues at coordinate 613,610 of NZ_JBIYZW010000001.1, read as the reverse complement.
GGCGGCGGCCGGCATTCGCGGCCACGTCCTGCGTCTGGGTGCCGAAACGCGGGCGGCCGAGGTGCGGCCGGTGCTGGCCGGCGCCCAGGTGCTGGTGCTCAACGTGCCCCCCGGCCAGCGCCGCGACGCCGCCCCCGACCCCGCGGCCTACCCCGCCCTGCTGCAGCCCGTGGCCGACGCGCTGGCCGATTCATCGGTGCGGCAAGTCATCTTCATCAGCTCCACCGGCGTGTATGCCGATGAGCCCCGCCGCATGACGGAAGCCGATGCGCTGGCCGCGCCGGATGCCGCCAGCGGACTGCTGCGCGCCGAGTGGTTGTTGCAGCAGCCCGGCCGGCCCTGGCTCGCCACGGTGCTGCGGCTAGGCGGGCTGATGGGTCCCGGCCGGGCGCCGGGCCGCTTTCTGGCCGGCCGCACCGAGCTGCCGCAGCCGGCGGCCCCGGTCAATATGCTGCACCTGGCCGATGCGCTGGGCGTGGTGCAGGCCATCGTGCACCAGCAGGCCTGGGGCCCGACCTTCAACGTGTGCGCCCCGGCCCACCCTTCCCGCCAGAGCTTTTACACTGCCGCGGCTGACTTCCTGCGCCTGCCCGCGCCCCGTTTTCTCTCCGGGGACCAGCGCGGCGGCAAGTACATCGACACCACCGCCTTGCACGAGCAACTGCGCTACGAATTCCGCCACCCCGACCCGCAGGCGGCGCTGGACGCCTGCGCCTAAGCTGCGCGCCGTACTTTTGCCTTTGTGAAGGAGCATGCAAACCAGGCCGTAGCCGTGCTGGGCGGCGGCGCGGCCGGCTTTTTCGGCGCCATTGCCTGCGCCGAGGCCAACCCGACCCGCCCGGTGTACCTGATTGAGAAAACCGGCAAGCTGCTGAGCAAGGTGCGCGTGTCGGGCGGCGGGCGCTGCAACGTGACGCACCACTGCTTTTCGCCGGCCCAGCTGGTGCAGCACTACCCCCGCGGCGGCCGCCAGCTCAAGGAACCCTTCAACCAGTTTGGCGCCCAGGACACGGTGCGCTGGTTTGAGGCGCGCGGCGTGCAGCTCAAGACCGAGGCCGACGGCCGCATGTTCCCCGTCACCGACTCCTCCGAAACCATTGCCCAGTGCCTGCTTGAGGCGGCCCGCCGTGCCGGCGTGCGCATCCTGCTCAGCACCGCGGCCGAACGCATTCAGCCCCTGCCCGAAGGCGGCTTCGAGCTGACCTTGACCGGCGCCCACGCCCAGCCGCTGCGGGTGCAGAAGCTGCTGGTGGCCACCGGCGGCAACCCCAAAGCCGAAGGCTACCAGTGGCTGCGCGGGCTGGGCCACGGCCTGCAGGAGCCGGTACCTTCGCTGTTCACCTTCAACGTGCCCAACTCCCCGCTCAAGGAGCTGATGGGCGTGAGCGTGCCCCACGCCCGGGTGGTGCTGGCCGGTGAAAAGCTCGACTACGAGGGCCCACTGCTGGTCACGCACTGGGGCGTGAGCGGCCCGGCCGTGCTCAAGCTCTCGGCCTGGGGCGCCCGCCGCCTGCACCAGCTGCAGTACACCGGCACGGCCCTCGTGAGCTGGGTGCCCGCGCACACCGAGGAAACCCTGCGGCAATGGCTGAACACTTTCCGGGCCGAGCACGGCAAGAAAACGGTGCTGGCCAACCCGCTCTTTGGGCTGCCGCAACGGCTGTGGCGCACCCTGGTCGAGCTGGCCGGCATCGGCGCCGACGCGCGCTGGGGCGAGCTGCCGGCCAAGCTGCAGAACCGCCTGATTGAGCTGCTGCTGCGCCAGCCGCTGGGCGTGCGCGGCAAAACCACCTTCAAGGAAGAGTTCGTGACCTGCGGCGGCATTCCGCTGGGCGAGGTCAACCTGAAAACCATGGAAAGCCGCCTGGTGCCCGGCCTGCACTTCGCCGGCGAGGTGCTCGACATCGACGGCATCACCGGCGGCTTCAACTTCCAGGCGGCCTGGACCACCGGCTACCTGGCCGGGCGGGCTCTGGCGGGGCAGTGAGCTGGCGAATTTAATATTCCAGGTTGCGCGAACCGCGTTCGTGCCCAAGCGAAACGTCAGCTTCGTCATCTCGCTATTTCACCGCTCGCAACCTTCTGCCAGCTGGCACAGTACTTTATCCTATTCCAACCTGAACCTTACCTCAACCTCCCAAACACCATGGCAAGCAACAACAATCCCCTGCAAACGGTCCTGAACGAGCTGGTCGAAACCCTGAAAGACGGCGAAAGAGGCTATTCCGAGGCCCTGACCGACGTGAAGGATCAGGACCTGAAGCAGGTGTTCAAGCAATATGCGGTGCAGCGCGACGGCTACCTGACGGAGCTGGAAAACGCCATGCACAAGCTCAACCTGAGCCCGGCCGAGGCCAAGGAAGACAAACTGGATTCGGTGGTTGGCACCGCGCACCGCGCCTGGATCAACATCAAGTCGGTGGTAACCGGCAACGACCGTCACGCCATTCTGGCCGAGTGCGAGCGGGGCGAAGACTACGCGGTGAAAGCGTTCCAGAAAGCTGTGCAGGCCGAGGGCCTGCCGAGCGACATCAAGGCCATCGTCGAAAAACAGTACAACGGCATCAAGCAGGCCCACGACCAGATCCGCGGCCTGCGCGACTCGTCGAAATAATCACGGATTGGAGCGGATTCGACGGATTGCCCGGATTTCGGGGACGATTCGCTCGGGCACCAACCCTGCGACTGTTTTCGGATTGCGCAGATTTCGAGGGCGGATAGGTTCCGTCGGCTGCATAATCCGAAATAAACGGGCAGGCCACCTCATTGAGGTGGCCTGCCCGTTTTTGTGCGTGGCGTCAGGTCCAGCCGTTGCGACAAGGGGTAGTTCCGGCACGCCTCGTGGCGATTAGTCCCCAATTCCGCTTATCCTGCTAGCGGCCCAAATGGCTATAAAAAAGTGGTGCCACGACATCAAGCCGTGGCACCACGCTACCATCACAATCGTCTACGAAATCCGGGGAATCCGCTAAATCCGGACGAATCCGTGATTATTCGTCGAAGCCGCCTTCGTTACGGTCGCGCCGGGGCTTGTAGCCGCCTTCGCGGTTGCCGCCGCCGTAGCCGCCCGAGCGCTGCCCGCCGCCGTAGCTGTTGCCGCCGCGGTAGCCGCCCTCGCGGTTGCCGCCGCCGTAGCCGCCCGAGCGCTGCCCGCCGCCGTAGCTGTTGCCGCCGCGGTAGCCGCCCTCGCGGTTGCCGCCGCCGTAGCCGCCTTCGCGACGCTGGAAGCCGCCTTCGCGGTTGCCGCCGCTGTACGGACGACGCGGACGCTCACTGCCTTCGGCGCTTTCGAGGCCGGCTTCGCGCTGCGTAGCCAGGCTAAAGGCCACCGGGCGACCGTAGAGCGAGGTACGGCCCAGTTGCTCCACAATCTCGTTTACGTTCTCGTTGGGCACTTCCACGAAGCTGAACTTGTCGTACAGTTCGATGTCGCCGACGCGGCCGGGGGCCATGCTCGTAGCGCCCACAATCAGCTCGACCAGGTCGCGCGGGTGCAGCCGGTCTTTCTTGCCCATGGTCACGAACAGGCGGGTGTAGCCCTCGCGCGGGGTGCCTTTCTGGCGGTCCGCTTCGATGCCCTTTTCGGCCTGCTTGCTTTCCTTCATCACCATCTTGAGCAGGGCAGCGGCAATGTCCAGCGACGTTACCTCTTCCTCCTGGTCAATCAGGCGCTGGACGCGGCCGATGTATTTATCCAGGTTGCCCTTCTCGATGATATCCTTGATCTGACCCAGCAGCACGGTGGTTTTCACCTCCGACACGTCCTCGAACGAGGGCACGCGCTCCTGCTTGATCTGCGCCTTGGTGAAGCGCATGATGTCGCGCAGCTTGTAGATGTCGCGGCCGCTCACGAAGGTGAAGGCCTTGCCCGACTTACCCGCCCGGCCGGTGCGGCCGATGCGGTGCACGTAGTATTCCTCGTCGGTGGGCAGGTCGTAGTTCACCACAGCTTCCACGTTGTCCACGTCGATGCCGCGGGCGGCTACGTCGGTGGCCACCAGGATTTCCAGGGTCCCCTTGCGGAATTTGTCGAGGGTGTTCTGGCGGGCCTGCTGGCTCATGTCGCCGTGCAGGCCGTCGGCAAAGTAGCCCTTGGCTTGCAGGTCGGCCACGATGTCGTCGACCATGCGCTTGGTGTTGGCAAACACGATGACCGACTTGAGGCTGTACATGTCGATGACGCGCGAGAGCACATCCTTTTTCTGCGGACCGCGCACCTCGTAGTAAGCCTGCTCGATGTTCGAGACGGTCATCTCCTGGTGGTTGACCTTCACGATCTGCGGCTCCTTCTGGTACTTCTTGGTCAGCTCCATGATGGGCTTGCTCATGGTCGCCGAGAAGAACACCGTCTGGCGCTCTTCCGGCAGCTGGGCCAGCACCGTCTCGATGTCGTCGCGGAAGCCCATGTCGAGCATTTCGTCGGCCTCATCGAGGATGATCATCTTGCACTTGTCCAGCTTGAGCGTACCGCGCTGCAAGTGGTCCATTACGCGGCCGGGCGTACCGATAACTACCTGCACGCCGCGCTCCAGGGCGCGGAACTGCCGGTCGTAGCTCGAGCCGCCGTAAATGGGCACCACGGCCAGGCCGCGCTTGTACTTGCCCAGCTTCTGAACTTCGCCCGAAACCTGCACGGCCAGCTCGCGCGTGGGGCAGAGTACGAGCACCTGCACGTCGCGCGAGTCGGTGTCGATGCTTTCGATGGCGGGAATGCTGAACGCCGCAGTTTTACCGGTGCCCGTTTGGGCCTGCCCGATAACGTCCTTGCCTTCGAGCAGAACGGGAATGGCCGCCGTCTGGATGGGCGAGGCTTCCTCGTAGCCCATCTCCGTGATGGCGCGCTGAAGCTCTTCCGAGAGCTTCAGATCTTCAAATTTTACTTTCTCCATGTCTTGTGTAGGGAGTGTTTGGAACAGCAATCGGTAACCAGCTCGTTCCTTTCCCTACGCAACACGACAGGACAACGGACGACGACGACAAACGACAAATAAAACGACAGGCGCTACAACAGCAGGGCGCCCCGGCCGGGACGGGCCGATTCTCAATTGCGGCTGCAAAGGTAGACAGAATAAACGGCAAAGCCCACCAGGGCGCCGAAGTACGGCAAGTCCGTCCCGGCCGGGTGGGGCCTAAAAGCAAGAAAGCCCGCCGATTGGCGGGCTTTCTTGGGATTTACCTATACGCAGCGAACTAGGCGCGGCGCACTTTTACGGCGTTCAGACCTTTGCGTCCTTCCGACACTTCGAACTGAACTTTGTCGTTGTCACGGATTTCGTCGATGAGGCCGGTTACGTGAACGAAGATGTCTTCGCCAGTCTCGTCGTTTTTGATGAAACCAAAGCCCTTGGTCTCGTTGAAGAATTTTACAGTTCCTGTCTGCATGATGGTGGTATTGAAAAAACTATTTAAGCAAACCGCCGCAGGACCCTACTGTAATTCTGCACGAGAATAAGTGTAGTGGTTCGGAAGCTTAATTTCCTTAAACGCTAGTAAAGGTATTACTTATTTTGAATAATCCGCCAGCCAATACTTCACTTAGGCGATACTTTATTATGGCCTTTGCCGGCGCGTGGTCAACTTTAAGGCCCGAACGGCTTTACTACCCGCTACTTCCCCCGCCATGAGCTTCGACGAGATTTACCAGCAGCTGCAGACCCTGGGCACCGAGCAGACCCGCCAAACCTACCGCCGCCACGGCTGCGGCGACCACGTGTTCGGCGTGAGCTTCGCCGAGCTGGGCAAGCTGAAGAAGCAGCTGGTGGGCCGCGGCAAGGACCGCGCCCACGCCCACGCGCTGGCCCGGCAGCTCTGGCCCACCGGCAACTTCGAGGCCCGCACCCTGGCTACCATGCTGGCCGACCCGCAGCAGCTGAGCGCCGCCGAAGCCGAGGCCTGGGCCGCCGAAGTGCCCAACCACGCACTGGCCGATTCGCTGGCCGCGCTGGTGGCCGAAACGCCCTTCGCCCAGGCCAAGCTGGCCGAGTGGACCGCCACGCCCGACGAATACCGGCAGCGCCTGGGCTTTGCCCTGCTCGGGCGGCTGGCCCTGCAGGATGCCGCGCTGCCCGACGCGTTTTTCGAGCCCTACATCCGGCAGATCGAGCAGCAGCTGGCCGGAGCCGCCAACCGCGCACGGGAAGGCATGAACAACTGCCTCATCAGCATCGGCAGCCGCAACGAGGCCCTGCGGCAGCGGGTAGAGGCCGCCGCCGACCGCATCGGCCCCGTCAGCATCGACCACGGCGATACGGCCTGTCAGACCTTCGATGTGCGGCCGTACCTGGCCAAAGTGTGGGCCCGCAAGGCCGCGCGTGCCTCCGCCTGAGCCCTTCTATTAAAATGACTGAATCCACCGCTTCCGCCTTCCGCTTCTCCCGGCCCGTTACCGTGGTTGAGGACCACATCGACGCGCTCAACCACGTCAACAACGTGCAGTACGTGCAGTGGATTCAGGACATTGCCGGCGCGCACTGGCTTACGGCCTACCCCGCCGGCGCGGGGGAGCCCTACGTTTGGGTGGTCATGGAGCACCACGTGCGCTACCTCAAACCCGCGCTGCTGGGCGACGAGCTGCAACTCACGACCTGGGTGGGCGAAATGAAGGGCGCCACCTCGCAGCGCTTTACCCGCATCGAGCGGCTGGCGGATGGCGTGCTGCTGTGCGAGGCCGAAACCCGCTGGGTGCTGCTCGACCCGCACACCCAGCGGCCCAAACGCATCGAGCCCGCGGTGGTGGCGCGCATGCTGGGGCCGGTGGGCTAGGTTGCACTAGAATACTTCGGATTCGGCGCTTAGAGGCAGGGGTTCACCCCTGAAGTGAGCGGCTATCAGGGCTTCGGTATCGGCATGGCCTCCAATAATGGGGCAGAGGCCGTCTTCAACGTTGACCAGGCACCAGTTTCGCGCATCCGGGAACAGGTAGGCCGTGGCATCGAAGGCGGCTTGCTGCAGGAAGTCAATGAACTCCCTCGCTGTCACCCGATACAGCACTTCCTCATCGGTGGGCAGTATTGGGGTAAACTCCGGTCCCCAGCGCCAGGAATCCTCAACGTAGAGGTTAAGCGTGGTTGCCGGTGCGAGTTGTAGCAGCAGGTCCAGCAAAACAGCCGCGGTGGGCTCGGCCAGGGTAGCAAAACCCAACGTGCGCCAGAGCAGCTTACCTAATAAGTCTAAGTTGTAGGGCAACGCAAACCGGGCGGCCAGCTGCCGGAAGGAAGTAGGCTGGTAGACTGGCGTGCGCCCCGCGCGGTAAACATCGTGCTGCGTCCAGATGGCCACGTTGCGGTTGATCTGCTCAATACGGCTGCTGTCGGGCTTGACCTGATCAAAAGGAAAACCCTCGATGATGCCTACCGCCGGCAGCAGCGCCCGGATATACGGATAGCGCTCCGGCAACAAGTGCTTCACCAGCAGCGGCTCCGTGGCAGCTCGCGCAGCAGGATTCTGCTTCAGCCACTGAACCGGCTCCAAGTCTGTTGTGTACTCCATCGTTCAAATAGACTGATTCGTTCGACCTTTACCAAACGACACTCCGCTTCCCCGCATGCCCGCTACCTTCCGCATCTATTCCGCTTCGGCCGGCTCCGGCAAAACCTATCAGCTCACCAAGGAATATCTGCGGCTGGCGCTGGGCGCCGACGAGCCGGGCTACTACAAAGGCATCCTGGCCATTACCTTCACCAACGCCGCCGCGGCCGAAATGAAGGAGCGCATCATCGGCGCGCTGCGTGGTTTTGCCCAGCCCGGTACCGACCCGAAGGCCGACGCGCTGCTGGCCGAGCTGGCTGAGGAAATGGCCGCCGACGGCCTGCTGCCCCGGGTGCTCGACACGCCCGAAGCCCGGCAGGGGCTGCTGTGCCGCCGGGCCCAGCAGACGTTCAAGCTGGTGCTCTACCACTACGCCGACTTTGCCGTCAGCACCATCGACTCGTTTGTCCAGCGGGTGGTGCAGGCCTTCACCCGCGAGCTGGGCTTGCCCGCCGCCTTCGAGGTAGAGCTCGACGACGAATCGGTGCTGCACGCGGCGGTGGCTTTGCTGCTCGACAAGGTGAACCGCGGCCCCGAGCACCAGCTACTCACCCGCACCCTGCAGGACTACGCCCTGAGCAAGGCCGAGGAAGGCCGCAGCTGGAACCAGCTGCCCGAGGAAATCATGCGCTTCGGCAAGTTTCTGCTCAACGAGTCGGTGCACGAGGCGGTGGCCCAGCTGCAGCAGATGGAGCTCAAGCAGTTCCGCGAGCTGCACCGCACCCTCAAGCAGCTGCGCGAGCAGATGCAGGCCGACCTGCAGGCCGTGGGCGACCGGGTGCTGGCGTTGCTGGCAACCCAGGGCATCGGCCTCGACCAGCTGGCGGGCGGCAAAAACGGCGTGCACTCCCACTTCAGCAAGCCCCTGCGCTGGCTCGACGACCCCTCGGGTACGCCCACGGCCACGGCGCGCAAGGCGGCCGAATCGAGCAAGTGGGGCAGCGGCGACGCGCTGAAAGGGCCGCTGAAACCGGCTCTGGAAGCCGTGGCGCCCGAGTTGTCGGCCGCGTTCTACGAGCTGGAAACCCTGCGCGAGCGGTACCTGGGCCACTACCTGCTGATTGAGGGCATGCTGCCGCAGCTGTTTCACGTGTCGCTGCTGAGCGAGCTGAGCAAGGCCGTGCAGCAGGTCAGCCAGGACCGCAACGTGGTGCTCATCGGCGAGTTCAACCGCCGCCTGGCCCGCATCGTGCTGCGCGAGCCGGTGCCCTTCCTCTACGAGCGGCTGGGCGAGCGGTACCAGCACCTGCTCATCGACGAGTTCCAGGACACCTCGGAGCTGCAGTGGAACAACCTGCTGCCGCTGGTGGAAAACGCCGTGGCGGGCGGCAACCTCTCTTTGGCCGTGGGCGACGCCAAGCAGGCCATTTACCGCTGGCGCGGCGGCGAGATGGAGCAGATTCTGCGCCTCTACCAGGGTGCGCCCCGGGCCCTGGTAGAGCGGGTCCAGGACCTGGAGATGCGCGCCATCCTGGCCGAGCGCTACATCGGCCTGGCCGGGGCGCTGGAGCCGATGTCGCTGCAAACCAACTTCCGCTCGGGCCCGCAGATCATTCAGTTCAACAACGACTTCTTCGCCCACGTGGCCCAGGGCCACCCGCAGCTGGAGCTGGTGCAAAGCATCTACGACGCGCACTTCGGGCAACAGGCGCCGGCCGCGGCCCTGAGCGGGCCACCCAGTCACGTCGAAATCCTGTTCACCCAGCCCGACGCGCCGGCCCGGCTTTACGCCCCGGCCCAGGGACGCTACCGCGACGAGCCCCTACCCGGCCACCACGCCACCGATGCGCTGGCCTACGACGAAAGCACGCTCTACCTCACGCTGGCCTACATCGAGCAGGCCGTGGCCGACGGCATTCGGCCCGAGGACGTGGCCGTGCTCTGCCGCCGCCGCGACCAGTCGCGCCGGGTGGCCAAGTTTCTGAAGGAGCGCGGCTACGACATCATTTCGGCCGACTCGCTTTCGTTGGAGTTTGCCGAGGTGGTGAATCTGCTGGTGGCCATTCTGCGGGTGCTGCACCAGCCCGCCGATTCGCTGGCGCGGGTCGAGGCGCTGCTGCTGGTCGACAAGGTGGTGCGCGGGGTGCCGCCCACGCCCGGGCGGGCCCGGCAGATTGCGGCCGTGGCCAAGGCCGAGCGCAGCCTGCCCTTCTTCGACGAGCTGCGCCGCCTGGGCTACGACGTGCAGGAGCGCCAGACCGGCAACCTCGACCTCTACGAGCTGAGCGAAAAGCTTATGGGCCTGTTTGGGCTACTGCACCGCCGCGAGGAAAGCGAGTACTTGTTCCGCTTTCTCGACCTGACCCTGGAGTACTCCCTGCGCTTCGGCAACAACCTGGGCAACTTCCTGGCTTACTGGGACCAGCGCAAAAGCAGCCTGAGCATCAACGCTCCGGCGGGCCGCGGCGGGGCCATCACCATCACCACCGTGCACAAGGCCAAGGGCCTGGCCTACGGCGTGGTCATCGTGCCCTTTGCCGACTGGAGCCTGGAGCCCAGCTCGGCCTTCGGCGGCTCCTACCTCTGGGGCCGCCTGGCCGACGAGGACAAGCCCGTGGCCGAGATGCCGCCGGTGGCCGTGGTGAAGCAGCGCAAGGAGCTGGCCCAGACCGTGCTGGCCGGCCAGTACGCCGAGGAGCGCGAGAAAACCTTCGTGGAGGCACTGAACCTGCTCTATGTGGCCTTCACCCGCCCGCGCCAGCGCCTGTATGTCATCAGCCGCCGCCCCGAGGGCCGGGCCAAGGACGACGCGGGCCCCGCAGCCAACGTGGCCCAGCTGCTGCACCGCTACCTGGCGGACCGGGGTCAGTGGAACGACGAGCAGCTGACCTACGTGGTTGACTTAATTAATAATGATGAATTATCAATTATTAATGAGTCGCCCCTCTCCGCCGCCCAATCAACACCCAACAACGCACACCCAACATCCAACGACCAACAACCGGAAACGACCAACCAACAAACTATAACTAACACCCAACAACCAGAAACGGAAAACGAACAGCCAGAAACGAACAACCAAAAACCGACAACCAACAACCATAAACCAACCCTATTCCCCCTCACCAACCTGGCCACCGCCGACTGGGAGCAGCGCCTGCGCCTGCGCCGCCACGCCAGCACGGTATTCGATTTCTCGGAGCAGCAGCAGCAGCGCGAGTGGAGCCGCAAGCTGCACTTTGCCCTGCGCCGCGTCATCTCGCAGCGCGACGTGGAGCGCGTGGCCGGGCAGCTTACGGCCGAGGGCCTGGTGAGCCGGCGCGAGCAGCCCGAGCTGCTGCAGCGCCTGCGCCAGCTGGTGCAGCACCCGCAGCTGGAAGCCTACTTCCGCCCCGGCGTCATTGCCGAAACCGAGCGCGAAATCCTCGTCGGCGGTGCCCCGCGCGAGGACTACAAGCCCGACCGGGTGGTGTTTGAGCCCGCGGTGGGCCTGGGCCCGGGCCGCGTGACGCTGCTGGACTTTCGGGTGCCCCCGCCCGAGCCGCGGCACCGGCAGCTGCTGGCTCAGTACGGGCAGCTGTTCAAGCGCCTGGGCTACGCCGAGGTGCGCGGGCTGCTGTACTACTTCGAGACGGAAGAGGTGGTGGAGTTCAGCTGCTGAGCTGAGCTGGTAGCCAAGAACCCCGGATATCTGATGCGTGACCTATATGCTAAGCTGCGGCTGATTTTCCTGCCATTTCTGCTGCTGCTGCTGACTTTCCCCTGGCTCTATGCCATCCTGCTGGTAGCCCTGGGGTACGAGCTGCGGTGGGCCGAGTCCACCATCAACGGCTGGATGTTGTGGCTCCCCTTGGTGCCGGGCACCTTGCTGGTGCTGCTGACCTTGCGGCCCCGCCTGAATCTGCTGCGGCCCCAGCGCCGCGGTGACTCCAGCATGTTCCTGGGGATGATGGCCTGCGCAAGCCTGGTACTGCCCAGCATCAGCGCCACGGATTTTATTGCCAGCCGCCGGGGTAAGCTCACGGCTTTGGACTCCATCACCCAGCTGCCCCACCGCCCGCCAACTGACTTTTATACCGTCCGCGACTTCTACCTGGGCAAGCGCCAGGCCGCCTTTTACCCCGAAACGCAGGCCACGGGCAAGAACTCCCAGCGCCTGGATGTTACGCTCTACGCCAGCTATCCGCTCTTCGCCACCGCCGCCGACACCCTGGAAGGCCGGCCCGTGGCGTGGCTGGGGGCATCCATCAGCGAGGTAATCGACAACCGCATCAGCCACGCCCAACGCGAGGGGGCCCAGCAGCAGTTTATGGAGCGCGCCCACCGGGTGTTGCAACAGCAGCGGCCGGAGCAGTTCGCGTATCTGCAACGGGTTCGTAACGCGGGGGACGCGCAGCCGTTCCGCGCAGCCGTGGCCGCCAGCCCCTGGGGTATCATTGGCACGGCCGTTTCCGTCGTGTTGCTGCCGGTCAACGAGCCTTTTGCGGCCCGCGGTGCGGCGGCGTGGCGGCTGTTGTGGCTGTCGACCGCGGGCGCGGCGGCCCTGTTTCTATTCTTGCTGCTGTTCCCGCGCCTGAGCACCCACCGGGTAGCCGACTTCTTGGCTGGTCGCCCCCGCCCCGACTACCTCAGGGATTGGCTGGCGTGGGCTACTACCCGCCTCCATGCCCGCTGACCAGCCGGTGACTCCCCTGGCTTTAAGCCCCAACTACCTGCTCCCTTTGCGGCTTTCCAACGTTACAGCTGCCTGACCGGCTGGGCGCGCAACTCGCCGGAAACTGTGTCGGCGAATAGCACCAGCTGCTCGCCTAACCCCGTCCTGATTTCCAGTCGAACTTCCGCGGCCCGAGTTGGCAGCGCGTACTTCGGCAATGACTCCAGGGAAAGGAGGCGGGAAGCGGTGGGTTGGCGGGCCGGAATAATCCGCAGGGTGCGGTTGCTGTCGTCGAACAGGTAATGGCTACCCAGCTGCGGAGCATAGCAGTGGTTAAGGGCCAGGCCCTCGAGGTAGTCGGTGGCGGTGCCGCGAAAGGCAAACCGATCCAGCTCCCGTCCGCTTAAATCGAGCAGCCGGGCGTTGAGCTTCTCCCCCGGCTTACGCCGCCCTTTGTCGTTGAAATCCGGCTCGTAGACAACCAGCACAACATTGGAGCTAATGAGCTGAGTAGCGGCGATGCGTTGGTCGGGCCGCTGCAGAGCCAACTGCCGGCCCGACGCATGGATCAGGCGCTGCCGCGTAATGAGCACCTCTCCGTCAGGAGTGAGCATGTTGCTCTCGTGCAGGTCTTCGGAGGGTTTATCAGGCAGCAGGTAGCGCACGCGGCCCGTACCGGCGTCCAGCAGCAGCAGCGTCTCCATCGACCAGTCGGTGCCCTCGGCGGTGAACCTAGAGCGGTATGCCAGGGCGTTGAACTTCGGCAGATAGCCGTAGAACACCGGGGTATCCAGCACAGCCTCCATCAGCAGCTCTTTGGCAACGACTTCCGCAAAATCCATCTTGCGCAGGGTGGTCGTAAACCTCGCCCGTCCCCGGGCATCCAGCAGCTTAAACGTATAGGTCGCGTCGAAGCCGTAGCCGCTTTCGCGTATGGATTTCGCCCAGTCCGGGTCGGCCTGGGCCAGCGAATCGGCGTACCCTCGGGACCACAGCAGCGGGCGGGTAAGGTCGGGGCGGGCCTCCACTACTACCCGATAGTTTTCGCCCGCGATGCGCGCTACCGGCGCCCCGTTCAGCGAGTCGATTCCCTGGCCCAGCGGGATATAGGGCCGGGCGGCATAGCCGGTGGCGGGCCGAGGCGGCGCGGTGGGCCGGGCCGGCACCTCGGGGGCAGACTGGGGTTGCTGCGTCGCGGTTTCGCGGCGCGACTCGCCGCAGCCCAGCAAAGCCAGCATCAGGGTGTAATAATACTTTCGCATATAAAACCCGGCCACCTGTTCGGCAGGCAATGCCGGACCCGCAACATGCGAAAAAGTTGGCCAGGCCCGCCTTTACCGACGCTCTGTTGTTGCTGGCCCTATTCCCGGCAATAGCTTTAAGCCCGCACCACCCACCTGTTTACCAACCCCATGCCCGCTACCCTGCTGCTGCTAGTCGAAACCACCCTGCTGCTACCGGGCCTGGGACGGCTGGTGCTGCCCCGGCCCGCCTACGAACCCGCCCTGCGCCGCCTGCCGCTGCACGCCCAGTTGGAAGTGGAGTTGCACCTGCCCGGGGGCACGTTGCGGGTACCGGCCTCGGTGGAAGAGCTGCAGCGCGACGAGCAGACCCGCCCCGGCTTGCTGCTCGAAGCCGACGCGGTGCCCGACCTGCCCGCCGGAACCGAAATCCGCCTGCCCGCCGAGTGGGCGGCTATCTACGGCTGGTAGCCGCTGCGTTATGCTGGAGCAGCTAGCCCACTTCTTCCACCAGCTGCAGTTGCAGCTGCTCCCTGCCGGCACGGTCGTAGCGGGCGCGGTCGTATCCGTGGATTTGCAGCGGCTGGCCCGGGACTTCGTAGAGGCTGAACAGGCCGACTTCCGTTAGGATCGACCAGGCGCCGGAAGCGGAATCGAGCAGCACCAACCAGGAAGTCGCTCGCTTTTTTGCTTCCGCCCCGGCCCAGCCCACCACCTGAATCAGCTTGCCGCCGGCCACGGGTTTTTGAAACCCCGTGGCGTAGGGGCCGGGCAGCCCTTCGCGCTCCGGATAGGTTCTGATTGCTGCCAGCCAAACCTCGTTGTCTTCGGGCACTGCCGCTTCCCACTCCGCCGCCAGCGGGTCGTCCTCGCCCGCTCCATCATTGGGGAATGCTACCAGTTCCACCGTCAGCGCGGGCGACTCGAACACCCGCTCCGACTCCGGCTCCGCGGCGTCGCGCCAGCCAAATGCTTCCGGCTTACCCATAAGCACGCCCAGCGCATAGGAGCCGAACACGAACACCAGCCCCAACACCAGCACCGCAACTACCCCGGCTACTCCCAATAGCAGCAGCCCCGGAAGCACAGGAAAAATCAGCGTCAGGATGCCCCAGCCGATAAAGGACAGGGTTCGTTTCCACAAGCTCTGCGCCCCCACCGGGGCCGCGGGCGCGGTAGCTGATACGTCCGTTCTTTCCACCCGAAGCGCCATGCGCCCAAAGATACCGGCCACGGCAGGTTCAGCCTGAATGAACAAGCATGGTCCCTCCTCCTATTTTTACCCCACATCACGCCCGCCGTTTTTCCTGCCCGCCGCCGTTGCAACCCAAGGTGCCGGCAACCACCTCCAACGCCCCCAGTCCATGTCCCAGCTGCCCGAAACCGACCGCCTGGCTTTGCGCCGCCTTTCCCTCGATGACCTCGACGCGGTATTTCGCCTCGACTCCGACCCCGCCGTGATGCGCTACATCATTCCGCCCCGCACCCTCGAAGGCACCCGCGAGTACCTGCAGGAAGTGGTAGGCGACTACCCGCGCTTTCCCGGTCTGGGCCGCTGGGCCGTCATCGACAAGGCCAGCGGGCAGTTGGCGGGCATTCACCTGCTCAAGCACCTCGAAGCCTCGGGGCACATTGAGGTAGGCTACCGCTTCTTCCCCGCCTACTGGGGCCGCGGCTACGCCACCGAAATGACGCGGGCCCTGCTTCACTACGGCTTTCACCAGCTGGACCTGCAGCAGATTGTGGGCATCACCAACCCCGCGAACCTGGCCTCCCAGCACGTGCTCGAAAAGTGCGGCCTGCGCTACCAGGGCCAGCAGTTTCACTACGGCAGCGAAGTGCGCTTCTACACCATCGACCACCCCGACGCGGCCGGCTCCGCGGCCCATCAGTAGCCCTGCCCAGCGCCGCCCGACCGGCAGTACCGGGGCCGAGCAGCTGAAAGCTGTACCAAAACTTCCTGTACCAAGGAAATTTGGTACAGGAAGTTTTGGTACAAGCCGGCGGGCTCTTGCCCGACCGGCGCGGTTCCACTTGCCCGGCACCTGCACCCACGTCAGCCGCCAACCAGCAGCAGTCTGTACCAAAATGCCTTGTACCAAAAGTGATTTTGGTACAAGGCATTTTGGTACAACCCGTTTGACTTCTCCCCGACGGCCCGCGGACCGGAAACCGCCCGCCTCGGCTTCGCCATCCTCGGGGCCGTAGCCTATCTTTACCCTACATGAATTTGCCCGCTGCCCCCGCTTCCGAGCCCCTAATCACGGCTGCCCCTGACTCCGCTTCCCTGCAACCGTTTCTGCGCCAGGCCGCGCAGGATTTGCTGCGCCGCTTTTCGGGCGCCGAGCTCTCGGACCTGGTGGTGGTGGTGCCCACGCGCCGGGCGGTGGTGTACCTCAAAAACGAGCTGGCCCTGAACGCGCCCCTGGGCGAGGCCGTGTGGAGCCCGCGGGTGGCGGCTATGGAAGACTACATGGTGGAGCTGGCCGGCGTGCAGGTGGAAGAGCCCATTGCCCTGCAGCTGATGCTCTTCGACATCCTGCGCGAGCTGGACCCCAAGCTGGACTTCGACTTGTTTACCGGCTGGTCGCGCCTGCTGCTCGACGACTTCTCGGCCCTCGACCAGAACCTGGCCGACGCCGCCAGTTTGTTTGAGTACCTCTCCGAAGCCAAGGCCCTGGAGCGCTGGGACCTGACCGACTCGCCCGCGCCGGCCTCGGCCACGGCGGCCTGGTTCCGCTTCTGGGACGACCTGGAGAAAGTGTACCGCCGCCTGCGCCGCCGCCTCAAAGACCAGGCCCTGGCCTATCCCGGGCTGGCCTACCGCCTGGCCGTCGATGCCCTGCAAAAGCGCCTGCAGGAAGCGCCCCAGCAGGTGCCCCAGCACGTGTTTCTGGGTTTGGGGCTGCTGTCGCGGGCCGAGCGCCGCCTGATCAAGCTGCTGCTTAAGGAGCGCCGGGCCGAGGTGCGCTTCGATACCGACCGCTTTTACCTCGACGGCGACTCGCCCAACCGCGCCGGCTTGCCCTACCGCCGCCTCGCCGACTCGCTCGACCTGGCCCCCACCGCTTTCGGCTTTGCCGACACCGGGGCCGAGGATCTGCTGCGCACCCTGCCGCGGCAGGTGCGCTTTATCGGCGTAGCCAATAACTCGATGCAGGGCAAGGTGGCCGGGCAGCTGGTGGTCGAGGGCCTGCAAACCGCTCCCCAGGCCTCGGTGGCCGTGGTGCTGCCCGACGAAACCCTGCTGCTGCCGGTGCTGCACGGCTTGCCGCCCCATGCCGTGCCGCAGTTCAACGTGACCATGGGCCTGAGCTTCCGCAGCACGCCCCTGTTCAACCTGATCGATCTGCTGTTTGAGGTGCACCTGACCGGCGTGCGCGAGGGCGAAACCGGCCCCGACTACGGCATTCGCCGCTACCACCACCTCACCGTCACCAAGCTGCTGGCCCACCCCTTCCTGCGCCGCTACGAAAACTGGCTCGACCAGCAGCCCGAGCAGGCGCGCTTCCACGGCGTGCTCGACCAGCTCTGCCGCCAGATTGTGCAGCGCAACGCGGTGCTGCTCACCGAAGACGAGCTGCGCGAGCTGGGCCGCCACCACCCGCTGGTGGAAGCCCTGTTCCGGCCCTGGCGCAACTGCGACGACGTGGTGCGGGCCTGCTACGAGGTCATTGAGCTGCTGCGCGACGTGTACCGCCACGAGCACTCGGCCATCGAGGCCGAGTACCTGTACTTGTTCTACACCCTGGTGCGCCAGCTCGACTCGGCCTTCGACTGCCGCGAGCAGCGGCCCTCGGTGCGCTCGTTCCGTCGCTTTCTCTACGAGCAGATGGGCCGCACCCGCCTGCCCTTCGCCGGGGAGCCCATTGCCCAGGTGCAGATCATGGGCTTGCTGGAAACCCGCGCCCTCGACTTCGACCACATCGTTATCCTGAGCTGCAACGAGCAGATTCTGCCCGCCCCCAAGCGCCACGGCTCGTTGTTTCCCTACGACGTGCTCACCCGCTACGGCCTGCCCACCTACGCCGACCACGAAGCCGCCACCTCGCACCAGTTCTGGCGCCTCTTGCAGCGTGCCCGCCAAATCGATTTGGTGTACATCCTGCCCGGCGCCGAGGGCGTGCAGGCCGGCGAGCGGAGCCGCTTTCTGCTGCAGATCGAAAACGATTTGGCCGCCCAGAACCCCGGCCTGCAGGTGCTCGACCTGGTGGCCAGCGCGCAGGCTCAGTTGCCAGTTGTCAGTTCCCAGTTACCAGTTGCAGGCGTGGCGGACCTGCCCCTACCCCCATCAACGAACAACCAACAACGAACAACCAGCAACGAACAACTGGCAACTGGCAACTCGCAACTCGCACCTGACAAGTACGAAGGCGACCTAGTGCTGGAGAAAGACGCCGAGATGCTGGGCGCCATTCGCGGGCTGCTGGAGCGCGGGCTGTCGGCCTCGGGCCTGAACCAGTTCCTGACCTGCTCGCTGCAGTTCTACTTCTCGCGCATTGCCAAGTTTCAGGAGCAGGAAGGCGTGGCCGAGGAAATGGGGGCCGACGTGTTCGGCACCGCCGTGCACTACGTGCTCGAGCACCTGATGCAGCCCTTCGTGACGGCGGGCCGCCCCATCGCGGCCGAGGACGTGGAGGCATTCCGGCCGCAGGTGGCCGAGCTGCTGGAGCGCGGCCTGGCCCTCGACGACGGCGAGGAAACCGACAACCCCCGCCAGCAGCTGCCCGACGAGGGCCTCAACCACGTGCTCCGTGGGGTGGGCCGCCACCTGGTGCAGCGCTACCTCGATTCGCTGGCTCGGCAGATCGAGGCCGAGGGGCCGCTGCGCGTGGTGGGCCTGGAGCAGGAGTTGTTCGGCACCGTGTTCGTCGAAACCGAAAACAGCGGGCGGGTGGCCGTGCGCCTGGTGGGCTTTGCCGACCGCGTCGACGAGCTGCCCGACGGCCGCAGGCGCATCATCGACTACAAAACCGGCGCGGTGCACGGCAGCGGGCTGAACCTGCTGGGCGGCGGCCGCAAAAAGTACTCGGCCGCCGAGGCCCTGGAGCGGCTGGTGAGCGAAGCCGGCGGCGGCCCCGACAAGGTGCGCCAGCTTTGGCTCTACCGCCTGATGCTGGCCCAGCTGGGCTACCCCGCCGCCGAAGCCGCCATCGTGCCCCTGCGCAGCCCCGACCCCGCCCCGCTGGCCGCCGACCTGTCGTTCCTCACCGAGGGCGGCGACTCGTTTGAGCAGGCCAGCCAGCAGGTACTCACCCGCCTGGTCGAGCGCATGCTCGACCCCCAGGAGCCCATCCGCAAAACCGACGACCTGGACGTGTGCCAGTGGTGCCCCTACAAGGGCATCTGCGCGCGGTAGCCGCCGGGGTGCCGCTACCCCCAACGAGCCGCGCCCCGGCCGAAGCTGCTTCGGCCGGGGCGCGGCGGGCGTGGTTGAGGCCGGTTACTACTGCACGAAGCGCAGCACCTCGCGCACGAACTTGGCTTGCTCAGCCACGAAGGGTTCGTGCCAGGAGTTGTCGAAGGTCACCAGGTCTTTGCTCGGGGCATTGGTCAGCAGGGCCTGGGTTTCGTGGGCAATTTCGATGGGCACCACCCCGTCCTTACGCCCCCAAAACAACGCTACCGGAATGCGCACCGTGGGTAGCTGGGCGCTGCGGTCGTACTGCAACAACTGGGTCTTATCGAAGCCGCTGTAGGCGTTGCCGTGGCTGAACTGGCCCAGCGCGGTGTTGGGCGAGGCAAACAGGTACTGCAGCAGAAACTTCTTGTTGTCGTAGAGCGACACGGGGTTGCCGTCCAGATCTAGCATGTAGCGGTAGTACTGCTGCCAGTCCAGGGTCATCAGCGTCTGGGGCGTAACGGGGTTGGCCAGGGCAAACGATTCGGCGGCGGTGTTGCCCTGTTGCCGGGCCTCGCGCAGCACCCACTCGCGCATCTGCACCAGCCAGCGGTAGTTGGAGTACACGCCGTTGACGGCCATCAGGCCCTTTACCAGCTGCTGGTGCTCGGGCTTGTGGGTCAGAAACTCCCAGGCCAGCTCCACGCCGTAGCTGTGGGCCAGCAGGTACACCTCGGCCTGCGGGTACTTTTGCCTGAGCAGCTTCACCACGTAGTAGGCATCTTCGCCGAACTGCTCGTAGGTGAGCGTGGCCGGATCGACCTTGCCCGACGAGGAGCCGGCCACGCGCTGGTCCCAGTAGGCCACTGCCACGTGGTCTTCCAGGTCCTTGAGGTAGTAGCGGTAGCACATGGCGCAGTCGCCGGGGCCGCCGTGCAGGAAGAGCACGATTTTGCGCGAGGCCAGGTTGCCCCGAACCCAGATGGGCATGTCGGCCCCCTTGTGGCGCAGGTGCAGGTCCTGCTCGAGCTTGGTGTCGTCTTTGCCGCAGCTGGTCAGCAGCAGCAAACCCAGGGCGTAGCAGAGGAAGAGCAGGCGTTTCATTGGGTTTTCAGGGATTTGATGATGCCCGCCTCCAGGGCAAATCGGGTAAGTGAACCGGCGTTGTAGGGGTATTGCTTGGACAGCAGCAGGCGGCTGTACCAGCCCCAGCTGGCTTGCCGGCTTACCCGCAGGTCGCGGCCCACGCCCACGAAGACGGTGGGCAGAAAGGCGCTGCGCCCGGCCAGGGGCACCTTTTCCAGCTCGCCCTGCCCGTTTACCTGGTAGGTGGTGCCGGCCAGGAAGTAGCGAAAGTAGCTGGGCGCCACGCCGGCCTCCAGCAATCCGCCGCGCGCGCCGGTGCGGCGGTACAGCAGCTCGGGCGAAACAATCACGCCCAGGTGGTTGTGCGGGTGCCGGTACACGGCCAGGCCGGGCGCCACCAGCAGCTCCTTGCGCGCGCCGTTGCCGCTTTTCACGCGCGCGGCCAGGGAGTGTTCGTAGGCGGCTTTCAGCCCGTAGTGGGTAATGGTTTCGCCGTAATAGGCCACGCGCAGCTGCTGCGCGGCTACGGGCGGGGCGGCGTTCAAGACGGCCAGCGCCCCGGCCCCGATAAGCAGGGTTTTCATACTTGGATCAGGTTGCTCAGCCCGCCGGTGCGTTAGCGGGGCGGCAAAAGTAGACCAGCCCATTCCGGGCCACAATCACATATTCGGGGAGCCGCGGCCGGCTGCGGCCTCGTATCTTGCGGTGTTCACCTCATTATTGACCGGCGCCGGCTGCGGCCAGCACCTTTCCTTGCTTTTCCCATGGACCAATTCATGCAAGCCGCCATCGACGAAGCCCGCCTGGGCCGCTCGCAGGGCGGCATTCCCATCGGCTCGGTGCTGATGCGCAACGGCGAAATCGTGGCCAAGGGCCACAACAAGCGCGTGCAGGAGCTCAACCCCATCCTGCACGGCGAAATGGACTGCCTCAACAACGCCGGCCGCCAGCGCACCTACCGCGACACGGTGCTCTACACCACCCTGATGCCCTGCTACATGTGCGCCGGCACCATCGTGCAGTTCAAGATTCCCAAGGTGGTGGTGGGCGAAGCCCGCACCTTCGGCGAGTCCAAGGCCTTTTTGGAAAGCCACGGCGTGGAAGTGGAAATTCTCGACCTGCAGGAGTGCGTGGACATGATGCAGGAGTTTATCACGGCCGAGCCCACGCTCTGGAACGAAGACATCATGGAGCTGTAGGCCAGCCACCGTTTCCGCTTCGCGGCCCGACCGGCGCACCCCAGGCCTACATAGATATGTGGGCCTGGGGTGCGCCGATCGGGCCGTACCTTTGCCGCCATGAACGCTGCCCCGCTTTCCGCCTCCAAGAAATGCCCCCACTGCGGCCAGTGGTCGGCCCACCAGCAGCAGCCCGACGACCGGTGCGAGCACTGCCACGAGCTGCTCGATCCGCAGGGCCCGGCCAAGCAGGCCGAGATGGAGCAGGCCTGGAAGTGGGAGCTGCCGCCGGCCATGCTCATCCCCATCCACCCCACCGACCCCTGGTGGCTACGCGGCCCCAAGTACCTGGTGCGCGGCGGGCAGCTGCTGTTCGCGGCCACGGTTTCCTTTGTGATATGGCTGGTAACGGCACTGGCCGGCTAGCCCTGCTGCTGCTGCGCCGCCCACTGTTCGTGGCGGCGGCCGCCCTGTATGGCCTGTATCAGCTGGCCACGCGCTGGGGCCGCTGGCAGCCGCCGGGCTGGGCCGCCAGCTGGCTGGCCGACCTGCTGTGCATGCCGGTGGTGCTCACGCTGGCCCTGGCCGTGCAGCGCGCCTGGCGCCGGCAGCCACGCTTTACCCTGCCCGATTCCTGGCTGCTGGCCGCCTGGCTGTACGTGAGCGGGTGGTTTGAGCTGCTGGCCCCGCTGCTGCGCCCCGACCGCTACACCGCCGACTGGCTCGACGTGCTGGCCTACGGCGCCGGCACGCTCGTTTTCCGGCGCTGGCTGAACCGCCCATAGCGCCCCAATCCGCCCAGTCGTTTCCTGGTCGGTTGCAGTTCCATGCGTAGCGGGCGCCTACCGCCGCTTGGTTAGCTGCTGCTCCAGCGCAGCCAGGCGGGTTTTCAGCTCGGCTATTTCCTGGCTTTGCTGGCCCAGCAACAGCTGCTGCTCCTGAATGGCCTTCACCGCCACCACGCCCAGCTGCGCGTAATTGATGCCGTACAGCTCCTTCAGGCCGTCGTAGCTGCCTTGTGCATCAGGACGCACTTCCACCAGTTCCGGAAACAGGGGCTGCACGTCCTGGGCAATCAGGCCGTAGGTAAGCTGGTTGTCGGGGTTGTGGTACTGCAGCTGGTAGCGCACGGGCTGCAGCTGCAGCAGGCGCGGCAGCGTAGCGCCAAGCGGCTCGATGCGGGTTTTCAGGCGGCGGTCGGAGTTCTGGGTGTAGCCCCCGTCGGTGGGCCGAAACCAGCCCTTGATGGCATCGTCGTACTTGAATTCCAAGCAGGTGCTCCTGTTGCGGCTGTACTCCTGCGAATGCACCTCCCAGTTGTGAAAGCCGACCTCGGGGCTGATCAGCAGCAGGCCGCGGTTGGCGGTCTGCACCACTTCCAGGGTGTACACGGGGTTGGCCGAATTGATGCCCAGCCGGCTGCCGCCGCTGAACTGCCCCACCAGCACCTTGCCGCCCGCAATGTCGTTGAGGTACACGTAGCTGCCGGGCCTACCCCCGCGGATGTAGGTATGTTCGTTGGTGGCGTAGTTGAAGCGGCTGTGGTTGGTGGTGCCCATGAACACCGCTGTGCCCCCGCCCGAGGTGCCCCGAGCCACGGTCAGCGTACCCAGGTTGGGCGCGTTGCGCACGCTCACGTTGCCGCCGCTAAACAAGCTTAGCGGCCGCACAGTGCCGAACACGCCCCCGTTGGCCGGGCCGCTGCTGTACAAATCGAAGTACAAGCCGCCGGAAGTCGGGTTGAGGTATAGGGCGGCGGCGTGGCCCGCGGTCAGGTAGCGCCCCAGACCGCTGTTGTACTGGTTGAAGCCGATGGCCGGCCAATTGCGCTGCAGGGAAATACCCTGACCGTCGGCCCCAAAAATAGCCGAGGTAGCTCCGGTGCCGGCCACGCCGTGCACCTCGAGCTTGGCCCGCGTAGGGTTGCTGGTGCCGATACCAACGTTTTGAGCGGTTGCGGTGCCGACGGCTGCCAGCAACAGGGGAATGGCTAGGTGTTTCATGGCAGCGGGCATCAACACTTTTAATATACGGAAATTGCCATATTTAATAACCCATAAACCCAGCTGCAACCCTTCTGCTGCCAGAACCCAACCAGCAAAACACCGCCGGTAAAATCCTGACAAACAGCCAGGTTCTCTGACTTTTGGCTGCTGCGCAGGAAAAGGCGGGGATGCATCCTTCTGCGGCGCAGCGGCGCGGGCTGCTGGGCCGGCTTCAACCCTGTGCCTACCCCCGACCGTACAAAGCCACTGCCGCCCGCCGTGCCCCATGCGCGGCGGGCGTTTCGTTTCGCCAACGCGCCCACAATCTATGCTGCTCAACGACCTTCACCAGGTTCTCGCCTCCTATTGGAATCAGTTTTTGTACCTGCTGCCCAAGCTGGCGCTGGCCCTGATTCTGCTCGTCGTTGCCATTTTCCTGGCCAACCGCCTCAGCCGCCTCATCGGCGGGCGCCTGCACGCCCGCTCCCACGACCCGCTGCTGGCCGAGTTCCTGACCCGTCTGAGCAAGTGGGCCTTTATCCTACTGGGCCTCACCCTGGTGCTGCAGATTCTGGGCATGACCGGCCTGGTGGGCGGCATGGTAGCTGGCGCGGGCCTTACGGCCTTTGTGGTCGGCTTTGCCCTCAAGGACATTGCCGAAAACTTCCTGGCCGGCGTGGTGCTGGCCTTCAACCGCCCGTTCCGCATTCACGACACTATTCAGATCCGCGACAACCAAACCCTGATGGGCCGGGTGGAAGCCCTGAACCTGCGCACCACCCTCATCAAAACCTTCGACGGCAAGGACATCTACCTGCCCAACGCCATGGTGCTGCGCGAGCCGCTAATCAACTTCACCCGCGACGGCCACATCCGCCAGGACTTTCTGGTGGCCGTGGACGTGGCGCACGACGCCGGCCCCGAGCGCGTGCAGCAGACCGTGCTCGACTTCGTGCACGGTTTCCAGGACGTGAAAAACGAGGAGCCGCACACGCCCTACCTCATCGTGGAAAAAACCGAGGGCAGCGTGGTGACCCTGCACGTGTACTTCTGGACCTATTCCGAAGACTACCGCCGCGGCACCCAGGAGCTGAAAAGCAACCTGATGCAGGGCATCCGCCAGCTGCTGCTTCAGCAGGGCTACGCCAAACCTGCCACGGTACAGTAACGTGCTGATGTGGCGCGCTTCGCGCGAATGTGCTGAGGTGCTAATGAATGTGGGGCGCTTCGCTAATGGGGAAATGTGGTTGAATGTGGGGAATGTGCCGTGGTGCTGCTCCCACGGGTTGCGCGCTGAAAGAGCGGCGTTGGAGCAAAAACAGCTGGTGCAAATCCCCACAGCACGCGAGGCCCTGGGTCCGGTTCCGCTCAGCGTCCCAGCAGCCGATTGATTCATTCCTTACACATTCCCCCACCTTCTCATTGCCCACCCCATCTCATTTCCCGCATTCATTAGCATCTCAGCACATTTCCCTCATCAGCACATTCAGGCACATTTTCCACATTAGCGAAGCGCCCCACATTCTCGCACATCAGCGCAGCACATTCCCCGAGCAATAGCCGGTTCTTTTCGCTAACATGCGGGCAGGTAGATTGGCCGGAAAGTTGCGGCGCCCCCGCGCCGGCCCGTTGCCGCCTCGCCCGATGTCTAAAAGTACCGTCCACCGGCTGCTACGTCCCCTGCTGCTTTGGCGCCTGCGTCACGTCAGCGACCGGCTGTACCTGATTCTGGTGGCCACGCTGGTGGGCTTGCTGGCGGGCCTGGCGGCGGTACTGCTCAAAAGCAGCGTGCACTGGGGGCAGCAGCTGCTCTACGGCTGGGTGCCCGAGCAAAACCGCGTGTTCGCGCTGTTCCTCTACCCCATCATCGGCATCGGCCTCACGGTGCTCTACGCCCGCTACTTTCTGGGCGGCTCGCTCTCGGGCGGCATCGGCCCCATCATCTACTCGGTGGCGCGGCAGGGCTCGGTGGTGCCGCGCTCCAAGATGTACTCGCAGGTCATCAGTTCGTTTCTCACCGTCACTTTCGGCGGCTCGGCGGGTCTGGAAGCCCCGATTTCGGTGACGGGCTCGGCTATCGGCTCCAACGTGTCGCGCATTCTGCGGGTGAGCCGGCGCGAGCGGCGCCTGCTGCTGGGCTGCGGGGCAGCGGCGGGCGTGGCGGCCATCTTCAACTCGCCCATCGCGGGGGTGCTGTTTGCCGTGGAAGTGGTGCTGAGCGAGCTGTCGGCGCCGTTTTTCATTCCCCTGCTGATTTCCTCGGCCACGGCCACCGTGGTGTCGAAGCTTTTGTTTTCGGGGCAGCCCTTCGTGCTCATCACCACCAACTGGGCCGTCGACACCATTCCCTTCTACCTGCTGCTGGGCCTGGGCGCGGCTCTGCTGTCAGTGTACATGATTCGCATCTACTTCGCCGCCGACCGCCTGTTTGCCCGCTGGCCGGGCACCTTCCGCAAGGTGGCGCTGGGCGGCGTGGCCCTGGGTCTGCTGGTGTTTTTGTTTCCCACGCTCTACGGCGAGGGCTACGACGTGGTGCAGCACCTGCTCAGCGGCGAGCCGCAGCGCCTGCTCGACACGAGTATCTTCTCGGTGTACCGCGACGAGAACGTGGGCATTCTGCTGCTGGTCACCGGTGCCTCCATGCTGCTGAAGGTGTTTGCCACCTGCGTCACCATCGGGGCCGGCGGCAACGGGGGCATGTTCGGCTCCTCGCTGTTTTCGGGCGCGCTGCTGGGCTTTTTCGTAGCCCGGCTCATCAACCTGAGCGGCCTGTTCGTGGTGCCCGAGGTGCACTTCGTGGTGCTGGGCATGGCCGGCACGCTGGCCGGCGTGGTGCACGCCCCGCTCACGGCCATCTTCCTCATTGCCGAAATCACCGGCGGCTACGCCCTGTTCGTGCCGCTGATGTTCGTCACCAGCATTTCCTATCTCATTACCAAGTACTTCGAGCCCTACTCGGTGTACACCCGCAAGCTGGTGCAGCGCGGCGTGTACGTGCACAACGACCGCGACCGGGGCCTGCTGGCCCAGCTGGTGCTGCCCCGCCTGGTGCAAACCGACTTCGAGCCCGTGCACCCCGACGCGACCCTGGGCGAGCTGGTCGACATTTTCCGCCATGCCACCCGCAACCTGTTTCCGGTAGTCAACGAAGACGGCGCGCTGGTGGGCATCGTCTCGCTCGACGACGTGCGCGACGCCCTGTTTGAGGAAGAGAAATACGGTACTACCCGCGTGCGCGACCTGATGGTGGAAGCGCCCGCCACCGTCAACATCGACGATACCCTGCTCGACACGCTGCGCTGCATGGAGCAGCTCGACGTGTGGGCCCTGCCCGTGCTCAACAACGGGCGCTACGTGGGCTTCCTGCTCAAGTCGGTAATTCTGGCCAACTACCGCCACCAGCTCATCCGCGAAAGCGAATAGCCGCACCTGCCTCACCACGCTGTCATTGCGAGCGAAGCGAAGCAATCAGTCCTTTTCGAAGGCCTAACCAAACGAGCCTGACGAACCGAAGTCCTTGCCGGTCGGCCAGGCTCTTTTAGTTGCTACCCCGAGCAAGCACCAATTGCTGCGGCTACGCCTCGCAATGACAGCCGTACCCGGGCCCACCGCCCCTACTGACAACCGGCAACTGACAACTCACACCTGACAACCAGCAACCATCAGTACTCCCCGATTTCGGCTGGCTGCTTGCTAGGCAGCTGCAGGCCGATGAGCATGAGCACGCCGGTGAGCAGGATGACCACGAACAGGATGTTTTCGCTGACTTCGCCGATGAGGTGTTTGTTGGGAATGCTGTAGAAGAGCAGAATGGTAATCAGGCCCTTGGGGGCGATAAACACCTCGGGCACCAGGCTGGTACGGGCCACGTAGCGCAGGTAGAAGTAGCGGATGAGCGTGAGCACGGCCACGATGAGCGCGCCCTGCACCAGCAAACTCAGGTTGAGCACGTTGGTGAGGGTAATGGAAAAGCCGAACAGCAGGAAGAAGAAGGTGCGAATCAGGAAGGCCGACTCGGCCGTGATGCTCTTGAGCTGGTGCAGCTCTTCCTGCAGACGCTCGGGCTTGAGCCACTGCCGCAGCCGCCCGCGCAGAAACAGATCGGCGTTTTTTACCGTGAGGCCGAACACCAGCACCACCAGCAGCGACGACAGGTGCAGCTTCTTGGCCAGCGAGTAAATCAGAATCAGGAAGGCCAGCACCAGGAAAAACTTCACGTGCAGGCGGATGCGGTCGAGCAAGTAGGCCAGGGCAATGGTGCTGAGCACCGACACGACCACGATGGCCAGCAAGTCGCGCGAGAAGGTGAGCACCGACACGCCCTGGGCGAAGTTGTCCTGGGCCACAAAGTTGAAGAACATGATGCCCAGAATGTCGGAGAACGTGCTTTCGTACACGATGAACTCCTGCTGCTCGCCGCCCAGGTTCGACACGCTGGGAATGGCCACGGCCGAGCTGATGACGGCCAGCGGCACGGCGTTGAGCAGGCAGCTCTGAAACGACACGCCCAGGTAGAGCTGCAGCAGCCAGGCAATGGCCAGGGCCTGCACCAGCAGCATGATGAGGGCGGCGGCAAACGAGCGGCGGATCAGCGGCCCTTTCTCGGGGCTGATTTTCAGGTTCAGCGACTCCTCCAGCACAATCATGATCAGCCCCACAATGCCCAGCAGCTGCAGCATCACCCGCGGCAGCTCGATGGGCGTATCGGTGTAATCCACAGCTTGCTTGAGGGCAATGCCGGTGAGCAGCAGCATCAGCACCGAGGGAATTTTCGTGGCCCGCGCGATGATGTCGAACAGGTACGAAAGAATGATGGCAACGCTCAGGTAAATCAGGATAGAGTACGGTCCCATGCGGCCAACTTACGCAACCCGCCCGCAAAAAGCTGGGCCGCGCCGTCCGCAGGACCTACTTTTGCCGGTCGCTTACCCACTTGCGGCGCTCCGTTTCTGCCTTGTCTGCTTTCCGTATGCCCCACCCTACCGTAGCCATCATCGGCGGCGGACCCGCAGGTCTGCTGGCGGCCCAGCACCTGGCCGAGGCCGGCGTGCGCGGGGTGGTCGTGTACGAGGCCCAGGCCACGCCGGGGCGCAAGTTTCTGGTGGCCGGGCACGGCGGCTTCAACCTCACCAACGGCGAGCCGGCCGCGCAGTTTCCGCCGCGCTACGGCTCCCGGCAAACCGAATTTGCGCGCTACCTCGCCCACTTCGGGCCCACCGAGCTGCGCCGCTGGGCCGCCGCGCTGGGCATCGAAACCTACGTGGGCAGCAGCGGGCGGGTGTTTCCGCTCGACGAGCACAAGCCGGCCCAGCTGCTGCGGGCCTGGCTGCAGCGCCTGCGCGAGCTGGGCGTGGAGCTGCACACCCGCCACCGCTGGCTGGGCTTCGACGGCCCCCGCGGCCTGCGCCTGCGCGATGAGCGCAGCGGCCAAGAGCTGCGCGTGGCACCGGCCGCCACCCTGCTGGCCTTGGGTGGCGCCAGCTGGGCCAAAACCGGCTCCGATGGACGCTGGGCCGCCGAGTTCACGGCTGCGGGCCTGGCCACCGTGCCCTTCGCGCCGGCCAACTGCGGGGCCGAGGTGGCGTGGTCGGCCTTTTTTCGCGACAAGGTGGGCCGCGCCCCGCTCAAAAACATTGCCCTGCGCTGCGGCTCGCACGAGGCCCGGGGCGAGCTGCTGCTCACCGACTACGGCCTGGAAGGCACCCCGGTGTACGCCCTCACGGCGGCGCTGCGCCCGGAGCTGGCCCGGACCCGGCCGGCCCTGCTCTACCTGAACCTCAAGCCCGAGCTGATGGAAGCCGAACTGCACCGGCGCCTAAGCCAGGCCCGGGCGGACCGCTCGCTGCCCGAAGTGCTGCGCCAGACCCTGCGCCTGGGCCCGCCCGTGCCCACGCTGCTGCGCGAGCTGGCGCCGGCCGAGCAGCTTAAAAATCCGGCACAGCTGGCCCATTTGCTGCAAAACCTCCCGCTGCCCGTGCGGGGCCTGCGCCCCCTTGATGAAGCCATCAGCACGGCCGGCGGGGTGGCGTATGCCGAGGTCGATGAGCAGCTGATGCTGCGCCGACGGCCGGGCACCTTCGTGGCGGGCGAGATGCTCGACTGGGAGGCCCCCACCGGTGGCTACCTGCTGCAGGGTTGCTTCAGCACCGGCGCCTGGGCCGCGCGGGGCCTGCTGAGCTGGCTGGAGGGCGCCGGGGCGGTGCGCTAGTGTTCCACCTCGTGGGCCTCCGCTTCGGCCAGAATGCGGCGGGCTTCGTTGAGGAGTTTCTGCCCGGGGCTCCACTGCTCGCGGCAGATGAGGGCCAGCAGCACGAAAAACGAGACGATGGGCAGCACGCAGCCCAGCGCAAACCACAGCCAGAACGACCGGTCGTAGCTGCGGGCGCAGTAGCCCGTCACGAGCGGCAGCCACAGCAGCACGAAGACCGCTCCCAGAATCAAATCCACCATCATGGCTTCAGCGGGCTAGCAAGGGCACCTAATATACAGGATCCACAGGCCTTGGGCAAGGCAGCCGCGGCCCCCTCGGTCGCGCACCGGCATCTACCGTCGATAACCCCACGCGGCGCCCGAAAGTTGCCGCCCGGCCGGGGTCCTGTACCTTGTGGGGGCAGTTTCGCGTACCTAGCCCACTGCCGCCGGGCGCTGCTGCCCCGGCCCGCGCCTATTCGTTGCCCATGTGGGATTACCAAAGCCTGTTTCGCGTCTCGGCCCAGCTCATTGCCGAGGGTGTTTTCAACCTGCTCGACCGCAACCTGCGCCCCGAAGTGTTTCTGGTCGGCTTTGCCGCCGCCCGGGAGCCCGACGAGCCCGGGGCCGTGCGCCTGGAGCCGCCTACCCACCGCTACGCCGCCGAAAACTTCCGCCTGGTGAAGGAGCGCGCCGTGGCCCTGGAAGCCGACACCGTGCGCGACGTGGTGTACCACCTGCACGCCGACGACCACGACCGCTCCGAGAAGATGCGCTGGTACGGGCTGGTGCGGCGCGCCACCGAAATCGAGCTGCGCACCCTCAGCGCCGCCGAGGGGCGCATCTCGTTCTGCTCGGTGCCGGTGCTGCTCAACGGCACCCTGGTGATGGTGGTGGTGCAGCTGGCCGCCGACGCCTACTACAGCTACTACTCTCTCAACGAAGACCCCGCCAGTGAGTCGCGCCCGCCTTCGCTGCTGCTGGCCGTGGTGCGCGAAGTGCTGCTGGAGTGCACCAAGGCCCTGCGCGGCTCCGATGCCGAGGAGGGCCGCCCCCTGCTCGACCGCGACTACAACGAGCTGCTGCGCGCCGCCGGCCGGCGCTTCATGCACGCCCCGGCCGGCGGCAACCACGGCCTCTACGACGCCTGCAACGGCGTAGCCGCCCTGCGCCACGAGGGCGACGAGGGCCGCGGCACCATGATTCTGGCCCGCCGCAACCACCCGGCCGTGGTGCCCGTGCTCACCCTCGAAGCGCCCGTGCCCCTGCGCGACCACCGCTCCATCCGCAAGCTGCTGGAGATGAGCGAGGGCCGCACCGCCCTGATTTCCGACGCCACCCAGGTATTCGGGCTGGGCTACCTGGTGGAGCCCACCGACCCGGCCTACGAACCCTTGTTTACCGTGCGCTTCACCACCCACTACAACTGGGAGCTGAGCCACGCTGAGCACGTGATGATGCGCGTGGTGTCGGGCACGCCGCGGTTGCCCCAGCGCCGCATCGACGAGCAGTACTTCACCCAGACCATCCGCCGCATGTGGCCGGGCATGGGCGACGCCACGGTGCAAACCCTCTGGGAGCTGGGCCTGAAAGCCACCACTCAGCCCACCGGCACCATCCTCATCATCTCCGAAGGCGCGGCCCAGGAAGCCCAGCGCCTTTCGCGCCAGTGCTTCCGGGTGGCCCCGCGCTTCATGACGCCCCCGGTGCTGCGCCTGGTTACCAACATCGACGGGGCCGTGCTCATCGACCCCCAGGGCACCTGCTTCGCCATCGGCGCCATCCTCGACGGGCTGGCCACCGAGAAGGGCGACTCCTCGCGCGGCTCGCGCTACAACTCGGCCCTGCGCTACGTGGGCAGCAGCCAATACCCCGTGCTGGCCGTGGTGGTGAGCGAAGACGGCTGGATTGACCTGCTGCCCTCGGTGAAAAAGTAACGCCCCAGCTACCGGACCCGTGAGCTCAACCGCCGCAGCCTGGCGCGTAATGGCTCGGGGCGGTCAGGGGCGTTCGGCGGAATCAGCCGTTTCCGCGCCGCTGTCGGGGCCGGGGCTGGCCGCGTCGAGGGGGCGCGGCGGGCGGAAGAACAGCTGGTAGAAGCCCAGGATGCGGCGCTTTTCGAGCAGGAAAAACAGCGCCGTGCACAGCAGCGTGGTAGCCACAATCACGGCGAAGGTGATGGTTTGGATGGCCGCCCCGCCGGGCAGCCCGCGCTGCGCGGGCAGGGTAGCCAGCACTGCCGCACCCAGGCCCTTGGGAATCATGATGCTCATCAGGGCCATGTCGAACTGCGGGGTGTGGCGGTCAGCCGAGGCCAGCACCACCGGAATGCGCACCAGAAACAGCACCACCGCCATGCTCACGCCCAGCGCAATCAGCCCGGGGTCGTCGAGCACAATGGACAGGCCCACGTACACGAAGAAAAAGGTGCGCAGCAGAAACACGATTTCGGCGAAGAAGTCCTTTTCCAGCGCGGTCAGCTCCACGGCGCGGGCCGGCAGCACGGTGCGCAGCCAGCCGCGGCGCAGCAAGGGCAGGTTGCCCAGCGTGATGCCGAAGAACAAAACCGCGATGGGGCCGCTGAACTCGAGCAGCTCCACCAGCCCGTAGAGAATAAAGGCGAAGGCCGGGGTCGAAAAGCGCGTTTTCAGCAGCGTGGGCACCCGGTTGAGCAGCTCCAGCCACAGGTAGCCGCTCACGGCCCCGGCCAGCACCGCCCCCACGAGCGACAGCACAATCTGGCTGAACAGGGTGGCCACGTTGAACGAGGTGCCGGTGTAGAAGCTGATCAGGGCAATGGGAATGGCCAGGGTATACACGTCGCTGAAGGCCGACTCCAGCACCAGCGTGGTGGAGGTTTGGGGCAGGATGCGCACCTGCCGGGCCAGGGTGGTGACCACCGCCGAGGACGTGCCGCCCAGGATGGTGCCCAGAATCAGGCAGCTGAGAAAGTCCAGCTGGGTAAAGGCCTGGGCCAGGGCACACACCACCAGCGTGGTCACCACGAAGTTGAGGGTGGTGAGCGAGACGGTGCCGCGCAGGGCCGAGCGCAGCTGCTCGAAGCGCACGTCGAGGCCACTCTCAAACAAGATGAACACCAGCACCAGGTTGGTGAACACCCGCCCCGCCCGCCCGAACGCCGCGGGGTCGATGAGGTGAAACACCGGCCCGAGCAGCATGCCCACCAGCAGCAGGCCCACCACGTCGGGAATCTTGGTGCGCTGAAACAGCTGCGCCAGGTAGTGGCCCAGGAAGATCAGAAAGCCAATCAGGATGATCAGCAGGGGGGTGCTCATAGGCGGCGCGTTGCCGGTGCGTCCCGGCCTCGGCAGCCTGTACGGGCAACCGGGATAGAGGGCCGCCCCGTGCGGCCCGCCGGACCAAAATAGCGCCTTGCCGCCAAAGACCGGCCGGAGAAGGAGCTGCTGACCTGCTTACCCGCCCGGCCCCGGCTGGGTTAGCGGTTCACCGACTGCATCATTTCGGCGGGGTAGCGCGGACCGGCCGCGGCGCCCTGCGGGGCAATTTCGTCGAGGCGGCGCCGCTCGGCGGGCGTGAGCGGCACCCGCAGGGCGGCCACGTTTTCTTCGAGGTAGCTGACGCGCTTGGTGCCGGGAATGGGCACGATGTCGTCGCCCTGGCTGAGCACCCAGGCCAGCGCCAGCTGCCCGGGCGTGCAGGCTTTTTCGGCCGCCAGCTCGCCGATGCGGGTTACCAGGTCGAGGTTTTTCTGGAAGTTGTCGCCCTGAAACCGGGGCGTAAAGCGGCGGTAGTCGTCGGCGGCCAAATCCTCGAAGCGCTTGATCTGGCCGGTGAGAAAGCCGCGGCCCAGCGGCGAGTAGGGCACGAAGCCAATGCCCAGCTCGCGGCACACCGGCAGCACGGCGTCTTCGGGGTCGCGGCTCCAGAGCGAGTACTCGCTTTGCAGAGCCGAGATGGGGTGCACGGCGTGGGCCCGGCGCAGGGTGTCGGGGGCGGCCTCGCTCAAGCCCAGGAAGCGCACCTTGCCCTCCTCCACCAGCCGGCTCATGGCGCCCACGGTCTCCTCGATGGGCGTGTGCGGGTCGACGCGATGCTGGTAGTAGAGGTCGATGTAGTCGGTGCCGAGACGGCGCAGCGAGGCTTCGCAGGCCTGGCGCACGTACTCGGGCCGGCCGTTCACGCCGCGCCGGGCCGGGTCCTGGGGGTCGCGCTGAATGCCGAACTTGGTGGCCAGCACCACCTCGGCCCGGCGCCCCTGCAGGAAACGGCCCAGCAGCTCCTCGTTTTTGAAGGGGCCGTACATGTCGGCCGTGTCGAAAAACGTGACGCCCAGCTCCTGGGCCCGGTGCAGGGTGCGCAGGCTCTCGGCGTCGTCGCGGCCGGCGTAGAAGTCCGACATGCCCATGCAGCCCAAGCCCAGGGCCGAGACGGTGAGGCCCTGGCGGCCCAGGGTGCGGGAAGGAAGAGTGTTCATAGCAGTGGGGGTTGGGAAGGGATGAACTCGCAGACCCTGATAACCGGCCCGCGCCCGAATTGATTGGCCGCAGCTCCCGGCTGCCGACCCGCGATAAAAATCCGAGTCGGTGCAACGAAAAGCGGCTTTCGCGCAACGAAAACCCATGTTCGTGAGACGTAAGTTCGTGCCAATGCGACAGAAAGCCGCACTGCTGCGACCAAACTTCGGTCTGCCGCAACAAAAAGCCGCGCTGCCGCGATGAAAAACCGCGTCGGTGCGATGAAAAGCCGCGACCTCGCGGCTCCCAACCGCAACCGACCGGCTTCGAACCGCGAAGTCGCGGTAAAAAGCCGCAACCGAGCGGCAAAAAGCCGCAACCGAGCGGCAAAAAGCCGCGACTCCGCGGTTCGGAGCCGCGAAGTCCCGGCTTCAAACCGCGACGGACCGGCTAAAAGCCGCGACCGGGCGGTTTCCAGCCGCAATGCCGCGGCTCAGAGCCGCGACCGAGCGGCAAAAAGCCGCGCCGCGCCCCGGCGGGCCGTTTCGCGGCGGGTTGCGTAAAAAGCGCTAAACCCCTTCCGTCATGGCCGCTCCC
Source organism: Hymenobacter sp. B81 (assembly GCF_044628455.1). Classification (NCBI taxonomy): domain Bacteria; kingdom Pseudomonadati; phylum Bacteroidota; class Cytophagia; order Cytophagales; family Hymenobacteraceae; genus Hymenobacter; species Hymenobacter sp. B81. The sequence goes on along the minus strand of NZ_JBIYZW010000001.1, from coordinate 579,436 downwards.
ACCCGTCCCTCCGTCATCGTTCCGCCCGCCGCCGCTACCGACCCGCGCCTGCAGTGGGTCAACCAGGTGGCCAGGCTGATGGACAGCCAATTCCGGCTGCCCGGCACCCAGTTCCGCTTCGGCCTCGACCCGCTGCTGGGCCTGGTGCCGGTGCTGGGCGAGCTGGGCACCTTCGCCGTGTCGTCGGCCCTCATCCTGACGATGGCCCGCCACGGGGCCAGCCGCAAAGTCATCATCCTGATGGTGCTCAACGTGCTGCTCGACACCGTCGTGGGCAGCATTCCCATCATCGGCAACCTGTTCGACTTCGCCTACAAGAGCAACGAGCGGAACGTGCGCCTGCTGCAGCGCCACTACCAGGAAGGCCGCCACCAGGGACGCGGCACCGGCCTGATTGTGGTGCTGGCCGTGGGGCTGCTGCTGTTCTTCGGCCTGCTGGGCTGGGGCCTATGGAAGATCCTGCTGTGGCTGTGGCAGTACGGCCAGCAGCACTGGACGCTGTAGCCAATGGGTGAATGAGGGAATGTGGGGATGGGTGAATGTGAAGGAATGGGGATGAATGTGCGGAATGTGGGAAATGGGACAGCCTTTTGCCCCTGCTTCGTGGGCAAAGCCGGTTGATTTGGGGAAGTAGAAACGCCGCCGGGCGGCTACCCGCCCGAACGGCCCTCCGGTAAGACGCCGGGTTACGGCTCAATCCCAGGCCCGCCTCATCCATTCCCGCACATTCTCTCTCATTCCGCCCATTCCCCACATTCTGCACATTCTCCCACATTCATCCTCATTCCCCCATTGCCTTCGGGTTTGGCGGCGCGGGTCTACCTTTGCGGCGTGAAGAAGCTTTGCCGCCCCACCGCCCGCCTGCTGATGGCAGGTTTGCTCCTGACGATGCTGCCCGCCTGCCTGTCGCTGCAGAGCGAGGAGGAAAAACAAGCCGCCGCCGAGCTGGCCGCCAAAGACCGGGTAATGGCCCGCCACGACGAGCTGATGGCCCGCATGGACGAGCTCTACAGCCTGCGCCAGCAGCTGGCCAAGGTGTCCGACTCGGTGGCCGCCGGCCGCCGGCGCCGCGCCCTGCTGCGCGCCGACGCGGCCATGATGGACTGGATGCACCAGTACCGCCAGCCGACCGACTCGGTGAGCCACGCCCGCACCCTGGCCTACTACGCCCGGCAGCAGCAGCGCATCGACTCGGTGGGCGTGCTCATGAACCAGGCCGTCGACTCGGCCCGGCTGCTGCTGCCGGCCGCCCCGGCTTCTTCCGCCCGCTAGTTTCGCCGCCGTTTCCCTTGCCGATGATGCGCTTCCTGCCTTCCCGCTCCTTTCTTTCTGCCCTGGCCCTCGCGGCCGTCTCGCTGCCGGGCTTCCAGGCCTGCCAGCCCAACTCCGATGCCGACGCGGCCGGTGGGGCCCGCCTGCCCTACCTGGGCGAGCCTACCGTAGTGGCCCCCGGCGACACCACCTACCCCACCCTGCCCGCTTTCACCCTCACCAACCAGGACAGCCAGACGGTGACGCCGGCCACGTTCCGGGGCAAGGTCTACATCGCCGACTTCTTTTTCGCTACCTGCCCCAGCATCTGCCCCAAGATGAGCGCCGAGATGCTGCGCGTGTTCGAGAAATACCAGGGCGACGAGCGGGTGGCCTTTCTCTCGCACACCATCGACCCCGAGCACGACACCATTGCGGTGCTGCGCGACTACGCCCAGCGCCTGGGCGTGACCAACGCCGCCCAGTGGCACTTCGCCACGGCCGAGCGCGACACCATTTTCCGCCTGGCCCGCACTTACATGGTGGCCGCCCAGCGCGACCCCAGCGCCCCCGGCGGAGCGGTGCACAGCGGCGCCTTCGTGCTGGTGGATGCCGAGCGCCACATCCGCGGGGTGTACGACGGCACCAACACCCAGGAAGTGGACCGCCTGCTGCGCGACTTACCCGTGCTGCTGCAGGAGCTGCCCGCCGCCCCGGCCACGGCCCGCAACTAAGCCGCCATGCCCCGCCTCGCCGACTTTCGCCGCCGCTGGCCCCGGCTCGCCGGGGGCTGCGCCGCGCTGGCCCTGCTACTGAGCGGCTGCTTCACCGACCGCCAGAACGAAGGCCAGCGCCTGTACGCGGCCCGCTGCGCCAGCTGCCACGGCGAGCAGGGCCAGGGCCTGCGCCGCCTGATTCCGCCCCTGGCCGGCGCCGACTACCTGGCCCGCCACCGCGCCGGCCTGCCCTGCCTGGTGCAGCACGGCCAGCAGGGCCCCGTGGTGGTCAACGGCGTGGAGTACAACCAGGTGATGCCCGGCCAGCACGACCTGACCGACGCCCAAATCACCAATCTGCTCAACTACGTGCAAAGCAACTGGGGCAACCAACTCGAGCCCTACACCATTTCGGAGGTCACGCGCCTGCTCGAGCCCTGCCGCACGGCCGATATGGCGCCGTAGCCCGGCCGGTGGCCTTTTACGCCGCGGCGAGGCTGCATTCTTCGTCATTCCTCCTTAGCTTGCATCTTCAACTAGTTCGTTACGCATGGGCCTCCTCGATTTCCTGAAGAAAAAACCTGAAGCGCCGGCCGCGGCGCCCACCACCCCTTCGGCCTCCCCCGCTGCTCCTACTGCCTCCCCCGCCGCCGAGGCGCCCAAGCCCGCCGGCGGCCCGCGCTACCAGCGCCCCACCTTTGCCACCCAGGCCGCACCCGACCTGCAGCCGATGATGCCCATGGTGCCGCCCATGCCGCCCGACGCGCCCCAGGTACCGCACTTCGAGCCGGCTACTCCCCTGGAGGAAGCTTTGCTGCGCGCCGCCCAGGAGCCCGACATGCGCCTGGCGTTCTACCACGAGCTGCTGCACGGCGAGCTGCTGGTACTCACGGTGCAGCCCGAAGGCACGCCCAGCGGTGAGGTAACCGTGGACGAAGGCACCGAAATTCAGCTGCACGTACTGCACGACGGCCGCATTCCGGTGTTTTCCTGCGAGCAGCGCATCTACGACGGCGGCGCCAACCCCGAGGAAGTCAACTTCCTGCGCATCCAGGGCCAGGCCCTGTTTCAGATGGTGGCCGGCGCCGAGTGCGTGCTCAACCCCTTCTCGCCCTTCGGCAAGCTGCTGGTGGCCCAGGAACTCGACGACCTGCTTTCGGGCCGCATCTTCGGCCAGGGCGCCGAGGGCCAGGAGCAGCCGCAGGTGCAGCTCAGCCAGATTACCGAGCTGCCCGAGGGTATGGCCGAGTCGCTGCAGCAGTTCTGCGCCGCGCACCCGCACATTAAGGCCGGCCACATGGCCGTGATGCAGCTGGCCGGGCAGCCCGCCGCCCCGCGCCTGCTGCTGGCTTTCGAGGTAGACGGCGAAGACATGAACTTCCTGCAGGAGCTGGGCCCGGTGCTCAAGCAGTACATCTCGGAGCAGGAAACCGTGGATGTGGTGCGCCTGAGCGCCGACCCCGAGGAGCCGTTGACCCAGTACTTCAGCCAGCAAGAGCCGCTGTACCACCGCCAGGAAGCGTAGAGGCTCCGAGAATTTGTCTCACACGAGAAAGCCCCGCGTTGCTGCAACGCGGGGCTTTCTCGTGAATCAAGGATTCCGAAAAGCCATCTGGGCGGGCGACTCGCAGCTAGCCATTGCTCAACGGCGTTAATGAAAGGCCTTTGCTACTGCCCTGGCCGCACCTCGGGCTGCTCGACCAGCTGCTGGCGGGCGGCCACGCGCCGGAACACGGGCCGCAGCACCCAGTAAAGCAGCAGCACCACCGGCACCGAGCCCGCCACCCACAGCAGCAAAGCCCCCAGCTCGGCCCGCCAGAACAGCTGAAAAGCGCCGGCCAGATCGTGGCTGAACAGGTACTTGATGCGCTCCAGGGTGAGCTTGCCGGCACTGGGCCCGCCCAGCAGGCCGGCCCCAAAACGCATCAGCGGCAGCAACAGCAGTACCTGCAGGGGGCTCAACAGATGGCTTACCAGCAGCATGGTGGCCACGTTCAGGCGCAGCCACACGGCCACGGCCGTAGCCAGCAGCGTGGTCAGCCCCAGCACCGGCACCAGCCCGAACGAAGTACCCAGGGCCACGGTAAGCGCCAACTGCTCGGGCGCCAGGCCCTGGCGCAGCTGCCCGAGCAGGGGTTCGACGACTCGGCGACGAAAAAAGCCCGCCACGGGCGGAGTTGCTTCAGCGGACATACAAAACCAGCGGGCGGCGCGGCAACGGGCACCTGCTGCCCGCCGTTAGGAGCCTACATTCGCTTTTTCGGCCGCAGGCACCGCGGCTGCCCACGCCCCGCATGACAAAGGTAAGTTCCCCGGCGCAGCCCCCCTATTTCTGGCGCGACTTCGCCCGGCTGCTGCGCCGTGCCGGCCGCGAGCTGGCGGCCCACGACCCGCTGCGGCTGGGCGCGGCCACGGCCTTCTTCACCACCTTCGCCCTGCCGCCCATCCTCATCCTGTTCACGGCCGTGCTCGGGGCGCTCTATCCCGCCTCCATCGTGCGCACAGCCCTGCTGGGCAAGCTCTCCGACCTCATTGGCGACAGTGGCGCGGGGCTGCTTGAGCAGATTGTGCTGAACGTGACCAACCTCGAGCGCAGCCGGCTGGTCACAGCCCTGGGCACAACCTTTCTGGTGTTCGTCTCGACGACCCTGTTCGTGGTGATTCAGAACTCGCTCAACGACTTGTGGCAGGTGCGCCCGCGCCCGGCCCAGGGGCGCCTGGGGCGGGTGCTGCGCGAGCGGGCCCGCTCGGGCGCGCTGCTGCTGGTGACGGGCGCGCTGGCCGTGGCAGCCCTGGTGGCCGACTCGCTGCTGCACCTGCTGGCCGACTACATCCGCGACTTCGACCTGACCCTGCTCTACTACTTGTTTCAGGGGCTGAACTTCGTGGTGTCGCTGCTGATTCTGGCGGCCTGGTTTGGGGCCACCTTCCGCAACCTGAGCCACGCCCGGGTGCCCTGGCCGGCGCTCTGGCGCGGGGCCCTGCTCACGGCGGTGCTCTTCGAGCTGGGCCAGCGCCTACTGGGCCTGCTGCTGCAGCCGCGTAACCTGGGGCCCATCTACGGTCCCGCGGCCTCGGTGGTGCTGCTCTTGCTGTTCGTGTTTTACTCGGCCATGATGTTTTATTTCGGCGCCAGCTTCACCAAAGCCTACGCCCACTACGTCGGGCAGCCCATTCGGCCCAAGGCCTCGGCAGTGGGTTACCGGCTGGTAAATCTGCCGGAGCCGGAAGAGGCGTAGCTTTGTGGTTTCCTATCCTTGCCCGCATGTCTGCCGAACCCACCCCCACTGCCCCCGCTACCCCGCTTGACTTTGCCGCTCTCGGCCTGGCCGAACCGCTGCAACGCGCGCTGGCCGAGCTGGAATACACCCAGCCCACCGCCATTCAGGCCCAGGTAGTGCCGCTGGTGCTGGCCGGGCAGGACATTGCCGGGCAGGCCCCCACCGGCTCGGGCAAAACCGCCGCCTACGGCCTGCCCCTGCTCCAGCAGGTCGATCTGCAGCTCGACGCGGTGCAGATGCTGGTGCTGGTGCCCGCCCGCGAGCTGGTGCTGCAGGGCCGCGCCGAGCTCAAGCGCCTGGGCAAGTACCTGCCCAACCTGCGCGTGGCCGCGTTCTACGGCGGCCACAGCTTCGCCGAGGAAGCCAAGTCGCTCAAGCAGGCTCCGCAAATCGTCATTGCCACCCCCGGCCGGTTGTTCGACCACCTCGACCGGCGCACCATCGTGCCCAATCAGCTCCGGGTACTCGTCATCGACGAGGCCGACAAGCTGCTGGAGCTGGGCTTCCAGGAAGTGCTGGCCAACATCGTGATGCGCCTGCCGCGCCGCCGCCAGACCCTGCTGTTCTCGGCCACCATGCCCGACAAGGTCATGAACCTGGTGCGCAAGAACCTTACCCGCCCGCGTCAGGTAGAAGCCGACGTGGAGCGCGAAACCCTGCCCGAAACCCTGACCCTGCTGGGCCACCTGGGCACGGCGGAACAGAAGCCGGCGGCTCTTTACCACCTGCTGCAGCGCCCCGAAACCGGCCGTGCCCTGGTGTTCTGCAACACCCGGCAGCGCTGCGAGGAACTGGCCCGCTTCCTGGTGAGCCGCGGCGTGGCCGCCGAGGTGCTGCACGGCAAAATGCCCCAGCCCGAGCGCGACAAGGCTCTGCTGAAGCTCCGCAACGGCTCGGCCCTGGCCCTGGTAGCCACCGACGTGGCCGCCCGCGGCATCGACGTCAACGCCCTCGACACAGTTATTCAGTTTGAGGCGCCCGACAAGGTGGACACTTTCCAGCACCGGGCCGGGCGCACGGCCCGCGCCGGGGCCACCGGCACGGCCCACCTGCTGGCTACGGCCGCCGAACAGGCCCACGTGCAGCGGTTTCCGCTGGCCAAGCCCGTGCAGTGGGCGCCCATGCAGGCCGGGACCCTGCCCCCCGCTACCAAGGCGGCCAAGCCCACGTCGGTTACCCTACACATCTCAGCCGGGCGCAAAGACAAGGTTAGCGCGCACGACCTGGTGGGCGCCTGCGTGAACGTGGCCGGCCTGGCCCGCGAAGACGTGGGCCGCATCGAGGTGTTCGACCACTACAGCTACATCACGGTGCCGCGCGAGCTGGGCCCCGAGGTGCTGCAGCGCCTGACCGGAGCCCGCGTCAAGAGCAAGAAAATCCGCGTGAGCGAAGTCCGCTAAGCAATACCCATGCGTTGCAGGATTCTGGTAGGAGCATTTATATGGTGGGTTAGTGGTTCGCTGATGGCAACAGCTCAAACGGCTCCACTAAGCCCCGTTGCGGAACTCATTAACCGCACCGATAGCAGCTGGCCCCTGGTTCAAGCCTGGCTGAGCACGGCCAAGAATTCCGTGGAAGTTTTACCCGTTGCTGACCGCACGCAAGCCGAGCAGGCCCTGTATCAAACGCAGGTTACCACCCGCTCACCCATGGGTGCCATTGTGTACGAAACGGGTGGACTGCTCATTGACAGCGGCTGGATTCGCATTCTAGGCTCGGGGCACCCGCGCCTTGCCCGCAGTCTGCCAGGCTGGAACCTGGGCAAATCCATGGCACAGATCGGCGACCGTGCCCCATTTCTATTGATTGCCGATGACGCGGTTGGTGGTTTTTTCGCCCTCAACGGCGGGGCACTGGGTGCGGATATGGGCAAGGTCTACTACTTCGCGCCCGAACGGCTGGCGTGGGAGCCACTCCATTTGACATACTCGGATTTTATCAATTTCTGTTTTACCGGCGACCTGAATAAATTTTATGATGGCCTGCGTTGGACCGGGTGGCAACGTGAAATAGCCCAGCTCGACGGCAACCAAGCTATGGCTTTCTATCCATTTCTGTGGGCCGAGTACCCAAGCCTGCAACAACTTATTCGCAAGCCGGTGCCCGTGTCGGAGCTTTGGACGCTGGAGCAGGATGCGGTTCGCCAGCTGAATAAACCTAGCCGCTAAGCTCTTTTGCCGCTGAAGCCTCTCCCCGACTCCGCCCGCCAGCTGCTGTTCATCTGCAGCCAGAACCGCTGGCGCAGCCTCACGGCCGAGCGCCTGTTCGACGAGCACCCGCACTACCAGGTCCGCTCGGCCGGCACCGAGCCGGGCGCCCGGGTGCGCGTGACGGCCGGGCACCTGGGCTGGGCCGACGCGGTGTTTGTGATGGAGCGGCGCCACGCCGATATCCTGCGCCAGAAATTCGGCGCGGCCCTGGCCGGCAAGCCCATAGTGTGCCTGCGCATTCCCGACCAGTACCAGTTTCAGGATCCGGCGCTCATGGAGCTGCTGCGCGCGCGGCTGCGGCCCCACCTGGGGGATTGGTGAATCGGGGTGGGACTGCCACTGGCCAAGCCGGCTGACTCGGTTTGGCTAAGCCCCGGCAGTTCTGGTCAACGGCGGGGCTGGGCCGGCTGCCTGGCGCGGCCGGCCAGCAGGGACAGGGCCAGCAGGCCGCCCCCGAGCAGGATGGCGAATGCGTCGACGGCGTAGCTCACCCAGGTTTTGCCGGTTTGCACGAACAGGTACTTGTCGCGAGGGCCGCCCACGAGGGTTTCGGTGAGTATGCTGCCCCGGCCGCTGGCCTTGCCCACGGCAAATACCCGGTCGCCGCGGTGGAAACCGGAATAGGCGTAGAGCTTGGTGAGCTTGCCGTGGGGCGTTTCGAGCAGGTCGTAGTCGGCTTCGAGCTGCACCATGCCGCCCGCCACGTTGAGCTGCAGCGGCGGGGTGACCAGCTCCAGGTTCAGCAGCAGCTGCGTCGGGTCCTCTTTTTCCGCGGGCTTGCTGCTGGTGCGGCGGTAGGCCACAAAGGAACCGAAGCTGCGGGGGTTGGCCTCGCTCAGGGTGCCTTCCACCAGCACCGGCTCCCCGGCCCGCAGCCCGCGCACCGCGGCGGCCGAAGCCGGCTCCAGGGCGCGCAGGCGGTCGAGCACCGAGTGCGAGAAGTGGCTGCTCAGCAGCAGGTGCACGCAGCCGTAGCCCAGGGCCAGGGTGCCGGCAAAACCAAGAGAAATTCGGGTGGACATGGGCGGCAGTTGGCAACGGGCGCGGCGGCGAAGATAAACAAGCCACCCAAGGGCCCGGCCGCCGCAACTATCCGCGCCGGCTGCCGTTCTTGCGCCCACTATGGAGTATGTGATGGGCCTGGCCGTGCTGGCCGGCATTTTTTTTCTGATTTACCGCTACGTGACCGGCGGCTCGCGCCAGCGCAAGGCCATTCTGAAGCAGCCCTTCCCCGACGCCTGGCGCGCGATTCTCGCCGAGCGGGTGGCGTTCTACTCGGCCCTCACCGACACCGAAAAGCTGCGCTTCGAAAAGCAGGTGCAGCTGTTTCTGGCCCGCACGCGCATCACCGGCATCAAAACCAGCATCGACGACACCACCCGCCTGCTGGTGGCCTGCTCGGCCATCATTCCCATTTTCGGCATCCGCGGCGGCTGGGAGTACGACAACCTGGGCGAGGTGCTGGTGTTCCCCGAAGCCTGGAAGCTGGCCCGCGACCAGGATCAGGAGGTGAAGCCGCTGGAAGGTACCCTGCTGGGCTCGGTGCAGAACTTCCAGACCGACCACTACATGCGCCTCTCGAAGGCGGCGCTCGAGCAGGGCTTCCGCAACGCCCAGGACAAGCAGAACGTGGGCCTGCACGAGTTTGCCCACCTCCTGGACGAGGCCGACGGCGAAATCGACGGGGTGCCGCTGCTCTTGCTGCCGCCCGCGCTGGTGGGCCAGTGGCGGCAGCTCATGCACGAGGAAATCGAGCAGATCCGGGCGGGCAAGTCCAGCATCGGCGACTACGGGGGGACCTCGGCGGCCGAGTTTTTTGCCGTGGTGCTGGAGTACTTTTTCGAAAAGCCCGAGCAGCTCGAAGCCCACCACCCCGCGCTCTACCAGCTGCTCACCCGCACCTTCCGCCAGGACCCCGGCCTGCGCTTCGCCCGCTTCGACCCGCGCAACTTGCTCCGGAAAGCGCCCAAGCGCCTGGGCCGCAACGATGCCTGCCCCTGCGGCTCGGGCGAGAAGTTCAAGAACTGCTGCCAGCGCACCCAGCAGGAAGCCGAAGCCGCTGCCTAGCAACGGAGCAGTTGTACTGAGAGCCTGTCATTGCGAGGAGTTACGACGAAGCAACCGCAGGAAGGCGTAGCCAATCTTTCCTCTCGCGGCACAACCGGGCGAGTCTGACGAACCGAAGGTCAGCGAAGCCTAGCAGTTCGCCCACTGCACCTCGGGCAGCTCATGTTGTGCGGTTTTTCCGAGTTTTTCAGAATACCGCACAGATCCTGCGCTGAATCTTGTGCGGTATTCTGAGATTTTCCTGACAAACAGCACAAGATTTCCGCTTCCGCTCACTCCCACAACTTGTTGCCGCCTTGCCAGCTACCCCGCCCCAACTTCCGGCCAGGGTTTGCAGCCAGGTGCTACATTTGGTTTCCCGCCTTATTCCCCGTCCCTGCCATGAACAAACACCTGCTGCCCCTGCTCACGGCGGCGCTGCTCACGGGCTGCGCCCAGAAAGCCACGGCCCCCGCGGCCGCCAGCGCCCCAGCTATGCCATCCCCGGCCGCCCAGCCCGCCCCCGTCGACTACGCGGCCGAGGCCGACGCCTTCCTGAAAACCTACTCGGCCGAGTACCAACGGCTTTACACGCAGTCGGCCGAGGCGGAATGGCGCTCCAACACGCGCATCGTGCCCGGCGACTCGACCAACGCGGTGGCCACGGCCCGCGCCAACGAGGCGCTGGCCGCCTTCACCGGCAGCACCCGGAACATCGAGCAGCTGCGCCGCCTGCTCGAGCACAAAGACCAGCTCAGCCCCATCCAGGTAAAGCAGCTGCAAACGGCCCTCTACAACGCCGCCGGCTCGCCCCAAACCGTGGCCGAAGTGGTGAAGCGCCGCATCAAGGCCGAAACCCAGCAAACCGAAAAGCTCTACGGCTACACCTATAAGTACGGCGGCAAGGCCGTAACCACCAACGACCTGGACGAGCTGCTGCGCAAGGAGAAAAGCCTGGCCAAGCGCCAGCAGGTGTGGGAAGCCAGCAAGGCCATCGGCCCCACCCTCAAGGACGGCCTGCTAAATCTGCGCGGCCTGCGCAACCAGACGGTGCAGGCCCTGGGCTACCCCGACTACTTCACCTACCAGGCCTCCGACTACGGCATGAGCCGGGAGGAAATGATGCAGCTGGTACACAAGCTCAACGAGGAGCTGCGCCCGCTCTACCGCGAGCTGCACACCTACGCCCGCTACGAGCTGGCCAAAAAGTACGGCCAGAAGCAGGTGCCCGACTACCTGCCCGCCCACTGGCTGCCCAACCGCTGGGGCCAGGACTGGAGCGCCATGGTCGACGTGAAGGGCCTGAACCTGGACGCCACCCTGGCCAAGAAGGGCGCCGAGTGGCAGGTGCAGCAGGCCGAGCGCTTCTACCAGAGCCTCGGGTTCCCGGCCCTGCCGGCGGTGTTCTGGGAAAAGTCGAGTTTGTACCCGCTGCCCAAGGACGCGACCTATAAGAAAAACAACCACGCCTCGGCCTGGCACATGAACCTCGACCAGGACGTGCGCAGCCTGATGAGCGTGGAGGGCAACACCGAGTGGTACGAAACCACCCACCACGAGTTGGGCCACATCTACTACTACCTCACCTACACCAACCCCGACGTGCCGGTGCTGCTGCGCGGGGGCGCCAACCGCGCCTACCACGAGGCCATGGGCAGCCTCATGGGCCTGGCCGCCACCCAGAAGCCCTTTTTGGTGGGCCTGGGCCTGACGCCGGCCAACACCAAAACCGACGAGACGCAGACCCTGCTGAAGGAAGCCCTGAACTACGTGACCTTCATTCCCTTTGCCTCGGGCGTGATGAGCGAGTGGGAAAACAGCTTCTACGCCGACAACCTCTCGCCCGACCAGTTGAACGCCCGCTGGTGGGCGCTGGCCAAGCAGTACCAGGGCATCGTGCCGCCCACGACGCGCGGCGAAAACTACCTCGACGCGGCCACCAAAACCCACATCAACGACGACCCGGCCCAGTACTACGACTACGCCCTGTCGTACGTCATTTTGTTCCAGCTCCACGACCACATCGCCAAGAACATCCTCAAGCAGGACCCGCACGCCACCAACTACTACGGCAACCAAGAAGTGGGCAAGTTCCTGCGCGACATCATGTACCCCGGCGCCTCGGCCGACTGGCGCCAGTTGTTGCGCGAGAAAACCGGGGAAGACCTCTCGGCCCGCGCCATGGTCGACTACTTCCAGCCGCTGATGGCCTACCTCAAGCAGCAGAACAAAGGCCGCAAGTACACCATGTAGCCCCGGGCACCCTACTATGAGTTATGCGCTGGCGTTTGTGGCCGAAATAGAAAGGAATTTTTCGGCCACTCCTCTCTTTATAGGTTCTGGTCTGGCTGATTTGAATAAGGAGGCTGTGAGCAACCAGCATTCCATAGCTTTTACAACTCAGCAGGCCCAACAGCTGACCATCCAGGATTTGAGGCAGATGATACTGGGTATTGTGGCGGCAAAGCATGAGCAGCTGCGTACGCAGAGCGGCCTTGTCTACCCCATGCAGTTTTATTGCTGGCACGACAAGCAGGCCGCCCAATTGCGGTTCAGTATTGTCTCAGCCGCCGCAGCTGCCTTACCATTCAGATGTCAGGTTCGACTTACCCCCGACCTCGACGACATCTTATCATCTTTCCTAGGCTCCGGTTACCACGATGGAATTCCCTGGAACGAGTTGCTCACCGGGCCTTCAACTGGCGATGAACCTACTGACGATAGTTCTGGTAGCTGCCTTGAGGTTTGGAAAACGCTTCTTTAAGAACTAAGCAACAAAGCCCGGGTTTACCGGGCTTTGTTCTTTCCGAAAGGGAGCTGTTCAGCTACCCGCTGCCACACTTGCCACTTCCATAGTATCGTATGCTTTCCTGCTGTCGTTGGCTTGCTCAAACACTTCTGCTCCTGTTTTTCGTAGCGGCTTACTTGCCCCAGGCTACCGCCCAAAGCAAAGCGGAGCCCCTGACCATCGGCCAGACGTTTACCATTGCGTCCAAGGTGCTGGGCGAAACGCGGCGCATCAACGTGTACGTGCCCGCGGGCTACGCTGAATCCCCGAACCTGCGGCTGCCGGTACTCTACATGCCCGACGGCGGCCTGGGCGAAGATTTTCTGCACGTGGCCGGCCTGGTACAGGTATCGGTGGGCAACGCCACCATGCGTCCCTTCCTGCTGGTGGGTATCGAAAACACCGAGCGCCGCCGCGATATGACCGGCCCCACCACCGTAGCCGACGACCGAAAGATTGCGCCCCGGGTGGGCGGCTCGGCCGCCTTCCGCCGCTTTATCCGCACCGAGCTGATGCCCGAAATCCAGCGTCGCTACCGCACCACGCCCGAAACCGCCGTGGTCGGCGAGTCGTTGGCCGGGCTGTTCGTGGTCGAAACCCTGCTGCTCGAGCCCGACCTGTTCGACACCTACCTGGCCTTCGACCCCAGTCTGTGGTGGAATGGCCAGTACCTGGTCAACCAGGCACCGAAGCTGCTGCAGGCCCAGGCCGGTAAGCTCGGCACCAAAACCCTGTTTCTGGCCACCAGCAACGAGCCCGGCATTGTAGCCGACACGCGCCGCTTCGCCGAGGAGCTAAAGGCGGCTGCGTCGCGCCTGGGCTTGAAGTGGCAGTACGAGCCCCTGCCGACCGAAACCCACGCCACCATTTACCATCCCGCGGCCCTGCGGGCCTTCCGGCTGCTGTTCAAACCCGCGTCCCGCAAGTAACGCGCAACCGCGTTGCTGAGCCATTAAAACCGAAAAGCCGGAGCAGTTGCTCCGGCTTTTCGGTTAATGCGCGGGTTTGCAGTCGTCGCCAATTGCCTGATCCTGTCCTGACTGACAACTCGCAACCAACAACTGCCAACTCAATAATTGGCTTCAGCCGCCGGCAAGTCAATGAGCACGAACTGCGCGTCGCGGTCGGCGCGAATGTCGACCACGTGCTCGTCGGTGAGGCGGGCCTGGTCGCCGGGACCCAGTTCGCTGCCGTTGACGAAGATGTTGCCCTCGCGCACGTAGATGAAGGTGAGGCGAATAGGGAAAGTCTTGAACTGGATTTCCTTTTCAGCGCGCAGGTTGGCCCAGTACACGGTGCTGTTCGAGTTCATGTACACCACGTCCTCCAACACCTTCTGGCCCGACACCAGCGGCACCAGCTCATTTTTGGTGCTCAGGAAGTTCAGGTCCTTCTGTTCGTAGCTGGGCGAGAGGCCCTTCTGGTTGGGCAGAAACCACAGCTGGTACAGCTGCAGGGGCTTGTCGGAGCGGTTCTGCTCGGAGTGGGCCAGGCCGGTGCCGGCCGTCATGCGCTGCACCTCCCCGGCCTTGATGGTGGTGCGGTTGCCCATGGTGTCCTCGTGCTCGATTTCGCCGTCCAGCACCAGGGTCACAATTTCCATTTCGTGGTGCGGGTGCTGCGGAAAGCCCGAGTTGGCTGCTACCGAGTCGTCGTTGAACACGCGCAGCGGCCCGAAATGCATGTTTTTCGGGTCGTAGTAGTCGGCAAACGAGAACAGGAAAAAGCTGTTGAGCCAGGGGGCGGGCGAGGCGTGGCGCCGCTCGGCGGCCGGGATGTAAGTCAGCATGACGTTGAAATCGGGAGTTGAAGCTTTCGGGGAAGCGGGAAAACTAGCCCGCATACGCGCCGCGGCGGCGTGAAGTTAGAAACGCCTGCCGCAATACATGCAGCTTCGGCTATACTCGGCCGAAAACAAAACCGCCCGGACCAGGGGCCCGGGCGGTCTACTAGCCTTAAAGCCGCCGACTACCCGACGGTCTTCAGGGCATTTAAGCTTTTTTCATCGTGGTCACCTGCTTTTGCAGATCGAGCACGATGCTGGCCAGGCGGTTGAGCGAGAGGTCGGCAATGGGGAAGGTGCTGCTGATGTAGCTCTTGGCTTCCCAGATTTCGAGTACGTCCTCCACATCGATTTCGTAGGGCGAGTACACCGGGTTGTCGGAGTGCAGGGTGAGTGTGGCGGCTTCCTTGAGGCGGTTGAACACGCGTTTGAACACGATGCCCTCCTTCTTGCTCACCACAATGCAGGGCGAGCCGTCCTTCACCTCGTTCCAGTCGGCCACGTAGCGGCCCACGATGACGGTGCCCGAGGCGATGGGCAGCATGGAGTCGCCCGAAATTTCGAAGGCGCGGAAGGTGCCGGTCTGCCCCAGCATGGGCAGGCGAAACTTGGGCAGGTCCTCGATGTACTCCTGATCGGCGTAGCCGTTGAGGTAGCCGGCGGCAGCTTTTAAGGGCACCAGCTCGATGTTCTCGTTCTGCTGCTGGTCGACGGTGAAAGCCAGCACCCGCAGGTTTTCGCCGCTGGCCTTGTCGAGCGAGGCGCCATCGGTGCCGGCGGCAACGGTGGTGGGCGCGTCCAGGGCGGGCACGTTCTGGAGTTGGCGCAGCACGGCTGCCGCCTGCCGCTTCTTGGAGAAGTCAGTGGTTACCAGGGCGTCCAGCGAAATACCGAACAGCCGGGCCATCTTCACCAGGGTGGTGAGTTTGGGCTCGGCGCGGCCTTCTTCGTAGGCTCCGATCAGGGAGCGTTTGATGCCGAGTTTATCTGCCAGCTGGGCCTGGGTCAGGCTCAGTTCGCGACGCCAGAATTTGAGATTGGTATTGATCATGGGGCGGGGAGCCGGCTAACGTGATTCGCCCTCAATGGCTTGCCGACTCGTGAAGGTAGCAACAACGCGCTTCTTTTACTAATTCAATTAGCCAAAAGTTTTTTTCCTTGCCCGGGCTGCCTTTCGCCGCTCTGCCCGCCGGCTACCGGCGCGCCACGGGGCGCTCGGCCCACCATTCTTCGTTTTCCCAGTACGTGTCCCAGCCGCGTCGGGAGTACTTGCGGTTGATTTCCACGTCGCGGGAGCCGATTTCAAAGTCCGTCAGGATGTTGCGGGCCAGGCTGAAGATGTCGTCCTTCCAGATGACGGGCACGCGCTCGGCTCCCAGGCGCCACTGGCCCTCGAACAGGATGCCCCCGCCGCGGGTCTCGTTGTCGGCCGCGCAGCACCACACGCGCACCTTGCGCTCGGGGTCAGGCGCCACGTCCACGTCGATGTCGCCGCTGAAAGTGCCGCGCCGGCCGCCGGTTTCCTGTAAGGTGAAGCTACCGCTCACCGTAGCCGGCTGCCAGGGCTGATAAGGCAGATCGGAGGCGCTGGGCCGGGGCAGCAGCGCGACTTCGGTAAAGCGAATGGTGCCGCTCAGGGGCGTGACTTTGCGGTGGCGGCGGCTTTTGCCGCGCACGTGGTAGAGCCCGGGGTTCTTGGCATCGCGCTGCACCGCGGTCAGCACCACTTCCAAGCGCCAGTAGTCGTAGCTGTAAAAGCCGTTCATCACCCCCGCAGTGCCGCTGGCCGGGTTGAAGCGCAGCAGCGGCGCCAGGTTCACGCGCTGCAGAAAACGCTGAGTGCGCGCGGCGGCAGCACTGACGGCAGCTGGCCGGGCCGCCGCTTTGGTCGCGGGCTTTTTAGCGGCCGCCACCGGCTTGGGCGCAGTGGTGGTCCGGGGCTCGGAGTCGGGAGCGGAAACAGTGGCCAGCAGGCCGATAACTAGCAGGACGAACGGTTGGTACATGGCAATGGGGAGCTGCTCTGCGCCACCGGTAGCGGGCAGAAAGTGAAGAATACCAGAATAATGCGGGGCTTTACCGGCGGGCGGTGGCCGGCGCCGTGGCCCACCACTCGTCGTTTTCCCAGTAGGTGTCCCAGCCGAGCTTGGCGTAGCGGGGGTTGATGTTCACGTCCCGCTCGCCCACCACAAAATCCTTGAGCACGCTCGAGCCAATGACCAGGAACTGATCGGCCCACACGCAGGGCTTGCCCGCCCCGCCCTGGTACGCCGTCCACTGCCCCTCAAACTTGAAGCCGCTGCCCTGGGTGGGCGAGTGGTCGGTGCCGGTGCCGTACCACAGCTGCAGGCCACCTTGCGCCGAGGGCTGCAGGCGGAAGTCGGTGGCTACGGTGCCAGCAAAGCGGCCGGCGCCGGCCCGGCCGGGGTTTTCGCGCAGCTCGAAGGTGCCGGTGGCGGTGTAGGCGCGGGCATCCTCCCCGGCTTCCTCCCGCTCGAGCGGCAAATCCTGCAGCTGGTGCAGGGTCAGCGTGCCCGCGAAGGGCGTAATGCGCTTTTTAAAGCGGTTTTTACCCTGGATATGGTAAAGCTCGGGCCGCAGGCTGTCCTTCCGCACCGCCAGCAATACCAGCTCCAGGCGGTAATGGTCGGCCCCGAAAAAGCCGTCGAGGGAGCGGCCGTTTTCCACCGGGGTCTGCCACAGCGGGCTCAGGTCGTAGTCGCGCAGCAGCGCCCGCATGTCGGCCGTGAGCTGCGGCGCGGGCGCCGCCGGGGCGGCGGGCACGGGTACCAGCGCGGGCCGGGGTTCCGGCCGGGCCTCAGCAGGGCGGCGTTCGACGGCGGGGCGGGTGTGCACGGCCGACACGGTGGCCCGGTCGCCCTCCGTGTGCCGCTGGCAGGCGCCGCCCAGCGCGGCAAAAGCCAGCAATGCAAGTACGTGCGTTTTCATACGGCTACGGCCTGGGGTTTTGGTTGGGAAGCAGCGGGGTGGGTTTGGTAGAAGTCGCGCAGCAGGCGCCGCGCCGCGCCGGCCTGCACCAGCACCTCGGCCAGCAGCAGGTTGCCGGTCCACGAGAGCCAGACCACGGTGAGGTAGGTTTCGATGGGCTTGGTGCCGAAGAAGTGGTAGAGCACGTAGCTTTCCAGGCGCAGACTCAGGGCCGCCAGCGTCACCAAAAAGCTGCGCAGCATCCACTTGATGTGCTCTTCCCACTGCCGCTGCCGGGCCAGGCGGTAGGCCTGCCAGGTGCATAGCCACCACACCACGCACTGCAAAGTGAAGCCCACTTTGGCCGCCAGCCCGCCGTTGGCGAAGTAGGCCAGCACCAGCCCCGAGGGCGCGGCCAGCGCCAGAATGGAAGCCACGTAGAGCTTGCCCAGCTGTTGGTGCACCCGGCGGCGGTTGCGCCACAAACCGGGAAAGAACTGCAACAGCCCCGCCACCAGCACCCACCAGCTGCTGACGATGTGCACGTAGAAGCCCGCCCGGAACACCGCGTTGGCGTTGATGGCCTGCGACTTGGTGGTCAGGAAGTGAATGCCGGGCTCGAAGCTCAGGTAGGGCAGCACCATCTTCAGCATCAGCCCGATGAAGAGCGTGACGCCCACGCCCAGCAAAGCCTGGGCGCCGCGGTAAACGGTGAGGGAAGCGGGCATGGCAGAAAACGGGAAGGGCCTCGGGTAAAGTAGTAATTTCCGAAGCCGGAACAGCCTTATAACGGCCGTCGCCGGGCATATTGTGTTGGCCGGCCGAAAAAATAAACCCCGCCCGGCCGTAGCGGCCGGGCGGGGTGTAAGTATTTCATTCTTTGAAGCAGCCAGCGGCTTGCCTAAGCATCCGCGGGCTTGGTGGGCAGCTGGCCGCGCAGGCGCTTGTCGTAGATGAGGGCCACGCGCAGCTGGAAGTAGTCGAACTGCTCACGCAGGTGGTCGAACAGGTCGCGCAGGCGGAACTCGGGACCCAGCTCGGCGGCGGCTTCGCGGATGCGGGCAAACTCGTCCATCGTCAGAAACTCCTCGGTGCGCAGCTGGTAGCCCTTTTCGTAGAGGGCCTCCAGGTGCGACTTGATGGTGCTGGGCGAAAGACTGCGCTGCTCGGCAATCTGCGCCACAGTGAGGCCCTGGCGGTGCAGCTTCCACGAGTCGAGGTAGGTGCTGCCGGCCGCGGCGGAGCCGGCAGCCGCCGCGGCGCGCTTGCGGGCGGGGGCCGCCGGCGCGTCGTCTTCGTCGGCGGGCTCGTCGGCCAGATCCTCGGGGGCGGGGGCGCCGGCCTGCTCGCTGATCAGGTCGATGAACTGCTGCCCGTAGGTTTCAAACTTCTTCATGCCCACGCCCGAAATGGCCAGCATAGCCGTGCGGGTGCGGGGCCGCTCGATGGCCATTTCCTGCAGGGTAGTATCGGTAAACACCACGTAGGGCGGCACGTTCTGCGCGTCGGCAATGCGCTTGCGCAGGGCGCGAAGCTTGTCGAACAAATCGTCGGAAATGGAGGGCAGGCGCTGACCGGCGGCTTTGGCGGCGCGGCCCTTGGGCGCTTTTTCGGCTTTCTCGGGCACCTGGAACTGGCGCAGGTTCAGGCGCCGCTCGCCTTTGAGCACCTGCCAGCCCTGCTCGGTGAGCTTGAGGGCGTAGCCCTGCTCGTAGGCAATGTAGAGCAGGCCCGCGTTCAGCAGCTGGTGCAGGTAGCTCTGCCAGTCCAGGAAAGTGAGGTTGGCGCCGGCGCCGAAGGTCTTGATTTGGTCGTAGCCGCGCGAGATGACGCCCTGGTTGCGGCGCCCCAGCAGGATGTCGACAATGACGCTGAGCGGGGCTGCCTCGCGGGTGCGGGCTACGGCCGACAAAGCCTTCTGGGCCAGCTCGGTGCCGTCGAAGGTGGAGGGCGGGTTGCGGCAGATGTCGCAGTTGCCGCAGTCCTGCTCCGTGACCTCGCCGAAGTACGCCAGCAGGATGCGGCGGCGGCACGAGGCGGCCTCGGCAAACTGCTGCATGCGCTCGAGCTTGGTGGTATTCAGCTGCGAGAGGCGCGGGTCGGCGTCCTTGGTAATCATGTCGCGCAGCTGGGCCACGTCGGCGTAGCTGTAGAACAGCACCGCCTCGGCGGGGGCCCCGTCGCGGCCGGCGCGGCCGATTTCTTGGTAGTAGCCCTCGATGTTCTTGGGCAGGTTGTAGTGAATTACCCAGCGCACGTTGCTTTTGTCGATGCCCATGCCGAAGGCCACCGTAGCGCAGATGATCTGCAAGTCGTCGCGCAGAAACTTCTCCTGCACGTCGGAGCGGGCCTTGTCGGTCATGCCCGCGTGGTAGAAGCCGGCGCGGTAGCCCTTCTCCTTGAGCTTGCCGGCCAGTGTTTCGCACTGCTTGCGCGAGAGGCAGTACACGATGCCGGGCTCGTCGGGGTGGCTTTTCAGGTAGTTGATGATGCCCGTCACGCGGTCCTGGCCGGGGCGCACATTCAGGTTCAGGTTGGGCCGGTCGAACGAGGACAGGAACACCTGCGGGTCTTGGAGGCGCAGCTGCTGCTGGATGTCGCGCTGGGTGAGGCGGTCGGCGGTGGCGGTGAGGGCAATGATGGGCACCTGCGGAAACTGCTGGCGCAGCACCTTGAGCTGGGTGTACTCGGGCCGGAAGTCGTGGCCCCAGGACGAGATGCAGTGGGCCTCGTCGATGGCGAACATGCTCACCTTGATGCGCTGCAGAAAGCTCAGGAAGCCCTCCGAGAGCAGCTTTTCGGGCGACACGTACAGCAGCTTGAGCGCGCCGGCGTGGCAGGCCTTGCCGATGCTGTTCTGCTCGGCCTGCCCGATCGAGGAGTTGATGCAGGCGGCCGAAATGCCGTTGGCCTTGAGCGCCTCCACCTGGTCTTTCATCAGGGCGATGAGCGGGGAAACCACCACGCACACGCCCTCCTGCACCATGGCCGGCACCTGGAAGCACACCGATTTGCCGCCGCCGGTGGGCATGAGCACCACCGTGTCGCGCCCGCTCAGAATCGACTGGATGATGTCCTGCTGCTGGGGCCGGAACTGGTCGTAGCCGTAGTACTGCTTGAGCACGCGGCGGGCCGAGTCGAGGGTGGGCGCGAGGGGTTCGGTAGCAAATAACATGGGGTAAAAATACGGCGGTTCGGCGGGAGTTGAGCGGTAAGACCAACAGCCGCGCGGGCAAAATCGTGCGCGGGATGGGTGGGAAAGCGGCCGGGGCCAGTAACGGGTAACTGCCCACCGGCGGCTATCTTGAGCCACTGACCAGCAGTGGCAACCCGGCTATCAGTGGGCCGCAGCGGCTAACGACCGGCGTAAATCAGGCGAAGAACCCGAAGTACATATTTCAACCGATGAATTACCCAGACAACATACCGGTTGTGCTTACCTACAAGCACGACCCTGAAGACGAGGAAATATTTACCGAGCGCGTAATTGCGGAAAGAGTTGGCGACTACTACCGGGTGATACTTATTCCCGCTTTTGCCAAGAATTTAGCCTACGGCGACCTTATCGCGGTAGAATATGATGAGGGTGAGTTTCACTTTGAAGATCTGATTGAGGAATCGGGCTATAGCGTCGTGCACATAGTCGTATTCCAGACAGCTGCAAGCGAGAATATTGCAGAGGCGTTAGCTCGTTTCGGGTGCGGAGTCAACCCACACGTCTCGGATAACTATATAGTCGTCAACATTCCACCGGAAGTTGATTACGAACCCGTGCAGGCTTTTTTGTTAACAGAAGAGTCAAGCGGCACCATTGACTTTAGAGAGTCCTGTTTAAGCCAGCTTCACGCGCCAGGCAAGAGTTAAGTCAACGCCATTGCGGCCTTCAATATCAGCGCTGAATACAGCTTCTATCATCTTCCTATCCCATGTCAGAATTCCTACCCCTCCTACTGAGCCTATTGCTTATTGGAACGGCCGCCGCTCAGCCTGCCCTCATAAAAGACCCCGGCGGCTACTGCAACGTCCGGCTGGCGGCCAGCGGCCAAGCCGCCGTCATTGACCGCTTGGCCAGCGGCAAAATCGTGCTTGTCTTAGCCAAGCAGGCCGAGGGCGGCTGGCTGCCCATAGCCTACCAAACCGGCCAGCAGGCGCAAGCGGGCTACGTTCACCAATCCCGCGTTGCGTTCCTGACCGGCCTCGCCCCATTCAAGCCGCTAACGCGCACCGAGAGCCAGCTGAAGCTGCAACTCGACGGCCTTGAGCTAACCCTGACCAAAGCCCGCTTCAGCCCCCAGGGCCGGCAAATTCGGTACGGCAAACTGCCGGGCGAGGCGGCCGTGGTGCAAACCATCGACCGCACCTTTCCCTGGGGCACCGACGGCAACGTTCCGCGGCAGCAGTACCAGGGCATTCAGGTGGGCACCGGGAGCAGCGCCTGGCATTTTCCGGTTAGCGCGTTCCGGGACGTATTCGAGCCGAATCTGGAGCTGACGGCAGCTTACCTGGACCGGGCAACCGGCACGGTGTACCTGGAAGCCAACAACAGCGACGGGGCCGGGGGCTACGTGGTGGTCTGGGCCGTCAAGGGCCGGCAGATTATTGCCCGGGAAGTTTTCTTCCCGTTCTGACCCGGCAGCCCGCGCCGACCAGACCCGCGGCCACGCAGCCGCGGACGGTGGATTTCTGTATGCCGCCCCATTAAATTGCCGGCCCGGTCAATCACCTTTCACCAACCGCCATGCTCCGGAAATACGCCTTGCTGCTGGGAATAGCCCTTGCCCTGCTGCTGCTGCTGGTGGCCACCTGGGTGTACCCGGGCGGCTCGGTGGCCGATCAGCATTCCGTGGGCTTCGACTGGTCGCGCAACTTTATCAGCAACCTGTTTGCCGCCCGGGCCGTCAACGGCGCCGCCAACCCCGCCCGGTTCTGGTCGGTGGCCGGCATGCTGCTGCTTTCCGCGAGCATGGCCCGGTTCTTCATCGACTTCTCCCGGAAAATACCCGATAAGGGTGCCGCCCGCGTCATCAAGTACTGCGGGGCTATCTGCATGGTCTTCACCTTTCTGATTGCCACGCCGCTGCACGACGTCATGGTCATCATCGCCAGCACGCTGTTTCTGCTGGGCATTTTCTACATCACGGTTTTCGTGTTCAAATCCCGGCTGCACGTATTTAAATTCCTCTGCGTGGCCTGCCTGTTGGTATTTTATGCTACGCTGTACCTCTACGGTGCGCGGGAGTACCGGGGCATATTGCCGCTGATGCAGAAGCTCACCGTGGCCGTTTCCCTGCTGCTGGTGCTGGGGCTGGAATACTTCACCCACGCCCGGGATTTTCAGCCGGCTTCGGCCGGCCAGCCGGACGCGGGTGGCCCCACTGCTACGCTTTTGTAGCTGGCTCTTGAACGGGTAGCGCGGGCCCTCCATTCGATGAACCGATAAATAGCTAGGAAGCGGGCACCTGACCACGGGTGCCCGCCTTGATTCCGGGCGGAACCCCAGACGGCCGGGGTCCAGCCATTAACCATTAGAATTCTGTAATATTCCAACACTTTCGCCCGCTCCTGTCCTGTTCCTTCCCCTCCCGCCCAAGACTTGCTGCCCCGGATTGGGAGGGTTGCCCCGCCCCGCATGCCCCCACCCACCGATCTGCCCAGCCTGCCGTTCTACTCGGTCCACTACGAAGCCAATCCACCGTTGCTGTTCGGCGTCAACCCGCGGGCGCTGAGCCCCGAGGAAGTTACCGAAGCCTGCGAGTTGCTGCTGGACCAGGCCCGCCGTCACGGCTGCCCCTACTGGTTGCTCGACGGCCGGCTCAATGGCAGCGAACAGCCGCGCGAACTGCACGAATGGATGCAGGAAGAATATTTCCCGCGGGTACGGACCGAGCTCGGGCGCATGCCCAGCATCGCGTTTCTGGTTACGCCCCAGGTGTGGGCCGGCCTCCCAACCCGCGGCTACGACGAGCCCGGCAACTGGCAGTCCCGGGCCGCGCGCATGGCCTGGTTTACCGATGACGCGCCCGCCCTGGACTGGCTGCGGCAACAGCGCCAGCTCGCCGCGGCCGGCCCGCGCTGAACCGGCCGGGAGGCCTGCTACTCCGGCTTGTCGGCTTTGCGGCTGCCGCGGTACAACTCGTACTTGAGCAGGCGGCACTCGATGGGACCGTTGTAGAGCGGCACGCGGCGCGAGGTGCGCAGGCCCACGCTCTTGGCCGCCGTCAGGTTGCCGGTAAACAGGTAGGCGTCGTAGCCCTGGAAGTGGGTTTTGAGGGTGTCGCCGATGGTTTTGTAGAGCCCGGCCATTTCGGCCTCGGCCCCGATTCGCTCACCGTAGGGCGGGTTGCTGAGGATGAGGCCGGGCTCCTCGTTTTTGGGCGGCACCGCGTCGCGCACGTCGCGCACGGCCAGGCGAATAAAGTCGTCGAGGCCGGCGGCTTCCACGTTCTGGCGGGCCAGGGCAATGGTGTCGCGCGAGAGGTCGGAGCCGGCCAGGTAGGCCTGCGGCTCGTCGAGGCGGGCCTGGCGGGCGTCCATCAGCACGGTGTCCCAGAGCGCCTGCTCGAAGTCGGGCCAGTGCTGGAAGGCGAAGTCGCCCGGGTGGTAGAGGCCGGGCGCAATGCGCTGGGCAATGAGGGCGGCCTCGCAAAGAATGGTGCCCGAGCCGCACATGGGGTCGATGAGGGGGCGGCGGCCGTCCCAGCCCGTGAGCAGCACCAAACCGGCGGCCAGCACCTCGTTGAGCGGGGCTTCGTTGGTGAGCTGGCGGTAGCCGCGCCGGTGCAGCGACTCGCCCGCCGCGTCGAGCGAGAGGGTGGCTTCGTTGTCGAGCAAATGCAGGTGCAGGCGCACGTCGGGCTTCACCGGGTCGACGCTGGGCCGGCTGCCGGTGCGGGCGCGGAACTGGTCGACGATGGCGTCCTTGGTGAGCTGCGCGATGTAGAGGGAGTGCTCCAGGTTCGAGCGGTTGGTCACGGCCGTAATGGCGAAGGTCTGGTCGGCCGAGAGGTACTTCGACCAGTCGATGCGGCCGACTTCGCGGTAGAGGCTGCGCTCATCGGGGGCGTCGAAGGCGGCGAAGGGCAGCAGAATGCGCATGGCGGTGCGGCACCAGAGCACGGCCTCGTAGAGCAGCTGCTTGTTGCCGCTGAACTCCACGGCCCGGATGCCTACCTTCTCCACCGTGGCCCCGAGCTGGCGCAGCTCCTCGGCCAGCACTTCTTCGAGGCCAAATTGAGTGGTGGCAGTCAAGTACAATTCGGCGGAGCGGGAAGCCATGAGCGGGAGCGGTTAAGGAAAGTCGGCGGCAAAGGTGCGCACAAAACCCCGCCCGCGTGCCGCCGATTCCTATCTTTAAGGCCTTCTTTTCCCCTTTCGCCTGCCCATGGCCGCCCCGCTTCCTACTGCTTCCGCCCCCGCCAGCACCACTACCGCCGCCCGCAGCTACCTCGTGCCCATGGTGGCCATGACCTCGCTGTTCTTTTTGTTCGGCGCCGTCACCAACTTCAACGACGTGCTCATGCCCTACCTCAAGGACGTGTGCCAGCTCACAGATCTGCAGTCGTCGCTGGTGCAGTCGGCGTTTTTCGGGGCCTACTTTCTGATGTCGCTGCCGGCGGGGAGGGTGCTGGAAAAGCTGGGCTACCAACGCGGCATCGTGCTGGGCTTGCTGGTGATGGCGGCCGGGGCGTTGCTGTTCGTGCCGGCGGCCAACTCGCGCACTTTCGCCGTGTTTCTGCTGGGCTTGAGCGTACTGGGCGCGGGCGTTACGCTATTGCAGGTGGCAGCCAACCCCTACGTGTCGGTGCTCGGGCCGGCCAGCCGCGCCGCCAGCCGGGTGAGCATCGTGGGTGTGGCCAACAACTTCGGCGGCACCCTCTCGCCTTTGCTGGGCGGCATGCTGCTGTTCGGCGGCTCGGTGGCGCTGAAGGCCCGCCTGGCGGCCCTGCCCCTGGAGCAGCGCCTGGCCGAGGAAGCCACGCTGGTGAAAGCGCCCTACATCGGCTTGGCGGTGTTTCTGGCCGTGCTGGCCGGTGTGTTTTCCCTGTTGAAGCTGCCCGAAATCGAAGGCATTCAAGCCGATGAGGATGCCCAGGCCGCGACGCCCGCTCCGGCCGCGGGCCGCTCGTCGGCGCTCGACTTCCCCCACCTGAAGCTCGGCGTACTGGCCATCTTCCTGTACGTGGGCGTGGAAGTGGGCCTGGGCTCCTTCCTGATTCGCTACGGCGAGGCCCAGGGCATCGGCCAGCTCAGCGAGTTTACCCAGGCCCTGGTGCGGGGGCTGAACGTGGCCACCAACTTCCTGGCCGTGCTCTTCGGCCAGCCCCCGGCGCCCATCGACACCACCGCCGGCTTCACCAAAGCCGTGGGTGCGGTGCTGGTGGCCTCTTACTGGTTTGGCTCGCTGGTGGGCCGGGTAGTGGGCATTCCCCTGCTCAGCCGCATCAACGACCGGAAGGCCCTGGCGGCAGTCTGCGCCGCGGCCGTGGTATTCGTGCTGGCCTCCATTGCCGTGCGCGGCGAAGCGGCCCTGTGGCTCATCGTGCTTTGCGGGCTGATGAACTCCATTATGTGGCCGGTCATCTTCCCGCTGGCCATCAAAGGGCTGGGCGGCTTCACTAAGCAGGGCTCCTCGTACCTGATCATGGCCATCGTGGGCGGGGCCATCGTGCCGCTGCTCATGGGCTGGGTAGCCACCAACGGCGGCGGCCTGCGCGTGGCCTTCGTCATTCCGGCTTTGTGCTACGCCTACCTGCTGTACTACGCCCTGCGCGGCTACCGCGTGCGGTAAGCCGCCGGCATTTCGCCCATGATTTCTGCCAACGCCCAGCTCAGCGCCGCGGTTGAGGAGCTGTACCGGCAGTTCGCGACCAGCCTCCCGCAGGCGCCGCTGAATGCCTGCCCCTGCTGCATTTCGCCGGCCGAAAACGCCGTGCTGAGCGCGGTGCCGCTCCGCCAGCTGACGGCCGATCAATTGGCGCGCTACGCCTTTAAAGCCCTGACGACCTGGGGCGACGCGGCCGATTTCCGGCACTTCCTGCCCCGCATCCTGGAGCTGAAAGCCTCCGGCGAGCTGTTTACCGACTTCCCGGTGCTGCGCGGCAAGCTGGAGCAGGCGGGCTATTCGGCCTGGCCCGAGCCCGAGCAGGCGGCCGTGCGGGCGGTGCTGCTGGCCGGGCTGGGCCGGCAGTGGCAGCAGCACTCCATCGACCTGGCGGAGCTGGGGCCGGCGCTGGATTTGGTGGGCGGCATCGGGCCCGTGCTGGCGCAGTGGCAAGTGTCGGAGGAAGGAATGGTCTTCGAGAACCTGGCTTACCTGGCTGCGCACGAACTGTCCACCCTCAATGAGCACCGCGCCTCCTGGGTAGCCCAGGGTTTCACCCCGACGGTAGTGGCCGAGCTGAATCAGTGGTTTCGCCGGCAGGTACCGGTGCTGGAAGCCGGTTTTTTCCGCTGGGCTGACGAGCAGCCCGCCCTGGCCGAACTGGCTTCCTGGGGACATGACTACGTCAGCCGCCTGCCGGCCCGTTAGTCGCCGGTAGGCGGCCCTACGCCGCCCGCCGCTACCTTTGCCCGGCATTCCGTTTTCTCCATGGCCGCTCAGCTTCAGCACAACGTTTCGCTTCGTTCCCTCAACACCTTCGGCATCGACGCCCGGGCCCGGCTGTTTGCCGCCTTCAGCAGCGTGGATGAGCTGCGCGAGCTGCTGCGCCTGCCCGAGGTGCAGCAGGCCGAAAAGCTGGTGCTGGGCGGCGGCTCCAACGTGCTCTTCACCCGCGACTTCGACGGCGTGGTACTGCGCAATGAAATCCGCGGCCTCGAGGTGCTGGCCGACCCCGACGGGCAAACCGCCCGGCTGCGGGCCGGCGCGGGCGAGTCGTGGCACGGCGTGGTGGAATACGCCCTGAGCCAGGGCTTGTCGGGCATCGAGAACCTGTCGCTGATTCCGGGCACGGTGGGCGCGGCGCCGCTGCAGAACATCGGGGCCTACGGCGTGGAGCTCAAGGACGCCTTCGACCACCTCGAAGCAGTGGAAATCAGCACCGGCCAGCTGCGCGCGTTTTCGCACGAGGAGTGCGGCTTTGGCTACCGCGAGTCGGTGTTCAAGGGCGCGCTCAAAAACCAGTTTATCGTAACCGGCGTGGTGCTGCGCCTGCACCGCCAGCCCCGGCCCAACGTGTCGTACGGCGCCATTCGCACCACCCTGGAGGAAATGGGCATCACCGACGAGCCCACGCCCCAGCAGGTGAGCCAGGCCGTCATCAGCATTCGGCGCAGCAAGCTGCCCGACCCCCAGCAGATCGGCAACGCCGGCTCCTTTTTCAAGAACCCCGAGGTGTCGCAGCAGAAGTTCGACGAGCTGAAGGCCCGCTTTCCCGAGCTGCCCGGCTACCCCGTGCCCGGCGGCGTGAAGGTGCCCGCGGGCTGGCTCATCGAGCAATGCGGCTGGAAAGGCCACCGCGCCGGCGAAACCGGCCACTACGGCGTGCACGCCCAGCAGGCGCTGGTGCTGGTTAACCACGGCGGCGCCACCGGGGCCGAGGTGCGTGAGCTGGCCGAGCGCATCATTGCCTCGGTGCGCGAGCGGTTCGGCATCGAGCTGCATCCCGAAGTCAATATTCTGTAGCGCGGCGCGGGCGGCAACAATTTGCTAATCACCCGACTGGCGGCAATGTGGGGCAAAAGCCGGATATTTAATGCCGCCTTTGCCGCGGGCGCGTGTCCCTTGGTCTTTCGCTTGTTTTGGTCCTGGCCGGTTTTGCCTGGCCGGGTTTCTCCCCCGGCCGGCTCCGGCTCAGCCTCTCTTCTGCCCGATTTCCCATTTTCTCTGCATGAAGCATTCTACCCTTCTGGCGCTGCTTTGCGGCGCACTTTGCTCCCTGGCCCGGCCCGCGACGGCGCAAACGGCCATTACCATTGCCCAGGCCCGCGCCCAGGACCCCGGCTTCAACCTCTCGGGCGCCACGGTCACGGTGCGCGGCGTGGTCACCAACGGCGGTGAGCTGCGCGACATTCGCTACCTGCAGGACGCCACCGGCGGCATTGCGGCCTACTCGCCCGTGCAGGTGGCCGGCGTCAACCGCGGCGACAGTATCGAAGTGACCGGCACGCTCAAGAACTTCCGCGGCCTGCTCGAAATCGACCCGGTAACCTCGCTCACGGTGCTGGCCGGCAACCGGCCCCTGCCGGCGCCGGTGCCCTTCCCGGCCGCGGGCCTGACGGCCGCCTTTGCCGAGCAGTACGAGGGCCGGCTGGTGCGCCTCAACGGCATCACCTCCCTCACCACTACCACCGGCGCCCCAGTTACCGCCTTCGCCAGTACCCCCTACCGGATCAACGGCAGCCCCGCCATGCTGCTGTTCCCGAATGCCGGCTCCATCGGGCCCGACGGCCTGATCGGCAAGCCTGCGCCCTCGGGCCCCTTCGACGCGGTGGGCATCATGAGCCAGTTCACCAACGCGGCGCCCGGCACCGCCGGCTACCAGCTGCTGCCCCGCCTCTACTCCGACCTGGAGCAGGGCGGCACGCCCAACGTGCTGAGCACGCCCATGCCCACCGGTATCAGCACCACCGGCCTGATCATCAACTACACCACCCAGAACCCCGGCACCTCGCAGCTGCAGTACGGCACCTCGCCCGCCGGGCCCTTCACCAGCCTGGGCAGCAGCACCGGCCCGCAGAGCACCCAGCACGCCGTAGCCCTGAGCGGCCTCGCGCCCGCCACGGTGTACTACGTGCAGGCCATTTCTACCAACGCGGTGGGCCAGTCGCAGTCGCGCGTGGTACCCGTCATTACGGCTTCGCTTTCGTCGGGCCGCATGAAGGCCTACTTCACCAACCCGGTGAACACCACCCTGGCTTTGCCCGGCAACAACGCCGTGCACGCGCCCAACGGCTCGATTGCCGACACGCTGGCCCGCTACATCGGCCGCGCCCAGCAGACCCTCGACATTGCCATCTACAACTGGAACAGCGCCACCATCCTGAACGCGGTGAATGCCGCCCACGCCCGCGGCGTGCAGGTGCGCGTGATTTACGAGCAGGGCAACGCCAACGTGAGTGTGCCTTCGCTCAACCCCGCTATCCGCCGCGTGGGCCGCAACACCGTGCAGAACATCATGCACAACAAGTTCGTGGTGATTGACGTGAACAGCACCGACCCCAACCAGCCCTGGGTGTGGACCGGCTCGACCAACTGGACGCCCGCCCAGCTCAACCAGGACCGCAACAACGCCATTGCCGTGCAGGACCAGGCCCTGGCCCGCGTCTACACCATGGAGTTCAACGAGATGTGGGGCGGCGGCACCCAGGCCACGGCCGTGTTTGGCTCGCGCAAAACCGACAACACCCCGCACTACCTCAATATCGGCGGCAAGCTGGTGGAGTCGTGGTTCTCGCCCACCGACAACGTGAACAACCGCCTGATCGGCACCATTCAGTCGGCCAACAACGATTTGCACATTGCCACCATGCTCATCACCCTGAGCGAGCTGGGCACGGCCATCCGCAACCAAGTGCAGCAGCAGAATATTGCCGGCTGCTCGGAAGTGCTTGTGGACGACACCACCAGCTCCACCAGCTCGGGCCCCATCTTCCGCACCATCCGCCAGGCTCTGGGTAACCGCGCCATCGTCAACAACGTGTCGGGCATCATGCACCACAAGTACGTCATTGCCGACGCCGGTGCCGCGCAGTCGGACCCGCAGCTGTTCGTGGGCTCGCACAACTGGAGCCTGTCGGCCAACACCGAAAACGACGAGAACACCCTGATTGTGCACGACCCGCTCATCGTGAACCAGTACTACCAGGAGTTCTACCGCCGCATCACCGACCAGAACCGTCCCGGCGTGACGCCCTGCGCCCTGGTGCTGGCCAATAAGACCGCCCGCGTGCAGGAATCGAGCGTGCAGGTATACCCCAACCCCACCCGCGGCCAGTTTCAGCTGCGCGTGAATGCGGCCGCCGCGGCCCGCAGCGCCACCATCACCCTACGCGACGCCACCGGCCGCGTGGTGCTCACGCAAACCCAGCCGCTGGTAGCCGGCCAGGATCTGACGGTGGACGCTTCGCAGCTGAAAGCCGGCCTGTACCTGGTGCACATCACCACGCCCGAGGCCACGCAGGTGAGCCGCGTAGTGGTGGAGTAATTCCCTACGCAGGTTAGCGCGTAAAAAAGGCGGCTCCCAGATCGGGAGCCGCCTTTTTTAGTTTGCTCAGATGCTTCTTACGCCGTATCAGAACCCAGAGTCAGGCGCGCTGCCCAACGCTGCAGAGCCGGCGACGGGTAGCTGTGCAGCAGGGCAAAAGCCGTAACGCTCCACCCAGCCGCAGCCAACGGCAAGTTGGGCACCTGCCTGGGCAAGCCTTCGGCGGCCGTAACCGTTGTGGCATACAGTCCCGATAACCCCAGCAGCGCAATGCCCGCCAGCAGCAAAACCCGCTGCACGGCCGCGTGCCGCAGCCACCACCGGCGCACCGGCCCGCTCACGCGAATGGGCAAGCCGAAAAGCAGGCAGACCGCCACGGTGCCGCCCGAAAAAACCGCGCCCAGCAGCGGCTGAAACAGCGTAAAGCCAATCAGGCCGTCGATTCCGCCCTCGTAGTCAGCCCAGGCAAAGAGCAGGTAGACAAACCACATCACACCGAAGGTCAGCACCGATTGAGCGGCCAATACCAACGCCCGATAAAGCAGCGGCATAGCGGTAGCCGGGTTACGCGCCCTGCTCCTTGGCCGGCTCGGCAGTGGGTTGCTGCCAGCGGCGCTGGGCCCACTGCTGCTGCTGCTCGGGCGTCTGAAACGTCCAGGCCACGATGCGACTGGCTTTGTGGCCGTGGTTCATGGCAATGGTGCGCACCTCCAGGGCGCCGGCCTGCTGCAAAAAGTAGTAGATGCTGGGCAGGGTTTCTTTTTTGCTGATGAGCGAGGAAAACCACAGGCAGCGGGCAGCCAGCGGCACACTCTGCTCCACGTAGCGGCGCACGAAGCCTTCTTCACCGCCCTCGCACCACAGCTCGGTGTTCTTGCCGCCGAAGTTCAACGTCGGCTCGGGGGCTTTGGCGTAGCCCAGGTTGCGGTTTTTGCGGCGCGCGCTGTCGGCGGCTTCGGCGGCCGAGGCGTGGAAGGGCGGGTTGCACATGGTCAGGTCCACCTCCTCGCGGGGCTTGAGCACGCCCTCGAACACCAGCTCGGCGTTTTTCTGCTGGCGGCAGTCCACGCGGCCGGCCAGCGCGGGGTTCACGGCCGTCAGGTGCTTGGCCACGCGCAGGGCCGTGGGGTCGATTTCGGAGCCGATAAAGCGCCAGCCGTATTCCTGGGTGCCGATGATGGGGTACACGCAGTTGGCGCCCACACCCACGTCGAGCACCGTCACGCCGCGGTGGGGAATCACGCCCTGGTTGCTGGAGGCCAGCAGATCGGCGGCGTAGTGCAGGTAATCGGCGCGGCCGGGAATGGGCGGGCACAGGTAGCCGGCGGGAATATCCCAGGTGTCGACGTGGTAGAACTGCTTGAGCAAGGCCTGATTCAGGGCTTTTACCGCGGCCGGGTCGGTGAAGTCGATGGTGGAGTCGCCCGGCTCGGTGGGCGTCACGAAGGCCGCCAGGGCGGGGCTGGCCTGGGTGAGCTGGGCAAAATCGTAGCGGCCCTGGTGACGGTTGCGCGGGTGCAGGCCGGCGGGCGTGGCCGGGGCCGCCGGCTTGGCGAGCTTGTTCTTGGACTTGGGGTGCTTCATGGCGGGGAGGGTGCGCCGGCCGGCAAGGATAAATAGCCGGAGTGGCGAAAAAATCGGGGCCGGGCGAAGTGCCGCCCGGCCCCAACGAAGGTAATCAGGAATGCCGCGGCTATTTGAGCACGGCCACCGTCACGCCGTCGCCGCCGCGGTCGGCGTGCTCGTTGGCCACGCTGGCCACGCTGCGCTGCGAGTACAGGTAGTCGCGCACGATCTGGCGCAGCACGCCGTTGCCGCGGCCGTGCAGGAACTTGATTTCGGGCACGCCCAGCATCACTGCGTCGTCCACGTAGTTCATGATGCGCTGCAGGGCGTCCTCGGCCCGCTCGCCGCGCAGGTCCAGCGTGGTGCTGAAGCCGGCCATGCGGCCGGTCACGTCGAGGCCGGCGCCGCCGGTGCGGGCTTCGGCGAGCGGGGCCTTGCGGGCGGCTTCCTTTTCCCGCTCGCGGATTTCCGAGCGCGTGAGCTTTTCGAGCTGCGCTACCTTCACCAGAGTTTTCATACCCCCGAACAGCACCTCGGCGGTCTTGCCCTTCACGCTCACCAGCTCGCCGTGGCCCTCCTGCCCAATCAGCGCCACTTTGTCGCCGGGCTTGAGGGTGGCCGAGTCGGCCTGCTCGCGGTGGGCCTGGGCTTTGGGCCGCTCCTCCTTCAGCTCTTTCTGCACGAAGTCCTGGAGCTTCTCGCGGGCCTGCTTGGTTTGCTCTTTCTCGGCGCCGGCGGTGCGAATCTGCTGGATGGTGGCCTCGATCTGCTGATTGGTATCCTTGAGCAGCAGCTTGGCTTTCTGCTTGGCCTCGCGCAGCACCTCCTGCTTGGTTTCCTCGAGGTGATTTTTCAGGTCCTGGTACTCCTGGGCCGCCTTTTTCATGCGCCGCTCGTGCTTTTCGGCCTCGGCGTTGCGCTTCTCGAAGGTGGCCTTCTCGGCTTCCAGCTCTTCCAGCAGGCGGTCGTAGCGCACCTTCTCCTTGCCCACCAGCTGGGTGGCGCGGTCGACGATGGCCTTGGGCAGGCCAATTTTGCGGGCAATTTCCAGGGCGAACGACGAGCCGGGCTTGCCCGTTTCGAGGCGGTAGAGCGGCTGCAGGTGCTTGGGGTCGTAGCGCATGGCGCCGTTGACTAGCCCCGGGGTGCGCTCGGCCAGGTTTTTCAGGTTGGTGTAGTGGGTGGTGATGACGCCGTAGGCCCGCACGCGGTTCAGCTCGCTGAGCACGGCTTCGGCAATGGCGCCGCCCAGTGCCGGCTCGGTGCCGGTGCCAAACTCGTCGATGAGCACCAGGCTGCGCTTGCCGGCCAAGAGCAGAAACTGCTTCATGTGCGTCAGGTGCGAGGAGTAGGTGCTCAAATCATTTTCCAGGCTCTGCTCGTCGCCGATGTCCAGGAAGATGTCATCGAACACGCCGGCCTCGGAGTTTTCCTGCACCGGAATCAGCAGCCCGCACTGCAGCATGTACTGCACCAGGCCCACTGTCTTCATGGCCACCGACTTGCCGCCGGCGTTCGGACCCGAGATGATCAGAATGCGCTGCTCGGCGTTCAACTCTACGTCCAGGGGCACCACCTCGCGGCCCTGCTCCTTGAAGTTGAGGTACAGCAGCGGGTGGCGGGCCTGCTTCCAGCTGATGAGCGGGCGGCTGCCCAGCTTGGGCATCACGGCTTCCAGGTCGCGGGCCAGGCGGGCCTTGGCCCGGATGAAGTCGAGCAAGCCCAGGAACTGGTAGGCGCGGCGCAGATCCGGGATGTGGGGGCGCAGCTGGTCGGTGAGGGCCAGCAGGATGCGCACTAGCTCGCGGTGCCAGGCGTTTTCCAGGTCCTTGATGTCGTTGTTGAGCTCGAACACCGACTCGGGCTCGATGTACACTGTCTGGCCCGTGGCCGACTCGTCGTGAATCAGGCCCTTGACGCGGCGCTTGTGCTCGGCAATGACGGGCAGCACCAGGCGGCCGCCGCGGATGGTGGGCTCGGCTCCCTCGGGCGTCCAGCCCTCGGAGCGGGCCTTGCGCAGCACGTCGGCAATCTGGCGACGCAGAATGCCCTGGCGGCTGATCAGCTCCTGGCGCAGCTGCCGCAGCAAGGGTGAGGCGTCGTCGCGCACTTTGCCCTCGTCGTCCACCACCTTGTCCATGGCAGCCAGCAGGTTGCGGTCGGCCTGCACGCCCACGCCCAGCAGGCGTAGGGTCGGATACTGGCCCTCGGGTGCCTGGGTGAAAAAGGTCAGCGCCTCGCGGATGGTGCGCAAGGACATTTTCAGCTCGTGCACGGCGCCCACTTCCAGGTAGGCCCCGGGCAGCTGGGCGCGCAGCAGGTGCGGGCCGGCGTCGTAGTAGTACTGGCCGGGAAAGTCGGCGCCGGAGCTCAGCAGCTGGCGAAACTCGTCGGTCTGCAGCAGCAGCTTTTTCAGCTCGTCGGCGCGGGGCTGAAACGCCATCTTCTGCACGTAGTGGCGGCCCAGGGAGCTGAGGCACATCTCAGCCAGCCGCTCGCGCACCTGCTGAAAGCCTATTTTCTGCTCGAAAGTCTGCGGGTAAATCAAAAGGGGGTCGTAAGGAAGTAGTCAGTAATAAGACTCGGCCAAGGTTGCCAAGCCTCCTTCAACAGCCCGGCGGGCCGAAAGATTCAGGCAAAGCTATACGAAGCGAGCCGGGGAAAGGGAAAAAATCAGGGCGCGGCCGGGCGCCGGGCCCGCCAACGGGTAGCCAGCAAACCCAGGTAGCCGCCGTAGAGGCCCGCCACCTCCCAGCCCGACTGCCCCGGCCGCAGCCCGTGGATCAGCAGCCAGCCGGTCAGGGCCAGCAGCAGCAAAGTCAGCCCGGCCAGCAGCCCCACGATGGCGCGCCCTTCCCAGAAGGTAGGCTCGCGGGCCGGCGGCGGGGCCGCCCCGCGCAGCCGGCCGAGCAGGGTGGCGGTAAACTCCGCCAGGTTGTCCTGCCGCCAGTACTGCCCGCCGTGGCCGAAGCGGATGGTTTCGCCGCTCGGCAGCCGCAGCCGCACCACGTGGCCGCCGCCAGCCCACTCGTGCTGGTAGGAGCGCACCTCTCGCAGGTCGATTTGCCGGGGGCGCCGCCAGCGCCGGTCCCAGCCCCGCGGCACCAGGTACAGGTACTGCCGGTCGAAGGCGGCCTGCTCGCGGCGCAAACCCAGCTGCATACCCAGCCAGAACCCGCCCAAGGCGCCCGGCAGCATCAGCCCGATAAACAGCAGTACCTGCAGCGGCAGCCCGAGCCTTTGCAGCACAAACGGCAGTGCCGCCCCGGCCGAGGTACCCAGCAGCGCCCCCAGCAGCGTCCACAGCGGGTGGGGCGTGGTAATGCGGTAGCTGACGGGGGCACTCACGGCAGGGCGGCTGATGGGCGTAACCAAGATACGAAGCCGGGCGGGCCGCGCCGCCGCGGCCGGCGGCTCTGCCTGTCGGTAGACAGCACCCCTGAAAGGACCGCTGCTGTCTACCTCATTTGGTATACGACATTCAAGAAATGTTCAGGCTCGTATACCTAACTTGGTATACGAGCCTGAACATTTCTTGAATGTCGTATACCACGCCGGGCAAACGAGCCGGGGAATCTTCGGCGGCCTGGCTACCGGCCGGTGGCCGAATCGGCAGAATTGGCGGCATCGGTAGCGGCCCGGGAGTCCTGCCGCGCTGTCCACCAGAACGAGGCCAGGCTCACGTAGCCGAAGTAGCTAAGCAGCAGGTTGCCCCAGTTGGGGTCGTCGCTGGTCAGCACCTGCCAGGTCAGGGCCAGCTCTACGGCGGTTAG
Source organism: Hymenobacter sp. B81 (assembly GCF_044628455.1). Classification (NCBI taxonomy): domain Bacteria; kingdom Pseudomonadati; phylum Bacteroidota; class Cytophagia; order Cytophagales; family Hymenobacteraceae; genus Hymenobacter; species Hymenobacter sp. B81. The sequence continues at coordinate 543,949 of NZ_JBIYZW010000001.1, read as the reverse complement.
CGCCAGCATTAGGGCGGCGGCCACGGGCCCGGCCAGCCACGTTTTGGTGAGCTGCGCCCGGGGTTCGTCGGGATGCCGCTGCTGGTGATAGGCCAGAAACACCTGCAGCACCGCCAGCACTTCCCGCAGGTTGTCGCTGCGGCCCCAGAACGAGTTGTCGCCGAACTTCTAATCCTCCCTCGAGCGCAGCCGCAGCTGCAGGTCGTTGCCCTGCGCGGTGCCCGTCATCCGGTAGGCTGCCAGCTCGCCCCAGCTAATGTGCCAGGGCGGCTCCGGCCCACGCACCCGAGTCAGCACCAGCCCGTCGACCTGCAAACGCAGGCGGTAGGGCACGTTCAGCCAGTAGCGGAACGCCACGAAGAGCATCCCCAGCCAGGCCAGGGCCGCTGCTCCAGCCACGCCGCCCGGGTACAGCCGGGCGTGCATTCCCAAGCCAATGCCCAGCAGGCCGATTGCCCACAGCAGCAGGCTGGTTAGCTGCACCCGGTTGCGGTAACGGAGCACCGTAAACTCAATCGGCGTTGGCTCCATTATGCATGTATTCATTGACTACCACTGCTTGTTGACGCCCGCCAAGCACTGCTATTCGGCCGGGCCTGAACGGCGAGCCTGCCAGTATTTATACAGGAACACGCCGTAGTAACCGCTCAGCATCAGCAACGGCAACAGCCCACGCGGGGCTATTCCGCCAGTCAGCAGCAGCCCGAACGTGAAAAGCATAAAGGCGGAAAACAGCACCAGCACGAACGTAGCTATTGGGCGCTCAAAGAACGTGGCTTCGCGCCGTGGGGCTGGCAGGCCTGCGGCTGGCGGCTGGTCCATCCAAGCCACTGCCTCGAGCACAAACCGTTCGTAATCCAGGCCGCGGCACAGGGCCGTCATGAAGCGCAAACGCAGCGTGCGCCCCCCCGTCAGGTACAGGAGCAGCAACGGGTTGTGCATCTGCTCGTGGCGGTACGATAGGATTTGCACCCGCGCAATGCAGCGGGGGCGGCGGAAATACCGGGTCCATCCTTCTGGCTCAAGGTGCAGCTCCTCGTCCTGCCACCACGCCCGGTATTGCCAGGCGCCCAGCAAGCGGCCCACGCGCTGGTAGCCCACCCACACCAGCGCCACGAAGGCGGCCATGAACCCCCAATCGTGCAGGTCTGGCCAGGTCCGGCGCAGCCCAAACGCCGCCGTGGCGCCGGCCAGTGCCCCCAGCGCAATGCCCATTAAAGCCGGCACTACGCGGCTAACTTCCAGCCGATAAATTTCCGGTGCGTTCTGCTTTACCACTTCTCGTCGATGCCCAGCCCGAACAAAGCAAAGTCGTATTTGACCGGGTCCCGGGGGTCGAACTGCCGGAGCGCATCGGTCAGCTCGGTGGCGGCCTGCCAGTCGGGTTGCTTGCGGGTGAGCAAGCCCAGGCGCCGGGCCACGCGCTCCACGTGCACGTCGAGTGGACAGATCAAATCGGCGGGCGAGAGGCGCGTCCAGAGGCCGAAGTCGACGCCCTGCGGGTCGCGGCGCACCATCCAGCGCAGGTACATGTTCACGCGCTTGCAGGCCGAGTTGCGCGCCGGCGTGGCCACGTGCTTGCGGGTGCGCCCGGGGGCGTCGGGCAAGCTGAAAAACAGGTTGTGGAAGTTGATCAGCCGCTCGCGCTGATTGCTGCCCTGCAGAAAGGCGTCTTCCAGCGAGTCGTGCTGCTGGTAGTACCAGCGCAGCCAGTGCACGAAGTACAGCAGGTCGGTGTCGCAGAAGGTGCGGTGGCAAAAGCGCTCCAGGCGGCGCAGGTCGTCGTCCTGGTGACCCACTATAAAGGCGTGGGGCGCATCGTCCATGCGCCGGAGCAGCTCCGTGACTTTGTTGAGAATGATGCTGCGCTTGCCCCAGGCCAGCAGGGCCGCAAACAGCCCGCTGATTTCAACGTCGGCCCGCGCGGAAAAGCGGTGCGGCAGGCTGATGGGGTCGGGCGCGATGAAGGCGGGCTGGTCGTAGCGGGCGTAGCGGTCCTCGAGCAGGGCGTGAATCTGGGCGGTGGTCATGGGCAAAGCCGGCAGCAGAAAGCCCGACCAGGGCCGGGCTTTCAGTTAAAATAACGGTAAGCAGCCGGGATTAGTCGGCCAGGTAGGAGGTTTCCACGCGGAAGCGCTGGTCGGGGGTGCCCAGTTTGGCCACGGCCATCTTGGAGAGGCGGATGAGGATGCTGGCGTTGTCGCCGGTGTCGGGCAGCTTGCCGATGACGCGCACGTACACCACCACCCCGTTCATGATGTTGCGCACCATCATGATGGTACCGATGGGCGCGGTTTTGTGCAGGGCCAGGTACTTGGTGGAGTTGCCGCCCTCAATGATGGCCGCCAGGCCGCTTTCGGTAACCTTGCGCACCACCTCGCTGGCGCGGGCGGGCTCTTTTTCGGCTTCCTCGGGGGCGGTGGTGGGGGTGGTTACGGGCCGCTCCTCGGCCGGCTCGCGGGACTTTTCGGGGGCTTTGGCGGCGTCCTTGTCGGGGGTCTCGTCGCGCTCGGGCCGGGCCGTGGGCGGCGCTTTCGGCGCCGCGGGCTCGGCGGCGGGCCGCGCCGCGCCGCTGCTGGCTACGATGATGAGCGTCTGGCCCGAGCGCACGGCGCCGCCGGGCAGGTTGTTGAGGCGCTGCAGCTCGGCGGGCGTGGTGCTGAACTTGCGGGCAATGGCAAACAGGGTCTGGCCGGCCTGCACCTGGTACACGCGGTTGCCGCGCTCATCGGTGGGCAGAGCGCGGGCGGCCGCCGAGGGAGCGGGGCTGCCGGACGCGGGCGCGGGGGTGGCGGCTTTGGCTCCGGCGGCGGGCAATACGGCGCGCTGGCGGGGCACCAGGATTTCCTGGCCCGAAACCAGAGCGCCCTTCACCGTGGGGTTGGCTTCCATGAGCTGCTCCACGCTCACGCGGTAGCGCCGCGCAATGCCGTAGAGCGTTTCGCCGGGAGCCACGCGGTGCCGCACCAGGGTTTTGTTTTGCCGGTACACCACCCCCACCGAGTCGGGCGGCGCGGGCCGGGCCGCGGCGGCAAGGGGCAAAACGAAAAAGGATAAAGCGAGGAGTCGGTGAGAAAGACGGGTCATACGGAAGGTTCGTACGGCGCGGGGAATAGCGGCCGAAAAGGCGGCTGGTACCAGCTACGGCGCCCGGAAACGGGCGCCCGCACTGCCGAAAGATACAGAAATCCGCTGGCCGGCTAGTTTCGTGCCAACCTTACCGGTCCCGGCCCGGGCCTGTCTAAACGATTGATTTCAGCCCCCTGGGCAGGCCGCCGCGAAGCCCCGCCCTACCCTTCCCACATAGATGATATCGAGGATAAGGCACCGCTGATAAATGTTAAATGATCAATGTCCCCTGACGGCCCGGGCTTACCTTGCCGGCTCAAACCAGCCTCTTCCCTCCCATGCTCAGCATCGGCATCATTCCCGCCCGTTTCGCCTCCACCCGCCTGCCCGGCAAGCCCCTGGTCAATTTGGGCGGGCAGAGCATGATTCAGCGCGTGGTGGCGCAGGCCCGCCAGGCCCGCCTGAGCCGCGTGGTGGTGGCCACCGACGATGAGCGCATCCGCCGGCACGTGCTGGACTTTGGCGGCGAGGCCGTGCTCACCCACCCCGACCACCCCAGCGGCACCGACCGCGTGTGGGAAGCCTACCAGCAGCTGGGCGCGGCGGCCGACTGCGTGGTCAACATCCAGGGCGACGAGCCCTTCATTCAGCCCGCGCAGATCAACGCCCTGCTCGAGTTGTTTGCCGACGAAACCACCCAGATTGCCACGCTGGTGAAGCCGGTGGTGAGTCAGGAAGAGCTGCTGAGCCCCCACCTGCCCAAGGTGGTGCTGGGCGCCGACGGGCTGGCGCTGTACTTCAGCCGCCACCCCATTCCCTACCTGCGCCAGTACGAGCCGCAGCACTGGCTGGCGCACCACCGCTACCTGCGCCACATCGGCCTCTACGCCTACCGCCCCGCCGTGCTGCGGCAGCTTACCACTCTGGCCCCGGCCCCGCTGGAGCTGGCCGAGTCGCTGGAGCAGCTGCGCTGGCTGAGTCACGGCTTCGGCATCCGCACCGCCGAAACCACGCTGGAAACCATCGGCATCGATACGCCCGAGGACGTGGCGCGGGCCCTGCGTTACCTGCGCGCGGGGCAGTAGCTTATCAGCGGGCTATTCCGGACCAAGCGGCGGGCCGGCGGCCTTGGCGGCCACGGTTTCTTCGGCCACCGAGACCTGTTCCTCGCGCATTTCCCGGGCTAGGAAGAAGTTGAGCACGGTGCGGATGACGGCAATGGCGCCGAGCTGCCCGATTTGCTCCCAGCTGGGGGCAATGGCGGTGGAGAGAATGTCGGCGCCAAGCTGAAACTCCAGGGCCAGGGCCAGGTAGCGGGCCAGCGAGAGGCGCACGGCCGTGAAGTTGGCCGGGCGGCGGCACAGCAGCATGGGCAGCAGCTGCCCCAGCGCCATACATACGCCCACGCCGATAATGAGCGCCCCCACGGCCTCTACCCCCAGCTTCAGCCACTGGGCTAGCTGACCAACTACGCTTTCGGCAAGCTCGAACTGACGCATACGGGCGAAAAAAGGGCCGCTACGGCGCGGCGCGGGCCTCTATACGAAGTCCCCGGCGGGAAGCTGCGCCGCAGGACTTAGCCGCCCGCTTTTTTGGCCTTGTAGCCCAGCCTGAGCAGCTCGGCCAGCACCTTGTCGCGCACGTCACCCTGAATCAGGATTTCGGCGTCCTTAGCGCTGCCGCCCACGCCGCACTTGTTTTTCAGGGTTTTACCGAGAGTCTGCAGGTCGTCGTCGGTGCCCACGAAGCCGGTTATCAGGGTTACCTGCTTGCCGCCGCGCTGTTTGCGGTCGAGCTGCACGCGCAGCTGCTGCTGCTGGGGCGGCAGCGTGGCGGCCTCGCCGGGCTCGTCGTTGGTCTGGTAGCCGAAGTCGGGGTTGGTCGAGTACACCACGCCCAGGCGGTTGCTGTTCTTTTTGCTCATGGCGAAAGGCTGAAATAGCGGACGAAGAGAATAACGGGCCGGGTAACTAATGAACGTCGCGTCCGCCGGCAAGTACACGGGGCACCATTAAACGGCCTGGTTTTCGAACCCCGCGCCCACCACCACCGGCAGCCCCAGCGGCTGGAGGGTGGCAGTGAAGTCGGTGGCCTCGCCGGCAAAGTCGCCGTCGAGGTGGAAGCCCAGGGGCCGCTCGGTGCGCACCCGCACGGTTTGGGCGCTGTGGTAGGTGGCGGCGCCCGAGGTGGGCAGGTCGCCAACGGCCAGCCCGTAGGCCACGCGCAGGGCCCGGCTCAGCGGCAGGCGGTCGATGAGGCAGAGGTCGAGCAGCCCGTCGCGGATGTCGGCCAGCGGGGCGATGTAGGCGTTGTTGCCGTACTGAGCGGCGTTGGCGAAGGCCAGCACGTAGCAGTCGGTGCCGATGCGCTGTCCGTTCAGCTCGATTTCCACCGGGCAGGACTGGTAGCGCTGGTACTCGCGCAGGGCCACGCGCACGTAGGTGCTCAGCCCGCGGGTGCCGGCCTGGGCAAAGCAGCGGCTCACGTGGGCGTCGAAGCCCAGGCCCGCGGTGCAGAAAAATGGCCGCCCGTTGAGGCGCCCCACGTCGATGGGCAACACCCGCGGCTGGCGCAGCAAGGCCACGGCCGCCGCCGGCTCAAGCGGAATGCCCAGGTGCCGGGCCAGGCCGTTGCCCGAGCCCCGGGGCAGCACGGCCAGGGCGCTGCCCGTGCCCAGCAAACCGCGGCCCACCTCGTTCACGGTACCGTCGCCGCCCACCGCCACCACCACGCCGAAACCCTGCCGGGCGGCCTCGCGGGCCAGCTCTTCGGCGTGGCCGGCGTATTGGGTGGGGCGCACCTCGTAGTGCAGGCCGTAGCTTTTGCCCAGCACCCTATGCAGCAAGGCCGGCAGATCGAAGCGCCGGTTGGTGCCCGAAATGGGGTTGAAGACGAAGCACAGGCGGGACAGGTCGGGCGTCATAAGGCAGCAAGGTAGCAGCGCGGGTGTGAAGTGCGGCGGGAACGGCGCGCAAAAACGCCCGCCCCGCCGGGCGGCGGAGCGGGCGTGGCTTACGCAGGCCAAGCGGCTTTAGGCCTACTTGCTCTTCATCTGACCGAGTTTCTCGATCAGGTCGGCGGTGCGGGTGGAGTAGCCGAACTCGTTGTCGTACCAGCCCACTACTTTCACCAGGGTGCCGTTGGTCGAGGTCAGCTCCGAGTCGAAGATGCACGAGTGGGGGTTGCCCACGATGTCGATGCTCACCAGCGGGTCGGTGCTGTACTCCAGGATGCCTTTCAGCGGGCCTTCGGCGGCCTTTTTGATGGCTTCGTTCACCTGCTCCTTGGTTACTTCCTGCTTCAGGATAACCGTCAGGTCGGTGGTCGAGCCATCCGGCACGGGCACGCGCATGGAAATGCCGTCGAGCTTGCCCTTGAGGTGGGGCAGCACCAGGCCCACGGCCTTGGCCGCGCCGGTCGAGGTCGGAATGATGCTCAGGGCAGCACCGCGGGCGCGACGCAGGTCTTTGTGGGGCGCGTCCTGCAGGTTCTGGTCGGAGGTGTAGGCGTGCACCGTGGTGATGTAGCCCTTCTCGATGCCGAAGGCATCATCCAGCGCCTTGGCCATCGGGGCCAGGCAGTTGGTGGTGCAGGAGGCGTTGGAGAGAATGGTTTCCGAGCCGGTCAGGATGTCTTCGTTGACGCCCAGTACCACGGTGGGAATGTTGCCGGTGGCGGGAGCGGAAATCACCACTTTCTTGGCCCCGGCGGTCAGGTGCTGGCCGGCGCCGGCTTCGTCGGTGAAGCGGCCGGTCGACTCCAGGACCACGTCCACGCCCATGTCGCCCCAGGGCAACAGCTTCGGGTCGCGCTCCGCCAGGGCGGCAATGCGCTGGCCGTTCACGGTCAGGCTGCTCTCGTCGTAGGCTACCGTGCCATCGAAGCGGCCGTGCACCGAGTCATACTTGAGCAGGTGGGCCAGCGTCTTGTTGTCGGTCAGGTCGTTGATGGCCACCACTTCCACGTCGGGGCGGCTCAGCAGCGACTTAAACGTCAGACGGCCAATCCGGCCGAAACCGTTGATGGCAACTTTGATTTTAGCCATAATGGGGAAGAAAAGAAGTTAGCGGCCCAGTGCCCGGGGCCGACAAGTGAGAATGCGCGGGCGAAGGTACGCGCCCCGGGGAGAAAAGCAAAAACCCGCCCGGCGCGGTGCCGGGCGGGTTTTAGAAAGTGCTCCAAGCAAGTGGCTAGTAGTCCGTAGGGGAATCGAACCCCTGTTGGCAGAATGAAAATCTGCAGTCCTAACCCCTAGACGAACGGACCAGATTACGCGCCCAACTCGCTTTGAGTGGTGCAAAGATAGCAGTGCCGACGCTGAGCGCAATACCCGGTGGGCAAAAAAGCCGGAGCAGCGCAGGAAATTTCTGATTTTCAGCCGGAAATTTTTCACCCCCACAGCCCGCCGTACGCCGCTTTCACAAGGGACGCCCCGGCCGAGTTGTCGAAAAGCCGCGCTCATTCCGGGTAGTAAGAGGTTGCTCGGCCGCGTCAGCCGGCCAGCCGCCGGCCCGTTGCTTTATTCCATAGTCTACCGCCACTAAGTAAATACGGACTTCGGCGGCGGTAAATACGGTTTTTTAAGAGCTGTGCCCGGTCGAACTTCTTCAGCCCCATCCCGGTCGGGCTGCGGCCCGTATAGCCCGCAGCGCCCGGCTTGCCGCCGGGCCCCAGCCGTTCTTTCCCCATGCAAGTCTTCCACGAAATCCTGGCCGACCGCTACCTGCTGTTTCTGGCCGACAGCCAACCCTCGCCCGCCGCATCCGACAGCCTGGAGCGCTGCCTGCTGCAGGCCTGGCGCAGCCGCAAGCCCAGCGTGTGGGTCGACTGCAGCCGCCTGCACGCCCTGGCCGCCGCCCACTACGAGCTGCTGCTGCGCTACCACCAGCGCCTGCGCCGCCGCGGCCAGCAGCTGGTGCTCTGCCAGCTCAGCGCCCCCCTGCAGCGCGCCTTCGAGCAGCTCACCGACGACCTGCGGCCGCTGCTGGTACCGGCCCCCACGGCCGAGGGCGGGGCCCTGGCGTAGGCGGCCGCTAAACTTCCCGCCGGGCCGGGCGGTTGTTCGGGGTCTTTTCCCCTACTTGCCGCCCTATGAAACTGCTTTACGGATACCTGCGCCATTACTGGGGCCTGCTGACCCTGGCCTTGCTGCTGGCGGCCATCAACCAGGTTTTTTCCCTGCTCGACCCCTACATCTTCCGGCAGATCATCGACCGGCACGTGGTGGGGCAGAGTGGCGTGCTGGCCGGGGCCAGCTTCTGGACGTTTCTGAGCGGGGGCGCGGGCATCCTGATTCTGAAGGCCATGGGCGTGGCCATGGTCTCGCGCATTGCCAAGAACTTCCAGGACTACTACGTCAACGTCATCACCCAGCGCCTGGGGGCCGAGCTTTACTCCGACGGGCTGCGCCACTCCCTGGAGCTGCCCTACCAGGTGTTTGAGGACCAGCGTTCGGGCGAAACCCTGGGCAAGCTGCAGAAGGTGCGCACCGACGTGGAGCGGCTGATTCAAAGCTTCGTGAACGTGCTGTTCATCTCCCTGGTGGGCATCGTGTTCGTGACCTGGTATGCCGTGTCGGTGTACTGGCCCATTGCGGCGGTGTACTTCCTGACTATTCCGCTGCTGGGCTCCCTGAGTTTGTTTCTGAGCAAGCGCATCAAGGTCATCCAGAAAACCATCGTGGCCGAAACCACGGCGCTGGCCGGCTCCACCACCGAGAGCCTGCGCAACATCGAGCTGATCAAGAGCCTGGGGCTGGCCCAGCAGGAAACCACCCGGCTGAACGCCACCACCGAAAAAATCCTGAAGCTGGAGCTCAAGAAGGTGCGCTACCTCCGGTCCCTGTCGTTTGTGCAGGGCACCTTCGTGAATTTGATGCGCAACGTGATTCTGCTGCTGCTGCTGTTTTTGGTGGTGCAGCAGATCATTTCGGTGGGCGAGTTCTTCTCCTTCTTCATTTACTCCTTCGCCATCTTCGGGCCGCTGCAGGAAATGGGCAGCATCATCAACGTGTACCGCGAAACCGAGGCTTCGCTGGCCAACTACCAGCAGATTCTGGCCACGCCCAAGGAAGTGAAGCCCCGGCACCCCAAGGCGGTGGCGAAAATCGAGACGCTGGCCTTCGAAGACGTGCACTTCCGCCACCTCACGGCTCAGGCCCCGGCCCTCGACGGCATCAGCTTTGGAGCGCGACTGGGCGAAACCATTGCCTTTGTGGGTCCCTCGGGCTCGGGCAAAACCACCTTGGTAAAGCTGCTGGTGGGCCTCTACCCGCCCCTGTCGGGCCGCATTCTCTACAACGGCATTCCGGGCTCTGAGCTGGACCTCGACGCGCTGCGCGAGCAAATCGGATTCGTGACCCAGGACACCCAGCTGTTTGCCGGCACCATCCGCGAAAACCTGCGCTTCGTAGCACCCCAGGCCACCGACGAGCAGTGCCTGCAGGCCCTGCGCCAGGCCGCGGCCGACTCGCTGCTGGCCCGCGCCCCCGAAGGCCTCGACACCGTTATTGGGGAGGGCGGCGTGAAGGTTTCGGGCGGCGAAAAGCAGCGCCTCAGCATTGCCCGCGCGCTGCTGCGCAACCCCACCCTGCTGGTGTTCGACGAGGCTACCTCGGCCCTGGACTCGCTCACGGAAGAGGAAATCGGCAAGACTGTGCGCGAGTTGTCGGGCTCGCGCCAGCACATCACCATCCTCATTGCCCACCGTCTGAGCACTGTGCTGCACGCCGACCGCATTTTTGTGCTCGAGCGCGGCCACGTAGCCGAGCAGGGCCGCCACGACGAGCTGATCGAGCAGAAGGGCCTCTACTACGCCATGTGGCGCCAGCAAATCGGCGAGCGGCCCCAGGCAGCCAGCCCCGCCCCGCGGCAGCTCAGCCGCGTGTAGGGACTGCCCCGCCGGTGTGCAACCAGCGGCCGGTTTTAGGAGTCCCGGGTAAACGAAATACCCGGCAGTTGACGTTATAGCCGGGTACGCGGCCGGGATGGTATTACTATTTCTGGCCGGAAACTTGCCTTTCGCTCACGCGTTCCATTCGACTTCACCCGCATGACTACCCACCGCCTCTTCCGCCGCCTGGCGACCTTCGTGCTGGTCGGCTGGCTTTTCGTTTCGGGTTCGGCCACTGCCCAGAGCTCCAACCAGCGCGACGTGCTGCGCGAAATCACCGACGTGGTGGGCCTCAAGCCCCGCTTCGAGCTGCGCGCCACTACCGAAGTGCCCAACGCCGCCGCCGTGGTGTACGGCGGCAAGCGCTACCTGCTCTACAACCCCAACTTCGTGGGTGCCGTGAACCGCGCCGGCCGCACCGACTGGGCCGGCATCAGCATTCTGGCCCACGAAATGGGGCACCACCTCAACGGTCACACCCTGCTGGCCGGCGGCTCCAACCACTCCGACGAGCTGGAAGCCGACGAGTTTTCGGGCTTTGTGCTGCGCAAGATGGGCGCCAGCATGGCCGAGGCGCAGGCCGCCATGGCCGTAGTGGCCCAGGAAGTAGCCTCCCCCACTCACCCGGCCCGCTCGGTGCGCCTGAGCGCCATCGGCCGCGGCTGGCAGCAGGCCAACGGCCAGATCGTGGCCAGCGCCCGCACGTCGGCCCCCTCGGCCCGGCCGGCCGCCGTGGCCGCCCGCCCGGCCACGGTAAGCCGCCCGGTAGCCGTGCCGGTTTCGGTGGCCCCGGTGAGCGTGGTGGGCAAGCTCACGTTCCGCAACAGCCCCGACGAGCCGCTGTACGTGACCAACCAACTGAGCGTGGTGCGCTTCGACCCGCAGGACCGCTCGGCCGAAGTGGTAGGTCGGCTCACCCGCTCGACCAGCGCCGATTTTCCGTTTGTGCTGGTAGACTCCCAGCAGCGCCGCCTTTACGTCAGCGCCCGGGGCGCGGTCTACAACAACCGCGGCGAGCAGATCGGCCGCATGACCGATCCTTCGTAAGCCTTCCTGCTTCAGGCTTGCAGCCGGCTCCCACCACGGGGGCCGGCTTTTTTACGCGGCATCTGGCTCACTAAGCCAGTAAGCACGCCGGCATGACACTTCTTTCTACCTGAGCATCAATCCCCTCCCTCAAGGCCCGCGCTGGCCACTCATAGGGGCGGAACACGGCCACGCGGGACGTTGTATTGACCACGGCCCCGCGCCCTAAACCCGTTTCTGAAAGCCGGTGGCGAACCGGCGAATGCTATGCCCGAGCTACCCGAAGTTGAAACCTACCGCCGCTTCCTGGAGGAAATAACCCTGCACCAGACCGTTACCGCCGTCGAGGTGTTCGACGCGCACGTGCTGGCCGTGGACGCCGACGAGCTGCGCCGTGAGCTGGTGGGCGCCACCGTTACCGGCACGCACCGCCTGGGCAAAAACTGCTTTCTGCAGCTGTCGTCGGGGCGGCTGCTGGTGCTGCACTTCGGCATGACCGGCGACGTGGGCGCCTACCGCCACGACTACGACCGTCCGCGCTTTACCCGCGTGGCGCTGCACCTGCGGGAAGGCCTGCGCGTGGCGTTTATCGACCCGCGCAAGTTCGGCCGCATTCGGCTGGCCGACAGCGTGGCCACGTTTCAGCAAGCCAAAAAACTGGGTCCTGATGCCCTGGACCTGACCGCCAAGCAACTGCAGAGCGCCCTGGGCCGGCGCAAAACCCTGCTCAAGCCCCTGCTGCTGGATCAGCGGCTCACGGCCGGGCTCGGCAACTGGATTGTCGACGAAGTGCTGTTTCAGGCCCGCGTGCACCCCGAGCGGCCGGCGGCTTCGGTGTCGGCCGACGAGGCGGCCCGCCTGCACGCCGCCGTGCAGCTGGTGCTGCGCACGGCCATTGCGCAGGAAGCCAATTACCGGCAGTTTCCGGCCTCGTTTCTGATTCACGCCCGCGAGTGGGACGAGGCGCCCGAGCCGCAGTCGGATGCCCACCACCACTGCCCGCGCGACCGGTCGCCAATTGTAAAAAAGTACGTGGGCGGGCGCGCTACCTACTACTGCCCCGTTTGCCAGCCGGCCCCGCCCGATTCGCATTCCGCAGCTTAACCAAAAGCCGTTTCAGCGCCTTGAAACGGCTTTTTCTGTCTTTCAGCGGGGGTATAATGCAAGTTCCCACCGATGTACTTTTACATATATAAAGTTTGAATTATTGTCTTTTTCCGATATGCCCTGAACTAAACTTCCGCCCCCGGCCGTTAGGCCAGCAACTTACGAATCCGGACAGGCCGGGCGTCGGGAAGTTGGACTTGTGCTGCTCGTATCGAAACACGCCTACTGAGTAATGTTGCTCACCGCTCTTCATCCAAAACCCAACCGTTCTTCATGAAGAAACTGTCCGTTTACCTGAGCTTGGCTCTGGCCGTTGCTGGCCTGGCCGCATGTGAGAAAGAAATCGAGGAGGTAGCCCAGCCCAAGGTTGAATCGGCAGCAGCCGTGCAGCAAACCCCGCAGGCCCTGCTCACTTCGGCGGCCTGGCGCCAGACCGACCTGAGCACCACCAGCCTGGCCGCCGGCACCAACGAGCCCACCACCGTGAGCTTGTTTGCCCGCCTGAAAGCCGAGCAGAAAGACAACCTGACCCAGTTTTCGGCCGATGGCGGTTACGTGCTCGACGAGGGTGCGACCAAGAGCGACCCGCACGGTGCCCAACAGAAAACTGGCACCTACCAGCTGAGCGAGGACGCCAAGACCCTGGTGGTGAAGCTGCCCGAGTTTGAGCGCAGCTTCACGGTAGAGGAGCTGTCAGCCACCACCCTGCGCCTGAAGGTTACCGACGGCGAAGGCAACGCGGCCGTGTCGTACACCTCCACGTTCAGCCACTAAGTTATTCCCGGGGCTTCGGCCCCACGCTGTGCCCACCCGCAGCGCCGGCGCCCGGTCAGTCCTGACCGGGCGTTTTGGCGTTTAAGCGGCTCGGGGCGCGCTTGGCTCAGTAAGTGGAAGCCGTGCCCAGGCAGGCCCCGAAGCCGACCAGCAGCACCAGCAGCAGACCCAGCACGAAGTCGAGGCGGCGCTTCCGCTCCCGGACCAGGATGATGCCGGCCAGGTTCAGCAGCAAGAGCAGCAGCACCAGTAGGGCCATGAAAATCAGAAAGCCCAGGCCGGCGTCGCGGCCCTGGTTGAGCAGGCGCAGCCCGCCGGCCCCCAGCAGCAGGGCCAGCAGGTTGTAGCTCAGTACGCGGCGGGTGTGCGGCTCCATGAGAATTGCGGAAGAAAGCAGGCCTGAGTATACGCTTATCGCGCGAGCGGTGGCTCAGTGCATGGCTCCCAGGTTAAGGTGCGTCGCGCAGTCGCTGAAGCCGATGAGGAACACCAGCAGCGCGGCCAGCAGGAAGCTTCGCCCCAGGCGCCCGTGCCCCCCGGCCAGCAGCACCAGAAAGGCCACTACGTCGAGAAACGCCAGCAGAAACAACAGCCCGAAGATGCCCATATCATCGTCGATGAGCTGGCGGCCCAGGTGGAGCACGAGTATCAGCCCGAGGTGGGCCAGCAGAATGCGGCCGAGGCGGCTGGGCGGCGGTGGAGTGGCGGGCGGCATGGCTCAGAGCACGGGAATGCCGCGCAGCTCCTGCAGGCGGGCCAGCTTTGCCGGGTCGCGGTAAAACAAATTCATGGTTTCGAAGGGTATGATTTTGCGGTCCTTCGAGATGATGTGCACGCAGGACTTCTTCACGGCGCGCACATCGAAGTTCCAGGCGTCCATGAACTGCAGGATGATGACGCGGAACAAATTCTCGTAGCGCAGCTCGGGGGCCTTCACCAGCGGCAGGCAGCACAGAATCTGGTTGAGCTCGGGCGTGATGGTGTCGACCGTGTTGGCGGTGCTGAACAGGCGCAGCAGGTGGTTGCGCAGGCCCGCGTCGCGCTCGTACACGATGGTGTTGCCGGCATTCTGCAGCAGATCGGCGGGCTGGATGTAGCGCGTGAGCGGAAACACCTCGCCGTCGAGCTTCAGGGCGTAGCCCATCACCAGCGCATCGGGGTTGCAGGGCACGGGCAGCAGGTCGGCGGCTGAAAAGACGGGGCTTTGGTCGAGAATGGCCTGGCGCACGTCGGTGAGCGTGAACCGGTCGGTTTCGGGGTCGAAGTGCTCGAGGCGGCCGGCGGCCTGGGTGGGCTGAAACGTGACGCCGCGCACGCAGCGCTGCTGCAGGGCAAAGTCGATGAGCGGCCCGACTTCGTCGTCGTTAAGCCCGCGCTGCAGGGTGGCCACCAGCGTGGTGCTCAGGTTGTACTTGTTGAGGTGGGCCAGCGCGTCGAGGCGCACCTGGCGCAGGTCGCGGCCGCGCATGGTTTCCAGCACCGACTGCCGAAATGAGTCGAACTGCAAATACACCTCGAAGGCGGGCATATAAGTAGCCAGCCGCGCCACGAAGGCCTCGTCCTTGGCCAGGCGCACGCCGTTGGTATTCACCATCAAATGCTTGATGGGCTTGCGCTTGCACATGTCGAGGATTTCCCAGAACTGCGGGTGCAGCGTTGGCTCGCCGCCGCTGATCTGCACCACGTCCGGCTCGCCCTCGTTGGCCACCAGCACGTCGATCATGGCCTCCACTTCCTCCAGGGTGCGGTGCCGGCCGTGGGTGGGGCTGCTTTCGGCGTAGCAGGTGGGGCAGGTCAGGTTGCAGCGGTCAGTTATTTCCACCACCGTCAGGCAGCTGTGCTGCTCGTGGTCGGCGCACAGGCCGCAGTCGTAGGGGCAGCCGTAGTGGGTGGCGGTGTTGAAGCGGCGCGGCACCTCGCTCGGCTTCACGTAGTTGCGGATGCTCTTGTAGTACGCCACGTCGGAAGACAGGCGCACCCGCTGCCGGCCGTGCTCGGGGCAGCGCTTGAGCATGTACACCGCGTCGTCCTCAAACACGATTTTGGCCTCCACGCGCCGCAAGCAGTGCGGGCAGAGACTCAGGGTGAAGTCGTAGTATGTATAGGGGCGCTCGGGCATGGTGGCGGCAGCATAGTAGCAGGTCTAGCTGCAACCTAACAACTTTCCGCGGGCGGCCCTAGCCCAGTTTTGCTCAAGCCATTCAACCGCGCTAGTTGGCTTTTGCCGGCAGCACGATTTCCCGGCTCAGGTTGGGCACCAGCCACCGCACCGTTTCCCAGTCCTTGCCGCCGGTGTCGAGAAAAGCCCAGGTCCGGCCGCCGTCGGCGGAAACGGCCAGCAGCGTCGATTGGGTGCTCTTGGTGGCGGCGGCAAACTGAAACTCGGTAGTTTGTGGCAGGGTGCACTGCAGCTGCCGGTCGACGGCCACCAGGCGGGTGGGCGGGCCGTGCCGCACGCCGCTGATCTTGCCGCCCTGGGCGCTCATTTCCGCCATGCTCTTGCGCAGCTGCCGGGCCAGCACGTCGGGGCCGCCGGCCAGGCGCACCACATCGGGATGCATGAAGTCGGCGAAAGCCTCGAAGTCTTCCCGCATAAAGGCCTGCTCCATAGCCGTAACCTGGGTTTCGAGGTTGGCGCGGCGCACTTCGTCGGATAAAGGCTTGGTTTGGGCGAGGCTGAGGACGGGCAGCAGGGCGCTCAGCCACAGCAGCAGGCAACAACGCCAACGGCGCGGGGCGTCAAGTAAAGCAGGCATTGGCAGTAGTCAGTAAAGGAGTTGGCAAGGCGTTAGTCGGGCAGGCTGGCAACCGCGGCCTGGGGGGGCTGAGCCGCGGGCCAGCGGCCAGCCCGGCGCCGGCGGGCGTCCCGCGCCCACAGCCCGGCGTAGTAGCCCAGCCCGGCCACGCAGGCCCACTGAATGGCGGTGAGCAGCAGGCCCGGCCAGGGCGGCGTGGGCTTGATGAACTCAACGAGCAGGCGAAACAGCAGGTAGCTCACCATCAGCAGGCGGAAGCGCCAGCCGTCCGGCAGCGGGCCGCGGCGCTCCAGCAAGCCCACGGCCGCGGCCAGCAGCAGCCAGAACCCGATTTCGTAGAGGTTGGTGGGGTGGCGCGGCACTCCGTCGCCGAAGTCGATGGCCCAGGGCAGCGCCGTGGCCGTGCCGTAGGTGCCGTCTTCGAGGCCCGCCAGCAAGCAGCCGGTGCGGCCCAGCACCATAGCCAGAATCAGCGGAAACACCATCAGGTCGCCCGACGAGGCCGTGACGCCCAGGCGCTTCTTGGTTTGCTCCACGCCGATGAGGCCGCCGAGCAGGCCGCCCACGATGGTTTTGTTGCTGAAGTAGTACAGCCAGCCGCCCGGCGGGTGCAGCAGCTGTGCCGGGTGCTCGAGCAAACCCAGCAGGCGGGAGCCCAGCAGCGCCCCGGCCGCCGCACCCACGAAAATCCAGAGCCGGTGCTCGGTGCTGATGCGGTCATGGGTGCGGCGGCGCAGGTGGGCGTAGAGGCGGTAGCCCAGGGAATAGGCCAGTACCTCGCACAGCAGGTGCACGGGCAGCTGGAGCGGACCGAGGGTCAGGTGAACGGGAAACGTCAAGGGCGGCGGCGTAGCGCCGGGCCCGAAAAGCGCGCCCGGCGCCCTCAAGTTAGCGCCCCGCCTCGCTTAGGCAAGCAACCCGGCGCAGGGCCCGCTGCACCCGGGGCAGGGTGGCCGGCAGCTGATCGAGGGAGTCGAGCACGAAGTAGTCGGTCTGAAACACGTCTTTGCGGAACGCGGTGTCGAGCACGCGCGCCACGTCGAAGGGCTGACGCCGGGGTTCGGGGCCGAGGCTGTAGCGCGTTTCACCGGCCGAGGAAAGGATGCCCGCGCCGTAGATGCGCGCCGCGCCGCTGCCCGCGTCGCGCAGCAGGCCAAACTCCACCGTAAACCAGTACAGGCGGGCCAGCAGCTCTACGGCGTCGGCGTCGGAGGCGTGCAGGGTGCCGAGGTGGCCGAGCTGGTGCAGGAAGCGGCAGAAGTCGGGGTTAGTGAGCAGGGGCACGTGGCCGAACACGTCGTGAAACATGTCGGGCTCTTCGAGGTAGTCCAGCTCGGCCAGCTTGCGCAGCCAGGTGGTGGCGGGAAACCGGCGCGCGGCCAGCAGCCCAAAAAACGCGGCGTCGTCGACGATGCCGGGCACGGCCACCAGCTCCCAGCCGGTGAGGCGGCGCAGCACCTGATTGGTCTGGCGGAAGTCGGGAATGCAGTCGGCCGTGAAGCCGATGCAGGCCAGGCCCGCCATAAACTCGGGGGCGGCCCGGCCGGGCAGGGCCTGGAGCTGGCGCTCAAACAGCAGCTGCCACACCTGGCGGTCTTCGGCGGTGTACTGGTCGTAGGCTTGGTGAAGAAGGGTCATTGCGGTACGCATTGGAGTTGGGAGAAAAAGAAAAAGCCCCATTCCGGCTGGCGGAATGGGGCGGGTATGCAAGGGAGTTGCTCGTTCTAGGGCTACCTCGGCGGGAGCAGCAACGCACATACCTGACCATTGCCGGAGCCGGTGGGCTGGCAGGTCGGGTAATAATAATAGGGCTGCTGGCAGAAGGAGTTCACGGTGCAAAGATGGGCAATTGCCTGCACATGGCGCAAGCTTTGACGGAAGCTACTGACGTTAAGCCGGATAGGCCGGGTGATTGCCCAGCTCGTTGTTTTGCTTTTCGGCCTTGCGGGTGAGGGCCGTCAGCCAGGAGCGCGTCACCGCCGACTCGCTCTGGTAGCCGCGGCGGCGCACGTTGCCCAGGTCGCCGGCGTGCTCGGGCAGGGCGCGGTTGATCCAGCTCAGCACGTTGACGGTGGTGCCGGGCGCCACACCGTGGGCCAGCGACAAAAGCTTGGCCGGCAAGCCCAGAATCAGCTCGGCGTCGCCGCGGCGGCAGGCGTTCCAGATCTGCCGGGCGGCGTACTCGGCGCTGACGGTAAGGCCGGGCAGCGAGTCGGCAATCATAAACCAGCCGAACTCCTTTTCGTGCTGGCCCTTCACCACGGCCTGCCGGGCCGAGCCGGTGCGCATTAGCCCCGGACACACGGTGGTGACGTGAATGCCGTAGCGCAGCATCTCGGCCCGAAAGCCCTCGGAAAGACCCACCAGGGCAAACTTGCTGGCGCAGTAGGGCGCCATGTGCGGCACGGCCACCTTGCCCCCGAGCGAGGCCACGTTCACGATGCGCCCCTCGCGGCGGCTCATCATGTCGGGCAGCACGGCATGCATGGCGTGCAGCGGCGCCCAGAAGTGGGTGTTCATCGACTCCTGGTAGTCGCGCTGCTCCATGTGCTCGAGCGGGCCGCCGGTGATGATGCCGGCGTTGTTGATGAGCACTTCCACCGGCCCGAAGGCCTGCCGCACTTCGGCTACCAGGGTGCGCACCTCGGTTTCGTCGGTCAGGTCGCGGGCCAGGGCCAGCACCTCGGCCCCGCCGGCGGCCAGCTCCTGGCGGGCCCGCTCCAGCTCGTCGGCGTCGCGGGCGCAGATGGCTACGCGGGCGCCCTCGGCCACGGCCTGCCGGGCCAGCACCAGGCCCAGCCCCCGCGAGCCGCCGGTGATGAGTACCACGCGGCCGCGCAGGCGGTAGGAGCCGCGGCGGGAAGTCCAGAGCGCGGCGGCCACGGCGGCGCCGATGCCGGCCAGGGCCAGCCAGTTGGGGCGGTTGTGCTGCTTCATGCTATGCTTCTATGCAAGCGCGGCGGAAAGGTTACACGCCCGGTCCGTCGGCCCTGGCGGCCGGAACGGGGAATAAAACGGCGGCCGCCGGTGTTAGGGGCAGCACGGATCATTCTGGCATCATATTTTCGTGCCCGCTCCGGCCGCTTCGGCTTTCCCCACCCGCTTCTTTAGCTTCCGTTCCCGCATGAAACGCATTCTGTTCGCCGCCCTGCTGCTGAGCGCCCCCGCCGCCTGGGCCCAGACCACCAAGGCCAAACCCCGCCCAGCCGCGCCCAAAACCGCTTCGGCCGCCCAGCCCGCTATTTCGGCTCCGGCGCCCAAGCCCGACGATACCAAGATTACTAACCAGGCCCGCGCCCTTACCCAAAACCTGAAGCAGGCCCTGAGTCTGACGCCCCAGCAGGAAGTGAAGGTGCAGGAAATCAACGAGCGCAGCGTGCGGCAGGTGGAAACCGCCCGCCTCGAGCACCGCGACGATTTGCGCAAGCTCAACGCCCTCATCGACGACATCGGCCAGTCGCGGCTGAGCGCGCTCAAGGACGTGCTCACACCCGCGCAGTTTGCCCGCTACCAGCAGCAGCGCGAAAAGAAAATGGGCATTCCCAACGTGCAGGGCAACCAGGGCAACGCCGTGCCCGGCATGCGCGGCGAATAATAAGCGCCGCTTCATCAGCCCCCGACCGCCGCGCGGGCTTCTCCGGCCTTCCCGACTACCCGGGGGCTCGGGGAAGCCCGCGCCTGCGTTTCAGGCCCGCGTCAGGCGCCGAAGGTTTCCCAGCCCAGCTTGAGGATGATGGCGCCCACCACCAGCAGAAACAGTACCCGCACGAAGCCCACGCCGCGGCGCACGGCCAGCCGGGCGCCCAGCGTCGAGCCCAGCATGTTGCAGGCGGCCATGGGCAGGGCCACGTACCAGAGAATCTGCCCGGAGTAGGCAAAAAACAGTAGGCTGGCCAGGTTGGTGGCCATGTTCACGAGCTTGGCCGAGGCCGAGGCGCTCAGGAAGTCGTAGCCGAACAAACCCACGAAGGCGAAGAGCAGAAAGCTGCCGGTGCCGGGGCCGAAAAAGCCGTCGTAGAAACCCAGCAGCAAGCCCACTAGCGCGCCGTACAGCGGCTCGCGCCGCGCGGGCAGGCGCGGGGCGTGAATCGAGCCGAAGTCCTTGCGCCAAAAGGTGTACACGGCAATGACCACCAGCAGCCCCAGCACCAGGGGCCGCAGCAGCTCGGAGGGAAGCAGGCTGACCACCCGCGCCCCCAAAAACGAGAAGATACCCGCCGCCACCGCCGCCGAGCCTACGGCCGGCCAACGGATGGGCACCTGCCCGGCGTAGCGCAGAAAGGCCGCCGAGGTGCCGGCAAGCGACGACACCTTGCCGGTGCCCAGCACCGTGGGCACCGGCACGCCCGGCAGCAGCAGCAGCATGGCCGGCAGCTGAATCAGCCCGCCGCCGCCCACAATCGAATCGATAAAGCCCGCCAGAAAAGCAAAGGCGCAGAGCAGGGCCAGCGTCGCATCCAGAAAATCCATTCGATACCGTGCTCGGGGGCTAAAGCCAGAATAATGCGGGTAGTTTACCCTGATTGGGCGGCAAAGGTAGGGGCGGAATGCCCTGAAAAAAGGAGTGGTCAGCCAGCAGCAACCCGCGGGCGCTCCGGGCCGGTGCCCGCCCCGGGTCAGGGGCCTTTTTGCTTTATTCCGCGGCTGAATCGGCTACTCGTCTACTCCGGCCGCCATTTCCCGTATCAGCACCTTCGCGCGCCGCTTCCGGCCTCTTCCCCAACGCTCGGGGGAGCGGCCGCGCGCTGATCGGGTGAACGTTGCAGCTGCGCTGAGCGGGTTTCGTTCGCGGCCGGTTACCTGGCCGTTTGATAACCTTACGGCCTTTGGCGCCTTACACGAGCAGCTTATTGCGCCTCTTTCTTTCCGCGCCTCAGTCCACTCCCCAAGCTCCATGACCCACCCCCTTACCCACAACGACCGGATGCTCACGCTGGCCGGCGTGCTGCTGGCCATGTTCCTGGGTGCCCTCGACCAAACCATCGTCTCCACCGCCCTGCCGCGCATCGTGGCCGATTTGCAGGGACTCGACCGCTTTACCTGGGTGGCAACGTCCTACCTGGTGGCCAGCACGGCCCTGGTGCCCATCTACGGCAAGCTAGCCGACACCTATTCGCGCCGCGCCATCGAGCTGGTGGCCATCGGCGTGTTTCTACTCGGTTCGGTGCTGTGCGGGCTGGCCGGCGAGTTTGGGCCCCTGCCCCTGCTCGGCGACGGCATGACGCAGCTCATCGTGTTCCGGGCCATTCAAGGTTTGGGCGGCGCGGGGCTGTTTGCCATGGCTTTCATCGTCATTGCCGACTTGTTTCCGCCCGCCGAGCGCGGCCGCTACCAGGGCTTTGTGGGGGCGGTGTTCGGCATCTCGTCGGTGCTGGGCCCGTTTCTGGGCGGCCTGCTCACCGACCACGGCGACAACCTGCTGCCGGGCGTGGCGGGCTGGCGGCTGGTGTTCTACGTGAACGTGCCGCTGGGCGCGCTGGCTTTGTGGTTTATCGTCACGCACATGCCCGCCCTGCGCCCCACCGCCGAGGCCCGCCGCCTCGACTACCTGGCCACCCTGCTGCTCATTACGGGCCTGGTGCCGCTGATTGTGGCCCTGCAGCTCAACAAGGCCGCGTACCCCTGGACCTCGCCGCTCACGCTGGGGCTGCTGGCGGCTTCGGCCCTGCTGCTGACCTTGTTCGTGCTTAAGTCCCTGCGCTCGGCCAACCCCATTCTGGAGCTGAGCCTGTTTCGCAGCCGCGTGTTCAGCACCGCCAACGCGGCCGTGTTCCTGCTCGGCGGCGGCTTTCTGAGTTTGATCATCTTCGAGCCGCTGTTCATGGTCAACGTGCTGGGCGAGTCGGCCACGCGGGCGGGCACCAGCCTGATTCCGCTGTCGCTGGGCGTGGTGTCGGGTTCGATGCTGGCCGGGCAGATGGTGTCGCGCTTCGGCCACTACCGCCGCTGGATGCTGGCCGGCAATGCCCTGCTGCTGCTGGGCTTGTTTCTGATGAGCACCCTGTCGGAAAGCACCACCTACGGCCAAGTGCTGCTGTACGTGTTCGTGTGCGGGCTGGGCGCGGGGCCCAGCATGCCGCTTTACACCCTGGCCATTCAGAACGCCATCGAGCCGCAGCTGATGGGTCAGGCTACCTCGGCGGTGCAGTTTTTCCGGCAGATCGGCGGGGCCGTGGCGGCCGCGGCCCTGGGCACGGTGCTCACCATGAGCCTCGCCCGCGCCCTGCCGCCCCAACCTACGCCGCCCGCCACCGCCCAGGTGGTAGTGGGCGAAGGCCCGGCGCTGCCTGCCACTGCCCCGGGCCGGGCCGAGTCGCCGCTGGTGCGGCAGGCCTTCGTTAGCTCCATCGCGCGCATCTACCGGCTGGTAATGGTGCTGGTGGCCCTGGGCCTGGGCATCACGCTGCTGGTGCCAGAGCTGCCCCTGCGCAAAACCCACGCCGCCGCGCCCCCGGTAATGGTGGAGTAGCTGGTGTAGAGTTTAGATGTTAGAGCTTAGGCCTGGGCGTCGAGGCGCGGCTCCTATCTAGGTCACATTCCCCGTTTTAGCTGGCGGGAATGTGACAGGCGCTGTCACATTCGAGGAATTTCTCGCCCCACTTGTGACCGGCCGGCCCACTGTCAGGGGCAGCCTACCGGCGGTGCTTTGCCCGGGTACTTTGAGCTGGCCCGACTGCTCCCCGCCACCCGCGCCGGAACTGGCCTTTTCCGGGCATCCCGGGCGGCCCGGCCGAACGCCCGGCGCGGGGCTTCGTTTAGGCTTGTGGCCCCCTGCCGCTTTCTTTGCCCGTTTAACTGCCCTCTGCCCATGAACCGCCCCGCTCCCCACCGCGTCGCCCTGCTGTACTGGCTCACCGCCGCCGCCTGCCTCGTCGTCACGGTCACCGACATCATGCAGGGCAACCCCGCCAAGATTGTCGGCTCGGTGGCGCTGCTGGCCTCCTTCGTGCTGCTGGCCTTGTTTCCGCGGGCCGACCAGCGCCCGCGCTGGGTGGGCTGGACGTCCATGGTGCTGGTACTGGTGGCTTTGGGCAGCCTGGCTTACCGCCTCACCCGCCCGGCCGGCTAAGCGCCCCAAGTTATTGCCCCTGTCCTTTTCGCCCTGCGCCGCTCCCCACCCATGACGCCCACTCCCCCCGCTACTCCCTCGCCCGCTACCCGGTTTTTCGCCCTGCTGGCGCGCTTCGGCCTCGACTGGTTTCTGCTGGCCTTGCTGGCGGTAGTGGCCCTGGCTTACCTCGCGCCCGCCATCGGCAGCAAGGCCAGCCCCGTGCCCTGGGAGGCGGTTACCTCGCTGGGCGTGGCCCTGATTTTCTTTCTCTACGGCCTGCGGCTCAGCCCCGAAAAGCTGCGCCTGGGCATGCGCAACTGGCGCCTGCACGCGCTGGTGCAGCTGAGCACCTTCGCGCTGTTTCCGCTGCTGGGCCTGGCCCTGCGCCCCTGGCTGGGCGGCGCGGGCTCCGACGAAGCCCTGTGGATCAGTATTTTCTACCTCTGCACCCTGCCTTCCACGGTTTCTACCTCGGTGGTGATGGTCAGCATTGCGGGGGGTAATATGCCGGCGGCCATCTTCAACGCCAGCATTTCCAGCCTGCTGGGCATCGTGCTCACGCCGCTGTGGGTGAGTGCGGTGCTGCACACCGGCAGCGGCGGCGGCTCGGTGGGCGGGCTGGTGCTCGATCTGACCCTGCAGGTGCTGGCGCCGGTGGTGCTGGGCGTGGCCCTGCACGGCCGCTACGGCGCCTGGGCCGAGCGCCACAAGGCCGGCCTGCGCCGCTTCGACCAGATCATCATCCTGCTGATGGTGTACACCTCGTTCTGCGAGTCGTTTGCCCGGGACGTGTTCCGCAGCTACGGCTGGACCGAGCTGCTGGGGCTGGCCGCGGGCATGGTAGCCCTGTTCCTACTGGTCTACGGCCTGATTACGGCGCTGAGCCGCCTGCTGGGTTTCTCCCCCGAAGACCGCCTGACGGCCGTATTCTGCGGCTCGAAAAAGTCGCTGGTGCACGGCACGGTGCTGGCCAAGGTGCTGTTCGCCGGCTCGGCCGTCACGGGCACGCTGCTGCTGCCGCTCATGCTCTACCACGCCCTGCAGATTGTGCTGGCCAGCAGCCTCGCGCAGAGCCAGGGCCGACGGCACGCGGCGGCTACGGTGGCCGGCTAGAGCGCCCGGTTGGCGGACGGGTTGCATGTTCAAGGCTCACATTTACATGGGATTTCGCCGCTGAGCGGCAGGACGTAGGTTTGCCAGCTCACCCGCCCGGCCTGCCCTACGCTATGAAAACTGCCGCTTACCGCTTCTGCCGCACCCCTTCCCGCCTGCATTTTTGCCTGCTGCTGCTCTTGCTGCTGCTGGGCCTGGCCGCGCCCTCGCGGGCGCAAAGCTTCTGGCGCACTACCCGCGACTTCCCCGGCGGCCTGAAGTTTGGCCTGGCTGCTACCGGCGACTCCACCCTGCTGACCACGGCCGAAACCGGGGTGTGGCGCACCAGCAACCAGGGCCGCTCCTGGACGCGCGTGCTGCGGGCCCGGCAGTTGGGGGCCATCCACGTCACGCGGGCCGGCTGGCTGCTGGTCGGCGGACCGGGCAAGGTGTACCGCAGCGCCGACGGCGGCAGCAGCTGGGACTCCGTCGCGCTGGCCTCGCCCTACCCCGTCGCCGAGTTCCTGGAAACGGCGCAGGGCAACTTGCTGGCCGGCACAGGCATGATTGATTTTGTGGATGGCTTCGTGGGCAGCGGGGTGTTTTTCTCGGCCGACCAGGGCCAGACCTGGACGGCCCGCAACGGCGGGCTGGGCGCGGGGCGTTTCGTCAACCACCTGGCCGCCGACCGCCACGGGCGGCTGTACCTGACCGTGGCCGACGACGTGCGCGCCAACCAGCCCGGTCTCTACACCTCCACCGACCAGGGCCTGAGCTGGCAGCACCTGCCCGTGCGCATCGACCGCGGCGTGGGATTCGCCAACCTCACTCTGTACCAGGCCACGTCGCTGGTCGTCAGCCCTCAGGACTCCTTGCTGCTAAGCTTCAACGGCTCGGGCGGCAACTTTGGCGTAGCCCTGAACCTGAGCAAGAGCATTGCGGAAACCGGTAACCCAGCGGCGTACTGGACGGTGCAGCCGGCCCTGCACAGCAGCTGGTGGTGGGACGGTGCCCTGCTCAACCGCGTGCATTTTGCCCGCAACGGCGACTGGTACAGCTCGCGGCGGGGCAGCCCCAACACCGGGGGCACGCTGGTCTCGGACAACCAGGGCCGCAGCTGGCTGCGCATTCAGTTTGGCCTGGGCCTGGACGAATTCCTGCAGCGCAGCCCGCAGCACTTCGTGGAAGTTTCCGACGGCAAGATTTTCATGATTCAGGAGCGCGACGAGCGGGTGTACTGGACCAATGCCAGCGTCATCACGGCGGTAAGCAAGGGCCGGGCGCAACGGCCCGCGCAGCTCTACCCCAACCCGACCGCGGGCGCGCTAACCGTGCAGCTGGCCGCCGGGCAGCAGGCCCGCCGCGTCCAGCTGCTGGACCCCAGCGGCCGCCTCCTGCGTTCCTTTTCGCCGCTGCCCGGCGGCCAGCCGCTGCGCCTCGACCTGACGGGCGAGCCGGCCGGCCTGTACCTGCTGACAGTGGAGTTGAGCTCGGGTCAGGTGCTACGGCAGCAAGTAGTAAAATATTAAGACCGAGCAGGGCAGCTGATGCCGCAGCAGCGGTACCGGATTCGGAATACACAAACCAGCCTTAAACGGTCTGATTCACCGATTTTACCGCTCCGATTCTTTCTGCCTGACTTTCCGCTGCTTAAGATAAAGCGCCGCTACCGAAGCGAGTAAAATGGCACCCAGCCAGTATTTTCGCTGCTTCGCTCGTTTGCTTACTTACCCCAATCATGAAGAAGAGCTTACTCCTGATGGCCTTGACGCTGGGCCTGTTTTTTTCGGCCGCGGCCCAGACGACCAACAAGGAGCTGTTTAAAGCCGTGATGAAAAATGACGCGGCCAGCGTGGAAACCCTGCTCAAGGGCGGCGCCGACCCCAACGCGGCCATCGAGGTGATGCCCGGCTTCCGCACCAGCTACCTCATTACGGCGGCCACCAACGGCAACCTGGCGGTGGTGAAGGCCCTGGTGCAGCACAAAGCCCAAATCAACGCCAAGGACGCCGGCCAGGAAACCGCCCTGGTAGCCGCCGCCGCCCAGGGGCATAAGGCCATCGTGGAATTCCTGCTGACCAGCGGCGCCGACCCCAAAGCCGCCGATGGCCAGGGCACTACCCTGCTGGCCGCCGCCAAAGCCAGCGGCAACAAGGACGTAATTGCCCTGGTGGAGCAGAAGCTGAAAGGCTAGCCCCGGCCGGCTTAACCCGTAGCCCCGCAGTCGAGCGCGAAGCCCGGCTGCGGGGTTTTTCGTGGGCCGACCATAGCGACCGAATACAGAATTTTTCCGTAAATAATTTTCACTAGTCCGGAATAAAACAGGAACCAACCCCGATCGAATTGGTGTATTGCGGCCAAACAACAACGAAGCTATGCTGAATGTGCAGTTGGTCGACGCCGGGTTTTATGAAGTATGCTGGCCGGAAAACGAGGTTGCGGGCGCAACCTACGTGCGGCCCGGCCGCCGCGAGTCGGTACGGGTGTTTCTGCACCGCGACTCCCCCGAAGTAGAAGTGTACACCGGCGAGCTGCACGGCGGCAAGCTGGTATACCGCGGCCCGGCTGAGGCCGCCGCTCAGCTGCGCTGGCTGGCGCTGCGCTGCAACTAAGCCCCAGCCAATTTACCGCGGAGCTTACGTTTCCAGTAGCTACAGCGAGGCCCGGCAATGGGTAGTTGCCGGGCCTCGCCGTGTTTGCAGGTCGGCGGCACCGGCTTATCAGCCCACGGCCAGGCTGCGCATGCTCAGTCCACCGTAGCTCACTTCCTCGAATACGTGCTGGATGTCCTCGTCCTTTTCGGCCAGAGCCAGGGTGTATAACAGGGGCCAGTAGTGGTCGGGCGTAGGCACGGCCAGCGGGCCGCTGGCGCCGGCCTGCTGCACGTCGAACAGGGCCCCGAAGTCGCGCTGGTCGATTTTCCGCTTCACGAACTCGTCGAACTCGGTGGCCCAGGCGTAGGGCGTGGCGTCGCCGGCCATGAGCTTGGGCATGCTCTGGCGCAGGTTGTGCACCACGTTGCCCGAGCCGATGATGAGCACGCCCCGCTCGCGCAGCTGCCGGAGCTGGGCCGCCAGGGCAAAGTGCTGCTCGGGCGTTTTGTGGAAGTCGAGGCTGAGCTGGAACACCGGCACGTCGGCGGCCGGGAACAGGTGGTGCAGCACCGTCCAGGTGCCGTGGTCGAGGCCCCACTCGTCGGAGCCGTGCAGGTCGGGCACCAGCGCCAGGGTTTGCCGGGCGTAGTCGGGCGCGCCGGGCGCGGGGTACTGCATATCAAACAGCTCCTGCGGAAAGCCGCCGAAATCGTGGATGGTTTCGGGCCGCTCGTTCAGCGTCACGAACGAGCCGCGGGTAAGCCAGTGCGCCGAAACCACCAGAATGGCGTTGGGCGGCTGCACCCGGCGCAGATCCTCGCCCAGCTGCCGCAGGCGGCGGGTGAAGGCGTTGTCTTCGAGGGCATTCATGGGCGAGCCGTGCCCGATAAACAGCGCGGGCAGGCGGCGGCCCTGCTTAAAGGAGCTGGCGACGGAATGAAGTTCTTGCAGATTCATGGCGTAGGCGAAGGGAAGCAGCGTCAGGGACTTGAGAAAGGCTTTCCGGTTCATCGGGCTTCCTGAATAGGTATGCCGCAAAATTACCCCCGCCCCCGGCGCGGCGCCTTGATGTAGGGTAAGAAATGCGCCCGGTTCGGCCGCGGCCTACTGCCCGGCCAGCTCCCGCCGGATGCGGCTCAGCGACTCGGGCGTGACGCCCAGGTAGGCGGCAATCATGCGCTGGGGCAGGCGCCGGGCCAGCGTGGGGTAGGTCTGCACGAAGTCCAGGTAGCGCGCCTCGGCCGGGGCGCCCAGCGTCAGGGCCAGGCGCTTCTGCATGACGTGGATGCTGGCCAGCAGCAAGTCCTGAAACCGACCTGCTACCGCGGGCGTGAGCTGGCCCAGGCGCTGGTAAAAGGCCGGGCCAAACAGCAGCACCTCGGCGTCCTCCACCGCGTCGATGGCAAACAAGGCCGGCACCTGGTGGCGCAGGCTGTACTGATCGGCCACCCACCACTGCTCGGGGGCAAACTGCAGGATGTGCTCCTTGCCGCGCGGGTCTATTACGTAGCTGCGCAGGCAGCCACTCACCACGAAGGCTCCGTGCCGGGCCCGCTCGCCGGCGGCCTGCAGCAGCTCGTGGCGGCGCAGCTGGCGCAACTCAAACAACTCGGCCAGCGCGGGCAGCTGCTCCGGGGGCACGCCCAGACGCTCGTGCAGGTAGGCATGCAGGGCGGCGGCGGGTGAGGCGTTCATGTTGGCAATATCAGGCATTCGGCGCGGGTAAGGCCACCTACTTCCCGCCCGAAGCGCGAACCGCCCGCGGGGCAGGCAAAAAAATGCGGGGAAATCGGAGGCAGTATTTGGATTGAATCTAAACAGACCGTTGCTTTGCATAAATTTTGAATGAGTCTAAATAACTCGATGCGCCGCACCCTTCCGCTCCTGCTCCTGACCCTTGCTCCCCTGGCCACTCCCGTACAAGCCGCCGGGCTGCGCCTCCGCCATTCGGGCGACACTCCGACCACGAACAATCCGCTGGCGGGTGGACTGGTAGTCGGCCGCGTACTCCTGGCCGACGGGCAGCAGGCCGAGCAGGTTTCGGTGATGGTAAAGGGCAGCACCATCGGCACCAGCACCAACACCGACGGCTCGTTTCGCCTGAAGGTGCCGGCCGGCAAGCAGACGCTGGCCGTGGCCTACCTGGGCTACCTAACCCAGGAAATCGAGGTGGAAGTGGCTGCCAAGGGCACCACCAGCCTGCCCGCCATTACCCTGGTGAAAAGCTCGCAGCAGCTCTCGGAGGTGAAAATCACCGAAACGCGCACCATCAACCAGCGCCCGACCAGCGTGGGCAAGATGCCGGTGCGGCCTCTGGATTTGCCCCAGGCCGTGCTCACCGTGAACCAGGAGACCCTGGAGCAGCAGCAGGTGCTGCGCCTGAGCGATGCCATCGTGAACACGCCGGGCCTGTACGTGATGGCGGCCACCGGCGGCACGCAGGAAGAGCTGGGCAGCCGCGGCTTCGCCTACGGCTCGAACAACACCTTTAAGAACGGGGTGCGCTTCAACAACGGCATCATGCCCGAAGCTTCGTCGCTGGAAAACCTGGAAGTGCTCAAGGGCAGCGCCGCTATCCTGTACGGCAACGTGGCCGCCGGCGGGGTGCTGAACCTGGTCACCAAGAAGCCCAAGTTTGAGCAGGGTGGCTCGGTGGGCATCCGCACCGGCTCGTTCGGCTTCTGGAAGCCGATGGTGGACGTGTACGGCGCCGTGGGCAAGAGCGACAAGGTGGCCTACCGCCTCAACACCACCTACGAGCAGGGCAACAGCTTCCGCGACGGAGTGGAGTCGGACCGCTTCTACGTGAATCCTTCGCTACTCTTCAAGCTCACGCCCAAGACCGACCTGGTGGTGGAAGGCGACTACCTGCGCGACAACCGCACGCCCGACTTCGGCATCGGCGCCATCGACTACGAAATCCTGGAGTCGCGCACGCGCTTCCTGAACGTGGCCGGCGCCAACAACGCCGCCCGCCAGACCAGCGCCACGGCTACCCTCACCAGCCGCCTCAACGACACCTGGCAGGTGCGCGCCGTCACTGGCTTCCAGCGCTACGACGTGGAGCAGCGCAGCGGCGCCCGCCCCATCGGCATCAACAACGGCAAAACCAACCCGGCCCTGCGCGGCAACTGGACGCGTAACCTGCAGCGCAGCGAAAACTCCGAGAACTACTTCCTGGCTCAGCTCGACCTGACCGGCTCGTTCCACACCGGCTTCCTGGGCCACACCCTGCTGGTGGGTGCCGACGCCGACCAGTACCTGACCAACAACCTGAGCTACACGGCCGCCGCCTACGACAACATCAACGTGCTGGACCCCAGCCGCGAGCTGACGCGCCCCGCCGGGGCGGTGAATGGCTTCGATGACCTCAAGCGCAACCAGCTCACCAAGGGCAGCACCCGCCGCGCCGGCTTCTACGTGCAGGATCTGGTGACCATCACCGAGAAGCTGAAGATGCTGGCCGGCCTGCGCTGGAGCTACCAGGAAACCCCCAGCGACGTGTACACCTTCGCCACGGGTAAGTTCGACCAGAACCGCCGCTTCGACAACGCCTTCTCGCCCCGCCTGGGTTTGGTGTTCCAGCCGGTGAAGAACACCTCGCTGTTTGCCTCCTACGCCAACTCCTTCGCCCCCAACAGCGGCATCGACGTCAACGGCGCCCCGCTGCCGGCCTCCATCATCGACCAGGTTGAGGTGGGCGTGAAAAACGACCTGTTCAACGGCGTGCTCTCGGCCAACGTGACGGCCTACCACATCGTCAACAATAACCAGGCGCAGACCATCCAGCAGTTCCTGGCCCCCGGCCTCGAAAACCCGGCCTTCAACAAGAACCGCCCCACGGCCCAGGAGCTGGCCGGCCAGGTAACCAGCAAGGGTGTGGAGGTTGATGTGCAGAGCAAGCCCTACCTGGGCATCTCGCTCATTGCCGGCTACAGCTACAACCACACGGCCTACACCAAGAGCAGCCTCTACGAAAACAACAGCCGCCTGCGCTACAACCCCGCCCACACCGCCAACCTGAGCTTGTTCTACACCTTCGAAAACAGCGCGCTGAAGGGCCTGACCGCCGGCGTAACCGGCTACTACGTGGGCGACAAGCTGGCCGGCCGCAACCCCCGTATCCTGCGCGACGCCCAGGGCAACGTTACCCCCGACACCTACAAGCTCATCTCAATTCCCAACTACACCCTGTTCGACGCCTCGCTGGGCTACAGCTACCAGCGGTTTGCTTTGCGGGTGAAGCTGGCCAACCTCCTCGACGAGCTGAGCTACAACCTGCACGACGACAACAGCGTGAACCCCATCGCGCCGCGCAATTACTCGGCCACGCTCACCTACAAGCTCTAACCTAACCCCTACCCTTTTTCGCTGCCGCCCTGCCCACCGGCGCCCAGGCCTTCTGCCGGGTCCGGTGGGTTTGGCATACCAGCCCCTCCGGCTTCCGTCATGAAGATTTTCCTGCGTAACATTCACCTCTACCTCAGTCTCGCCGCCGGGCTGATTATTGCCGTGGTGTGCTTTACCGGCGCCGTGCTCGTGTTCGAGAAGGAGCTGGAGCAAAGCCTGCACCCCGAGCGGTACTTTGTGGCCCACGCCGCCCCGCAGCGCCTCACGCCCGAGCAACTGGTAGCCGCCGTGCAGGCCGTGGCGCCGCCCAAATCCAAGGTTACCGGCCTGAAAATCTACGCCGACCCGCTGCGCACCGCCGAGGTGAGCCTGGCCGGTGGCCCCGGCAAGGAAGGCGGGAAAGAAGGCGGCAAGGGCCAGCGGGGCGACCAAGCCCGTGCGGGCGGCGAAAACGCCCGCGCCGAAGGCAAGGGTGAGCCGGGCGGCAAGGGCGAGAAAGGCGGCAAGGGCGGGAAAGGCGGCGGCGAAGGCGGGCGCGGCCCCACCTACTTTGTGAACCCCTACACCGGCGCCGTGGTGGGCCCCTACAACTACCGCGACACGTTTTTCTACACCATGATGGCCCTGCACCGCGGTATGGTGGGCGGCCCGGTGGGCAAGTGGATTGTGGGCACCAGCACCTTGCTGTTTTTGGTCATCATCCTCACGGGCCTGGTGCTGTGGATTCCGGCCACCGGCAAGGTGCTCAAGCAGCGCCTGAAGGTAAAGTGGGATGCGAGCTGGAAGCGCCTCAACCACGATCTGCACATCGTGCTGGGCTTCTACTCGGCCCTGTTCCTGTTCGTGTTTGCCTTCACCGGCCTGGCCTGGTCGTTTGAGTGGTTCAACAACGGCATCTTCGCCGTTACCAGCTCCGACCCCAAAGGTCCCGAAGCCCCCAAATCGACCCTGGCGGTGGGTGGCAAGCTGGGCTACAGCCAGGCCTTCAACGTGGCCCGGCAACAGGTGCCCGACGCCCTCTCCTACGCCGTTTCGCTGCCCAAAGACTCGACCGAGGCCGTGCGCGTGATGACCACCTCGGCCAACGCCGCCTACGAGGGCGCCACCGACGAGCTGTACCTCGACCAGTACTCGGGCCAGGTGCTCGGCCAGCTCCGCTTCAACGACCGCAACCTGGGCCAGCGCGTGCGCCGCACCTTCAAGCCCGTGCACACCGGCGCCATCTACGGCACGCCCTCCAAAATCGTGGCCCTCATCACCTGCATCCTGGGCGTCACCTTCCCCGTCACCGGCACCATCATGTGGCTGAATCGCCTGAAAAAGGAGCGCAAGAAACAGGGCAAAAAGGCTGTGGCCGCCGCGGCGGCTTAACCCAACCTACAGCAGTCAGACAAAGCGGCGCGGGGCAACCGGCGCCGCTTTTTTCGTGGCGGGCATCCCGCTGCGACAGCGGCCGACCTTCAGCGGGGCGCCCGGCCAAAATCAGCCCTTTTGCCGGGCCTCGGGCAGCCATTGGGTTGGTGCGCCGCCCAGGTCTGGCGGGTTGCCGCCGGCCGGCGCAGGACTGCCCCGCCTGGTTCGGGGCCGAAACGGGTGTGCCGAGTTTCACAAATGACTTTCCGCATGCGGAAAATGGTTTGCCGAGTTTCACAAATGACTTTCGGCACGCGGAAAATGGTTTGTGGAGCTCCTCAAGTGACTTTCTACGTGCGGAGACAGGTTTGCGGAGCTCCGCAAACCGACTACTTCGGCTGGTGAGGGGTTTGGGAGCCTCCCAAACGGCAAACTTCGCCTGGGGAAGGGTTTGGAGCCTCCCAACCCATGCCCTTGCTGCCGGAAAGGGTTTGGGAGGCTCCCCGGGCTCCGTCTGGAGCTGCTGGGTAATCGATTACTTCACTGCCATGAGTCGAGAAGAAGCCCTTGCATTGCTAGCGTCTCATCAGCCGCTGCCTGATGATTATTGAAGCTACATTGAGCTATGGTTTATCGTTATCTGCAGTTCCCTAACCCAATCGACAAGCCTTCTGAGCCAGATCCTTACTGGCAAGTTCTCTTCTGGAAGCTAATTGGCAGTATTCTATCTTCACTTCTACCAGCCGCCAACCCTGACTTCGAGCATCTAATCGACGGTGTTGCGCATTGGTACCTTGAGGTTGATACTGAAACGGGCATTCCCCAAAGGGAAATTGGCTTCGACAGGCAGCGAAACCCCATTGTAGCCTTACCCTGGGCCGACAACTGTGGCTATTGGACCGACAACAATATGCTGGCCCAGTATTTTGAAGAGCATTTCAAGGCCCAGCCCTTGTTACAACAGAGCTTTGAAGAAGCTTGGCAACGGTTTTCCAAAGCTGCCATGTAGCAGATAGCTCCCCAACAACCTAAACCATACGTGTTTCAACAGACAGGCCCGCCGGCATGCCGGCGGGCCTGTCTGTTGGTTTGAGCACGTGCCGTCTAGCGGCTGGGCCGGGGGCTTAAATTCGAGCCAGACCCAAAATCATGGCGGCACCGCGGTAGACCACCTCAACCCAAGCCCCGGCCGGGGCAGGCCTCAAACGGTAGTTGAACAGCGCTCCAGTAGCACTACGGGTTGCTGGTGGTACTGCGTCCGGGCAAACTCGGCGTAGCCGCATTTAGCCGCTACGCGCAGCGAGGCCGCGTGGTCGGCGTGCACCAGGCACACGGTGCGCGGCGGCAACGGCTGCGCATCGGCCCAGGCCAGACTGGCCCGCACCGCTTCGGTGGCGTAGCCGCGCCCGTGGCAGGCGGGGTCCAGAATCCAGCCGGCCTCGGGAAAGCCCCTGAGTGAGGGGCTGATGTCGCGCCGCCACTCGGCCAGGCCCACGGCCCCGATAAATGTGCCGCTGGCTTTTTCCTCCACGGCCCAGTAGCCGTAGCCCAGCAGCGCCCAGAGGCCAACGTTGCGCAGCATGCGCTTCCACACCTCTTCTTCGGGCAGGGCGGCACCGTTCAGGTACTGGTAAAAAGCGGGCTGCTGCCACATGGCCAGCAGCACATCGAAATCAGCGGGCCGATGGCCGCGCAACAGCAGTCGTTCGGTCTCGAGGACGGGAAGGTTCATGGAGTTCGTAGTGGTTAGAAGTGGTGAGTTGAGACAGCGGCGGGTCATTTCCGGGCCGGGCCGGCCGCAAGTGCCGAGAAGCGCGGGCAGCAAGCCCCGAAAGCGGTGCCGGCGTTCTGGGCAATTGGCAGAGCGTTCAGGGGAAGGTCTGGGAGGCGGCTTCCGGCGGAGGCAGCAGCCAAGGCCCTCCGGAAAGCAAACAGCCCGCCGGGATGCCCAACGGGTTGTTTAACGTTCCCTTTTGCTATGGGAAGAGAGGCTTACTGTTTCACCAGGCGGCGTACCAGCGTGCCCTCGGCCGTGTGCAGGCGCAGGGTATACACGCCGGCGGGCAGCTCGCGCAGGTTCAGCTCCTGGCTGATGAGGCCCTGGCGCACGGGCAGACTGAGCGTGCGCACCTGCTGGCCGATGAAGTTGAGCACCTCGGCCGGCACCGCGCCCGGCGCCCGCAGGCCGGCCACCGTGAGCGTCACCGCGCCCGCGGTCGGGTTGGGATATAGGCTCACGCTGGCCTGCAACTGCCCCACTGCGGCGGCCGTCAGGCGCGGCTGCAGCCACAGGTAGAAGCGCTGCCGCACCGAGTCGGGGTGCATGGTGAACTGGTAGACCGAATCCAGCGCCAGGTTCTGTTGCCGGCCGAGCAGGCGGTCTTCCAGCATTATCTGGGTGCCGGCCGGCAGGTGCTGCGCCGTGAGCACCAGCGTGTGCTGGCCGGCTTGGCTCACGCGCACACCCAGCGGCACCACCCCGGCCGTGGCCAGGTCGGGCAGGCCGTTGATGCTGAGCGCGTCGTTGCCGGCCTGGCTCCAGAGGCTGGGCCGGCCCGAGCCGTTGAGCTGCACCTTGTAGGCGTCGAAGCCCGGCTGGTAGATCTGGCCGGCTTGGGGCTCGAAGTAGAGCACCGCCTCGTCGGCCTGGCCCTGGGCGTTGCGTGCCTCCAGGCGAACCAGGGGCTTGGTGGTGGTGCCCGCGCCCGCGCGGTTGAAAGTCGGGCTCAGGTAGCTGGTGTGGCGCACGGCGTTACTCAGCGAAAGCGTGGCCGAAGCTGCGGTGGCGCGCACGAAGAAGCCCTGCATGGCGGCCACATCCTTCGAGCCGCCGTTCTGGCCGATGCCGTTGACGTAGCTCTGGTAGGCGCCGGTGTACGGCCCCGAGGGAGCAAATACGTAGAGCGCCTTGTCCACTCCCGGGCTGGCGGGCACCAGGTCCCAGTCGATGGGGGCCGGGTAGGGGTTGCCCAGCAGGTTCCAGCCCGAGCCCGCCTGCCCGCCCCGCGTGAGCGGCACGGTGAGCGTTCCGTTCTGCAGCAGGCCGCTCACGTCGACGGTCGTCGTCGGAGCCGTTTGGGCCGAATAGCCGCGGCCGGGCTGCAGGTTGTCGGCAGCCGTGGGCACCATCCAGCCCTGATCAAACCCGTTGGCTGCCGCGTTCAACCGGCTTTCCTCGTACTGGAAGAAGGTCGGGAAGGGACTCACCGTGTTGCCCTGGGTGTTGTAGGCCGGGTTCAGCTCCAGGCGCGGCAAATCGTCGGCAAACTCGCTGACGGTGGCCGAGCCCAGCTGCATGGGCGAGGCGTAGTGGCGGTAGCCGCTGCTGCCCGCGCCCGTGATGAAGCGCTCCATGGTGGCGCGGCCGGTTACTACGCCGCCGCCGGCCGGGTTCACCACCATGGCCGTGCCCGTGGCGCTGGAATGCAGCGTCAGGTGGCCGTTCGAGGCCAGGTTGCCCGAGGTCAGGGTGAGCACGTGGCTGACGCCGTAGGCACTGGTGAGCGTCACGCCCGCCGGGTTTTGGATCAACAAATCGTGGAAGCGGATGGGTGTGGCCGTGGTGCCGCCCAGCGTCTGAGCCGCGGTACCTACGCAGTACCACGGGTGGCTGCCGGTGATGAGACGCCCGTTGTTCATCAGATTGCCCCGCAGGTACACCGGGCCGTCGACGCTCAGGCCGGCGGTGTTCTGCACCGTCAGGCCGTTGAAGCGAAGCTGCCCCGTGCCGGCTACGGTCTGGGGCGTGGTGCCGTTGAACACGACGGTGTTGGTGGCCGCATCAAACACGCCGTTGTTGACCCAGTTGCCCGCCACGTGCAGGTGCTGCGTCAGGCGCAGGGTGGCCCCGGCATTGATGACGACTCCGCCCAGTTGCAGCGGCACGGGTCCGCTGATGGTGTGCGTGCCGCTGCCGGCGAAGATGGTTTGCCCCGCCCCGCTCCAGGTGCCGTAGTTGGATACGTTCCCGTACAGGCGCAGCGCGGAAACAACCTGCAGGGCTGCCCCGGGCTCGATGCTGAGGGTTTCCACCTCGGCCCCGCTGCCGGTAACCACCGGCTGAAACGGCCCGCTGGCAATGGTGGCGGTGCTGCTGCGCGTGGGCACCTGCCCACACGACCAGTTGCGCGCGTCAAACCAGTCCGACGAAGTACCGCCCGTCCAGGTAAAGCGGCCCTGTATGGTCAGGTCGCTGCCGTTGTCGTTCACAACTTCAAAGCTGCCATCCGTAGCCATGAGTACGATGCGGTACCGGCGGCCGGGCCGGGCGTTCAGCGGAATGGTGGCCGGAATGCTGCCGCTCAGGTTGGTGCCGCTCACATTGGGCACGGTTCCGATGATAGTGCCATTATTGGGCGGCCCGGCGGCATCGAACAGGTAAGCCGAAATATCCGTCGGGGTGGCGAAGGTACCCTGGGTGGTATAGGGCACGCTCAGGCTGCTGCCGGGGCAGAACGTACCCGCGAACTGACCGGTGTAAAGCAGGTTTTGCACCACTGAAACGCTCAGGGTCCGCTGCACCGAGCAGCCTGCCTGGCTCACCGTCAGCGTGTAGGTGCCGGCGGCCGTGGTCGTGGCATTCGGAATCTGCGGGCTGGGCTGCGCCGAGGCAAAGCCGTTCGGCCCGCTCCACTGCAGGACCGCGCCGGCGGGCACCCCGCCGGCCGTGAGCTGAATGGTGGCGCCCGCCTGCACCGGCGAGTTCGACGCGGCCGTGACGCCCGCCAGGCTGATGATGGTCCACAGCCCGCTTTCGTTGCTGGTCAGCACTGGGTTGGGGCTCACGAGGCGCACCCGGTACTGGCTGCCCGCCACCGCCGAAGCGGGCACGGTCACCTGCACCACGCCCGTACCGACGCCGCCGAAAGCCGTGGACCCGATAACGGTGGGGCTGGTAAACGAGCCGCCGGCATCGGAGAGCTGGGCCGTGATGGTAGAGGCCGGGGGCAGACCGGCACCACCCACCGCAAAGCTCAGCCCCAGCGGGTTGCCGGCGCAGATCTGCTGCGGACCGGCGGAGGTCAGTGCCAGGCTGGGAGCGGCCGGCGGGTAGGTGTAGCTGCTGGCCGAGCAGGCCGAGCCGGCCGGCGTAGTCACGCAGATCGGGCCGGTAGAGCCGCCGGCCGGCGCGGCCACCGTGAGCTGGGTGCCCGCGCCATTAACCGCGAAGCCCGTCGCCGCGGCGCCGCCGAAGGTGATGCCGGTAGCGCCCGTCAGGTTGGTGCCCGTAACGACTACGCTGGTGCCGGCCGCCCCGCCCGTGGGCGTGAAGCTGCTGATGGTGGGCGGGCAGCCGGCCAGGAAGACGCCCGCGCCGTTGACCAGGATGGGGCTGGTGAGCGGCCCCAGCGCCGACTGGAACTGAATTCGCACGCCGCGCACGTTCGCGGCCGGCGTCGGCAGCGCCCGCGCCAGCAGGTACACCTGCCCGCCGTCGAGCGGCACGGTGTAGGTGGCCGCGGTGGTCCAGGCGCTGAGGTCGGCCGAGGTCTGCATTTCCACCCGCAGCTCGACCGCGGCCTGGGCCTGCAGGGCCAGGCGCAGCTCGCTTACGCTGCGTGGGCTGCCGAAGTCGGCCTGAATGAAGGTGTTATCGCTGACCAGCGTGCCCTGGCCGCTGCCCGCTGCCGAGTTGAAGGCCAGCTGCGCCGAAGGCAAACCCGGCGACTGCGCGTAGCTGCCCGCGGGCAGCCCGGCGGCGTAGTTGGCCGAGAAGCTGCAATCGGTTTTCTCAAACTCACGGGTTTGCACCAGGCTCCAGCGGCCGGCCGCGTCGCGGGCGCGCAGCAGCAGCCGGTGCGGCCCGTTGGCCAGCGCGCCCACGTCGACCGAGAAAGTCCAGCGGGCCAGGTCCGGGCCGGGCACGACGGGCACGCTAATGCCGTTGCCGAAGCCGGGGTCGGTATCAATGAAGTATTCGACGCGGGTAACGTTGGGCACGGCGGCCAGGGCCGGCTCGTAGTAAAAGCTGCGCACCGCCGTCAGGCTCCAGCGCCCGGCCGCGTCGCGCGAGCGGATGCAGAGCCGGTGAAAGCCCGCGCCCAGGCCGCTCACGTCGGCCGTGAAGGCGGCAGTTGTCAGTACCGGCGCGGGCGTAAGCGGCACGCCGGTGCCGTTGCCGAAGCCCGGGTCAGTATCGATGAAATACTCCACGCGGGTAACGTTGGGCGCGGCGGGCGCGGCGGCCTCGTAGTAGAAACTGCGCAGTGTGGGCAGGCTCCAGCTACCGGCCGCGTCGCGCGAGCGAACCGCTAGTTGGTGAAAGCCCGCGCTGAGCCCGGCCACGTTGGCTGTGAACGTGAGGTTGCGCAGCGCCGGGGCGGGCGCCGTTACCGGAATGGGCGTGCCCTGCCCATAGCCGGGGTCGGCGCCGAAAAAGTACTCGGCCTGAGTGATGGTCTGGGCCGGGGCCGGGCCGGCGCCCAGCAGCCACAGGGCCAGCAGGGCGCACAGCTGCGCCAGCTGGGGGCCGCCCGGCAGCAAACGAAGAGCGTGCAGCATGGCCGGGCTAGTTGTTGGCGCGGGTGCTCAGCGTCACCTGCAGCTGCGTGCCGCTGAGCACGTGGTTGTACTCGTAGATGCTGGGCACAGCCGGAATGCCCGAAAGCACGTAGGGCGCGGCCCCGCCGAACGCCCCGATGTCGCTGCCGCCGGTGCCGGTGCCGCGGGCCGGGTTGGGGCCGCTTTTCAGCTGGTAGTGGGCGTCGTAAACTGCGCCCGGCGTCAGCTCAAATACCGCCGTGGCGGGCACGTTCAGTTGGTTGTTGTTGCCGGCCGGCAGGCTGTTGCCCGAACTTAGGTTGTGCGACACGGTGCAGTTGGTGAACACGTTGCTGCCGGTGAAGTAGTTGTTCTGCACCACGAAATCCTTCAGCAGGGCCGAGCTGCCGTTGACAATTACGTTGTGGCGGTACTCGCCGCTCACGTTGCTTTGCAGGGTGACGCCGCCGTTGTACACCAGGTTGTTGGCAATCAGAATGTCGTAGCACTGCGCCCCGCTGTTGATTTTGACAATGCCCGACACGTAGTTCTGCCGGATGTAGGTGTTATACATGGCCGTGCTCAGGCTGCCGCCCAGGTAAATGCCGCCATCCACGCGGTTGCGCTCGATGCGGATGTTGCTGGCTGCCACCGAGATGGCACCGTTGACCGTGACGCCGGTAATCGAGGCACCGTCGCTGCCGGGGTCGAAGTTGAGGTTGCCCAGGCGGGCCGTTGCGGTATTGGCTTGCAGACCGGGCGTGCGGTCGAGAAAGTAGCCCGGCCCCACGATGCGCACGTTCTTGGTGCAGGTCAGCGCGCCGTAGTCGTTGGACGACTGCTCGAGGTGAATCACGTCGCCGGGCACGGCCGCGTCGTGGGCCGCCTGCGCGGTGGCGTAGAGGTTGGCGCCCGTCGCGCCGCTGTTGTTGACGCGGCGGATGGTCTGGGCCGGCGCCGTTAGCACGGCGGCGCACAGCAGGGCGAGGCTGAGCCCGGTAGCATAAAGTCTGTTCATGGCGGGAAGGAAAAAGGCGTGCCGCGGCCCGCTGGCCAGAGCCACGGCGCCGCTTATCCCGCCAAGATTCCGCCGCCCGCCCCGCTAACCCCAGCAGAAACCGGACGAACCGCGCAAACCCGCGCCTCAACCCGCCATTTGTTCGCCTCAGCCGCACCCCGCGCCCCGCTCCTACCCGGCCCGTCAGCGGCCGCGGGTTAAAGCAGCGAAATGCCGGCTTGGGGCGCCGAATTCGCCGCTTCAGGCAGAACCCGGTTGAGGCCGCCCGGGCGGTGGCCGAACTTTCAACCACGTTTCGCCGCGGCGGGACTTGCCGGACCGCCCGAACCGCTTCCTCTTTTCTGCGCCCAACGTGGGGGGCGCCGGCCGCGGCGAAGCCCTGCTCCTGCTGGCCTGCCCCAGGATACTGTGCCGCTGGCGGTGCCCTTCACCTTCTTCCCGACTTGCTCGCATGATGACGAATTTTCGCCAGTGGCCGCTGCGGCGGCTTTTTACGGGAGCCGGGCTGCTGGTGCTGGCCCTCGCCACCGGCTGCTCCTCCGACCCCAAACCCAGCCCGGCCGGGCCCGGCTACGCCACCGGCAAGGTGGTCGATACCCAGGGCCGGCCTCTGCCGGGTATCACGGTACTGCTGGACAACACGGCCTTCTTCAACACCCACCTGGAAGGCACTACCGATGCCAACGGGATGTACCGCATCCGGGTGACGCGGGGCAGTTGGCGGGCCATTGCCGAGTACAACCGCCCCTACAACGGCCGCGTCTACCGCTTCGACCTGGAACCCAGCAGCATGGCGGCTTTCACCGAAGAGGATGCCGTAGTCCGGGATTTTACCTGGAAAATCACCGGCCCCAAATCCGACCCGCCCGGTGCCCTGCACGGGGGCTGGGTCGATGTGCATCCGGACCTCATGTCCGGCATCCAGGACCGCGAAAACGTGGATTTCACCTTCAAGCCGGTCGGCCCGTTGGTTGACGGCTCCACCGGCACTGTGCTTACCCGTCGCGTGGACCTGACTACCGGCACCATTGCCGATCTGCCCATCGGGCGCTACCGCATCACGGCCCGCTACCAGGGGCGCCCGCTCAAGGTGCGCAGCCGCGTCGACGGGGCCTACACCGCCGATGGGGCCGCCACGCTGGACTTCTACGGCCGCGAAGGGCAGTGGAGCTCGACCAACGTGCTGTTTCTGGAATACACCGAATAAGCCCCGGGGGCATTTTCCCGGCGTACGAGTTATGCTGAATTTCCTCAAACCCCGTCTGCTGCTCGGGTTGCTGAGCGTGGCCCTGGCCGTGTCGGGCTGCAAGCTCTTCGGCGGCAACGAGCCCGCACCCGAGCCCGAAGAGCACTACGAGCCGGGCTTCGGCCCCTCGCAGGAGCGCCCCGTGGGTACTGCCTTCACCTGGCCGGCGGGCATCACCCTCATCGGCGAGCCGGCCGACGACAACCTCGACTGCGTGATGGAGGCCGACCAGCACCGGCGCAACCTGGGCAACGGGGGCATGGTGAGCTTGTGCCTGAACCTGTACAACAGCACCAGCCAGCCCATCAACGTGACCCTGCCGCCGGGGCTGATGTGGATAGCCAAGTCCTTGAAGACGCAGAACGGCATCATCGTCAACCGCATATCCTTCGAAGTGCCGCCGGGGCAGCGCTTTTTCCGCCTGCACACCTACTGCGCCAACGGCGGCACCCGCTCGCCTTCGGGCGGGCAGACCTACGAGGCCCAGCCGCTAGTAACCCAGCACCCGGGCCTGCAAGAGCTGATCGGGCAGCTGGAAACCAGGAAAATCAACTTCGAGGACTACGGCGGCGAGCGGCTTTCGACCGTGGCGGCCTACTCGGGCCCGGTGGCTGGGGCCGTTACCAAAGTTGCCTTCAACGAGCCGATAAGCGAGCAAACCCGCCGTGAGCTGGCAGCCCTGCCCTTGCGCTGACCTGCTGGCAGGGCCCACCTTTTTAACTCATCTGATGAAGCACGTTGTTTTCCTGGGCCTGCTGAGTGCCGTCCTGACCCTGACGGGCTGCGACCTGTTTGGTCCCAAAGAAGCGCCCCCCAAGCCCGCCAAGCACTTTGAGCCGGGTTATGGACAATCTATCGAACGGCCGCTGGGCACCCCGTTCACCTGGCCCGCCGGCCTGGTGCTGCTGGGCCGGCCCACCTACGACGGCTGCGTCGAAGACCCGCGCACCGAAGCCCACTGGGGCAACGGCGACGCCGTGATGCTGTGCCTGAACCTGTACAACACCACCAGCCAACCCATCAAGCTGGATCTGCCGCCGGGCCTGATGTTCATTTCGGATGATAATAGGGCCCAGAATGGGCTTGTCATCAATCTTATATCCGTGGAAGTGCCGCCCGGCCAGCACCTCTACGTGCTGCATTCCCACTGCGCCAACCTGGGCCGGGGCGGATCGGGCCCCGAGTACACCTACGACCCGCGGCCGGTGGTAACTCAGCATCCGCAGATGCAGGATCTGCTGCGGCTGCTGGCCACCAAAAAAATCAACTTTGAGCACTACGGCGGGGCTTACTTCTCCCCGGCCCGCAATTTCGGCGGGACGGTGCAGCGGGCTGTTCACCGCATTGCGGAAGCGGAAACC
The DNA here is from genome assembly GCF_044628455.1 of Hymenobacter sp. B81. NCBI lineage: Bacteria > Pseudomonadati > Bacteroidota > Cytophagia > Cytophagales > Hymenobacteraceae > Hymenobacter > Hymenobacter sp. B81. The sequence goes on along the minus strand of NZ_JBIYZW010000001.1, from coordinate 501,781 downwards.
ATCGAACCCGAACTGCTGCGCGAACTGGAGGCCCTGCCCGCGCGCTGAGCCCCGCATTTTCCTTCATTCCTTTTTCTTTTTCCGATGCTGACACACCGCCTGCTGGTTGCGGCCCTGGCTGCCTGCCTGCTCGTTACGGGCTGCCAAGACGACCAGAACGAACCCAACCCGAACCCCGGCCCGGGCACGGGCCAGGGCGCCAACCGCCTCATTGCCCACGCCGGCACCAACCAGGTCGCGCCCGTGGGCACTACCGTCACGCTGGACGGCACGCAGTCGCGCGACACCGAAAACCGGCCCTTCACCTTCCGCTGGGCTTTGCTCAGCCGCCCCGCCGGCAGTGCCTCCGCTATTCTGCTTGCCGACATGCCCCGCCCCACCTTCGTGCCCGACAAGCCCGGCGAGTACAAAATCGAGCTGACGCTGTCGAACGGCGGCGGGGAAACCGCCAAGGCCGAGGTAACAGTGGTGGCGTCGCCGGCCGCCACGGCGGTGCTCGACGCCACCATCGGCCAGCGCACGGTGCTGCCCGACCTGGTGACCGACCCGAACGTGCCCGACTACCTGGCCAACGGGAGCGTGGTGGTCAACGCGGAGCTGGTGGTGATGCCCGGCGTAACCATCGGTTTTGCCCGCGACGCCCGCCTGACCATCAACACCGGCGGCATCCTCATTGCCGAGGGCACGGCCACCCAAAAGGTACGCTTCATCGGCCAGCAGGCCACCAAGGGCTTCTGGCAGGGCATCTTCATCAGCTCCGCCAGCAACGCCAACAGCCTCGGCTACGCCGAAGTGCTGCACACCGGCAGCAGCTCGCCCACCAGCGTGAAGGCCGGCCTGACCGTCAACGCCAACGGACAGCTGGGCGTCAAAAACAGCTTGTTCAGCTTCTCCGACGGCTACGGCCTGCACCTGAGCAGCAGCTCCCTGCTGCGCGAATTCGCCCATAACACCTTCAGCAGCAACAGCGAAGCCGGTCTGTACCTGCCGGCCAAGCACGTGAGCAAGCTGGACGCGGCCTCGCGCTTCACCGGCAGCAACGGCCGCGACGTAGTGGAAATCAACCACGGCACGCTGAGCAATCTGCCCGAAGCCGTCTGGCCCAGCTTCACCGACGGCACGCCCTACCGCCTGCTCGTCGACCTGGGCATCAGCAGCGGCCTGAAGCTGAGCCCGGGTGTGCAGCTGCAGCTGGGCCCCAACGCGAGCATCAACGTGAACAGCAGCGGCTACCTGTCGGCCATCGGCACGGCCAGCAACCGCATTACCATCACCGGCACGCAGCCCAACCAGGGCCACTGGGACGGCATCGGCTACAGCTTCGCGGCCAGCGCGCAGAACGTGCTGGAATACGTGGACCTCAGCGGGGGCGGCGGCCAGCGCCTCGGGGCGACCAACAAGGGCAACCTCGTGCTGCACGGCAACGGGGCCAGCGCCTCGCGCGTGACGGTGCGCAACTGCACAGTCCGCAACAGCGGCGGCTACGGCATTGTGGTGGGCTTCGGCACCAGCCTGAACGCCGACGCGGCCACGGTCAACACCTTCAGCGGCAACGCGCAGGGCACCATCGTGACCGAATAAGCTCCGGGACCAATAAACTCCCGGCTCGGCACGCCCGCGGGCGGCGGATAAGCAGCAGCTTGTCCGCCGCCCGCTTTTTTTTGGGCCCGGCTTCGAGCGGCGTGCCGGCCGGCCCCTAGCTGCGGATGCCGCCGGGCGACCCTTCGGCTAAAGCCCTGCCCGACGGCGGGGGTGCCCGGTTGCGGCTGGCTTACTTACCCAGCCACACTTTGAAAGGCGTGATTTTTTCGCGGCTCACGATGACCTCCTTGTCGATGGCCGGCTGCAGGCGCACGGCCAGGCGGTTGCCGAAGTACTGCTCCACGTGCTCCACGCAGTCGACCGATACGAGGAAGGCCCGGCTGACGCGGAAAAACCGCGCCGGGTCGAGCATGTCCTCCAGCTCGTCGAGGGTGTACTCCACCACCATGCGGCGCCCGTCCCGGGTCCGAATCAGGCTCAGGCGGTTGTCGCTGTAGAAGTAGGCTATGTCCGCCAGGGTTACCGACACCATCTTCTGCATGTAGTGCACCAGGAAGCGCTGCCGGTATTCCTTGCCCTGAGCCTTGTGCAGGGAGGTAATCAGGCTGGCAATATCGACGGCGGAGCCCGGCTCGGGCGGGCCCTGGTGAAGGCTGCGCAGGCGCTGGAATTTGTCGACGGCGGCGCGCAGCTCGCTTTGCTGAATGGGCTTGAGCAGGTAATCCACGCTGTTGACTTTGAACGCCTTGATGGCGTACTCGTCGTAGGAAGTGGTGAAAATAACGGTGCTCGTCACCTCGGTTTTCTCGAACACCCGAAAGCTCTGCCCGTCGGCCAGCTCAATGTCCATCAGAATCAGCTCGGGCGCCGGGTTGGCCTGCAGCCACGCCACCGTTTCGGCGATGCTGCCGGTGGTGCCGGCCACGCGCGCCTCCGGCACGGCCGCGGCCAGGGTTTTGACCAGCTTTTTGGCCGCCATTTCTTCGTCTTCGACAATCAGGACTTGCATAGTGCCGCGGGAGAAAAAAGGTGCAACCTCAGGCCGCAATGATGGGCAGGCGGACAATGAATTCGGCCTCGGTTTGCTGAATCACCACGGCGGGCTGCTGCAGCAGCGCAAACTTTTTCACGATATTGTTCAGCCCTATTTTGCTCGAAGGAATGGCCTCCTCCTTCAGCTGCAGGTTGTTTTTAACGGTCAGCCAACCGGGTTCGTGGGTGGCAATTTCAATGCGCAGCGGGTGGTCCCGGTGAATGACGTTGTGCTTGACGGCGTTTTCCACCAGCAGCTGCAGGGTCAGGGACGGAATCAGGTGGTTGTCGTACCGGCCGTCGATGGCCATGTCCAGCCCCAGGCAGTTGCCGTAGCGCGTTTTGAGCAGGTGGAAGTAGGATTTGATGAACTGCATTTCCGTGGCCAGGCTGGTGAGTTCGTACTCGTTGTTGTGCAGCAGGTGGCGGTAAACCTTGCACATCTCGTTGAGAAACTCCTCGGCTTTGGGCGCGTCCTCGCTGATGAGGTAGGAAAGCGTGTTGAGGGAGTTGAACAGGAAATGCGGGTTGACCTGCTGCTTGAGGCTGTCGAGCTGGGTTTGCAGGTGCTCCTTCTTGAGCTGCTCGGCTTCCTTCTCGGCCCGCAGGGTGCGGTTGAAGTAGTAGAGCGCCTCCTGCGCCCCCACCACAATCATGGCCGTGGCCAGGCCGCCGGGAATGCCGTTGAGGATGCTCGCCGTGGAGTACGGTGCCCGGAAGCCGGTGGCGTTGACCAGCAGCATATCCACGATGTCAATCAGCGCGGCCGCCGCCCAGCAGACCAATAGCGCCAGCAGCAGGCGCGTGCGCGACTGATCGAGGTGGGGATACAGGCGGCGCGACAGCAGCAGAATGCCCCGGCAGGCTTCCCACGAAAGGGTGGTGAGTAGCAGCGACTCGAGGATGACGCGGCCGCCCGGCCAGTGCAGGGCCTGCCACAGACGCGGCAGGCTGCGCCAGCTCAGCCCGGCGTCGCGCAGCAGGGCCGCGTCCCAGGTGGGCAGCTGGGTAAAGACTTTCTGGTAGTACAGCCCGCTGAGCACCAGCACGGCAATGCCGCCCACGCGGATCCATTTGTCGTTTAGCGGTTTCACCGGCGGGTAAGGGCTGAGAGCATGGGGCGGGGGCGGAACTGTCAAAGATAAGCCGGGGCCCGCCGGCGCGCCAGGCCCAACCGGATGACCGGGGAAAAAGCCGCGCTGAACCGGCTAAATCCGCGCATCACCCGCCCCGGCGCCGGCGGCGGCGCCCCGGCCGGGGCCGGGGCAGACTAAGCTACCGTTCTGCCGGGCTCAGGCGCCGTTTTGCCCGCTTCGTGCGGTTTGCCGTTGCCGCCGGCCGGCGCCGCGGCCACTTTCGCAGCGCCGGCCGGCTCCCCGTCGGCGCCTCACTTCCACCTGCCCCATGAAAGCACTGGCCTTCCTGCTCATCGGCCTGGGCGCCGCCCGGCCCCTGCCCTATTCCCGCCCCGACACCCCGCTTACCGTAGCCCAGGATTACCACGCCCTGGTAGCGGCCGAACGCGCGTTTGCCGCCTTTACTGGGCAGCACGGCATCAAGGCCGGCTTCAGCCGCTTCCTTTCGCCCGAGGCGCTGGTGGTAGTAAACGGCCGCTACCGGCTGGGCCGCCCCCTGTACGAGCGCGCCCCGGCGGTGCCGGGCCTGCTGCTGTGGCAGCCCGTGCACGCCGACGTTGCCGCTTCCGGCGACTTCGGCTACTCCACCGGCCCCTTCACCTTTCACCCCAAAGCCGCCACCGACAGCGCCACCGGCGCGGGCTACTTCACCAGCGTGTGGCAGCGCACGCCGGCGGGCGAGTGGCAGGTGCTGGCCGACGTGGGCGCCGAAATGCGGCCCGATCAGGTTAGCGCCGCGCCGCTGGCCGTACCAGCGCGGTTTGCCCGCAAAGCCACCGCGGCGGCCGACACCACCGCCAGTCGCCGCGAGCTGCTGGCGGCCGAGCAGGCCTTCGCGCAGCTCGCGGCCCAGTCGCTGCGCGCGGCTTATGGACGCAGCCTGGCCGCGGGCGCCGGCACGCGGCTGTACCGCAACGGTGCTCCGCCCCAGGTGGGGGCGCAGGCCGCCGCCTTCGCCGGGCAGCAGCACGCACCCGTCGCCTACTCCGACGCCCGGGCGCGGGTGGCCGCTTCCGGCGACCTGGGCTTTACCTACGGCCACGGCCGGGCCGACAACCGGGCCGGGGCCTTCCTGCGCATCTGGCGCCGCGACGAAAAAGGCCGCTGGCAGATCGTGCACGAGGTGCTGGCGCTGAATTCGTGACCCGCCCGCGGCCGCCGGTTCGGCCCTCCCATTCTTGCCCCAAGCTCTTTTTTCGATGAAACGCACCCTGGAAAATCCCCTGATCGGCGACGTGGTTCACTTTGTGAAGCTGGCCCACGAGCCCGGCAGCCCCGACACCGTGGTGGAGGTGACGCTGAAGCCCGGCGGCGGCAACGACCCGCACTTTCACCGCACTTTCGACGAGCACTTCGAGTGCCTGGAAGGCGAAGTCAACCTGCAGCTCGGCCGCCAGATTGTTACGCTGCGGCCGGGCGAGCGGGCCGTGGCCCCGCGCCGGGCGGTACACCGCTTTTTCAACGCCAGCTCCCAGCCCACGCGGTTTCGGGTGACGATCCGACCCGGCTCACCCGGCTTCGAGCACACCCTGCAGATCATTTACGGCCTGGCCGCCGACGGGCAACTCACGCGCCACGGCCGGCCCCGCAAGCTCTGGCAGCTGGGGTTGATTGTGGAGCTGTCAGACATCAACCTGCCCGGGCTGCCCGGCCTGCTGCAACCCCTGCTGCGCCGCCTTGCCCACAAGGCCATAGCCGATGGCCGCTACGAGCGGGAGCTGCGCCAGCGCTACTGCGCCGAGTAGCCCGGCCCGCCGTTTCCGGGCACCCATGCGCCCCGGCGCCCGTCGTGCAGGTACGACGGGCGCCGGGGCGTGGCCGCGGCCAACGTGGCCGATGGCTATCCTGCGGGGCCGGCCGGATCGGGCCCGCCAGCTACCGGCAGGTGGCGAATCCAGGCGGCGGCCTGGGCGCGGTCGGTGAAAAACCGCTCGTGGGCCCGGCCGAAGCGGGCTTCGTAATTGGTGATTTTGGTGGCATCGTGGTGGCAGTGGGCGGCCCCCACGCAGCGGATGCCGCGCCGGTGGGTGTAGGTTATCTGCCGGGCTTCGTCCTCGAACAGCTGCACGTAGCCCACCTGCCAGCCGTACGAGGCCAGGGTCAGCGGCACCATGCTGCGGAAGGCCTTGTGGGATATCAGGTCGGCCGCCGTGAAGCCGTGCAGGTCCACCAGAATCTTAAAGCAGCCGTGGTCGGGAATTTCGGCCAGGGCGGCCCCCAGCGAGCGGTACCACTGCTCAATCACCGGCAGATCGGCCTCGCCGCTCAGGCGGGTGGTGAGCAGCTGCCGGGCAGCGTCCCAGCTCGATTCGGCTACGGTAGTTGTGGTCATGCGGAAAGAAGGCAAGAGGTTGAAAATCGTTTACGCGCCTCGTAGCGAGGGGCCGGGCTTAGTTAACTCCCAGCACCACGAAGCGCTGGGTGCTGGTGCCGGCGGCCGTGGTCAGGCGGGCCAGGTAGCTGCCGGGCGGCACGTTGGGCAGGGCAACCACGCCGTGGCGGGAACCGGCGGGCACGGAGAAGCTGCGCAGTTGCTGGCCGGCCAGGGTCAGCACGTCGAGTCGGCCGGCGGCCGTGGTGAGCCCGGCCGGCACCTCGTAGCGCAGCTCCCCGGCCGCTACCAGCGTGGGGTACACCCGAAACGCGCCCGGCTCGGGGCGGGCTACGCGCACGGCGCGCACCGGCCCGGTGGTGCGCGTCCGGTCCTGGTCGACCAGCTGCAGGCGGTAGTAGTTGAGTCCCGGCTGGGGCGCGGCGTCGTACCAGGCATAATGGCGGGTGCCGGCGCCGTTGGTGGCGGACACCCGGGCCAGCTCTCGGAAGGCGGTGTCCTGCCCACTGCGGCGCTCCACCGCGAAGTAGGCGGCGTTGCGCTCGGTGGCTGTGGTCCAGCGCAGCTGCGCGCCCGCACCCGCGGCCGCCGCGTCGAAGGCGGTCAGCGCTACCGGCAGCGGCCCGCTCGGGCGCAGCTCGATGGCGGTAGCCGACAGGGCCGGCAGCGTATAGGTAAAGCGGCCGGCGGCGAGTCCGCTCACCGCCGGCCCGCTGACCAGCGCCGGGCTGCCCTGCACCAGGCTCCACACCCGGCCCGTGGCGTAGCTGGCGCCGCCGCTCAGCGTGAAATTGCCCGTTACCGCCTGGTTGGCTTTGTTGATGACCACCAGCGTCAGGCGCTGCTCGCTCGGGCCGTCGATGGCCGCGTACACCGAGGTGCTGGCCACGTTGGAAGTGGTGGCCGTCACGCTGGTACTGCCGAAGGCGCTGCCGGCCCCGTCGAAGTTGGTGTAGAGCCGGAAGGCCGGGGAGATGTACGAGGCGGGCGCGTTCGGATTGCCGGGGTCGTAGACCTTCCACCAGTTGGCGTTGTACACGCCGTACTTGCCGAAGATGCCCAGCACGTCGGCCTGGGCCAGCCCGCCGGAAATGTCCTCGTTGCCCCCGTAGGCGTACTCCGAGATGCTGAGCTTGGTGCCGGGGAAGTAGGTGTTGATGGACTGCAGCAGCCGCGGCAGAATGGGTAGGTAGTTGTTGAGAAAGTAGGGCTCGTCGGCAATCCAGCTGTTTTCGCGGTAGCCGGGCTGCCAGAGCGTGCGCGGGGCCTGCAGACGGGCCTGCCGGTCGAGGGCCGTGTTGGCCCCTGGCTCAATGATGCGGTTCGTGCCCACGGCCTCGGGGTACCAGTGCACATCGAGCACGTCGATGAGGCGGCGGCCGGCGGCCTGCGAGGCCTGCCGCAGGTTGTCCAGGTAGTAATCGATAAACCACGCGTAGCCGGCGGCCTCCACGGCCGGGTAGTAGTCGGGCGCGTCCTGCAGGCTGAAGTAGTCGCCGAAGCCGTAGAGCCCGCCGCCGTAGATCAGGGCCGAGGGGTCGACGGCTTTCACCGCCAGGGCCAGGTCGCGGGTTTTGGTCCAGAGCTCCTGCGAAGTGGGCTTATCCGGGTGCAGGCCGGGGTGCGTCTCGGGCCAGAGGCCGGGCTCGTTGTCGAGAAAGTAGCCCGCCACGCCGGTGCCGCTGGCGGTGGTGCCGTGCTGCTGAGTCAGGAAGTTCACCTGCTCGTCCATGTACACCACACCGTCGGCGGTGCTGGGCATCAGGCTAAACGCGCTGCCCTTGCGAAACACCACCTGCTTCCAGCGCGCCGACGGCGCCACCTGCCCCGGCGTGACGGTGGTGCCCGATTTGTCGGCGGCCACGTAGCCGGCCAGCTGCAGCGTAACCAGGGGCGCCTGGCCGCGGGCACGGGCCGTTTCTACGAAGCGCGACACGGCTTTGCCGGGTAGGGCGCACTCGCCCGGGCCCAGGCCCTGGCACAGAAAGTCGTCGTTCTGGTAATTGTAGTCGGCGCCGGCGTGGGAGGCGTTGTTTTCCCAGTTGTAGCCCGTGAGGCGGTTGCCGCCCAGGCGCACGGAGCCGTAGCGGTCGGCGCTGTGCAGGGGCTCGTTGGTGCCGTAAATCAGCGGGCTGATGGGCTGGCGGCCGGTAGCCGTGTTGATGGTGAAGTTTACCGACAGCTGGGCCTGGGCGGCCGGAGCGGTCAGGCCGGCGGCCAGCAGGAGGACCGCCGCGCGGGCAGAAAAAAGCATGGACGATGAGCGGGTAAGCCGGCGGCGCACCGACCGGCGTGAAGTATAGCGGCCGGCTGCGGGGCAATAACCAGGCGCCGGCAGCGGCGCGGCCCCGGCGTTTGGCCCGGGCCGGCGGTGGGCCCTGGTTTGGCTATGAAGGTCCGCGGCGGCGGCCGGCCCGCCAACCGGGTTCCAACCGGAGCGGGCAAATCGGCGCCTGAAGCGGGCAGTTTGGGCGCTGAGCCTGGGCCCTGGGTTGCGCAGCGGGCCGGGTCTTGCCGGCTGAGCCGGCCTTCCGCAGTCCAGGCCAGACTTTGCGCGCTTCAGTGGCCATTATCGCCGGCTCAGGCAGGAAGGGGTTCCGACGGGGCGCCGGGCGAAGCACTTTTGGCAGCGACCGGGAAATCAGCGGGGCAGTACCCGGCCGTCCCGCTGATTTCCCGCGCACCCACCCATTTAGCCCGGGCGCGGGCGGCCGGGCGCCGCTCCGGGGGGTGAAGCGGCTCCGCCGCGGCCGCGCCTGGGCCCCACTCCAACCCTTTTTCCTGCTTAGTTATGGAACAACAACTCATTTCTGCGCCCACCAGCGCGCTGCGCGCCTACCAGGGCGGCTATCTGCAAATGCTGATTTCGCCGGAGCAGACCGGGGGCAGCTTCGCCCTGCTCGACATCACCCTGCCCCGGGGCAGCGAGCCGCCGCGCCACCGCCACACCCGCGAAGACGAAACCTTCTACGTGCTCGACGGCCGGGTGCAGTTCGCCGTCGGCGACGAGGTGGTGACGGGCGAAGCCGGCCAGGCCGTGTTTGCCCCGCGCAACGTCGCCCACCACTTCACCATTCTCACGCCGCAGGCCCGCATGCTCACCCTGATAACGCCGGGCGAGTTTGCCAACTACTTCCTGGAGTTCAGCTCGCCCATCGCTGAGGCCCCCACCCAGCTGCAAGCCCCGCAGGGCCCGCCCCCGGCCGAAGTGCTGGCGGCGCTGCTGGCTCGCACGGCCGGCTACGGGGTGGAATTTGCCTGACTTCGAGCGGCCCCGCTCGGCCACGCCCCAACCGGGGCCGCTCGGGTACTCCGGCCGCAGGGCCGGGCCCGGGCGGTCCGGCTGGGGCGTTTTCATGGGCTGCCGACGAGGCGGGCCCGCCCCCGGAATATCCCGCGCTATGGGGCCGCAGGCGGCATCATGCCGGGAGCCTTTATCTTGGCCCGCGCCGGGCCGCATCGGCGGAGCCTGCCTCTCCCCGGCCTGGCCATCCGCCCCAACCCGATTTCCAGCGCATCATGTACATTCCCAGGCATTTTCAGGGCCCCGAGGAGCCGACGGTACTCGTGGACTTTATGCAGCGCCACAGCTTTGCCACGCTGGTAACGGCCGCTAGCGGCTTGCCGGTAGCCACGCAGCTGCCGTTTACGGCACGCTTGTCGGCGGCCGGGCAGGTGGTGCTGACGGCGCACCTGGCCCGGGCCAACCCGCAGTGGCGCGAGCTAACGGCCGGGCCCGCGCTGGTCATCTTCAGCGAGCCGCACGCCTACGTGTCGCCGCGCCACTACGAGCAAACCCAGAACGTGCCCACCTGGAACTACATCGCCGTGCACGCCTACGGCTCGGCGCAGCTGCTGGAAACCGAAAGCGCCCGGCGGCAGGTGCTGGAAGACCTGATTCAGGCCAACGAGCCGGAGTATCTGCCGCAGTGGCAGGCCCTGGCGCCCGACTACCAGCAGCGCATGCTCGGCGCCATCGTGGCGTTTGAGCTAACGGCCACGGATCTGCAGGCCAAGTACAAGCTCAGCCAGAACCGCACGCCCGCCGAGCAACGCGCCCTGGCGGCGGCCTTCGCCCACAGCGGCAATGCCAGCGCCCGTCAGCTGGCCGACTACATGCCGCCCGCCCACGAGTCCACGGCTCCGGCCTAACCCCTTACCCATGAACCAGCCCTGGTCAATCGATACCATTCAGCGGGCCTGGGAGCTGGCATCCCGGCTGCACCGCGGGCAAACCTACGGCGGGCCGGCCGCAGGGGAGCAGATCGAGTACTTGGACCACATCGGCAGCGTGGCTTTTGAAGTGCTGCAGGCCCTGGCGCAGGGCCCCGGGCTGAACGCGGAATTGGCCCTGACCTGCGCCATCCTGCACGATGTACTCGAAGACACGCCCTGCACCTATGCAAACGTGGCCGCCGCGTTCGGGGAGCCGGTTGCCCGCGGCGTGCTGGCCCTGACCAAGGACGCGGGCATTGCCGACCGGCGGGAGCAGATGCGCGACAGCCTGCGCCGCATCCGGCAGCAGCCCCGGGAGGTCTGGGCCGTGAAGCTGGCCGACCGCATTGCCAACCTGGCCCACCCGCCTTACTACTGGGACGACGCAAAAAAGCGGGCCTACCAACAGGAATCCGAGCTTATTCTGAGCGAGCTACAGGCCGGCAACGCCTACCTGGCGCAGCGGTTGCGGGCCAAAATCGAAGGCTACTCCCGCTTCCTGGCCAGCGCCCCCGCCCCGCCCGCGGCGGAGAGCTGACCCAGCGGCTTACCTACGCCTGCCGCGCCTGAAACGCCCGCAGGTTGTCGCGGTAGCTGCGCGTCCACTTCAGCTGGGGCCCGCCGCGCAGCTGCACCAGATACTCGCCGTTGAAGTGGGTTTCCACGGCCTGCACGAAGTCGAGGTTGACGATGTAGGAGCGGTGAATGCGCACGAAGTCGGCCGGGTCAAGGCGGGTTTCGAGGTGGGCCAGGCTGTCGTAGATGATGTGCCGCTCGCCCCGGCTGGTGTGCAGGGTGATGTAGTTGCCCTGCGCGTCGAGGTATATAATGTCGGCGGTGCTGACCAGGTACATGCGGCCGGTTTCCTTCACCAGAATGCGGCGCAGGTAGGGCGCGCGCTGCTCCTGCTGCCGCACCAAGGCCTCCAGCTGGGGTTGGTGGCGCTGGCCCAGCCGCTCGCGCACCCGCTCCAGGGCCTGATGGAAGCGCACGGCATTGAAGGGCTTGAGCAGGTAGTCCATGGCGTTGGCCTCGAAGGCGCGCAGGGCGTACTGGTCGTAGGCGGTGGTGAACACCACCGCCGGCTGGTGGTGGGGCCACACCTGCTGCAGCACCTCGAAGCCGTCGAGCTCGGGCATCTGGATGTCGAGAAAAACCAGTTCGGGCCGGTGCTGCAGGATCTGGATGACCGCCTCGCTGCCGTTGGCGGCTTCGCCCACTACCGTCACGCCGGGGCTAGCCTGCAGCAGCGCGCGGATGACGCCGCGGGCCAGCCGCTCGTCGTCGATGATCAGGGCCTTATACATGGGGCAGGGCCGCGGTGGAAGCCGGGGCGGGTTGCCGCGGCAGGGTGAGCGTAACGGTGGTCCCCCAGCCGGGCTGCTGGGCCAGCTCAAGCCAGGCCGCAGCCCCGTAGGCGTGGGTGAGGCGGGCGCGGGTGTTGCGCAGGCCCAGCCCCGAGCCACCGCGCACCGGCTTGCCCGGGCCGTTGTCTTCCACAACAACAGTCCAGGCGCCCGGGCCGGCGGCGGCCACGGCAATGCGCAGGCAGCCGCCGGCGGCGCGCTCGGCTAGACCGTGCGTCAGGGCATTTTCCACCAGTGGCTGCAGCAGCAGCGGCGGCACCGGGCAGGCCTCGGCCGCCGGCTCCACGCAATACTCGATGCGCAGGCGGTCCTGAAAGCGCACCTGCTGAATGGCCAGGTACTGCCGCGTCAGCGCCAGCTCCTCGCCCAGCGGAATGAACTCGGCCTGCTGGTGGGCCAGCACCCCGCGCAGCAAGTCGCTCAGCCCCGTGACCATATCGATGGCCCGGTCGGTTTCGTGCTGCATCATCAGGGCCACGATGGTGTGGTGGGTGTTGAACAGAAAGTGGGGATTGAGCTGCATCTGCAGGGCCTGCAGCCGGGCGGTGGCCAGCTGCGTCCGCAGCTGCTCACTGTGCAGCTCATACTCGGCGGCCCGGCGCTGCAGGCGCTGGTTTTGCTGCGCAGAACGGGCAATGCTGCCGCCCACCACCACCAGCAGGTAGGTCAGGGCGGTGGTGGAGTACGAGGACAGAAACCAGGCGACGATGTAGCCGGGGCCGATCCACTTGCCGGTTTCGTGGGCGTAGAGCGGGCGCACTACCACGAAGCACACCGCGCACACCAGCAGGCCGAAGGCCGAGGCAACCAGCAGGTGGCCCAGCAGCGTGCGCAGCCAGGCGCGGGGGCCCTGGGCCAGGGGCAGCGGAAACCGCAGCGTGGCGTAGAAAATGCCGGGCGTGAAGGCCCACCACAGCACAAACGTGAGCCACCACTGCAGCAGCTCGGCGGCAAACATGGGGCGCCGGCCGGTCAGCAGGGTCAGGCCAAAGGGGTTGCTGCCGCTGATGAGCACCATCAGGCCCCAGAACAGGGTGGCGTAGAGCCAGAACTGCCGCCGCGTCAGCGGAAGCTCGGCGTCGCGCAGCAGGCGGTTGACCAGGGAATCAGCCATGATATCGGGCAGGAACAGGGCAAAGCTAACCCGCCGCTGCCGGCCCCGGTAGCCCCGGCGGCCGGGCCCGCCGAATCATTATTTAAAAGCGCGGTTCGGCGCTTTAAATAACGGATTGGTGCTTCAGGATAAGACGGGCGGCGGCCGGCCGGGGGCCCGGGTAGCTTTGGCGCTTCTTCGCCTAACCCCTCCCCTATGCCTTCCCTTTCCCGTTTGGCCCCTTGGCGCCGGGGTCTGAGCGCGGCCCTGCTGCTGGCGCTGGCCGCCTGCAGCCGCGCGCCCTGGACGGCGCCCAGCCTGGCGCCGGCGGCTTCCTTCCAGGTGCCCATCGACTACTACACCCTGCCCAACGGCCTGCAGGTGGTGCTTTCGCCCGACCATTCGGCCCCGTTGGTGACCGTGGCCCTGCACTACCGCATCGGGTTTCGGCAGGAGCCGGTGGGGCGCACGGGCTTCGCGCACCTGTTCGAGCACCTGATGTTCGAGCCCTCGGCCCAGTTGGGGCCGGGCGGCCTGGGCAGCCTGGTGCAGCAAAGCGGCGGCGTATTTCAGGGCTCCACCCGCTACGACTTCACCACCTACTACTGCACCGTGCCGGCCCACAAGCTGGAAACCATGCTGTGGGCCGAAGCCGACCGTATGCGCGGCCCCCGGCTCACGCAGGCCGCGCTGGACAAGGAGCGCAACGTGGTCAAAAACGAAGTGCGCGAGCGGGTGCTCAGCCAGCCCTACGCGGGCCTGAGCTGGCTCGACATGCCGCAGGTGGCTCACCAGAACCGGGCCAACGCCCACAACTTCTACGGCGACTTTCGCGACCTGGACGCGGCCACGCTGGCCGAGGCGCAGGCGTTTTTCCGCACCTATTACGCGCCCAACAACGCCTGCCTAGTGGTGACGGGCGACTTCGAGCCCGCCGAAGCCAAAGCCTGGATTCAGCGCTATTTCGGGCCGATTCCGGCCGCGCCCCGGCCGCCGCAGCCCGATACCCGGGAGCCGCGCCAGCGGGCCGAGCGGCGCATTCACCGCGTCGATTCGCTGGTAAACCGCCCGGCCCTGGCCTTCGCCTACCACCTGCCCAAGCGCGGCACGCCGGCCTACTACGCCATGGGGCTGCTCGACCAGATTCTACTGCAGGGCACCGACGGCCGCCTGACCCAGGCCCTAACCCAGCGGCGGGGCTACGCCAGCGCGGTGCGCGGCGGGGCCAACGTGGAGCTGGGCAACCTCTTCAACTACGAAGGCCCCATGCTCTGGACCGGCAGCCTGCTCTATGACCCGCAGGTGCCCGCCGACTCGGTGGTGGCGGCCCTGGACCAGGAAATCAACCGCGTCATCGAGCAGGGCGTGGACGCCGAAACCCTGGCGCTGGCCCAGCAGAAGCTACGCTCCAGTCTCTACGACCTGCTCGGGCAGCGCTACGGCTACGGCACGGCCGATCTGCTGGCCTGCTTCGCCCTCTTCGACCGTGACCCCGCCAAACTGAACCGCCTGGAAACGGAGTTTCGCCGCGTGACCCCGGCCCTGCTGCAGCGCACCGCCCGCGAGTACCTGCGCCCCGGCAACCGCACCCTGCTCTTCGTGGCTCCCGCCCCCACCGCCCAAGCTACCCCGCGCCCATGAACCATTCCCTGCTGACGCTGCTGAGCGGCCTGCTGCTGCTCGGCCCGCTCGCGGCCCGCGCACAGCAAGCCCCGCCGCCCGGGGCCGCGCCGCGCCCCTTCGTGCTGCCCGCCCGCACCTCGTTTGTGCTGCCCAATGGCCTGAAAACGCAGCTGGTGCCCTACGGCCGCCTGCCCAAAGTTACCGTGAGCCTGGTGCTGCAAACCGGCAACGTGCACGAGCAGGCTACCGAGCCCGGCCTGGCCGACATCGTCGGCACGCTGCTGAGCGAGGGCAGCCCCGCGGTGCCGGCGGCCGCGCTGGCCACGCAGGTAGCCCGCATGGGCGGCACGCTCGACGTAGCCGTGGGCGAAACGGAAACCACCCTTTCGGGCACGGTGCTGGCCGAACACGGCCCGGCTTTCGTGGCCCTGCTGGGCCAGCTGGTGCAGCAGCCGGCCCTGCCCGCCGAGGCACTGCCCCGGGTCAGGGCCGATCTGAAGCGGCGCCTGGCGCTGTTTGGGGCCCGCCCCGCCACGCAGGCCCGACTGGCGTATGCCGGGGCCCTCTTCGGCAACCACCCCTACGGCCGCGGCCTGCCCACCGACGCCCAGCTCGAGGCCTACACCATCGAACAGGTGCGCGCTTTCTATGCCCGCGAGTACGGCGCCCGCCGCGCCAGTCTGTACGTGGTGGGCCGCTGCGATACGGCCGCCGTGCGCCGCGCCACCGTAACTGCCCTGCGGGATTGGACGCCAGGCCCTGAGCGCCGCATTGCGGTGCCGCAGCCGCAGGCCCGGGGCCAGTTGCTGGTGCTCGACCGGCCGGGGGCGCAGCAGACGTCCGTGGTTATGGGGCTGCCCGTGGTGCCGCCTTCCCACCCCGATTACGCCGGCCTGCGGGTGATGAACGCCCTGCTGGGCGGCAGCATGAGCGCGCGTATTCCGCGCAACATCCGGGGGGCCAAAGGCTACACCTACGGCAGCGTCAGCGGCATTTACCCCCGCTACGGCTACGCCGACTGGGGCGAGGGCACCGACGTAGCCAGCGAGCATACCGCGGATGCCCTGCGTGAGATATTCGCGGAGATTACCCGGCTGCAGGAAGAAGCGCCGCCGGTCCAGGAGCTGCGCGACGTCCAGGGACAGGAGGCAGGCCAGTTCGTGCTGCGCAACTCCTCGCCGGCCGGCATTATCACCCAATTGCGCTTTCTCGACCTGCACGGCCTGCCCGATGCCTACCTCGCCGCGCAGGTACCGGCCGTGTATACCATCACGCCCCAGCAGGTGCAGGCCTTGGCCCGCCAGTACTTGCGCCCGGAAGCCATGACCGTGGTGCTGGTCGGCGACCGGGCGGCGCTGACCGGGCAGCTGCAGGGTTTTCAAGTGCAGGGGCGCCGGCTCTGGTAGCGCTCCGGGTGGCCCCTCCTCACCGGCATCCTGGGCGTCACCTTCCCCATCACCGGCACCATCATGTGGCTCAACCGCCTGAAGAAAGAGCGCAAGAAGCAGGGCAAAAAGCCCGTGGTGGCCGCGGCGTAAGCCGGCGACTTCTTGCAAGCATAAAAAGCGGCGCGGGGCAACCGACGCCGCTTTTGTTGTGTCCGGGCGCACAGTTGCTCCGCCCGTTTTCCTGCCTGATCGGGGGCGCCGCCGCCCGCCGCCCGTCGATTTCCGGGCGGCCGTGCCCGGGGAAACTTCCAAACGGCCGATTGCTGCTCAGCCAGCGGCTGGGAGACTCCCAAAGCAGGTATTGGGCCTCAGGAGCGGTTTGGGAGCCTCCCAAACCCCCTATTTTCTGTCAGGGACCGTTTGGGAAACTCCCAAAAGGCAGATTTCGTCTCCGATGCGCTTTGGGAGCCTCCCAAACAGCATATTTCGCGTCAGGAGTGGTTTGGGAGGCTTTTGGTCTTATGCTGCCTAACCGACACACCAGGGGTATCTACAAAACAGGCCCGCCGGAATTCCGGCGGGCCTGTTCGTTGGGGTACGTTGTGCTTAAAACGATGCTTACTGCTTGTTGTCAAATCTCAAGTTTCGCATTTGCCCTCTTATCAATAAACACCCAGTTTCACCGTCTTGGCGAGCCATAATGCACCACTTCTGTAAGTGCTTCAAGAGGGCAGCATCTTGCCCTCGGTTAGAGCACCCATTTTCATTGAAATAATAGTCAATAAAATACTGCTGCCCCTTCGATGCAACGGCATCTGCTTCAACGGTGCTGTCAGCAAAATCAAACCCAAATTTAGCCAAACTATCAAACGGCACGTGCGCCTTAATTGGAGCTGCTTTATATATGTAGTTAATGGTTCTATCGGCTCTTATTATTTCATTGGAAATGCCTTCATGTACCTCAATATAATTTTCCAACGCACCTCGCTGAAAGGCTGCAAATTTCATCTGGTCCTTATACTGAAATGGCAGGCAAAACATGTAGCGTTCAGCCGCCGGTGCGTATTGGAATAACGCCAAGTATTCGTACGGACAATCATTCGGCACCCATTCCGCATTATGCTTCTGCGCAATGCTTGGGTTGTAAACCAGCATCAATAAAAGGGCGCATATACACCTGCTAATCGTTTTCATACGATGCCCCTAAAAACCCACTCGAACAAAACAGCCAGAGCCAATATATAGATACCATATATATTGACTCTGGCTGCTGCAATTTACCTAGACAATTCCCGCTTAAAACGGCGGGTCTTCGTTGCCGAAGGTGCTCTTGGGGAAGGGCTGCGGCGGGGGCGGCGCATCGTTCATGCGCGAGCCCAGCCGGATGGTATTGGGCGCAAAGCCCGGGTCGGGCTCGTCGAAGTTGCTGGCCGGCAGCTGGCCGGTGTTGTAGTTGGTGCCGCCGTAGCCGCCCTCGTCGAAGCCGCCGGCCCCGTCCAGGTCGCCGAACTTGGTGAAGCGGCCGATGAACTTAAGCTGCACGTTTTCCAGGGAACCGTTGCGGTGCTTGGCAATGATGACTTCGCCCATGCCCTGGGTGGGGTTGCCCATCTCGTCCTCGGTAATCTTGTAGTACTCGGGGCGGTACAGGAAGATTACCATATCGGCGTCCTGCTCGATGGAGCCCGATTCGCGCAGGTCACTCAGCTGCGGGCGCTTGTCGCCGCCGCGGGTTTCCACCGAGCGCGAAAGCTGCGAGAGGGCCAGCACGGGCACGTTCAGCTCCTTGGCAATGCCCTTGAGGGCCCGCGAAATCGAGGCAATTTCCTGTTCGCGGTTGCCCGCCCCCTTGCCCCCGTCCGAGTTGCCGGTCATCAACTGCAGGTAGTCGATGATGATCATCTGGATGTCGTGGTGGGCCTTGAGGCGGCGGCACTTGGTGCGCAGCTCGCGGATGCTGAGCGCGGGCGTGTCGTCGATGAAGATGGGCGCGCTCGAGAGCGAGGCAATCTTGTGGTTGAGCTGGGCCCACTCGTAGTCGGCCAGGTTGCCCTTCTTGATTTTCTCCGAGTCCAGCTCTGCCTCCGCCGAAATCAGGCGGTTGACCAGCTGAATCGAGGACATTTCCAGCGAGAAGATGGCCACCGGCTTCTTGAACTCCACGGCCGCGTTGCGCATGGCCGACACCACGAAGGCCGTTTTACCCATGCCCGGGCGGGCGGCAATAATCACCAGGTCGGAGGGCTGCCAGCCCGAGGTGACGCGGTCGAGGGCGGTGAAGCCCGAGGGCACGCCGGTGAGGCCGTCCTTCTGGTTTTTCTTTTCCTCCAGCTCCTTGATGGCCTTGCCCATCAGGCTACGCATGTCGTCGAAGTTCTTGCGAATGTTCGACTCCGACACCTCAAACAAGGACTGCTCGGTCTGGTCGAGCAGGTTGAACACGTCGGTGGTGTCTTCGAACGCCTCGCGCTGGATGTCGGAGGCAATGCGAATCAGCTCCCGCTTGATGGCGTTTTCGGTGATGATGCGGGCGTGGTACTCCACGTTGGCGGCCGAGTTCACCTTAAAGGTGAGCTGGGCCACGTAGGGCGGGCCGCCGGCGGCTTCCAGCTCGCCCCGCTCGCGCAGCTCCTGGGTAACGGTCAGAATATCAATCGGCTCCGACTTGTCGAACAAGCCCAGGATGGCCTGGAAGATGCGCTGGTGCCGGTCGTCGTAGAAGCTCTGGGGCTTGAGAATGTCGATGACGGTGGTCAGGGCATCCTTTTCGAGCATGAGCGCGCCGAGCACGGCGGCTTCCAGCTCACGGGCCTGCGGAGGGAGCTTGCCGGTCGGGCTCGTCGGGAAAACCGGCTTGGATTTCCAAGCGGTTTGGGCCCGCGCGGCCAACTGTTTTACGCGGCTGTTGCTTTCATCCATCATTGCGTGCGGCAGGTCTCTGATTCCGAAGGTACGGCGAAGGGGCTACAAAACTACGGGCCGGGGGCCGAATAAGTGCCGTTGCCCGCCCACATAGTTTTTGCTACTTTGCCCTACTAGCCCGGCCGCCAGCCGGGTGCGGGCGGCGGGTTTGCCTACCTTTGCCCGGCGGCTTTCCACCTATTTCCCGAGCCGTTTCACTTTAGCATAGCGCCCCGACTGCCCGCATGGCTTACCCCTCCTACCGGCGCGTCCACCTCATTGCGGTGGGCGGCAGCATCATGCACAACCTGGCCCTGGCCCTGCACCGCCAGGGCGTCCACGTCACCGGCTCCGACGACGAAATCTTTGACCCGGCCCGCAGCCGCCTGCAGGCCGCCGGCCTGCTGCCCGCCCGCGAAGGCTGGGACGCGGCAAGCATCACGACCGACCTCGACGCGGTCATCGTGGGCATGCACGCCCGCCCCGACAACCCCGAGCTGCACCGCGCCCAGGAGCTGGGTTTGCGCATCTTCTCCTTTCCCGAATTCATCTACGAGGCCTCCCGCGACAAGCAGCGCATCGTCATCGGCGGCTCGCACGGCAAAACCAGCATCACCTCGCTGATTCTGCACGTGCTGCGCCACCACGGCCGCGACTTCGACTACGCCGTGGGCGCCCAGCTCGAGGGCTTCGATTTGATGGTGAAGCTCACCGACTCGGCCCCCATCATCATCATCGAGGGCGACGAGTACCTCGCGTCGCCGGTGGACCGCCGGCCCAAGTTTCACCTCTACCAGCACCACATCGGCGTCATCTCGGGCATCAGCTGGGACCACATCAACGTGTTTCCGACCGAGGAAAACTACCGCGAGCAGTTCGCCATCTTTGCCCGCATGACGCCCAAGGCCGGCGCCCTCATCTTCGACCGCGACGACGAGCAGGCCCAGCTGGTGAGCGTGCCCTCGAACCCCGACGTGAAGTACCTTCCCTACGGACCGCACGAGCACGTCATCAAAAACGGCGCGACCTCGCTGGTTACCAAGAAAGACGAGCTGGTGCCCATTCAGGTGTTTGGGGAGCACAACCTGCGCAACATCTCGGCCGCCAAGGAGGTGTGCAAGCAGCTCGGCATCAAGGGCAAGGATTTCTACGAGGCCGTGGCCACGTTTAAGGGCGCGGCCCGCCGCCTGGAACTGGTGCAGCAGGGCGCCACGTCGGTGGTGTACAAGGACTTTGCCCACGCGCCCTCCAAGCTCAAAGCCACGGCCCAGGCCCTGAAAAAGCAGTTTCCGCAGCGCCGCCTGGTGGCCTGCCTGGAGCTGCACACCTTCAGCTCGCTCAACCCCGCCTTCCTGCCCCAGTACCAGGGCACCTTCGACGCGCCCGACCTGGCGGTGGTGTACTTCAACCCCCAGGTACTGGCCCACAAGCGCCTGGCCCCGCTCAGCGCCGAGCAGGTGCAGCAGGCCTTCGGCCGCCCCGACCTGCGCGTGTTTACCGACAGCCGCGAGCTGGCCGCCTTCCTGCAGGCGCAAAACTGGCAGCACGCCAACCTGCTGATGATGTCCTCGGGCACCTTCGACGGCCTGAACCTCGCGGAGCTGGCCGCCCGGGTTACCGCCGGCCAGAACGGGCAGTAAGCCCCGGGGCGGCGGCTCCCGCCAGGCCGCTCACCAAGCGCAAGGAAACCAAGCCCCGGCCGCCCGCCGGGGCTTGGTTTTTTCCGGCCTGCGGCAGGCATGGGAAGCGGCAGCCGGCGGCCCCGCTCCCGGTATCGTCCTAAACGCGGCGGCGATGCTCAATCGGGGGCGAACCATGAAAAGAATAGAGGGAGTATAGACGGAGTATAGGTGCAGCATAGAGGGAGATTAGCAGCAGCCTAGGGGCAGAATACAATTGCCTGCTCCGGGCCAGCTGGTCAGCACCTAACAGGCAGTTGGTAGCCGAAGGGGCTGTATCGGGCAGCTTTATACTTTTGGCCCCATGAAACCCGACCTGCTCCTGCTGCACGGCGCCCTGGGGGCCGCCGCCCAACTGCAGTCCCTGGCCCAGCTGCTGGCCGCCGACTTCACCGTCCATTCCCTCGACTTCAGCGGCCACGGTGGCCGGCCGGTGGTGGCGGCCGAGTTTGCCATGCCGCACTTCGCCCGCGAAATCAACCAGTACCTGGGCGAGCGGCAGCTGGCGACGGTGCACGTATTCGGCTACAGCATGGGCGGCTACGCGGCGCTGCTGGCCGCCACCGAGCAGCCCGCCGCGTTCCGCTCCATTACCACCCTGGGCACCAAGTTCGACTGGTCGCCGGAGGCCGCGGCCGCCGAGGGCCGGCTGCTCGACCCTGAGAAGCTGCAGGCCAAGGTGCCGCAGTTTGCCGCCCAGCTCGCAAGCCTGCACGCGCCCACGCCCTGGCCCGAGGTGGTAACGGCCACGGCCGCCATGATGCGGGCCCTAGGCGAGACGCCGGCCCTGCACGAGCTGAACCTCGCGCCGCTAACCGTGCCGGTACAGGTACTGGTGGGCGAGCTGGACAAAACTGCCGGCGTGGAAGACTCGCGCCAGTTTGCCGCCTACCTGCGCCAGGGCACTTTCGAGGTGCTGCCCGCTACGCCCCACCCCCTCGACCGCGTAGACGTGGCCGCGCTGGCGCGGCGGATTCGGGAGTTTGCCGCGGCCAACGCGCTCAATTAACGGTCCGCCCGCCGCCCAGTAGTTTTCTTTAGTGCCCGCCCGAGCAAGTACAGCCCGGTGGCCCAGATTGCGCCGTTGAAGGCGGCAGCCCAGAAAAAATACCGGCCGAAGGGGTCCAGGCTGAGGGGATGGCCGATCAGCCAAGCCGCCACCGGCAGCCAAGCGGGCTTGGGGCCACCCCAGGTGACGCCGAATATTGAAACGGCCACGAGCAGCACGCAGTGAAGCAATCCGCCCAGGGCGGCAATCAGCAGAAGCTTGCGTAGCATGAATTCGGTAATAACTGGCCCGCATAATAAGCAGAAACGGCCCGCTTCGGCTGAAGCGGGCCGTTTCTGCTTATTATGCGCCCTCCTTTTCGTTCGGCTTGGGCAGGGGCGGCGCGGGCCGGCGGCGGTCGGTGGTTACCAAGAGGGCCAGGGCGGTGAGGCCCAGCCGCCACAGCCACTGGCGGCTACTCACTGCGGCGGGCCGGGGCGGCCGGAAAGAAGGTGTTGTGGTTGGCCACGGTCAGGTCGCAGGTGTTGCTGCCACCGTCCTGGCAGGTGGTGCCCACAATCTGATTTTTCTCGAAGTTGAAAAAGCAGAACTGGCAGCCCGTGCCCTCGATGATGTAGCGCTCGGCCGCCGAGTTCAGGTACAGGCTGTTGTCGGTGGAGAGCTGCAAGGGCAGGGCCATGGCCCGGAACATGCCGTTGTTCAGCCCCAGGCCCACCAGAAAATAAGCAGGCTTGTCTTTGGGCGAGCTTTGAATCTTGCGGATCATGGCCTTGTCGACCACGGTGCCGTCGTTGAACTGGCGGATGAAGTTCTCGGCCAGCTTTTCGCGGGGCACGCTGTACTGCACCTTGCCCTCCGCGATTTCGCCCACCAGGAAGCTAGGCGAGTTCATGGTGCCGATGTCGGCCCCTTCGGCGTCCTTGCCGGGGTCACTGACCTCGGGAAAGCCGCGCTTGGTGGTTTCGCAGGCGGCCAGCCCCGCGAGCAGGGCCAGCAGCGCCAGCCGGGGCCGCAGCCGACGGCGCCATCGGTTCAGGAAATTCAGCATCCGCTATCGGGGCTTGTAGAAGGTGCGCGCTTCGGGCAGCAGGCGCTGAATGTCGGCGATGCGCGTCTCGTTGGAGGGGTGAGTCGAGAGAAACTCGGGCGGCGAGGCGCCGTTTTCGCGCCCGGCCATGCGCTGCCAGAACGCCACCGCGCCATTGGGGTCATAGCCGGCAATGGCCATGAAGATCAGCCCCAGGCGGTCGGCCTCGCTTTCCTGGTTGCGCCCGTACTTGAGCATGGTTACGCCCGTGCCCACCCCGAAAGCCTGCAGGGCCAGCTGCTGGGTAGCGGCCGAGTTGGTGGACAGCGCCGCCGACAAGGCCTGCCCGCCCATCTGCTGCACCAGGCCCTGGCTCATGCGCTCGTTGCCGTGCTTGGCCACGGCGTGGGCGATTTCGTGGCCCATGACCACGGCCAGACCGGTTTCGTCCTGGGTGATGGGCAGAATGCCGGTGTACACGGCCGTTTTGCCGCCGGGCATGGCCCAGGCGTTCTGCTGGGCGTCGTCCTCAATCAGGCTGAACTCCCAGGCGTAGCCGGCCAGCTGGTCCTGCTGGTTCTGCTGGCGAAAGTAGGTTTCGACGGCCGCCTGAATGCGCTGGCCCACCCGCTTGACCAGGGCCGTTTGGGTGGCGTTGGTGGAGAGGCGGCTTTTGCTGAGCACTTCCTGGTACTGCTGGGCCGCGAGGGTGTTGATTTCGGCGTCGGACACCAGGCTGAGCTGCCGCCGGCCCGTGATGGGCACCGTGGAGCAGCTGACGGCCGTGAACAAGGCCACGGCGAGCATACATTTCTTGAACATGGGAACTGGCGGCGTTGAGGGTCAGGCGAAAGTACCGGGAAAGGCCGGCGGAGCGGCCGGTTCGGGTCCGGCCCGGGCCATCCGCGGCCTGCCTGCTATACGTCGGCGGCCGGGCAAAATGTTGTCGGGCCGATTAACGCGCTGAGGGCCTTCTGCGTAAGGCGGCCCGGGCCCGCCGCCCTACCGGGCGCACGGGCAAACTCCTATTTTTGCTTGAGTGCCGCCGCCGCACGGGCCGCCGCGCTTCCTTTCTCCGACTTTCCGCGACATGAAAATTCTCTGCATCGGGCGCAACTACGCCGAGCACATTGCCGAGCTCAACAACGAAACACCCGCCGAGCCGGTCATCTTCCTCAAGCCCGACACGGCGCTGCTGCAGCGCAACCAGCCCTTCTTCCACCCCGAGTTCACCCAGGACATTCACCACGAGGTGGAACTGGTGCTGCGCGTGAGCAAGAACGGCCGCCACATCGAGGAGCAGTTTGCCCACAGCTACTTCGACGCCATCGGCCTGGGCCTGGACCTGACCGCGCGCGATTTGCAAAGCCAGCTCAAAAGCAAGGGCCTGCCCTGGGAGCTGGCCAAGGGCTTCGACGGCTCGGCCCCGCTTTCGGAGACGTTTAAGCCGGTGAGCGAGTTTGCCGACCTGAAAAACATCAGCTTCCGCCTCGACGTGAACGGCCAAACCCGCCAGCAGGGCAACTCGGGCCTGATGCTGCACGACTTCGGCAAGATCATCAGCTTCATTTCGCGCTTCATCACCCTGAAAATGGGCGACCTGATCTTTACCGGCACGCCCAGCGGCGTGGGCCCCATCCGCGTGGGCGACCGGCTCGAGGGCTACCTCGAAAACGAGAAGCTGCTCGACCTGAACGTGCGGTAGGGGCGCGTTGCCCGCGCCCGCCGTTGCCCCGCCGTTGCCTGGGGCGGCTTCCTCCCTCAGTATTCATCCCCATGAGCGGGCGCCTTGCCGCGCCCCAGTACTCCGTTGTTGCTTCCGTGTTGTTGAACCGTCTCCTGAAATCCTGGCTGCTGGCCCCGCCCGCCCTGCTGCTGCTCGTTTCGGCCTCGCTGCCGCCCGCCTGCTCGACCGACGAAGCGAAAACTGAAAAGCCCGCAGCCCCGACCAAAACCGCCGCCGCGCCGCCCGATAGCGCCGCCCGGGCTGCCCTGAAGGGCTACTTCCTGTTTCCCATTAAGCCCGGGCAGCCCAACCTGCTGGCCGGCAGCATGGGCGAGCTGCGCCCCAACCACTTCCACGGCGGGCTCGACATCAAAACCGACGGCGGCGTGGACCGGCCCGTGTACGCCTCGGCCGACGGCTACGTCTCGCGCCTGAAGCAGTCGTCGTTTGGCTACGGCAACGTGCTCTACATCACCCACCCCAACGGGCTGGTGACGGTGTACGGCCACCTCAACCACTTCCGCGGGCCCGTGGCCCAGGAGCTGCTGCGCCGCCAGTACGAAAAGCAGACCTACGAGCTGGAGCTGTTCTTTCAGCCGGGGCAGTTCCCGGTGAAGCGCGGCGAGGTGGTGGCCTTGTCGGGCAACACCGGCGGCTCGGCCGGTCCGCACCTGCACTGGGAAGTGCGCGACGCCCAGGACAACCAGCTTAACCCCCTGCAGTGGGGCGGCTTCCCCGAAATTCAGGACCACGTGGCGCCCACCGTGCTCGGGGCCGCCGTGGAGCCGCTCAGCATCGACGCCCGGGTGCAGGGCCGCTTCGAGAAGCGCCTGTTTACCCCCACCGGCGCCCCCGGCAGCGGCTTCGTGGTGGCCGATACCATTGCCGCCTACGGCACGGTGGGCCTGCTGCTGCAGGCCTTCGACCGCTACGACAACGCCTGGAACAAGAACGGCCTGCAGCGGGTGGACGTGCTGGTGAACGGCCGCCTGCTGCACTCCCACCTCATCGACGGGGTGGGCTTCCCGGATGAGTCGCGCCAGATCAACCACCACGTCGACTGGGACTTCCAGCAGCTCTCGGGCAAAACCTTCCAGAAGCTGTGGGTGGACGACGGCAACACCCTGCCCATTTACCGTACCACGGCCGATAAGGGCCGGCTGCGCGTGGAGCCGGGCCAGCTCTACCAGGTGGAAATTCGCCTGGCCGACTCCTACGGCAACACCACGCCCCTGCGCCTGGTGCTGCGCGGCGAGCAGCCCGCCTACTGGCAGACCCGCGCGGCCGCGGTGCGCAAGCCGGCCCTGCGCTACGAGGTGCTGCGCAACATTCTGCGCGTGACCTGCGACGACACCGCCCGCCAAGCGCCCCGGCTGACTTTGCTGCGCGCCGGCCGCCAGCTGCAGCTCAACCCCAGCTACACCGACCTCTCGCGCACCGTGTACCTCTACGACCTGCGCGCCGGCCTGCCCGACTCGCTGCGCCTGCCCGGCCTGGCCCGCGCCGTGCGCTTCGCCCCCCAGGTGATGGTGCCGGCCGGCAGTGAGCAGCTGGTGGCCACCCAGGAGCTGAGCCTGACCTTTGCCGAGCGCAGTTTGTTCGACACCCTGTACCTGCAAACCAGCTACCAAGACGGCCTCTGGACCATTCATAACCCGCGCACCCCGCTGCTGCAGAATGTGCGCGTAACCCTGCGTCCCCCGGTGCCGGTGGCCGACAAGGCCCGCTCGGCCGCCTACCTGGTGCGCGGCAACGCCAAGATCTGGCAGGGCAACAAGTGGGAAGGGGAATACCTGAGCTTTCCCATGCGCATGTTCGGCCAGTTCCGCATCCTCACCGACACCATTCCGCCCTCGGCCCGGCTGATCAGCAAGGGAGCGGGTGGCCTGGTGTTCAAGGTGGGCGACAACCTCTCGGGGCTGGCCAGCTACCGCCTCGAAGTGGGCGGGCAGTGGAAGCGCCTGCGCTTCGAACACAAGAACTCCACCCTCTTCACCGAGCGGCAGGACACCCTGGGCTCGGTCCTGCGCGGCCCCGCCACCCTGCGCATCACCGACCAGGCCGGCAACGAAAAGGTGCTCAGCCTGACGCTGTAGCCCCGGCTGCCGGCTCCGGCTGCCCCCCGCATCCCGCGGCGATGCGCTATTTTGCCGCCGCGCCACCCGGCCGCCTGACCCGTTCAGCCCGGCGCACCGGGCTGCTTCGGCCTGCCCTGTTTTCGCACCAACGGCGCCTTACGCGCCTTAACCTTTACTGACCATACGTTCATGGGAGAAACGCAACATTCCGTGCCCGCCGCCACGCTGCACCTGGGTTCGTACCAGGCCGCCGTCGACGCGAAAATCGCCGACTTCAACGCCAGGAACTTCACCGCCGGCTTCTGGCAGAAGCAGGCCGACCTGTGGGTGCAGGACCCCGCTGCCCAAGCCGAGCTGCGCGCCTACATGGGCTGGCTGCGGGTGGCCGAAACCATGCTCGGGCGCGTGCCCGAAATTCAGGCCTTCGTGCAGGAGGTGCAGGCCGCCGGCTTCACCCACGTCATCGTGATGGGCATGGGCGGCTCCTCCATGGCCCCGATCGTGTTTCAAAAGTCCTTCCCCAGGGCCAAGGGCGGGCTGGAAATGCTGGTGCTCGACACCACCGACCCCGGCACCGTGCAGCAGATTGAGCAAGCCGTACCGCTGGCAACCACCCTGTGCATCGTGGCCAGCAAGTCGGGCACCACGGCCGAGCCGCTGGCCTTCGGCGACTATTTCTACGACCGCATGAAGTCCCTCAAAGGCGACAAAGCCGGCGAGAACTTCGTGGCCATTACCGACCCCGGCTCCAAGTTCATTGCCACCGCCGAAAGCCTGGGCTACCGCCGCACTTTCCTGAACTTCACCGAGGTGGGCGGGCGCTTCTCGGCCCTCTCCTACTTTGGCCTGGTGCCCGCCGCCCTCTACGGCATCGACATCGAGGAGCTGCTGCGCCGCAGCATCGGCATGATGCAGGCCACCGGCGCCGACGGTGGCGTGGCCCACAACCCCGGCCTGGAGCTGGGCGTGGCCCTGGGCGTGCTGGCCCAGCAGGGCCGCGACAAGCTCACGCTGGTGACGCCCGCGGGCCTGAGCGACCTGGGCCTTTGGCTGGAGCAGCTCATTGCCGAAAGCACCGGCAAGCACGGCGTGGGCATCCTGCCCGTGGCCGGCGAGCCGCTGGCCGATATCAGCCTCTACGGCCCCGACCGCGTGTTTGTGTACGTGGGCTACGCGGGTGAAGCCGACGCCGGGAATCAGCAGCAGCTGCAGGTCCTGCAAGCCGCCGGCCACCCGGTTATCCGCATCCTGATGCACGACGCGCTGGATCTGGGCCAGGAGTTTTTCCGCTGGGAAGTGGCCACGGCCGTGGCCAGTGCCGTGCTCGAAATCAACCCCTTCGACCAGCCCGACGTGCAGGCCGCCAAAACCGCCACGGATAAGCTGATGAAAGAGGTAGCCGAGAAGGGAAGCCTGCCCCAGGAGGAAAAAACCCTGGCAGCCGACGGCCTGAGCTACTACGGCGGCCCGGCCGCGGCCGACGCCCAACAGCTGCTCGGCCAGTTCTTCCGGGCCGAGCCCAGCAGCTACGTGTCCATTCAGGCCTACCTCACCGAGACGCCCGAGCTGAACGCGGCCATTGCCGAGCTGCGCGCCGCCCTGCAGCGCCGCCTGCGCGCGGCCACCACCTTCGGCTACGGCCCGCGCTTTCTGCACAGCACCGGCCAGTACCACAAGGGCGGCCCCAACACCGGCCTGTTCCTGCAGCTCACCGCCGACAATGAGCCCGACCTGCCCCTGCCCGGCCGCAGCTACACCTTTGGCACCCTGAAGGACGCCCAGGCGCAGGGCGACTTGGAAGCCCTGCGCAACGCCGACCGCCGCACCCTGCGCGTGCACCTCGGCGCCGACGCCCTGTCCGGCGTACGAAAGCTGACGGCGGTGCTTAGGTAGGTTTTATGGCCTTAAGGCTTAGGCACTAAAGACCAATAGCCAACCGGGAACCGTTGAGTGGCTTGCCAGTTCGAGCCACCAAGCAGAAGCCCCGCCGGAGAGGACTCCGGCGGGGCTTCTTTCTACTAGCGGTTTACGGTCATGGCTGAGCAGCCTAACCCCAGCTTCTACACTCTTGACTCTGATACCTAAGCCCTAAAAACTAAACCTTACCGCCCAAAATCGTCCTGCACGCGCACGATGTCGTCTTCGTCAGAGGGCTGCTGGCCGTCGGTGTGCTGCCAGATTTCGGCCAGGATGCCCCAGTCCGCGAGTCCTACTAAGCGGTGCCGCTCGCCCTGGAGCAGGATGATCTGCTCGCCGACCTGGTAGGTGCGCAGCTCGCCCTCGGCGTCGGTGTGGCTGGTGACCACGCCCACCGGGCCCTGCACCACGCGCCAGATTTCGGCGCGGCGGTGGTGGTACTGCCACGAGAGGCGCTGGCCGGGCGCCACAATCAGGATTTTGGGGCTGAGCTTGCCGGCGATGCGCAGCTCGTCCACGGGCAGCCCGTCGAAGTAGGCATCGGCGAACTGCTGGGCCTGGCCTTCGTCGATGACGAAGAAGCCGCCCCAGGGGCGCGTCTGATCCTGGCGCTCAATGCCGAAGCCCTGGGCGCGGAGCTGCTGCTCGGTGTGCTGGAAAAGCTGCTGTTTGGTAGCGTCGGAAGTCATGGCGGCGGCAAAGGGCTAGGGCTCGTGGGGTTGGCTTAAGTTACCGGACTAAGCCGAAAAAACCGCACGCGGCCCGGGCCGAACCGCGAATTTAAGCGGCCGTCCGCATTTGGGGCGGCTCCGGGCCGCGGGCCGGTCAACACCGCTGGCCGGCTTGCGTACACCGGCCTTGGCTCACCACACCTCCCGATACGCCGATGGCTACTCCTCCCAACACCCGCCACCCGGCCCTGCTGGGCGTGGCCCTGGCCGCCGCAGCCGCCGGCGCGGCCGTTTACGCCTACTCCCGCCGCCGCCCGCCCCTGGCCACCGTGCCCCACGTCGATTTGCACCGTTACGCCGGCCTCTGGTACGAAGTGGCCCGCCTGCCCCAACCCTACGAGCGCGGCTGTACCCACGTCACGGCCGAGTACCGCCCCCTGGCCGACGGTCGCCTCGACGTGCGCAACACCTGCCACAAGCCCAGCATCTACGGCCCCGCCAAGGTGGTCCGCGGCACCGCTCGCGTGGTCGATACCGCCACCAACGCCAAGCTCAAGGTGCAGTTTCAGTGGCCCTTCGAAGGCGACTACTGGGTGCTGGCCCTCGACCCCGCCTACCAGTTTGCCCTGGTGGGCACCCCCGACCGCAAAAGCCTGTGGCTGCTGAGCCGCACGCCGCAGCTGGCCTTGCCCACCCGCCACAACCTCATCAACCTGGCCCGGGAGAAAGGCTTCCCCGTCGAGAAGCTGGTGTATACCCCGCAGCCCCAGAGCGCGCAGCCCTAGCTGCCGGCCCGCCCATTGATTCGGCTACCTCCTTTGCCAAGCCAGCCCGCGCCCCGGGCTGGCTTTTTCGTTGACGCCCCTGGCAGAGGCCGACCCCGGCCTCGCCCGCTCCTGATTGCATTCTGCCGCTATGCCGCCGCTAAGCTGTCTATAACCTGAGTATATGGCGACTATATCCTGTGTATATCGAAAGTGGCGGGTGGGCTTATGCGCCTGGGCGCGGGCCCGGTAGCACTATCCCGCGAATGCGGCTGGCCGACGGCTGAGAGAACGGCGGCCGAATCTGTCCGCGCAAAACGGCCCTCCAACCGCGTCCTTGCCATTCTCTGCGTAACTTGCCGCCCGATGATTACGCTGCAACCGGGCGACGCTGCCCCCGACTTCGAAGCCCTCGACCAGCACGGCCAGCCAGTGCGCCTCGCCGATTTCCGCGGCCAGCGCGTGGCCCTATACTTCTACCCCAAAGACGATACTCCCGGCTGCACGGCCCAGGCCTGCTCGCTGCGCGACGGCGAAGCCCAGCTGAAGGCCGCCGGCGTGCGGGTGCTGGGCGTGAGCACCGACGACGTGGCCTCGCACCAGAAGTTTGCCCAGAAGTACGAGCTGCCCTTCCCCCTGCTGGCCGACCCCGACAAGCAACTCGTGGAGGCCTACGGCGTGTGGCAGGAAAAGAAAAACTACGGCCGCACCTATTGGGGCACGGTGCGCACCACCTTCCTGATCGACGCCGCGGGCCGCGTGGAGCGCATCATCCGCCGCCCCGACACCAAGGCCCACGCCGCCCAGCTGCTGAAATGACCCCGCCGCCGGCGGACCCGCTTCGGGTCCGCCGGTGTTGTTTTTGGTGGCCCCGCGCCGAATCCCGAATTTTACCCCGCCCCGCCGGCCCGGCCC
This sequence comes from Hymenobacter sp. B81, assembly GCF_044628455.1. NCBI lineage: Bacteria > Pseudomonadati > Bacteroidota > Cytophagia > Cytophagales > Hymenobacteraceae > Hymenobacter > Hymenobacter sp. B81. The sequence goes on along the minus strand of NZ_JBIYZW010000001.1, from coordinate 471,366 downwards.
CGGGGCCTCTCCCGCCGCAACTCTCTTCTCCTTCTTTTTATGTCCCATTCTTCCCCCGCCGCCACCGCCCCCGTGGCTGCTCCCCAGGTTCAGTCCATCGACGAGCTCAAGCAGATTGCCGCCCAGGTGCGCCGCGACATCGTGCGCATGGTGCACGCCGTCAACTCGGGCCACCCCGGCGGCTCGCTTGGCTGCACCGACCTGCTGGTGGCGCTGTACTTCAAGGTGATGAAGCACCAGCCCGCTCCGTTCGACATGGACGGCCGCGACCAGGACCTGTTCTTCCTCTCCAACGGGCACATCTCGCCGGTGTTCTACTCGGTGCTGGCCCGCTCGGGCTACTTCCCGGTGAGCGAGCTGGGCACCTTCCGCAAGCTCAACTCGCGCCTGCAGGGTCACCCCGCCACCGAAGAAGGTCTGCCCGGCGTGCGCGTGGCCTCCGGTTCGCTGGGCCAGGGCCTGAGCGTGGCCCTGGGCGCGGCCCAGGCCAAGAAGCTCAACCAGGACGAGCGCACCGTGTTCGTGCTCATGGGCGACGGGGAGCTGGAAGAAGGTCAGATCTGGGAAGCGGCCATGTACGCCGCCCATCACAAAGTCGACAACCTGATCGGCATCGTGGACCGCAACGGCCAGCAGATCGACGGCTCGACCGACCAGATCGGCGGCCTGGGCGACTTGCGCGCCAAGTTCGAGGCCTTCGGCTGGAAGGTAATCGAGGGCGACGGCAACCAGTTTGAAACCCTGCTGCCCGCCCTGGAAGAAGCCCAGGCGCTGACCCGCCAGGGCCAGCCGGTGATGCTGCTAATGGACACCCAGATGGGCTTCGGCGTGGATTACATGATGGGCTCGCACAAGTGGCACGGCGTGGCCCCCAACGACGAGCAGCTCGAAAAAGCCCTGCAGCAGCTCGAAGTAGAGCGCAACTCCGACTACTAAGTCCGGTGGCCGCGCAGATTGCCGGCTCGCGGAGTATGAAGCCTGAGCGATTATCGTTCTATTAGCTCCGCCATTCAGCGTCTGCGCTGCCTCCCGCCTTATGCCCCAGCCTCTCCTCCGCCTTTGCCTGTTGCTCGTGGCCAGCCTGCTGCTGGCCGGGCCGCTGCGTGCCCAGCAGGGCGCGCCTTCCAGTCAGCCCCGCACCACGCGCATTCTGTTCGTGCTCGACGCCTCGGGCTCGATGAACGCGCCCTGGGAGGGCGAGCCGCGCTGGAACGTGGCCAAGCGCCTGCTGGCCAAGATGGCCGACTCGCTCAACGCCTACCCCAACCTGGAGCTGGGTTTGCGCGCCTACGGCCACCAGTACGACAACAAGGACAACAACTGCGAGGACTCGCGCCTGGAAGTGTCATTTGCCCGCAAAAACGCCGCCGCCATCAAGCAGAAGCTGCAGGACCTCACGCCCCAGGGCAACACACCCATCACCTACTCGCTGCTGCAGTCGGCCGCCGACTTTCCGGCCGACAAGACGGCGCGTAACGTGCTCATTCTGATTACCGACGGGGTGGAGTCGTGCAAGGGCGACCCGTGCGCGGCCTCGCTGGCCCTGCAGCGCAAGCGGGTGTTTCTGAAGCCCTTCGTCATCGGCATCGGGGCCGAGAAGGACTTCGGCAAGCAGCTCGAGTGCCTGGGCCAGTACTACAACGCGGCCGACGTGAAAACCTTTCGCACCATCCTCAACGACGTCATTGCCCAGACCCTGGCCAAGACGACGGTGGCGGTGAACCTGACCGATGAGAACGGCCGGCCGGTGGAGTCGAACGTAAATCTGACCTTCATCAACAACGTGACCGAGCAGCCCGAGTACAACTACGTGCACTACCGCGACGCCAAGGGCCAGCCCGACGTGCTCGACGTGGACGCGCTGCAGAGCTACGATTTGATTATCAATACCGTGCCGCCGGTGCGCCAGCAAAACCTGGCCATCAAGGCCGGCAAGGCCAACGTGCTCACCTACAAAACCCCGCAGGGCACGCTCAGCCTGCAAAGTCCGCAGCTCACGCCCAACCCCTACGGCACGGTACAGGCCGTGGTGCGCGCCCAGGGCAGCGGAGCCACGGTGGTATCCCGCGCCTTTGGCAGCAAGCAGAAGCTGCTGGCCGGCAACTACGAGGTGGAGCTGCTCACACTGCCGCGCATCACCCGGCGCATCACCATCAAGCAGGGCCAGGAAACGGTGGTGACCTACGACGCGCCGGGCACGCTCAACATCATCACCGACCTGAAAGGCTACGGCAGCATCTACCGCCTCAACCAGGACGACTCCCAAACCTGGCTCTACAACCTGCCCGAGGGCGGCAGCAGCAAAATCAACCTGCCCATGCAACCGGGCACCTACCGCCTGGTGTTCCGCACCGCCACGGCCACCGGCAGCAAGTTCACCGACGTGCGCCCGTTCACCATCCGCTCGGGGCAAACCACCTCGGTCAGCATTTTCGGGAAATGATAGCCGTAGCGCAAGACTGCTTGCTGGATTACCAACGCGACGGGTTTGCCGTGGTGGAGGACGTGTATGGCCCAGCGGAAATCGAGGCTATCCTGGGCGTTATCGAACAGGCCGGGACCGGTAGCAACTGCCGCCGCTCGGCCAATCTGTTTGCCATCCGCAACCTCCTGGCGGAGTTGCCGCAGCTGCCCCCGCTCATCTGGAACGAGCGGTTTACGGAGCTGCTCAATACGCTGCTACCCACGCCGCACCACTTGGTGAAGGCCATTTACTTCGACAAACCCGCCGGTTCGAACTGGGTGGTAGCCTGGCACCAGGACTTGATGGTGGCCGTGGACCGTCGCGCCGACCTGCCAGGCTTCGGGCCCTGGAACGTGCGGCCCGAAGGCGTAAACGTGCAGCCGCCCCGCGAGTATCTCGAGGGCATCTGCACGTTGCGCATTCACCTGGACAAGTGCGACGAAGGCAATGGTGCGCTGCGCGTAGTGTCCGGCTCGCACCAGTACGGCGCTATTCACGCCTCAGCCATTGCCGAGTTCACGCCGCAGGCTACGGTTTGCCCGGTGCCGGCCGGCGGGGTAATGCTGATGAAGCCGCTGACCCTGCACGCCTCGCACCGCAGCACCGATGCCCGTCCGCGGCGCGTGATTCACCTTGAATTTTCTTCCCAAGCCCTGCCCGCCAGCCTGCGCTGGCGTGAAGACGCCGCTCGGGTGTCGTAGCGGCTTTTCCCTTTGCAACCTCTCTCCTTTCCATCCATGAAAGACTTTCCCTACACCGAATCGAAAGACACCCGCTCGGGCTTCGGCGCCGGCCTGCACGAGCTGGGCAAATCCAATCCCGACGTGGTGGCCCTCTGCGCCGACCTCACCGGCTCGCTCAAGATGGATGCCTTTAAGAAGGACTTCCCCGAGCGGTTTTTCCAGGTGGGCATTGCCGAAGCCAACATGATGGGTTTGGCCGCGGGCATGACCATCGGCGGCAAGATTCCCTTCACTGGCACCTTCGCCAACTTCTCGACCGGCCGCGTCTACGACCAGATCCGCCAGAGCATTGCCTACTCGGGCAAAAACGTGAAGATCTGCGCCTCGCACGCGGGCGTGACGCTGGGCGAAGACGGCGCCACCCACCAGATTCTGGAAGACGTGGGCATGATGAAGATGCTGCCCCACATGTGCGTCATCAACCCCTGCGACTACAACCAGACCAAGGCCGCCACCATTGCCATTGCCGCCTACGAAGGCCCGGTGTATCTGCGCTTTGGCCGCCCGGTAGTGCCCAACTTCACCCCCGCCGACCAGTCGTTTGAAATTGGCAAGGCGGTGGTGCTCAACGAGGGCGCCGACGTGAGCATCTTCGCCACCGGCCACCTGGTGTGGAAGGCCATTCTGGCCGGCAAGCTGCTGGCCCAGAAGGGCATCGACGCCGAAATCATCAACATCCACACCATCAAGCCCCTCGACGACGAGGCCATCCTGCAGTCGGTGCGCAAGACACGCTGCGTGGTAACGGCCGAGGAGCACCAGATGAACGGCGGCCTGGGCGACTCGGTGGCCCAGCTGCTGGCCCGCCACGAGCCGCTGCCCCTGGAAATGGTGGCCGTAAACGACTCCTTCGGCGAATCGGGCACGCCCGAGCAGCTGATGGAAAAGTACGGCCTCTCGGAAACCGCCATCGTGGCGGCTGTTGAGAAAGTGCTGGCCCGCCGCAAGTAATTTCGTCGGCTGCTTGCCACAGCCCGTCGGCCTGAGGCCGACGGGTTTTTTTTGTTGCTTGCCGGGCATTGGGCCTCACTCGGCACTGGCGCACCAACTGCTAACGGTTGATTCAGCCGGCTTACAACTGCAACGGCGGCCCCAGTACCCGCATGCCGTGGGCGAGGTGGATTCGCTGCAATTCTTCCGCCGTGGGCACTTGTTTCAGGTTCTGCATTGTGCGCAGAAAGGCTTCGAACTGGCCGGCGGGCTGCAGCAGGTACAGTTGCCTGCCCGTTTCGGTGAGCTGAATCCAAGTGTGCGGGACGTTGCGCGGCAAGAACACCGTGTCGCCGGCCGCGGCCACGAATTGTTCGCCGCCGACTACGAAGCGGTACTGGCCTTCGACGACGTAGAACACTTCGTCCTGCTCGTAGTGAACGTGCAGGGGCGGGCCCGTTTTTTCGCGGCCCGTGTACTCCAATACGCTCAGCACGCCTCCCGTGTCGGCGGTGGAAACTTTCACGTCCTGGCTGTTTACTTGCCGGAACGTCAGTACTTCGTTGCGGCGACTGCGGCCCGCCTTCACCACGAAGGGCTGCTCAGCTGAGGCGCCCGCCGCACCGAGCGGGGCCAGGGTTATCAGGGGCACGGCCGCTGCCGTGGTCTGCAGAAAGGTTCTTCTTTTCATGGCCAGCAAGGATTGTTTAGCAAATCTGCTGGCCGGCCGGGGCCTTTTGGTGGTAAAAAACAGACTTTCGGGCCCCTACACTTCCCGGTCGCCGAAAGCGCGTTCGGGCGCCTGGGCTTCGATCTGGTAAAAGGCGGCCGGGGTGCAGCCCGTAAACAGCCGGTAGTCCTTGACGAGGTGCTGGTAATCGTGGTAGCCGCAGAGCAGCGCGATGCTGAGCCAGTCTTGCTGGGGTGCCTGGTTTTTCAGCCGAAAGGCCTGGTCGAAGCGGATGATGCGGCTGTACTGCTTGGGCCCGATGCCCATGTGCTGCTTGAATTTTCGGTCGAACTGCCGGTAGCACAGGCAGGATTCCCGGGCCAGCCACTCCAGGGAATACCGGTTGGGATACTGCTGCATCAGGCGGGCTACGCGGGTAATGGGGTGGGACTCGCCGCGGGCCCGGCGCAGCAGTTGCCGCAGATAGGCCTCCATTACCATTACCATATCCTGATACGAAGCGGCGTAGAACAACTGTTCGTTGACCCGCGCTACCTCGCCCCCCAGCACAGCTTTGGCATCGAGGTAATGGTTAGCCAGTTCAGCGGCCGGAATGCCCGTGAGCAGGAACAGCGCGCCGGGCTGAAACACTACCTGCAGCGTGAGAAAATTTTGCCCGATGTGCCGGTTGGTCACCATGGTATGCTGCCCGATCAGCGACACGTTGGTCTGGGGGCATTGGTGTCCCCCGCGGGGATACTCCACCTGCTCGGCGTCTTTGGGGTAGAACTGCAGGCACTCCTCCGCCCGGGGTGGGTACGCTTTGAAGGGAATGGCTTGCCCCGCTTGAAAGGTAAAATCCGCAATGCGGTACTGCTTCACGAAGGGAGCCAGGTCAGGGGCGGGCGCGAGGTTTTCCAGTAGCATAGCGTCAACCGTTTGACTTCGGGAATTTCGGAACCCCACCCGGCCGGGCCCTGACAAAACCCGCCGCCCGGCAAGTCAAGTTACCATTTCTGGCCGGGGCATAACCGCACAAATGCCCGACTTTTGCGCCATGCGCCTTATTCACCCCGCCTTGACCGGCTTGGCGGCCCTCGGTACGCTGCTGCTTGGTTTGCCCGCCCAGGCCCAGCGCCCCGATACCACCATCATCCACTACACCGGGCAGCTGACGGGCGCCCTCTCAGCCGGGGGCGTGTACCGCACGCTGCTGACCACCACGCACGCGCTCAGCTTCAGCCGCGGCCTGCACTTTGGGCTGCCGCTCACGGGCACCTTCACCTTCGGCAAGCAGGACCGGCAGCTGCGGGAGCGGGAAGCCCTCGTCAACGCCACGCCTTATTACTGGAAGGGCCACTTCCGCGCCTACGGCCTGGGCGGCTACGAGCGCAGCAACCTGCGCGGCATTCAGGACCGCGTGCAGGTGGGTGCCGGGCCGGGCTGGTCGTTCTACCGCGATTCGCTGGGCACCCGCGAAGTAGCCCTGAGCAACCTGCTCATCCGCGAAGCCACCTACTACGTCGACGGCAGCCGGCGGATGGTCACGCGCAACTCCCTGCGCCTGAAACTGCTTTACACGCTCCGGCAGTTTACCGTGTCGACCTTCACCTACTACCAGCCTTCCCTGCCCACGGTTTCCGACTTCCGCGTCAGCCAGCTGGCCACCATCACGCTGCGTGTGACCAAGCGCCTGGCCGTGAATGCCACCAGCAACTACACCCACGAAAGCCGGGTGCTGGCCGGCAAAAGCCCCGACAACTACAACCTGACGGTGGGCCTCTCCTACACCAACACCAAGTAGGCTGCATAGGCCGGCTCGGTTTCGAGCAGCTGCACGTTGCCGCGCAAATCCATCCGGAAACCCTAAAACAGCCCGGCCCGGCTGCTGACGAGCAACCGGGCCGGGCTGTTTCATTCCGGGCGCGACGCTTACTGCTTGCTGCCGCACTCGGCGCAGAAGCGCTGGTCGGCTTTCATGGTCGCACCGCAGTCGCTGCAGAACTTTTCCTTGGCCTGGGCCGCAACGTTGGGCGTGCCGCACTCGGGGCAGAACTTCTGGCCGGGGCTCATCTTGGCGCTGCAGCTCGGGCACTGCACGATGCCGGCGCGGTTCACGAAGTCCAGCTCCTTGGTGTAGTCCTGGGCGCGGGTCTTCTCGTAAATCTGCTCGCGGGCGGCCAGCGACTGTTGCGCGGCCAGCTCCTCGTGCTCGTCGGGGGCGCAGTCTTCGCAGAGGCCGGCCTTGTGGTTCCAGCACACGTCGGGGCACACCCAGTGGCCGCAGCGGGTGCACTGCTTGAAGTGCTGCTTGCCCTCCAGTACGGCTTTCTCCATGGCCTCGTCGTGGGCCTTGCCACCAATGGCGCGCTGCACGTGGTAGGCCGCATTGCCGGCACTGGAGAAGTAGCCCCCGAATAGGCTGCCGGCCGCGCGCATCAGCTCCCCGGCAATGCCCACGGCGTTGGGCTGAAACCGTGACATGTGGCCATTACGGCACTTGTCGCAGTAGAACTTGAACTGAAAGCCTTTGTCGGTGGAAAGGTCGTCGTGGTTGGCGACGAATTGAATCAGGTTGCTCACGGTGGAAGGAGGAGTGGATTTAGATCGTAAATATCACCTTTTACCGCTCCAGTGGGCAATAGCATGATAATGTGAGCCGGCCCGCCAAGCAATATTTACTCGAATCCAGCGCTGGATAGGTGCTAGGCAGGCAGCAATCGGGCGTCACCCCCTGACTTCACCTCAACCCGGAGCATCTCGCCGGGCCCATTATCTGAAAGCAGCCTCAAGGCATCGGACCTCAACGCATAGCTGCCAGGCCGGCCATTGGTGGGCTTTCCAGCGGGTCGCGGCCCACCATTGCGTAGTTCCTTTAGCTGCTAGGCCGACACAGACCGGGCTCAACCCGGTATAGCCTGAACTATTGCCCGGCACTTACAAAGGCGAAAACCAAGAGAAATAATGCGAGCAAAAGAGCCTTCTTCCTTATATATATTCCTGTATCCGATATTATAAGCGCTACGCCAATCTGTAAATGTACTCTTCAATTTCTGCCTGCCGCGCGTTGGCAAAGCCTTTGTCTACCCCGACGCTGACGAACCCGCACTTTTCCAAAACCCGCTGAGAGCCAGCGTTATCAAAGGCTACCCGTACGAATAACGGAGGGTCGTTTCCAGCTTCAGAAAAAGGCTTAAGGCCCTGGTTGCAATGCCCCGGTGCCAGAATGCCCGGTCAAGCCAGTAGCTAATTTCGGCCTTGCCGTCTATTTCAAATTTGGCCACGCTGCCCGCAACCACGTCGCCCACCAGGATGGTTTGATTGTTTACCGTCGGGTCACTCAGCAGCATGGTGTATTTGTGCAGGTAGGCCGCTTTATCCGTTGGGTCCGGCGCGGTAAACGCGGCCAGATAGCGAGCTTGGGCATCGAGCTGAAACTCAAACAACAGCGCCAAGTCGGCAATGTCGGTTTGCCGCAGGGTTATTTCGTTGCTACTCCTTACCATCATCAGCAAGCTTCATTGTTCATTAACCATTCTGCCAACATTCTGCCACAAGGTCCTATTTCTGCGGCTATTAACGTATTAGTGTTGCAGCGTTATGCAGGGTTATTCCGAATCCCAGCATCACGAAGAATACACCCATAATAAAACTCAATCCCGAAAAAATCAACAACCATTTACACTTACGCAAATCCCGCTCAAAGCTTTGATCTTCGCAGTCGACTTTTTCTTCCAGATCTTCAATTACCGCCCTCGCGCCATTTTCGCTATTTGTCAACCCCTGTAGTTCTGCCAGCTTTTTCATTAGCCGTAGTCTTCTGATAAAGTGCGTCATACAATCAGTGGAATAATAACGATGCCCTAATGCGCAAAATGCCGCAGCTATTAATGCAATTGCGCCAATAATGAAAACCAGCTTGCTATCAAGGAATGACTTCAGGAAAACAAACGTAGTCCCCTGCGTGACTTTGAAAACGATATTCGTAAGCAAAAATCCATAGACAGCTAAACCTAACAATGACAGCCTTAGAATTTCAGAGGAGAAGGCCTGGTATTTTTCAAGGACATTAAAATCCGCCTTGAAATTATTTTCATCTACCGGAATGTCTCCCAGATATTTCAGCCTCAACGTACGCATAGCTGCGGAAATATTTAATGAACAATGTTTTTTGCTTATGCTAAATGCTTAGCTGGCAAATCAGCTATAGCGGCTTTACGAACGGTGTAGAGACGCATACTTGCGTCTCGTCGTTGAACGACTGACGTTCGAACGGCACGGACGAGGAGACGCAAGGTTGCGTCTTTACATGCCCGATACACCGTTCACGAATCCGCTATATGACAATATAGCTACCGTTGGTTGTACTGTTGCTATTGCCGCGCCAGGCACTGGGCGGCGGGCTTTTTGCCCCGCCGATTAAACCCTCGCCCCGCGGCCGCGTCTAAGCCCTACGCCACCCGCTCCCACCAACCCCGCCTGCTGCTTGGACGACCAGGAGATTCTCAGCAAGTTCGCCGACCCCGGTTCCCGGAACCTGGCCTTCAACCAGCTGGTGCGCAAGTACCAGCAGAAGGTATACTGGCACGTGCGCAAGATGGTGGTCGACCACGACGACGCTGACGACCTGGTGCAGGAGGTGTTCATCAAGGTGTGGAAGCACCTGGAAAACTTCCGCCGGGATGCCTCGCTCTATACCTGGATCTACCGCATTGCCACCAACGAGTGCCTGAACTTCCTGCAGAGTAAGCGGCGCAAGTTTTTTCTGCCCCTCCATGACGTGGGTGCCGAGCTGGCCCAGAAGCTGGAAGCCGACGAGGGGCTGGCCGGCGACGCGGTGGAGTTGAAGCTGCAGAAAGCCATTCTGCGCCTGCCCGACAAGCAGCGCTTGGTGTTCAACCTGCGCTACTACGACGAGATGCCCTACGAGCAGATGGCCGAGATAACTGGCACCAGCGTGGGCGCCCTCAAGGCTTCCTACCACCACGCTGCCAAGAAGATCGAGCAGTACGTAAACGAAGCCCCCGATTAAACTTCGCGGCTCCGGCCGCCTCCAACGCCTATGAAAACGCCTTTTCGTCTGGACGAGCACCCGCGCCGCGCCCGGCTGCTCGCCCCGCCCCCGGACCAGTACTTCGAGCGCCTGCCGCTGCGCGTGATGCAGCGCGTGCAGGCGCCCGATGCCGACCCGGCCGCCGCTTTCGGCTGGCTGCGGGCGCTGTCGGCCCCGCTGCGCACGGCCCTGGCCTCGGTGCTGCTGCTGCTGGGCTTCCTGGGGGCGTTCTGGCTGCTTCCGCGCCCCGTGGCTACCGACGCGCCGCTGGCGGCGGCCCGGCCCCTGCCCGCCAGCCAGGCGCTGGCCCGGGTGCCGCCGGCCGAAGTGGTGCAGTACCTGCTGGCCGACACCGGCCCCACGCTGGCGCTGAGCGACCTGGCCGAAACCGCCGTGGCCGACCAGGACCTGACCCAGAGCTTCCTGCCCGGCTCGGCCGCTGAAATTCAGGCGGCCCTCGATGAGCAGCCGGCGGTGGACGTGTACCTATAACTTGCCCTCATGCCCTTCCCCTCCATGAACTTTCGCGCCTCATTCCTTCGGCCCCAGCTCGCCGCACTCCTGCTGCTGCTGGCATTCAGTCCCGCCCGGGCCCAGCAGGGCGGCAGCCAGCCCCGCCTCGAGCGCATCGAAGCGGCCCGCGTGGCCTATCTCACCGAAAAGCTGAGCCTGACCAGTGAGCAGGCCCAGCGCTTCTGGCCCGTATACAACGAGTACACCGACAAGCGCCGCAGCCTGCGCAAGCAGGGCCGCCCCGGCGGGCCGCGCCGCCCCGACTTCGCGACCATGAGCGACAAGGAAATCCGCGAGGCCATCAACGACCAGTTTGCCACCCGCCAGAGCGAGCTGAACCTGGAAAAAGAGTACCTCGACAAGTTCCAGAAGGTAATTTCGCTGCGCCAGGTAGCCCTGCTCTACCAGGCCGAGCGCGACTTCACCAAGGAGCTGCTCAAGCGCCTCGACGGCCGACGCCCCGGCGCGCGCCCAAGCGAGCAGTAACGCCACACTTCATTTACAAAAGCCCGCTGATTTCGGCGGGCTTTTTTCATGGCCGGGCGGTTCCGGGGGCCGGTGCCGAGTCGCCGGGGTGGGCAGTGCAAGCAGCGGCGCGGTACCTTTGCGGCATGCTTACCCCCCGCCAGCTTTTCCTGCGCCACCAGGCCCAGACCTCCGATACGCCCTTGCTGCTCGAAGTGGAACGCGCCGAGGGCGTGTGGATGTACGGCCCCACGGGCCGCCGCTACCTCGATCTGATTTCGGGCATTGGCGTGAGCAACGTGGGCCACCGCCACCCGCGGGTGCTGGCCGCCATTCAGCAGCAGCTCGATAAGTACCTGCACCTGATGGTGTACGGCGAGTTGGTGCAAACGCCCCAGGCCGAGCTGGCCCAGGCCCTGCACGCCACCCTGCCCGCGCAGCTCGACTGCGTGTATCTGGTCAACTCGGGGGCCGAGGCAGTGGAGGGCGCGCTCAAGCTGGCGAAGCGCCACACCGGGCGCACCGAGCTCATCAGCTGCCTGAACGCCTACCACGGCTCCACGCAGGGCGCCTTATCGGTTACGGGCTCCGAGAGCTTTAAGCGCAGCTTCCGGCCCCTGCTGCCCGACGTGCGCCACATCCGCTTCAACCACGCGCCCGACCTGGCGCTGATAACCGCGCGCACGGCTGCCGTCATCGTGGAAACCGTGCAGGGCGAAGCCGGCATCCGCGTACCCGAAAACGACTACCTGCAGCTGCTGCGCCGCCGCTGCGACCAAACCGGCACGCTGCTCATTCTCGACGAAATTCAGTGCGGCTTCGGGCGCACCGGCACGTTCTGGGCCTTCGAGCAGTTCGGCATCGTGCCCGACGTGCTGCTGTGCGCCAAGGGCATGGGCGGCGGCATGCCCATCGGGGCCTTCATTGCCCGTCAGGAGGTAATGCACGGCTTTAAGTCGGCGCCCGTGCTGGGGCACCTGACCACTTTTGGCGGGCACCCCGTGTCGTGCGCGGCTGCGCTGGCTACCCTGCGCGTGATTCAGCAGGAAAACCTGCTGGCGGGCGTAGCCGAAAAAGCCGCCCGGTTCCGGCGGCAGCTCCGGCACCCGGCCATTCGCAACGTACGCGGGCTGGGGCTGCTGATGGCCGTGGAGTTTGACTCCTACGCCGTGCTCAAGCCCATCATCGACCACGCCCTGGCCCACGAGGGCATCCTCACCGACTGGTTTCTGTTCTGCGACAACTCCCTGCGCCTGGCTCCGCCGCTCACCATCTCCGACGAGGAAATCGACTACGCCTGCGCCGCCCTGCTGCGGGCCGTGGCACACGTGACTGGCCACTGAGCGCACAAAAAGCCCGCCCCGGTCGGCTGACCGGGGCGGGCTGGGCAGTACGAGTTGACCCCGAGCTACAGTCCCTGGCCGTGGCTGGGCTGGGCCGAAGCGGGGAAGTTCAGAAAGGCCTGCGACTCTTCCTTGATTTGCTCGCGGGGCAGGCCGTCGCGCACGCCGATGGAGATTTTGCGCACCAGCACGCCCACGATGGCCTTGCGGAAGCCCAGCTTGCCGGCCATGTCGATGCAGAAGTCCATCTCGTTGTCGTCGACCACGCCGTCGGCCAGCATCATGTCCACCAGGTCGAAGATCTGGTCGAAGCGCTCCGAGTCGTTGTCGGGAATGGTGAGGGTGCCCTGGCTGGCATTGGCCACTACGCCGCGCACGTCGTTGGCACTAAGGCCGTTCTTTTTGCCCACCGTCACCAGAAAGTTCATTTCCCGCTCGTCGATGTGCCCATCGACTCGGGCCAGCGAGGCTAGGTTCTGGATGTGGCTACGAACTTTTTTATTTTGCTCGCTTTCGAAGAAACCAAACATAGCGGGAAAAGGAAAACGGTGAGTGGGGAAATGGCCGGGGCGAAAAACGGCGGCTGGCCAGGCGGAAAAAAGTGGCTGCAACCGGCCGGAACGCCGTTAAGATATCTTTTCGCCCTCAACATACCATACGCGGTCTGGAAAAAAACTGCCAGCTTGACCTGCATATTTCCGCGAAATGGTACTAACTCGCGGGCTTGTCCACCGGTTTTCGTTTTCGACCCCGGCCCGGCTCCTTCCCTTCTGACCTTGCATTACCAATGAAACGCATCGGAGTATTTACCAGCGGCGGCGACTCGCCGGGCATGAACGCCTGCATCCGGGCAGTGGTGCGCACCGCCCTCTACCACGGCATCGAAGTATACGGCATCATGCGCGGCTACTCCGGGATGATCAAGGGCGAAATCGTGCGCCTCGACACCACCTCGGTAGCCAACATCGTGCAGCGCGGCGGTACCATCCTCAAGTCGGCCCGCAGCCAGAAATTCACTACCAAGGAAGGCCGCCAGGAAGCCTATAACCAGCTGATTCACCACGGCATCGAGGGACTGGTAGCCATTGGCGGCAATGGCACATTCACCGGCGCCGAGCTGTTTGAGCGCGAATTCGGCATTCCCACCGTGGGCGCGCCCGGCACCATCGACAACGACCTGTTCGGCACCGACTACACCATCGGCTACGATACGGCCGTGAACACCGCCCTGGAGGCCATCGACAAGATCCGCGACACGGCCGACTCGCACGACCGCGCCTTCTTCGTGGAGGTGATGGGCCGCGACTCGGGCTACATTGCCATTCCCTGCGCCATCGGCGGCGGCGCCGAAATCGTGCTGGTGCCCGAGCAGCAGCAGTCCATCGACACGGTCATCGACACGCTGCAGGTGGCCCGCAAGCGGCAGAAGTCTTCGTTCCTGATCATCGTGGCCGAGGGCGACGAGGAAGGCAACGCCACCTCGATTGCCCAACAGGTGAAAGCCGCCATTCCCGAGATGGACGCCCGCGTGACGGTTATCGGCCACATTCAGCGCGGGGGCGCCCCCTCGGCCGCCGACCGCCTGCTGGCCTCGCAAATCGGCATTGCCGCCGTGGAGGGCCTCATCAACGGCATGCGCTCGGTTATGGCCGGCATTGTCAACCGCAAGCTGGTGTACACGCCCTTCGAGGAGTGCATCTCGCGCAAGAAGCCCCTCAACCAAAGCTTCATGCGCATGGTCGAAATCCTCTCGACTTGATCGATGCGTGAATGGGTGGCTGGGTGAATGAGAGAATGCGCAAGCGGCACATTCCCTCATTCACCCAGTCATTCATTTAACCATTCCCCAATGGCGTCAAAGGCCTGGTCCGGGTGCAGGGGTTGGTAGGCCGGGTCGCGGCGCAGCCAGGTCAGCTGGCGCTTGGCGTAGCGGCGGGTGTTGCGCTTGAGCAGGCGCACGGCTTCCTCGTAGTCGTAGAGCCCGTCGAAGTAGCCGATCAGCTCCTGGTAGCCCACGGTTTGCAGGGCCTGGGCGTGGCGAAAGGGCAGCAGCCCGCGCACTTCGTCGAGCAGGCCCTGCTGCAGCATCTGGTCCATGCGCTGGTCGATGCGCTGGTAGAGTTCGTCCCGCTCGCGCTCCAGGGCCACCTTCACCACCTGAAACGGCCGCTCGGGCCGCGCTGCGCCGTGAAACGAGCTGAAGGGCCGGCCGCTGCTGCGCGTGACTTCCAGAGCCCGCAGCACCCGCACCGGGTTCTGCCGGTCGATGCGCGCGTAGCTGACGGGGTCGAGGCGGGCCAGTTCGGCCAGCAGCCCGGGCAGCCCTGTTGCGGCCAGCTGCTGCTGCAGGGCGGCGCGCACCGCGGGGTCGGCGGGCGGCAGCTCGTCCAGCCCGTCGGTGACGGCCTGCAGGTACAGGCCCGAGCCGCCGGTAAGAATGACCACACGATGACGGCCAAACAAGTCGTCGAGCAAGGCCAGGCAGTCGGCCTCGTAGCGGCCCGCGCTGTAGTCTTCGGTGATGGAGTGCGAGTCGATGAAGTGGTGGCGCACGCCCTGCATTTCCTCGGCCGTGGGTTTGGCCGTGCCGATGTGCAATTCACGAAAAAACTGCCGGGCGTCGGCCGACACCACGTCGGTGCCGAAGTGCCGGGCCAGGCGCACGCACAGGGCGGTTTTGCCTACGGCGGTGGGGCCGGCTACGGTCAGCAGCACGGGCAGGTTGGCGGGGCTCATGGTTGCAGAACGGGTTGGGGCGCCGGCCACAGCGCGGCGTACAGGTTTAGCAGCACAACTTCCTCGCGCTGCCAGTTCAGCTCCTGCCGGGCGCGGCGGCAGTTGCCGGCCAGCTGCCGGTAGCGGGCGGGCTCGTCGCGCAGCAGGCGGTTGAGGGCCGCCGCCAGCGCCGCGGGCGTCAGTTCGGGCACTACTTCGGCCACCTGGTGCTCGTCGTTGAGGGCCAGGTACTCGGGGAAGGGCGAAATCAGCTGGGGCACGCCGGCGTGCAGGTAGTCGAAGAACTTGTTGGCCAGGGAGTAGTAGTAGCTCAGGCCCAGGTTGTCGAGCACGCTGATGCCCACGGCGGCCCCGCGGGTAACGGCGCGCAGTTCGGCGGGCAGCACGAAGCCGCGAAACTCCACCTGCCCGCTTTGCAGCAAACCCAGCTCGGCCGCCCGCCGCCGCAGCGGCTCCGACAGGTCGCCTTCGCCGCAGAGCACCAACCGGCCCGCCACCCGGGGCATGGCTTCGAGCAAAGCCTCCAGGCCCCGGCCGGCGTTGAGGGCGCCCTGGTAGAGAATGTAGCCCGCGTCGGCGGGCAGCGGCGCGCCCGCCCCGTCGGAGGGCTGCAGGCGGCTGATGTTGCGCACCGTGCCGAAGGGCCGGCCGTAGCGCTGCTCAAACAGCCGCGCCAGCGCCGGCCCCACGGTGTAGGCCAGCCGGGCCCGCGGCACCACGAAGCGCTCCACAGCCCGCCACAGGCGCTGCACGGCGGGGCGCGCCACCACCTCGGGCACTTCGGTAAACAGCTCGTGGGCGTCGTACACCAGCGGGCGGCGGGCCAGCCGGGCCGCCAGCCACACCGGCAGCGCCGTGTCGAGGTCGATGGCGCAGTAGGCGTCCCAGCCGCCGTGGCGCAGCAGATACAGCAACAGGCGCAGGTTGAATTCGAGGTAGAACAGCTTGCCCTTGCTGAAGCGGCAGCGCAGCCGGTGCTGCTCGTAGGGCTGGGCGGAAAGCGGCAAGGAGGCGGGCCACTGCCGCCCTACCAGCCGCACCCGGTAGCCGTGGCCGGCCAGCGTGGCGCAGATGCGCTGCATGCGCTGGTCGTAGTTCAGGTCGGTGGTGACGGCGAAAAGCAGGCGGCGCACGTAGCAGGATCAGGCGCCCGGGCGCTACTAGCCGACCAGGCGTGGTTTTCGGGTTATTTTTGACAAATTTATCAGTAAAACCTGCCGCGCCCCGTGCGCGCAGGCCCTGGCCGGCTCCCGCACCCCCCGGACAGCTACTGCTGCTGCGCATGGCTCCTTTGACCGCCCTGGAATCCGCGTCCCCCGAGGCCGCTACCTACCGCGCTTTATTCGACAACGCCTACGACGCGCTGCTGCTCTACGACGAGCGCGGGCAGCTGGTCGACTGCAACCAAACCGCCACCCGGCTGCTGGGCACCACCCGGCCCTTTCTGCTGGCGGCCGGGCTCATGGCCTTCGTGCGCCCCGAGGCGCCGGGCCTCAAGCAGCCTACCTGGCTCAGCGAGGCCGATCTGCAGGAAGCCGTGGCCCACACGGCCCGCACCGGCGAGCAGCACGCCTGCTGGTGGTACGGGCAGCGCACCGACCTCTCGCCGGTGAACGGCTGGGCCACCCTGCACCGCCTGGAAGTGGGCGGCGCCCGGCGCGTGCAGCTCACCCTGCGCGACATCAGCGCCCACCCGGCCCTGCCCGAGACGGCCCAGCTGCACGTGCAAACCCAGGAGCACTCCTCCCGGCAGCTGCGCGACGTGCTCAGCCGCGCCAACATGTGCTACCTGCTGCTCGACCCCGAAGCCCGGGTGGTCGACTTCAACGACTACTTTGCCCAGCTCACCGGCTACAGTCCCGAGGAAATCCTGGGCCGCGACTACTTCGAGGTGTTTGCCCCGCCCGCCGAGCGCGAGCCCCGCCGCTACGCCTACCAGAAAGCCTGGACCGAGCACCAGCTCCAGGACTTTTTCGAGCGGGCCCTGGTTACGCGCTCGGGCCGCCACCACACCCTGTACTGGTACTCCGAGTTTGAGCGCGACGCCGACGGCGACGCCACCGGCGTGCTGTTCGTGGGCCGCGACCTGCCCGAGGGCCAGGTGGTGCAGCGGGTGCTGTCGGACAACCGCACCCGCCTGCAGGACTTCTTCGACAACGCCCACGACCTGATTCAGAACCTGAGCATCGACAACCGCTTTTTGTTCGTGAACAAGGCCTGGAAGGAGAAGCTGGGCTACACCGACGAAGATTTGCCCAACCTGACGCTGTCGGACGTGGTGCACCCCTACTACAAGGCCAAGCTGATGTACCAGCTGCGCAACCTGTACAAGGGCGAAAAGGTCAACAAGCTCGAAACGGTGTTTCTGACCAAAACCGGCAAGCCGGTGCACCTGATTGGCTCCATCAACTGCTCCTGGGACGACGGCGAGCCGGTGAGCACCCGCGCCATCCTGCACGACATCACCGACCGCATCAAGGCCGAGCGCCTGCAGAAGGTGTACTACAGCATTGCCAACCTGGCCATCAGCTCCAAGGATTTGCACTCCCTGTACGGGGCCATTCACCGCGAGCTGAGCAAGATCATTGAAACCAACAACTTCTACATTGCCCTGACCGACGAGCACCGAACGCAGCTACAGTTCGTGTACTTTATCGATCAGAACACCCAGTTTGAGAAGGCCAGCACGGCGCGGCCCTTTTCCTCGGGCGTGTCGGAGTACATCATCCGCACGGGCAAGCCGCAGTACCTGCTCAAGGCCGATTTGCAGGCCCTCATTGCCGACGGCACCATCACAGCTTACGGGCTCATGCCCGAGGTCATGCTGTGCTCGCCGCTGAGCGTGGGCGACCGGATCATCGGCGTCATCACGGTGCAGGACTACTCGCGGCCCGACGTGTACGCGCCCAGCGACCTGGAAATCCTGCACTTCATTTCCAACCAGGTGGCGCTGGCCATTGAGCGCAAGCGCAACGAGGTGCAGATCAACAAGCAGAACGCGCGGCTGAACGCCATCTTCGAGAGCGGCACCCACCTGATGTGGTCGGTGGATCTGAAGTCGCGCCTGACCTCGTTCAACCGCAACTACGCCGCCTACTTCCTGCGCCGCAACGGCGTGCACCCGGCCCTGAACGTGAACCTGTGGCAGGCCGACCTGGCCATGATGGAGGAAGACGCCCGCCAGGCTTTCGTGGAGAACTACAGCAAGGCCTTCGAAGGCGTGCCCCAGCGCTTCGAGGTGCGCCTGCGCGACGTGCGCGGCCAGGACACCTGGCGCGAGATTTACCTCAACCCCATCTACCTCGACGACGGCACCTTCGAGGAAATTTCCGGCATTGCCCACGACATCACCGACAAAAAGCGCGGGCAGCTGGAGCTGGCGGCCCAGGAAGAGAAGTTCCGCGCCATTTTCGAGTCGTTTCAGGACGTGTACTACCGCACCGACGGCAAGGGCGTGCTCACACTCGTGAGTCCCTCGGTGCTCGACATGCTGGGCTTCACGCCCGAGGAAGTGGTGGGCACCCCCATTGCCGACTACTACATGAACCCCACTGAGCGGGAAGGTCTGCTCAACGCGGTGCGCGAGCACGGCGAAGCGCGCAACTACGAGGTGGCCATGCGCCACAAATCGGGTCACGCCGTGAGCGTGCTGGTGAATGCGCGCATGGTGAAGGACGGCCCCGCCGGCACCGAAGGCATCGGGCGCGACATCACCGAGCTCAAGAAGATGCAGGACGATTTGCGCCGCGCCAAGGACGAGGCCGAGGCCGCCTTGCACGCCAAAACGCAGTTCCTGGCCAACATGAGCCACGAGCTGCGCACGCCCATGAACGGCATCATCGGCATGATTGACTTGCTGCACCAGACCGTGGCCTCGGAGGAGCAGGAAGACTACGTGGATACACTGCGCCGCTCGTCGGACGCGCTGCTGGCCATCCTCAACGACATCCTGGACCTCTCGAAGATTCAGGCCGGCAAGATGGAGCTCAGCGTGGAAGGCATGGACCTGCACTACACGCTGGAGAAGATTCACTCGCTCTTTGCCAACCGCGCCAACCAGAAAGACCTGCGCTTTACCTACCACGTGGCCCCCGACGTGCCGCGTTTCATCGTGATGGACGAGATGCGCCTGCTGCAGGTGCTCAGCAACCTCACGTCCAACGCCATCAAGTTCACCGCCGAGGGTACGGTGAGCATCGTCGTGTCGGGCACGCCACTGGGCGGCGAGGCCTGGCAGCTGCGCTTCGCGGTGCAGGACTCGGGCATCGGCATCTCGCGCGAAAACGAGAAGCTGCTGTTCAACAACTTCACCCAGCTCGACACCACGCCCACCAAGTCGTTTGGCGGCACGGGCCTGGGTTTGGCCATCAGCAAGCAGCTCACCGAGCTGATGGGCGGCACCATCGGGCTTTACTCCAACTCGGGTGAGGGCTCCACGTTCTGGTTTACCATTCGCTGCCGCGTAGCCCACAACGAGGAGGAAATCCTGCACCAGCGCCAGTCCTCGCGCGAGCGGCCGCCGGAGGTGCTGCGCTTTGAGGACGCCCCGCGGGTGCTGCTGGTCGACGACAACTCCATCAACCAGAAAGTGGCCCTGCGCCTGCTCGACAAGCTGGGCTGCGACACAGACCTGGCCAGCGACGGGTTCGAGGCCATCGGCAAGGCCACCAACGGCCAGGGCTACGATTTGATTTTCATGGACATTCAGATGCCCGAAATGGACGGCATCACGGCCATGCGCGAAATTCGCCGCCGTCTCGGCGACCAGTGCCCGCCGGTAGTGGCCATGACGGCCTACTCCATGAAGGAAGACGCCGAGCGGTTCCTGCAGCAGGGCATGGACGACTACGTGTCGAAGCCGGTGAAAAGCCAGGACTTGTTTGCCGTGCTGCGCCGCTGGCGCCCCGCCCCGCCCGCGGTGGCCGAGCCGCCGGCTCCTGCGCTGCCGCTGCCCGCGGCGGCGCCGGTGCTTGAATCCGCCGACGACGATGCCCGGCCCGTGATTGAGGAAGCCACCCTGGAACAGCTGCGCGAGCTGGGCGGGGCCGACTTTGCCGCCGGCCTCTACGCCGACTTCGAGCACGAAGCCGGCCCCCTGCTCGACGAGGCCGGGCAGCTGGTGCAGGCCGGCCAGTTCACCGACATCCTGCCCCACCTGCACCAGCTCAAGGGCACCGGCTTCACCCTGGGGCTGACGCGCCTGGCCGAGCAGGCCAAGCACCTGGAACATGAACTCAAGCAAGGCCGTACGGAAGATACCGTGCGGGAATTTCAGGCGCTATTGCGTTATTTCGCACAGTTCAAGTCTCAGTACCCGGCCCGCACCAGTGCCCCCTAGCCGGCACCGCGGCCACCGCTTTCTCCGCACCTCCCAACTCCTAAAAACTGGCTGTCAACCATGTCCGATTCCAAAACCATTCTGATTGCGGAGGATAGCTCTGTGATTCTGAACCTGACCAAGAAGATTCTGGAGCTCCAGAAGTACCGCATCGTGTCGGCCAAAAACGGCGGGGAGGTGGTCAAGCAGCTCGAAGCCCAGCCCATCGACTGCATTCTGCTCGACATTAATATTCCGGTGAAGGACGGCATGACCGTGGCGCGCGAGATTCGCCAGCACGCGGACGAGAAAATCCGCCAGGTGCCCATCATTGCCATTACCGGCAACGCCAACAACTACTCCATGGACGACTTCCGGCAGGCCGGCGTAACCGACTACCTGCCCAAGCCCCTGGACTTCGACGCGCTGGTGCGCACCGTGAAGCAGCACATCGGGTAATTAATTGATAATTAATAATTATGAATTATTAATTGGTCGATGGGATTTCAGCGCCCGCCGGATAATTAATAA
The DNA here is from genome assembly GCF_044628455.1 of Hymenobacter sp. B81. Taxonomy (NCBI): domain Bacteria; kingdom Pseudomonadati; phylum Bacteroidota; class Cytophagia; order Cytophagales; family Hymenobacteraceae; genus Hymenobacter; species Hymenobacter sp. B81. The sequence goes on along the minus strand of NZ_JBIYZW010000001.1, from coordinate 450,601 downwards.
TTCATAATTGTTAATTCATAATTCAGCACGCAGTGCAGGTTACCTTTCTTGGCACGGGCACTTCGCAGGGCGTGCCGGTCATCGGCTGCCACTGCGAGGTGTGCCGCTCGCTCGATTTCCGCGACCAGCGCCTGCGCGTGTCGGTGCACCTGCAAGTGCAGGGGCGCAGCATCATCATCGACTCGGGTCCCGATTTCCGCCAGCAGGTGCTGCGCGCCCGCATTGGCCACCTCGACGCGCTCGTGTTTACCCACGAGCACAAGGACCACACCGCGGGCATGGACGACATCCGCGCCTACAACTTCAAGCAGCAGCAGGACATGCCCGTGTACGCCGAGCCGCGGGTGCTGGAGCAGCTGCGGCGCGAGTACGCCTACATTTTCGCCGAAAAGCGCTACCCCGGCGTGCCCCAGGTGCAAACCCACGCCATTCTGAGCGACACCACGGCTTTTGAGGTCGAGGGCATCGAGTTTCAGCCCATTCGCGCCCTGCACTACAAGCTGCCGGTGCTCGGCTTCCGGGTGGGTGGCTTCAGCTACGTCACCGACGCCAACCACCTCTCGGCCGAGTCGCGCGAACGGCTACGCGGCTCCGAGGTACTGGTGCTCAACGCCCTGCGCCACGAGCCGCACATCTCGCACTTCTCCCTGGCCGAAGCCCTGGAAGTTATCGAGGACGTACAGCCGCGGCAGGCCTACCTCACCCACATCAGCCACCTGCTGGGCAAGCACCGCGAAGTGGAAATGACCTTGCCGCCCCACGTGCAGCTGGCCTACGACGGCCTGCGGCTGGAGGTGTAAGCCGGTAGCTACTGCACGGCCTTATCCAACTGCAACGTTACGCTGATGTCTTTCCGCTGGGGGTTGCAGCAGAGCATTTCCCAGCGGACGTAGCGCAGCTGGTAGCGTTGGTTGTTGGCTCGCACGCTCACGGTGTCGTGCTCGGCGGGGGCGTAGGTAAGCGGGAATCTCACTTCCTGCACCTGGCCCTGCGCGTCGGTCACGCTGAAAACCGGCCCCACGCTGCTGCCGAAGAAACAGCGCAAACTGGGGTTGCCGGAGCATTCCAGGGGCGGGCAGTAGCTGTAAGGCACGTCGGCCAGCTGTACCGTCAGCTCGGGCGCCGGGCCGGCGGGCAGCAAGGCCCGCTGCTGGTAGTGCAGCGTAAACTTCTCGCCGAAGCCGGGGTGCAGCTCGGGCCGCGCGGCTTCGGGGTCGGCCGGGGTTTCTTGGCAGGCGGCCAGGCTCAGCCCGGCAAGCAGAATCAGTAGTAGTGGGCGCATGGAGGCCAGGGCTGGTGGACGGGGGCGAGCCGCATGCCTGGGTGAGTTCAACCAGTGGCCTGTTCGTTGCATTGGCCATCGGCTAAATAGTCTGCGCCCGCGGCCGGCGGTGGTTTCGTTGCACCTTTGCGCCTTCCGCGCTTTGCTTACCGGCATGCACAACAACTACTATTTTCTGCGCCAGCTGGCCCCTGCCCTCACCCGGCAGCTGCAGGGCTTCCGCGTAGCCACCTGCTTCACCCAGGAAAAAGACGAGCTGGTCGTCGGGCTGACCAACGGCACGGCCGAGTTATGGCTGAAAGCCCAGCTGGCGGGCAGCCAGCCCCTGCTGAGCTTGCCCGAAAGCTTTCACCGCGCCCGGCAGAACTCGGTGGATTTGCTGCCCGAGCTGCTGGGCCGCCAGGTAGCCACCGTGGGGGTGCTGCCCCACGACCGGGTGCTGCGCCTGCTGCTGCTCGACGGCGCCGGGCTGTGGCTGAAGCTGTACGGTCCCCGCCCCAACGCCGTGTTCCGCCCCCGCCCCGACGCGCCGGCCCAGCTGTTCCAGCAGCGCGTTGCCGACGACCTGACGCTGGGCCAGGGCCCGCCCGCTGCGGGCCCCACCGAGGCCGAGCTGGCCGCTCAGGCCGACCCCGCCCGCTTGTTCCCCACCTTCGGCGACGTGCCGCGCACCTGGCTGCGCCAGCAGGGCTACGAGGTCGCCGCGCCCGCCCAGCGCCTGCGGCTGGTGCACCAGCTGCTGGCCCAGCTCGAAACTCCGGCCGCCTACTACATCATTGAGCTGGGCGGGCGCACCCGGTTGAGCCTGCTGCCCGTGGGCGAAGTAGAGCAAACCCTGCCGCCCGACCCCGTGGCCGCCCTGCGCGCCTTCGTGCCGCTGCTGCTGGGCCGCCGCGCCTACGAAACCGAGCACCGGCAGCTGCGCCTGCAACTGGAAAAGCGCGCCGACGAAGCCACCCACAGCGCCGCCCAGGCCCGCCAGCGCCTCTTCGACCTGGAGCACGGCGCGAGCTACCGCCAGACGGCCGACCTGATTATGGCCAACCTGCACCGGATTCCGGCCGGCGCCGCGCAGGTAGAGGTAGCCGATTTCTACCACGACGACCAGCCGCGCCTCCTTAAGCTCAAGCCCACCGAAACGCCCCAGCGCACGGCCCAGAACCTGTACCGCAAGGCCAAGAACCAGCAGCTCGAAACCCGGGAACTGACCGAGCGCGCCGCGCGCCGCGAAGACGAGGCGCTCTGGTGCCTCGAGCGCCTGGAAGAGCTGACCGGGCTGACCGAGTTGCGCACCCTGCGCGCCTGGCGCAAGCAGCACGGCCTCGACCCCGCGGTGCAGGCCAAAGCCGCCGCCACGGAGCTGCCGTTCAAGGTATTCGAGGACGGCGGCTTCACCATCCTGGTGGGCCGCAACGCCCAGAACAACGACCTGCTTACCCAGCGCTACGCCCACAAAGACGATTTGTGGCTGCACGCCAAGGACGTCACCGGCTCCCACGTAGTCATCCGGCAGCGCCCCGGGCAGTCGGTGCCCGAGCCGGTGCTGGAGCGCGCTGCGCAGCTGGCCGCCTGGTACTCGCGCCGCAAAAACGACTCGCTGTGCCCCGTCACCGTCACGCCCAAAAAGTTTGTGCGCAAGCCCAAGGGCGCCGTGGCCGGGCAGGTAGTAGTAGAGCGCGAAAAGGTGCTGCTGGTGGTGCCCGCCAATCCCTTCGAGCGCAGCTAGGGCGGATCGACGGCCCGACAGCAAGCCAACGGAACGTCATGCTTCATCTGGCGTCCGCCCCGCGAAGGACCTCGCCCGCTTCGTTGAACAAGCCTGACGAAGCGGGTCAGGAGCTTTGGCGCTTGCGCGGGTAGCGCAACCCGCTGGTAAGCGGGGCTGACTTGTAGTTGGCGCGTCGCGGCACGACTGCACCTGAGTGAACGACTTGGTGCTGGAAGACGCGAAGGGAAAGTTCGCGCTACAGTGGCGCTTGGGCGGCTACTCGAAAGCCGAAAAAGCAAGCGGCCGGCCCCCGAGTGGGAGCCGGCCGGCTACTGTGCGCACAGGGAGAGTCGAACTCCCACACCCGAAGGCACCACCCCCTCAAGATGGCGTGTCTACCAATTTCACCATGTGCGCAGAACACAGGACTTGATGCCGAAGCATCCCCTCGCCGAAAGAGGGCGGCGAAGTGGCGACAAAAGTAGCGCTTCACGCCGGATGGTGCAACACTTCCCCGCAGCTTTTCGCCGCGCTGCCCCTACCCGCAAGGCACTCAGGCAGTAAAAATGCCGTCCCGGCTCCAAAACGTCCTTCCTGGGTTCGGCTACTGTTGCTATCGACGCCGGTTTCAACCCGCTATCCGGCGTAAAAGAAAGCGCCGGCCGCCTGTTGCCGGCGGCCGGCGCTTGCCGGGCGGTTAAGCCGCTGAATCAGCTACGAGCGGGCCAGCGGAGTGTCGACCAGGTGCTCGGAGAGAAACCACACCTGCATTTCGTTGGTGCGCAGTACCTCGCTCACCACCAGGTCGTTGGTGCCGTCGTCGCCGGCATCATCGGCGCGGCTGGCATAGTCGTGGCACTGCTTGAGGATGATTTCGTGGGCCTGCAGCAGACGCGAGACCTGAATGGGCGCCTCTTCCCGGTCGCGGGGCGGGCGCGGAATGCTGCTGGCTTCGGCTACGTCGGCGCCCATGGCCAGGGCAATGCCGCCCAGAATCTGGATGCGCTCGGCGATGCTGTCCACCAGCTCACTCTGCTCCTCGTAGTGCTTGTCGTAGAGCAGGTGCAACTGGTAGAACGTGGGCCCCACCACCTGCCAGTGGTGCTTTTTGTACATGTCGCGGATGGTGATGGTGTCGGCGAGCAGCTGGTTAAGCATGTCCACGCTTTGCTGGCGCACCTGCTCGTTGAGGCCGATGGGCAGGCGCTGCGACACGGTGCCGAAGCGCTGCAGCGGGCGCGGCGCGTTTTCCTGCTGGTTGAGCACGGGCTGAACGGCCGGCGCGGCGCGGCGGGCTACGGTAGTGGTAGGGTTGGCGCTGGGGGCGGCCGAAGCCGCTGACTTGCGGGCAGGAGCCTTGCGGGTAGAATCCGCAGCGGCGGACTTCTTGCCGGTTGCTTTGGTTGCCATGGGAACTGAAGGGGTTGGATGCGAAAACGCGCCGGCCTCAGGCGGTCGGCGGCGAGCCGGCACAATGCGGCTCCGCTGGGCATACGCCGGGCTTCGCGGCCGGGTTTTTTTCATTGATCATTTATCATGGATCATTTATCAATAGGCAATGGGCAATTACCATGAATACCTGGCAACTACCAACTGACAACTCGCAACAGACACGAGCCCCGAACAACGGGCCCAGGGCCTGAGTATACGGCCTGCCCCGGTGGTAGTCGGGCACCCACCTGATAAATGTTAAATGATAAATGACAACTGATGACCATTGCCCAACTGCTCGATAGCCTGCCCCAGACCGGACGGCTCGAATGGATTGGCCTGCGCCCCCGGCGGCGTGAGCCGCTGCTGGCCGTGCCCGAAGCCACGGCCGAAACCGACCGCCGCCTGATCGGTGACCACGCTTCCGTCCGGCCCGGCGGCAAGCGGCAGGTAACCCTGGTGCAGCACGAGCACCTGACGGCAGTGGCCGGATTCCTGGGCCTGGCCGAGCCCGTGCACCCCGGCCGCCTGCGCCGCAACCTGGTAGTGAGCGGCCTGAACCTGCTGGCCCTGAAAAACCGGCGGGTACGCCTCGGCGACGAAGTAATCCTGGAAATTACCGGTGAGTGCCACCCCTGCTCCCGCATGGAAGAAGAGCTGGGGCCCGGGGGCTACAACGCCCTGCGCGGCCACGGCGGCCTCACGGCCCGCATCATTCGGGGCGGCACGCTGCGGGTGGGCGACCCGGTGCGGGTGGAGCCGTAGCGAAGCGGGAGCCGGCCTGCGCGGCTGCCTTGCCCGGGCGGCGCTGTTATTGCCCAAGCCAGCACGCGACTGAAACCCGGCCTGGAGGGGCGTCTTTGGGCCTTACTCCACCGGCTCTCCCGCCGGGTTGATGAAGAAGCTGCGCCCTCCCTGGGTTACCTGCGCGCGGCCCTGCTCGAAATCGGTGGCCGACTCGTAACGGCCAAAGGGCGCAGTGCCTTCGGCGGGGTCGTCGAGGTAGTCGGGGCTGATGAAGGTGTAGACGTCGGCCAGGCGCACCCGGGCCAGGCCGTTGCGAAACGAGTAGGCTTCGCGGAAAATAACCGGGGGCTTGGCGGGGTCTTCGGGCTCGGGCCCCGTGAGGTAGTGCCAGCCGCGGTGGTCGAGCACGGCGGCGCGGCCCTCGGCAAAGTCCAGGGCATTGAAGTAGTAGGTATCGAACTCCCGGCCCCGCTCGTCCACGAAGGTGTAGGCATCCCCCACCCGCACGCGGGCGTAGCCGTCGGCGTAGGCATTCAGGGCATCGTAGGCCAGGGGTAGCACCTCCTTGCCCGCCTCGTCGATCATGCCGTACACGCCCTCGGTTTCTACCACGGCCCGCGCCTGCTGAAACGCCGCAACCGACGAGTAGCGCGCCGGCACCACGGGCGTACCGTCGGGGGCGGCAAAGCCCCAGCGGCCGTTTTCCTGGTAAGGCACGGGCGCCTCGTGGCCTAGGTGGCTCAGTCCCCAGAGGCCCAGCCCCAGCAGGCCCAGCCCGCCCGCCACCACCCCGGCCCGCGGCCACTGCCGCCGCCAGGCCCGCACCCGGCGCAGGCGGGCACCCCACGCCGCCAACCCAATGGGTGGTTTACCCGCGGGCTGAGTCGGCAGCGCCACGGGGGACGGAACAGCGGCGGGTGCTCCGCTATGCAGCTTGTCAATCAGCTGGCCCAGCTGATCGATCTTGGCTTCCAGCTCGCGGTTGCGGGCGTCGTAGGCGGCCTGTGAGGTGCGGATGGCTTCTTCCAGTGCCGCTTTCTCCCGGCTTTCGGCCGCCAGGCGGTCCTGCAGCTGCCGGGCCTCGGCCGTCACCGGCACGGCCTGGGCCAGCTGGCGGCGCAGCTCCGCCATGTGCCGCTCGCGCTCGGCTTCCCGCGCCTCCAGGGCCTGCAGCTGCCGGCTTAGCTGAGCCTGCGACTCCTGCTGCAGGCGCTCGAGGCGTTGCTTTTCGGCGCTGCTGACAGCCACCTCTCAGCCGGGTAGCTGCCGTAGGGAGCATCGTGGGGCACGTCCTCGGCCCCCAGCCAGCGCCAGACCCGGCCCCACAGGCTTGCCCCCGGGGCGGGCGCCTCCGCGGCGGGCGACACGGGGGCCGGCGTGGGCTCGTCGGTCAGGTCGCGGGCCCACTGGGCCAGGTCGTCGGCGCTCAGGTCGATTTCGGGCGTGGCCAGCTGCCGGAGCCGTCGGGGCAGGCCGGCCGCTTCGGCCAGCAGCTGGAAGCTGCTGCCGGGCTGCTGGCTGAGCTGTTCTTCGACCTCGGGCCCAAACTGCACGGGCGCGCCAAACACCACCAGGCCAGTGACAAACTGCAGGTTGGCCTGCTCGGGCGTCAGCTGCGGACCGAGCCAGGCCGCCAGTTCGGCCTTCTGCCGGCGAAACTGCTCGAAGGGATTGTCGGCGCCGGCCACCCCGGGTATGGGGCGGGCGTCCAGCTTCCAGGCCCCGTAGCTCAGGGCCGGAATGCCGAGCCGCCCCCCGCCCGGCACGAATACCAGCAGAGTGATGCTGTGCGGCCGAATCACCACGGCGTCCAGCGGCTCGCCGCCGGCTTCCACGGCGAAGCTGCCCAGCAGCAGCGTGGGCAGCCCCGCCGGGTCGGCGCGCAGGATGGCTTGCACCTCTTCGTAGAGTTGTTGGCGGGCCGCGTTGGCGAAGGGCGCAAAGAGAAAGTGGTGCAGCATAAACGAGAGAAAAGCCGGAGCCGCGGCACTGGCGGCCTCACCGGGCGGAACGTTAAAAGAAAACCCGAAGCCACGGCGGGCGTTTGACAGCCCGCTCAGCCAGCCCGGAGCCGGGCGCCGGCCGGCTTAGTCGTCCCAGCCCCTGCCCTTCTTCCACTTGTGCTTGCCCTTCTTCTTGTGCGCGCCCCGGCCCCGCTTGAGCGCCCCGAACCCCGCCTCACCCGGGCGGGCGTTGAGCACGAACCCGACGGGCAGACCGCGGGCCGGCGCCACCGGCCGGGGCGCGGCCAGGGCCAGGCCCCCGGCGGCGGGCACCACGGCCACCACGTTGCCGCGCAGGTCGCAGCCCTGGCCTTCGCGCAGCTCGGTGCGCCGCCCCTGCTGGCTCACCACGAAGCCGTCTTTGGTGACGACCGCGCCCGTGGGCAGGCGGGCGTCGCGCGTCATGGGCCGAAGCTGGCCGTTGCGCAGCACGTGCATCTGCCCGTTGCGGCGCTGAAAGCCGTCGTTGGACAGTTGCTGCGCCCGGGCGCGGTGGGGCCCGGCAAGGGCGGTGGCAGCCAGTAAAACCAGAATCAGGCGCATCATAAGCAAGGTACAGGGCAAGCAAGGGGCCGCCCGCCGGAGCAAATACGAAGCCAGCCCGCGGGCGTTTGGCGGCCCGGCCCCGGCCGGCCGGGCCGGGAACCGCACCCCGGCCAACCGCCTGCCCGCGGCGCTGACTAAACGCTACCTTTAGCCTCTCTCTTTTTCTTACTGCTCGTTGTCATGCCCGACCTTTCTGCTTCCGACGACGATACACCCCTGCGGGTGGAGCTGCGCGCCCTGCGGGCCGAAAACGAGCAGCTGCGCCGCGAGCTGAGCGCGCAGGCCCGGCCGGCCGGCCCCGACCAGCAGTACGAGCAAAGCCAGGCCCGCTTCCGCACCGTTTTCGAGGAGTCGCCGCTGGGCCAGAAAATCATCGACGACGGGCTGCTCATCCGCCAGGCCAACGCCGCGCTGGTGACCATGCTGGGCTACCAGCACGTAGACCAACTGGTGGGCCGCGGCATCCTGGAGTTTGCCCACCCCCGGCACCGCGCCGACTGGCAGCAGCTGCAGCAGCGGCTCTGGGCGCACAAAACCCCGCACTTCAGCCTCGAAACCTGCCTGGTGCGCGCCGACGGCTCCGACTTCTGGTGCCGCGTAACCTCGGTGCTGTTTTGCGACGGCGGCGCCGAACTGGGCTATACCACCCTCGAAGACATTTCCGAGCGCAAGGGCCTGGAAGACTCGCTGCGTCGCCTCTACGACGCCCAGGAAACCATTCTGCACGTGGTGGCCCACGACCTGAAAAGCCCCATCAACCACATTCAGATGCTGGTGGAGCTGCTGCAACGCGACGCCCACCTGCTGGCCAGCTGCCCGGCATCTACCCGGCAGGAGGCACTCATCTACCTGAACATGATCGGCCAGGCCTGCACCGAGGCGGGCACGCTGCTGCAGGACATTCTCTACCTGGGCAGCCTGGAGGCGCGCCCCCAACCGCTGGAGCCTACCGACCTAAGCGCCTTTCTGGCCGAGCGGCTGCTGGTGTTTGAGCTGGCCGCCCGCGAAAAGAACATCTGCCTGACCCAGGAACTGCCCCCGGGCCCGGTCTACGCCGGCCTGCACACCGGCACCTTCGCCCGCGCCATCGACAACCTGCTCACCAACGCCCTCAAGTTTACGCCCGCGGGCGGGCAGGTGCGGGTACTGCTCAGTGAGCAGCACGGCCGCGTGCGCCTGAGCGTGCAGGATACGGGCATGGGTATACCCGACGCCCAGCAGCCCCACATCTTCGACAAGTTCAGCTCGGCCGCCCGCACCGGCCTGCACGGCGACCCTTCCACCGGCCTGGGCCTGTACATCACCCGCCAGATTGTGCAGCTGCACCGGGGCAAAATCTGGGTGGAAAGCCGCGAGAACGAGGGCAGCACCTTCGTCATCGAACTCAGCTGAGCCCTGTTCCGGCCAGCGCTGACCCCGCGCTGGCCCGGTGCTGGTTCGGTGCTGGCGGCCGACGCCAGCAGCACCCGGCGCTACCTCCCCCCCCGCGCCCCATTGCAGAGCCTAGTCCTGCTGCGAGGGCAGGCGCTCGGGGTGGGTCGTGGCGGCCGCCCGGGTCAGGCGGTGCGTGAGGGTCAGCACCACGTTGTTCTTGGCGGAGGTGTTCTGCGGAATAAACTGCCCCTGCTTGAAGGCGGGCAGGTTGTAGTTAGCCTGGTGTACCCAGCCCACCTGCACCGTCCAATGGGTATCGAGTTGGTAGCCCACGCCGCCGTACACGCGGTTGCGCTCGAACACCGGCCCGTCGGGGTTCAGAAACAGCTCGTCGTATACCGACAGGAACACGGTCTTGGGGCCGATGGTCGGGCGGTTGAGGGGCAAAAAGGCGTTGAGGCGGTAGCGCAGGCGCAGGCGGTGGCTGCTGCTGTCGGCGCGGTAGCGAAACCAGCGCTGCTCCACGCGGTAGCGGTGCTCCAGCTTGAGGCGGCTTGACTGCTGGCTCAGCACGATCTGCCCCCACAGGCGCCGCTCCACGTTCAGCGGGCCGGCGCGCCAGTCGCGGTAGTCGCGGGTGGCGTAGCGGCCCCCGCCCAGCAGGGCGGTGAAGTTGCGGTCGATATCGAAGCTCACGCCCCCCTTCAGCTCGTTGTAGAAGTACTGGCGAAACACGGCGTTGGTGCGGGCCTGCGCCTCGAAAAAGCCGCCCCAGCGGTGCTCGGGGCTGCCCGGCAGCTGCAGCGTACCGATAAACCAGCTGCCCCAGGGCTGAGCCGGGTTGATGGGGGCCTGGGCCCGGGCCGCGGGGGCAGATGCCGCGAGCCAGCCCAGCAGGCCGCCCACAGTCAGAACGAGTCGATGGCACATGGCTGACGGCAAAGGTAGCCGCCCCGGCGATAAGGCCGCTGCTCACTCGCTTAACCGATCGGCAGGTGGGCAACCCGCTGGCCGGGGGGCCAAATCGGGGTTACCAGGCCCGGCTCGCGGCCCGCCGTCTTAGATAGGATTGCCAAAGCGGGTTTGTGCCTCGGCTTGCGCCCCGCCGGAAACGACCATGCGCCACTGCGTGGATAGTACCCGCGTCAGATTGGCATTGGCGCCCGCGCAGGTAGCCAGGGCCAGGTTGTCGATGGCGTGCTGCACGCTGGTGGTTTGGGTACGGCGGCCGGCCTCCTGCCAGAAACGCTCCATGAACAGGTGGCGCCCGTACTGGCTCTGCAGGCGCAGCAGCATCCCGGCAAACAGCAGATGGGAGGCGTGCGGGCTGCCGCTGGCATTGGGTGCCTCCCCCGTGGTTACGGCGCGGCTCCAGTCCCAGCCGGGCGTATTCAGGTAGGTGGCCGCTACGTTGTCGAGGCCCTGGCGCATGCTGGCTTCCAGGGGGCGCAACGGCAGGCGGAGGTAGTCGGTGGCCATGTGCTTCATCAGCTCGGCATAGCCGGTGGCCACGTCCATGCGCATGCCGCTGGAGTAGTAAAGCTGCGGGGAGTAAAACCAGAAGTTGCGGCCCAGCTCGTAAAAGAACGTAGCGTGGTGCTGCCCGCGCAGCCGTACGTCGTCGTACAGCTCGGTGACCCAGGGGTGAATCATCTCGATGCCCGTATAGCCCAACTGCCCGCAGGCTCCCCCGCAGGTCTGGGCCACGGAGGCAATGGTGGCTTTGCCCTGGTAGGTATACGTGGGATGACGGGCCGGCTCGCGGCCCGTCACCTGCCGGTAGTAGTCGTAGCCGCCGTCCAGGCTGCCCACGATGCGCTGCATGATGCGCGGGTCCAGGTTCTGCTCGGGCGTCAGCAGCACCACGCGCTGGCCGGCCCAGGGCTGCAGCACCGAGGCCACGTTCTGAAAGCTGACGTAGTTGTAAAGCGGCAGGCGCGCGTACACCCGCACGTGGGCACTGCCGCTGCGGGTCCCGCTGGTGGCGGTAATGGTGGCGGTGCCCGCACCAGCAGCCGTCACCAAGCCGCTGCCCGACACCGTAGCCGTAGCTCCGGACGATGACTGCCAGGTAATGGGCCGACCGGTCAACGGCCGGCCAGCAGCATCGAGGGCCACCGCCTGCAACTGCACCGTGAGGCCGCTGTTGATGCGCACCGAATCGGTCAGGATGCGGACTGACGCAACTACAACGGGCTTTACCCACACCGTCGCCCGGGCCACCTTGCCTTCGCAGCTCACCGTGATGGTGGCAGTGCCCAGGGCCTGCCCGGTCACCACCCCGCGGTCTACCCCGGCCACGCCGGCATCAGACGTGGTCCAGGTAAGGGGCCGGGCCAGCAATTCCTGCCCGATTGAGTCGCGCACCACGGCGACCAGGGTACGCGGCGTGCCCAGGCGCAGGGTGGCCGTATCGGGCTGCAAGACTACCGAATGCACCCGAACCATGGGAGGCTTGGGCGCGGCTTCCTGCTTCTTTTCGCAACTGGCAAAAACGGCCGCCGCACCGATCAGCGCGGCCACCGCCATGCGTTTGTAGTTGTTGAGGTATGTCATGCGAAACGCAGTTGGGCGGCTGGCTGTAGTGCCGGGCAAAGGTAGCCTGGGAACCATCTTTTCCGGCGCATTTACCGCTCATAAATAATGACTTACCCCGCCCCGCCGAAATGCGACCTGCCGGGGCGGCCCGTCCGGATTACCGCCTGAGCGGGCTGCGCCGCTGCCGGGTACTGCCGGCCCCGGGCCTTCAGGACTACCCGCCTGGGGCTGGGCCGGAAGGCCGGCCATATTCTGGCTTGGGCCGCTGGCGCTTGGGATTACCCGGCCGGCGCAACACCCCGGCTTACCATAATCCTATAGGCTCGTTTGGCCTGAATCTTAAAAAAGCCCAACTCTTAAGTACCGTTCGCGTAAGCCAGGCCAACGGTTTGCCGGCCGATGTTAAACTCCTTCCCCAACAACCCAACCCCTTTTAACATGAAAAAGGCAAAAACCCTGCTCGGCGTGCTGGCATTTGGTGCCGCCCTGGCCGTAGCCACTCCCACCATGGCCCAGACCGACGACACCAACGCCGCCATGACTACCACCGCCGTGGACCACGACGACGATGACGACGACAACGGCAACTGGGGTCTGGCCGGCCTGCTGGGCCTGTTGGGCCTGCTGGGCCTGCGCAAGAAAAACGAGGTTGTGCACCACAACACTACCACCCACCCGAACCGCTAACCCATTACCCCCTCCAGAGCCGCCGCGTAGCGCGGCCCGGCACCTACCCCTGAAAAGCCCCGGCCCTTGGTCGGGGCTTTTGCGCTTACAGGGCGCCCCCACCACCCTTCTGCCATGCCGCTACCGGGCCCCACAACCTGCCCTCTTTAAGCGCCTCAAGCCCGAGAAAGTCGAGCCCCTGCTCGCCACCCTGGCCGCCCTCAGCCTCATCCACCACACCGGGGAGGGTTACGCCGCCTAAGGCCGCCGCTGGGGTGGTTCGGTCGTTGCTGACGCCGGCCCCCCGGAGCCCCCCGGCCCCACCTCGCCTGATGCGCGCCATCCAACAGCAGAGGGGGTGCTACGGTGGTCCGGCCGTGGCACCACTTCTTTAAGCCATATCCACTACCGGCCGAATGCCCCCACGCTTGCGGCGCAACATGCTCCGGGCAAAGGAAAACCCGAACGAGGCTGGGTGGGCTGCCGTGGCGCTGACTGGCTTTTTCGGCCCCGCCGCGGGCGCGAGTTTGTAGCTCTTGGCGGGTAGAGGCTTCCGTTCCGTTGCCTCCGCTGGTTCTCAGCAAAAAATAGCCGCACGCAGCTCATTGGTGAGCAGGTCGTTTTCCCAGTACTGGCTATGCGCCACCAACGGCGTTACAGCCTGCGGGTCCCGCTTATTGACCACACGCTTAAAACCCGGCTGGTCCTGTTCTCTAGCCCGATCAAAATAGTGCAACGCGCTGCTCACCGGATCAAACGGCGAGTAGATGTTTACCCAGGATACCTGCTCGCGCACCCGTTGGTCCCGGATCAGGGGTTGCCGCGACGCTCCTTGCATGGCCCGCAGGGTGTTGCCCGGGGGCACCTGGTTGTGAAATACATAGGTCATTTTGTCGAGGGGGGAGCCAAAGGTCAACAGCCGGGCCGTGCGCTGGGCCACGCGCAGCTTGCCCCCCAGCGCCTCGTCGAGCAGCAGCGAGGCATTGAGCGCGTCGTACGCCACGGCCGAACCCAGCGAATGGCCTACTATCACTACCCGGTCGTAGCAGAATTGGTCCAGCGTTTGGCTGCTTTCCCGGGCACTGTAGAGCGCACAGGCCGTGCGGTGCGCCTGGTGGCGAATCTGCTGCCGTAGCTTCTGAAACTTATCCACTCGGTTGGCGTCGATGTAAATAGCCACGTCGCCGAGGTAGCGCACGAAGAAGGTCCGGGCCGCATAGGTCAGCCCCAGTACCACGCCCCACTCGATGGTCCGCAGGGTCAATGCGACGAAGGGCCGGCAGGTTTCCAGCACGGTAGTCGACAGGTGCAAAAATACCAGCACCGGCGCCAACCCGGCATTGAAGCCCCTGCTCAGCCAGTGGTGCAGCTGTTCATACTGCGGCAGCAGCAGTACCCCATCGGGGTATGCCCGACCCAGAGAGCTTCGGTTATTCAGCTCGAAGTCATGCAAGTTTAAGTAGTGATACCCGGCCAGGAGGGCCGTCAGCACCAGCATGAGAGCCATCAGCATCAGCAGCCCGGTGCTCAGCGTGTGTACCCAATGGTGCCGACTGTTTTGGGCTTTACCCAAATGGGAGCTACACCACAGACTAAGCCCCGTGGCGCCCCCCGTCAGTAGCAGCCAAATCAAATCCCAGCTCAGGGTGGCCAACAGCAGGTTGGGAGTGGCCATACCGCCTATGCCATGCAGCAGGTAGCGCGCCAGCAGCAGCAGCACAATCACATTCAGCACCGTCAGCGCCCCTACCAACAGCAAGGCCAGGTTCAGCCCAAGCCGCATGGAAGCGGTTGCCCGAAAGGACTGCGGCCCGTTGAACAGCCACCGCTCAAATGTTTTGCTGCGCCCCAGGTCGTTCCAGCCGGCCCGCACCATAAACTTTACCACCTCCCACAGCGAGATGCTGTTCTCCGTCATGGGTGCCCAGTAGGCCTCGTACACGTGTACCTCGCGCTTGGGCCCGCTTTTGCCCTTCTTAGCGGCCACGTTCATCTCGGCCCGGGTAAGCCACAGGTTGCGCTTGGCTGGCACCTCTGGCTCGTGTTCATCCACGAAACGCACCTGCCGCACCGTTGCCCGTAGTCCCGTGCCGATACTCAGTTGTTCGGCTATCGATACCAGGGTATCGAAGGGCGCCTGCTGCCCCATGCCGTGGCACACCAGCACAGCTACCCGCTTGGACCGTGCCCCCTCATGCTGGGGCAACTTCTGCAAGGAGGAATGCGCCTGCATGCCTTTCTGATCACGCTTGCTCATACAATGATAATTCTATGGAAAGTGAATGGCTGCTTAGCCGGGCAGTTTCTTGCATTTTCCCACTAAGGCACCTTCGCCGTGCCCAAGGGGTGAGTAAATAGTGCGTATATTCAAAACGCCCCTGACGGTTGGTTCCGGCAGGGGCGCTGAATTGTACGCAACCAGGAAACCGTTGGGCTACAGCAAACGGCTGTCGGTGGTCAGGTTACCGGGTTTATCGGTGGCCCGGATGGTGATTTTGTCGCCCTCCAGCGAGGCATTGGGCTTGGTGGCCGTGAATACCCAGTCGATGCCGTTGGCCTGCCGCACGGCCGCGCCTTCTTCCACTACCGAGCCGTCGCCGTTCTCGATGCGCACCGTGGTGCTGAGCACCTTGAAGTCGTCGGTCACCCGGATGCGGATGGTGTCGCCGGCCTGCCCCTGGTAGTCGGTCAAATCAACCTCGTGAATGTCGGGCGCCTGAATAAAGTCGGCCACGGCAATGGCGTAGGCGCTGGCCGTGCTGTCCTCTCTGCGGCCGGCCTCGTACTCGGCCTTTACCGCCGGGTCGGTGAGCTGGGCCTTGGTGTAGAGGGCCGCCATCTGAAACCGCTCCTGGTGCAGGCGCTGGCTGGCCGTGGGCTCCTTGTCGGTGTCGCGCGGGGCGGCCGAAACGATGGTCTTGCTGCCCACCTGTCGGAATACCAGGGTGCCGCCGATGGTGCCGCTGAGCCCCTGCGTAATAATGTTGTTGGATACGCGTGCCATACTGATGAATGGGTTTGGGTTTGGAAAAAGAGTTTGGGTTGATGATGGGCTTAAACTAGCCGTTCCGCCCCAGCCGCACAATACCCGCGTCAATAAATATTCTTAATTAATTCACTTATAGTTCAACACCACGCCATCCCGCTGCCTCACCCTTACCGAAGCTATTAGCTGTTAGCTGACAGCTGATAGCTTCAGTAAGCGGGGCCGGGCCGCTTAAACGTAGTGGTGCCACGGCTCCAAGCCGTGGCACCACGCCCCGCCCGCGCCGCCACGGCTCCCCCTCTCCCCCTGGAGAGGGGGCCGGGGGGTGAGGCCCCAACCCTTCCGGCTCCGGCCCCGATCGTTCCGGGTCTCGNACGGCTCCAAGCCGTGGCCCCACTTCTTTACTCCGCGCCGCCGTGCCCTCTCTCCGTACACCAGCTGCTAGCTATCAACTCCTGGCTCCCCCTCTCCTCCCGGAGAGGGGGCCGGGGGGGTGAGGTCCGGAAGCCAGGCCCCCACTGCTTCTTAATCTTAATTTAATCACCGATAATCCAATCTGCTTTTCCCGCGCTTACGTAGCTTTCCCCGTTGCCCGCCCCGCGGCTGTCCGCCGGCGGGAGTACCGGTCTGTTCACCTTCACTCTTCCACAACCTTAGTATGAACACAGCAGTACCCTTCTCCCCTTCTTCCGGGTTCTGGCGTCGCACCTGCGCGGTGCTGGCCGTCGGCACGCTCGGGCTGGGCACCGTCTCGTCGGTGCAGGCCCAGGTGGTGTTCGGCCTTTCCGGCACCGACCTGACCTCGGTGAACCTGGCCAGCCCGGCTACCTCGCAAACCCGCGTGGCCATTACCGGCGTGGCGCCCGGCCAGGCGCTGGTGGGCCTCGACTTCCGCCCCGCCACCGGCCAGCTCTACGCCCTGGGTTACAACGCCGACAGCACCCGCGCCCGCCTCTACGTCATCGACCAGACCACGGCCGTGGCCACGCCCGTGGGCGCCGCCATGACCCTGAACCTGGGCAGTGCCGCCGAGCGCATCGGCTTCGACTTCAACCCCACGGTGGACCGCATCCGCGTCGTGAGCACCAACGACGCCAACTACCGCCTGCACCCCGTCACCGGGGCCGTCACCACCGACGGCACCCTGGCCTTTGCCGCCGGCGACTCCAACGCCGGGCAGAACCCCTACGTGGGCGCGGCCGCCTACACCAACTCCTACATCGGGGCCGCTACCACTACGCTCTACACCATCGATGAGCAACGCTCCCAGCTGCTGATTCAGAACCCGCCCAACGCCGGCACCCAGAACACCGTGCTGACGCTCGCCCCCACGGCCCTGGGCAACCCCACGCCCATCAACGCCCCCGGCGCCAGCACCGACCTGGACATCGTGGCCTTCGGGCCCAACGACCAGCAGTTCTACTTGAACGTGAACCAGGTGCAGGGCGGCCAGTTCGTGTCGCTGCTCTACCGCGTCGACCCCGCCAACGGCAATACCACCCTGGCCGGGGCCATCAACGGCACGGGCGTGGGCATCACCGACATTGCCATCCGCATCAACCGCACCGCCCCAGCGCCCAGCGGTCAGCTGCTCTACGCCGTCAACACCAACAACAACCTGCTCTCGTTTTACTCGGGCACGCCCCAGTACATCAACTCCGCGGTGCCGCTCTCGGGCGTCACGGCCGGGCAGACCATCGTGGGTACCGACTTCCGCCCCAACACCGGGCAGCTCATGGCCCTGGGCTACGACGCGGCCACGGCGGGCGCCAACTCCCAGCTCTACGTGATTAACCCGGCCAGTGGCGCGGCTACCGCCGTAGCGCCGGCCATCCGCCTGGAGCTGGGCGGAGCTTCCGACAACATCGGCTTCGACTTCAACCCCACCGTCGACCGCATCCGGGTGGTCAGCACCAACGGCGCCAACTACCGCCTCAACCCCGTCACGGGCGGGCTGGCCGCCACCGATGGCACCCTGGCCTACGCCGCCGCCGACCCCAACGCCGGCCAGACGCCCCGCATCGGCGCGGTGGGCTATACCAACAGCTACCCCGGCAGCACCAGCACCGTGCTCTTCGACATCGACGAGGCCCTGAGCATCCTGGCCATTCAGAACCCGCCCAACGCCGGCACCCTCAACACCGTGGGCAACCCCACCGGCCTGGCCCTGAACCCGGCCAACGCCCTGGTCGACCTCGACATTTACTACGACCGCGGCAGCTCGGTGAACCGGGCCTTCCTCACGGCCAACCCCAACGGGCAGAACACCAGCAACCTCTACACCCTCGACCTGACCTCGGGCGCCCCGACGCTGGCCGGCGCCATCGGCCTGGGCATTCCGGTGCGCGACGTGGCCGCCCAGCTCATGGGCGCCAATGACTCGCTGGCCCTCGTGGGCCGCCTGCTCTACGGCGTGGCCGGCGGCAACCTGGTGTCGTTTGACTCGGGCAACCCCGGCGTGATTCGCTCGGCCGTCAACATCACCGGCCTGCCCGCCACCCAGGTGCTGGTTGGTGCCGACTTCCGCCCCGCCACCGGGCAGCTGCTGGCCCTGGGCTACAACGCCACCACGCAAGAGGGCCAGCTCTACAGCCTGAACCTGACCAGCGGCGCCCTCACCGCCATCGGCGCCCTGCAAACGCTGAACCTGGGCACCACGGCCAACGCCATCGGCTTCGACTTCAACCCCACCGTCGACCGCATCCGTATTACCTCGGCCGCCAACCAGGCCAACCTGCGCATGAACCCCGCCGACGGCGCCTTCCTGGTGGATGGCACGCTCAGCAACCCCGGCGGCACGCCCACCATTTCGGGGGCGGCCTACACCAACAACGACAACAACGCCAACACCGGCACCACGCTCTACGGCTACGACCAGGCCCGCCAGGTGCTGCTGCGCTCCACCAACGCCAACGCGGGCACTTACGTGGACCAGGGTCCCAGCGGCATTACGGTGAACCCCGGCGTCGACTTCGACGTGTACTCGGACCTGACCGACCCCGATGCGCCGGCCAACGCGGCCTTCCTGGTAGCCTCGCCCACCGGCTCGGCCGCCGACAACCTCTACAGCGTCAACCTGAGCACCGGGGGCGCCAGCCTGCTGGGCCGCATCGGCGCGGGCTCGAACCTGACCAGCGTAGCAGCCTTCCTCACCCCCGGCCCGGTTATCACGGGCGCCCTCACCTGGACGGGCGCGGTATCGACGGACTGGGGCACGGCCGGCAACTGGAGCCCGGCGCAGGTGCCCGGGGCCAACGACGACGTGATTATTCCGAACGTGGCCAACGACCCGGTGGTGAGCGGCGCCCAGCAGGCGCGTAACCTCACCCTGGGCAGCGGCGCCACCCTCACCACCAACGACGGCGGCGTGCTCACCCTGGCGGGCAACTTCCAGAACAACGGCGGCAGCACCAGCGGCGCGGGCACGGGCGAAGTGCGCTTCACCGGTCCCGCCGCCCAAACCATTGCCGGCTCGATGACCATGTTCCACAACCTCACGGCCGGTCCGGCCGGGGTGGTGGCCAGCGGCCCGGTGCAGGTGCAGCGCGTGCTCACCCTCAACGGCAACCTGGCCTCCAACGGCAACCTGACGCTGCTCTCCAACGCCGCCGGCACAGCCCACGTCATCAACAACGGCGCGGCCGTGGTGCAGGGCACCGCTACCGTGCAGCGCTACATCAGCCCCGCGCTCAACCCCGGGCCGGGCTACCGCCACTACTCGGCGCCGGTGAGCGGCAGCACCGTGGCCGACCTGGCCACGCCCGGCTACACCCCGGTGGTGAATCCGGCCTACAACACCTCGCCCACGCCCACGCTGGTTACGCCCTTCCCCACCGTGTTCGGCTACGACGAGCAGCGCGTGAACACCAGCGGCAACCCCGTGCCGCAGGACTTCGACAAGGGCTTCTTCTCGCCCGGTTCCCTGGGTGATGCCCTGGTGGTGGGCCGCGGCTACACCGTCAACATCCCGGCTTCGCAGACCGTCGACTTCGTGGGCACGCTCAACAACGGCCCCATCGCAGTGAGCGGCCTCACCCGCGGCCCGCAGGCCGAGTCGGGCTGGCATTTGCTGGGCAACCCCTACCCCTCGCCCATTAACTGGGATTTGGTAAGCCGCTCCTCCGTCGACGCGGCCGTGTACGTGTACCGCGCCACCGGCCCCTACGCCGGCACCTACTCCACCTACGTGGCTAATGGCGTGGGCACCAACGGCGGCACCAACGTCATCGGCACAGGTCAAGGCTTCTTCGTGCGGGCCTCCGTCTCGGCCGCGGCCGTGGTGCGCGCCGTGTCCTTCGACAACGACGACCGCCTGACCACCTACGCCAGCCCCGTGTTCCAGCGCGGCGCCGCTACGGCCCCGCTGGTGCGCCTGGAGCTGCGCGCCGCCACCGGTGCGGCCGATGATGCTGTGGTGTACTTCGAGCCCGGCGCCACCGCCGGCTTCGACGCCGCCCTGGATGCTTACAAGCTGCTGGCCGGCAACGGTCCCGCGCTGGCCTCGGAAATGAGCCCGGCCGCCCTGCTGTCGGTGAATGCCCTGCCGGCCCTCGCCGCCGCCGACGTGACCGTGCCCCTGCGCGTGCAGGCCCAGCCCGGCAGCTACACCCTGCAGGCCACCGAGCTGCTGCGCCTGCCCGCCGGCCGCTTCGCCTACCTGCGCGACGCCCTCACCGGCGCCGTGGTCGACCTGGCTCAGCAGCCCGCCTACACCTTTGCCGTTGCGGCCGGCGCGCCGGTCAGCGGCCGCTTCAGCTTGCTGGTGAGCTCGCGCCAGGTGCTGGCCACGGCCCCGGCCTCGCTCAGCCAGCAGGTGGCCGTGTTCCCCAACCCCGCCCGCACCCAGGTTACGCTGGGCCTGCCCGCCGCCCTGCGCCAGCAGCCGGTAGCGGTGAGCCTGGTCAACAGCCTGGGCCAGGTGGTGCGGCGCCACGAGCTACCCGCGGCCCGCACGGCCGATGCCCCGGCTTTGTCGCTGAGCGGCGTGGCCCCCGGCGTGTACACCCTGCGCCTGAGCACCGCCCAGGGCATGGTCAACAAGCGCCTGGTGGTAGAATAACCTTTTCCTGATCGGCCCCACGCGCCCCGGTCCCGCGCGGCTTGCCGCCGCCGGGGCTGGTGGCGCCCGGCCTCATTCCCAGCTTTTTCCAACGATGCATCACTTCTGCTCTTCCCTGCGCGGGCTGGCCTGCACCGCCGCGCTGCTATTGCTCCCGGCTTCCACCTCCCTGCTGGCCCAGGGCAACCCCGGCTCGGGCGGCCCCCAGCCCGGCCAGCCCACGGCCGTGCCCCTCGACGGCGGCGCCTCGCTGCTGCTGGCCGCTGGCGCCGCCTACGGCCTCAAGAAGCTGCGCGACGCCCGCCGCCGCTAGCCGGCCGGCCCCAGCGAAACGGCCCGCCAACGCGAGTTGGCGGGCCGTTGTGCGTTCAGCGGATGGGGCCGGCCGCCGGTCCGCTATTCGCCGCCGTAGCGGCTCTTGCCCTTGCCCCCGCCGCCGGCGTCCATGCGCACGATTTTGGGGGTGAACGAGCCCAGCACGTCCACCAGGTCGCGCTGGTGGGCCATTACTTGGTGAATGTCCTTGTAGGCCATCGGCGCTTCGTCGAGGCCGCCGCCAATCAGCTCCACGCCCTGGTCGCGCAGCAGCCGGCGCAGCTCGCCCTCACTCACCTGCTGCTTGGCCTGGGTGCGCGAGAGCCGCCGCCCCGCCCCGTGCGAGGCCGACTGGATGGAGTCCCGCTCGCCCCGGCCGCGCACGATGAAGCCGGGCGCGGTCATCGAGCCGGGAATAACGCCCAGCACGCCCCGACCCGCCGGGGTGGCGCCCTTGCGGTGCACCACGGCCTCACGGCCGTCGGGCAGCTCTTCCTTCCAGGCAAAGTTGTGGTGGTTTTCGACCTTGGCCAGCACGTCCTGCCCCAGGGCTTTGCTGAGGCGGCGGTGAATGTCGCGGTGGCAGGCCGAGGCGTAGTCGCCCGCGAGGTTCATGGCTGCCCAGTACTCCTGGCCTTCCTGGGTGTCGAGGTCGAGCCAGGCCAGGTAGCGGGCCTCGGGCGGCAGCGGGCAGCGGTTCATGGCCACTTTGGTGTAGTGCTGGGCAATGGCCGCGCCCAGCCCGCGCGAGCCGCTGTGCGAGAGCAGCCCCAGGTACTGGCCCAGCGGCAGGTTCAGCTCGTTGTCTTCGGCCGTGATGTCGACGATGCCCCACTCCACGAAGTGGTTGCCCGAGCCGGAGGAGCCGAGCTGGTTGATGGCCGCCTCGCGCTTGCCGCGCACCACCCCGATTTCCTTGAACTCGGGCCGCGCCAGCACCGGGTCGTCGGCGGGGTTCTTGAAGGTTTCCTTGTTGCCGAAGCGGGTGTGGTTGTGCAGCAGCTTCCTGAGCTCGTCGCGGCGCTGCTCCAGGTAGCGCGCCGGCACGTCGAACACCGACAGGGCCATGCGGCAGCCGATGTCCATGCCCACGCCGTAGGGAATCACCGCGTTGTCGACGGCCAGCACCCCGCCGATGGGCAAACCGTAGCCTTGGTGGGCGTCGGGCATCAGCGCCCCGTCGATGGTCACGGGCAGCTGCATGGCGGTATCCATCTGCTTGCGGGCCCCGTCCTCGATGAAGGCGTCGCCGTAGCGGCGGTAGTCCTTGATGCTGGGGTTGAGGGCCACGTCGCGGCGGGGCTGGGGCACCAGCTCCTGGGCCAGGGGGCGCCAGGTTTGGTCGCGCACGTACTTGAACGGGTCGGCCTTGATTTCGCGCAACAGGGCCAGGGCACTGCCTTTATCGAGCTTGCGCAGCTCGCGCTGGTCGAGAATGTCGAGGGCGAGGCTGATGTGCTTGTCGTCGGTAAAGCCGAGCTGGCGCAGGTCCTTGCCGTGGAGTTTTTGGGTGTTTTTGGCCATGGTGGGTCGGGGGAAGGATGGTACCGGGTGTAGCGCAGGAGCCGCGGCCAGGGTTACCGTCGAGGCCGATTCGGCCTTTGGCCACCTGCGGGCCGAAGCCCCGGCTCCGGCGAAGCGCTCAGGATGACCGCTCCATTTCAGCAAGCCGACTTTCCGCACTGCTTTGGCATATACCGTCTGGAATGACGAATGATTTATGCCAGGCGCTGACATAAATAGCGTGTCAAGGGTGGATATTTATGCCAGGGCGTGGCCTAAATTTTCGATGATTACCTTCCATTTATACCAGTATGGCCCGTAACGCCCGCTTTTCCGACTCGCTGCTGCAACGTGTACGCCGTTATTTCGGCCTCTCTCAGCACGAGCTGGCCATGTGGCTGGGGCTGACCCAGCCGCAGCTGAGCCGCTACGAATCGGGCGACCGGTACATGCCCATGGAGGTGGCTCAGCAACTGGAGCCGTGGCGGGAACTGCTGCCGGCCGAGCCGCTGACGACGCCCGCTTATGGCCCGCCGCAGCGCGGCCCCCTGGAAGCTCGCCTCCGCTACTGCCAGCACCATGCCCGGCGCCTGCGGTGGCAGCTGCGGCCCTTCGAGGCGCAGGCGGTTCTGGCCGCCCGCTGGGCCGCTGCCTTGCCCACCCTGCGCGCCAGCCTGCCGCCCGCCCCCGCCGCCGAGCCCGCCGCGGGCACGGACTGGCCGGCCTGGCACCATTGGTTTCGGCACCGTTGGCTGGCCCTGCGGCCCACCACCCTGCCCGCTGACCTGAGTGCCCAGTACCACCTGCTGCGCCTGCAGGCCGAGGCCCTCGAAACCGAAGCCGCCGCGCTGGACCAGCTGCTGACCGCGGCCGCTGGCTGAGCCGGTGGCACGGCAAAAAGCCCCGGCGCGGGGGCACCGGGGCTTGGCAGAAAGGACATGGGGCTTCATCAACCTGAGGTTACACCCCGCCGTCCATGCGCACAATTTTGGGCGTGAAGGTGCCCAGCACGTCCACCAGCTCCTGCTGGCTTTGCATCACGGCGAAGATGTCCTTGTAGGCCATGGGCGCCTCGTCGAGGCCGCCGCCGATAAGCTCCACGCCGTGGGCCTGCAGGTGGCGGCGCACTTCGGCCTCGCCCAGCTCGGCCTTGGCCCGGGTGCGCGACATGAGCCGGCCCGCTCCGTGCGAGGCCGACGACAGCGACTCGGCCGCGCCACGGCCCCGCACGATGAAGCCGGGCGCCGTCATCGAGCCGGGAATCACGCCCAGCACGCCCGCGCCAGCGGGCGTGGCGCCCTTGCGGTGCACGATGACCTCGCGGCCGTCGGCGAGGCGCTCCTTCCAGGCGAAGTTGTGGTGATTTTCCACTTTCGCCAGGGGCCGCTCGCCCAGGGCCTTGGCCACGCGCTGGTGAATCTGGTGGTGGCAGGCCGAGGCGTAGTCACCGGCCAGGTTCATGGCCGCCCAGTATTCCTGCCCGCCCTCTGCGTCGAGGGTAAGCCAGGCCAGGTGCTTGGCTTCGGCGGGCAGCTGGCAGGTGTCCATGGCCAGCTTGGTGTAGTGGTTGGCCACGCCGGCGCCCAGGCCGCGCGAGCCGCTGTGCGAGAGCAGCCCCAGGTACTGGCCCACGGGCACGCCCATTTCGTTGGTCGGGTCGAGGATTTCCACGATGCCGAACTCCACGAAGTGGTTGCCGGAGCCGGAGGTGCCGATCTGAGCCGCCGCGGTTTCCTGCTTGTTGCGCAGAAACGGAATGCTGCGGAACTCGTCGCGCTCCAGCACCTCGTGGCCCAGCTTCTGCCCGTGCCGAAACCCGTCGCGGTTGCCGAATTTGGTGGTGGCCAGCAGCACGTTCTTCAGCTCCTGCACCCGCTGCATGAGGTAGAGCGGCGGCAGCGGGAAGATAGACAAGGCCATGCGGCAGCCGATATCCACGCCCACGGCGTAGGGAATCACGGCGTTGTCGGTGGCCAGCACCCCACCGATGGGCAGGCCGTAGCCGTAGTGGGCGTCGGGCATCAGCGCGCCGCCCACGGTGACGGGCAGCTTCATGGCCGTTTCCATCTGGTGCACCGCGCCCGGCTCGATGTACTCGCTGCCAAAGGTGACGTAGTCCTTGCGCGCCGTCAGCTCGATGTGGCGGCGGGGCGGGGGCAGCAAAGCCGCCGCCGTGTGGCTCCAGTCGAGGTCGGTGAGGAAGTTGTTGGGGGTTTGCAGAATCAATTTGAGCAGGGCCAGCTGATCCGTCTGCGAGAGTCGCTTCAGGTGCTTGCGCTGCAGTTGGGCCAGTGCCAGCCCGATGGCGCGGCCTTCCGGGAAACCCAGTTCCCGCAAGTCGTTGCCGCGTAGTTGTTGTGCCATAATGAGAAGTTGCATGAACGGAAGCGCGTTGGGCTTCCGGGTTGCGAGGCGGCGGCACCCAGTAAGTGGTGCCACCGCCGGCCGCTGATGAAGAAAAACTCCGCGAAAAGCCGGAGCAACGGATGGTTCGCGCTGGTTTCAGGGCTGATGAACGGTCAGCAGAAGGAGCGCGGACCTATGGCATCCGGCCGCGGGGCGGGGACCAGGCCAGGGGTAACCGGCGGGGGTCTGCTATGCCGGAAAGGAATGTGCTTCCTCCCCGGCCCGAAGTATGACCCTCCTACGACACCTGGGCCTGCCCGCAAAACATGATCGGGCAACAGGCGCGCAGCCTACATATGTGCTCTAACCACCTGAGCTACTGCCCGCGGGCAGGTGGGACTTGAACCCACGACCCCATCGTCCAATCGCGAAGTATGGCTGCGCTACGGCACCAATCAAAAAACAAGCTGCTTACCGGGGCAACGGCGGGGAGGCGCTGTTGGCGCACGGATCAGGTGCGCCACCTGCTGCCGAAGCGGCAGGCTGCGGGAGTTGAACCCGCTCAACCCGAAGGTCTCGCCGAAGTAACGCCCTCCTACGGCACCTGGTAAACAGTGAGAAAATCCATCGGGGCAACTGGGCGCCCGGCCTGTCCTGCTCTATCTGACTGAGCTACCGCCGGTCCCGAAAGGCCGGCGGGCGGGATTCGAACCCGCGACCTGGGCGGTAATGGCGCGAAGTAAGGCTGAGCTACGGCACCCGATGGAATGGCTTCAGCCAGCCGGGGTAATGAGGCGACAAGCGTAACGTACGGCCCGTGGGCCGCTCTGCTCTACCAACTGAGCTATTGCCCGCAGCCGGGAGCGGCTGTCAGGCAAACAAGATTCGAACTTGTGACCCGAAGTAGCGCTTCTCTACGACACCCGACTGGCTGTATGCCATGCTGACTCAATTCGTTGGCCGGGGCAACCGGTAACGTGCGCCACGTTTTCGTTTGCGGGCTGGACGCCGGCAGCAGGATTCGAACCTGCGCGGTGCAGCAACCGTTGCGCTGCACCCGAAAACCAAACCACGAAGCAGCGCCCGTTTACGGCACCCGGCCAAGTGAATCGGTCAGCAGAAAGGTTGATTATGTGGGTTTCATGACGAAAAAGAGTTGGTAGCGCGGGAGCGGCAGCCCGCTTGACTATGCTGCCGCCCCCAACCGCGTGGGTTTACAGATCTATTGTTTCGATTTCAGTGAGGGCCGAGCCGCCGTTTTCCAGCGCCTGCAGCACGTCGAACACTTTGTCGGACCAGCCGGCGATGAGCGCCACGCCGTCCGGCTCGCGCACGTCCAGCGGGGCGTGGCCGTGGCCGGCCAGGTCGAACAGGTACAGGCGGGCCCGGGGCGCCACCGTGCGGCGGTACTGGCGCCAGGCCTGAGCCAGGTCGTGGCCGTCGCCGGTGCTGTTCCAGAGCTGGCAGTCGGTGAAAATCATCACCTTGTCCACCCGCTCGTTGTGGCGAATCAAATCCTGCACCACCAGGTGGCCGTTGGTGCTGTAGCCCACCTCGCCTTCGCGGCGGTACAGTTCCTGCACGTTGCCCAGCACCCGGTCCTGGGGCAGCGGCACGCGCTTCCACCGGTCGCCGAACATGCCGGTTACCACGTGCTGGCAGCGGCGCTGCAGCAGCATTCCGAGCACCAGGCCCACGTCGTAGAGCAGCACTTTGCTGCGCGGCGAAATCGGCTGCTGCATGGAGCCCGACACGTCGCAGGCCACCACCACGCGGGTGTCGGGCCCGAAGCCGCGCAGGTTCTGCGTGGAGTGAGCTATGGCCGTTTCCAGCGCCGCGAGGATGCCCGCTACGTGGCCGGAGCGCAACGTGAGCAGTTCGCGGTAGGCCGCCAGGTAGCGGAAGGGCAGCTGCTTGCTGCGCGCCACCGCCCGCTCGTCGGTCAGGGCTGCCGTCAGCTGCGCAATGGCCCCGGCCGATACTTCGGCTTCGAGGATGTTGCGCAGGTTACGCAGCAGGGCCATGTAGCCCAGCTTGCCGCTGCCGATCAGCTCCTCCCACTTCTGGCGCACGGCCGTCTGCCGCGCCGCATCCGAAGTGAAGGTTTGCTGGCCCAGGGCCGACAGCTCGGTTTCCCAGGTGTAGGGCGTGGGCAGCTCGCCGCGCACCAGCTGGTCGAACAGCTGCTGCTGCTCGGGGCTTTTGGCCTGCGGGTGCACCAGGAACAGGGCGTCGCGCAGGCGCACCTGCCCGGCGCGGTCGTACTTGGCCAGCTGGTAGCCGTCGAAGCGGTTGAAAGCCAGGGCCAGTCCTTTTTGCAGCTGCTTGGAGAGGCGGTTCAGCTGCTTCGGCCCCTGGCGCTGGTTGGCCAGGGCGTAGAAGGCCAGCAGCTCGGTAATCTCGTCGGCGCGCTGCACCACGCGGGCTACCAGACGGCTCACCAGGTTGTCGCCGCGGTGCAGGCGGGCCAGCTCCACGGCCAGCACCAGCGGCACGGTGCGCAGGTGCATCTTTTCGCGGGCGTACACGGCCAGCCGGGCCACGAAGAGCGGCTCGTTTTTGGCCACCAGCTCGCGCAGGCGCTGCAGGCGGGTATCGGCTTTTTCGTAGAACTGGTCGCTGAGCGCGGCCGTGGCTACGGCGGCGTACAGCTCCAGCTGGGGGGTGAGGGAGTAGGCCGCCGCGCCCGCGTGGTTCACCACGTCGGCCGGCTTGTTTTTGCGGAATCCAAAGTTGAAGCGCATAGTAAGTGGGGAGATAATGAGGTGGTGAACAATTGATTTTCGGGCAGTACGGCGGCGGTGCCGGTCGTCCGGTCGGGCGCAGCTGAAGCACTCCGCTGGATCGGTAGTCTTCCCTTACTACCATCCGGCACCATTGCACGGAGTACCCCGGCTACGCCCGGCGGAACAGTATTCTCAGGTGATTACCCAAACAGGTGCTTGGGAATCAGCAGGCGGTTATCGGTGGCCCAGCGCTGCACCCAGCCCAGTTCCTCCTCGTTGAGGCGCCGGTTGAGCAGGCCCCGGGCTTGCACCACGGTGCGGTTGGCCTGCACCTCCAGGGTAAGGGCCCGGGAGCCATCCAGCGTGAGCGAAAAGATGCCGCTGCGCCCCCGCTGGCAGGCGCCGAGGTAGGAGGCCACGCAGTGCCGCAGGGCGCGCCCCTCGTCGATGAGGTCCCAGTAGCTGAGCAGCTGGGTGATGCGCACCTTGCACTTGCTGCCGCCGGCAAAATCCTGCACCGGCAGCGGCTCCCAGGTGGTGCTGTGCGCCGGCTCGTTGTCGGGCTGGCGGTGAGCGGCTTTGGCCAGCTGGCGGTGCCACTTGGCCGTTTGCTCCAGCACGCTCTGCATCGAGCGGCCTTTCAGCGAAAAGCCCGGCTGGGCCGGCTCGTCGCCGATGCCCACGCTGCGCTTGCGGTGAATCCAGTCGCACACCGGTCCGAGCTGGTAGGGGTCGACCATGGGCGCGGCGGCGAAGAACTCCACCACCCGCAGCCAGAACTCGTCGTCGCGCTCCAGGCAGCGGCCCAGGCGGGAGTCGAGCACCGGCCCGAGCCACTGAGGCAGCTCGCGGGCGGCGAGCTGGGCGTAGCGCAGGGCCTGCAGGAAAGTGTAGCCCGCCGGCGCCAGGCGCAGGTGGTGCTCCACCTTGCGGGTAAGCTTCACCGGCAGCCGGTGGAAGGTGCGCAGCGCCCCGCCCCGGCCCAGGTGCACCGTCAGGTCGGCGATGTTGAGGCCGTCGTGGAGGCGGCCGGCGGTCCAGGAGTTGATAATCCAGGCCGGTACGTCGCCGTACTGGTCG
The DNA here is from genome assembly GCF_044628455.1 of Hymenobacter sp. B81. Classification (NCBI taxonomy): domain Bacteria; kingdom Pseudomonadati; phylum Bacteroidota; class Cytophagia; order Cytophagales; family Hymenobacteraceae; genus Hymenobacter; species Hymenobacter sp. B81. The sequence continues at coordinate 422,291 of NZ_JBIYZW010000001.1, read as the reverse complement.
AAGAGGTGGCGCACCAGGCTTTCCAGCTGCCGGAAGGGATTCCGGGAGCGGGGCTGCCAGTCGGCCAGCTCCCGGCAGCGGTGGCGCTGAAAGTCGGCTACCGCGGCCAGGGCCGGGGCCAGCTCGGGCCGCCATAGCAGGGTGCTGCGCTTGGCGGCCAGCCCCCGCAGCAGGGCGGCGCACCGGTCGCGCTGCTCCCAGGTTTTTTCGTGGGCGCAGTGGCGGTAAAACTGCGCCAGGGCCGAGTCTTCGCCGAAGTGGGCGTCAATGACGGGCAGCGGGCCCTGTACGCTGAACAGGTAATTCACCTGCTCTTTGGGCGACATGCGGCGCCAGTCGACGCGCCGGGCTGCTGCCAGGACTATGCGGGCTTGCTCGGCTTGCCAGACGGCGTGCGGTAGGGGTTTGAGGCGGTTGGCCATCGGTCGGGGTGCCCCGCGCGGGGGCTATTACCGATTGAAGAATCAGACATAAAGGGGGCCGCGGGAGCGGCTGGTTGAAGCAGAAGTCTGAACGATTCGTACATGGTGGTGTCTGGCAAAAGGGTGTGGAATTCTGGCCAACAATTAATGCGTGATTAATTGCGGTTGCGCAGGTATTTATTGCAGGAATAATTCGGGCAATATTTTCCCAGGCGACAATTATGTAGTCGCAAATCCAGGAATTAATTACCGTGAATCAGGTCTGAGGAACAGCCATCGGCCCGGGTAGCTAGTGCCGTTAGCAGCTGCGTTTTCGCGGCGGGGTATTGGGGCAGCTGGCTGGCCTGTTGTCGCTCCGCCACCGCAGCGCGGGCACCGCTAAGCGGGCAGCAAGGCTAGGCTGGGATTGGCGGTTCGGCATCATGGCGGTAAACGAGTTAGCAAGCAAGTGAAAAACAAAACGCCCGAATCTGGTAGGATTCGGGCGTTTTGCAAGTTGAGCTTCTATCGAAAGAGCTTCACTCCGTTGCGTGCGCGCCGAACCCCGGCTGGATCTTATCCTCCAGGCTGGATGGCATACCGAGATATTGGTTGAAGTGGCGGCGCATGACGAATGAAGTCGTTGGGTCGTGTAGGTTTGGGGCTTTGAACGGGTCAAAGGTAGAAAGGTTATTTTTCACCAACCAAATATTTTCAGGAGTTTTTTAAAATATTTTTCACCCTGGTTTATTCAATACCCTGGGGCGGCAACCCGCCGGCCTAATTACCTATCACGCTTGAATTGCAATTAGTATTAAGCCACCGTTTCTACTTGCTTTGCGCATTGAAGCAACTCTGCATTTCGCCAGCCCAACAACGAATGATGATCATTGAGAAAGTAGCTTGGCTACACTTGCAAGAAGGCAAGGTTCTGGCCGCCCGCAGCCGGGGTCATAACCGGTTTTACTTTCCCGGCGGCAAGCGCGAAGCCGGCGAAACCGACGAGCAGGCCCTGCTGCGCGAAATCGAGGAGGAGCTGACGGTGCGCCTGCGGCCCGCTACGCTGCGCTTCCTGGGCAGCTTCGAGGCGCCGGCCCACGCGCAACCTGCGGGCACGTTGCTGCGCATGAGCTGCTACGCGGCCGAGTACGAAGGCACGCTGCAGCCCGCGGCCGAAATCGAGGAAATGGCCTGGCTCACGTACCGGGACCGGCCTCGCGTGTCGGCCATGGCCCAGCAGCTGTTCGACTGGCTGCGGCAGGATGGCCAGCTGGCCGACTAAGCCTCTGCCCTGCTCCCGTCCGTACACGAGCAGCCCCTTGCGCCTCCCATGCCCTGCCTCGCCTCTTCCGACCGCTACTCCATTCAGCTGCCCGCCGGCCACCGCTTTCCCATTGCCAAGTACGAGCTGATTCGCGAGCAGCTGCTGTGGCAGGGCATCGCGCAGCCGGTGGACATCTACGACCCGGGCTTCTGCGCCGAGGAGGACATTCTGCGCGTTCACACGGCCGAGTACTGGAGCAAGGTGAAAGAGCTGCGTCTCTCCCCCGCCGAGGTGCGCCGCCTGGGTTTGCCGCAAAGTCCCGAGCTGGTGCGGCGCAGTCTCTCGTCGGCGGCGGGCACGGTGCAGTCGGCCCGGCACGCGCTGCGCGACGGCGTGGGCCTGAGCCTGGCCGGCGGCACCCACCACGCCTTTGCCGACCGCGGCGAGGGATTTTGCGTGCTCAACGATCTGGCCATTGCTGCCGCCCACTTGCTGCACCACCGCCAGGCGCGGCAGGTGCTCATCGTGGACCTGGACGTGCACCAGGGCGACGGCACGGCCCGCATCTTCCGCCACGAGCCGCGCGTGTTTACCTTCTCCATGCACGCCGGGGCCAATTACCCGCTGCGCAAGGAGCAGTCGGACCTGGACGTGGCGCTGCCCCTGGGCATGACGGATGATGCCTATCTAAAGCTGCTACACGACACGCTGCCCGATCTGGTGGAGCGTGTGAAGCCCGATTTCATGTTCTACCAGGCCGGCGTGGATGTGCTGGCCACCGACAAGCTGGGCAAGCTGGCCCTGACGCCCGCCGGCTGCCGCCGGCGCGACGAGCTGGTGCTCGGCCTCTGCCACGAGCGGCAGCTGCCGGTGGCCGTGAGCATGGGCGGCGGCTACTCCGAGCGGCTGCGCGACATCGTGGACGCGCACTGCCAGACCTTCGCGGTAGCCTACGCCTTGTGGGGCCACGCGCCCTGCCGACCTTTGCCGCCATTCCCCGAAACCCGTTCCGATGCCCCTGCCCAAGTTTGAGGAGTTTGACTCGTCGCGCACGCCCGCCGCGCAGCGCGGCCTCAGCCGCCCCGCGCAGCCCGAGCCGGGCACGGTAGCGCAGCAGGCTTTCCGCGCGGCCGTGCAGGCCGTGGAAAACCTGCGCGACCAGGTGCAGGCCCTGGAAAAGGAGCAGCGCGAGGCCAAAAACAAGTACTGGCGCCAGGTAGGCCCGCTCGCCGATGCCGTGGTGGCTAGTCGCCGCCGCTTGTTCGAGCCGCTGGAAGCCGCCCTGACCACCGGCTACTTCAGCCGCCTGGAAGAGCAGCGCATTAAGGAACTGCTGTGGCGCAACGCCCAATCCCTGCAGCAGCGCTTCGGCGAGGAAGTCGACGAGCTGCTGCTGCGCTACGCACCCCGGCGGCCCGTGCCGAAGTTCGAGGACGACGAAGCCGAGTCGGCGCCCGTGGCGGCCAAGGCGCAGCAGCACCACGAGCACTACGCCCACCAGCGCGGCAAGCGCAAAACCAAGGCCGAGCGCGACCAGGAAGCCGCTGCCCGCGCGCTGCAAGCCGATCAGCAGCGCCTGCAGGCCGGCACCAAGGCCGTGTACCGGCAGCTGGCCCGCACCAATCACCCCGACCTGGAGCGCGACCCGGCCGTGGCGCAGCAAAAAACCGCGCGCATGCAGCGCATTACCCGCGCCTACGAAGCCAACGACCTCTACGCCCTGCTGCAGCTGCTGGCTGAGCACGGCGCCGGGGAAGCCGACACGGATTCGGACGAGCTGCTGGCCCGCTATACCCGCGCCCTGCAGCAGCAGCAAGCCGAGCTGAAGCTGCGCCTGCAGCACCTCAAGTACGGCGACAAAAACGCCTTTCTGGGGACGGGTAAAAAGCAGGAAGCCGAGCTGCGCCAGCTCAAGCGCGACCTGCGCGCCGAAGCCGACTACCTCGCCCTGGTGCTGCAGGCCGTGCAGGACCCCGCCGCGCTGCGCCAGCTGCTGCGCGAGCTGAACGAAGCCGGCCAGGAGGAAATCTAGCAGTCGGCGTTTGCAGCCCGCCGAAGACGCTGCGGCCTCGGCGCAAACTGCAGCGTCTTCGGCGGGCGAAAAACCTAGGCCAGAAACCGCGCCACCAGCTGAATCACGCCATGGTCACGCATGATCTTGTTGTGGCCCAGCCCGGTGGTCGGCTGAAACTCGATGCCGGGCCAGCTGCGCGCAACGTCCTGCGCTTCGGTGAAGGGCACCGACTCATCCTGGCAGTCGTGCAAGAGCAGCACGCGGCCCGCCTGCATTTTCGCGGCGGCCTGGGTGAGGCTGAAGCTTTCGGCGTCGCGGCCGGTCTGCTCCTGGATAAACCGGCTCATGCGCTGCACTACGGCGGCGGGCAGCTGCAGCAGATCGGCAAAGCGCTGGGCCACGGCGGGGGTGCTACCGGGTGCGCTCATCAGCACCAGCCGGGGCAGCATTCCGTCGGCGGCGCGGTTGAACTGCACCGGCAGCCCGGCCGTGGTAGCCGCGCCGAAGGAATGTCCCACCACAGCCCACACCTCGCCCAGGTAGTCGGCTACGGCCTGGGTGGCGCGGCCAAACTGGGGCAGCGTCGTCAGGCGGCCGGGCGAGTTGCCGTGCGCGGGCCCGTCGAAGGCCACCACGCGGTAGCCGGCGCGCACCAGTCCATCGGCAAACACGCCCCAGAACGCGGCGCGGTGCTCCCAGCCGTGTACCAGCAGCACCGTGCGCCGGCCCCGCGGGTTCCACTCGTAGCAGGCCAGCTCGCCGGCTTCAAAGGGCACCCGAAAGGCCCGGGCTGTGGCCAGCGTGGCCTCTTCCCACCGCCGGCGCGGCAGCCGCCGCGGGGTGCAGAACGTGCGCCAGGCCGCGCGAAACGCCCATTCGGTGGAAACGGCCGCCAGCAGCCGGAACATCAGGCGTACCAGCCCGATGCCGGGCGGCTCGGCGTAGCGAAACTCGGTGTGCGCGGCAGGCAGCGGCTCGTGCCGCGCCCGGCACTCGTAAGCGGGCGAAAACGTATTCAGCATAACCAGGCAGAAGGGAAGTAAACCAACGGGGCCGAGCGGGCCGGCCAAACAAACGCAGGCAGTGGTTTTCAGGCGGGCTCCAGAAGCTCGGCGCGCACCTGCGCCACAATGCGCTGGCACTGCTGCTCGTCGTGCACGCGGGCCACCTGCAGGGCGCCGGCCAGGGTGGTGAGCAGCTGCGCGGCCTTGCTCACGGGGTGGCCGCGATAGTGCAGGGAAGCGGCGGCGCGGCCGGCCGTCAGCACGCCCGCCAGCCACTCGGTCAGCTCCACGTTCAGCGTACGCAGCTCCTGCTGCATGGCCGGCGGCAGGGTCTGAAACTCGGCCGCCAGCGCCCCGAAAAAGCACACCTGCTGCCCCGTAGCGGCGCGGTTGAGGTACACGTCGACCAGGGCTTCAAACTGCTGGGGCGGGGTCAGCTCGGTTACGCGGGGCAGCTCGCGCCACTTGCGCAGCCGCGCCAGCTGCCGCCGGATAACGGCCACGCCCAGGTCTTCCTTGCTGGGGTAGTGGTAGTGAATGGCAGCGGGCTTCACGGCCAGTTCCCGGGCAATGTGCTGGTAGCTGAAGGCATTGAAGCCCCGGGCCAGCAGCAGCTCCTCCGCCAGATTGAGGATGCGGGTGCGGGTGTCGAAGGTGGTTGCGGGGGTGGGCATGACGGGGTAAAGCTACTTACTTACTAGTAAGTAAGCAAAATAGGATGGCGAAAATATTCCGTCCTGCTTAGCTTAAGCCCCCGCTGCTCGTCGAACTGCCATGCCCCTGATCTTTCCCGCCGAAGCCATCATCTTTCTGGTAATGGGCGCGTTCTTCACGGCCGCGGCCGGGCTGGGCCGCCGCAACCAGCGTGCCCGGCAGCGGCGGGGCGTCGTGGCCGCGGCCCTGCTCATCGGGCTGACGCCCGCGCGCCGGCTGCTTACGCCCCGGGTGCGTTTTACCACGCCCGCCGGGCGCACGGTGGAAGCCGAAACCGAGTCGGCGGCCGAGGCGGGCCGCTACGCCGTGGGCCAGGAAATAGCGGTGGTATACGACCCGCTCGACCCCGAAAACGTGGATCTGGCTGATGCCCGGCCGGCCGGCACCGGGTTCCTGCTGCTGATCGGCCTGCTCTTCCTGGGCATCGGCGCCTTGCAGGTGCTGGGCTATTTACCCGTCTTCGAGCGTCTGGACGAATAGTTTTTCCGCCCGGCCCAAACCAGCATTGCCCCGCTGCCGCGGGCGGTTGGGGCACCAGCGGGAGGGGGCCGCTACCTGAAGCTACGCTTTACTTGCGGCCGTGAACCGCAGCGGCTATTGTTCGAAGTGGTAGAGGAAGGTTACCAGGCCGTTGTAAGCGGGCTTGGGGCTGTCCTTGATTTCCAGCGTCACCTCAATCTGGGCCTTGGCAATGCCGCGCAGGTTGCGGACCGCCACCAGCCGGGCCCGCAGGCGCACTTCGCTGTTCACCGTCACGGCCTGGTTGAAGCGCAGGCTCTCGATTTCGTAGTTCACCTGCATCTTCAGGTTTTCCATGGTCACCACCTGCCCCCACAAGTAGGGCAGCAACGCCAGCGTGAGGTAGCCGTGGGCAATGGTGGCCCCGAAGGGCGACTCGGTGCGGGCCCGCTCGGCGTCGAGGTGAATCCACTGGTAATCGAGCGTGGCGGCCGCGAAGCGGTCAATCTGCTCCTGCGTGATGGTGTGGTAAGGCGACACGCCCAGTTCCTGGCCGGTATACTGTTCGAGTTCGGCCAGGCTGCGGATGGTCAACATGCTCATGAGGGGAAAAATGGCGGGCGCGGCGGGCCCGAAAAGGCGAAAGGCAGCGGCAAAGTACGGCTGACGGGGCTTATTCCAGCCGCCCCAGCAGCTCCTCTAGCTGCTGCTCCAGCCGGCTCACGCGCTCTTCCAGGGCCGAGGGCGGGCGCAGGTGGGTGGTAAACACGGCTTTCACTTCCCAAATTTCCAGGGCCTGGTCGAGGGCAAATTCCAGCGTGCCGTAGTCGGGGTTGTCGGCGCGCAGCTTGAGCTTTTCGTCGGGCAGGCGCTCTACCAGCCGGCGCACCAGCAGGCGGCTGGCCGTAACGAAGGCGTAGATGCGGCCGGGGCGCAGCAGCGGCGCGGCGCGGTCGACGCGGCGGCAGAGCACCACGTCCTGGTGGCGCAGGCCCTGTTGCTGGTGCTGCATTTCGGCTCCCTGAATCTCGAAGGCCCGCGTGGCGGCACCCAACGCGTGGGGCAGCGTCAGGGCCGGCAGGGCGTCCACGAACGCCTTATCGTGGTAGTGCACGATGTACTCCAGCACGCGGTCGGCCTTCACCCAGGGCGTTACCTGGCTGAGCTTGTCGGCCTCGGCCACGGCATCGGTTACCGGCCCGGCCTGGATGTCCTGCTGAAAGATATCGAAGCCGTAGAGGTCGTTTACGGTCAATTCTTTCGTCAGTAGCAGGTCTACCGACAAGCCAAAATGATGAGCAATCTGAATCAAGGTCTCCATTTTGGGCTCGGAGCGCCCTTCTTCATAGGCACCCACGCTGGGCCGGGCCAGCCCGAAAAGCTCCGCAAAAGCCGCCTGGCTCAGCTTCTTAACCGTGCGTATCTTGCGGATATTGTTGCCGATGTAGGACATTACGCCGAAAAATTTTTACGCTCAAACTTTGAGCATAGCCAAAACTTTCAGTATTCTTGCAGCGTAAAGCTACGACAACCACCTCAGAACCCGCATTCCCAACGCCAGTTATTTGAGCCATGCTCATAACCCTACCCACCGCACCCTGCCTATGACCAACCCTTACTTTGCCACTATTCACCGCCACCTGCTCACGCTGGGCTTCGACATCCGCCACGCCGACGAATCGGACGGCATTCTGGTCGTCGACCACCCTGCGCAGGGCATCCGCAACCTGGTGCTGGGCTGCGGCGAGCCGCTCCTGATCTTGGAGCAGTACCTCCTGGAGCTGCCGGCTCCCTCGTGCGAGGTGTACCAGCGCCTGCTGCAGAAGAACCGCGACATCATCCACGGCGCCTTCGCCCTCGACGATTCCGGCCGCAAGGTCATCTTCCGCGACACGCTGCAGATCGATACCCTCGACCTCTCGGAGCTGGAGGCCGTGCTGAATTCCCTGAGTTTGCTGCTCAGCGAGTTTTCGGAGGAGCTGATAGCTTTTTCGAGGGCTTAGGAACCCAGGGATTAGGCATTGGTCGCCTGCCTCAAGCCCCAACCGCTCCTCCCTCTAAGCCCTAAGACCTAACCCCTAATTCCCTAAGCCCTACCCGCCATGAACCTCTTCGCCCGTCTTTTCAAAATCGGCCAGGCCGAGTCGCACTCCGCCATCGACCAGCTCGAAGACCCCATCAAAATGACCGAGCAGGCCCTGCGCGACCTGCGCCAGGACCTCGACAAAAGCCTGCAGGCCCTGGCCGAGGTGAAGGCCATGGGCATTCGGGCGCGCAACGAGGCCGAGGGCTCCCGCAGCAAGGCCCTCGACTACGAAAACAAAGCGGTGCTGCTGCTGCAGCGCGCCCACAAGGGAGACCTGGCAACTGCCGAAGCCGACCGTCTGGCCGGGGAAGCCCTGGGTAAAAAGGCCGAGCACGAAGCCCACGCCACCCGCGCCACCGCCGACCAGCAGCGCTTCGAGCAGTCGGCGCAGCAGCTCGACCAGAACGTGCAGACCCTGCGCCAGACCATCGGCCAGTGGGAAAACGAGCTAAAAACCCTCAAGGCCCGCGTGACGGTGAGCACCGCCACCAAAACCATCAACAAGCAGCTGGCCCAGCTCGACTCGTCGGGGACGGTGGCTTTGCTGGAGCGCATGAAGGAAAAAGTAGCCGTGGAAGAAGCCCTGGCCGAGTCGTACGGCGAAATTGCCCAGGAAAAGAAAAGCCTCGACCAGGAAATCGACCGGGCGCTGCAGGCCGGGGGCGGCCAGGCCGCGGCCGACCTGCAGGCCCTCAAGCAGAAGCTGGGCCTCAACACGCCCCCAGCCTAAGCCGGCCCCGCCGGGCCGGCACGCGGCCGCTGGGTTTGCCGCCGCAATGTTTTACCTTCACCTAAGCCGGCTATCCTATGACTGAATTGCTACACGCGGCGGCCTCCCCGCCCAACCTGCTGGCCACGGGCCTGCTCATTTTCGTGCTGCTCTACTGGCTCACGGTGATGGTCGGCCTGCTCGACTTCAAAACCCTGGACCTGCACGTGAGCCCCGACGCCGACCTGGGTCCCGACGCGCACGGCCCGCACCACGCCCACATGGGCGTCGACTGGATCAACAACGCGCTGGCCTTCTTCAACCTGGGTCGCGTGCCGCTGATGGTGTTTCTGAGCTTCGTGGCCCTGCCGCTGTGGGTGGGCAGCATCCTCGTCAACTACTACCTCGGCAACCACTCGCTGCTGCTGGGGCTGGTGCTGGCCGTGCCGCTGTTCATCGGCAGCCTGCTGGTGGCCAAGGTGCTTACCCTGCCCTTCGTGAAGCTGTTTGCCAGCCTGGAAAAAGACCAGGCCGGCAGCCTCAACCCCGTGGGCAAAGTATGCACCGTGCTGCTGCCCACTTCGCGCCAGCACCTGGGCCAGGCCAGCATCCGGGCCGAGGGCGCCGCCCTCACCCTCAATGTGCGCGCGGCCTCCGGCGAGCTGCGCAAGGGCGACACGGCCCTGGTCATCGACTACGACGCCGCGCGCCGCTGCTACCTGATCGAGCCCTACGATGCCCGCTGAGCGGCCCCTCCCCGAGCAGACTGCTCGGCCAGGAGATGCTGACTGATGTTTTCGCGCTTTTTGCCTAACCCCACACCAACCACCGCTATGATCCTGCCCGACCTACTGCCCTATCTGACCCCGCTGCTCGACTTCACGACCACCCTGACCGACTGGCTGGCCGCCGCGGGCTACGCCGTGGGCCGCTTCCTGAGCGCCCTACTGGCCCTGCTGGCCACCTGATTTGCCACTTGCTTTTCACTTTCCTCCCGACCCAACTCTACTCCTTACTTACATGCTTGAACAATTATCCCTGGCAGTGCTGGCTATAGTCGGCCTGTTTTTGCTGGGCATCGTCGCCATTGTGGTGAAGATGTACCAGAAGGCCGTGCAGGGCGAAGCCCTGGTGCGCACCGGCCTGGGCGACTCCCGCGTGTCGTTTTCCGGCATCTTCGTCATTCCCGTGCTGCACAAGCTCGAGGTGATGGACATCACCCTGAAAACCATCATCATTCAGCGCGCCGGCAAGGAAGGCCTCGTGTGCAAAGACAACCTGCGGGCCGACGTGAAGGTGAACTTCTTCGTGCGCGTCAACAAAACGGCCGAGGACGTGGTGCAGGTGGCCCAGAGCATCGGCGCCCGTCGCGCCTCCGACCCGGCCGCACTGGAAAACCTCTTCGACGCCAAGTTCTCGGAGGCCCTCAAGACCGTGGGCAAGCAGTTTGACTTCATCGAGCTCTACAACTCGCGCGAGCAATTCAAGCAGGAAATCCTGCGCATCATCGGCACCGACCTGAACGGCTACGTGCTCGACGACTGCGCCATCGACTACCTGGAGCAGACACCGCTGTCGGCCCTGAACCACGACAACATCCTGGACGCGGAGGGCATCAAGAAAATCATTGCCCTGACCTCGGAGCAGAAGATTCAGGCCAACGCCATCGAGCGGGAAACCCAGAAGACCATCAAGAAGCAGGACGTGGAAGCGCAGGAAACCATCCTGCAGCTGGAAAAGCAGCTCACCGAAAACCAGGAAAAGCAGCGCCGCGAAATTGCCAGCATCAAGGCCCGCGAGTCGGCCGAAATTGCCAAGGTGCAGCAGGAAGAAACCCTGAAATCGGAGCGCGCCCGCCTGACCACCGAGGAGGAAGTGCGCGTGGCCGAGCAGAACCGCGACCGGCAGGTGCTGGTGGCCGAGCGCAACAAGCAGCGCACCGACGCGGTGGAAACCGAGCGCGTGGCGCAGGCCCAGGCCCTGGAAGCCAACGAGCGGGAGCGAATTGTGGCCCTGGCCCAGATCGAGAAGGAAAAGGCCGTGGAGGAGGAGCGCAAAAACATCCAGGCCATCATCCGGGAGCGAATTGCGGTGGAGAAGGCCACCGTGCAGGAAGAGGAAAAGATCAAGGACACCCGCGCCCAGGCCCAGGCCGAGCGTGACAAGCTGGTAGCCATTACGGCCGCCAAGCAGCAGGCCGAAGCTGCTACGGTGAGCCTGGTGGGCGAAGCCGACATGGCCAAGCAGGCCGCCGAGTTCCGCGCCAAGCAGGCCCTTATCGACGCCGAAGCCGAGAAAGCCTCGGCTGAGTTCAAGGCCCAGGCCATTCGCACCCTGGCCGAAGCCGAAGCCAGCAAAGCCACTGCCGTGGGCCTGGCCGAAGCGCAGGTGATGCAGGCCAAGGCCGTAGCCCGCCAGAAGGAAGGCGAAACCGAGGCCACCGTGCTCCAGCTCACCGCCTCGGCCGAGGCCCAGGCCATTCAGGCCAAAGCCGCCGCCCAGGCCGAAGCCGACGAGAAAATCGGCATCGTGGCCGCCAAGGTCAACCGCGAGAAGGCCATGGTCGACGTGGACGTCATCGACGCCATGGCCGACGCCGAGCAGAAGAAGGGCCTGGCCGAAGTGCGCGTGAGCGAGGAGAAGTTTGCGGTGGAAGCCAAGGGCATCGAAGCCAAGGCCGACGCCATGAAGAAGCTCGACGGCGTGGGCAAGGAGCACGAGGAGTTCAAGCTGCGCCTGGCCAAGGACCAGGCCGTGGAGCTGGCCGAAATCAGCATCCAGAAGGACATTGCGGCCGCGCAGTCGGGCGTTATTGCCGAGGCGCTGAAAGCCGCCAAAATCGACATCGTGGGCGGCGAGACCATGTTCTTCGACCAGATCATCGGCTCGATTACCAAGGGCAAGAGCATCGACCGCGCCGTGGGCAACTCCCAGGTGCTGACCACAGTGAAGGACACCTTTTTCCCGCTCGATGGCAACGGCGGCGACTTCAAAACCAACATCACCAAGTTCGTAAACCAGTTCGGCCTCAGTTCCGATGACGTGAAGAACCTGAGCATCTCGGCCCTGCTGCTGCAAATGATGAACAAGGCCGGCGACGACGCCACGCGCAACACCATTACCCAGCTGGCCGGCACGGCCAAGATGCTGGGCCTCTCGGATAAGATGGTGAGTACGCTCAACTAACGGACCTCTCCCCTAGCCCCCTCTCCCCGCCGGAGAGGGGGACTGGTTTCTGGCCGTGCGGCGAACAGCGCTTAGGCCGGCATCAGCCCACGAAACCCCATACCAGTGACGACCCTAAACGCCACATCTACCAACCGCAAGCAAGTAGCGGCTCTGCTCTTGGGAATCGTGCTGGCCATTGCCCTGTGCGTGGGCATTGTGTACAAGGTCAGGCAGGAAACCCGGCAAAAGCGGGCGTTCATCTTGAAAAACCCGGGCGTTGCCACGGGCATCATCACCCGGCGGCGAACCATCAAGAGCCGGCGCGTTACGATTCGGTACCGCGTGGGCGGGCAGGACTACACGCTGCGCGCCCGCACCAGCCGTGCTTTCATGCGAGGCCACCGGAAGGGCGACACCACGGCCGTCGTGTACGCCAAAGCCGACCCAGCGCAGGCACTGTTGAAAGCCAGCCTGCAGCGCAACGACTAATTACCTCCGTGACGCCCAACCGTCACGGGCCCTTACCATAGCCATGGAAACTACCGCCGCTCCTCAACTTGAAACCGGCACCTACGAAATCCTGCGCAACCGCCTCAGCAAGGGCGGCTCGGAGCTGCGCGTGCGGCTGGACAAGCTCAACACCGCCCGCAAGCAGGTGTTTGGGGCCCTGGACTGGCAGCTGCTGGGTACCGGGCGCCTCACCACCGAGCACAACTGCGTGCCCATGGACATGGTGGCGCTGGGCGACAAGTTCCTGTTCGGCTACAACGTGCTGCTGGGCCTCAAAACCGAGGTCGATTTGCAGGACGTGTTCGGGGTGTACCAGTACCAGCGGCCGGAGTTTCGGCCCCTGGGCTTGGCGCTGATCGAGGACAAGGCCTTCCTGGAGGAGCTGCGCAACCTCTACAAGTACTACAAGAAGACGCGCTTCGTCAAGTTTGCCCAGCGCGGGGAGCACCTGTTCATGGTGTTCCGGGTGGGCAAGACGGCCAACGACATCAAGACTTTTAAGTGGCTGGTGCAGGGCCAGTCGTTGGTGTATCTCGACAACCGCTCCGACCACGAGTACACCTTCCCGCCCCAGCACGAGTTCCAGTGGAAGCGCGCCACCCGCGACATGCACCGGGCCGGCAAGCACCCGCACATCAGCATCGAAGACAAGGTGTTCGTGGAGACGGTGGGCGGGGATTTAACCATCAAAGTCGAAGACAATACCAAGACCGGGCAGGGTATTTACTCCGAGCCCGTCGACAACAAGGACCAGACCCTCGACGACGCCGAAATCCACTACGCGGTGGTCGGCCAGCTGGTCTTGCTCAAAATCCGGCCCTACCAGGAGTCCGGCTTCCGCTACTTCCTCTACAACACCAAGCTGCGCCAGGCCCAGCGCCTCGACGCGCTGGCCGACGCCTGCGTGCTGCTGCCCGACGGCCACGGCCTGATCTTTCCCCACGGCTACTACCTGCAAACCGGCGACGGCAAGCAGTTCGAGCAGGTGCCCCAGGAGCTGGTGTTCGAGAAGCGCGTGGCCTCGCCCAACGGCGAGGATTTTCTGTACGTGTTCTTCCAGAAGGACAACGGCCTGTATTTGCTGCTGAGCTACAATCTCATCAGCCAGAAGGTGGCCGCGCCCATCGTCTGCCACGGCTACGCCCTGTTCGAAAACGGCGAGCTGTGCTACTTCCGCGCCGACGAGGAGCCCAAAAAGCACCACACCGTGCAGATCTGGCAGACGCCCTACACCGCGCCCGACTTTCAGCTGCCGGCGGTGCAGGACGGCTACCTGGGCAAGCTCGGCAACAAGGAAATTGTGCGGGCCATGGCCGAGGCGCAGGAGGTGCTCACGCTCATCGGCAAGGACGACTCCTACACCGGTCTCTACCTCGACCTGATCCGGCGCACCACTACCCTATCGGACTCCTACCACTGGCTGGCCGAGCCCGGCGCCGAAAAGCTCGCGGAGCCCCTGCAGGATATCCGGCAGGCCGCAACCTCGGCCGTGGAGGAGTTCGACAAGGTGCAGCGCATCCGCCGCAGCACCCAGGAAACCACCCAGCAGGTGCTGGGCCGCGCCGCCGAGCTGCGCGACCTGATCAAGCGCACCGCCGACGCCACCGAGGTGCAGCAATACGTGCAGCAGCTCTCGGACCTGCGCCAGGTACGCGGCGAAGTCATTTCCCTGAAGGAGCTGCGCTACGTGGATGCGGCCGCCGTGGAAAAAGCCGCCGGGGAGCTGCAGGGCTTGAGCCAGGAAGTGGCCCAGCGCACGGTGGACTTCCTGCTGCGCGATGACGCCCTCACGCCCTACGCCGCGCGGGTGCAGGCCCTGGGCGCGGGCATCGAGCAGCTGCCCACGGTGACGGAAGCCAACAAGCTCGAACAGGAGCTGAATGCTGTAGCCGCCGAGCTGGAATTGCTCATCGAAGTGGTGGGCAACCTGCCCATTGCCGACCCGACGCAGACCACGCGCATCATCGACAACATTTCGGGCATCTACGCCGGCTTCAACCAGCTGCGGGCCGCCCTCAAGCGCCGCCGCCAGGCCCTGGCCGGCACCGAGGCCCAGGCCGAGTTTGCCGCCCAACTCAAGCTGCTGGAGCAGGCCCTGGTGAACTACCTCGACCTCTCCGACACGCCCGCCAAGTGCGACGAGTACCTCTCGCGCCTGATGGTGCAACTGGAGGAGCTGGAAGGCAAGTTTCCCGAGTTCGACCAATTCCTGAGCCAGCTGGCCACCCGCCGCGAGGAAGCCTACGAAGCCTTCGAGGCCCGCAAGCAGAGCCTGGTGGCCGCCCGCAACCAGCGCGCCTCGGCCCTGCTACAGTCGGCCGAGCGCATGCTGAAAGCCGTGCAGAATCGCGTGAGCAAGCTCACCGCGGTGGCCGACATCAACGGCTACTTCGCCGCCGACGTGATGGTGGAGAAAGTGCGCCGCACCGTGGACGAGCTGCTGGCGTTGGGCGACGCGGTGAAGGCCGACGACCTCCAGTCGCGCCTGAAAACCGTGCGTGAAGACGCCGTGCGCCAGCTCAAGGACCGCGCCGACCTGTTCGTGGACGGCGGCCAGGGCGTGCGCTTCGGCCCGCACACCTTCACCGTGAACACCCAGCCGCTGGAGCTGACGCTGGTGCTGCGCGACGGACAGCTGCACTACCACCTCACCGGCACCAACTTCTACCGCGCCGTAGAGGACGCCGCCGTGGAGCAGGCCCGCCCGGTGTGGGAGCAGACGCTGCCCTCCGAGAACCACGACGTGTACCGCGCCGAGTTTCTGGCCTACCAGCTGCTCACCGCCGCCCAGCACCCCCAGCCCGCCGCCGAAGGCCGCCCCGCCACGCTGTCGGTAGCCGAGCTGGAACGCCTGAGCCCCGCCGACCTGCTGGCCTACGTGCAGCAGCACATGGCCCCGCGCTACGCCGAGGGCTACCTCAAAGGCGTGCACGACCACGACGCGGCCCTCATTCTCGCGGCCCTGGTGCGCCTCACCCGCGCCACCGGCCTGCTGCGCTACCCCACCGAAACCCGCGCCGCCGCCAACCTCTACTGGCACCGCTTCGCCCCCGCCGACCGGCAAGCCCACTGGCAGCACCAGATTCAGGGCCTGGCGCTGCTGCTACAGGTCTTCCCCGACGCCCGCGAAACCGGCAAGCTCACCGCCGAGCTGCAAACCGCCATTGAGCAGTTCGCGCAGGAAACCAGCCTGTTCACGCCCGAAGAAGTTGCCGAAGCCGGCGAATACCTGCTGCACGAGCTAATTCAGCAGTCGTCTGGCTCCCCCTCTCCCTCGGAGAGGGGGCCGGGGGGTGAGGCCCCCGCCTTCACCACTTCCGCCGAAGCCGCCGACCTCTCCGAAGCTTTCCTGAAGCACCTGAAAGAGCGCCGCGCCGCCGACACCTTCGAGGCGTCGGTAGCGGCCCTGGCCCAGCAGCCTGCCGCCCAGTACCAGCTGATTCGCCAGTGGCTGCGGGCCTTCCTGCAGCAGGCCGGCCACCCGGTCTGGGCTGCATTTTGCGACGAAACTGCCGCCCTGCTCGCCTCCCGCAGCTATGCCCCCGAGCGCGTCATTCGCACCCCGCTCACGGAAGTGCTGCCCGACATGCGCGGCAGCCACCCGCGTCTGGTCACGAGCAACGAAAAACAAAAAACGAGTTACGAGCTCAACTTTCCCCACTTCCGCCGCCGCCTGCATCACTTTGCCCAGCACACGCTGCCCCAGTTCGAGCAGTTTGCCGAGCTGAAAAAGCAGCTGCTAACCCAGGCCGCCGAGCACATGCGCCTAGCCGATTTCCGCCCGCGCGTGCTCACCTCCTTCGTGCGCAACCAGCTCATCGACCAGGTGTATCTGCCCCTCATCGGCGCCAACCTGGCCAAGCAGATCGGCACGGCCGGGGAAGGCAAGCGCACCGACCTCATGGGCCTGCTGCTGCTCATCTCGCCGCCGGGCTACGGCAAGACCACCCTGCTGGAGTACGTGGCCAACCGCCTCGGCCTCATCTTCATGAAAATCAACGGCCCGGCCATCGGCCACGCCGTCACCAGCGTCGACCCGGCGCAGGCGCCCAACGCCGGGGCGCGGCAGGAGCTGGAGAAGCTCAACCTGGCCTTCGAGATGGGCGACAACGTGATGATTTACGTCGACGACATCCAGCACTGCCACCCCGAGTTTCTGCAGAAGTTTATCTCGCTCTGCGACGCCCAGCGCAAGATTGAGGGCGTGTACCAGGGCCGCGCCCGCACCTACGACTTCCGCGGCCGCAAGGTGTGCGTGGTGATGGCCGGCAACCCCTACACCGAAACCGGCGACGTGTTCAAGCTGCCCGACATGCTGGCCAACCGCGCCGACATCTACAACCTCGGCGACATTCTCACGGCCGGCTCCGAAGACGCCTTCCGCCTCTCCTACCTCGAAAACGCCCTCACCAGCAACGCCGCCCTGGCCCGCCTCGCCGGCCAGGCCCCGCAGGACGTGCCCACCCTCATTCGCCTCGCCGAAACCAACCAGGCCGACGGCCTCTCCTTCGAGGGCAACCACGCCCCCGAGGAGCTGAGCGAGTACGTGGCCGTGCTGCAGAAGCTGCTGCGCCTGCGCGACGTGGTGGCCCGCGTCAACGCCGCCTACATTGCCTCGGCCGCCCAGGCCGACGCCTACCGCACCGAGCCGCCGTTCAAGCTCCAGGGCTCCTACCGCAACATGAACAAGCTGGCCGAGAAAGTGCGCCCCGTCATGAACGAGCAGGAAATCGAGCAGCTACTGGCCGCCCACTACGAGAGCGAAGCCCAAACCCTGACCAGCGCCACCGAAGCCAACCTGCTCAAGCTGCGCGAGCTGCTCGGCTGGCTCACCCCCGAGCAGCAGCAGCGCTGGCAGCAGATCAAGCACACCTACCAGGAAAACCTGCGCAACTCCCAGACCGGCCAGGTGCTGCAGGTGCTCACCAGGCTGGAGGCCATTGCGGGCGGCCTCAGCGGCATCCGGGAGGCACTAAAGCAGGAATAGACAATACATAAGTTATGGAGGGTATTGATATCGTAGGTTTCATTCTTGTAGCGGTTCCAAGTATGATTATCACACTGGTTTCCCTGTATAGAGTGCGTCAAAAATTTCGACTACAACGAACCGGCGTAACGGCGGCCGGCACAGTAATTTGGATTGACTACGAAGCAGGTAAGTCCCCGGCTTTTTATCCAGTGATTCGTTTCCAGAATGCTCAGCAGGAATTGATAACAGTCCGCTCCAGCTTTGGCATTACTACTGACCGCTATAAAGAAGGCGACGAAGTCACAGTGCGTTTTGATCTGTCCGACTCAAACAGCGTGAGTATCGATGGGCAGGGACTAAGCTTCGGCGACTGGATGCTTGTAGTCTTCGGAATTAGCGGACTGGTATACGCCGTATGGAAATATCTCCCTTAGATACCCTCCGCAGCTTTGGCACCAACTAATTGCTCATCAAACTCGAAGCCATTGCCGACACCCTTAATGGGATTCGAGAGGCGCTTAAGTCCTAGCACATCCCCATGCCCCTTGTCTCCCCCACCGCCGACGCCGCTTTACTGCTTCTACTGGGCGTAACCCTGGTGGCCGCAGGGCAGCTGAGCCGCCGCCGCTACACCCGACTCGTCGAATACGGCGAGCGTACCCGCGGCACCGTTGTGGCTATACAAGGCCAGGGAGACGACCGCCTGGCCACCATCCGCTTCACCACCCGTACCCAGCAGAAAATTACCGACCTGGTATACCACAGCGCCTACACCGTCGGCGACGAGGTACCCATCCTCTACGACCCCGCTGTACCCAGCCACTACGCCATCGGCGAAGGTTCCCCGCTAGGGTTCTATGGCCTCACCATAGGCGGGGGCTGGCTGGTTCTATACGCGCTCTGGCGCCTTGTTTTCTAACCCGGCGGCCCCAGCCGCCAACCCCTGAAACCCCAACCCGCCCCATGCCCACCCTCGACGCGGCCGATGAGCGCCTGATTCAGCTCGTCGTCTTCGGCGGCTTCTTTCTCATCGGGGCCATCCTGATGCTGCGCAAAGCCGCCCACATCCGCCGCCACGGCACCGAAACCACCGGCACCGTCATTCGCCTGGAAGAACAAACCAGCCGCAGAAGCACCGTGTACGTCCCCGTCGTGCGCTTCCTGACGACGCAGCAGGAGTGGATAACCGCCCGCTACCACCAGGGCACCAACCCCGCCAGCCACCAC
The DNA here is from genome assembly GCF_044628455.1 of Hymenobacter sp. B81. Taxonomy (NCBI): domain Bacteria; kingdom Pseudomonadati; phylum Bacteroidota; class Cytophagia; order Cytophagales; family Hymenobacteraceae; genus Hymenobacter; species Hymenobacter sp. B81. Next base: position 403,766 of record NZ_JBIYZW010000001.1, on the reverse strand, counting down.
GAAGGCGAAACCGTGCGACTGCGCTACCTCCCCGCCGACCCCACCACCTTCACCATCATGGCCCCCGGCTCCGATTTCATGCTTTATCTGTTCCTGCTGCTCGGCGCCGGCATCATCGTCTACGCCCTCATCGAGTACGTCGGCTTCTGGTAACCGCCCACGGGCACCGACCGCCGCCCGGCAACACAATCAGCACCCCGGCGCCCGCCCGCTACTTCACCTGCGAAATGGTATTGTTCTTCCCGGCATTCTGAATGTTGGGCGTATCCCCCTTCCAGGTCACCACGTTGTTGTCGCCGGTTACCTGAATGGATTTGACGTGTTCCAGCACCACCGTGTTGGCATTGCCTACCGCGTAGAAATCCTTGCCGCGGCCCGTAAACGTGGCCTGGTTCCCGTCGCCCAGCACCTGAATATCCTGCCCGTTCACGGTCCGCGTCTGCACCGAGTTGTTGCCCGTGATGATGATGTCCTCGCTGTCTTGCGTGGTGTACACCGAGCTGCCACCTTCGTCGGTGGTGTGGCCCGCCGGAACCGGAGCCGTGGCTACCTCGGCCGGCGGCGCTGTTACGTCAGCGGCGGCGGCCTGGTCGGCTTCTTGCTGGGAACACGCGCCCAGCCCGGCCCCCAGGGCCAGCAGCAGCATAAAAAATGGGTTGCGTAGCATTGCAGTAGACAGAATGGTAATGCCTATTTCCTACGAGCGATAAGCTCAGCGGTTTCTTCCCGCCAGCCCTGCCCCATGCAACCCGCCCCCCCGTTCCAGCCTCCTCGCCCCAGCCGCCTATCTTGCCCGCCCCTTTATTCCCCGCATGCCCGCCACCGTCCGCTTCGCCCTGCTGGCCACCGCCGCCAGCTTCGCCCTCGCCGCCTGCAAAAAAGACGCCGACCTCGCCCCGCCCGAGCAGGTCGTGCCCCTGCGCGTGGGCCACACCTGGGAGTACACCCGCTACCAGTACAACGCCGACGGCCGCATCACCGACAGTACCACCGTCGTGCGCTCCGTGCGGCGCGACACCGCCCTGGCCGGCAGCACCTGGTACATCCTCTCCGATGGCAGCATCGTGCAAAACGGCCCCCAGGGCTACCTGCGCTACAACCCCGGCAGCCTCGGCCACGTCATCGTCTACCCCAACGCCACCTACGGCGGCTCGCCCGGCTACAACTACGTCTACCCCACCCACACCCTGTGGGTGCTCACCTCCCGCGCCGCCGCGCCCGCCCCCGTGCCCGCCTCGCGCCAGCGCCACACCGCTACCCGCTACCACATCGAGCTGCAATACCTCTACCCCGCCCAATCCACGCCCCTCATCCAGCTCGCCGACGACTACATATCCCCCACCCACGGCCTCGTGCGCGCCGACCTCTACTCCCGCTCCACCGGCCTGCTCCAGCAGCGCCTCGAGCTTCAGCGCTTCACCCCTCAGCCCTAAGCCCCCGCCCGGCTCCGGGCAGCCCCCTTCAGCGGTTACCCCAAGGCCCCCTCGCCCGGCACTTACCCAGTAGGCCTTCCTGCCGCCATCCCGGCGCCAGGGAGGCCTAACCTTTTTACAGTCATCCGAGTTAGCTCAACCAGCCAGCAGTTGCCCCGGCCGCCTCCCCGTGGCAGCAGAAGGCCCAAAGCCCCACCCACGGCCCCACCGGGGGCCCTAGCCGAGCGTAGGATGATGCACCACGTACACGCGCCTGCCCACCTCTCCCCCGCCCCAGCCAGCCCCCGGCCGCACCCCCGCCCGTCCGGCCGCCTGGTCCCCGTAGGCACCCTCGCCGCCCTGCTCGCGGCTACCCTTAGCACCCAAGCCGCCCCGCCGCCCCCACCCGACAGCCTCGCCGCCCGCCCCCTCCGCGTCCGGCTCGATACCCTGCTGCGCCACGGCCGCGCCGTCTACCACGTGGCCCGCGGCCGCGCCAACTGGCTGCGCAGCCAGCCCGCCGTGCAGAAGCTGGCCGTGCCCGTGCTGCTCATCGGCACCGGCGCTATCATCCGCGACGAGGTCGAACTGTTCGAGCTGGAAATGGAAATCGACGAGTCCGTGCGCGACGGCACCCGCCGCCACCTTTCCGGCGTGCAAACCAACGTCGACGACTACCTGCGCCACGTGCCCGCCTATACCACCCTGGGCCTGGGGCTGGTGGGCGTCAAAGGCCAGCACAACACCCTCAACCAGGCCCTGCTGCTGGCTTTCATCTACCAAGTCAACAGCGGCATCACCAGCAACCTCAAGCGCCTCACCCAGGTCGAGCGCCCCAACGGCCAGAACCTCCGCTCCTTCCCCAGCAGCCACACCAGCACCGCCTTCGCCACGGCCCACTTCATGCACAAGGAGTACGGCCGCCAAAGCCTCTGGTACAGCGTGGGCGCCTACGCCGTGGCCACCACCACCGGCGCCCTGCGCGTGGTCAAAGACAACCACTGGACCTCCGACGTGGTGGCCGGCGCCGGCGTGGGCATCCTCTCCACCGAGCTGGTGTACTGGGCCTACCCCACCCTGCAGCGCACCGCCCGCCACCTGGGCCGGCAGCTGGGCTTGGGCCGCAACCGCCCCGCCACCAACCAGGTGCTGCTGCTGCCCCACTACGCCCACGGTACCGCCGGCGCCGCCCTGCTCATCAGCCTGCGCTAAGCGGACCTCCCCCCAGCCCCCTTCCCTCGCTTGATGCGCGACATCGTGGAGAGCGGGCCGGGGGGTGCGGTCCGCGGCTAAATCAGGTCGAACGCCCGCGCGTACTCCATCAGATCGAAGGCCGTAGTGGCGCCCAGCTTCTGGCGCACGTTGCGCCGGTGCGTGGCCGCGGTCATCTCCGAGATGTTCAGCGCCCCGGCAATTTCCCCGGCGCTGTGGCCCAGCGCCAGCAGCCGCAGCACGTCCCGCTCCCGCGCCGTCAGGCTGGAATACGCCACCCGGTGCCGCCGCAGAAAGTCATTCTCGTCGATGAGCCGCTGCACCTTGGCCGCGAAGTGGTTGTCGGGGTGCAGCGGAATGGCCAGCCCCATTACCAGCAGCGGCCCGCCCTGCTCGTCCGTCAGCAGCCTTCGCATCGAGGTCAGATACCAGCTCCACCCCTCGCGCTCGGTAGTGCGCACCTGCTGGTAAAACGTGTGCACCTCCGGCACGTGGTTCTCATACATAAGCTGAAAAACCCGCGCCATGTACTCGTCCGACTCCACCGGGTTGAAGTAGGTGGGCGAAAACGCCGGTCCCAGCGCCGTCAGCTCTTCCAGCGTCGCCCCCAGCAGCTGCAGCCCCCACTTGGAGAGGTAGCGCACCGTCTGCGTAGGCACGTGGTGAATGATGATAACGGCCGGGTACTCGTCGGCCGTGGCGGCCACCTCCGCAATCTTGGCGCTGATGCGCTCTTCGTCGGTCATGTAAGCGCTGCCGAGGCAGCCGGGAAACGGTGGAAAAAGATCAGAATGGCAAGCGTCGCCCCCACTATCCTTCCCCGCAGCTTCTAAGGTACTCCCTAAATCCCCACTCCCCGCAACCCTTCCCCCCGCTTCCTTGCCCGTTTTATGGTCTTCCGCCTGGCCTACCGCGCAGTTTCCCCGCTACCGCGGGCCGTGGCTACTCCTGCCCCGGCTGCGTAGCCGCCCCGGCCGGCGCGGGCCCCGGCTCCCTGGCTGCTTCGCCGGGCAAATAAATCCGAAACGTGGTGCCCACGCCCACCAAGCTGTCCACTTCCACGCGCCCCCCGGCTTGGTGCACCAGCCGGTTCACCAAGTACAGCCCCACGCCCGAACCCACCACCTCCGGGTGAAACCGCCGGAACAGCTGAAACAGCTCGCCGCCGTGGCGCACCAGATCGATGCCGCGGCCGTTGTCCTGCACCCGCAGCAGTACCTCGCCCCCGGCCGCCGGCGCCGTGCTCACCCGCACCAGCGGCGGCCGCCCCGGCTGGGCATACTTCAGCGCGTTGCTCAGCAGGTTATACAGCAGGCTGTGCACCGCAGCGGGCGTCATGCGCAGCGTGGGCACTGCCAGATCCACGCTAAACGTGGCCTGGTGCTCCCCCAGCCGCTGGCTCAGGCTGCCCACTATCTCGTCGACCACCGGCTGCAGGGCTACTTCCTCGGTGGGCAGCTCCTCCAGCTGCCTTTGCTGCTGCACCACCTGCGTGAGCCCGTCAATGGTGCTCAGAATCTGCAGCAGCGCCTTCTCAAACATGGCCACCATGCCCTGCGCTTCGGGGTCGTGAAAGGTAGCCGAGCGCTTCAGCTCCTCAAAGATGCCCGCCATGTTGGTCACCGGCTGCTTCAAATCGTGCGAGGCCGTGTACACAAAGCTGTCCAGATCGGCATTGATGCGGGTGAGCTGCTCGTTGCGGGTAGTCAGCAGGGCGTTGGCGCGGCCCAGCTGCTCGCGCTGCTCTTCGGCCTGGGCACGGGCGCGCAGCAACTCCTGCTCGTACTTGCGCCGCTCGGTAATGTCAAACAAGGTCGCGCGCAGCAGCAGCGGCTGCCCGTCGGCGTCGCGCCGCAGCGTCGCGTTCAGCAGCACCGGCAGCGAGCTGCCGTCCCTGCGCCGCAGCAGGTAGCTTAGCTCACGCACCTCCCCGTGCAGCAGCAGCCGCGGCACGCAGTGCATTTCGTAGTGCAGGCGCCCGCCCATGGTCAGCAGCTGCTGCAGGCCCTGCCGCGCCACCAGTTCCTCGCGGGTATAGCCCAGCCAGTTCAGCAGGGTCTGGTTCAGCTTCACCAGCGTGCCGTCGGGCAGGCACGAGCAGTAGCCACAGGGCGCGCGCTCGTAGAGGTCCTCCAGGCTCTCTTCCGTCAGGCGCAGATCCAGCGCGGGCAGCTCTTCCGGCTCATCACTCATACCGCCACGGGTTCCAGCTCGGCCAGAAACGCCTCGATGGCCGCCGTGGTAGGCTGCGGCGCGCTCAGGTGCGGGCAGTGGCCCGAGGTGTCGAGCACCACCAGGCGGCTGCCCGGCAGCTGCCGGTGCAGGTACTGGCCCACCACGGGCGGCGCAATCACGTCCTGGGCGCACTGCAGAATCAGCGTGGGCGTGCGCACCGCCGCCAGGTCGCGGCGGTTGTCCGACAGAAAGGTGACCCGCGCGAAGTGCCGGGCAATCTTCGGGTCGGTACGGCAGAAGCTCTCGTTCAGCTCCTGGGCCAGCTCGGGCCGGTCGGGGTGCCCCATAATTACCGGCGCGATGTAGCCCGACCAGCCCTGGTAGTTGTCGTCCAGCGCCGCCAGCAGCTCCTCGATGTCGCCGGCCTCGAAGCCGCCGGTGTAGCCCTCGTCGTTGAGGTAGCGCGGTGAGGGACCCACCAGCACCAGCCCCGAAAAGCGCGCCGGCTCGCGCCCGGCGGCCAGCACGGCAATCATGCTGCTCACCGAGTGGCCCACCAGCACCACGTCCTGCAAGTTCATTGCCCGCAGCACCGCCAGCACGTCGTCGGCGTGGGCGGCCAGCGTGGCGTAGCGCGCGGGGTCGTAGGCCGTCAGGTCCGAGCCGCCGGCGCCCACCAAATCCAGCAGCACCACCCGGTAGCGGTCGGCAAAGGCGGGGGCCACCAGCCGCCACATGCGCTGGTCGCAGCCGAAGCCGTGCACAAACACCAGGGCCCGCTCGCCCTCCCCGTACACGGTCACGTTGTTGCGCGTCAAAGCATCCATAGGCGTAGTAAGCGAAGGGTGCCCGGCGGCCGGGCAGTCAGGAAAAAGCGGGCGGCTGGCTTACGACATGTGCTGCCCGCCGTTGATGGCGAAGTTCGAGCCGGTGATGAAGCCGCTTTTGTCGGAAATGAGGAAGGCCACGGCCTCGGCAATTTCCACCGGTCCTCCCAGGCGGCCCACCGGAATCTGGGCCACGATTTTCTCCCGGATGTTTTCGGGCACGGCCATCACCATGTCGGTGGCAATGTAACCCGGCGAGATGGTGTTCACCGTGATGCCGTAGCGGGCCACTTCCAGGGCCAGCGACTTGGTGAAGCCGTGCATACCGGCCTTGGCCGTGGAGTAGTTGGTTTGCCCGTACTGGCCCTTCTGCGCGTTAATCGACGAGATGTTGATGATGCGCCCGTAGCGCCGCTCCACCATGCCGTTGATGACGTGGCGGGTGCAGTTGAACACGCTGTTCAGGTTGGTGTTGAGCACCGCGTCCCAGTCGGCCTTGCTCATCTTCACAAACGAAGTGTCACGCGTGATGCCGGCGTTGTTGATCAGGATGTCAATCGGCCCGATGTGCTCCTCCACGTCGCGCACCATGGCCCCCACCGCCTCGAAGTCGGCCACGTCGCCGTGGGCCAGCTCAATGTCGTGGCCGTCGGCGGCCAGCTCGGCCTGCAGCTGCTGGGCTTTCTGCTGGTTGCGGAAGTTGCCCACCACGCGGTAGCCTTCTTCGCTGAGTTTGCGGCACAAGGCCGTGCCGATACCGCCCGTGCTGCCCGTGATGAGTGCAACCCGCTTGCTGTCCTGGTTCATTCAAGTAAAAAAGTATGGCGAAAAACGACGGCGCGTGGGGCAACTGCGGCGCCCCGGGAGCCGGGCCCCGGCCTGGTGTCCCTTGCGGCCCGGCCGACTACCGGCTGCGGGCAAATATAACCGCCCGGGGTTAGCGTCGCCGGGCCACGGCCCTCAGGCGGCTTCGTCGTGCCGCGCGGCCAGCCGGGCGGGCAGGGCCTCGGCGCGCGGGGCGTAGGTGAGCACGTGGGCGGGCGGCAGGTTCAGCAGCACGTGCGCGTGGCCCCGGGGCTGAAACAGCCGCTCGAACACGCGCTGGTTGCGCAGCGAGTACTGAAACAGAATCAGCTGGCCCTGGGGCCGCAGCAGCTGCCGGGTGTGCTCCAGAATGCGCCAGCCCAGCCGCCGCGGCAGCGACGAGAACGGCAGCCCGCACACCACGTAGTCCACCGTGCCCGTCAGCCCCAGCCGGGCGAGGTAGTCGGCGGTTTGGTCGGCCGAGCCGTGAATGACGTGCACCCGGGGCTGCCCGGCGTAGCGCTGCTGCAGCTGCCGGCAGAAGCGCCGGTTCACTTCAACGAGCACCAGCGCCGTGTCGGCCCGCCGGCGCTGCAGCAGCACGTCGGTGAAAACGCCCGTGCCCGGGCCGTACTCCACAATGCAGCGGGCGCGCGCGAAATCGATGGGCGCCATCACCTGCTCGGTCAGCTCGCGCGAGCTGGGCACCAACGACCCCACGACGCCGGGGTTGCGCAAAAACTCCTCGAGAAACGACGACATAGCTTGGTTGCGGGTGAACAAACAGCCCTGCGGCAGCAAGCCGACGGCCGCCCCTTCTACGGCCCGGCCCGGGCCGGGATGCCCGCCAGCTGGCCGCCGCACCCCGCCACTCACGGCAACGCCCGGCCTCGGCAAATGCCGAAGCCGGGCGCGGAACGCTTGCGGTGAGGTAGCCGGCTTAGTCGAGGCGCAGGCCCTGGGCGCTGGCGTAGTGCTCGTCGATGGCGCGCGTCATGGCTTCCTGGAAGCTGACCAGCAGCTTGTTGCGCTCCACGTCGGGCATGCTCTGCAGCGCCTGCTCCAGGGTTTGCCGGTACACGTGCGCCATGAAGCCCGAGCCGTAGGTGGCCATAAAGCCGTCGTGAATTTTATCAAAAGCCACCTTCTCGGCCGAGGAAATGGAAAGCGAAAGGGCCAGCCATTCTTTGGCGTTGTTGGCCAGGCTGGCCTGCAAATCTTGGTTCATGGAAACAGGAAACAGAGTGAGCGGAAATAGCGGCCCGCCGCCTAGCGGGCCCGGCGGTACGGGCGGAACACGTAGGGCTCGAACACCGGCAGCAGCTCGCCCGGGCCGCCGTGGGCGGCATAGAAAGCTTCGATAGCCGACTCCAGGCCCGGCCGGTCGTGCAGCGCCAGGTTGGCAAACACGTCGGGGGCGGCCAGCGGGGCCGGCAGGGCGCTCAGCCGGCAGCGGTCGACGCCCAGCGGGTGCTCAATAAACAGCGGCGTGCCGTCGTGGGCCGCGCGCTCGTGCTGGTAGCGCCAGGCCAGGTCGAAGGTGGGCTGGCTGGCGCTGTGCGCGGGGTGAGTCGAGGCAAAGCCCAGGCTTCGCAGGTATGCATCATTCATGACCGTAGGCAAAAAGAGGGAAGGAAATTCAGCGGGCAGCCAGCACTTCGGCGGGCCAGTTCACCTGCCGCAGCAGCACCCGAAACTCGGCCTCGGAAGCCACCCGGCCCTGAAAGCTGTAGAGCAGCTGCCCGTCGATGGCCTCCAGCAATGTCAGCTCGCCGTCGTCGTAGAGCACCAGGGTTTCCAGGCCGCACTCACTGGGGCGGCTGAAGCGGGTTTGGCCCGCGGGCGAGGCAAACCGGGCAAAGCCAAAGGCCAGCAGCAGCTCGGCCGATGGCTGGTAGTAGAACGCCATGGAGAAGGCCAGGGGAAAGCGCGCCCAGCGGGCCGCGCGTGGTAGGTAGGACAGGCCACGCGGGCGCGGCCCCAGTCACCAGTGTCGCTACCACTACTGCCGGTCATACAGGTCAAGCCTTCCCCGGCCGCTTAGGTTCATAGTTAGTTCACTATATTTTCCCGGGCGCGCCATGTAGCTCAGCAGCTGCGGGAAAACTTTCCGTTTCAGGGTCGTTGGCCGGGCTGAAACGCAAAACGCCCCAGCGGCCGTCTGCCGACTGGGGCGTTGCAACGTGGGCCGGTCGCCACGGATGGTCCCACACCTGAAACCATCCTAGTTGCCGCATCCGGCGCCGGACCCTGCTGGCTTAAACGAAGCTGCCCGCCCCCGGGAGGCGCCATAACTACGGGATTTAACCTGCGCGATACGCGGATTTTGTTTTGCGTAACCCGGCGGCGGCCCGGGATTAACCGCTGACAACGACCACCGCACCCAGGATTTATACCCACCAGCCGCTGCCGGGGGCCAGCCCCAGACGCACGGCGTCGCCGGCCACCAGCCCGGGCGCCGCGTGGCGCGCCACCACCTTCGTTGCGCGCAGGGCTACTTCCACCTCCGAGTAGGGCCCGAAAAAGCGCACCCGCGTCACCTGGCCGGGCAAGCCACCCGCGGCCGGGTTCAGCACCAGCTGCTCGGGGCGCACGAGCAGCTGACTGTCCTTGCCCGGTGCCGGGCCGGCCAGGGCGCGGGCCGCGGCTCCCGTCAACAGGCTGTAGCCGCCGAAGAGCGCCGCGACGTAGGCACTCACCGGCTGGCGGTACACCTGCTCGGGCGGCCCCTGCTGCACCAGGCGCCCGCGCTGCAGCACCAGGATTTCGTCGGCCCAGGACAGCGTGTCGAGCGGGTCGTGCGAGACCAGCAGGCAGGTGATGCCCAGCTGCTGGCCCAGGTCGTCGAGCACGGCTTTCAGCTCCGCCTTGTGCGTCATGTCCAGGTTGGAGAACGGCTCGTCGAGCAGCAGCAGCCGGGGCGCGCCCAGCAGCAGCCGGGCCAGGGCAATGCGCTGCCGCTCGCCGCCCGACAGCTCGTTGGTGGGGCGCGTGAGCAGGTGGTCGATGCGGCAGAGACGAAACAGCGCGGCGGCTTCGGCGGCCGACCGGCGGTTGGCGTAGCGCAGCACCTGCTCGACGCGCAAAAACTTGGGCAGCTCGAACTGCTGCGACAGGTAGGCAATGCCCGCGTGGCCCGGCACCAGCTTGTCGGCCGGCCCAATCACCTTGCGGCCATCGAAGCGCACCTCGCCGGCGGTGGGTTGAATCAGCCCGGCAACGGTTTGGAGCAGGCTGCTTTTGCCGGCCCCGGTTTCGCCGGCCAAGGCCAGCCGGCGGCCTGCCTGCTGGGTAAACGACACCTCGTGCAAAGCCAGGCTGCCGCGCTCCTGCAGGCTGATGCCCACCACTTCTAACAAGCTCATATCGGTCGGCGGCCCGCGGTATGCGCCGGGCCGGCTGGCAAAGGTCGGCAACCCGGGCCACCGACGAGCACCTGCCTTCGCAGGCTTCGAAGCGCGACAGGAGTTGCCGGCCTGGGGCGCTACTCTACCAGTTGGGCGTAGAGGCGGTTGAGGGTGGTTTCGGCGTCGGCGCAGAGGCCGGGGTGCACGGGCGAGGTTTGCACCACGGTGCTGCGCGTGGCCGTGAGCCAGCGAAACCGCTCGGCTAAGCCCAGCTGCCCGATGGGGCCGCCCTCACGCCGCCCCGCGCAGATGCGCTCGAAGGCCCGCAGCCGCGCCCGCAGCTCGTCGGCAGCAAGGCCCGCGCCGCCGAAGGCCCGCAGCCGGGCTTCGTCGACGGTGAAGCGGCACTGCAGAAAGCCCTGGTCGCGGCAGTACAGCACCACGCCCACGTTCAGGAACTCCTCCCGCTCGACGCGCGGTACTACCCGCAGCACGGCGTACTCAAACAAGTGCTTGTCGGGCATGGTCGGCTTCCTGAACAAAGGTTTCGGATGCGGCCAGGCGGGCCGTAAGGAACTGCACGTAGGCCTGGCGCTGCTCAGCGGCGGGCACTTCGGGCTCGGTCAGCCACGCATCGGGCACCAGGGCCACAATGGCGCGCAGCAGCTCGGGCGTGAGGCGCGCCCGGCTCTCGGCGTCGACGGCCGCCAACTCCGTGGCGCGCGGCAGCAGCACGTGGTCCTTGATCTGCGGAAACGGTCGCGGCCGGGGGGCGGCCCAGCCCGCCCCGGCGTGGTGCGCATACAGCGCCGCGCCGTGGTCGATCAGCCACAGCTCGCGGTGCCAGAGCAGCATGTTGGTGTTGCGGGCGGTGCGGTCCACGTTCAAGGTCAGCGCGTCGAGCCAGACGACCTGCGAGGCCAGGCGCGCGTCTACCACGCTCACCAGCGGGTCGTAGGTGCTGGCGCCCGAGAGGTAGTGCAGAGCCAGGTTCAGCCCCTCACTGGCCCGCAGCAAGTCCTGGATTTCCTCGTCGGGCTCGGTGCGGCCGAAGGCTTCGTCGAGCTGCACGAACACCAGCTCGGGCACGCGCAGCCCCAGGGCGCGGGCCAGCTCGCCCACCACCAGCTCGGCAATCAGGGCCTTGGCGCCCTGGCCCGCGCCGCGAAACTTGACCACGTACAGGAAGTCATCGTCGGCCTCAACCAGGGCCGGCAGGGAGCCGCCTTCGCGCAGCGGCGTGACGTAGCGCGTCACGTTGACGGTTCTCAGGGCGGGGACATCGGGCGGCATAGGCGCGCAGCTGGGTGGAAAACGGGCCCGCAAAGGACGCACAAAGCCGGCAGTTTCCATTATTGCTCCAGCTTGCCCGGAACCGGGCCCCTGCCTTACCGCCTAATCCCGCCTCCCCCATCCGCCGTAAAAGTCGGGTCGCCTTCACCCGGCACCTTTCCCCACGCTTTGGTTATGCATCGTCCTCAACGCCCGCCGCGGCTGGTGCCGCCCACCAAATCCAAATACGTCATCCTGACTTTGCTGGCCGCGCTGCTGCTGATCTGGCTGGCCGAAAAGTTTCTGTAGGCCGCCCGCCAAAGCAAAGCGTCCGGCCGAGCAGCAAGCCCGGCCGGACGCCTTGCGTGGCAAATGGCGGCGCGGCTAGCGCGTAACCACCAGCCGCTGCGTGGCCACGGCCGCGCCCGACTGAATGCGCACGAAGTAAGTGCCGCGCGCCCAGCGGCTGGTGTCGAGCAGGTGCCGGCGGCCGGCGAAGCGGGTGGTTTGCACCAGCCGGCCCTGCAGGTCGTACACGCGCAGCTCGCTGCGGGCTGCGCCGGTTTCCTGGGTCAGCTCCACGCTCACCTGGTCGGCGGCCGGGTTGGGGTACAGGTTCAGGGCCAGCAGCGGCTGACCGGGCCTGGTGGCCGTGGGGGCCTGGGGCGCCAGGCGCAGCAGCCAGGTTTCATCGGCGCCCAGGGCCGGCAGCGCCACGCTCCAGGCGCTGAATCCGCCCTGGCCGTTGAGGGTAACGGTGCCCGCAGCCTGGCCCGAGTACAGCTCCGTAACCTGGTACACGCCCGCCGGCAGCGACGACACGCTCAGCGTGAGGGCCGGGTTGCTCGCGGCGCCGGCCCCGAAGTTCGACACCATCACCACGGCTTCCTGCTGGTACACGCGGGCGTAGCTCAGCAGCGCGGCGTTCGAGGCCGTCACGGGCAGATAATAGCCCTTGCGCAGCGCCTCGTGGGTAGTGCGCAGGCGGATCAGCTGCTTGTAGTGGTTGAGCAGCGAGGCCGGGTCGGCCTGCATGGTAGCCACGTTGAACTGCGCGTAGTTGCCGTTGACGCCGCGCCAGGGCGTGCCGCTGGTAAAGCCGGCCTGGCTGCCCGCCGTCCACTGCATGGGCTTGCGCTTGTCTTCGTCGGGGCCGGTGCCGAGCATGCCCACTTCCTCGCCGTAGTACAGGAAGGGCACGCCGGGCAAGGTCAGGTACAGCGCCGCAGCCTGCTTCATCTGGGCCAGGTTGCCGCCCAACTCGCCCAGCACGCGGTTCTGGTCGTGGTTGGTGAGGAAGGTGGCGTACTGCAGCTTGGGGTAGCTTTGCTCCACCGTGTTGAGCTGGTTGCGCAGGCCCGTGGGGTTGCCCGAGCGCACGCCGTTGATGATAGCCGCGGCCAGGTCGAACTCAAAGCACACGTCGAGCCGATCGTTGAGCACGTAGGGCACCACAGCGGCGGTGTTCGACCAGGCCTCGCCCACGGTAAAGGCGTTGGGGTTCACAGCCTTCACCGAGTCGTGAAATTCTTCGAGCAGGGCAAAGGTCTCGGGCGTGTCTTCCAGGCGGGTGCCGTCCTCGTCGAGGTACTTGATGGCATCGAGGCGGTAGCCGTCGACGCCCTTCTGCAGCCAGAAGCGGCTCACGTCCCACATGGCGGCCTTCACGCTGGGGTTGCTCCAGTTCAAATCGGGCATGCCGTCGAAGAAGATGCCGTAGTAGTAGCTGCTGCTGCGGCGGTGCCACACCGTCTGGCCCCAGGGTCCCTGGAAGCCGGGGTTGGTGGCCGACCACACGTACCAGTTGCGGAAGGGGCTGGTCGAGCTGGTGGACTGCGTAAACCAGGGGTGCTGGCTGGAGGTGTGGTTGAGCACCAAATCCACAATCACCTTGATGCCGCGGGCGTGGGCGGCGGCCAGCAGGGCCTCGAAGTCGGCCATCGAGCCGTAGTCGGGCTCGGTGGCCTTGTAGTTGGTCACGTCGTAGCCGTGGTAGCTGGGCGACTCCATCATGGGCATCAGCCACAGGGCCGTCACGCCCAGGTCGGTGCTGGTGGTGGGGTTGCCGTCGTTGAGGTAGTCGAGCTTCTGCATCAGCCCGGCGAAGTCGCCGCGGCCGTCGCCGTTGCTGTCGTAGAAGCTGCGCACGAACACCTCGTAGAACACCGCGTCGTTCCACCAGTGGGTGGCGTAGTTGGTGAGCGAGGGGCCGCAGGGCGTGCAGGTGGCAAAGCACACCGCCGGCGGCGCGTTTACCGCGGCCGTGGCGTCGAGCACGCGCTGCCGGGTGCCGGTGCCGTCGTCGGTGCCGCAGGCGGCGGGCACCGGCTCGGCCCCGGCCAGGGTGTTGCCGTTCACGAAGCGGTACTGGAACACGGCCCCGGCGGGCAGCGAAATCTGTACTTCGTAGATCTGGTCGCCGTTGGCGTCGCTGAGCGGAATGGCCGTGGGGTTCCAGTTGCTGCCGTAGCCGGCCAGGGTCTGGAAGCTGCCTACCACGTGCACCCCGGCGCGCGAAACCGTCTGCCCGCGCATGTTCACGGCAAAGCGCACCTGGGGCGTGCAGCCGTTGAACACCGGGGCGGGCAGGCGCAGGTCGGTGGCGCCCAGGGTTACCTGCCGGTTCACGTTGCCCCCGCCGTCGGCCACGCCGCAGTCGGCCGGGGGCAGCTCGGCGCCGGGCCAGCCGTTGCCGTTCACAAACTTGTAGAGGTACGTGCCCGCCGGCACGGTCACCGTCACTTCGTAAATGCCGTCGTTGTCGGGGTCGGTCAGGGCCGTGGTGGCCGGGTTCCAGTCGGCCGGAAAGCCCGCCTCCGACTGAAAGCTGCCCGCCACGTGCACGCCGGCGGGACTCACCGTCTGCTGGCGCATGTCGACGCGAAAGGTGAGCTGGGCGGCGTGGCTGCGGAGCCCGCAGCCGATCAGCAGCAAGAGTAATAGTTGTTTCATGTTGAAGCCCTTGGGGCTGAAAGCCAAGGTTCAAAGGTAACTCGCGGCCGGCGCGCTTGTTGGTTGCCCGCCGAAAAAAACCAGGACCGGCGGGCCGGGCGCCGCCGGGGGCCGCGCCGAAATTTTCGCGGCCGGCAGGACACTACAGGGCGCTCCGGGCGCGGGGGAAGGCTAAGTTGCCGCGGCCTTCACGCCTTTTTCTTTCTTCTGCCCATGGCTGCTTCTGCTTTCCGCTGGCTGCTGGTCTGGCTGCTGGTGCAGGCGGCCGCGGCCGCCGCCCAGCCCCCCGCTCCCACCAAACAGGTGCAGTACCTCTCGGGCCGCGACAGCCGCCACCCCGCCACCTGGGACTTCTTCTGCACCGGGGGCCGCCGCAGCGGGGCCTGGACCACCATTCAGGTGCCCTCATGCTGGGAGCAGCAGGGCTTTGGCGCCTACAACTACGGCCGCGACTACAAAACCTACGGCAAGAACTTCCGCTTCGCCGACGAGCAGGGCCGCTACCGCCACGAGTTTCGCGTGCCCGCCGACTGGCGGGACCGGCGGGTGTTTATCGTCTTCGAAGGCTCGATGACCGATACCGAGGTCCGCATCAACGGGCAGTCGGCCGGAGCCATTCACCAGGGCGCCTTCTACCAGTTTCAGTACGACATCACCGACAAGCTCAAGCCCGCCGGGCAGGCCAACCTGCTCGAAGTCACGGTCAGCAAGATGTCGGCCGATGCCTCGGTAAACAACGCCGAGCGGCTGGCCGACTACTGGGTGTTCGGCGGCATCTTCCGGCCGGTGTATTTGGCGGCCTACCCGCGGCAGTTCAGCCCGCGCACCAGCATCGACGCCCGCGCCGACGGCTCGTTTGCTATGAACGTATTCGTGCAGGGCCTGCAGCAATCCACCCAGGTGCAGGCCGATATCGTGGACGCAGTCGGGCAGGTGGTGGGCACGGCCCGCGGCACCGCCCAGCCCGGCGACTCGCTGGTGCGGGTGCACACCACCGTGCGCCAGCCCCGGCTGTGGACCGCCGAAACCCCGCAGCTGTACCGCGTGCGCGTGCGCCTGCTGGCCGGCGGCCAGCCGCTGTACCAGACCACCGAGCGGTTTGGCTTCCGCACCATCGAAATCCGCCGCGGCCGGGGAATCTTCGTCAACGGCACCCAGGTCAAGCTCAAGGGCATCAACCGCCACAGCTGGTGGCCCGAAACCGGCCGCACCCTCAACGACTCCGTTCACCTGGCCGACGTGCGCCTCATCAAGGAGATGAACCTGAACGCGGTGCGCATGGCCCACTACCCGCCCGACCAACGCTTCCTGGAGCTGTGCGACTCGCTGGGCCTGTACGTGCTCGACGAGCTAGCCGGCTGGCAGAAGGCCTACTCGACCCGGGCCGGGGCGCCGCTGGTGCGCGAGATGGTGCGCCGCGACGCCAACCACCCCAGCATTTTGTTCTGGAGCAACGGTAATGAGGGCGGCACCAACCAGGAGCTGGACGCACACTTTCACCGCTACGATTTGTCGCGGCGGCCCGTGATTCACGCCCACCACCGGCCCGGCAAGCAGCACAATGGCATCGACACCAACCACTACGAGGACTACTACAGCACCCAGAAGCTGCTGGCCGACTCGCTGATTTACATGCCCACCGAGTTTCTGCACTGCCAGGACGATGGCGGCGGGGGCGCGGGCCTGGCCGACCTCTGGGAGCTGCACTGGCAAGCCCCGCGCTCGGGCGGCGGCTTTCTGTGGGCCCTGGTCGACGAGGGCCTGGTGCGCACCGACCAGCGCGGCATCATCGACGTGAACGGCGTGAACGCGCCCGACGGCGTGCTGGGGCCGCACCGCGAAAAAGAAGGCAGCTTCTACGCCATCCGGGAAATCTTCTCCCCCATCCGCATTGTCCAAGCTTTGCTGCCGGCCGGCTTCAAGGGAGTGCTCGAAGTCGAGAACCGCTACCACTTCACCAACCTCAGCCAGTGCTTTTTTCAGTGGGAGCTGGTGGATTTCCGCCGGCCCGGCGAGACGCTGAGCGGCTACGTGACCCGGCAGAAAAGCCGGGTGGCCAGTCCCCGCGTGGCCCCGCTGGCCACCGGCCGCCTGCAGCTCGGACTGCCCAAGGACTGGCAGCGCTACGACGCGCTGCTGCTCTCGGCCTACGACCCGCAGAAAAACCTGGTGTACAAGTGGAGCTGGCCAACGCGAGGCGCGGGGCTGCCGGCCGGCCTGGTCGACCTGCAGCCGGCGGGGGCCGTCACCACAACCGAAACCGACTCTACGCTGACGCTGCTGGCGGCCAACATCACGGTCACCTTCAGCAAGACTACCGGCCAGATCAGCGCGCTCAAGGGCAACAACGGCGACCGGCTCTCGTTTGGGCAGGGGCCGGTGCTGGTGGGCGCTGAGGCCCGCTTCAGCCAGCTCACCCACCGCTCGGAGCCCGACGGGGAAGTGGTGGAAGTGAGTTACCGGGGCGCGCTACAGCGGCTGCGCTGGAAGATGTACGGCTCGGGCTGGCTGCAGCTCGACTACGCCTACGCCATCGACGGCGACGTACCCTTCGCGGGGCTGAGCTTCACCTACCCTGAGAACTACGTGCTGGGCGCCAAGTGGCTGGGCAAAGGGCCGTACCGCGTCTGGAAAAACCGCCTGCAGGGCGTGACGACCAACGTGTGGGAAAACGCCTACAACAACACCCAGACCGGCGCCGCGCCCTGGATTTACCCCGAGTTCAAGGGTTACTTCGCCGACATTGGCTGGCTGGAGCTCAACACCGTGGAGGGTAAGTTGCTGGTGGCCACGCCCAACCCCGGCCTCTACGTGCGCCTGCTCGACTTCTACGGATTGTCGGGCGTGAAACCTTCGCCGGCCCTGCCCGCGGGCAACCTCTCGTTTCTCGACGCCATTCCCCCGCTGGGCACCAAGCTGGCCCTCAACATCGACCCCAATCCCCAGAACCTGGGGCCGACCAGCGAGCCGAACCACCTGCGCGGCTCCCGCACCCGCACGCTCTACTTTTTCTTCGGCCTGCCCAAAACCACCGCCCAGCCCCAGCCCTATACCGCCCCGCTTAAGGACGACCTGTTCTGATCAGCCAAGCCGGGACCTGCCGTCAGCAGGCCGCCCCGCCCGAGCCCGGCTTCCGTAGGGAAACCAGGCCCCGGCGGGGCGGCAGGCAATCGACCGGCAGCGGGCGTTAGCGCTTCAGGATGCGGTAGCCGTAGGCCGGCAGCGCCACTTGGCTGCCCAGCGTAACCGCGCCGCCCTGCAGGGCATCGGTCCAGGTGCTGCCATCCAGGGCCGGGGGCACGGTGTACTGCAGGGCGTTGCCGCGCACGTTCACCAGCACCAGGGCCTGCTCGGCGCCGGCGGTTTTGGTGAAGGCGCACACGTCGGCGCTGCTGTACGAGGTAGGCGCGCCGCGGCGCAGGGCCGTGCTACCGGCCCGGGCCGCCAGAATCTGCTTGTAGGCCTGCGTGACCAGGGGGCGCGTGTCCCAGCTGACTTTTACCGTGGTGAAGGGAAACGGAATGGCCGCCGTCATGCCGGCTTCCTGCCCGTTGTAAATCATGGGTACGCCCTTGTAGCAGGCGGCAATGACGAAGGCCGACAAGGCGCCCTGCTGCCCGCCGAACAGCGCCACCGGGGTGCCGTCGGAGCTGTTCACGTCGTGGTTGGTGGTGTAGCGCACCACCATCTGGGTGCCCGTGGCGCCGCTGTATTCGCTGGTATTGCGCGCGTCGAAGGCCGTGGCCGCGACGCCGCTGCGGTACACGTTTTTGAGCTGGTCGTAGAAGCCGAAGCCGAAGTTGTAGTCAAAGCCCGCGCCGAAATTGGCGCTGCGGCTGCCTTCGGAGAGCAGCAGCAGCTTGTGGGTGCGGATGCGCCGCAGCGTGTCCACGGCCTGCCGCCAGAAGTCCACGGGCGGGGCGTCGCTGTAGTCGAAGCGGAAACCGTCGACGTTGGCCTGAAACACCCACGACTTCATGGCCGCAATCATTTCCGCCCGCATGGGCGCGCTGCTGAAGTTCAGTTGAGCTACGTCGGTGTAGTTGGTGCCGGGCGGGCTCAGAATGGTGCCGCCCGCGTCGCGCAGGTACCACTCGGGGTGGGCCGTAATCCAGGCGTGGTCCCAGCTGGTGTGGTTGGCCACCCAGTCCAGCATCACGGCCATGCCGCGCGCGTGGGCCCCGTCGACCAGGGTGCGCAGGTCCTGCAGCGTGCCAAACTCGGGGTTCACGGCGCGGTAATCCTTCACGGCGTAGGGCGAGTTGACCCCGCGCAGCTGCCCAATGGGATTAATCGGCATCAGGTACACCACGTTCGCGCCCAGGGCCTTGATGGAGTCGAGCCGGGCCGTGACGCCGGCAAAGTTGCCCGGCTGGCTGAAGGCGCGCATATTGACCTGGTAAATGGTCGCGTCCTGGCGGTCGGGCACCCCGGCGAAGGGCGTGCCGTACTGGGCCGGGTCGGGCGTGGTAGTGGTGGGCGGCAAGGTGGGGGCCACCGGCCGCTCTTTTTCGCAGGAAGCCAGCAGCGCGGCCAGCAGCACCCAGCACAGGCTGGTTAGGCGCACAGTACCCAAAAAAGACATAGCAAACAGAAAAGAACTGGTTATTCGAAAAGGACAGTGGCGCGAACGGCTGGTGGCCGGGCAGTTGCTAAAGGCTGGCGGCGGCCAATGGGTTCAGTGCCCGGGCCGCGGCGCCGGAAATGAGGCGCGGCGGCCGGTTCAGCGCGCGGAAATGGGTTTGATGCTTATGGCCGCCCCGCCGCCGGGCGCCAGCTGCAGGTTCAGCACCGAGCGGTGGTCGACCTTCTGCTGCCGGATGCGGTAGCTTTCGGGGTTCTGCTGCCAGTGGGCATCCTTGCCGTCGGCGTAGATGGTGGCCAGGTACTGGGTGCCGGGCGAGAGGAAATCCAGCTTCAGCGGCTGGCGGCGGGCCTGCTCGTCGGTAATGGCGCCCACAAACCACTCGTTGCGGCCCTTGGCGCGGCGGGCAATGGTAACGTAGTCGCCGGGCTCGGCGGCCACGATGCGCGTCTCGTCCCAGTCCACGGCCACGTCCTTGATGAACTGGAAGGCGTCGAGGTGCTTTTCGTAGGCTTCGGGCAGGTCGGCGGCCATCTGCAGGGGCGAGTACAGCGTCACGTACAAAGCCAGCTGCTTGGCCAGGGTGGTGTGCACCTGCTTGCCCTGGTTGCGCGCCGGGTTCCAGCTTTCGAGCTTGATCCGGAAAATGCCGGGCGTGTAGTCCATGGGGCCGCCCATCAGGCGGGTGAAGGGCAGAATGGTTTCGTGCTCGGGCGGGTTGCCCTCGCTCCAGGCGTTGAACTCGTTGCCGCGGGCCGCCTCCGAGGCCAGCCAGTTGGGGTAGGTGCGGTGCAGGCCGGTGGGGCGCACGGCCTCGTGCATGTCCACCATGATGCGGCGCCGGGCCATCTGCTCGGCCGTGCGGGTGTAGTGGTTCACCATCCACTGCCCGTCGTGAAACTCGCCGCGGGGAATGATGCGGCCCACGTAGCCGGTTTTCACCGCCGCGTAGCCGTGCTGCTGCATGAAGCCCAGGGCCTGGTCGAGGCGGCGCTCGTAGTTGGTCACCGCCCCCGAAGTTTCGTGGTGCATGATGAGCTGGACGTTCCGGGCGGCCGCGTACTGCTGCAGCTCCGTCACGCTGAAATCCGGGTAGGGCGTCACGAAGTCGAACACCTCTTCCTTCCAGTTGCCGGCCCAGTCTTCCCAGCCCACGTTCCAGCCCTCCACCAGCACGCCCTCGATGCCGTGGCGGGCGGCAAAGTCGATGTAGCGCTTCACGTTCCGGGTATTGGCGCCGTGGCGGCCGTTGGGCTTCAGGCCCTGCCAGTTGGTGCCGGCCAGCTTGAGGTTGCTCGAGTCGGCGTAGTTCCAGGAGGCGCGGTTCACGTGCATTTCCCACCACACGCCCACAAACTTGTGCGGCTTGATCCAACTGGGGTCGGCGATTTTGCTGGGCTCGTTCAAATTCAGAATCAGCCGCGAGGCCAGCAGCTCGGGGGCTTTGTCGCTGACCACGATGGTGCGCCAGGGCGTGTGCTCGGGGGCCTGCAGGTAGGCTTTGTTGCCCACGGCGTCGGGCACCAGGTGGGCGCTCAGGCCGAAGGTCTGCGGGTTCACCTGCAGCATCAGGGCCGGGTAGTTGAGCAGGGCCGCCTCGTGCAAACTCACGTACAGGCCGTCGTCGGACTTGAGCAGCAGCGGCGTTTGCACGGTGGTGGGCGCGGCCTTGCGCTGAATGGGCGTAATGGCCGTGGTGTTCACCGCGCTCAGCCGCGTGGTCTGGTAGACGTACTCGTTGGAGTCGTAGTCGCCGGGAATCCAGAAGGCTTGGTGGTTGGCCGGCAGGTTGAACTCGGTCAGCTCGTCGGTCACGGTGAAGTACTGCAGCCGGGGTTGGGCGGGCCACTCGTAGCGGAAGCCCACGCCGTCGGCAAACACGCGGAACACCACGTCGAGCCGGCGGCCGTGGGCGGCGGGCTGGCGCAGGCGCACGGTGAGCTGCTGGTAGTGGTTGCGAATCTGCTTTTCCTCGCCCCACACCGGCTGCCAGGTTTCGTCCACGTTCTTGATTTCGCTGTCCACCAGCTCCAGCGGGCCGTCGAAGCCCTGCCCGTCGGCCAGCGCCACGCCCAGGCGCGAGGTATTGACCACCGGGCGCGTGCCGTGCTGCACGCGGTAGTTGGGCCGGCCGTCGGGCCCCAGGGCAAAGGTCAAACTCACGGCCCCGAGCCGGGCCGTCAGGGCCGGGGCCTGCTGCGCCCCCGCGCGCCAGCTGCCGAGCAGCAGCACAAGCAACATCAACTGTTTCATCAAGCGAAGTAAGGGCTGGCTTTGCAAACGGGCGCGCCTACCGGAAAGGTTATTGGCCGGCTGCTCCCGGCTGGTGGTGCAGAATCAGGTACTGGTAGGGCTGCAGCGTGAGCTGGCCCGGCAAGGCCGCGGGCTGGCCACTAAAGGCGTCGCGCCAGGCCGTGGCCGCGAGGGCCGCGGGCACCGGGTAGGTTACGGGTTGGTTGCGCAGGTTCACCAGCGTGAGCACCTGCTCGCGGCCCCGCACGTTGGTAAAGGCGCACACGTCGGCGCTGCTGTAGGTACGGAGCTGGCCCCGGCGCAGGGCCGCGCTGCGGTTGCGCAGCCCGATCAGCCGCTGGTACTCCGCGGTCAGCGCCGGGTTGGGCGTCCAGTCGATGGGCCGGCGCGGCCCCATAAACGGCACGCGCTCGGCGTGGCCCACTTCCTGGCCGTTGTAAATCAAAGGCACGGCGCGCATGTAGGCGGCCACCACGAAGGCGGCCATGGCGCCGCGCTGGTTGCCAAACAGCGTTTGCGGCACGCCCTCCCAGGCGTTGACGTCGTGGTTGGAGGTGTAGCGCAGCATGCGGGCCGCGGGCGGGGCGTCGCGGTACACGGCGGCGTTGAGCGAGTCGAGCAGCTGCACGCTTTTGCCGCCGGCAAAAATGTCGTGCTTGAGCAGGTTGATAAAGCCGAAGTCGTAGCAAAGCGGGAAGCCGGCCCGGAAGTAGTGCTTTTTCTTGTCGCCCTCGGCCAGCAGCAGCAATTTGTGCGTGCGGATGGACTTGAGGCTGCCCAGGGCTTCGGTGAAGAACTCGTAGCTGGGGCCGTCGGCGTAGTCGAAGCGGTAGCCGTCGATGTTGGCCTGAAACACCCAGTAGCGCATGGCCGCAATCATTTCCGCCCGCATGGGCGCACTCGCAAAGTTGAGCTGGGCAATGTCCTTCCACTCCGGAATGGGATTCACAATCTGGCCCTGGGCGTCGCGCACGTACCAGTCGGGGTGCTGCTTGATCCAGGGGTGGTCCCAGCTGGTGTGGTTGCCCACCCAGTCCAGCATCACGGCCAGGCCCCGCGCGTGCGCGGCGTCGACCAGGGTGCGCAGGTCCTGCAGGGTACCGAACTCGGGGTTTACGGCCGTGTAGTCGCGCACGGCAAAGGGCGAATCCACGGCTTTTTCCCGGCCAATGGGGTAAATCGGCATCAGGTACAGCACGTTCACGCCCAGGGCCCGGATGGAGTCGAGCCGGGCCGTGACGGCGGCGAAGGTACCCTGCTGGCTGAAGCCGCGCAGGTTGACCTGGTAAATGGCCGCGTCGGGCGCGTCGGGCACGCCCGCAAACGGCTTACCGTACTGCTGCGGGTCGGGGTAGGCCGGTGAGCGGGCCGACTTCTGGGCCCGTGCGAGCTGGAAAAAGCCGGTCAGCAGCGCCAGCAGCAGCGCGGCGGGAAAAAATCGGTTCATCGGTGGAAAGTGAGCACGGCAACCGCCATCAGGCGTGGGGCGCAGGCCGACCGGCTGCACCAGGCCGGGGTTAGTACCCGGGGTTCTGCACCAGCGTGGGGTTGGCCACGATGTCGCTGGAGGGCAGGGGAAACAGGTTGAAGTGGCTGCCCACGCCCTGCCCGGTTGCTACGCCGCCCTTCCAGGGCCAGCGGTAGGTGGCGCTGGTGAACTTGCCGAAGCGGATCAGGTCGGTGCGGCGGGTGGCTTCCCAGTACAGCTCGCGGCCGCGCTCGTCGAGGATGAAGTCGGGGGCGGTCAGTTCGGCCAGGGTGATGCGGCCATCGGTGCGGCCGCCGGTGTTGCCGAAGGCCCGGTCGCGCAGGGCATTCACGTAGGTGAGAGCCTGCCCCTCGCTGCCGCCCTGCCCGCCGCGCAGCACGGCCTCGGCGTACATCAGGTACACATCGGCCAGGCGGAACATCGGGAAGTCGGTATCGACGAAGGTGCCCGTGGGGTCGGAGCCGTTGCCCCCGGTGGATTTCTTGTTCGACCACTTCAGCACGCCGTAGCCCTGGGTGAACACGGTCAGGTCACTGATTTCCAGCGTTTGCCCCGCCGTGAAGAACATCGACCGGCTGTCGGTGCCGCTGGGCTGGGTGGGAAACAGCAGCGGCAGATTTTTGCGGGTGCGGTTGCCGGCCCAGCCGTTGGTAATGCCCAGGGCGCTGCCCAGCATGCGCCCGCCCACGGCCGCGTGCACCAGGTAGGTGGTGCCGCCGTAGGTCTGACTCACCAGCCCGTCGTTGAGGATGGGGAAGATGATTTCGGCGGCGGCCGTCACGTGGTTGTCGGCCATGAACAGCTGGGCGTACTGCGGGGCCAGGCCGTAGCCGGCGCCCAAAATCTTGTTGCAGTAAGTCAGGCAGTCGGTGTAGCGCGCCGTGCCGGTGTACACCTCGGCGTTGAGGTAGAGGCGGGCCAGCAGCGCCCAGGCCGCACCCTGGTCGGCCCGGCCGTAGGGCCCCTGGCGCGGGGCGGCCAGCAGCGGCTCAATGGCCTTCAGCTCCGACTCGAGGTAGGCGAACAGCGCGGGCCGCGAGGTTTGCCGGGGCAGGAACTTGCCGGGAATGTCGGTTTCCACCACAAAGGGCACGTTGCCGTACAGATCGAGGGCGTGGAAGTAGGCCAGAGCCCGCAGAAAGCGCGCCTCGGCCCGAAACCGGCGGGCGTTGTCGGCGTGGATGCCGCTGATGTTGCGGCTGCTGAGCTTCTCGTCGGTGGTTTCGCGGATAAAGTCGTTGCAGGCCGACACCTCGTAGAAAATGCGGGTGTAGCTGTTGCGGACCAAATCATTGCTCGACGACCAGGTAATCTTGTTCAGCTCCTGCAGCGGGCCGCTGCTCCAGGCCACGGCGGCCTGGTCGGTGGGCAGCTCCTGCAAATACCAGTAGGCCCGCATGTAGGAGGTTTCGCCCTCGTCGAGGCCCGAGCCGGCAAACACGTCGGGCGAGCCGGTGGTGCCCTGGCCCGAGAGGTTGAAGCCCGCGTAGAGCTTGGCCAGCACCATGATGTAGTTGGCCGGGTCGCGGTACACCGACTCCGTGTTCAGGTCGTAGAACGGGTAGCGGTCCAGGTCCTTGGTGCAGGAAGTCAGTCCGCCCGCGAGCAGGGTAGCGGCTACGGCCAGGGCGGCGGCGCCGCGGCGCAGGTGCTTATTCATGTCAGTTGTCGGTTGCTGGTGGTCAGTTGCGAGTTGCCAGTTATGAGTTGTCAGTTGCCAGAACGACCTGACAACTCACAACTGATGACTGTCTAGAATCCCACGTTCAGGCCCAGCGTGAAAGTGCGGGGCAGCGGGTAAAAGTTGTTGTCGATGCCGTTGCCGCGCTCGGGGTCGAGGCCGGTGTACTTGGTAAGCACCAGCACGTTCTGGGCGGCCAGGGTCAGGCGCAGGGTGGTGGCCTGCTTAATCAGGCTGCCCAGGTCGTAGCCCAGGGTGATGTTCTGCAGGCGCACGAAGGAGGCGTCCTGCAGGTAGTAGTCGCTGAAGGGCTGCGGCACCCGGAAGCCGGTGGCGTACACGTCGGGCACGGTGTTCATTACGAAGGGCAGGCCGGGGTTCAGGGCGGCGTAGTTGCCGCGGTCCGCGTCCACGTTGTTGTACACGTAGTTGCCCACGTTGGCGCGCACCGTAAAGTCGAGGCTAGCTTTGCCGTAGGTCAGGTTCGAGCTCAGGCCCAGTATGGCCTTGGGCGCGGGCGTCTTGCTGCGCACCAAGTCCCGCTCGTTGATCTGCCCGTCGCCGTTCTGGTCCACGTACTGGCCTTCCAGGGGCTTTCCGTTCTCGTACTTCTGCTGGTAGAGGAAGAAGGTGTTGGGCGCGTAGCCCACGGTGTTGATCTGCACGTTGCGGAAGTTGCCGATGCTGCCCACCGCCGTGCCCAGGTAAGTGGGGTCTTCCACCAGCAGCAGCTTGGTAATCTTGCTGCGGTTCACGGTGGTGTTGACGTTCAGCAGCCAGTTGAGCCGCTCGCCGCGCAGCACCTGGTAGTTCAGGTTCAGCTCCACGCCGCGGTTTTCCAGGCTGCCGATGTTGGTCAGCAGGTTGGGCGTGATGTTGCTGCCGATGGGCACGGGAATGACGGCCAGCAGGTCCCGGGTTTTGCGCAAATACACGTCGGCCGAGCCGCTGAGGCGGTTGTCGAAGAAGCCGAAGTCCAGGCCCACGTCGTAGGTAGCGGTCTGCTCCCACTTCAGGTTGGGGTCCTGTCCGCCCACGCGCAGGGTGCGGATGGTGTCGGTGCCGAAAATCTGCCGCACCGAGCCGCCGCCAATGCTGTAGGAGCGCAGGTAGGGGTAGTCGCCGGCCACGCCGGCCACGTCCTGCTGCCCCGTCAGGCCGTAGCTCAGGCGCAGCTTCAGGTCCGATACGGTGGAGTTGTCCACCAGAAAGCGTTCCTGGTTGATGCGCCAGGCCACCGAGGCCGCCGGGAAGTAGCCCCAGCGGTTGTCGGGGCTGAAGCGCGAGGAGGCATCGGCGCGCAGCGTGCCGGTGAGCAGGTAGCGGTCCTTGAAGGAATAGTTGAGGCGGCCGTAGAACGAGAGCAGGGTGTACTGGCTCTTGCCGGGGTTCTGGGGCAGGGTGTTGGGGTCGAGCAGGGTGCCGGCCGCCGTGCGCTCGAAGTAAAACGGGCTGTAGGTGTAGAAGTCCTGGTACGAGTGGCCGGCCAGGGCCTCGGCGCGGTGGTCGCCCAGCTCCTTGGTGTAGCGCAGGTAGGCCTCCAGCAGCTTGTTGTTTTTCTCCTGCCGGTAGCGCCGGCTCTGCCCCCGAATGTTATAGGCCAGCGACGATTCGGCGGGAATGAACACCGTGCCGGCGCTACGACTGATGTCGTAGCCTAGGTTCACGTTGGCGTGCAGATCGGGCAAAAAGTGCAGCTGGTAGTCGAGCTGCAGGTTGCCGATGCTGCGCTGCACCGTGCTCCGGTCGCGCTTGTCATTGAGCAGGGCCACGGGGTTGCGGTCGGTGAGCGAGTACGGGGTCACGCCGTCGGCCGGGTCCAGCCACTCGTAGTAGCCCCCGAACTTGTCGCCGCCGCTCTTGATGGGCACCGTGGGGTTGAAGCGGATGGCGCCGCCGATGGCGCCCTGGTCGGCAAAGCGCCAGTCGGCCCAGGTGCCCTTCACGTTCAGGTCGAGGCGAAGGTGGTTGTCGAGCAGCCGGGGCGAGAGGCCAATGGAGGCCGAGTTGCGCTTGAGGTTGCCGGTGCGCAGCGTGCCGTCCTGGTCGAGGTAGCCCACCGACACGCGGTAGGGCAGGCGGCCGGCGCTGCCGGTCACGCTCAGGTTGTTGTCGGTGGTCCAGGCCGTTTGGTAGATGGCGTCCTGCCAGTCGGTGCTGGCCGAGCCCACAAACGCGGCGCGGTCGTCCGGCACCAGGCCCTGGGCAATGGCGTAGCTCATCAGGTGGCGGTACTCATCGGCGCTCAGCACGTCGACCTTGCCGTAGTTCTGGGCGCGCGAGAGCTGCGAGCTGAAATTCACCCGCAGCTTCTCCCCTTCCACGCCTTTCTTGGTAGTGATGATGATGACCCCGTTGGAGGCCCGCGAGCCGTAAATAGCCGTGGCCGAGGCGTCCTTGAGCACCGTGAAGGTTTCGATGTCGTTGGGGTTGACCAGCGCAAGGGGGTTGCCGGCCCCGTTGATGCCGCTGTTTTCCACCGGCACGCCGTCGATGACGATGAGCGGGTCGTTGCTGGCGTTCAGCGACGAGCCGCCGCGCACGCGGATGGTGCTGACCTCGCCGGGGGCGCCGCCACCGGTGGTAATCTGCACGCCGGCCACCTTGCCCTGAATCAGCTGCTCGGGCGAGGTTACCTGGCCTTTCACAAACTCGCGCGCCGACACCGTGGCCACGGCGCCGGTCAGATCTTCGCGCCGGGTAGTGCCGTAGCCCACCACCACGGCCTCACCCAGCAGCGTGGTGTTTTCCTGCAGGGTGGCGTTCAGCGTAATGGCCTGGCCCGCGCCGGCCGTGAAGGGCAGGCGCACGGTCTGGTAGCCCACGAACGACACCACCAGCACCTGTGGGCCGTCGGGCACGCCGCCGATGCTGAACGCGCCGTCGGGTCCGGTGGAGCTGCCCAGCGAAGTGCCTTCCACCCGCACCGTCACGCCGGGCAGGCCCTGCCCCCGGGCGTCGACCACGCGGCCGGTGACGGTTGCGGCCATCAGCCGATGGGAAGCGGTCAGCAACTCAGCAGCCACCGGGGCCGCGGCCCGCGCCGGGCCGGCGCAGAGGCTGCCGAGGGCGGCCACCAGCAAGGCCCGGCGGCAGTTGGGGAGCTGGGAAAAGAAAGGTAGAGGTGCCGGCATATGCGGAGGGAAATAACGGGGCGGATGCAGGATGCGGAAGCTTCCGGTACTGGGGCAGGCGCCCCCGGCCAACTAGCCTGGCTCCGGAATCAAAGCAAATGAATCGCCTTCCACCCGCATGCCGAACTTATCAAGTCCCGATCAAGAAAATATTAACACCGCCACCAGCCAATGCATTAATTAACAATATCTTAATTCCCGAAACAGCAAATAAAATATAGATCCGATATGGCCGGTTTTAAGCTCATTTAGCCGTCCGGCCGGCCCACTTCCGGTGCTTAGCCCCCCGGTTTGCCGGTCCGGCGCCGCCGCTGAGTAACGACTCACTTTAGCTGGTGGCTTTGGCGACCAATGAGGACTCCGGCCCGGCCTAAGAAAGAGGCAGCAGCGTTCGGCAGCAAAGGAAGCCGGGCGGCCGGCTCACACGGCTTCGATGGCCTGGATGCGGGCTTCGAACTCGTCGTTGGGCACGAGTGAGCGGTTTTTGACGCGGGTCTTGTAGGTGTAAATCGTGTTGATGGAGTAGCCCAGCATGCGGCTGATCTGCTCGCTGTCGGCGATGCCCAGGCGGATGAGGGCGAAGATGCGCAGCTCGGTGGTCATGAGCTGGTCTTCGGGCAGCTGCACGTGGTCTTCGGGCCGGAACAGGGCGTTGAACTGGCTGATGAAGTGGGGAAACAGCCGCAGGAACACGGTGTCGAAGCCCTTGAACAGCTCGTTGCGCTCCTTCTTGATGTTGATGCCGTCGACCAGCCGCTGCACACCCGCCTGGTTTTTGCCGGCCAGCTGCGCGTCGAGGGCCTTTTTCAGCGCCTCGATCTTGTCGATGTACTGGGAGTTGTTGTGGAAGTAGTAGCCGATGTACTCCTCCTTGATGCGGTTGGCTTCGTTGAGGCCGCTGTTGAGCTGGTGCAGCTCCTCGTTTCGCTCGCGCAGCTCCTGGTTGGTGGCCGAAATCAGCCGGTCGGCCTTCTGCAGGCGGCGCAGCTGCTGAAAGATGATGACGGCGAAGGCCACCACGAACACCGCCAGCAGCGTCACCACGATGGCGTAGGTGCGCAGCGACTTGCGCTGCTGCTCGATGATGTTGATTTTCTGCCCCTCGATCAGGGAAGAAATGTGGCTCAGCTCGATCTGCCGCTGCCGGGCCTTGTAGAAGTCGGCCTGCTCGCGGGCTTCCCGGATGAAGACGTAGGCGTTTTCCAGGTCGCCGCGGCGGTAGCAGTAGTCGGAAAGCTGGAAGATGGCCACCGTTTCCTTGGTGGCCGACTGCACGTCGGCCGTGGCCGAGGTCAGCAGCAGCTCGTAGGCCCGGTCGTCCTGCCCGAGCAGGGAATAGATGTAGGCCGTGGTGCTGGCGCTGACGGCCAGCTGGTGCAGGGTGAGGCCGGGCAGGCGCCGGATCTGCTCGTAGAGCGCGGCTCCCTCGCGCACCCGGCCGGTTTTGATGGCCCGGAACTGCTGCATGGAAAGTTGCTCGTAGGAGCCGGGCCGGCTGAAGCGCAGGGCCGTATCGGCGTAGGCCAGGGCCTGGGCGTAGTAGCGGGGGCGGTACACCTGGTCGTGGTTGAAGTCGCCCAGGTCGTGGTAGGCCCGCGCCTGCAGAAAGTAGAAATCCAGCTGGTCGGCATCCGACAGCCGGGCCGGGTCGATCTGGTCGAGGGTTTCGAAGGTTTCCTTGAACATGCCCGACGAGAGCAGGATGAAGGCCAGCTTCAGCTCGGCCACTTCCAGCTTGGCGGGGCTGCCGAGCTGCCGGGCCACGCCGATCAGCTTCTGGCTGTACACGAAGGCCGAGTCGTACTTAAACGACTTGTACTCGTCGTAAATGCGCAGGCCCAGGTCGAAGCGCGCGTTGGCGTCCTGCTGGCTGGCAAAGGCGGCCGTGAGCACGGCAATGCGGTTCCAGCGCTGCTGGTCGTAGCGCTTCTTCTGCGCCAGCGCCTCGTTCAGCCGGGCCAGCAGGCTGTCGGCCCGGCTGGGGGCGGCCAGCCCCGGCAAGGCCAGCAGCAGCCCGCCAGCCAGCAGCAGGAGCTTCACCCAGGCCGGAGTAAGTCGCAGAAGCAGAGTAGTCAAAAGCAGGGCGTAAATGGGGCGGCAAGTTAGCCGGCAGCCGGCAAGATAAGCGCAGAAAATACCGCTTGCCGGCCCCGCGCCCGCGGGCCGCCAGTTGGCGGGCTTCCGCGCGCGGGGCTACCTTGCAGAATGAACTGGTTTGTCCGCCTGGGGCTGCTGCTCGCCTGCGTCTTACTGCTCCCCGATTCCGGGGCTGCCCGGCCCCTATCGGGCCTGGACAGCCTGCGGCAGCTGAGCCAGTGGCCGGTGCCGACGCAGCTGCGGCTGGCCCGCGCCCGCGTGACGCCGGCCTCCGCCCCCACCGTGCGGCAGCAGCTGCAGCGCCCCAACCTGCCGCGCACGGTGCGGGCCGAGCTGCTGGCCAACCTGGCGGGCCACTACCTGCACGAAAATCAGCCCAGCCTGGCCGTCATTCAGATGCTGCAAACCCGCCGCATGGCCCTCGACGACGGCGACTCGCTGCGCGCAGCCATTGCCTGCGAGTGGCTGTGCTACTCCTACTACCTGCTGCGCCAGCCCCAGCCCGGCATTGCCTACGGCCGCGAGGCCCTGCGCCTGGTGCCGCGCCGCACCGCCGCCGGCCGCCGGGAGCTGAGCGGCATCTACACCAACCTGGCCGACTGCGCCTCCCTGGCCCCCGACTACCGCCTGGCCACCGCCTGCTATGCCCAGGCCCTGCAGCTGGCGCGCGCCGACCGCGACACGGCTAACGTGGCGGTGCAGCTGGCCAACCTGGCGGCCATCAGCTTCCGGCAGCAGCAGGCCGCCCGCGCCAGCCAGCTGCTCGACTCGGCATACGCCGCCTATCCCCCGCCCCGCTACCCCAGCGTGCAGGTCCTGCTCGACGAGCTGCGGGGCCGGCTGGCGTACGCGCGGGGTCAGCACGCCGAGGCCGCCCGCATCCTCGAAGCCACCCGCCGCCGCAGCCACGCCGACCGCAACCTGCACGTGGAAATGAGCGCCACCGAAACCCTGGTGCCCGCCCTGGAAAAGCTCGGCCGCTACCGCAAGGCCCTGCGCCACCAGCGGCGCTATGCCGTGCTGCGCGACAGTTTGTTTGAGGAGTCGAGTGGCCGGCACGCCCGCGAGCTGCAGACGCTCTACCGCACCCAGCAGCAGGAGCAGCAGCTGGCCCGGCAGCGCCAGCACATTGCCGACCTGCAGGGGCGCACCCGCCTGCGCGAGGCCGAGCTCACGCGGCGCACCACGGTGTTTCTGGCCGTGCTGGCCGGGGCCGGACTTATGCTCGTGGTGGTGGTGGCGCGGCAGCGGGCCAAGCACCTGCTGGAACGCTCGGCCGCCGCCCTGCGCATGCGCAACCGCATTGCCGCCGACCTGCACGACGAAGTGGGCACGCTACTCACCCGCGTAAACCTGCAGGCCGAACTGCTGCGCCAGGGTCAGCCCGACCCGGCCCTCGACCGGCTGCTGACCAACAGCCGCGCTGCCGCCAGCACCATGCGCGACATCGTGTGGAGCATTGACGCGCAGGCCGACACAGTGGGCGCCCTGCTCGACCGCATGCGCGACCACCTCGACCAGACCGCGGCCGCCGCCGGCCTCGACACGGAGCTGACTACCAGCGGGCTGGCCGACCACGAGCCGCTGAGCCCGGAGCAGCGCCAGCACCTGTACCTGGTGTTCAAGGAAGCCGTAACCAACGCCGTGCGCCACGCCCGCCACGCCACCCGCCTGCACGTGACGCTGGCGCGCCAGCACGGCGAGCTATGCCTCACGGTGCAGGACAACGGCCGCCCCGGCGCCAGCACTACGCGCAGCGGCATGGGCCTGCGCAACATGCACCAGCGGGCCGCCGCCCTGCGCGGGCAGCTGGCCGCCGAGCCCCTGGCCGACCAGGGCTTCCGGGTGCAACTGACGGTGCCAGCCGGATAGAGCCAGAAAGGCCTGAATCTCAGAGCCGTCCCCGGGCGTGGCGGCTTACCAGCTCGGTGCGGCTGCCTACCTGCAGCTTTTTGTAGACGCGCTTGACGTAGGTGCGCACGGTTTCCACCGACAGCCCCAGCCGCGCCGCCACCTGCTTGTCGCCCAGCCCATCCACAATGGCTTCGACCACCTCCCGCTCGCGCTCCGAGAGTAGGTCGGGCTGCAGCGAGGGCGTGGGCTTGAAGTGGGCCAGCACCTTGCGCGCCACGGCCCGGCTCATGGGCGCCCCGCCGCGGTGTACTTCCAGCACGGCGGCCTTGTATTCTTCCAGCGGCATGTTCTTGAGCACGTAGCCGCTGGCCCCGGCGCACAGCGCCCGGTAAATGCGGTCGGCGTCGTCGAACACGGTTTGCATCACCACTTCGGTATCGGGCAGGCGCTGCTTGAGCAGGGGCAGCGCCTCCAGCCCGCTCATGCCGGGCAGGTGAATATCGAGCAGCAGCACCTGCGGCGGCTGCAGCAGGTCGGGCAGCTGCGCCAGAAAGCTTTCCACCGAATCGGCCACCAGCACGCACACCAGCTCGGGCTGCCGGCACAGGTAGCCCTCGAGCAGGGCCCGCACTTCGGCGTCGTCTTCTACCAGGGCCAGTCGAATCGGGGTCATGGCGCAAAGGACGCTTTCCTGCCCCCCGCAACCAAGCCCGGCCATACCCCCAAATGCGGTACACGCCCGGGTTGGAATAGGATTATGGGGGCGGCAAGTTTGTACCGGCAAACCTGCGCGGCGTCCGGTCGGACCAGCTGCGGGCCTGCCTTCCGCCTTTCCCGCTGATATGCACAAAGTTATACGGTACTCGCTGGCACTGGCCGCCGCGCTGGCTACGCAGATTCCCTCCCAGGCCCAGACCCCCGGCTCGGTGGGCATCGGCACGCCCGCGCCCGATGCCTCGGCCCTGCTCGATTTGACTTCCATCACCAAGGGCCTGCTCACCCCGCGCATGACGGCTCACCAGCGCGCAGCCATTCAGAACCCGGCCAAGGGGTTGATGGTGTTCCAGACCGATGCCTCGGTTGGCCTGTACTTCTTCGATGGAGTTAACTGGATTCAGCTGCCCAGTGGCCGGGTGCCCAATGCCCTTGGCATGGTGCCCCTGAGCGCGCCGCCGCAGTACGACAACAACGCCGTGGTGAGCACGGTGGCGGGTGCGCCGGCGGCGGGCTTCCAGGAGGGCACCGGGGCCGCGGCGCGCTTCAACCGCCCCCGGCACGTGGCCGTGGATGCGGCCGGCGTCGTGTACGTGGCCGATCAGGACAACCGGCGCATCCGCAAGATTCTGCCCAACGGCACCGTCAGCACCCTGGCCGGCTCGGGAGCCAACGGCAGCCAGGACGGCCCCGCGGCTTCGGCGGCGTTCAGCATTCCCTATGGGGTGGCCGTGGACGCCAACGGCGTGGTGTACGTGGCCGACATGGGCAACAGCAACATCCGCAAGATTTTGCCCAACGGCACCGTCAGCACCCTGGCCGGCTCCCTCAACCAGCCCATGGCCGTGGCCGTGGACGCCAACGGGGTAGTGTACGCGGCTACCAGTCATCAAATCGTGAAAATCCAGCCCAACGGCACCGCCAGCACCCTGGCCGGCTCGGGAACGGCCGGCTACCAAGACGGCACTGGCAGCGCCGCCCGGTTTGACACCCCCGTCGGCGTTGCCGTGGACGCGGCCGGCACCGTGTTCGTGGCCGACCTGCGCAACGAGCGCATCCGCAAGATTTTGCCCAACGGCACCGTCAGCACCCTGGCTGGCTCGGGCACGGCCGGCTACCAGGACGGCCCCGGCAGCACCGCCCGGTTCGATGCGCCCATGGGCGTGACGGTCGATGCATTCGGTGTCGTGTACGTGGGTGATGCCTCCAGCGGCCGCATCCGCAAAATCCAGCCCGACGGTACCGTAGGCACCCTAGCGGGGGCCGGTTACGGCTACCAGAATGGGCCCGCGGCTTCGGCGCAGTTCGGGTACGTATCGGGCGTGGCGGTGGCCTCCGATGGAGGAGTGCTTTACCTGAGCGACACGTACTCGTACGTTATCCGGAAGGTCGCCCGCGGGATGCTGGCCAACGCGGTGCCGGTTATCGGCAACCAGCAGCTGAGCTTAACGGGCCAGCAGCTAAGCCTGAGCGGCGCCAACTCCGTGACGCTGCCGTCCGGCGCCGACAACCTGGGCAACCACACCGCTACCCAGAACCTGAACCTGGCCGACAAGCAGCTGGTGGGCAACGGCGGCAGCACGGGCCTAAGCATCGGCAGCACGGGTAACGTGGGCATCGGCATCAGCGCGCCGACGCTCAAGCTTGACCTGGCCGGCTCCTTATCCTCGACCACTATCGGCACTGAGGGGCTGCTGCGCCTGACGCGGCCCACCGCCTCGGGTGTGAAGTACGCCAGCAGCGCCGAGTGGCGACTGGGCTCCTACGCCACCAACATCAGCGCCGCCTCGCGCCTCGACCTGGTGCTGGGCAACGGCAACACCAACGCCCCGGACGTGACGGTTCTCTCGGCACTGGGCAACGGCTCGGTGGGCATTGGCACCACGGCCCCCAACGCCAAGGCAGCCCTGGACGTGAGCAGCAGCACCCAGGGCTTTCTGCCCCCGCGCCTGAGCACCACCCAGCGCGACGCCCTGCAGCCCGCGGCCACCGAAAAGGGTCTGCTGGTGTACAACACCGACACCAACGTCCTGAACCTGTGGAACGGCGTGAACTGGAGCAATTACCTGCTCGACTCGACACCGGCCGGCGCTACCACACCTTCGCTGGCTCCCGTAACTTATACCAATGCCAACGCCGCTCATACCTACACGGTACCACCCGGCGTCAACCAGCTGGCGGTGGACATGACCGGCGGCAAGGGCGGTGGGGCTGATGGCGGCAACGGCGGCCGCGTGCAGGCCACGCTGACGGTAGTCCCGGGCCAGGTTCTGACCATTTACGTGGGCTCGGCGGGCAGCCTGCCCAGCCCCGGCTACAACATGGGCGACGCCGGCGGCGGCTTCAGCTTTGGCGGCAACGGGGCCCCGGTTGTCGATCAGGGTGGCGGCGGCGGGGCCAGCAGCGACATCCGCATCGGCGGCACCGCGCTCAGCAACCGTGTGCTGGTGGCTGGTGGCGGGGGCGGCCGCGGCTGGAGCAGTTCCCGCACGGCCGGCGGCGGCGCGGGCGGCGGCCTGACGGGCGGCGCCGGCGCGACCAACTGGTTTTACAGCGGCGGAGGCGGTGGCACCCAATCGGGCGGCGGGGCGACGCCTGCGGGGTCGAACGGCACAGCGGGCGTGCTGGGCGCAGGGGGTGCGGCGGGCAGCCGCGCCGGTGGCGGTGGCGGCGGCTACTACGGCGGCGGTGGCAGCGGCGGCGACGGGACCAACTTCAACGGCGGCGGCGGCGGCGGCGGCTCCTCGTACGCGGCGCCGGGCCTTACTTCCAACGTGGTGCACACCCAAGGCTTCCAGGCAGGCAACGGCTACGTAACCATCACGCCCCGGCTCGTGGCGCCCGTGCTCGACGGCTCAAACTTCGTGAATGTACCCGGCGACAACTTAGGCAACCACACCGCCACCCAGAACCTGAACCTGGGCACCAACGCGTTGGTGGGCAACGGCAGCAGCCAGGGGCTGGGCATCAGCAGCGGCGGCGGCGTGCTGCTGCCCGCGGGCGTGATTCAGCGCGGCGGCGCGGCCATTACCGGCACCACCGACCTGGGTTTGTACTCGCGGGTGAGCGGCAACTATATGCGCCTGGTGACCAACGCGGCTCCCATTCGCTTCTACTCCGACGACAACACCGGCACCACGCCCAACGTGAGCTTTGAAAGCAACGGCAACGTGGGCATTGGCACCGGCAACAACGCGCCCGACAACCGCCTCGACGTGCAGAGTGTGGGCCGCAGCGGCAGCCACGCCACCAGCCGCACGCTGTACGTCACCGGCGACTTCAACGAAGCCGGTGGCGGCCCGGAATTCCGCCACTCCAACGGCACCCAGGGCATCGGCCTCGGCTACAACTCGCTGTACGGCGCCGGCTCCAACCCCAATCAACACCTGAACCTGCTGCCCAAGGGCAACGGCGGCGTGGGCATCGGCACCACCACACCGGAGGCGCTGCTCGACGTGAACGGCAACCAGCGGGTGCGCGGCGCGCTGAGCTTCGGCAGCAGCACCCGGCAGATGCTCAACCTGTGGAACGAAGTCTATGGCATCGGGGTGCAGGACGGCACCCAGTACTTCCGCTCGGGCGAGTCCTTTGCCTGGTACGCAGGCGGCGGGCACAGCAACGCCCAGTTTGACGCCGGCGGCGGCACCCAGCAGATGGTGCTGACCAACGGCCGGCTGGGCATCGGCACGGGCTTCAGCAACGCGGCCCTGCCCAACGGCCCGTTGGAAATCCGCCAGCACAGCCCCTACCTGGTGCTGCACTCGCCCAACAATGCCTGGGCCGCCTTCGGCCTGGATGTCAACGACAGCTACAAGCTCAAACTCTCGGATGGCCCCAACGTCGGCGGCACCAACTACCTCACGTTTGGCCAAACCAGCACCAGCACCAACACCGGTGGTACCATCGGCTTGGTCGGCATCGGCACCACCAACCCCGCCTTCCCGCTCGACGTGCAGACGTCCGTTACGCCCGGCAACTTCGCCTACGGCTTTATCAACGGCAGCGGCTCGACGGGCTACACCGGCAGCAACACCGGCCCGGTGAGCATCCGGGCCGCGGGCCGGGTAGTGGCGACCGAGTTCAACGCCAACTCGGATGCGCGACTGAAAACCGTGGTTGGTCTTTCCGACCGCGCCGCCGACCTAAGCCTGCTGCGCCGCCTGCGCATCACCGACTACACCATGCGCGACCGGGTGCAGTACGGCACCCGCACCTTTAAGAAGGTTATTGCCCAGGAGGTCGAGCAGGTGTTTCCGCAGGCCGTGAGCCAGCAGGCCGGCTTCCTGCCCGACGTGTACGCCGTGGCCAGCGGCGTGGAAGCCCAGGGCGACTCGCTGCTGCGCCTGACCTTGCCAGCGCCCTCGCAGGCCCGGGCCGGGCAGCGCATCAAGCTCATCGGCCCGGCCGGTGAGGTCATTGGGGCCGTAAAGGCCGCCAGCGGCGCGACGCTGCTGGTACGGGGCGCCGCCAAGCTGGCCGGCCAGCAGGTGTTCGTATTCGGCCTGGAGCACCCCGACGTGCGCTCGGTCGACTACGAGGCGCTGGCCATGCTGGGCGTGTCGGCCACCCAGGAGCTGGCCCGGCAGCTGGAGCAGCTGCAGCAACAGAATGCCCTCCTGAAGCAGCAGGTCGGTGCGCTGCAGAACGCAGCTGCCGCCCAGCAGACGCAGACCAGTCAGCAGCTGCAGGTCCAAGCCGCCCAAACGGCCGAGCTGGCCCAGCGCCTGAAAGTGCTGGAAAGCCTGCTCACCACCCAGGCTTCGCTGAAATAATAAAGCAGCCTGCGGCCGCGGTTTCAAACCGGCGGAAATGAACAGTCCCAACCGAAACGGTGCCGCGGCCCTAGGTCACGGCACCGTTTCGATTCAGGGGCCGGGCATTCAACTCCCCGACAGCGGCGGCTAGTGCCAGGTTGCGGGGATTCGCCCCTTATTCCCCGCCCGTCAGAAACCGTTTCAGGTAGGGCGCGGTGCGGCTGGCGCGGCTGCGCGCTACTTCGGCGGGCGGACCGGCGGCCACTACCGCCCCGCCCTCGTCGCCCGCGCCGGGGCCCATGTCGATAACCCAGTCGCTGCCGGCCACCACGCGCATGTCGTGCTCCACCACGATGACGGTGTTGCCGGCATCCACCAGCCCGTCGAGCTGCACCAGCAGGCGCTCCACGTCGGCGGGGTGCAGGCCGGTGGTGGGCTCGTCGAGCACGTAGAGCGAGTGGCCCCGGCCCTGGCGCTGCAGCTCGGTGGCCAGCTTGATGCGCTGGGCCTCGCCCCCGCTCAGCTCGGTAGCGGGCTGGCCCAGGCGCAGGTAGCCCAAACCCACCTCGCGCAGCACCGTAAGGGCGCGGTGCACGGCGGGCTCGTCGGCAAAGAACTCCCAGGCCGCGTCCACCGTGAGGCCCAGCACCTCGGCGATATTCTTGCCCTGGTAGGTTATTTCCAGGGTTTTGGTGTTGTAGCGGGCGCCCTGGCACACCGGGCAGGGTGCGTACACCGAGGGCAGAAACAGCAGCTCCACCATCACGAACCCCTCGCCCTGGCAGTTTTCGCAGCGCCCCTTGGCCACGTTGAAGGAAAAGCGGCCCGCGTCGTAGCGGCGCTGCCGGGCCTGGGGCGTGGCCGCAAACAGCTTGCGCACGTGGTCGAACAGCCCGGTGTAGGTGGCCATGTTGGAGCGCGGCGTGCGCCCGATAGGCTTCTGATCGACCCGTACCAGGCGGCGGATGGTTTCCAGGCCGGCCACGATGCGCCCCCCGGTTTCGGCGGGCGCGGCCTGCTCCAGCGGGTCGGTTTCTTCTTCCTCGGCCGGCAGCGCGTGGCCCAGCTGGGCCGCCACCAGCTCCACCAGCACCTGGCTCACCAGGCTCGACTTGCCCGAGCCCGACACGCCGGTGACGGTGGTGAGCACGCCCAGCGGAAAGGCCACGTCGAGGCCCGTGAGGTTGTTGCGCCTGACGCCCGCCAACTTCAGCCAGCCGGCCGGCTCGCGCGGGGTGCGGGCCTCCTGCAGCGTCGGGTCGAACAGGTAGCGGCGCGTCTGCGAGGGCCCCACATCGGCCAGGCCGGCGGGCGGGCCGCTGTAGAGCACCTCGCCGCCCTGCTCGCCGGCGGCGGGCCCCACGTCCACCAGCCAGTCGGCGCGGCGCACCACGTCGAGGTTGTGCTCGACCACGAACAGGGAGTTGCCGGCGGCTTTCAGGCCCGCCAGAGCGTTGAGCAGGGCCTCGGTATCGGAGGGGTGCAGGCCCGCCGAGGGCTCGTCGAGCACGTACACCACCCCGAACAGGTGCGAGTACAGCTGGGTGGCCAGGCGCAGGCGCTGCAGCTCGCCGGGCGAGAGCGTGGGCGTGCTGCGCTCCAGCGAGAGGTAGCCCAAACCCAGGTCGAGCAGCACGGCCAGGCGGGCGCACAAGTCGGCCGCAATCCGCTGGGCCACTATCGCCTGCTCGGGGTGGGCCGCGTCGTGCCGCTGGCGCTTGGCGGTGCCCGCGGCGAAGGGGCGCAGCCGCTCGGCCACGCGCTTGAGCGGCAGGTGCCCCAGGTCGGCAATATCGAGCCCGGCGAAGGTGACCGAGAGGGACTCGGGCCGCAGGCGCTTGCCGTGGCACAGCGGGCACTCGGTGCTGAGCATGTACTGCAAAGCCCGCTTTTTCATCAGGGGGCTTTGGGTGTTGGCGAAGGTGTGCAGCACGTGGCGCCGCACGCTGGTGAAGGTGCCCATGTAGTTGGGCGGCTCCTTGCGCTTGAGGGCCCGCTGCGTTTCGGCGGGCGAGTAGCCCGGGTACACCGGCACCACCGGCTGCTCGTCGGTAAACAGAATCCAGTCGCGCTGCTTTTGGGGCAGGTCCTGCCAGGGAACGTCCACGTCGTAGCCCAGGGTCACCAGGATGTCGCGCTGGTTCTGCCCGCCCCAGGCCGGCGGCCAGGCGGCAATGGCCCGCTCGCGGATGGTGAGCGTGGGGTCGGGCACCATGCTCTGCTCGGTGACTTCGTAGATGCGGCCCAGGCCGTGGCAGCTGGGGCAGGCGCCCTCGGGGGTGTTGGGCGAAAACGCCTCGGCGTAGATGATGCCCTGCCCCGCGGGGTAGTCGCCGGCGCGCGAGTACAGCATGCGCACCAGGTTGGAAAGCGTGGTAACCGAGCCCACCGACGAGCGCGTGGTGGGCGTGCCGCGCTGCTGCTGCAAAGCCACGGCCGGCGGCAGCCCGTCGATGCTGTCGACCTCGGGCACGGCCATCTGGTGAAACAGGCGCCGCGCGTAGGGCGACACCGACTCGAGGTAGCGGCGCTGGGCCTCGGCGTAGAGCGTGCCGAAGGCCAGGCTGGACTTACCCGAGCCCGATACGCCGGTGAACACCACCAGCGCGTCGCGCGGAATCTGCAGGTCGACGTTCTTGAGGTTGTGCTCCCGGGCCCCGCGCACGCGCACGAAGCCGGTGAAATCGGAAGCGGGGGACGAAGCAGCGGGTTGCGCCATAATGCCGGGCCGGGAGGTTGATGAGGACGCGAAATAAACCGGCGTACGCAAGCCCGGCTTGCTTGGTCGGGCAAAAAGGCGGCAAGCTACCGCGCCTACGTCCCGAAGGCCGCGGCAGACTCATTCCTATCTTCGTCAAAGTCCAATACCCAGCTCCCTCTTTGTCGCCCTTGTCGTGTCTGATATCACCACCCGAGAACAACTGCTGCAGGCTTACCGCAGCGGCCAACGCTATTTCGAGGGCCTGGAACTAGAAATTACCGAAACCTTAACCGACGCGGTGCTCAGCGGAGCCGTATTCCGGCACTGTTGGCTGAACGTTGATTTTATCCGCGCCGACCTGACCAGCTGTCAATTCCTGGAGTGCAGCCTGAAAACGGCGGATTTCAGCCACTCCAACCTTACCAATGCCACCATCCAGGGCTGCACCGTCGAAGACACCCGATTTAGTCAGGCAATTGTAACGGGCTTCGTCTTTGAGCAAAACTCCGCTTACGGGCAGGATACCGGGCAGCAGGACTTCGACGACTTCATCTATTTTTTCTGAGCCGCACCAAACCCGGCAACACCCATCCTTGGCGGCCCCCTCCACTACCAACGCTGATTACACTTATGGCAACGCACATCACGGTTTATGAACTGGAAATCCTGTTCCGACAGGCTCTCACTTACCTCCGAGCCAACAGCCTTGACAGTCAGTTCAGCCTCGATACGGACTATTATGCCCTCTTGCCTACTGATAAGTGGGAGGACATGGAGAATCTGGCAAAGCCGGAAGTCGTTATCGGCTCCTTGGTGGATGATGTCACCGAATTGCAGCGAGTAGCAACGCAAACGATACCCTTCACCTCCGTCGATTTGGACCGGCTTGCTTCGGTTCTGCGGGCACTGAGTCAATCCATCAGCCCCATCTGATTACCACTCCGCCCGCTTCCCGCGGGTTCAACCGGCACCCAAGGAAACCGCCCGGCAACAGTTTCGTGGCTTAGCCCTCTCCTACCGCCTTTTCCAGCACCAGCAGCGTGAGCGTCTGCCGGGGCTGGCCGGCGCCGTGGTCGGCGTGCAGGGGGCGCACTTCGCCGGTGGGCTGGTAGCCGCGCCGGGCGTACCAGGCCAGCAGGTCGGGGCGCTCGGCCAGCACGGTCATCACCACGCTCCGGAGCCCTTGCTGCCGGGCGTGGTCCTCGGCCGCGGCCAGCAGCTGCCGCCCCAGGCCGCCGGCCTGCCGCTCGGGGTCCACGGCCAGCAAACCCAGATACAATTGCGGGGGCTGAGCGGCCAGATACACGCAGCCCAGCAGCCGGCGCTGCGCGTCGCGGGCGGTCAGGATGAGAGCCGCGGGCGTACTCAGCAGCTCCCGCAGGTCGGCGGTGCTGGCGCGCGGGCCGCTGAGCAGGTGGGCTTCGTGGGTCCAGCCCGGGGCCGCGTCGGTGCCGCGGTAGGCGCGGTTGACGAGTATTTCCAGCGCGGGTAGGTCGGCCGCGGTGGCCGGCTCCCAATGAGCAACAGGGTTCATAGCGCAAACGTACTGCCGCCGGACTACGAGCTGCACGAGAGCGTAGCGCTGCCGGGCTTGTCGCGGGCCCAGTCGGGGCGCTTGGCGGCCAGCTCGTCGTGCTCGGGCTGCTCGTCGTAGGGGTTCCTGAGCACCTCCATCAGCCGGTTCAGCTTCGACAGGTCGCCCACCTCGGCCGCCTCAATGGCCAGCTGGGCCAGGTAGTTGCGCAGCACGTACTTGGGGTTGGCGGCCAGCATGTCGGTGCGAATGGCCTCGGGCGCCCGGGTTTCGCGGCGCAGGCGCGGGGCGTACTGCGCCAGCCACTGCAACAGCACTGCTTCCTCGTCGGCCGTCATGGAATAGGCGGCCGCCGTGAGCACCTCCCGGAAACGGGCTTCCTGCTCGGCCGGGGCCGTGAGCAGCGCGGGCGCGGCCTGCGAGAGGTGGCGAAAGAACAACGTCATGTCGATTTCGGAGGCGGCCAGTGCTTCGTGCAGACTGTCAATCAGGGCCTGGTCTTCCTCGTCGGGGGCCAGGGCCGAGAGGCCGAGCTTGCGGCGCGTGAGCTGCAGCTGCTCGGCGGCCAGCATGCTGGTGTACAGGTCGAGGCCGGCGCGCAACTCCTGGGGGTCGGGCACCAGTGGCACCAGGGCGCGGGCCAGCTGCAGCAGGTTCCAGAGCGCCACCTGCGGCTGCTGCCCGTAGGCGTAGCGGCGGGTGCCGAAATCGGTGGTGTTGGGCGTCCAGTCGGGGTCGTAGGGCTCCAGCCAGCCGTAGGGACCGTAATCGATGGTGAGGCCCAGCACCGACATGTTGTCGGTGTTCATCACTCCGTGCACGAAGCCTACGGCCATCCAGCGGGCAATCATGCGGGCGGTGCGGCGGCTTACTTCCTCAAACCAGCGCACATATACTGCCGGCCCCGGCTCGCCCAGCTCGGCGAAGTGGTGGCGAATCACGTAGTCGGCCAGGGCGCGCAGGTTATCGATTTCGCCGCTAGCGGCCAGGATCTGGAAGTTGCCGAAGCGCACGAAAGTGGGCGCCACCCGCGCCACGATGGCCCCGGGCTCGGGCTGCGGATTGCCGTTGTAGAACATGTCGCGCACCACCACGTCGCCGGTGGCGACCAAGCTCAGGGCCCGGGTGGTGGGCACGCCCAGGTAGTGCATGGCCTCGCTGCACAGAAATTCCCGCAGCGAGGAGCGCAGCACGGCCCGGCCGTCGGCGCGGCGCGAGTAGGGCGTGGGGCCTGCGCCCTTAAGCTGAATTTCCCAGCTCGTGCCGTCGCGGGCCGTCAGCTCGCCCAGCGACATGGCGCGGCCGTCGCCGAGCTGCCCGGCCCAGTTGCCGAACTGGTGCCCGCCGTAGCGCGCCGCGAAGGGCTTCATGGTGTCGGTAACGCGGTTGCCGGCCAGCGCCTCCACGGCCGGACCCTGCTCGTCGGGGCGGGCCAGCCCCAGGAAATCGGCCAGCTCCTCGGACCAGGCCAGCAGCCGGGGCTGGCGCACGGGCGTGGGCTGCACGCGCGAGTAGTGCACGCCGGCCACCTGCCGGGGACGCAGGTCGAGGGAGTCTTCACCGCGCAGCTCGTCCACGAAGGAGTTGTGAAAGGCGGCCTGGTCGAATTGGGGAGGGTGCGTGTTCATCGGCTCAAAAGTAGAGTAGCTGCCGCCGGCTGCAGCGCGGTGGCGCTTCATTCAACCCGATTGGGGCGCGCAAGGTTGGCCCCGGCGGCGCCGCGCCCCGGGGCGGGCGTGTCTTTGCCCGGTGTTCCTGTCCTTTCCCGGTGCGCGGCAGGCGCTGGCCGGGAAAGGATTATTGGCACTATCCGGCCAGCACCTGCCGAGCAGCCAGCGGCTCCGTTCGACGCGGACGAGTAGGTACCGGCCTGAACGGCGCAGCATCGGCACAGGTGTGCTCCGACTGGCAGCCGAGCCGCATCCCGGGCGGGGCTGTCGGCGTAGAGGCAGCTCAACGGGAGCGGTGCCGACTGGGTCGGCGGCGGCTTCCGGCCTTCCTCCTCCCCTTTCTATGCAAAGCATTCCCCTGCCCCGCGTCAACGCCCTGCTGCTGCTGGCCCTGCTCACGGTAGCCCTGCTGCATTTCGGCCGGCTGTTTCTGGTGCCGCTGGCGTTTGCGGCGGTGCTGGCCATGCTGCTGGCGCCCCTGGGCAACCGCCTCGAACGCTGGGGCCTGGGTCGGGCCCTGGCGGCGCTGCTGTGTTTGGTGGTGGTGCTGCTGTTTGTGGGCGGCATGGGCTGGGCCATTGGGGCGCAGGTGGCCAACATCTCCGAACAGCTGCCCCAGATTCAGGAAAAATTCACCCAGCTGCTGGGCCAGGCCCAGCACTGGATTCAGCAGCAGTTTGGCGTGGCCCCGCAGCAGCAGATTCGCTTCGTGCAGGAGCAGATCGGCAAGCTGGCGCAGTCGGCCAACAAGTATTTCACGTCCTCGCTCAAGGGCGTGGCGGGCCTGCTCGGCGGCTTTGCCCTCACCCTGCTCTACCTATTTTTCCTGCTCTGGCAGCGCGGCAAGTTCCGCGAGTTTTTCCTGAAGCTGAGCGCCCCCGCCAACCGCGCCGAAACCGAGCGCATGCTGAACCAGATAACCAAGGTGGCGGGCCAGTACCTGGTGGGCCGGCTGCTGTCGGTGCTGTTTCTGACGGCTTTTTACGCGGTGGGCTTTTCCGTCATCGGCCTGAAGAATGCCCTGCTGCTAAGCCTTATTGCCGCCCTGCCCACGCTGGTACCCTACGTGGGCGCGTTCGTGGGCGGCTTTTTTCCGGTGGTCATGGCCATGGTGAGCGGCTCCACGGGT
Source organism: Hymenobacter sp. B81 (assembly GCF_044628455.1). NCBI lineage: Bacteria > Pseudomonadati > Bacteroidota > Cytophagia > Cytophagales > Hymenobacteraceae > Hymenobacter > Hymenobacter sp. B81. Next base: position 360,170 of record NZ_JBIYZW010000001.1, on the reverse strand, counting down.
ATGGTGCTGCCCACGGCGAGCGTCATCGTGGCGGCCCAGGTTATCGACAACAACCTCATCGAGCCGCTGGTCATGGGCGCGCAGCTCAACCTGAGTCCCTTCTTCACCATCGTGGCCGTGGTGCTGGGCGAGCTGCTGTGGGGCGTGCCGGGCATGATTCTGTTTGAGCCCCTGTTCGCTATCGTGCGCATCGTGTGCAGCCACATGCCCGTGCTGCACCCCTACGCCTTCCTGCTCGAAGACGAGGTGCGGGAGCCCGGCTGGCTGCGCAAGCTCAAGCGCCGCTTCGGCCGCTAAGGCCGTGTCCTACGCCAGCTGCAACGGCGCCAGGGCCAGCAGATGCGCCTCTACCGCCGTCGCGAACAGGGCCGCACCCCGGCTGTTGAGGTGCCCGCCGTCGATGGTCAGGTGCAGCCCGCGCTGCCGGCTCAGGGCATCGGCGCGCCCGAAAAAGCACTGCACCCGGTCGGCCCAGGCGGTGTTGAAAAAGCTGTTCATCAGGTAGTCGCGCCCGGGCGGCAGCTGAGCCAGCTCCTGGTCGAAGGCCGCGCCGGCGTCGGCTACCGCGCAGTTCAGCTCGGCCCCGGTGCGGCGGATGATGTCGTTGTAGCGGTTGCGCTGCCCGTTCAGGGGCGTAGCGAGTTGCTCGCCGAGGCAGCCCAGCGTCAGCAGCACTACCTGGGCGGAGCTGTGGCGGCGCAGGGAAGCCACTGTTTCGCGGTAGTGCCGGGCGAAGTCGACTTCGTCGGGCAGGGGCTGGTAGCCCTGGCGCCGGAGCTGCTGCCAGGCCTGCCGCCACCAGAAGCCGCGTGCCGGAAAGGTGGGCAGCAGCAGGTCGTTGGCCCCGGCCTCAAACACCACCGCGTCGTAGGCGGCGCCCGCCCGCAGGCGCTGGTGCAGGCGCCGGGCAATGCTCAGCAGCGGCTCGCCGTTGACGCCCGCGTTTTCGATCTGCCAGTGGGGGTGGCGCCGGGCCAGCTGGCGCACAAAGCTCACGCCTACCGTGCCGCGAATCAGGCTGTCGCCGATAAACAAGATCTTCATGATGAACCGGGCCTGCGACCTTTCCGGAGCTGCTTAAGCAGCAGTATGTCCCGAGTCGCAAACCGCGGCAATATCCGCCGTGGGCGGCGGCCGGCAAGGCCTATCACATGCTTATGCGAGGGCTGATGCGGCGTGACTTATGCTGGCAGCAGCCCACCGCCGGGCCATCATCACTATTCCAAGCTCGGCAATAACATTTCGGCTGAGCCTGCAGTAAATCCTTGCCTAAACCACAACCTAAACCTCATTTCCCGCCATGGCCAACTACAATCAGCACCCCGACGAAGACCGCGACTACCGCAGCCGCAACCAGAATTCCGACTACCAGAGCCGCAGCCGCAACCGCTACGGCGACGATGATGACCAGGATTACCGCCGCAGCCAGAATCAGTACGGCGGCCGCTACGACGACAGCTCCCGCTCCGAAAGCACCCGCGGCGTGAGCGGCAACGATGGCTACAGCCGCTCCTCCTCGTCCGACCAGGATAGCTACGGCCGCTCCTCGGGCATGGGCCGATCGGGCAGCATGGGCAGCTATGGTATGAGTGGCTCGCAGGGCATGAACCGCGGCCGCTCGTCGTACGAGCAGGACGACTACGGCCGCTCCGGCAGCTTGGGCCGCAGCGGGATGAGCAACTCGGGCATGAGCGGCTACGGCAGCTCGGGCCGTGGCAGCTACGAGCAGCGCGGCATGGGCAGCCAGCACGACCAGGACCGCTGGGGCGTCGACAGCAGCTCCAACTACAGTTCGCGTAACCAGGGCAGCTACGGCAGCTCGGGCATGGACCGCGGCTACGGCAACCAGGACCGCTATGGTTCCCAGGGCATGGGCCGCTCGTCGTACGAGCAGGACGACTACGGCCGCTCGGGTAGCATGGGTCGGGGCAACTGGGGCTCGTCGGGCAACTCGGGCATGAGCAACTACGGCAGCCAGAGCAACATGGACCGCGGCTACGGCAGCGGCCGCTCGGGCTACGGCAGCACCCCCGACTACGACGAAAACAGCCGCTACCGCCAGAGCCGCCGTTCCGAAGACCGCGACGATGACCGCCACGAAAACCGCGGCTTCTTCGACCGCATGGGTGAGCGAATCTCCAACTGGTTCGACGACGACGATGACCGCAACGACCGCGGCGGCCGCTGGCGCTAAGCCCCGGCACCCCATTGAGTAAGGCCAAGGCCCGGGCAATTGTCCGGGCCTTGGTGTTTTCGGGCGGGTTGGTGTAGGTGAAATATCACGCGGTTGAGTTGCTTAATCTTCGCCGCGGCATACTAAATAGTCATAAAATATATTTATATTATCAAATAAAATTCTGTTTTGGGCGCCTTCTGCTGTACTGCCATGAAAAACATCCTGGTTCCTACCGACTTCTCGCCGCAGGCCCACAATGCCTTCGAAGTGGCCCTGCAGCTGGCCCGCCGCACCGGCGGCCGCGTCACGCTGCTGCACGTGCTGGATTTGCCGCACGGTTCCCGCCTCTCCTCCACTGGTGGGCCGGTGGGCGGCAGCGGCCTCAACGACGTGTTCACCATCAAGCTGTTGCAGGTCACCAAGCAGCGCATGCACGCCCTCATGGCCGAAGCGGCCCACCTGGCCGAGGGCGTACCGGTAGAGGACATCGTGCAGGACGGCGCCATTGAAACCGCCATCCTGGAGGAAATCCGCGCCCGCAACATCGACCTGATGGTGCTCGGCTCGCACGAGCACGGCCCCGAAACGCACTTCTTTTCCGACTCCGACACCGAGCGGCTGGTGCGGCTGGCTTCCTGCCCGGTGCTCACCGTGAAGCACCCCACGCCCAATTTCGACGTGCACCACATCGTGTTTGCCTCCGATTTTTCGGCCGAGGCCGACCGGGTGGTGCCCGCCCTGCGCCAGATTCAGGCCACCTTTCCCGCCGCCCGGCTGCACCTGCTCGACGTGGTGACCAGCAGCAGCCAGCACGCGGCGGCCCTGGAGCGCATCCACGCCTTTGCCTACCGCCACCAGCTGGCCCACTACGAGCCCGACGTGTTTGCCGCGCCCAAAGCCAGCACCGGCATTCCGCGCTTTGCCGAGCAGGCCCACGCCGACCTGGTGGTGATGCTCACCCACGGCCGCACCGGCCTGAGCCACCTGCTGCAGGGCAGCGTGGCCGAAACGGTAGTGACCCACACGGCCTCACCGGTACTCACGGTGCACATCTAGCGCCGCTTAGCCAGCCTATCCTATCAGCGCAGCCCCGGCCCTCAGCCGGGGCTTTCCGTTTGCAGCACCCTTGGCTCCTGGGCCTGGGCGCCCGGCAGCAGCGGCAGACACCGCTCATTCCACAGCTGCAGGTGGTGGGCTTCGTGGCCAGACAGCATGTAGCTCAGGGCCCGCACGCTCACGGGCATGCCGCTGGCCGTACCCTGCCGCGCCAGTGCCTCGGGGCCGAATGAGTCGAGCAGGGCCAGGGTAGCGGCGCGCACGGCCTGGTACTCGCGCAGGATGTCGGCCAGCGGCCGGGCATCGGCTCCGGAATGCGCGGTAAACTGGTCCTGGTCGAAGCCGGGCAGGGGCTGAACTTCGCCGCGGGCAATACAGAAGGCGCGGTAGGCAAACACGCGCTCGGTATCGATGATGTGCACCAGGGTTTCCTTGATGCTCCACTTGCCGGGCGCGTAGCGGAACAGGGCCTGCTCGTTGCTAAGCCCGGCAATGGTGGCCTGCAGCGCGGCGGCCTGCGCGCGCAGCTGCTGGCGCGGGTCGTGGCCGGCGGGAATCTGCCGGATGTAACCTTCGTAGTAGGTGCCGTACTCGGCGGCGGTGGGGCGAATGGTGAAGTGGTTCATAGCGCCGCGAAGCTACGCGCGCCGGCCGATTTGACGCCGAACGCCGGGTTGTCGGCAACGACTGAACGGCGCAGCGCACTTTCCGCGCTACTCTGGGGTAGTCTCCTGCTTTGGCCCGCCCGAAGCGGCCAGGGCCGGGAATAGCCAAACATCGGCTGGCGGCCACAGCCCCGGATAACAGGCGTTGTGCGCCGGCGCGGCGCCCATTTCTTGCTCTGGCTCAGGACGGTGCAGGAGAGCTACGCCTGGTTCAGCAAATATCCTTGTCGGGTTACCGCACCGCTTATGCTGCCGGCTGCCGCCCGCGGTGGCCGGCGCCGCTTTGCTATTCTCTTAGCCTGCCCTTTCCCCGCGCTTCCATCAACCCCCGATTGCCATATGAAAACAACTACCCTTTTGATGAAGCACAGTCTGGCCCTGGGGGCCGCGCTGGCGCTGCACCTGCTGCCGCCCCCGCGGGCCGAGGCCCAGACCCTGGCCTTTCCCGGGGCCGGCGGCTTCGGCCGCTTTGCCACCGGGGCGCGCGGCGTGGCCAGTCCGCAGGTGTACGTGGTGCGCAACCTCAACGACAGCGGCCCCGGCTCGTTCCGCGACGCGGTGAGCCAGCCCGGCCGGGTGGTGGTGTTTGCCGTGGGCGGCGTCATCAACCTGCAAAGCAACGTGCAGGTGGCACCCAACGTGACCGTGGCCGGCCAGACGGCCCCCGGCGACGGTATCGTGCTCTTCAACAAGCGCGTCACGTTTACGGGCGCCAGCAACACCATCTGCCGCTACCTGCGCCTGCGCCTGGGCGCCACCGGCAACTCGGGCAACGACGCCTCGGGCCTGGCCAACGGCGCCAACATCATCCTCGACCACATGTCGTTTTCCTGGGGCATGGACGAGGTGTTCAGCATCAACTGGGACGGCAAGGGCACCGCGCCCGACAACATTACGGTGCAGAACTCCATCATCGGGCAGGGCCTGCACCGGGCCAACCACTCGGCGGGCGGGTTGATTCAGACGCCCGACGGCGGCAAGGTGAGTTTGGTGGGCAACCTCTACCTCAGCAACAAAACCCGCAACCCCAAAGTCAAGGGCGTCAACGAGTTCGTCAACAACGTGGTTTACAACTGGGGCAACGGCAACCGCCTGGGCGAGCAGCTGAACTACGGCTGGTCGGGTGACGCCTACATCATGGGTGGCTCGTCGGGCGTGTCGGAGGTGAATGTCATCAACAACTACTTCGTGGGCGGCCCGCTCACGCCGCCGAGCAAGACCACGCCCTTCTCGCGCGGCACCGGCACGTTCAACATTTACGGCGCCGGCAACTACTTCGACAACAACCGCAACGGCGTGCTCGACGGCGCGCTGGTGCCCTTCGACACGGTGGGCTACCCCGGCATTTCGGGCGCGGCGTTTCAGGCCCAGGCCTTTGCCTACCCCCACGCGGCCCCAGCCCTGAGCGCCGCGCAGGCCTACCAGCGCGTCATCGACAGTGTGGGAGCCAACTACCCGCGCCGCGACCAGGTCGACGAGCTGATGGTGGAGGAAGTTCGCTCGCGCGGCACCCGCGGCCACTACGTGTACACCGAGGCCGACCTGCCCCTCGGTAACGGCGGTTTGGGCGAGGTCTTCAACGCCCCGGCTCCGGCCGATGCCGACGCCGACGGCCTGCCCGACGCCTGGGAAGACGCTCACGGCCTGAACAAGCACAACCCGGCCGATGCCGTGGCCTACAGCCGCGCGCAGCCCGCCTACCTCAACATCGAGGCGTACGTGAACGCGCTGGTGAAAACGCCCGCGCCGGCCTTCGTGAAGCCGCCCTCGGGACTGGTGCTGAACGCCACTTCCGCTGAGCTGCCGGCCCCCGCCAGCCAGGTGGTACTGAGCTGGATCGACAACTCCGCCGCCGAAACCCACTTCGTGCTGGAGCGCTCGGCCGACGGCGTGACCTTCGCCGACATTGCCCACCCCGCCGCCGGCGCCACCAGCTACACCGACGCCGGCCTGCTGCCCAACAAAACCTACTACTACCGCCTCCAGGCCGTGGCCAGCGGGGCCGAGTCGTCGTTTAGCCCGGCCGCGGCAGTGAAAACCCCGGCCCTGCCCTCGGCCCCGGCCGGTGCCAGCAGCCCCTCGCCCGCCGACGGCTTTCAGTACGCCGACCTGAGCAACGGCGCCCTCACGCTGCGCTGGAGCGGCAGCGCCAACACCACGACCTACAGCGTGTACGCCGGCCCCAGCCCCGCAAGCCTGAGCAAGCGGGCCGACCTGCCCGCCAGCGCCGCGCCCACCTACCAGCTCAGCGGCCTGGCCGACAACACCACCTACTACTGGCGCATCGACGCCCACAACGACAAGGGCACGGCCGACGGCCCGCTGTGGTCGTTCCGCACGGCCAGCACCCTGCCGCCGCAGTTGGTGGGCCACTGGGGCTTCGACGAAACCGCGGCCGACGGCACCCAGATTACCGACCAGTCGGCCTACGCCAACCACGGCGTGTTGGGCCTCGACGATGATAACCAGAGCATTCGGGTGGCGGGCCGCGTGAACAACGCCCTGGACTTTGCCACCGCCGACCCCGCGATGTACGTGGTGAGCATTCCCCACCAGGACCAGCTCTACCTCGACCGCAGCTCGTTTGCGCTGGCTTTCTGGATGAAGGCCGACCCGGCCACGCTGCCGCAGACCAACAACCAGAGCGCCTACCTGCTCTGCAAGGGCTCCATCACCCGCAACGCCGCTACCGGTGCCACCGGCAAGCGCTTCGACATCGAGTTCAAGAACCGTCAGCTGCGCTTTGCCATCGACGACGACGCGAACAAGGATGAGCTGCAGGCCGACGGCACGCTGTTTTACACCGGCAGCTGGGTGCACGTGGTGGCCATGCGCGACGTGCCCGGCAAGAAGCTGCTGCTGTACCTAAACGGCACGCTGGTGAAGGAAATTACCACCAAAGCCAACGGCATCGGCGAAAACAGCGCCCTGATTGTGGGCAACATCGGCGAGCTGGAATTCCTGACCTCGGCCAACGCCCCGGCCCCCTACACCGGCGCCCTCGACGAGCTTAAGGTGTTTAACCACCTGCTCACGCCCCAGCAGATTGTGGAGCTGCGCCATTCCGGCCCGCTGCCCATGCAGGCCTACGCGCCCTCGGTGCCCAACGGCACGCTGCTGGAGGGCTACGGCGCGGTGAACCTGAGCTGGCAGGGCGGCTACCAGACCGAGGGCTACAAGCTCTACGCCGGCCCGAGCAGCAGCCAGCTGGCCTTCGTGGCCGACGTGCCGCTGCAAAGCCCGGCCTACTCGTTTCCGAATCTGCCCGCCAACGCCGCCTGGTTTTGGCGCGTCGACGCGGTGAGCAGCCTGGGCACCACACCCGGCGAAGTGTGGACGCTGCAAACCGGCAATCCGCGGGGGCTGGTGGCGCACTACCAGCTAAATGAAATCTCGGGCACCCAGGCCACCGACCGCAGCAACTACCGCCACCCGGCCACGCTCACGGGCCTGGCCACCAGCAGCTGGTCGGCCACCGACGGCCGCTTCGGGGGCAGCCTGCTGTTTGGCACGCCCGCCAGCACCGGCGCGGTGGTGGCCGCCGATGCGCCCCAGCTGCGCTTCGACCAGAACGCCTTTACCCTGTCGCTGTGGGTGAACATTCCGGCCAACACCTATACCTCGTCGGGCAGCAAGGATACCTACCTGCTGCACAAGGGCAGCTTCGAGGCCGGCACCGGCAAGTGGTACGGTCTGCAGCTGCGCGACGGGGCCCTGACCTTTTCCATCGACGACGGCTCGATTAAAACCGACGTGGCCGTGCGCGTGAACACCGCGCCCTACAACATCTTCGGTGGGCAGTGGCAGCACCTGGTGGCCGTGCGCGACGTGGATGCCAAGCAGCTGCGCCTGTACCTGAACGGCGCGCTGGTTTCCACCAAAGCCTACACCACCGGCAGCATCGGCAAGGCCGCCGCGCTGACCATTGGCAACTCGGCCGAGAACAAGCCCTACCGCGACCGGCTGGACGACGTGCGTCTGTACAACTACGCTTTGTCGGCCGCCGAAATCGGCGCCTTGCACGCCGGCTCGCCGCTGGTAGCCCAGGCCGCCAACCCCAGCCCGGCCCAGGGCACCGCCAATGTGGGTTACGGCCCGGTGCAATTGGGCTGGACTGGCGACGCGCAGACCTACAACGTGCTGCTGGGCCCCGACGCGGCCAGCCTGGTGCCCGTGGCCCAGGGCCTGACCGCGCCCGCCTTCCGGACCACCGACCTCACCGAGCTGCGTTCCTACTTCTGGCGCGTCGATGCCGTGCGCGACGGCGAAACCGCCGTGGGGGAAGTCTGGTCGTTTGCCGTGGTCGACACCGTGCGCCCGGTGGTGCGCACCCGCAACCTGACCCTCACGCTGGCAGGCGGCACCGCCACCCTCAGTCCCGCCGACGTGGACGCGGGCAGCACCGACGCCTACGGCCTGGCCTCGCGCACGCTGAGCCGCAGCAGCTTCGACTGCGCCGACCTGGGCCCGCAGGAAGTGGTGCTGACCGTAACCGACCCCAGCGGCAACCAGGCCTCGGCCCGGGCTACGGTAACGGTGGTGGGCGCCGTGCCGGCCCCGGCTATTGCCCTCAGCCGCCCCGACCAAACCCCCACCGGCGCCGATGCGGCAACGCTGTTCCTGGGCTACGGGGCGCAGTCGCTCACGCTGACGGCCACCAACCCGGGCGCCGATGGACCCAGCACCTTCCGCTGGAACTCCGCCCCCGGCCTGAGTGCCGCTGCCGGCGCGCAGGCAACGTTTACGCCCACCGCTGCGGGCCGCTACCTCCTCGAAGTAACGGCTACCAACCGCTTCGGGTGCGCGGCTACCACTTCGGTTACCATCACGGTGGTTGACGTGCGCAGCGGCCCCCACGGCGACAAGGTGACGCTCTGCCACCAAGGCCACGCGCTGAGTGTTGCGCGCAACGCCGTGCCGGCGCACCTGGCCCACGGCTGCACCCTGGGCGCCTGCGAGCAAGCCAGCCGCAGCGCCTCGGCCAGCGTAGCCGCCGAAAACGCCGCGACGGAAAGCCAGGCTTCGTTCCGCATCTACCCCACCGCCGTAGCCGACGGCCAGCTGCGCTACCAGGCTGCCACCCAGGAAGGCGGGCAGCTAGAGCTGCACACGCTGGCGGGTAAACCCCTGGGACGCTACGTGGTAGCGGGCGGCGCGGGCGTCGTGTCGGTAGCGCACCTGCGGCCGGGCACCTATCTGGCGCACTTCACCACTGCCCAAGGCCGCCTGGTTACCCGCTTCGTGATACCGTAAGCCGAAACCGGGCTCAATACCCCAACCGGGCTTCCGCAACTGGCGGGAGCCCGGTTTTTTTTGCGGTGGTTTTGACCGGGTTGCTTACTCGCTCAGAAAGGAAATGCCAGCTGCCGGCCCGCGGCTTCCTCGCCCGAGTCGAGGCTGGACAGGGCCACGCCCAGCAGGCGCACGCCCTTGGGCACGGGCAGCAGGCTGGTCAGCAGCTCGTGGCTGACGCGGGCAAGCAGCTCCCTGCTGGGCACCAGGCCCAGGAGCGTGCGGCTGCGGGTGAGCTGCTGAAAGTCGGCGTACTTCACCTTAACCGTCACGGTGCGGCCCAGCACGCCGGTGCGCTGGCAATGGTCCCACACGTCGTCGAGGCAGGGCTGCAGGCCGGCCAGCAGCTCTTCCTCCGTGCTCAGGTCGCGCTCGAAGGTGGTTTCCGAGCCCACCGACTTGCGCACCCGGTCGGCCTCCACGGGGCGGTGGTCGATGGCGCGGGCAATGGCGTGGTAGTAGCCACCGGCCTTGCCGAAGTGCTGGCGCAGCCAGGCCTCGGACTGCTCGCGCAGGTCGGCGCCGGTGAAGATGCCCAGCTCGTTCATTTTCGCGGCTGTTACCGGGCCAATGCCGTGAAAGTCGCCCACCCGCAGCCCGGCCACGAAGGCCGGGCCCTCGTGGGGCTGAATCACGAACAGGCCGTTGGGCTTGCGGTAATCGGAGGCCAGCTTGGCCAGGAACTTGTTGTACGACACGCCCGCCGAGGCCGTGAGCTGGGTTTGAGCCAGGATTTTCGCCCGGATTTCGCGGGCAATGCGCGTGGCCGAGCTGATTTGCGGCAGGTTGTGGGTCACGTCGAGGTAGGCCTCGTCGAGCGACACGGGCTCAATCAGCGGGGTGTACTCGGCAAAGATGGCCCGCACCTGCCGCGACACGTCCTTGTACACCTCGAAGCGGGGCTTGACGAACACCAGCTCGGGGCACTTGCGCAGGGCCGTAACCGAGGGCATGGCCGAGCGCACCCCGAACTGCCGGGCCTCGTAGCTGGCCGCGGCCACCACGCCCCGCTCCCGCGCGCCGCCTACCGCCACGGGCCGGCCGCGCAGTTCGGGATGGTCGCGCTGCTCTACCGAGGCGTAGAACGCGTCCATGTCGAGGTGTATGATTTTTCGTTGTGCTGCCTGCTCCACGCCGCGCCATTCGTTGGGCCTGCGAAGATAGTTTAGGCTTTAGGTATTAGGGCTTAGGTATCAGGTCGTGGAGCCGGTGCGCTGCCCTGCCCAGACGCCTGTCCGCTTACCCCGAACCACCAGCAGCGAACAACCAACAACCAGTAGCAAGCCACGAAAAACCAATACCGAAAAACGCTCTACGCCTCGTCGGCCAGCTCGCGCAGCACGGTTTCCAGGCGAATCAGGTGCCGGCCGTAGGAATGGTGCAGGTGCCAGCGCAGCAGGAAATGCGTAAGTACCACGCTCACCAGCGCCGTGCCGCCCAGCCACAGCCAGAATCGGCCGCTGGCCAGGGCGGGCCCGATCGCCTGCACGTGGCCGGCCACGCCCCAGAGCGTGAGGCCGATTACCACCAAGCCCAGCAGCAGGTTCAGGCGGTAGTAGGTATTCACCAGTCGGCGCAGCTCTCCCAGGGTGCGGGCGGCCTGCCCGCGCAGTGCGGCGTTCGGGTCGCTTGGGCCGGCCAGGGCGCGCAGCAGGCGCAGCTTGCGGAAGTAGTAGTAGCCCGAGGCGCCGGCAACGAGCAGCACGGCGGCCGTGAGCCAGGGCGAGGGCAGCCAGCCGAAGGCCAGCGCCGCCCCGGTAATGGGGCCGCCGATGAGCAGCCCCCCCAGCAGATCGGTCCAGGCATTGCGGCGCATCTGGGCTACGGGGCTGTGGTCGGGGCCGGCAAGCAGGGTTTGCAGCTCGGCGGCCGCGGTGGGGGCCGAAGAAACCGCGGTGGCTTGCTGCTGCCAGCGGCGGCTGAGGTCGTCGAAGTTCATGGCGCAATTCAGGTTAGGAGTTGACGGAGCTTGTGTTGGGCGCGGTGCATTTTCACCCGCACGTTGCCGATGCTGATGCCCAGGATGTCGGCTATTTCCTCGTCGGGGCGCTCTTCCAGGCGCAGCAGCACCAGGGCCTTTTCCACGTCGGAAAGGCGGGCAATGGCGGCGTAGAGCTGGCCGAGGTCGTCGGCGTCGGGCCCGGCGGGCGGCGGGGCGGGCACGTCCAGCGTGGCAGCCGACAGGCGGGCGGCAGGCGGGCGGCGGGTGTGGCGGCGCAGCGACGAAATGGCCACGTTCAGCGCCACGCGGTAAAGCCAGGTGCTGAGTTGGGCGCGGGCCTCGTAGCGCGGCCAGGCCTGCCAGAGCTGCAGCACGATTTCCTGGTAAAGGTCCTGCTGCTCGTCGGGCCCGGGGGCGTAGAGCCGGCACAGGCGCCGCAGCAAAGGATGGTACTGCGTGAGCGTTTCCAGGAAGTCGGGGGCGGCAACGAGCGGCATCGGCGGGAAGGTTTGGGCTATTAGTCGCCGCTGCGGCTTCAAGATTACAGGCTCCCGCAAAAAAAACCGGCCGGGCCGGAGCAGCAACTCCGGCCCGGCCTGCGGTTCCGTATCGGCGGCGGTAGCGGCTACTCGCCCGCGCAGGCTAGCCCCCGGGCTGAGCCCACTTGATGCGGGTGTAGGCAATGCGGAAGCCGTGCTTCTCGGCGTTGCGCTGCGACTGACTGCCCGGCCAGGCACCCATCATGGCCAGGGTAGCGCCCTGCCCGGCGGCGTAGCGCAGCCGCGCGGCCAGCAGGGCCTGCTGGCCGCCCCGGCGCCGGGCCGCGGGCACGGTGCTGGCCCCGGCCAGCAGGGCCGTGCCGTCGTGCACGAACAGCCCGCCGGCGGCAATGGCCTCCCCTTCCAGCTCGGCCAGAAACGGGCTCGTTCCCGCGCTCTGGGCGCTGATGCGGCCGAAGCCGAACACGAAGTCGGACAGCTCGGCCGACTCGGAGCTCCAGCCCGCGGCGCTGGTGCGCGCCCACAGCTCGGCTTCGTGGGGCTCAATCCGGCGGGTGCGCAGGGCCGGGTCGGCGGCGGGGGCGGCGGGTAAATCGGCCTCGCTCAGGGGCAGGTATAGCACGCTGGTGTACTCGATGGGCTGGTAGCCGCGGGCGGGCAGCAAAGCCAGCAGCTCGGGGTCGGCCAGGGGGCTGACCTCGTGCAGCACGGGCGCCTGCCGCGCGGCGAAGAAGGCTTCGATTTCCTCCAGTTCGGCCTTGCCCACCGGCCCGAACAAGCCCAGCCCGAACGTCTGCGTCAGCGGGGAGTCGGGGCCGTCGAACAGGGCGTAGGCGCCGGCAACTTCCGTCCAGGTCGCCCCGCTTTCGGGGTGCAAACGCGCCCGCGCTTCCACGAATCGGGCGTTGCTGGTGGCCTCGGTGCGTTCGAGGCGGCGGGCCAGTTCCAGGTCGACGTAGATCATAACGAAGCAAAGGTTGGAGCCGCCAAATGTAGAAAAACCAGGATATTCGCCCGGCCGGCGACTTTCCGCTCCGGCCCACCTGCTGCCCCACCCTGCCATGAACCGCTTCGACCGCATTACCGCGCTGCTGGTGCAGTTGCAGGCCAAGCGCGTGGTGCGCGGCCCCGAGCTGGCCGCCCGCTACGGGGTGAGTTTGCGCACCATCTACCGCGACCTGCGCACCCTCGAAGAAGCGGGCGTGCCCCTCTGCGGCGAGGCGGGCGTGGGCTACTCGCTGGCCGAGGGCTACCGCCTGCCGCCGGTGATGTTTACCCGCGACGAAGCCACGGCCTTGTTAATGGCCGAGCAGTTGGTGGCCCAGCTCACCGACCCGCACACGGCCCAGCTCAGCCGCGGGGCCATGGACAAGCTGCGGGCCGTGCTGCGCCGCGCCGACCGCGACTACGTGGAAGAGCTGGCTCCCCGCATTGCCGTACTGCCGCCCCGGCACCGCCGCGCCCCGGCCCAGCCCCCGGCTTCCAACACCCACCAGCTGCTGCTCGCCGCCATTGCCCGCCGGCAGGTGGTGGCCCTGGACTACCGCGCCGGCTACGCGGGCACGGCCAGCCAGCGCGACGTGGAGCCCATCGGCGTGTACTTCGGCCAGTACTGGCACCTGGTGGCGTATTGCCGCCTGCGCCGGGAGTTCCGCGACTTTCGCCTCGACCGCATTGCCGCCCTGCACCTGCGCGACGAGGAGTTTGCCCCCCGCCCCGATACCCTGCATACGTACTGGCAGGAGCAGGCCCGGCGGCGCCAGACCCACGCCGTGGTGGTGCGCTTTGCCCCGGCCGCGCTGCCGCACGTGCACGAAAACAAGCACCATTTCGGCTGGACCCACGAGCAGGCGGCCCCCGACGGATACGCCGAAATGACGTTCCTCACCGCCAACCTCGAGTACTTTGCCCGCTGGCTGCTGTTGTTCGCGGGGCTGGTACGCGTGGCCTCGCCGCCCGCGCTGCAGGAGCGGGTGGGCGAGCTGGCCCGCGAGGCCCAGCGTTTTTTTTGCGAGCAGGCACCGGGCTGCTGACATAGGGCTGTCACTACCCCCCGCGAGTTTTGGGCTATCATTCACCCTAAACCCCGCTGGTCATGGAAACCACGCTTGCCCGCCCCCTTGCCCAAACCCTGCTGCCCGAGCTGGCCCACGAAGTAAGCCTCACCCGCCGCATGCTCGAGCGCGTGCCCGAAACCCGGTTTGGCTGGCAGCCCCACGCCAAGTCGATGCCGCTGGGGCTGCTGGCGGCCCACACCGCCGATTTGATCGGGGGCATTGCCCACACCATGCAGTCCACTGAAATCGACCTGGCGGCCGGGAACAGCCTGCGGCCCACGGCGCCCGAGTCGACGGCCGAACTGCTGCGCCGCCTCGAAGCCAACGGCGAGGCCGCCGCCGACGCCCTGGCCCGGGCCGAGGCCGAGGACTTCGCCCAGACGTGGACGCTGCGCGCCGGCGAGCAAGTGTTTATGCGGCAAACCCGGGCCGAAGTGGTGCGCCACCTCATCAGCCACACGGTGCACCACCGGGCCCAGCTTGCGGTGTACCTGCGCCTGCTCGACGTGCCCGTGCCCAGCATCTACGGCCCCTCCGCCGACGAAGCCGCCCACTAGCTCCTAGCCATAGACCTCAAAGGAGTGTAGCAGGCGTCATACGCCGTTACAGCACATCCAAGTCGGTCATGGAGAAGCGGTAGAGTCCATCGAGTGTTTGATTGGTGTGAAAGGCGCATTGTAGGGTCAGGTCGCTTTCCTGCCCATCAAACCAAAGACGGACATCCACGAAGAGTATATGCTTGATGTCCGCATGCCTTATCACATCGATGCGGTAGGCTGTAGGGTCAGGGGCTACGGTTACCTCGCCACCGTATTCCCTTACTGCCTGCTTGATGTATCCGGAAGGTATTCTTACATACCCGGATGGCATGTCTTGGCCAAAATCAAGCTTTTCCAGCAAGCAGTAATTCCGGGCGGCCAAACAATCAACAATAAAAGATGCGGTGGCTCTGATTCTATTCTTTTTCATTCGAGTAAAAAACTGCATCCCGAAAACGTACCATTTGACTTCGCCACGGAACGGCAGAGAGGCTTCGGCTGCGCTCAGCAGGATGTTTTATCCAGCCAGTCTCCAGCCCAGCCCGTTGCCTACCCAGGAATACCCGAATAAAGCTTTGTTATTGCCCGGGCAGGTCCGTTGCAAGACATAGTATCGTCTGGGGCAAGACATACCGTTGTCTTACCTCAGACGATACTATGTCTTGTGGGTGGCGTACCGATGTAGAGCCCGTGACATCGGTACGCCACCCACAAGACATAGTATCGTCTGAGGTAAGACAACGGTATGTCTGGCCCCAGACGATACTATGTCTTGTGGGTGGCGTACCGATGTAGAGCCCGTGACATCGGTACGCCACCCACAAGGGCCGGTAGTCGGCGCGGCCGGCTCAGGCCTCGCGCCGGGAGTGCCGCTCCGGGAGGGCCAGGCGCTGCACGGTGTCTTTCTCGAAGTCGAACTCGATGAGCACGGCCGGCTCCGCGCCCACTACCCAGCCGTCGTGGCCGGGTTCGATGGCCACGGCCTGGGGGGCGCGGAACTCCTCTACGTCGCCGTTGGCGTACTGAATGTGAAATTCGCCCTGGGCCAGGAAGCCCACGTGCGCGTGCTGGCACAGCTCGGTGCCCACCACCGGCCGCAGGTGCTGCGACCAGCGGAAGCCGGGCGGGTACACCACCCGCTTGACGCGGGCCTCGCCCGTGCGGACGACATCGACCTGCACGCCGCCGATTTCGCGGCGCTCGGCGCCGGGTATGGGGCCTAATAGGGTAGCTGCTTGGTTCATGGTGCTGGGGTTGGGGGAAGATGAGGGGAACCCCGGCCGGGTCTCTCAGCTCGCGGCCGGGCTGGCTAAAGATAGCCGGCTTTGGCACTTGCCCAGACCTTTGGTCAGCGGGGCCGGCCCCGGCGGCCAGGCCCCGGGCAGGCTGGCCGGGAAGCCGCCCGCGCGCGGGGACCAGCCCGGTTAGGAGCCGCCTCAAACTTCATCACATAATGATGTGAACAGTAAGTGGTAGCCTGGCGGCGGCCGATATATTTGCCCTTACCGCGCCCGGGCTTTCGGCCCTTGGTTTGGCGGCGGTGCCCTCCCCCGTGCCATCCTTCACACCTAATCTCCCGCCCATGGGTACTATTTACCGCTTATGGCTGCTGTCGGCGCTGGCGCTGGTAGCCGTCGTTGCCCCGCCGGTTCAGGCCCAAACCCAGGCGCCCATCCGGCCGCGCACCATCAACCCGGCCGACACCGACCCGCAGTACGCGGCCCGCAAGCGGCGGCTGATTCGGGCCACGCCGCCGCAGCGCCCGGTGCAGCGCGCCCCGCAGCGTGGTGAGCAGCCCACCGGCGGCCGCTCGGCCCTGGCCCTGCCCGCCTGCTGGGTGCCGCTCGACACCACCGCCGGCAGCGGCTGGACCCAGCTGGCGCGCATCGACGACTCGTCGGAGGGTCCCATTCCCCTGGGCTTCGACTTCTCGCTCTACGGCACGGTGTACAACGAGGTATTCGTGAACACCAACGGCAACATCACCTTCGGCTCGGGCTTCACCAACTTCACCGCCTCGGGCTTTCCCATTGCCGTGCCCATGATTGCCCCCTTCTGGTCCGACGTGGATGCCGAACTCACTGACCCGCTCGTCGTCAACAGCGGCAACGTGTGGTACAAGGTATTCCCCGACCGGCTGGTGGTGACCTGGTACCGCGTGGGTTACTTCCAGCGGCGGGTCGATAAGAAAAACACCTTCCAGCTGGTCATCCGCGCCAACACCGCCCCCGGCTTCACCGGCGACGACGTGTTCTTCAACTACGGCGACATGCAGTGGACCACCGGCGAGGCCGACAACGGCGTGGGCGGTTTCGGCGGCGTGGAAGCTACCGTGGGCGTGAACCGCGGCACCAACGACGACTACATCCAGGTCGGCCGCTTCAACCTCGACGATGCTTCGCACCCCAACAACGTAACGGCCAGCGGCGTGCACTGGCTCGACAACCAGTGCCTCTCGTTCCGCGTGGGCCCCACCGGCAACGTGCCCCCGGCCGTGGCCCAGCTGCCCACCAGCATCAGCCTGCGGCCGGGCGAGACGATGACCGTGACGCCCCAGTTCTCGGGCCCCGAAGTCGACCAGACCGTGGTAGCTTCGGTGAACACCGGCGGGCTGTGCAACACCAACGTCGTGAATACCGGCGGCGCCAATCCCACCATCAGTTTGACCATCAGTGGGGCGGCCTGCAACGTGGGCACCCACACCGTCACCTTCACCGCTACCGACAACGGCACCCCGGTGGGCACGCAGACCTTCTCGATGACGGTGAACGTGCTGGCCGAGCGGCAGTGGACCGGCGCGGTAAGCACGGCCTACGAGAACCCGGCCAACTGGAGCGGCAACGCGGTGCCCACCGCCACCGAAGACGTGGTGATTCCGGCCGGCGTGCCGCGCATGCCGGTGCTGAGCACGGCTGCCACCGTGGCCAACCTCTCGATTGCGGCCGGCGCCAACCTTACCATTGCCGGCGCGGGGGCCTACACCCTCACCGGCGACCTGACCAACAACGGCCTGCTGCTGGGTTCGGGCCTGCTGCTGACCGCCGGCCCCGCCCCGCAAACCTTCGCCGGCAGCGGCGAGGTGAGCGTGTACTCGGCTACCATCGGCGCGGCCGGCGTGGTGCTCAACCAGCCCCTATTCCTCGACCGCCTGCTCACGCTCAATGGCAACCTGGCTTCCAACGGCAACCTCACGCTGCACTCCCGCTTCGACGGCTCGGAATCGGCCATGGTGGTGAACAACGGCGCCGCGGTGGTAAGCGGCCCGGCTACGGTGGAGCGCTCCATCGGCCCCGGCAGCGGCTACCGCCACCTGGCGGCCCCGGTCAGCAACACCACCTTCGCCGACCTGGCCACGGCCAGCTTTGCGCCCGTGGTGAACCCGGGCTACAACACCCAGGGCAATACCGTGACGCCCTTCCCCAACATCTTCGGCTACGACCAGACCCGGGCCACCAATGCGCCCGGCACCGCGGGCTTCGACGCGGGCTGGGTGTCGCCCGCCAGCCTGGCCGCGGCCCTGCGCCCCGGCGCGGGCTACACCGTGAACTTGACCGGCCGGCAGGTGCTCGATTTCGTGGGTACGCTGGGCAACGGCGACCTGACCATGAGCAACCTGGGCCACAACGGTAGCTTCCTTTGGGGCGGCTGGCACCTGCTGGGCAACCCCTACCCCGCGCCCATCGACTGGAACCAGCTCACCCGCTCGGGCCTGCACAATGCCCTGTACGTGTTCAAGCCCAGCGGCCAGTACTCGGGCTCCTACGCCGGCTACGTGAACGGGGTCAGCGTCAACGGGGGCAGCAACGTCATTCCCCTGGGCCAGGCCTTTTTCGTGCGCACCGCCGACTCGCTGACCACCGGCAGTCTGACCTTCCGCAACGCCGCCCGCCTGACCAGCTACCAGAACCCGACCATGAACCGCACCGCGGCCGATCTGCGCCCGCGCCTGCAGCTGGAGCTGCGCCGCGCCGACGGCGCCGCCGACCAGGCCGCCGTGTACTTTGAGGCCGGCGCCA
This sequence comes from Hymenobacter sp. B81, assembly GCF_044628455.1. Classification (NCBI taxonomy): domain Bacteria; kingdom Pseudomonadati; phylum Bacteroidota; class Cytophagia; order Cytophagales; family Hymenobacteraceae; genus Hymenobacter; species Hymenobacter sp. B81. The sequence continues at coordinate 341,927 of NZ_JBIYZW010000001.1, read as the reverse complement.
CCCCGGGCTTCGACCCGGCCTTCGACGCCTTCCGCCTCGGCAACGGCAACCCCGTGCAGCTGGGCTTGCCGGCCGGCGCGCAGGAGTTGGCCATCAGCGGCCTGCCCGCCCTGGCCGCCGCGCCGGTAACCGTGCCGCTGCGCGTGCGCGTGGCCCAGGCGGGCAGCTACACCCTGCGCGCCACCGAGCTGCTGAATTTGCCCGCCGGCTGGTCGGCCACCCTGCGCGACGCCCTCACCGGCCGCACCACCAACCTGCAGCAGACGCCCGAGTACGCCTGCACCCTGAGCCCGAGCCAGGCCACCGGCCGCTTTACCCTGGAGCTGACGCCGGCCCGGGTGCTGGCCAACGCCCCGGCCCAGCTGGCTGCCCAGGTTGCCCTGTTCCCCAACCCGGCCCGCAACCAGGTCTGGCTCAGCCTGCCCGCTACCAAACAGGTCGTGGCGGTAACCGTGCTGAACGCGCTGGGTCAGCCGGTAATGCAGGAAACCCTACCCGCCGGTCGCGGGGCCGAGGCCGCCGCGCTGCGCCTGCCCAAGCTGGCCAAGGGCGTGTACAGCGTCCGCCTCGCTTTGCCCGAAGGCATGGTTACCAAGCGGCTGGTCATCGAATAGCGTCTTTTTCTTTCCCCAACCGGGCCGCCGACGCAAAAGGCGGGCGGCCCGGGTACTTGTCTTTCTTATGGCTTTCTTCCTGAAAACGCTGCGCTTTGGTCTGTCCCTCGCGGCGGTATGCTTTATCGGCTTCTACGCTCCGCCTGCCCGGGCCCAGGGCAACCCCGGATCGGGCGGCCCGCAGCCCGGCCAGCCCACGGCCGTGCCCATCGACGGCGGCGCCTCGCTGCTGCTGGCGGCCGGCGCCACCTACGGCCTCAAGAAGCTGCGCGACGCCCGCCGCCGCTAGCTTGCCCAACTCTTTGCTGCCCCGCAACGGCCCGGCTGGTAACGGCTGGGCCGTTGTGTGAGCGGCCGGTAAACCGGCTGGGCAAGGCTCCACGGGCTTTTCCCCGACGGGCTTTGGCCGCAACGGCAAAAGCCCGGACCTTTGCAGCCTTGCTTTCACTTCATTTCCCTTCAGCCATGCTGAAACTTTCTCGCCGCGGCCTGCTGGCGGCGGCCCTGCTGCTCATCACTCCCTCGCTGCTGATGGCCTGGGGCACCTGGGGCCACCAGCGCATCAACCGCGCCGCCGTGCTGGCGCTGCCGGCCCCCATGCGCACCTTCTTCTACAACCACATCGACTTCATGGTGCAGGAGTCGGTAGTGCCCGACCTGCGCAAGTACACCCTCAACGACAAGGCCGAGGGCCCGCGCCACTTCCTCGATATGGAGCACTACGGCACCCGCAACGTGGCCGAGCTGCCACAGACGCCCGCCGAGGCCTACGCCAAGTACGATGCCGCGATGCTCGACAAGAGCGGCCGCCTGCCCTGGTACATCCAGGAAATGCTGGGCAAACTCACCCAGGCCATGAAAAACGGCCGTAAGGACGACATCCTGTTCATTGCCGCCGACCTGGGCCACTACCTCGGCGACGCCCACCAGCCCCTGCACACCTCGGCCAACCACGACGGGCAGCTCACCGGGCAGAAGGGCATTCACGCCTTCTACGAGGCCCAGCTGCCCGAGCAGTTCGGCCAGAACTATAACTTCAAGCTGGCCGAGCCGCGCCTGATTCAGGACCCCGCCGCGGAAACCTGGCGCATCATTGCCCAGAGCCACGCGGCCGCCGACACTTTGCTGGCCATCGAGAAAAAGCTGGCTGACGCGACTCCGCCGGCCAACATCTACGTGGTGGAGGCCGACGGGCAGGTCAAGAAAAACGTGTTCCGCAACCCGGTACATACTCCAGCCTACGCCGCCGCCTACCACCAGGCCCTCAACCACATGATCGAGCGGCAGCTGCGCGGGGCGGCCCAGGCTTCGGCCAACTTCTGGTACACGGCCTGGGTAAACGCCGGCAAGCCCGACCTGACCAAGCTCGACTCGGAGTACACCACCCGCAGCAACGCCAAAAACCTGAAGGCCGAACTCAAAGCCCTGCAGAAAGGCCGGCTCATCGACTTTTCCTCGTTCAGGGAGTTCTAGGTTGCTGAGACTCCGCTCCGGAAAAGAGCCCGTCGAACCGCTGGTTTGACGGGCTCTTCTGCTGCTAAACCACTGGCTCAGAAGAGCATTTACGGGTGACACAAAAATTATTACGAATAAATTCGTAGACAGGTGCAACGGCGGCTTGGCGGCGGCTGTCCCTTGGCGGTCAATTACCTCAAGCGTCACCTTTATCGTCGGCCCCATGAAGCCCGCCCCTACCCTGCTGCGCCGCCCCGGCTGCCTTCTGTTATTAGCTACTGCCCTGGCGGCGCGGCCCGCGCTGGCCCAGCAGTCGACGGCCCCGGCGGCGACAGTGAAGGGCAGCGGACGGCTGAGCGGCACCATCACCAACGCCAAGACCGGGCAGCCGGTGGAGTTTGCCAACGTGGGCTTGCTCGACGCGGCGGGCAAAATCGTCAACGGCGGGGCCTGCGACGATAAGGGGCAGTTTACGCTGGGCAACATCGGGGCCGGCAGCTACAAGCTGAGCGTGAGCTTCGTGGGCTTCCAGACCCGGGTGGTGGAGCCGGTGGTGTTTGCCGGCCCCGACGCCACGGTGAACCTGGGCGCGGTGGCCCTCACGCCCACGGCCCAGCAGCTGGGCGAAGTGAAGGTGGTGGGCGAGCGGGAGCTGGTGGAAAGCAAGGTCGACCGCCTGGTGTACAACGCCGACAAGGACCTGACCAACGCCGGCGGCTCGGCCGCCGACGTGCTGCAGAAAGTGCCGCTGCTGAGCGTGGACCTCGACGGCAACCTGCAGATGCGCGGCTCGGGCAACATCCGGGTGCTGGTGAACGGCAAGCCCTCGACGCTGCTGGCCAGCAACCTGGCCGAAGCCCTCAAGCAGATTCCGGCCGACCAGATCAAGAGCGTGGAGGTGATTACCTCGCCCTCGGCCAAGTACGACGCCGAGGGCACGGCCGGGGTGGTGAACATCATCCTGAAGAAAAACAACCTGGAAGGCTTCAACGGCTCCACCAACGCGGGCATCAGCAACCGCAACGCCTTCGTGAGCGGGTCGTTCAACCAGCGCCGCGACAAGCTGGGGCTGAACTTCAACCTGGGCACCAACCCCTTCTACAACCTGGCCCGCACCGTCAGCCGCCGCAGCGAGTTTCTCTCCGATACCACCCAGAGCCAGCTGCTGCAGCAGGGTCGCTTCACCAACCTGGGCATCGGCTTTTTTGCCCAGGCCGGTCTCGATTACGACCTCACGCCCAAGGATGCGCTGACGCTGGGCGTGCAGGGCAACGTGCGGGGCTTCAGCAACGACCGCACCCAGGCCACGTCCTACGACATCTTCGGCCAAAGCGCGGGCAGTTCGCGCCTGCTGCTGCGCGACGCCTTCGACCGCGACATTCTGACCAAAGACCGCAACCAGAACTTGGACGTGAACTTCGGCTACACCCGCACCCTGGGCAAGCCCAAGCAGGAGCTGAGCGTGCTGGCCCTCTACAGCGGCTTTCAGGGCAACAGCAACTACCGCCTCGACCAGCAGCGCGCCGAGCGGCTGGACTACCGCGAAGCCAGCTTCAACGACAACCATAACCGCGAGATTACGCTGCAGACCGACTACGTGCACCCCATCGACAGCACCCGCACGCTGGAAGCCGGCCTGAAAAGCATTCTGCGCTACGTCGACAGCGACTACCGCATCAGCGCCGACAGCCTCGACGGGCGCGGGCTGGTGACCGTGCCCGAGCGCTCCAACCGCTTCGGCTACGACCAGTACGTGTACGCCGGCTACGCCTCCTACGGCTTTCAAGTGGGCAAGAAGCTGAGCTTTAAGACCGGCGCGCGCCTGGAGCACACCCGCATCAACGGCAACTTCATCAGTACCGGCAGCAGCCTCGAAACCGACTACACCAACCTGGTGCCCAACCTGCAGGCCGCCTGGGACGTGACGCCCGACCACAAGCTCAAGCTCAGCTACACCCGGCGGGTGCAGCGGCCGGGCATCTTTTTCCTGAATCCCTACATCAACACCAGCGACCGGCGCAACATTTCCTCGGGCAACCCCGGCCTCGACCCCGAGCTGACCGACTCCTACGAACTGGGCTACAACACCTTCATCAAGAAAAGCTCGGTGACGGTATCGGCCTACTGGCGGCAAACCAACAACGCCATCGAGAGCCTGGCGCGGCTGGTGCCCGGCAACCAGCTGCTGCCCACCGACGACACCACGCGGGTGCTCTACACCACCTACCTAAACCTGGCCCGCAACGCCGTCTACGGCCTGAGTGCCTTCGGCTCGACCAAGCTCACGCCCAAGTGGAGCCTGAACGGCAACGTGAACTTCTACTACCGCTCGGTGCGCAGCGCGGCGCTGGACCTGGCCAACGGCGGCGGCATGTTCAACATGAACCTGAACTCGTCGTGGCAGTTCGAGAAGGGTTGGAGCGCGCAGTTTTTCGGCTTCTTCAACTCGCGCCGGGTGGAACTGCAGGGCCGCTCGTCGGGCTACCGCATCTACAGCCTGGGCGTGAAAAAAGACCTCATGGACAAGAAAGCCAGCCTCACGTTGATGGCCGTGAATCCCTTCAACGGGCAGCTGGCCTTCCGCAACGAGCTGGAAACCGAGCGGTTTGCCTACACCAACAACTCGTTCTTCTACAACCGCCAGCTGCGCCTGACCTTCAACTACCGCTTCGGCAAGCTCGACAACGGCCCGGCCCGCCCCAAAAAGAGCATCCGCAACGACGACCAGAAGCAGGGCGACGGCGGCGGCAACGGCTAAGCAACGCCCAACCCGGCTACTGCCCAGGCACAACAGCCCGACCCCGCCACGCAGCGGAGCCGGGCTGTTGCCCATTCTGGTAGCTGATGAAGCTTTTAAAGAAGCTCCACGCCCGCCGCGGCCAGCTCCTGGCGCACGGCCTCGGGCCAGATGCTCACCTGCACTTCGCCGATGTGGGCTTTGCGCAGCATGAACATGCACAGGCGCGACTGGCCGATGCCCCCGCCCACGCTCTGCGGCAGCTGATCGGTGAGCAGCAGCTGATGGAAGGCCAGCTGCGCCCGCTCGGGGCAGCCGCGCAGCGCCAGCTGCCGCCGCAGCGCCGCCTGGTCGACCCGAATGCCCATGGACGACACTTCGAAGGCCGCTTGCAGCACCGGGTGCCAGAGCACGATGTCGCCGTTGAGGCCGTAGCGGCCGGGCGCGGTTTCGCTGCTCCAGTCGTCGTAGTCGGGGGCGCGGCCGTCGTGGATTTCGCCGTGGCTCAGCGCCCCGCCAATACCGATGATAAACACCGCCCCGTACTCGCGGGCCGCCGCCGTTTCGCGCTCCTTCACCGTGAGCGAGGGGTAGCGCTGCAGCAGTTCCTCGGCGTGAATAAAAGTGATTTGCTCGGGCAGCACCGGCACGATGTCGGCGTACTCTTCGGCCACGCGCAGCTCGGTGGTGCGCAGCGCCTCGTAGATTTTTTCCACCGTCTGCTGCAGAAACGCCGGAGTGCGCTGCTCGGGCCCGATGTGCTGCTCCCAGTCCCACTGGTCGACGTAGATGGAATGAATGGGCGAATAGTCTTCGTCGGGGCGCAGGGCGCGCATATCCGTCAAAATGCCGCGGCCGGCCGGAATGCCCAGTTCGGCCAGGCGCAGGCGCTTCCACTTGGCCAGTGAATGCACCACCACGGCGCGGCGCTCGGCCAGGGCCTTGATGGGAAAGGCCACCGGCCGCTCGGTACCGTTCAGGTCGTCGTTGATGCCGGTGCCGTCGAGCACGGCAATGGGGGCCGACACCCGGGTCAGGTGCAGCTGCCGGGCCAGCTCGCGGGCAAAGGTGTCTTTCACGAAGCCCAGGGCTTCTTCGGTTTGTAGCAGCGCAGTGGTGCTCGGGGCAGGGGCCGTTTCCATGATTTGAGGGGTTGGAAGTGAAAAAGATGGTGCTGACTAGTGCGTTTCAGAAATTGTGGGCAAGGCTTCGCCCGGCCGAAAAAACGCGGTGTTTTTTCGGCAATTGCAGTGCGGGAAATGGCCTCTTAGGGGCGAAAAAAAAGCCTTCCGAAAAACGGAAGGCTTGGCAAATCAATTAATGATTTTGAGTCTGTCAATCAGACCAATAGCCTTCCAGCGTCGGAATAGATTATTCCGATTTTGATTATTAAGGCTGTTGGCGAAACGCAGCATTTGCGACGGATTTTGGCGTTGGTAACGCAACATAATCACCTCGAAATCGGCATCAAACAAAATTCCGAAAAATATTTATTCGGTGTCGCCGCAGCGGCGCCCCGAAATCGTTTGCGGTTTATTCGTTTGCGGCCGGCTCGTCTTCCTGCTCGGGCGGGGTGTGCCCCAGTTCCAGTACTACTTCGCGCACCGTCGGGCTGAGATACTCCGGTATCTTTTTGGGGTCGAGCAGGTGCAGCAGGCGCAGGTACTTGGCCCGCCCTTCTTCCAGCATTGCCGGCGGCACCTCAAACACGAACAGGTGGTAGGGCTCGACCTTCTGCACGCCCACCAGCAGAAACCGCTCGGCCCGCAGCGCGTCGGTGTAGAAGGCGGCCTGCCGGTCGTAGTCGTAGCCCGAGCACTGGCTCACGAAGTGGTGGTAGTCGCGGGCCACGGTGGTCTTGAAGTCGATGATGGTGTAAGGCTGGCCGGGCACGTCCACCACCAGGTCGGCGCGCAGCTTGCACATGGTGCCGGTGGTGGGCTCGGTAAACACGCAGCTGGGCTCGGCCACGCCCTGCTCGATCATGCCCCGCAAATCGTCGCGGATGCGCACGCCCTCCACCAGCCACCATACCAGCGTGTCGTTCACGGCCGGGTAGCTGGGCACGTACTGCTCGGGCTCGAGCAGGGCGGTGTGAAACGCGGTGCCGAAGCTCATGGCCGACGAGCCGCCGGTTTCGCGCCGCGGTCGGCCGTTGAGGGCGTCGCGCAGCTTCGAGAGGTCGGAGTTGGCAATGGCGGGCAGGGCGCGGTAGTCGTCGTAGGACAGGCGCAGCAGGTCGGGGCGGCGGAACGGGGCTGTAGACATAAGGCAACTGCAATGTACTGCTCCAAACCCCGGCAGGTTGTGCCCCGGCGGCGCAATCCCGGGTCGGCGCGCCCGCGCAGCTTAGTCTTCGGCGCCCCGGCAGGTACCGCCGTAGGGCGGGCCGCGGTTCGGGCCGTACTTTTGGGGCCGTATGATTCACCTGATAGGCCTGGCCGGCAAGCGCGGCAGCGGCAAAAACACCGTCGCCGAACTCATTCAGCAGTTGCAACCCGAGCGGCACTGGCAGGTGCGCGCCTACGGCGACGCCATCAAGGCCGTGGCCGCGGCGCTGGCCGCCGAGCCAGCCGCCCCATACTACTCGCAGACGGGCAAAACCGAACTGCTGTCCCACTTCGGGCTGACCCGGGGCGAAATGTTGCAGCAGGTGGGCGCCGCGCTGCGCGCCTGGAAGCCCGAGGTCTGGATTCAGGCCCTGCTGGCCAGCCTGGTGCCGGGCCAGCCCACCATCGTGGCCGATCTGCGCTTCCCCGACGAGGCCCAGGTGCTGCTGGAGCGCGGCGGCATTGTGCTGCGCGTGGAAGGCGACCCGCTGCGGCAGCGCGGTGACGGCACCCGCGACGACGCCCACCCCAGCGAAACCGCCCTCGACGACTATCCGCACTACGCGGCCGTGCTGCGCAACACCGGTTCACTCGCCGAATTGCAGGCGCAGGTAGCGCAGGTGCTGGCGCGCTGGTAAACCCGGCCGGTAACGCAACGCGCCCGGTCATCAGCCGCGTCGCCCGCAGGCGGCTTGAGGCTCCAGGCAGCTCCGCATGTTCGAGGTGAACATCACCGCCCCAGTGGCGCCGGGGTTGGCGAGGGGGTTGGATGCGGGGCTGAACCCCATACTTTGTTTTTTCCGCGGCCCCTATCCCCACCGAATTTTCCCATGGAGTTATTGATTATCCTGTTGCTGGTTCTGCTCAACGGCGTGTTTTCCATGTCGGAAATCGCGCTGATTTCCTCGCGCAAGTCCAAGCTGGAAACCCAGGCCCAACAGGGCAGCCGCACTGCCCAGGCCGCGCTGCAGCTGGCTCAGGAGCCCACCCGCTTCCTTTCCACCGTGCAGATCGGCATTACCCTGATCAGCATCCTGACCGGCGTGTTCAGCGGCGCGGGCCTGACCGCCCAGCTGCAGGCGTTCATTGCCCGCGTGCCCGGACTGGCCCAATTTGCCGACAGCATTGCCGTGGTGCTGATGGTCGTTTTCATTACCTACCTCTCGGTGGTGCTGGGCGAGCTGCTGCCCAAGCGCATTGGCCTGACCAACCCCGAGGCCATCATCAAGTTCATGGCCGCCCCCATGGCCCTGCTCTCGCGCCTGACGTCGCCCTTCATCTGGCTGCTGACCGTCTCGAGTGATGCCCTCATCCAGCTGCTGGGCATCAAAAACCAGGACAGCCCGGTGACGGAGGAGGAAATCAAGGCCATGGTGCGGGAGGGCGCCTCGGAAGGAACCATCCAGGAAATCGAGCACGACATTGTTAAGAACGTTTTCAGCCTGGGCGACCGGCGCGTGGGCTCGCTCATGACCAGCCGCCAGGACATTGTGTGGCTGGACCTCGACGACGACCTGGCCGCGCTCAAGCGCACCGTGCTCACGCGCAAGCAGTCGGCCTATCCCCTCTGCCGGGGCAGCCTCGACCAGGTGCAGGGCATGGTGTACCTAAAAGACCTGATCGACGACCACATTGACCAGCAGCTCGAACGCCTGGAAGCGCTGCAGCGCGAGCCGCTGTTTCTGCCCGCCTCCAGCAAGGCCTACCACGCCCTGGAGCTGTTCCGGCAGCGGCGCGTGCACCAGGGCATTGTGGTCGACGAGTTCGGCGGCGTGGTGGGCCTGGTCTCGATTGACGACATCCTCGACGCGCTGGTGGGCGACGTCTCCCCCGATTCCGACGAGTACCCGGCCATCGTGGAGCGCGGCGACGGCTCGTTCCTGATTGACGCGCAGTTGCCCTTTGCCGAGTTTGCCGAACGCTTCCACATTCCCGCGGAACAGCGCCGCGGCCTGGGCGGCTTCCACAGCCTGGGGGGCTTTGCCCTGCACATCCTGAGCGTGCTGCCGCGCGCCGGGGAGCATTTTACCTGGGAAGGGCACTACTTCGAAATCGTGGACGTGGACCGCAGTCACATCGATAAAATTCTGTTCCGCCCCAAAGCCAGCTAACGGCGGCTTTCCGGCCCTAGGCAACCCGGCGGCGCGGGCTCGCAGTCCGGCCTGGGCCGGAGCGGCGGCTACGCCCTGGCATAGGCCGGCTCCGGTCGGGCGGCGGGCACGGGTGCCCCGCCTTTGCCGTGCCCGCGGTAGGCCCGCTCAAAAATCAGCGGGAAGATGAACAGCGTGAGCAGGGTGCCGGTGATGAGCCCCCCGATGACCACGATGGCCAGGGGTTTGGAGGTTTCGGAGCCGATGCCGGTGCTGAGGGCAGCCGGCAGCAGCCCGATGGTAGCCATCATGGCCGTCATCACGACCGGGCGCACCCGGGTGCGGACGCCGTCGAGGAGGCTGTCATCCAGGCTCATGCGGCGCTGCATGTTCTGCTTGAAGACCGAGATAAGAATCACGCCGTTCTGAATGCAGATGCCGAACAGGGCGATAAAGCCGATGCCGGCCGAAATGGAGAAGTTGGTGTGGGTGATGAGCAGCGCCGCAATGCCGCCCACGATGGCGAACGGCACGTTGAGCAGCACCAGACCGGCATCCTTCAGGTTGCCGAAGAGAATGAACAGGATGAAGAAAATCAGCCCGAGCGACACCGGCACCACCTGGGCAAGGCGCTGGGTGGCGCGCCGCTGGTTTTCGAAGTCGCCGGTCCACTTCAGGGAGTAGCCGGCGGGCAGCTTTACCGCCTGGTTTACCTGCTGCTGGGCTTCCTCGATGGTCGAGCCCATGTCGCGGCCACGGATGCTGAACTTGACGGCTGCAAACCGCTTGCTGTCGTCGCGGTAGATGAGTGAGGGGCCGGTTACGGGGTAGATGCGCGCAATTTCCGCCATGGGAAGCATGCCGCCCGCCTGGGTGGGCACCATGAGGCGACTGATGTCGGCGGGCGTCTGGCGGTAGGGCTTTTCGTAGCGCACGCGCACCGGAAATTTCCGCTCGCCCTCGTAGAGCTGGGTGGCCTGCTTGCCGCCCACGGCCATTTCCAGCACGGCGTTGGCGTCGGCCTTGCTCACGCCGTGGCTGGCCATCAGCCGCTCGTCGAGTTCTACGTGCAGCTCGGGCTGGCCGATGTTGCGCAGCAAACCCAGGTCGTCGATGCCGGGAATGGTTTTCAGCACGGCGTAGACCTCACCCGCCTTGCTTTCCATCAGGGGTAGGTCGGTGCCGTAAATCTTCACCGCAATGGAGCCTTTCACGCCCGAGGCGGCTTCCTCCACGTTGTCCATGATGGGCTGCGAGAAGTTGAAGTTCACGCCGGGAAAGCGCGCCAGCTCCCGCTTCATGTCGGCAATGAGCTGCTCGCGGTAGGCGGCGTGCTTCATCCGGTTCTGCACTTCCTTGGTGTGCTTGATCTGCACCAGGAACTCGTTGTTGTAGAAGCCCGTCGGATCGGTGCCGTCGTTGGGGCGGCCGGTCTGGCTCACCACGTCCGACACTTCGGGGTAGGCCAGAAACACCCGCCGCATCTCGTTGCTGAGCTTGTTCGACTCGTCGAGCCCGATGCTCAGCGGCAGCTGGGCCCGCACGTAAATCGAGCCCTCGTTCAGCTCGGGCAGAAACTCCGAGCCCAGCAGCCGGAAGGCGCCCAGGCCGCCAACGACCACCACCGTTGCCACCAGCAGGCTCAGCGTCTTGTGGCCGTAGGTCAGGCGGAAAAACCGCTGGGCACCGCGGTTGACGGCGCGCACGAAGAAGTTTTCCTTTTCCACCACGTTGCGGCGCAGCAGGATGCTGGTGAGCACCGGCACCAGCGTGAGGGTGAAAATCAGGGCGCCGAGCAAGGCAAAGCCCAGCGTCCAGGCCAGGGGCGAAAACATCTTGCCCTCCACCTTCTCGAAAGCGAAAATGGGCAGCAGCGCGGTGATGATGATGGCCTTGGAAAAGAAAATGGCCTTGCCCATGTCGCGGCCGGTGCGCTTGATCAGTCCCAGCTTGGCCAGGCGGTTGAAGCGGGGCATGCCCACCTTGTGGGCTTTGTGGTCGAGGGCCACGAACAGCCCTTCCACCATCACCACGGCCCCGTCGATGATGATGCCGAAGTCGATGGCGCCCATGCTCAGCAGGTTGGCCGACATGCCCTTCAGGCGCAGGCAGATAAAGGCAAACAGCAGCGCCAGCGGAATAATGACCGACACGATAACGGTGGTGCGCCAGTCGGCCATGAACAGGAACACGATGACGGTGACGAATACCATGCCTTCGAGCAGGTTGTGAATCACCGTGTCGGTGGAGAAGTCGATGAGCTGCTGCCGGTCGTAGAACGTTTTGATGTGCACACCCCGGGGCAGCACCTGCTCGTTGAGCTCCTGCACTTTCTGCTGCAGGCGGGCAATAACTACCGAGGGGTTTTCGCCCTTGCGCATCACCACGATGCCCTCCACCTTGTCGTCGTCCAGCCCGCGGCCCACCTTGCCCAGCCGCGACAGGGCCGACTCCTGCACCTGGGCCACGCTGCTGACCAGAATCGGCACGCCGTTCACGTTCTTGATGACCGTGCGGCGGATGTCGTCGATGCTGTTGAGCAGGCCCAGGCCGCGCACCACGAAGTTTTGCTGGCCCTGGTTAATCACGTCGCCGCCCACGTTGATGTTGGAGTGCTGCACGGCCTCGTACACGTCGAGCGGCGTGAGGCCGTAGCTCTGGAGCTTGGCCGGGTCCACGCTGATTTCGTAGCTCTTGACCTCGCCGCCGAAGGAGTTCACGTCGGCCACGCCGGGCACGGCCTTGAGGTTGCGCTCCACCACCCAGTCCTGAATAGTTTTCAGCTCGCGCACCGACTGGCCCTTGCCCTCCAGCGTGTAGCGGTAGATTTCGCCGGTGGGGCCGTAAGGTGGCTGTACTTCCGGGTCGATGCCGTCGGGCAAATCCACGCCGGCCAGCAGGTTGTTGACCTGCTGCCGGGCGTAGAAGTCCTCCACGCCGTCGTCGAAAATCACCTTAACCACCGACAGCCCGAACAAGGACGTGGAGCGCACGTCCGTTTTCTGCTGCACCGGGTTCAGCCCGATTTCAATCGGGGCCGTCACGAACTTCTCAATCTCCTCGGCCGAGCGGCCGGGCCACTGGGTGATGATGGTAATTTCCGTGTTGGTGACGTCGGGAAACGCCTCGATGGGCGTGTTGCGGTAGCTTATTATCCCGGCCACAACGGTCAGCGCGGTCAGCAGGAAAACGAAGCCCCGGTTGTGCAGGGAAAACCCGATAATGCCTTGGATGAACTTGTTCATGTCTGGGAGTTGATAGAAGCCCGGAGTTAGAATGGAGTGGCCCGGAGCGGTGTGGGCAAAGCCGGGAAGCAACAGGGTTCAACTGCCCTTCCAGCTTTTTGCCCCTGGCTGCCAACTCCTTGCTAGCAGGTGCTTATCAATTATTTAGCTGATTGTAAATCAGCAGGTGGTTGGTGGCGATGATGACCTCACCCGCCTGCACGCCGGTGGCCAGGAAGCTTTGCTCGCCCACGGTCTGGGCCACCTGCACCTGGCGCGTTTCCACCTGGGTGGGGCCCTTGTACACCATCACGTAGCTGCGGTCCTTGTCGAAGATGACGGCCTGCGCGGGCACAGCCGGCAGGGCGTGGCTCCCGACGGCCCGCACCTTGATTTGGGCGTGCATCTGGGGCTTGAGGCGGTAGCCGGGGTTGGGCAGGCGGATGCGCACTTTCAGCACCCGGCTTTCGGGGTCGAGCACGTTGAAGACCTTGTCGATTTTGCCGGTGAAGTGCTCATTGGGGTACGAGAGCGTGGTCACGTCGGCTGCGTAGCCCTCCTTCACCCGGGCAATGTCCGACTCGAATACGTTGGCCATAATCCACACGTCGTCCAGGTCGGCGATGGTAAAGAAGTGGGCCACGTTGGAGTCGTTGTACTGCATGTTCTCGGTCACGTTCTTTTCCGTGATAAAGCCCGAAACGGGCGCCCGCAGGGCGTATTTGCCATCGGCCGTGACGCCGTACACGCCCAGCTGCTGGCGGCTTTTGCCGGCGTTGCTCACCGCTTTTTCCAGCTCTTTGCGGGCCAGCACCAAGTCGCGCTCCGAGGCCAGGCCCGCGGTAAACTGGTCTTCGAGCACCTGCAGGTTTTTGCGGGCAATGGCCAGGTCGGTGTCGGCGGTGGCGTGCTCGTTTTGCAGGCTGGCTATTTCGCCGCTGCGAATCACGGCCAGCACCTGCCCCTTGGTGACCCGGTCGCCGAGCTCCACGCGCAGGTCCTCCACCAAGCCGCCCACCAGCGGAAACACCCGGGCCGTGCGGTCGTTGTTTGAGGTTACCAGCCCCGACAGGGTTAGTTCGCTGCGCACCGGCACGCTGCGCACGGTATCCAACCGCAGCTGGCGCAACATGGCCGCGGAAAGGCGGAAGGTCTGGGGCGCAGGCGCGTCCTCGGCTTGGTCGCGGGAACAGCCGCCAAGCAGCAGTGCCAGCGGAAGCAGCCAGCGAAGGGAAATCAGGTTCATAAAGCGAAGGGAAAGGCTGCAGGCAGCCGTCAGAAAATGCATCGAAAAGCCCGGTACAGGACGACTTATTCGGCCTGGAACAAGGGCTGCCCTACGGCCAGGTTGAGTTGCTCAAACGCCCGCACGCGGGTGGCCCGCAGCTGGTTGAGCTGCACCACGTTGTTCTTGTAGCTCTCGTAGAAATCCAGGAACTCCACCACCGTGAGGTTGCGCCGGGCGAAGCTCTGCTCGATGCCGGCCCGCAGGCGCTCCAGGGCTTCCGTGTCGCGGTCGGTGCGCTGGTAGAGGCGGTCGGCCTGGGAGGCCACTTCGTAGGCCTGGGCTACCTCGCTGCGCACCAGCAGCCGCTGCTGCTCGAACTGGGCCTGGCTGCCCTGGGCCTGGGCGCGGGCCGTGCGAATGTTGCCCTGGTTGCGGTTGAACAGCGGCAGGGCCACGCCCAGCGTAACGGCGTTGTAATTCTGGATGTAGTTGCCGGCGCGGTCGAACGAATAGCCCAGGGCCAGGTCGGGGGTGGCCAAGGCGCGCTGCAGCCGGATGTTCTGGGCCTGCTGCTCTACCTGCGCCTGCTGCGCCTTCAGATCGGCGCGCCGCACCACGGCCGAGTCGGCGAGCTGCGCGGCGGTATAGGAGCCTAGCGAAAGGGTGCGCAGGGCGGCCTCGCTCACCTCGGGCTGGTACACCGGGGCCGCCTCGTCGCCCAGCAGCACCCGCAAATCGGCCTGCGCGGCCGCCAGCTCCGCCCGCAGGCCCTGGCGCTCATTCTCGAGCTGAAACAGAAAGGCGTTCAGGCGAATCACCTCTTTCAGCGCCAGGTTGCCCTTGGCGTGCTGCTGCTGAAACTGCTCCACGGTGCGCTGCAACGACCCGATTTCCTCGTCGTAGAGCTGCAGGGTGCGCTGCTGGTAGTAGAGGCCGTAGAAGGTGGCGCGCAACTGGTAGCGCAGCGTGCGCAGCAGGTCTTCGAAGGTAAACTGCTCCACCAGCGTCTGTTGCCGGGCCACATCAGCCGCCGCCCGGCGACGCCCGGCCAGGGCAAACAGCTGCTGCACCTGCACGATGGAGTTGCCCGAGGCCGTCACGTCGAGCACCCGGCCGGTGTGCGGGTTGTAGGCGTTCTGCTCGAGAAACACCGTGGGATTGTCCCACAGCCGGGCCTGCAGGATCTGGGCCTCGGCGGCCGATACCTGGTAGCGCTGGGCCAGCAGGCTCAGGTTGCGCTCCAGGAAGCGTTGCTCGGCCTCCGGCAGGCGCAGGCGCAGCGTGTCGGCCGCCGCGCGGGCCAGCCCGCTTTGAAGAACGAGTAAGAAACCAAGCCAAAAAATCCGTCTCATGTTGGGGTAGTAGCGAAATCAGACGCAAGACTACCCGCCGGGCATTAGAACCAGATTAGAAACGCATGAGAGCGGGATTAGAAGGCCAAATGCTGCCTGCTTTAGGCCGTAGGCAACACTACTACGGCCTCGGTGCCGCGGCCCAGCGCCGAGGCCAGGTGCAGCTCGCCGCCGTGCTGCTCGATGATCTTGCGGGCCAGCGGCAGGCCCACCCCGTGTCCGGTTACGCCCCGGGCGTTGTCGGCGCGGTAGAAGGGCTGAAACACGCGCGCCAGCTCTTCTTCGGGAATGCCCGTTCCCTGGTCGCAGATGCGGATGCGGACCTGCCCGGGCTCGTAGGCCAGGTCGACCGCCACGGGATGCGGGGCCGAATACTTCAGGGCGTTTTCGAGCAGGTTGCCCAGGGCCCGCCGCAACAGGGCCCGGTTGCCGCTCAGCTCCAGCTGCTCCGGCTCGTGGGGCAGCGGCCCCGTCTGCAGCTTCAGGCGCGCCTGTAATTCCGGCGGCACGCCCGCGCACGCCTCGCTCAGCAGCTCGTCTACCCGCAGGCCCTCCTCCTGCTCGGGCAGGCGCACTTCCGCCTGGGCCAGCTCCAGCAGGTGGGTAATCAGGGTGCTGAACTGGCTGAGGTCGGCCAGCAACTCGCGGAACGCCGCCCGGTAGGCCGCCGGCTCCCGCTCGCGGGCCAGGGCCAGCTGCACTTCCCCGATGCAGGCGGCCAGGGGCGTCCGCAGCTCATGCGAGGCGTTGCTCACGAACGCCCGCTGCGCGGCGAAGCTGCTTTCCAAGCGGTCGAGCAGGCGGTTGAAGGTGCGGGCCAGGCGCGCAATTTCGTCCTGCTGGCTGCCCGACAGGCCGGGGTCTACCCGGCGGTGCAGGTCGTTGGCGCTGATGCGCTCCATCTCGTCGCTGAGGGCGGCAATGGGGGCCAGAGCGCGACCCGCGAACAGGCGCCCCACCCCGTAAATCACCAGCAGGCTCCCGACAAACAACGCGGTCAGAATCGTGGCCAAGTACCGTACCCGCGCCTGGCCCGATACGTTTTCGGCGCCGGCCACTACCACAAACGTGCCCTGGTTGTCGCGGTTAAGTATGCCCACGGCCAGGCGCAGGCCGTCTTCAAAGTACACTTCCTCGCCCTTGAGGATGCGAACCAGTACCCCGGGGGGAACCTCCAGGCGCCGGTCTTTGCGCAGAAAGCGGGGCCGTCCCTGGGAATCATAAATCTGGATGATTTCCTCCGTCAAGGTCCGTTGATACCGCTTCTGAAACTCGCGGAAGGTGTCGGTGCGCAGTTCGTCCCTCTCCAGAAAGATAAAGCCGGCTACCTCGGCCCGGTCGCGCAGGCGCTGGCGAAATTCGCGCTGGCCGTAGCGATACTGCAACAGAAAGGAAGTGCTCAGCACCGTGAGCAGAATAAGGGCCACCACGCCCACGAAAAGCCAGGTTAGGCGGTTGCGAATGGTCATGGGCAGGAACTACGGAAGCCGATTCGGGACAAAAAGCGCGGGCGGGGTGGGCAGCTTGAAAACCCCAGACGACAGGGTGGGCAACCGGGTACTAGGGCTCCAAGCTGCTTGCTATTGCTGCTCCCGCAGCACGTAGCCCGCCCCTACCACGGTATGAATCAACTTGGTGGGAAAGTCTTTGTCGATCTTTTTGCGCAGGTAATTCACGTAGACGTCGATGACGTTGGAGCCGGCCTCAAATGCCTCCTCCCAGGCACGTTCGGCAATTTCGCTGCGGGTAAGCACGCGACCGGGATGCCGCAGCAGCATTTCCAGCAAAGCAAACTCGCGGGTGGTCAGGCGTATGGGCCGGCCGGCGCGTGTTACCTCGCGCGCCTCCACGTCCAGCGTCAGGTCGGCGAAGCTCAGCCGGGTGCCTTTGGCCTGGGCGCTGCCCCTGCGGGTGAGGGCGCGCACCCGCGCCACGAGCTCGGCAAAGTCGAAGGGCTTCACCAAGTAGTCGTCGGCGCCGCCCCCGAAGCCCAGCAGCTTGTCGGTGGTGGTGCCCAGGGCCGTGAGCAGCAGCACTGGCACCTGCGCATCCTGCGCCCGAATGGCCGCCAGCACTTCCAGCCCGCTGCGGTACGGCAGGATCACGTCCAGAATAATCAGGTCGTAGGCCTCCGCCAGGGCCAGTTGCTGCCCGAAGCGCCCGTCGTAAGCGACGGTCACCGTCATCTGCTCTTCTTCCAGCCCCCTGCGGATGAGGGCTGAGAGCCGGGGGTCGTCTTCGACCAGTAAAATATTCATAGCCAACAGAAAAGAAGCACGGGCCTGCTACCGTGGGTGGGGTATGCGGACGGCGGCTGCGGGGCCGCCCCTCACGCGAGCCGCCGCGGCCGCGCCTGCAAGAAACGATACGCAGCTTGCTTACGGGCCATTGGGGCCGCCCGGCCGTGGCCGGGCTGGCCGGCCTTCAGGCGGGTGCCCTTTTCCCTCACTTATGTTACCACCTGCTTCGCGGGCTGGCCTGGGGTGTCGTTGCTTGGGCGTATTGCCGCGCCGAAAAGGACCAGGGGCTAACTTTTTTTGGCAGGGCGCCGAGTTCTTGCCATAGGGCTGTCGCAGGACGACGCTAGGTTTGGCCGTTCACCAATCCATTCACCCTGCTTCTGCTCAAAATCCATGACCCACCCCCTGCAAAACAAAGTAGCCTTGGTAGCCGGCGCCACGCGCGGCGCCGGCCGCGGCATTGCCCTCGAACTAGCCGCCGCCGGCGCCACGGTGTACGTGACCGGGCGCAGCACCCAAGGCCGCCGTTCGGAGTACAACCGCCCCGAAACCATTGAGGAAACCGCCGCGCTGATAGAATCGGCGGGGGGCCGGGCTGTGCCCGTAGTCGTCGACCATCTGGAGGCGGAACAGGTGCGGGCCCTGGTCGGGCGCATTGAGCGCGAAGCCGGCCGGCTCGATGTGCTGGTCAACGACATCTGGGGCGGCGAGCACCTGACCGAATGGAACAAGCCCATCTGGGAGCATTCCCTGGAGAAAGGGCTGCGGTTGCTGCGCCTGGCCCTCGACACGCACCTCATTACCAGCCACTACGCCCTGCCGCTGCTCATCCGCCAACCCGGCGGACTGCTGGTGGAAATGACCGACGGCACTGCCGAATACAACGCCACGCACTACCGCCTGTCAGCCTTCTACGACCTGGCCAAAAATGCCGTAACCCGCCTGGCTTGGGCCCAATCGCAGGAGCTGCACCCCCACCGCGCCACAGCCGTGGCTATGACGCCGGGCTGGCTGCGTTCGGAAATGATGCTGGACTTGTTTGGGGTGCAGGAGGCCAATTGGCGCGACGCCACCGCCCGGGAGCCGCACTTCGTTATATCGGAAACGCCACGCTTCGTAGGCCGGGCCGTGGCTGCGCTAGCGGCCGACCCCGATCGGGCCCGCTGGAACGGTCAGTCCTTGTCGAGCGTGCAATTAGCCCAGTTCTATGGATTTACCGACCTCGACGGTTCCTGCCCCGACGCCTGGCGCTACCTGCGCGAGGTAGAAGAGCCTGGCAAGCCCGCCGATGCAACTGGCTACCGATAGGTTCAAGCGACGTGCGCGGCCGGGTTTGGATCAGTTCCCGACCCGGTTGCCGTCGGCCCGGCATGGTGGCGCCAGGCGGTGGCAGCCATGTCGCACACCAATTCCCGCAGTTCGGCTGGCTCAACAACGCTCACCTGCGCCCCGAAGTACAGCAGCCAGTGGGCCAGCGGGCGGAGTGCGGGCAACAACAGCGTCATTTCTACTCCTTCGGGTCGGGCCTGCTCTTCCACCCAGCCAAAGTAGTACTTGTCGTCGCGCACCAGCGGCCAGCCCGCGGCGCTGAAGCGCAGGACCACCCGGTGCCGGAACTGTTGCTGCTGCTCCCAGTAGCTCTGCAGGGTTTCGGGGCGGGGGGCAAACGTCTCCGAAAGCAAACGAGCGTCGGCAATGCGGTCGAGGCGGAAGTTGCGCAGGGCCCGACGCAGGCGGCAGTAAGCCACCACGTGCCAGTGCAAGTCGAAGTACAGACCGATGGGCTCTATCACGCGTTGGCTGGGGGTTGCTCCGAAGCCGGCCCGGTAGTCGAGGGCCACAGCCTGCTGACTGGATACGCCGCCGAGCAGCACTTGCCGCACATCCGCTTCCGAACCTACCCCAACGCCGGGCGCTACTTCGAGGCCGCGGTGGCGCACGGCAATGTGGGGGCTCAGATCCTGCGCGTAGTCGCGGTCGGCATGGCGCAGCACGGCGCGCACCTTGTCCATGGCTGCGCGCATGCGCTGGGCGGTAGGCACGTCGGTGAACTGTTCGGCAAGCTTTTCCGCCGTAATCAGCGCCGTGACTTCCTCCCGGCTAAACATCACCGGCGGGAGTCGGTAGCCCTCGGCCAGCGAAAATCCCACTCCTGGGGTGCCCAGCAAAGGCACCCCCGCTTCCTCCAGGGTGCGCAGGTCGCGGTAGATGGTGCGGGCGCTGACCTCGTAGCGTTTGGCCAGGTCTCCTGCTCGCACCGAGCGGCGCGTCTGCAGCTGCAGGAGAAGAGCGGTGAGGCGGTCGAGGCGGTTCATGGTAACAGCGGCTTTGCGACAACAAATATGGCCCTACTGCCCGGCCCACAAGACTCCGGGATTGAAAGTGTTTCTGACGACAGCTAAGTGGGCAATGCCTGCCTCAAGCCGACCGCGGACCAGTTCGAGGTAGAGCGGCTCGATGCCGTCTTAATCAAGCTCATTACCGGGTATGCGTACACGACCAACTGCCAGGCGCCCAGCGTCCGCACTGCATTCGGCCACCGTCCCGGATACGGTGCCGGCCAATCCCCCGGCCCGAAAAAGGGAAGGCGTGAAAGTGCTACCCCAATCCGACCTTCGATGTCCTGCACGTGGAACTGAAAAGCAGAATTAGGGAGCTGTTTATCACCGATGTGACCGGCAAACTCGTGCTTCGGTCCACGCCCGCACACCGTAAGGTTACTCTCCAGTTGGGGCACATTCCCACGGGTATCTACTTTCTGACCTTCTATACCGGGCAAAAATGAGAGAAAGCCCGGTTCCTCATCAGCAGGTAGCCGCCTGGGGTGGAAACGCAGAATGCGGGGTATTTACCGGGTAAACGGCCGGCACCAGCTGGCAGCCCCAGGCGTCGTGGGAAACCTGGAATCGATCCGCCGCTCAACGGCGGGGAATGTTCCGCACACTCGCCGCTGCTGGAGCAGCAAAGGGTTGTACCTTTGAGGCTTTGCATTACAAACCAAGGAATAACTGCACTACCCCTGTAAGCCAGGTTTATAACGACAGGGCGCCTGCTGTTTTTGGACCTGGTTTTCAGCCTCGGTTCTCTGGCAATAACAGAGGCCGCCTTCCAGCAGATGGGCTCCGAATCTCATCATGTTCTGTTGGCTACGTTAGGCCGGGTAGGCCGTTCAGGGGCGCACTCGGACGACCAAACGGCAGTTGTGCGCCGTACCTTGTCTGCCCACGCCGCTTACTCACCTGCCCGCTTGAACATTCCGCCTTCCTCCGCCCACGATCCGTGTGCCCGCATGCCGGAGCCGGAAATGCTCCATCAGGTGTTCGAGCAAACGCCCGCGGCCATTTGCCTGCTGCACGGGCCGGAGCACCGCTTGGTCTACTACAACCAGGCCTATCAAGCCCTGTTTGCAGGGCGCGACATGCTCGGACGCCCGCTTGCCGAGGTGCAGCCGGAGGCGGCAGACCAAGGCTTTGTCGCGCTGCTTGACCACGTGTTCCGCACCGGAGAAACCCACGTTGGAGAGCAAATGCGCCTGGTTATTGATGCGCGGGAAGGCCAGGTGCCCCAGGAGAAATTCTTCGATTTTACGTACCAGGCCTACCGCGAACACGGTCGCATTACCGGCGTTTCCGTCTTTGCGTACGACGTGACCGAGCAGGTAAACAGCCGGCAAGAAGCCGAGCACCAGGGCCAGTTGTTGCAGCAGCTCTACCAGGAAGTGCCGGCCGCCATCTGCATCGTCGGAGGGCCGGATCACGTGTACGAGCTCGTCAATCCCAGCTACCAGCAGATGTTTCCCGGCCGCGCTCTGCTGGGCAAGCCCTTGCGCGAAGCACTGCCGGAACTGATGCACCTGGACGCTTACCACACCTTGCGCCGGGTGTACGAAACAGGGCGGGCGCACCGCGAGCTGGGCATGCGCATTCCGCTGCCCCGCACTGTGGGCGGGGCCGTGGAAGACCGGTACTTCGACTACGTGCAGCACCCGCGCCGCGACGCCCGCGGCCAAGTCGACGGCGTGCTGGTGTTCTGCTTCGACGTCACGGAGCAGGTGCGCGCCCGGCAGCAAGCGGAGCAAAGCGAGGCGCGCTTCCGTCGCCTGGCAGAGGCCACTCCCCTGGTCGTGTGGGAAGCCGACGCGCAGGGCAACACAACCTACCTGAGTCCGCACTGGGCGCAGTTTGATTCTGGCGGGGTTGGCCTAGGGGCGAGTTGGCTGCAGGCCGTGCACCCCGACGACCAGCAGCCGACCCTGCAGGCCTGGCGGGCGGCCGTGCAGAGCGGGGAGCCGTTCCAGGTCGAGCTGCGCCTGCGCGTGGCGGCCACCAGCGCGTACCGCTGGCACCAGGGCCGGGCCGTAGCCATGCGCGACGCGGCCGGGCAGGTGCAGTGGGTGGGCGCCGCCAGCGACATCCACGAACTCAAGCGCCTGCAGCACAGCTTGCTTGAAAGCGAGCAGTACTTCCGTAGCATGGCCGACCACGTGCCGGCCATCCTATGGGTCACCAATCCGGCCGGCGACTGCACCTACCTGAACCGGCCCTGGTACGACTACACCGGCCAAACCGAAGCCGACGCCCTGGGCTTTGGCTGGCTGGACGCGGTGCACCCGGACGAAGCGCCCGCCGCCGGAGCTGCCTTCCGCAATGCCAACGCCCGACAGGGGCCGTTCCGGGTCGTATACCGGCTGCGGCGCGCCGACGGGCAGTACCGCTGGGCCATCGACGCAGCCACGCCGCGCTTCGACGCCGCGGGCAGCTACGCCGGCTTGGTAGGCGTGGTACTCGACGTGCACGAGCAGCAGGTAGCCGAGCAGGCTTTGCAGCAGCTCACCTCGCAGCTGCAGGCCACCAACCAACAGCTCGTGCGCACCAACCTGGACCTGGACAATTTCGTATACGCCGCCTCGCACGACTTGAAGCAGCCCGTGCAGAACTTGGGCGGGCTGCTCGACGAGCTGTTGCGCAGCGTTCCTGGGGTTGACTCCGGGGAGGAGCAGGTGTTGTTGCCCCACATTCGGCACGCGCTGCAGCAGCTCAACGGCACCATCGACGACCTGGCGGCCCTGGGCCACGCCCAGCAAGCCGGCTCCGCGCCGGCCGAAACCGTGGCCCTGGCCGAGCTGACGGCCGAGGTGCTCCGCACCTTGGGACCACAGGCGCACGCGACCCGGGCCCGCATCACCACCGATTTCGCCGCCCGGCCCACGTTGTCCTTTCCCCGCGCCAACTTGCGGACCGTGCTGCTGAACCTGGTGAGCAACGCCCTGAAGTACGCCGATCCGAACCGCCCCGCGCGCATCCACCTGGCCGTACACGTGGCCGACGACCAAGTCGTCCTGGCGGTGCAAGACAACGGCTTGGGCTTCGACGCGCAGAAATACGGACAGGAATTGTTTCACCTGTTCCGCCGTCTGCACGGGCACACGCCCGGGTCAGGCGTGGGGCTCTACCTGGTCAACCGCATCGTGCAAGCCAACGGGGGCCGCATTGAGGTGGAAAGTCGGGAAGGCGCAGGGGCGACCTTTCGGGTCTGGCTGGGGCGGGTGTAGAATCGGACCACGGCCTCCCGAGCCAAGCGGGGTAGTGCTGAATAAGCCGACGGTTTAGAGCAGCTATACCGCATAAATTGAAGTGGGCAGCACCGGAAAGGCGTACCCGTGCCCGTAACCGATGCAGCTCTGCCGGTTATGGACTAGACGCTGCGCCGTTTCCTGCAGCGTCATAGGGGCGTCCATCGGTTTTCGGGCGCCGCTGATCGATAAAACGCCGGTTGTGATGGACGGGCACTGGTTCCTGCACAATGGCCCCTTACTATTGTAGCTACATCCACCGCTAACTGGACTCCGTGCAGATGCAGGTTCCCTTTTCTCGTTTGAGGTCCCAAGCGGTGCCGCTGCTGGGCGCGCTGCTGCTGGCCAGTCTGCCGGTGCTGCCGCCCCTGCTCGACGGCCTGGAACCCCTGGCCAACGTGCTCCCGCGCCTGGCAGTCCTGCTGGCGTGCTTGGTAATAGCGTATTACTTCAACACCGGATGGGGCGCACCGCGGCTGCTGTTGCGCGGCCGGCGCCTGGGCTACGGGCTATTTGTGGGGGCCTTGCTGCTCGCCACAACGGGGGCGGCCGCATTGCTGTGCCCGCCGCCCCGGGCCGGTGGGCCAGGTTTCCGCCCGCCGCGGCGCCCCTCCGCAGGGGCAATGTTTCCTCATCCGCCGGGCTTTGCCTTGGTCATCTTCATCTCCGCCGTGCTGGTGGTAGGCATGGGTACCCAACTGACCGTGGCGCGGCACGGACAGCAGCAGCAACTGCGGAGCCAGCGCCTGGAGCAGGAAAAGCAGCAGGTCGAACTCTCGTACCTCCAGCAGCAACTCAGCCCGCACTTCTTCTTCAACACGCTCAACAACATCTACGCCCTGACGGAGGTGGACGTGCCCCAGGCGCAACGGGCGCTCTATCAACTCTCCCGCCTGATGCGCTACGTGCTCTACCAAGCGCAGGCGCCCACCGTGCTACTCAGTCAGGAAGTGACCTTTTTGCAGGATTACGCCAGCCTGATGCAGCTGCGCCTGATGGCCAACATGCGGCTCGACCTGCGCGTACCGGCCAACCTCGACGACCGTACTATGGCGCCGCTGCTCTTGCTGCCTTTCCTGGAAAACGCATTCAAGTACGGGGTGAGCACGGCCGAGCCCGCCACCATCTTTCTGGCCCTGACCCAGGCCGGGTCGGAGCTGACGCTGGAAGTGCGCAACTGCGTGTTTGCCCCCCACCGCACCGTGCTGGCGGAGGGCAGCGGCATCGGGCTGGCCAACACGCGCCGCCGCTTGGCGCTGCTCTACCCCGGCCGGCACACGCTGCACATCACGGAACGCACGCCCGCGGGCGAATTTGCCGTGCACCTGACCCTGCAACTAGCTGCCTGATGGAGTTAACCTGCGTGGCCGTCGACGACGAGCCGCTGGCTTTGAACCGGGTGTGCGCCCACATCGAGCAAACGCCCTTCCTGCGCCTGGTGGGCCGCTACGCCAACGCCCTGGACGCGCTGCGCGCCATCGGGCAGCAGCGCGTGGACCTGCTGTTTCTCGACATTGAAATGCCCGAGCTCAACGGCTTGGAGCTGGCCCGCCTGCTGCACCGCACGGGAGGAGCCGGGCCGCGCGTGGTGTTTACCACGGCCTATACCCAGTTCGCGCTGGAAAGCTACCGGGTCGATGCGCTCGACTACCTGCTTAAGCCGTTTGTCTACGACGACTTCCTGCAGGTCGCCCGCAAGGCCCTGGCGTACTACGAACGCACGCAGGCCCCGCCCGCTCCTCCGGCCGAACCCGAGAGCATGGTCTTCAAGGTGGATTACCAGTACGTCAAGGTGCCGTTGGCCGACATCCTTTACATCGAAGGCCTGAAGGATTACGTGCAGGTGCAGCGGGTGGGGCCGCTGAAGCCCTTGCTGGTGCTCACCAGCCTGCGGGCCCTGGAGGACAAGCTGCCCGCGAGCCAGTTTCTGCGCCTGCACCGCTCCTACATCGTGAACCTGGCGCGCGTCGAGGCCGTCACGCGTACGGCTGTGCAGGTGGGCGGGCTGCAGGTGCCGGTGAGCCCGCAGTACAAGGAGGCCTTTGCTGCTTTTCTGCAACGCTGGCTTGGCTCCTGAACTGGACAACGCCCTGGTCCGGCCGGGGAAGGAAGCAAGCGCCCACGCGAAAAAGAGGCTAGAACGGTCGGTTTTGGGCTGCTTTTCATCGATTCCGAAGCTCAGCAGCTGGCTTGAACTCTATATTGCAGGAGCCATAGTACCAGGTTGATGCTATGGGTTTTCTTTTCTCTGCATGCAACACTTCTCCTGTGCTCTGGCGCGAACGGTCCGGCACGTGGCCTTCCTCGGCCTGCTGCTGACCCAGCCGGCTCTGGCCCAAACGCCCGCCATCACCAGTTTCAGCCCGGCCAGCGGGACGCCGGGCAGCACCGTAGCCGTGACGGGCACGGACCTCACCGGCGTCACCGGCGTGCGCTTCGGCGAGGTGCCCGCGGCTTTCAGCGTCGCCTCGGCCACGCAGTTGAACGTGACCGTACCGCGCGGGGCCAGCACCCACCAGTTGCTGGTGACCACGGGCGGGGGCACGGCCCTGAGCACGGTGGCCTTCGGGGTCGACAGGGCCGATAGCTACATTTTTCCCGAGGTAACGGATTACTTCAACGCCATTGATGTGCACCAAGGATCGGCCCCGGCCTTCACGGACCTGGACGGAGACGGGCTGCTCGATCTGATCATCGGCAATGCCCAAGGCTATCTGCACCACTACGAGCAAACGGTGGCCAACGCCACCGCTTTTGCCCTGGTCACCACCCGTTTCAACGGTATCGACGTCGGGAACTATGCCATGCCGACCTTCACGGATCTGGACGCGGATGGGCTGCTGGATATGATCGTGGGCGAGGGTTCCGGCAACCTGAACCACTACGAGCAGGCAGCGGCTCGCTCAGCTACCTTTGCTATGGTCACCTCCAGCTTTAGTGGCATCAGCGTAGGCTCCGATTCGGCCCCGGCCTTCACGGACCTGGACGGGGACGGGCTGCTCGATCTGGTCGTAGGAATGATCGGCGGTACGCTGCGGCACTACGAACAGGCAGCGCCGAACGCGGCCAGCTTTCCGCTGGTCACCACCAGCTTCAACGGCCTGGACGTGGGCGCTTACGCAACCCCGGCCTTTGTGGACCTGGACGGGGATGGCCTATTGGACCTGCTCGTCGGCGAGCAGGACGGCAACCTGAACCACTACGAGCAGGCGGCAGCCAACGCGGGTACGTTTACCCTGGTCGCCGACCGATTCAACGGCATTTACTTCTTCTACCAATACACCTGCCCCGCTTTCACGGACCTGAACGGGGACGGGCTGCTGGATGCCTTTACGGGCAGGCAGGGCGGCACCTTGAACCATTTCGAGCAGGCGCCGGTGCCCACCCTCGCGGCGCTCGGCTCCGACGCCGAGCTGCCGGGCATGCCGGTCGTGCTTACCGGCGCGGGTTTCACGCATGGCAGCACGGTCACTTTCGGCGGGGTGGGCGCCGACGGCGTGACCTACGCCTCCTCGACCCGATTGACGGCCGTCGTGCCGGTGGGTGCCCCGGCCGGCGCTAGTGTCGTGGCCGTTACGACCCCTGGCGGCACGGCCACCTTATCGTCGAGTGCATTTGAGGTGCTGCAGGTATATCGTGGCACGGCCGCCAGCGGCTGCCTGAGCACGGCCCCTGTGGTTCTGAGCGGTAGTGGCGGGGCCGACAGCTGGCGCTACCTGCGCCTGCCCGCCGCCCAAGGCGGGGCCGTGGTGGCCGCCATCGAAGACACGCGTAACCTGGGGACCGTCACAGCCGGCATCCAAGCCCTGGGCACGGCTACCCGTGCCGCCGTGCGCCGGGACGGCGGCCACTACCTGGACCGCAACTTCTACCTGGATGCAACCAACGCTGCCTTCCCGGGCCAGAGCGTACGGGTGCGCTTCTTTGGCCTGAGCAGCGAACTGACCCGCCTGCAGGCCGTGGACGCCAACGCCACGCTACACGGGTTGAGCGTGTCGCAGTACCAGGGGGCCAACGAGAACTGCGAGCTGAGCGACAACAGCCAAACGGGCGAACGACGTCTATTAGCCGCTCCGGCCGCGGTGCTTCCCGGCGCCGACTGGTTCACAGCCGAATGCACCGTCACCGACCACTTCTCCGAGTTTTACCTGACCGGAACCCGCCAACCGCTGCCGGTGGAGTTGACGCAATTTTCGGCCGTGTCCCAGGGCCCGGCGGCCGTGCGCTTGGACTGGGCCACGGCCAGCGAACGGAACAGCCAGTCCTTCGAAGTCGAACGCAGCCTAGACGGCCGCGCGTTTGCGGCCATCGGCTCGGTGACGGCGGCGGGCAGCAGCACGGCTGTGCGCAGCTATAGCCTGGTGGATACCCGGGTGCCTACTGGCGCCCGCCTGCTGTACTACCGGCTGCGGCAGGGGGACAAAGACGGCACGTTCAGCCACTCGCCCGTGCGGGTGGTGGCGCAGAGCCAAGCGGCCGGGCTGACGCTCGCGCCTAACCCGGCGCGCGCAGCGGCGGTGCTGACAGGTACCGGGCCGGGCGCAACGGTGCAGGTGCACGACACCCAAGGCCGTCTCGTGCTTACAACTATGGCCGACACGGCGGGCACAGCCTGGCTTGCGCTGCCACCCCGCTTGCCCATGGGTATGTACCTAGTCCTAAGCGGAGGGCGCTGGGTGCGCTTGTTGGTGGAGTAGCGGTACATAAGGCCACGCCTACTCGACCGGTTCCTGATTACTCACGCCATCACCACACCCGCACCCTAAGCGCGCTATCCACGCTCGACGATATGCGTCAACTGTACTTCGCACTCTTCTCAGCAGCGGCCCCGTGCTGGCTGCTGCCCAAACGACCGGCTCGGTGGGCATTGGCACCGCCACGCCCAATGACTCGGCTTTGCTGGAGCTAAGCGCTACCAACAAGGGCTTACTGCTGCCCCGCCTTACCAACGCGCAGATGCAGGCCGTTCCCAGTCCGGAGCCTGCTGGTGTGCAACACCACCCATAAGCAGTGTGGGTGTTGCAAAAGGCAACCACTAACGGGTGTTGGGGTTGTTAGCTCATGCTAGGCTTTCACCCGATTCAGCCGGCGCTGGTGAAGCTGGAGCCGGCGCCCCACTTTTACCAACACCTGCTGCAGGCAGTTGATTTCAGCTTTGTTCGGCCGCTGCTCGCGCCATTCTACAGCCTCACGGGCCGTCCTTCGCTCGACCCGGTGGTGTTCCTGAAGCTGCTGTTGGTCGGGCACCTGGAGAACATCACCTCCGAGCGGAAGCTGCTGGAGCTGGCGCAGCTGCACCTAAGCATCCGCGCCTTCCTGGGGTATGCCCTGGAGGAGCCCCTACCTTGGCACAGCGCCCTCTCGCGCACGCGACAGCGCATCCCGGTGGCGACTTTCGAGGCCTGCTTCACTCACCTAGTGGGCTTGTGCATCAAGCAGGGCTTGATGAGCGGGCACACCCAGGTGATCAACTCGGCCTACATCAAAGCCAACGCCTCCATGAGCCGGCTGCAGCCCGAACTTCCCACAGGACCGGCCGCTCCGGCGAACCCCTTCCGCCCGGCCAGCGCCTCGCGCATCACCGCCTCCCCGCAGCGCTTGCGCCACATCCAGCGCTTCCACGAAGTCATCGATCAGGCCCGGCACCAAAAAACCGGCCAGCTCGTCAGCAACCTGACCCACTACAGCCCGGCCGACCCCGAGGCGCGGATCACCTATAAAACGGGCAAGCCCCGCCGCTGGTGTACACGGTCAGCGTGAGCGTGAACGCGGCCCGGCACATGATCACCCACATCCAGGCCGACCTGGCCGACTGGCGCGACAGCCGCTACCTGCTGGGCATCGTCGACGCGACCCGGCACCGCCTGCTCGGGTGGCGCCTGGTCCTGCAGAACGTCGTGGCCGACGCGGGCTACGGCTCCGGCGAGAACTACGCGCAGCTGGAACCCCGGGGCCTGACCGGCTACATTCCGTCCCACGGCAAGTACCAAGCAGAGCGGGCCGGCTTCACCTACGACGCCGGCAGCGACAGCTACGTCTGTCGCCAGGGCAAACGCTTGGCCTTCGACCGGGTGGTGGTCGACGCGCAAGGCAACGCTAAGAAGCGGTACATGGGCAAGACCTCAGATTGCCGGACCTGCCCGCTCGCGGCGCAGTGCAAGGGACAGCAGTCGAAGTAAAAGAAGCTGCATCACACCGTGTACAAGGCCCACTACGAACGCATGACCGCCCGTTTAACTGCCCGTCTGGGCAAGCACATGCGGCGGCTGCGGGCGGCCACGGTCGAGCCCGTATTAGGCAGCTTAGTCAACTACTACGGCTTGCGCCACATGAGCAAGAAAGGCCGGGAAGAGGCTGCGAAGGTGATGTACGTAGCGGCCATGGCCTACAACCTGAAGAAGTACCTGCACCAGCACCCACTCCAATCAGCAGGAATGGTACTAGCGCATCCCAACCAGCTTTGCTTGATCTTTATTCGTTTTGCAACAGCCACCCTTACTATGTAAAGTGCGGTCATCTGCGCAAACCACCCACTACTATTTCTTCAAAACGGTGATTGCTCTTAGGCAGGGGCGCACGACCATAGTCGGTTTGCGGACAGTCCAGGAGTCAGGGGGCCAGCGGCCAAGAAAAGGAGCGCGTCACAAGGGCGCGAGTGGGTCGGTCCCAGGCCAAAATTTCAGGATGCCTCACTCTGGGTTTTCCCGCCGCTCCCGTCCCTGACCCGCCACAATTGGGGTGAAGTTACCCTCTGGTTTCCGCTCTCCTGTTGCCCCCGTTCCAGCATAGGAATTTGCGGGGCGTGAATCTTTGCCAGAGTATAGCCGTAGGGCGGGAAACGTATGAGCGACATTACTCTAGTCTCCGAGACCTACGGGGCCGTTTATTTGGCCCCGGAGGTGCCGTGCATCATCATTCAGTGGACTGGCTTCGCCAACAGCGCCCAGCTGCGCTACCTCATGAGCCAAGCCCAAGCCCACTACATCGCTGAGGCTCCGCGTCACCCCGGCCCGCTGGGCTGGATCGCCGATTCACGCGGGCTGGGCGCCATCCGCTCCGCCGATCAGGAATGGCTGCACACCGACTGGAATCCGCGCACCTATCAGGCGGGGGTGCGCTATATCGCTATCGTCGAAGCCGAAACCGTCTTCGGCAAGATTGCGGCGCAGCAGTACGTGACCAACGTCACGCGCAGCGAGCACTACACTTTTCACACCCGCACCCTGCCTACGCTGGATGCCGCCAAGCAGTGGCTGCAGCAAGTATTGCCCCTTACCCCCGAGCAGTAGGCCATGCGACAGGAATTGAAAAGCGCGCTTGGACGCACCTATCTCATCGTCGAACCCAATCCGATCGACCGCTGGATTGATGTGGTCTGGATGGGCTACCTAACCGGCGACAACATCCGGACCGGCGCGGCGGCCTATACTGCCGCCCTGGCCGCGTCTGGGTACCACGCCGTGCTCAACGACACGCGCGCCGTGCTGGGCCCGTGGGAGCATTCACTTGACTGGGTGGTCAACACCTGGGCTCCCCAGGCGGCGGCCGCGGGCCTAACGCATTTTGCCATGGTTACCACCCGCGAGACGATGGCCGACGCCACAGCCGTAAGCTTTTACCAGCAGCTCACCGCTTTTCAAGCCGAATTGTTTGCCGACCCAGAAGAAGCCCGGCGGTGGCTGCGGCAGTTCTCCCTGGTCCGCCCCAAAGAACAGTAGAAACTTTGGGAATGGCACTTAGGTCAGGAACGCGTACGCATCCGGGTCCTGGTGACGGAATGCGAAGGAATGGAACGGGTAGATGCCGCTTATTCAAGCGACGTTTTAAAACACATCGTCTTGAAAAGCAATTACCTCCAAACAACCATTACCTGTGACGGTTGGGTTTTACGCTGTTCGGTAGCTTAAGCACCGCTTTCAGAGCTGCGCACGCTTGCGGTCAGGCAGCGGGGCGGTGCTCCAAGTGCTGTAGCCAGGCGTCAATTTCGGCCGCATACGCGTCAATCTGCTCCAGTCCGGCTCGGGCGTCTTCAATTTGCCCTCGTTGATACATGGTCACCAGTTCCTGACCGTAACGCAGCATCAGCTGCAACACGCGCTCGATGCTGCGCACTTCGGCGGTACGGCCAAAGCGCGGCGCTAGCGTCGAGGCTATCCACTGGCCTAACGGGTTCTCGCGGACCAAAAACAGGAACGGGTCGGGCTCCCGCACGCCCGCCGGGCCCGAAAATGCGACGCTGGTAGTAATACGGCTGGCCGGTGGCCGCGGCCTCGTCGAGCACCTGCCGGACCACGGGAACGTCGTCGGGGTGGGAGCGGGCGTCAATAAAGGCCAGGCTCGGCGCAAACGACTGCGGCGCTTCTCCGAACAAACGAAACAGCCCGTCGGAAAAACGAAAGGTCATGGTCACTAGGTCGCATTCGTAGCTACCGGTGCGGGCCACGTCCTCCAGGGCACACAACAGGTCGGGGCTCGGGCCGGACCGACCGTGGAACGGGAAGCCAAAGGAGGTGGCAGGGTCGTGCGGAGCTGCTGTATGCGCGTCAGGGATAGACATGGAAGCCGAGAAATGAGACTCGCCGAGGCAGGTGGAGCCTTCAGCAAAGAAGAGTCAAGGGACAGTGGCAAGCCTGTCTCCCAAGAGTGCGGCAACATTACCGTAAAGTTAAGCGGCCGCCGCCTCTCAGCAGGTGGAGCGGCCCACCCGCTCAGGCAGCAGCGAATCGGGCGCTGGGGCGCGTAGCTGTATCAAAAGAAGGCCGCTGCGCTACAAAAGCACCCATGAAAATACCGGGCCGACTCTTGCGGGTTCCAGCCAATGGCCGGGCCGGATGCCCCAAGGCAATCGAATAGAGGCGCCGCCTACGTAGCCGGCAGTTCCCGGTGAAAGTGCGTACGCAGCAGCTCGCCGACCTTCTCCGGGCTCAACGGCTTGTTCAGGAAGCCATGTACGCCCAGCTCCTGGACCTGTTCCACGTCGCGCGGGTGCAGGGAGGTGGTCAGCATCACGGTCGCATGTCGTTGCGCGGCAGGTAGCAGCCGGTAGTGTTGCAGAAATTCAATGCCGTTCATGCCCGGCATGTTCACGTCCATCAGGATGAGCGCCGGACAATCGGGCGTCGGGGCAGTGCGGTCCTGCTGCACCAACTCCAGCGCCTGCTGCCCGTCAAGGGCCACGTGGATGCGCTCGGCTACGCCTAGTCGTGCGAGCAAGGCTTGGTTGAGAAAGTTGGTGGTTTTATCGTCATCCACCAGCAGCACACTGGTCAGCTTTTCCATGCAGATTCGGGGAAGGCCGCACCCGTTTTCCGGGCGAGTTGCCGAGCCTATACGAACGTACTCGGCCGTGGTACACGCAAGGGCAGATTTTCGCATTGAGCCGAGCAAGCATGCAACTGACCGCGAACGAGCCTTAACCCTCGTTTGTAGCTTCCCCCCTTCATCATTTTCCGCGAAGCTTCCATAAAACGCCCTGTTTTTTATACTTTATCTATCAATGGATAGAATACTAGCCAAGGATCGTGTTGCCCGATGGACGTCGGCGGGAAGTCCGCGGGGCCAGGCCGTGCACACCACCCACGATTCGTTCGGCGCGGTGGTGGCCGACTACACGTTTTTTCCCGGCCCGCAGGTGCTCTACGTCCGCTGGCACGGCCACGTGACGGGCGACGAGCTGGTGCGCGCGGCGCACACTGGGCTGCTACTCAACCAACACTGGCAACCCCGGGGCCTATTCCACGACTTGCGCGATTCGAGTGGGGAGTGGGGCGAGGCCGGGCCCTGGCTGGAGCACGAGTGGGTGCCGGGCATCCATGCCCAATGCCCGCAGCTGCGTAGCCTGGCGGTGCTGCTTGCCCCAGCCACGCCCCTGCCGTATCTCAACACCCAGGTGCTGGCCCGCTTAAACGAGCACTTCGACTTCCAGGTCTTCTACTCTCTACTGGCCGCGTGGCGGTGGCTGAACCAGCGTACAGTGCCCCTGGAACAACAGCAGGATCGGTAGCGGACGTTGCGGCACGGCCGGAGCGGGTACCGACGCGAGGACGGACATTTTGTGCGGCAGGTCGGCAGCTTGTGGATGGGCGGCCTTGGCCAGCACCCCCACTGCACGGAAGCATAATAAGCGCAAATTGGATCTTCCAATGGCCTGCGGGCAGCATCATCTCTGCTACCGACTGACAACACATGACCAACACCTCATCGGGGTGGCGTCCTGAGGAGGTGGGCGGGCGCCTGCCGGCGACGGGCTACGCCTGCTCGCGCTGGAGGCGTCGGCGGATGCGGCTCAACGATTCGGGTTGGATGCCCAGGTAGCTGGCCAGGTGGTACTGGGGCACGCGCCGCACCAGCTCGGGGCGGGTTTGCAGCAGCTGCAGGTAGCGCTGCTGCGGCGACAGGTTCCGGTAGCTGTCCAGCGTGGTTTGCGTCTCGGCCAGCAGCGCGCTGCTGATCAACCGGCCCAGGGTCTCCAACCGGGGGTAGCGCTCGAACAGCGCCTGGTTGCCTGCGGGGCTGCCGCTCAGCAGCCAGCAGTCCTCTGCGCAGACCAGGTAGTGCGCCGCGGGCTGCTGCGTGGTGTAGCTCACCGTCAGCAGGGGCTGGCCTTCCGTGTAAAACGCCGCGGTTTTCTCTTGGCCCTCCAGCAGAAAATAGCTCCGCACGCAGCCCTGCAGCACCAGGTAGCACGCCCGGGCGACGGCGCCCTCGCGCAGCAGCACGGTGCCTGCGGGCATGTGCTGGATCAGCCCGTGCGCCACCACGGCGTCCGCCTCCGCGGCCGTGAGCGGCAGGTACTGGGCGAGCAGGTGCAGGACGTGGTCGGTCATGGGCGCGAGCGGCAGGTGGGTGGCGGGGGCCGTCGCCCTGCCGGCAGGGGCCAGGGCCCGCTCCGGGGGCGCGGCCAAAGGTAACGCTTGCCGCCGGCTCGCCCGGCGGTCGTTTCTTAACCCAAGTCAACGAACGCGGGCGGGGGCGCCCCGAGCTTTGGCCCTCTCCCGAAGCCCACGCCCCGCCCGATGAACGCAGTCATCTGCCCCCGATACGGCCCGCCGGACGTCCTGCAGCTGACGCAGGTGCCCCGTCCCACGCCCCGGCCCGACGAACTCCTGATCCGCATCCGCGCCACCACCGTCACGGCGGCCGATTGCCGGGTCCGCGGCTTCCGCGTCCCGCGGGCCTACTGGCTGCCCGCCCGCCTGGCGCTGGGCTGGCGCAAGCCGCGCCAGCCCATTCTGGGCGTGGAGCTGGCGGGCGAAATCGAGGCCGTCGGTGCCGAGGTGCGCGGGTTCCGGCCGGGCGAGCGGGTCTTCGCGGCGGCGTTGCGCAGTTTCGGCGCCTACGCCGACTACATCTGCTTGCCGGCGCACGCGGCCATCAGCCCCATGCCGGTCGGCAGCACGTTCGAAGAGGCCGCGGCCCTGCCGATCGGTGCCCGAACCGCCCTGCACTACTTGCGCCGGGCAGCGGTCGGCCCGGGGCAGCGGGTGCTGGTTTGCGGGGCCGCGGGCAGCGTGGGCTCGTACGCGGTGCAGCTCGCCCGCTATTTCGGGGCGCAGGTCACGGCCCTGTGCCGCGGCGCCGACGCGGCGTGGGTGCGCGCCTTGGGGGCCGCCACCATCGTCGATTACACCGCGGCCGGGTACGCCCAGCAGCTGCAGACCTACGACGTGGTCTTCGTGGCGGTCGAGGGCTACTCGTTCGCCTTCGGCGCCCGGCTGCTGCGCCCCAGGGGCGCGTACGTCGACGTGACGGCGCCGCTCAAAAGCCTGCCGATGCACTGGGCCCGGCTGCGGGGCCGGCTCCGCCTGGTGGTGGGGGAGCCGGTGCCCGAATCCGCCCCGGATTTGCGCTGGGTGAAAGAGTTGGTGGAAGCCGGGGCGCTCCGGCCGGTGCTGGACCGGTGCTACCCGTTGGCGGACATCGTCGCGGCGCATCGGTACGTGGAGCAGGGGCACAAGAAGGGCAACGTCGCCATTGCCATCGGGTAGCGGGGCCCGGCCGTGTCCCGCCACGAGGCCCCTGGCCCACCGACAACCCGTGTGTTGAGTGGATAACCGGCACCGGTGCCGGTGGGCGCCTGTCCATCGGCACCCCACCTTAGTCCGTAAACGAAAACCACCGTGTTCTGGAACTGGTATAGTGCCGTTGAACTCGTACGCAAAACAGCAGTATGGATGGCGGTATCCGAATTCCATCTGGAAATTGACCTGCCCGATGGTCGGTCGGTTTATCGTTAGACCACACTGTTAGCCAAGGCCGCGAGTGGGTAATGCGGCAAGCTGTTTGTAAAACCCTCTCACGCGCAGTATATCCGTGGGATTACCAGATCAACAATGACTGTGTTCACCTTTCATCTTGCAAAACTTGCCGTTACATCTTCCATTAAAGCCTTATGGAGTCCTCCCAAGCCTGAAAATGTTCCGGGGCTGATCCATGCTGAATGCATGACGTCGATGACGCTGGGTTCGGCTATTTTCTCGCCCTCCCGAATGCTCATCCGGCACATGGCCGTGTTTGCCCAATGGGTGGATGAAGCAGCGGTTGACCGGTTTTTGCAACAAGATGACTTCGGTAAAACGCTGGCCAAAGGATGGCATACCCGATTGGGGTACTTGCGGCAGTGGGGAGCCATTGATGGGTTTGTCGTTCCCAAACACAGCAATGAGGTGGACGAACCGACTGCACCGGTGGTTGCCGTCACGATTGCCAGGATGAGGCTTTTTCAGGTGCCCAGGTTTATTCGTTGGGGAAGACCCGTTGAAACGTTGGTTCGCGACCATCCGGGTGCGTCTTTTGCCTTGGCTGCAATAAGGCTTCCCCGAACCGTGTCAACGTTCTCCGTCTGGAAGTCTCAAAAGGAAATGGTCGCCATGGTTCACGGCCACAGTGCGGTTCCGCAGCCCAAGCGCCATGCCCACGCGATGAAAGAAAGGGAAAGAAAAGATTTTCACTTTCAGTTTACCACGCTACGCTTCAAACCAATTGCGGAATACGGTGCATGGGAAGGCCGAACCAACATGATTCCGGGCTTGGCACAAGACCACTAAAATGAGCTTCGCTTCTCCCAGGCAGAAATTTCAGGATTGGTTTACGCAGCAATGGGCCATTTTCTGGGGCAGACGAATCGAACCCCTGGCCGTGCCGTGGTTGACGGGGCCTTTGGGAAGCGTCGGGGTTATAGCCGATAGTTTTGTTGATAAGCTTGCCGAACAAGAAGGGTTGGTGGTCGAAAGAAACGCTGCTGGCCGGGGTCTACTTCCTTCCATAATGGAGTTGCAGCTGTCGGAGGCCGAAGTAGCCCGCCTTTCGCCGGCAATCATCGATTTTTACGAAAAAACCAGCCGTTACCGCTTGACATTTCTGGTGCAGTGGAATCCATGGTTTAAGATTTTGGGGAAACTGGTTAACTCCTTGTTCAGCCACCGAATCGGGCAATTAAACATCCCGTCAAATCGGGTAGAAGATTCGGAGCGGATAAACAGTGAACTCATCACGCTTACCGACCCTGGAACCGGGAAGGTGAAATATACCGTCTGGTACCGGACCGTTAAATCCACCGGACAGGTGCTGTATTCCGGCGTGTATTCGACCTGTACACTGCCATCCGGGCAGGTATGCGTGAAAGCGGTGTTTCCGCTGCCAAATGGAAATGCAACGGTTCTATTGTCGCCGAGTATAGGGCCCGATGGCGGGCTTCGCCTGGCTTCTTCGGGAAGGCAATTTGGTGACCCGGGGTTCTATTTCGTGCTTCAAGACGCCCACGGGACGCTTTGGTCCCAGTACCTACGCTCGTTTCGTGACCAGTTGGACGTCCGCTGCCACGAAGGCAACCTGATGGCGGACCAAACCCTAACGCTATGGCACTGGCGCATTCTTCGGTTTCAGTATACAATACACATGCTTAGACAAGAGGCGGCCGGTAGTACTTCCCCAAAGGCGGACCGTTAAGGCCGTGGATAAAAACCGTAAGACCAGGCCGGGAGGTTGACTCCTCCAACGGGGTGTCCTCCGACCTGCGGCAAGGCAACCATCTACCCACCCAAAGCCCGGATTTCCTTGAACATCAGTTCAAACAAACGGCCTTTTAACTGAACACCATAAGGCACGACGGTAAACTCGTCCGTACATCTGTCCCTACGCCATGTGAGGTGGTCCAGGTAAGCCGGACACTATTCGGACGTTGTTTGGAGATGGGTTTCGAAGTGGTTGGGTGAGTGATAAGCGAGGGCAGAGTGGGGTCTGGAGCGGTGGGGCGCGGCTGGCCCAGCAAGCGGTTGGGCGCCACGCGCCGGCCGTGGGCCGAGTCGGTGGTGCGCGGCACAAACGAGCGCGGCTGCTGGGCCTGCAAGCCGTGCGCCTGCAGCACGCGCCGGATGCGCCAGCGGCCCACGCGGTGACCTTCGGCTTGCAGCTCGGCGCGTAGTCGCCGCGTGCCGTAGCGCCGCCCGTGCCGCTGAAACGCGCGCACGACGGCTCGCTCCCAGCCCGTAACTGGCTGCTGGCGCCGCGTGCGCCAGGTGTAGCAACTGCTTGGGGCCACCCGCAGCACCGTGCACAACTCCCGCACCGGCACCCCGCGGCGGTGGCGGTCAATAAAGCGGTAGCGGCTCACGGCGTCTCGCGGCTGAAGATGGCCAAGGCTTTTTTAAGATGTCCCGCTCGCGTTGCACCCGCTGCAGCTCGACGCGCAGCGCACGCACTTCCGGGTCGCGGGCCAGCTCGGCGCTGCCTAGCTCGGCGGCGGCTTGTTGCTGCTGCCAGCGGTAGAGCAGCTTCTCGTTGATGCCCAGTTGCCGAGCCGCGGCCCGGGTCGAGCGACTTTCGCAGGCCAGGCGCAGCGCTTCGGCCTTGAACGCGTCGTCGTATTTGCGCCGCTTATCCGGCTTCTGTTCGGGTAGAGTCGTTGCCATGACGGAAGGAAAATACGTCCCAATTCCATCCGGCCTCGCTAGACCACCTCAGTTTTGGGCACGATGCTCCGGCCGGGAAACAGGCGGGTAAACAGCACGTCGCGAAACTCGCGGATGACGGCCCGGATCTGGTTCGGGTTCGTCACGGAGCGGTCGAGCTGGGTGGCGGCATAGGGCAGGTCGTCATCGAGGGCTTCCCAGCGCTTCTTGCGGGTGAGCCGCTCCACGTGCTGAACCGGCAGGCCCTTTTCCACCGTGGCCCCCTGCTGCGACACCACGGTGCTGAGCAGGTAGATATCGGAGCCCACGTTGACGCCATCCACCACGACGCGCTCGTGACTGTACTCCATCACTAGGTTGCGGTTGAAGAAGCCAAAGGTTTGCTTGGCGGGCGTGGCGGTGAGGCCGATGAGGTGGGCATCGAAGTACTCCAGCACCTGCTGCCACACGTTGTAGATGAAGCGGTGGCACTCGTCAATCACCACGAAGTCGTAGGTCTCGGGCGGAATGGCGGGGTTATAAGCTACTTCCTTGGGCCGCACCGTAGCCAGGGCCGCTTCCGCCTCGAAACCGGAGCCTTCCTCGTTGCCGGCCTCAAACTCGGCCTCGCCCCGCAGCATGGAGTACAGGCGCTGAATGGTAGTGATGGTGACCTTGCTGACCGAGTCGAGGCGGTTGGAGGTCAGGTTCTGGACGTTGTAGAGGTCGGTGAACTTGCGGCCATCGTCGGGCGTCACGTACTGCTGAAACTCGGTGAGCGTCTGCCGGCCCAGGTTGCCGCGGTCTACTAGAAACAGGATGCGCTTGGCCCCGGCAAACTTGATGAGGCGGTAGATGAACGATACAGCGGTGAAGGTCTTGCCCGAGCCGGTCGCCATCTGAATCAGGGCCCGGGGCCGGTCGCGTGCTTAAACGACTCTTCCAGGTTGCGGATGGCTTCCACCTGGCAGTCGCGCAGGCCAGCGGTAGTAAGCACCGGCAGGCTCTGGAGGCGGTGGCGTAGAGTAAAGTCACCGTCGGCCAGCCAGGTGCGCAGGGTTTCGGGCCGGTGGAAGCTGAATACGTTGCGGGAGCGGGGCAAAGGGTCGCGCCAGTCGCAGAAGCGCACCTCGTCGCCGTTGGCCTCGTAGCCGAAGGGCAGCTGGTCGGCGGCCCGCTGCAGAAACTTGGTGGTGCTGGTCAGGTAGCGCACCGTCTGCTCGGCCACGGCCGTGCGGGAAGTTCCCTCGGGCTTGGCCTCGATAATGCCGACCAGCTTACGGTCCACGAACAGGGCGTAGTCGGCCGGGCCGGTACTGGTCTGGAACTCCCGAATGGCGACGCCCATACCCGCGCTGAAGTTCTGCTTGCCACTGTCGAATATGTGCCAGCCCGCGGCTTGGAGCTGCTCATCAATAATCTGCCGGGCTTTCTGTTCGGGCGTAAGCATAAAGTCAATAACCGGGGTAGACGGTCGGCCAAGGAGGTGCGCCTAGTTAACAAACTTAAGCAACCTGGGCAGTTCTAGCACCTGCACGGCAGGGCATTTTTTGCTAGACAGAACAAGAAGAAGCATCCTGCCGGCAGGCATGCTAATCAGACCAGCTACTCCTGTGGTTAGGTCTTTTCCTGGCTATACCCCTCCCCCAACCCGCATCCGCCGCTAAGCTTACAAATAGCGTAGCAAGTAATTCATGCACGCATTCCTAAATGCAACCGTTGGCAATTACGTTGGCAGAAAATAAAAAACCCTCTCAGCGCATTGCTAAGAGGGTTTTAGTGATTCCGCTGGGATTCGAACCCAGGACCCGTACATTAAAAGTGTACTGCTCTACCAGCTGAGCTACAGAATCATTTTCTTTGCAGGCTCGCCGGCCCGCGGGCCATTGATTTGCGGGTACAAAAGTAGTTGCGGGTGCCGTTGATGCCAAACTTTCGCCGAAAAAAACTCTGGTTTCTCGTATTCCCGCTGACACTTTGCTGGCAAGCACTTCTCGCTCAGTCCCCTACTCTGCTCCTGCAGCGGGCCGATTCGCTGACGGCAGCGGGGCAGCTGGAAAACGCCTATCTACTGCACCGCCAGGTGCTGCGTAGTGGTCAGGCCAGTCCGCGGCTGCTGCTGCAACTGGCGGCCCTGCAGGAAAGCCGGGGCCGCTACGCCGCCGCCCTATATTACCTCAACCTGTATCAGGTGCACTATCCCAGCCGGGCGGTGTGGGTAAAAATGACGGAGCTGGCCCAGACCTACCGACTCACTGGCTACCCCGACACTTGGCAGCAGCAGCTACGCATTACCCTGCGGCGGTACTACCCGCTGTTGCTGCAGGGTTTACTAAGCGTGGCCGTAGCCGCGGGCATGCTGCTGGCCCTGCGCCACCACCGGGTGCAGCGCGGCTGGTGGGTGGCCTACGCGGGCTACATAATAGTGGTGCTGGCCATTATGGAAGTGCTGGCCCCGCCCAAGGTGGGGCTGGTGTGCCGCCCCCACGCCGCTTTGATGACGGCACCCAGCGCCGCCGCCAACTGGCTGACTACCGCCGCGGCCGGCGACCGGCTGCTGGTGCGCGGTCAGCACGACATCTGGTTCCAGGTAGTGTGGCGGGGGCAGATGGCCTACATCCGCCAGCACGACCTGCTGCTGGTCCAATAGCAACTCCTCGCGACTTCGGCAGCCTGCTTCATCCGAAGCCGGTGCCGCTCCCCGGGCGGGCTAAACCGGCGAGTCTTTTTCCTTGCGGAACTCCTTGAGCACGAGCCGGTCCATCAGGCCCGCGGGCAGCCACTTGTTGAGGAACACCGTGAGCTTGCCCTTGCCGGTGAGTACCAGCGTGGGCCGACGCGCCCGCACCGCCCGCAGCAGGTGCTGGGCCACTTCCTCGCTGCTCATCATCTGCGCCTCGTTGCGCGGCGACTCGCCCTGCTGGGAGCCGTCGGCGGCCAGGGCCGTGTTGCGGATGTTGGAGGCAGTGAAGCCCGGGCAGGCCGTGAGCACGTGCACGCCCTGGGGCTGCAGCTCGGTGCGCAGGGCTTCGAGGAAACCCTGCATGGCAAACTTGGAGGCCGAATAGCCCGTGCGCCCTGGCAGGCCCCGGTAGCCGGCAATGCTCGATACGCCCACCACGCTGCCGCGGCTGGCCAGCAGGTGGGGCAAGGCAAACTTGGTGGTGTACACCGTGCCGAAAAAGTTGGTTTGCATCAGCCGCTCGATAACTGCCAAGTCGGCGTCCTGAAACATGGCCCGCATGGAAATGCCCGCGTTGTTGATCAGCACGTCGAGGCGGCCGAACTGCTGCACGGTTTCGTCCACCGCCCGACGGCAGTCGGCCTCGCTGGCCACGTCGGCGCGAATGGCGTGGGCGGCAATGCCCAGGGCGCGCAGCTGCTCGGTGGTTTGCTGGAGGCGGGCGGCGTCGCGGCCGGTGAAGGCGACGCGGGCCCCGGCCCGGCCAAAGGCTACGGCGCAGGCCTGGCCGATGCCCGAGGTGGCGCCCGTAATCAGTACTACTTTTCCTTGCATGAGGGATACGCTGAAACCGCCGGGGCAGCGGCGGAACGGCAAATCTACGGCCTTTTGCCCCGGCCCAGGCAACCGATTGGCGCGGCCCGGCCGAGCGTAGATTTAAACCGCCGCGGGGTTGCATTGTCGGTATGGCCGATTGGATTTAGTCGCTACCTTTAACGACCCGAAATTCCCGCTCTCATTTGGGCCGCGTATGCCACAACTTCTACCCTCCCGGCGCTGGGCGCCGGCCTTCCTGCTGCCTCTTTTCAGCTTGCTGACTGCCGGCGCGCAGGCCCAGTGCCCGGCCACGGCGGCCACGTGCACCCCCGGCGGAGCGCCGGCGGCCAATTACCCCTTCAACATGGGGATTATGAACGTGACGCTGAGCACGCTCAGCAACCCCACCGGCGGCGTGCGCGACGGCTACCAGGACTACAGCTGCTCGCTGGGCACCACGCTCACCATTGGCCAGGACTACCCGCTGACGGTGACCACCAATACCGGAGCCGACGAGAACGTGCGCGTGTGGCTGGATTTGAACAACGACGGGCAGTTCAACCCCTCCACGGAGCTGCTGATGAGCAGCAGCGGCCGCGGCAACCAGACGCGCACCGTGCGCGTGCCGGCCGGCGCCGTAACCGGCGTGGCCCTGCGCCTGCGCATCGCCGCCGACTACGTCAACGCCCCGGTGCCCACGCCCTGCTCCACCCCGCAGTACTCGCAGACCGAGGACTACCGCGTGACCCTGCAGGCGGCCTCGCAGCCGCCGGTGGCCGCCTTCGTGGCCGACCAGACGCTCACTTGCTCGGGCTGCGTGCAGTTCACCGACCAAAGCCAGAACGCGCCCACCTCCTGGGCCTGGACCTTCGGCGACGGGGGCAGCAGCTCGCAGCAGAACCCGCGCCACTGCTACACCGCGCCCGGCACCTATACCGTGACGCTGACGGCCACCAACGCCGCCGGCCCGCACACGGTCACGCGCACCAACTACATCGTGTACGACAACCAGGTGCCCGTCGCCACCAGCTGCGCCGCGCCCACCGTCAACTTCTGCTGCGGCTACGGCATCACCCAGCTCACGCTCGGCTCGCTCACCTATAACTCGGCCAACGCCTCGGCCGGCTACCAGGACTTTACCTGCAACGGCCGGGTGAGTTTGGTGGAAGGCACCCCGCACAACATCACCATTCAGACCGGCAACACCAACGCGCAGGACACCCGCGCCTGGCTGGACCTGAACAACGACGGCACCTTCACCAGCAACGAGCTGCTGCTCACGGCCCTGAACCGCACCAGCACCTTCACCTCGACCCTGCTGATTCCGGCCACCGCCGTCAAGAATACACCGCTGCGCCTGCGCCTGATTACCGACTTTGCCGGGGCTACCGTGACGCCCTGCGGCAACGTGCAGTTTGGCCAGGCCGAAGACTACACCGTAACGGTGCTGCCCAACACCCAGCCGCCGGTAGCAAACTTCACCTCCAACTACACCTCTACCTGCTCGAACCCGGTGCAGTTTACCGACCAGAGCCTGAACGCGCCCACCAGCTGGGAGTGGGACTTCGGCGACGGCGCCACCAGCACCCAGCAGAATCCGGTACACACTTACACAGCTTCGGGCGTGTACAACGTGAGTTTGACGGCGCGCAACGCCTTCGGCCCGAACACCGTGGTGAAAACCGCCCACGTGGCCGTAACGGTGCCCTGCCTGACCTACTGTCCCTCGAACGGCACCACGCCCAACACCTGGATCAACACCGTCACCGTGTCGGGCGGCTCCCTCGCCACGCCGTTTACCAACGTCTCGACTGCCGACGGCTACGGCAACTTCACCAACAAGGTCATTTCGCTGCGGCAGGGCGAGAGTTACACCCTCTCGGTGGCCAGCGGCACCAACTTCATCCGCAGCACTACCGCCTGGATCGACTACAACCGCAACGGTGTGTTTGAAACCACCGAAATCATTGCCAACGGCCAGTCCAACCTGTTCTTCAACGCCAACTTCACCATCCCCGGCCAGGTCGGCGTGGCGGGCTTCACCCGGATGCGGGTGCTCTCGCGCCTGAACAACAACGTGCCCAACCCCTGCCTGACCAACCAGTTCAACTCCGAAACCGAGGACTACTCGGTCAACATCAGCCCCGTGCTGGCCTCGCGCGAAGCCCAGGGCCGGTCGGCGCTGCACGTGTACCCCAACCCCACGGCCGATGGCTTGCTGCGCCTGAGCCTGACTACCGCCCAGCCGCCCGCTACCTACGCCCTGACGGTGGAAAACGCCCTGGGCGCCGTGGTGCACCGCCAGAGCCTGCGCCTGCTGCCGGGCAGCCCCACCGAGTTGAACCTGAGCGCCCTGCCCCGGGGCCTGTACGTGCTGCGCCTGCTGGGGGCCGACGGCCAGCTGCTGCTGCGGCGCGTGGTGCGTGATTAATTGAGCCTGCAAGGCGGGCTGCCCGGCTTCGGCAGGGCGGCCCGCCTGTTTTTCTGATTTCTCTTTCCCTGCTATATGCGAACACCTGTACTCCGGCATCTGCTTTTGCTGCTGGCTCTGCTAAGCCTGCCCCTCAGCCGGGCCATGGCCACTCACCTGATGGGCGGCGAAATGACCTACCGCTACCTCGACGCCAACGGCCCCGCCGCGGCCCCCTTCCGCTACGAGCTGCTGGTGACCATCTACACCGACGAGGCCGGCGTGGACCCGCGCTTCGTGGCCGACGTGGGCATTTACAACAAGTCGCTGGGCGGCGCCAAGATATTTATGACGGCCGTGAACGGCCCCATTGCCGGCGGCATGTTCGGCCCGGGCAACCTGGCCATTCCGCGCATCAGCTCGGTGCTCATTACCCCGCCCACGCCCGGCGGCTGCTC
Organism: Hymenobacter sp. B81; assembly: GCF_044628455.1. Classification (NCBI taxonomy): domain Bacteria; kingdom Pseudomonadati; phylum Bacteroidota; class Cytophagia; order Cytophagales; family Hymenobacteraceae; genus Hymenobacter; species Hymenobacter sp. B81. The sequence continues at coordinate 297,830 of NZ_JBIYZW010000001.1, read as the reverse complement.
GGTGCCCGGCGGCAACGTGAACGTGTTTCTGAATAAGTACCGCGCCACCATCAACCTGCCCGTGTCGTTCGACGGCTACTACGCCGTGTTCACCGATAATGCCCGCAACAACGACGTGAACAACATCGCCAACGCGGGCGGCACCAACATGACGCTGTACACGGACATTGCCCCGCCGCTGATTCCCAACCAGTCGCCGCAGTTCTCCGACACCGCCGTGGCCGTTATCTGCCAGGGCGACACCAGCATCGTGCTCAACAACGCCTTCGACGCCGACGGCGACCGGCTGATTTACTCGTTTGGTACTCCCTCCGGCGGCGGCATTCCCAACGGCTCGTTTGCGCCCCCGCCCACCCCGGTAACCTACGCGCCCACCTACAGCCTGGCCCAGCCCTTCGGCCCCGGCGCCGGCTCCTACGCGGCGCTGAACGCCAGCACCGGCCTCTCCATGTACTCGGCGCCCACCATCGGCAAGTTCGTGGTGGCCGTGGACGTGCGCGAGTACCGCAACATCAACGGCAACGAGGTGCTGGTGGGCGTCACCCGCCGCGACGTGCAGCTGGTGTCGCGGGTGTGTAATCCCAACCAGGCGCCCAAGTTCACGGCCGGCACGCTGGCCCAGCGCAGCTTTACCCTCGAAGAAGGCCAGACAGTGAGCTTCACCCTGGCTTCGACCGATGCCGACGGCAACCCCATCAACCTAAAAGCCACCAGCGTGCTGCTCGACGGGGCAGGCGGTTTCAACGCCACCTTCGGCGGGCAGCCCGGCACCGTGCCCGTGGGCGGCGGCATCGGCAGCACCACCCTCAACGGTCCGGCCGGCAGCGTGAGCGGGCAGTTCCGCTTCACGGCCCGCTGCGGCGACGGCCGCGCCACGCCCTACGACGTGGCCGTGACGGCCACCGACGTGACCTGCGGCGCCAAGAGTGTGGCCGAGGTGTTCCAGATTTTCGTGACCAAGGCCCCCGCGCCCACCGGCATCGTGGGCGACACGACCGTGTGCGACCTGGCCGGCGCCCGCAGCTACACCGCTACCGGCCCCGCCCCCTCGGGTGGCTACAACTGGCGCGTGAGCGGCGGCACCATTCAGGGCCCGGCCACCGGCAACAGCATTCAGGTGCTGTGGGGCAGCAGCGGCCAGGGTCGCGTGACGCTGCGCAACGTGTCGGCCTTCGACTGCCTGAGCGACTCGGTCAGCAAGAATATCACCATCCGGCCAGCTATTCCGCTGGTGGTGAGCCCGGCCGTGAGCATCTGCCCCGGCCAGTCGACCACGCTCACGGCCAGCGGCGGCACCACCTACACCTGGACCGGCGGCCCGCAGCCGCTCAGCGGCGCCAGCATTACCGTGTCGCCCACCCAAACCACAACTTACACCGTGACCAGCGGCGACGGTGTGTGCTCGGTTAGCCGCCAGGTAACGGTGACCGTGAATGCCGCCGTGGCCCAGGCGGGCGCCGACCGCGCCCTGTGCTCCGACGCCTCGGTGCAGCTGGGCGCCGCCGCGCTGCCGGGCTACACCTACCAGTGGAGCCCCGCCGCGAACCTAAGCAGCGCCACCGCGGCCCAGCCCACTTTCAGCCTGACGCTGGCCCCCGGCTCGCCCCCGCAAACCATTACCTACACCCTCACGGCCACTTCGCCGCAGGGCTGCACCGCCACCGACCAGGTAACGGTGACCTTGAACGCCGCCGCCGTGGCCCAGGCCGGCGTCGACCGCGTACTGTGCTCGGGCCTGACGGCTCAGCTAGGCGCCGCCCCCGTGGCCGGCCTCAGCTACCAGTGGAGCCCGGCTACCGGCCTGAGCAGCGCCACTGTGGCTCAACCCACCTTCAACCTGACCAACCCCGGCACCACGGCGCAGACCTTCACGTACACGGTTACGGCCACGACGGCCGAGGGCTGCACCAGCACCGACCAGGTGACCGTGACCCTGAACCCGGCCGCCGTGTCCAACGCCGGAGCCAACCGCGCCCTGTGCTCGGGCCTGACCTCGCAGCTGGGTACGGCGGCATTGCCGGGCTACACCTACCAGTGGCTGCCGGCCACTGGCCTGAGCGACGCCACGGCGGCCCAGCCCACCTTTAACCTGACCACGGGCGGCACCCCGCAGACGTTTACCTACAGCCTGGTTGCCACCAACGCCCAGGGCTGCTCGGCCACCAGCACCGTGCAGGTCACGGTGAACCCGGCCGCTATTGCCCAGGCCGGTGCCGACCGCCTGTTCTGCTCGGGGGCCTCGGCCCAGTTGGGCGGCAGCCCCCAGGCGGGCCACAGCTACCAGTGGAGCCCGGCTACGGGAATCAGTGATGCCACCGCCCCCCAGCCCACCGTAACGCTGACCAACTCCGGTACCACGCCGCTGGTGCAGACCTACACCCTGACCACGACCACGGCCGAAGGCTGCACGGCTACCGACCAGGTAACCGTAACGGTGAATCCGGCCGCCGTGGCTCAGGCTGGCATCGACCGCGCCCTGTGTTCGGGCCAGAGCGTGCAATTGGGCTCGGCGGCCCTCACGGGCTACACCTACCAGTGGAGCCCCGCCGCGAACCTGAGCAGCGCTACCTCCGCCCAGCCCACGTTTAGCCTGACCAACCCCGGCACCACTCCCCAAACCTTCACGTACACCGTTACGGCCACCACGGCTGAGGGCTGCACCAATACCGACCAGGTAACGGTAACGCTGAACCCGGTAGCCGTAGCCAATGCCGGCACCGACCGCACGCTCTGCTCGGGCACCACGGCCCAGCTGGGCACGGCGGCCCTAACCGGCTACTCGTATCAGTGGAGCCCGGCCACCGGCCTGAGCGATGCTTCGGCCGCCCAGCCCACGTTTAGCCTGACCAACCCCGGCACCACGGCGCAGACCTTCACGTACACGGTCACGGCTACGACGGCCGAGGGCTGCACCAGCACCGACCAGGTGACCGTGACCCTGAACCCGGCCGCCGTAGCCAACGCCGGCCTCGACCGCACGCTCTGCTCGGGCGCTTCAGCCCAGCTGGGCTCGGCGGCCCTCACGGGCTACACCTACCAGTGGAGCCCGGCCACCGGGTTGAGCAGCACCAGCGCCGCCCAGCCTACCGTGACCTTGACCAATACCGGCACCGCAGCGCAAACCATTACCTACACCGTTACGGCTACTACCGCCGAGGGCTGCGTGGGCACCGACCAGGTGGTGGTAGTGGTGAACCCGGTAGCTGTAGCCAATGCAGGCACCGACCGCACCCTGTGCTCGGGCACCACGGCCCAATTAGGCTCGGCGGCCCTCACGGGCTACACCTACCAGTGGAGCCCGGCTACGGGACTCAGTGATGCCAGCGCCGCCCAGCCGACTTTCAACCTGACCAACCCCGGCACCACGGCGCAGACCTTCACGTACACCGTTACGGCTACCACGGCTGAGGGCTGCACCAATACCGACCAGGTAACGGTAACGCTGAACCCGGCCGCCGTGGCCAACGCGGGTGCCGACGTGGCGTTCTGCTCGGGGGCTTCGGCCCAGATCGGCTCGGCCGCCCTGCCGGGCTACACCTACCAATGGCTGCCGGCCACCGACCTCAATAACCCCACCGCGGCTCAGCCCACGGTTTCGCTCGTCAACACCGGCCGGGTGCCGATGACCATTGCCTACAACGTGTTCGTGACCACGCCCGAGGGCTGCACCAGCGCCGACCAGGTAGAGGTAACCATCAACCCGGTAGCCATTGCCCAGGCCGGCGCCGACCGCACCTTGTGCTCGGGCGAGACGGCCCAGCTCGGCTCGATTGCGCTGGCCGGCTACACGTATCAGTGGGCCCCCGCCACCGGCCTGAGCGACGCCACCGCCGCCGAGCCGACCTTCAGCCTGACCAATACCGGCACCACGGCGCAGACGTTTACCTACACCGTAACCGTGACCACGCCCGAGGGCTGCACCAACACCGACCAGGTAACCATCACGCTGAACCCGGCGGCCGTGGCCAATGCCGGTGCCGACGTGGCTTTGTGCTCGGAGCGTAGCACGGTGATTGGCACGCCGGCCCTGCCGGGTAGCACTTACCAGTGGACGGCCGCCCAAGGTCTGAGCAACCCCACCGCGGCTCAGCCCACGGTAACGGTGCTCAACCCCGGCGCGACCCCGCTTATCGTTCCCTACTACCTCACCGTCACCAACACCCAGGGCTGCGTGGCCCGCGACACGGTATTGGTCACCTTTAACCCGCGCCCGGCCCTCGATAGCATTCAGGGCTCGGCCTCGGTGTGCCCGCAGGTAACGGGCGTGGCCTACAGCATCCGCAACCCGCGCGCCACGGCCTACCAGTGGCGCGTGACGGGCGGCAATATCGTCAGCGGGCAGGGCACGCCGGCCATTACCGTCGACTGGCTGGGCGCCAGCAGCACGGCCAAGGTCGAGGCCTTCCAGCTCAACGGCTTCCTGTGCTCGTCCGACACGGTGGTGTTCCCGGTGCAGATCAACCAGATTCTGGCCACCGAAAAGCCCCGCGGCGCGCTCAGCGTGTGCCAGCAGGACGGCACCCAAACTTACTCCACCCAGTACACCAACGGCTCTATCTACGCCTGGGAGATTATCGGCGGCACGCAGGTGAGCACCTCGCAGGCCAGCGTGACGGTGCGCTGGACCACGCCCGGCACCGGCAAGATTGTGGTGACGGAAACGAGCCAGCCCGCGGGCGGCACGGTGCGCTGCCTGGGCACCTCCGATACGCTTTACGTAACGGTGCGCCCCACCCCCACCCTGCTGGCCATTGCCGGCCCGGCGCGGGTGTGCACCGGCAACCCGGTGAGCTTCTCGCTGCCCGGCGCCCCCGGTAGCACCTACCAGTGGCTGCTGAATGGCGGCCCGGTCACCGGCACCAGCACCCTTACGCTGCCCGGCCTGGCGGCGGGGGCCTACACCCTCACGGTGCGCGAAACCAACGCCCAGGGCTGCCAGGGCCCCGAAGCCAGCCTGCCCTTCGTGGTTGACCCCACACCCGCGGCGGTGGCCATCAGCGGCCCGGCGAGCGTGTGCTCCGACGTGGCCACCGGCCTGAACAACGTGCCCTTCTCGGTGCCCGCCACCACCGGCAGCACCTACCAGTGGACGGTAACCGGCGGCACCCTCACCGCTGGGGCCGGCACCAACAGCGTGGAAGTGAGCTTTACGCCCGGCGCGGCGGTGCGCACGGTGTCGGTGGTGGAAACTTCGGCGGCCGGCTGCCCCGGCCCGGCGGCTACCTTCACCGTAGCCCTCGATGCGTCTTCCGTGGCCCTGAACACGGCCTCGGTTGACCTCGCCGACGACCGCCGCATTGGCCTCGCAGTGGCCGTGCCCAACAACGCGGGCACCGGCAACCAGCTCATCATCAAGCGCCGCGTGGCCGGCACGGGGGCATTCACTCAGGTGGGAACGGCCCCCAACACGGCTACCTCGTACACCGACGCCACGGCCGATGCCGACGCCACGGCCTACGACTACCGCGTGGAGCTGACCAACGCCTGCGGCCGGGTGCTGAGCAGCACCGAGCACACCACCATGCGCGTGGCCGTGCAGGCCCAGCAGCCCGGTGGGGGCCGCCAGGAAGGCACCGTGAAGCTGGCCTGGAACGCCTACCAGGGCTTTGGGGTGGCCCGCTACGAGGTGTACCGCCAGCTGCCGGGCGGCCAGCCCGAGCTGCTGACCACGGTGCCCGCCACCGCCGCCACCAGCTACACCACCGACCTGACGACCGCACGCGCCGGCTTCAACCAGGCCTTCCGCATCAAGGCCGTGGGCACCGACGCGCAGCTGGTGGCCTGGTCGAACGCCACCGACGCCCAGTTTGAGAACAAGCTCGCCTTCTACAACATCATCACCCCCAACGGCGACAACCTCAACGACACGTTCTGGATCGACAACGTGGAGCTGTACCCCGGCAACACGCTTACCATCCTCAACCGCTGGGGCCGCGAGGTGTACAAAACCAGCAACTACCGCAACACCTGGAACGCGGCCGACCAGTCGGCCGGCACCTACTACTTCCTCTTCAAGCAAGCCAACGGCACCGTGACCCGCGGCGCGTTCGAGGTGGTGAAGTAAGTCCCAGGATTCGTTTAAGCTGAAAAAAGGCCGCCCGGAGCTTCCGGGCGGCCTTTTTTGGTGGCTTCGCCGCCGGCTCGGCCGGCCTGCAAGCAGGTTGCGGCCGCTTCTAAGTCGGCCGGCGGCGGTGAAACCGGCTTAGAAGCGACCGAAACCTTCTTAGAAGCGACTGAAACCTTCTTAGAAGCGACCGAAACGGACGTAGAAGCGACAAAACCGTCTTAGAAGCAACCGAAACGGACTTAGAAACGATCGAAACGGACTTAGAAGCGACTGGAATGGACTTAGAAGCGACCGAAACGGTCTTAGAAGCAGCAAAGTCTTCTTAGAAGCAGTCGGAACGGACTTAGAAGCGACAAAATCTTCTTAGAAGCAACCCGGGCGAACGTAGAAGCAGCCGGAACGAACGTAGAAGTGCGCCGCCGGACGCAGAAGCCCGGCGGGGCTGCTTGGTGACTACGCCTGCAGATGAAGCGGCGGCGCCAAAGCGCGGCGACCGGGCCTCTGCACGCTGGTGCAACGGCCCCGGCGCCGTACCTTTGCCCGCGTGAATTCCGTGATGCCCAACCCGAAGAAAATCCCCGCGGAGGACCTCCGCGAAGTGGTCATTCAAGACATGGTGGCCGAAGGCAAGTGCCTGGTGCGCCACAACAACCTGGTTATTTTCGTCTCGGGCGTGGCCCCCGGCGACGTGGTGGACCTGCGCGTGACCAAATCGAAGAAGACCTACCTCGAAGCCGAGCCGGTGTTTTTCCACAAGTACTCGGAGCTGCGCGTGCAGCCCTTCTGCCAGCACTTTGGCGTGTGCGGGGGCTGCAAGTGGCAGCACCTGGGCTACGAAACCCAGCTCATGTACAAGCAGCAGCAGGTGAATGATACCCTGCAGCGCATCGGCAAGGTTGAGCTGCCCGAGATTCAGCCCATCATGGGCTCGAAGGAAACCACCTACTACCGCAACAAGCTGGAGTACACCTTCAGCTACCAGGGCTGGCTTACCTCGGAGCAGATCAAGGACGAAACCAAGCAGTACGACCGCCGCGTGCTGGGCTACCACCTGCCCGGGCGCTTTGATAAGATCATCGACATCGAGCACTGCTGGCTGCAGCCCGACCCCAGCAACCAGATTCGCCTGGCCTTCCGCGACTACGCCCGCGAAAACCAGCTGCGTTTCGGCAACGTGCACAAGCATACCGGGCTGCTGCGCACGCTCACCATCCGCACCGCCAAAAGCACCGGCGAAGTGATGGTGGTGGCCATGTTTTACCGCCAGCACCAGCTGATTCCGGTGATTCTGGACTACCTGCTGGAGCAGTTCCCCCAAGTGACGTCGATGAACTACGTGCTCAACGACAAGGGCAACGACTCGCTCGACGGCCTGGAGGTGGTATGCTACCGGGGGCTGCCCTACATCCACGAAGAAATGGAGGGCCTGCGCTTCCGGGTGGGGCCGAAGTCGTTTTACCAGACCAACTCCGAGCAGGCCTACGAGCTGTACAAAGTAGCCCGCGAGTTTGCCGGCCTCACCGGCACGGAACTGGTATACGACCTCTACACCGGCGCCGGCACCATTGCCAACTTCGTGGCCCGGCAGGCCCGCGAGGTCATCGGCGTGGAGTACGTGGAGCAGGCCATTGAAGACGCCAAGCTGAACTCCGAAATCAACGGCGTGACGAACACCCGGTTCTACGCCGGCGACATGAAGGACGTGCTCACCCAGGACTTCACCGACCAGCACGGCCGCCCCGACGTCATCATCACCGACCCGCCCCGCGCCGGCATGCACCCCGACGTGGTGCAGCGCCTCGTGGAGCTGCGCGCCCCGCGCGTGGTGTACGTGAGCTGCAACCCCGCCACCCAGGCCCGCGACCTGGAGCTGCTGGCCGACACCTACCGCGTGACGCGCGTGCAGCCGGTGGACATGTTCCCGCATACCCACCACGTAGAAAACGTGGTGTTGCTGGAGCTGAAGTAGGCTCGTTTTTCGTTGTTGGTGGTTGGGTTTTCGCCCCAGGGTTTCGCCAGCGTTTGGCCCCTACCCAGCAACCGAACTGCCCTAGTATCTTCGTAAGCAGCCGGCCCCGCAACGGCTCATGCTTTGCCCCCATAGCGCACGGCCCGGCTACGTTGTAGTAGTCGGGCCGTGCGCTTTCTGAATACGAGCGAGTTCGAGAAGTAACTCCAGGCCACTGCCGTACTGGACACTTCGAGAATGACAGTAGTGCTGCGGCCGGGGCGCGGACAGGCGGGCGGACGCTGCTACTCCGGTTGGGCTAGCCGGCAATGCGCGACTCGATGACGACCTGTCGCGTCAGCCACTGCCGGGCTTCGACTTCATCGTCGAAGGTCACGTACTGCGGCCCTTCCGGGGGCACCTGCTGCTGCAGGGCGGCAATGATCAGGCGGCCGGCGGGCTCGCGCGGCTGCACGGCGGCAGCGTAGTGGAAATGGCCCTGCACCACGGCCCGCGGTAGCCAGTGGCCCACAATCCAGGCTTGCTCCTGCTCGGTGAGCGGAGCCATGTCGCGCTGATCGATAAATGCTTTCCCCGTGCCCTGCTGCCGAATCAGGCGCAGCAGCGCTTCCATGGCCGCCTGGAAGTCGGTCAGGTGCCGGGGGCCGGGCCGCCAGTACAAGCCGGCCACTCCCTTCGGCTCGGGCCACAGCTCGGCGGCGGCGTTGGCAAACACCACGACCCGGGCAACAGGCGGCGCGGGCACAGGCAGAGGCAGTTGACGATGGGCTTTCATGGGCAAAAGTCAGGTGAACGCGCACTCAGAAGGAAACCAGCCCGCCCCGACAGCAGCTCTTGCGGGAATTGCGGTGGCCGCTGGGCAGTTGATCATTCGTAGTAAAATAACACGTTAATGTATAATTAACGTGTGTCAAACCATATTAAATATTCTATATGTATGCATCCGCTAGGCAACGTCATCAGTAGCCTGCTCAACTAGAAGCACTACCCGCTCCGACGGGCCGGCCGAATGCCCTTGGCCCTCCGCTGTTGCCGGCACTAATTGACTGTGGCTTGATTGCAGCGGTTTCCCGAACGGTGTAGAGACGCATATTTGCGTCTCGTCGTTGAGTCGTCTAGTCGTTGAGTAGCACCCGGCGCGAATGAAAAGACGCGAATCCGCGTCTTTACAGGCCCAATACACCGTTCAGGAAGCCGCTATAGGAACGCCTCCTGAGCCCGCTCACCCGGAAGGGCGCCCACATTTCCCGCCACTGCCGCAAGCACAACCGCTGCTGCAAGGTAGCCGGGCCGGTTGTTATGAAGCAGGCTCAGGCCACCGCTGGAATGGGCACTTCGAGGATGACGGTGGTGCCGCGGCCGGGGGCGGCATCGAAGTAGGCGTGGCCGCCGAGGTAGGCGAGCCGGGTTTGCACGTTGCGCAGGCCAATGCCGGCCTCGGGCGCCAGCGAAGCCGGGTCGAAGCCCCGGCCGTTGTCCTCGATGACCACCGTCAGCTCGTCGTCGGCCTGCACGAACTGCAGCCGCAACTGGGTAGCGCGGGCGTGCTTGACGATGTTCTGCACCAGCTCCTGAATGACGCGGAACAGCACGCCCTCCACCGTGGGATTGAGGCGCGGGCCCAGGCCCGAGGCCTCCACCTCCACGTGCAGGCCGTTGTTGGCGGGCAGCTTGGCGAGAAAGTCGCGCACGGCCTGGGCCAGGCCGCGCTTAAGCAGGGCGTTGGGCATCAGGTTGTGGGAAATGCTGCGCACCTCCCGAAACGACTCGTCGACGATTTCCACGGCGTTATCAAGCAGGATCTGGTGGCCGTTGAGCTGCCCGTTCAGGTCGCGGTGCAGCCGGTGGTTGAGCGCGTGCAGGTTGAGCTTGACGGCGGTGAGCAGCTGGCCGATGCCGTCGTGCAGGTCGGAGCCGATGCGCCGCCGCTCGTTTTCCTCGGCCTCCAGCACCGCCGCGGCCCGCTGCCGCTCCAGCCGCTCCCGCTCCCGGGAAAACTCCACTTCGCGGCGCAGCTGGCGGCGGCTCAGCAGCAGGTAAAACAGTCCGGCCAGCATGCCCATCAGCCCCAGGGCCAGCAGCAGAACCTTTTGCCGGCGGTCGGCTGCGGCGCGCAGGCGCTGCTCGGCCAGCTCCTGCTGGCGCATCTGCTCGCCAAAAGCCAGGGCCTGCAGCTGGGCCACTTTGCGCTGGCTGAACAAAGTGTCGCGGGTGGCTACGGCCGCCTTCAGGAATCGGTAGGCCGCGGCAGTGTTGCCGCGGGCGGCGTGCACCTCGGCCAAATAGCCGCTGGCCTCGGAAATGCCCTTGGCGTAGTGTCCGCGCTGACTGGCCTGCAGCGCCAGCTGGGCGTTGCGCAGGGCCTCATCGTGCCGGCCGGCGGCGTTGGCCAGCCGGGCCAGGCCCAGGTGCGAGCGGCACAGCGCGTAGGAAACCGGCATGGCCTCGGCCCGCTCAATCGACTGCTCGTAGTAGCAGCGGGCTTCGGCGAGGTTGCCGCGCCGGGCCTCCACTTCGCCCAGCAGCGACAGGTCGCCGATTTCGCTGTGCAGGTCACGGTGGCGCAGGTCGTAGGCATAGCCCAGGCGGGTGTAGTACAGCGCCGAATCGGTTTGCCCGGCCATCAGGTAGGCCTGGCCGATATTGCCCAGGATGGGCGTCAGCAGCACGTCGTCGCGTTTTTGCTCGGCCAGCTTTTTGGCTTCGTAGTAGTAGCGCAGGGCCGCGTGGTGGTTGCCCTGCTCGGCGTAGGCGTAGCCGATGGCGTTGTCGGCGTGGATAAGGCCGCCGGCGAAATGGGCGCGCTCGGCCAGCTGCCGGGCCTGCAGTTGGGTGTGCACGGCCGTGGGGTAGTCGCCGGCACGCATGAAGGCCCAGCCCAGCATCAGCAGCGAGCGGCACTCCCCGCGGGCGTGCTGCAGCTGCCGGGCCAAGCGCAGGCTTTGCTGCCCGTAGCCGATGGCCGCCAGCGGGCTGTCGTCGGTGCGTGCCCAGGCCAGCTGAATCAGCAGTTCCACGCGGGTGGTGTCGGGCCGGCTCACCCGCAGCAGACGCTGCAGGCTGTCGGCCTTGGCATTATGGCCCCGCGCCCAGCCGGTTCCGGCCGTACCCATCAGCAGCGCTACCAGAACCACAGCGCCCAGCCGCCGGCACCGCCGATAGTAAAGCAGGGAAAAAGGCGCAGGGCGGGTTGGTCGCGGCGGAAACATCTGCGCAATGTACTGCTAATCCAACTATTACTCCTTTTTTTCCTGCTGCCCTCCAACCTTGCCGGCCGCGGAAATCAGGCGAGTCCTGCTACTCTACCACCAGCCGCTGCGTGGCCGTGCCGGCCGCGGCTTCGGCCCGCACCAGGTAGCTGCCGGCCGGCAGCCCGGCCAGGTCGAGCGTAAGCGTAGCCGTGGTGGCCGGGAGCTGCCGCACGGGGCGGCCCAGCAGGTCGGAGATGGTAACCAGGGCGCGGGTTACGGGCAGCTGCAGGGTGGCCTGCTGCCGGGCGGGGTTGGGCCAGAGGCTGAAGCGGAAGGCGGCGACCGGCGGCGCGGCTTTCAGGAAGGCGCGGTTTTCGAGCACCACCACGCGGTCGACGCCGTTGGCGGCGCTGCCGTTGCTGTTGCTGGTGCCCACGTACACCCTGCCCTGCGGCGACACGCACAGCGCCCGCAGCCGCCCGGCCGAGCCATTCAGGAAGTACGCGGGGCTGCTAATGCTGGTCGCAGTCAGGGGCAATTGCACCAGCTGGCTGCCTTTGAGGGTGGCCAGCAGCAAACTGCCGCGCCAGCCCGGAATGGCGGGGTGGTCGTAATACTTGAGGGCGGCCGGGGCAATGGTGGGCGTCCAGGCAATCAGCGGCTCGCGCACGTTGTTCTGCAGGCAGAAGGTTTGCTCGGCGGGCAGGTTGCAGAAGCCCTCCACGTTGGGCCAGCCGTAGTTGCGCCCGGCCTCAATCATGTTGATTTCGTCGTCGTTGCTGGGACCGTGCTCCGAGCTGTAGAGGCGGCCGTCGGGCAGCTGCACCAGGCCCTGCGGGTTGCGGTGCCCGCGGCTGTACACCAGGCTGCCCGGGGTGGGGTTGTTAGCCGGCACGCTGCCGTCGAGGTTCAGGCGCAGGGTTTTGCCCGCCAGGCTAGCCGGGTTCTGGGCGTTGGCTGGCACCAGCGCGTCGCCGGTGGTCATCAGCAGGGTGTTGTCGGGCAGAATCACGAGGCGGGAGCCGTCGTGGTACACCGCGCCGGGAATGTTGTCGACCAGCACCAGCGGACTGCCGAGCGAGTTGGTGGTGACCGAATAGGTATAGCGCACCAGCTTCTCGAGCAGCGCCCCGCCGCTGCTGTAGTTGTAGACCACGTACACGTAGGGTGAGGTGGCAAACTGCGGGTGCAGCACCATGCCCAGCAGCCCGCCTTCACCGGTCAGGTCTACGTCGGCGATGGTGAGCAGGGGCAGCACCTGCCCGGTGGCGGGGTTGATGCGGCTGATGCGGCCGTAGCGCTCCGTCATCCATAGAAAGTCGTCGGGTCCCCATACCAGCTCCCACACGATGCTGAGTCCGCTGCTAAGCTGGCTGGCCGTGACGGTGGTGCTGCCAACCGAAAACGTGCTCAGCACCGGCCCCTGGGCCTGCGCAGCGGAAATCAGGCCGCACCCCAGCAGCGTGAGCAGGCCCTTGCGTAAAGTTTTCTTCATGAGACGTTGCGCTGGAAATAAGGAATGACAGAAGCCGAGGCAACTTACACCAACCGCCGCAAAAGCCCTCGGCCGCGGCCTGGTTGCAGGTACGTAGCGCAGCGAGTCGGCGGTTTCTGATTCCTGCCGCATCTTTGCCGGCCCCAAGCATCTTCTGAATTCCTGCTTGCCATGCACTGCGCCAACGACCCCGGACTGCAATTTGACTATCATTTTTGGTGCTGGAAACCTAAGCTGAATGCGGTGCTTAAAATGCTTTCGTTGCTCAGTGACTTCCGCTATAATGTCGCCGATGAACCCCTGGTTCTTGCAGGCTTGCGCGGCACCGATGACGAGCGAGGCTGGTGGTTTCCGTACGACCTGAGTTGCAACGGTACGCTTAGTGTAACCCTGGCCTACGATGCTGCCGACTCGGATATCGTTCATGTAGCCGTGCTAGCTGATCCATCGATGGCCGGGAGCATCCGCTTGATTGACCAGATTCAGTGCGTGTTGAAACAAGTAGAAGTGGCCGACGAATCTTAATCCTCTTAACTGACACCCATGGAATACGCCAACGACCCCGAGCTGAGCGGCAAATACCTCGGCACCATCACCCGGGACTTCGCCCTGGTATCGGATACGCTCAAGGAAGCGTCCTACCAGGTGCGCAAGCGCGGTATCTCCAAGCATCCCATCTTCGTGTTTGCCCGCATGCCGGTGCCCTTCGGCTCCCTGCTTATCTCGCCCGATGAAATGGCCACCGAGTGGTACGTGCTGGCTTCCTACCTCGACGTATTTGTACAGCAGGGCCTGGTGGCGCCCGAGCACATCGAGGACTTCGAGCGCGCCTACAAGGACCCCGACGAGTTCTGTTGCCTGTTCGTGGTCGACGGCGAGTTCACCAAGTTCGTGTTCGTGCCCTTTCCCGAGGACTAACCCCGCAGCCGCGGCGGCACGTCAAGAACACGGCCTGACCTAAACGAAACCGAGCTCCGCCGGAGCGGCACCCGACCAATGCAGTCGAGGTGCCGCTCCGGCGGAGTTCGGTCGTTTAAGCGTTGCCGGGGTAACGCCGCTCCGCGGCTAAAATCCCCTTGGCACACCAGGCTTGTCACGTGTAACCTGTTACCGGCCAAAATGCGACCAGCCCTGGGCTTTCAGCGGCACGGCGCTGCCGCCCTTGGCCGCCAGGATGGCGCCTTCTGAGGCTTCGGTGATTTTGCCGATAATCGTGACGTCGGGGTGGTTTTTGAGCTTGTCGAAGGCGCTGAGCGGCACGGTGAACAGCAGCTCGTAGTCTTCGCCGCCGTTCAGGATGCACATCACTGGGTCGAGGCGGAACTCGTCGGCCACGTCGTAGACCTGTTGGTCGGCGGGCAGGCGGTCGGAGAAGATGGTGGCGCCCACGCCCGAGGCGGCGCACAGGTGCATGATTTCGGAAGCCAGCCCGTCGGAAATGTCAATCATGCTGGTAGGCGTTACTTCCAGGTCGCGCAGCATGTGCACCACGTCCATGCGGGCTTCGGGCCGCAACTGGCGCTGCACCACGTAGTCGTAGGGCGCCAGGTTGGGCTGGGTTTCGGGGTCGGCCAGGTAGGCCTGCTTTTCGCGCTCCAGAATCTGCAGCCCCAAGTAGGCCGCGCCCAGGTCGCCGGTTACGCACAGTAAATCGTTGACCTGCGCGCCGGAGCGGCGCACGGCCTGCCCGCGGGCTACCGTGCCCAGGGCCGTAACGGAAATCACCAGCCCGCCGCGCGAGCTGGTGGTGTCGCCGCCCACCACGTCGACGCGGTAGGCCTCGGCGGCAAGGCGCACGCCCTCGTAGAATTCCTGCACGGCTTCCACCGAAAAGCGGCCGGGCAGCGCCAAACTCACCGTAATCTGGGTGGGCAGCGCGTTCATGGCAGCAATGTCCGACACGTTTACGGCCACGGCCTTGTAGCCCAGGTGCTTGAGCGGGCAGAAGGAGAGGTCGAAGTGCACGCCTTCCACCAATAGGTCGGTGCTGACCACAATTTCGTGCTCGGCGGGCGGGGCCAGAATGGCGGCGTCGTCGCCGATGCCGAGCACTGTGCTGGGCTGGTGCAGGATGATAGACTCCTGAATGAGACGAATCAGGCCGATTTCGCCGACCTGGTTGAGCGGGGTGACTGGTTCTGACATAGCAATAGGGCACTACGGTGCGCGGGCCGCAAAGGTAGACCCCGGCGACCAATGAATGCCGCCTAGCCACCAGGTGCCGCCGCTAAGCCGAAAAACGCCACCCGAAAACCGGCAACCGGCACTTGCTAACGAACGTTAGGAACCATACATTTGTTAGCCCCGAGCAACCATGGAAACCACGGCCCCTACCCTTTCGCGCAAGGCGCAAATCGACCAGACGGCCACCGCGCTGTTTCGGCAGCGGGGCTACTCGGCCACGAGCATGCGCGAGCTGGCCGCGGCCCTGGGCATCGAGGCCGGCAGCATATACTCCCACATCCGCTCCAAGGAGGAAATTCTGCACCGCATCTGCTTCCGCCTGGCCGACGAGTTTATGGTGGGCTGGCGCGAAGCCACGGCCGACGACGCGGCTTCGGCGGCCCAGCAGCTGCGCCGCGCCATCGAAAGCCACGTGCGCGTGCTCACCCGCAACGCCGACGCCTCTGCCGTGTTCATGCACGAGTGGCGCCACCTGTCCGAGCCGGCCCACACCGAGTTTCTGCATCTGCGCCAGCGCTACGAGGCCGGCTTCCGCGAGCTAATTGCCCGCGGCGCGGCGGCCGGCGAGCTGCGCACCCCCGACCCCGCCTTCGCGGCCCTCACCCTGCTGGCCAGTCTGGCCTGGCTGCCGTCCTGGTTTCGCGCCGACGGCAAGCTGGGCGCCGAACAGATTGCCGAACGCCTCGCCGACCAGCTGCTGGGCGGCCTGGCCCCATTTTCCCCGACTTCTCACGCCCACTAACCACCACGCCATGTACGGTTCCGCAAGCACCCACGACATTCCGGCCAACGCCGCGACCGGCCTCGAAAACGAGGACCCCGTTCTGCTGGCCGAGTTTGAGGCCCGCATTGCCCGCGGCGAGAAAATCGAGCCCGACGACTACATGCCGGCGCTCTACCGCAAGCAGCTCATCCGCATGATTGAGCAGCACGCGCACTCCGAAATCATCGGCTCGCTGCCCGAGGGTACCTGGATTACCCGTGCCCCCGGCTTCCGCCGCAAAATGGCCCAGATGGCCAAGGTGCAGGACGAGGTGGGCCACGCCCAGCTGCTGTACTCGGCCGCCGAAACCCTGGGCAAGACGCGCGAGGACATGATTACCGACCTGATCAACGGCAAGTCGAAGTATTCGAACGTCTTCAACTACCCCACGCCGACCTGGGCCGACTCGAACGTGATTTCCTGGCTGATCGACGCGGGTGCCATCGTCAACCAGATGGCCAATGCCAAGGGCTCGTACGGTCCCTACTGCCGGGCCCTGGAGCGCATCTGCGCCGAGGAGTCGTTTCACCTCAAGTACGGCCACGACGCGGTGGTGCACATGGCCACGGGCACGCCCACGCAGCGCCGCATGATGCAGGAAGCCCTCAACCGCTGGTGGCCGCCCATCATGACTTTCTTCGGCCCGGCCGACAAGATGAGCCAGCACACCGAGATTCTGATGCGCTGGAAGGTGAAGATGGCCTCCAACGACGACTGCCGCCAGCAGTTCCTGGACATGTACGTGCCCAAGATTCTGGAAATCGGCCTGACCCTGCCCGACCCGAACCTGCGCAAGAACGAGGAAACCGGCAAGTGGGAATACACCGAGCCGGACTGGGACGAGCTTAAGCGCGTCATCAACGGCGACGGGCCCTGCAACCAGGAGCGCCTGGCCGTGCGCCGCGCCGCCGAGGAAAACGGTGCTTGGGTGCGCCGGGCCCTCAAAGCCAAGCAGCCGGCCCGCCAGTACGTGCGCCCCCTGGCCTAACCTTATTCAATGAGCGAATGGCCGGGCGGGCAGCCAGCCTGCGGCCGAAGGCTTTCCCCACTTCGGCCGCTGCGGGCTCGTTCAGCCATTCGCTCATGCCTTTTTCCCCGACTATGCTTACTTCTCTCGACCCGCGCATTGCCCGGCTCGGCCTGCCCGACGCGCCGCCCCACCTCGACCCCAAAGAGGCGCTGGACCAGTTCGAGACCTACGAGGTCTTTCACCAGAAAAAGGACGGCGCGGCCTTCACCTACGTGGGTCCGGTGCACGCACCCTCGGCCGACGTGGCGTTTCTATTCGCCAAGGAGCAGTACAGCCGCCGCTTTGCCTGCACCGGTATGTGGGTGACGCCTACCCGCGCCATCAGCCTGACCCGCTACGTGGGCGACCAGGAATCGGTGTACGACTCGCTCACGGAAGCCCTGCCGGCCCGCGGCGCCGCGCCCGACGAGAGCGTGCAGCAGCAGGACAGCTACGCCCGCGGCGAGGAAGACTACGCCATTTTTCACCTCAAGAAGCGCGGCAAGGCGCACACCCACGTGGGCATGGTGCGGGCCACCTCACCGGCCGAAGCCCTGCTGCAGGCCAAGGCCACCTTTGGCGAGCAGCGCCCGGTGGTGAACGTGTGGGTGGTGCGCTGGGCCGACGTGCTGACCTCGGACGACGACGACCGCGACATCTGGAGCACCACACCCGAGAAAAAGTACCGCGACGCCATTGCCTACAAGGTGCAGGACCGCATCGACCGGTTTAAACTGGAAATGGGTAATAGGTGATGAAGTGACTTTTGGGTGACAGGTAACACGTGACACGTTTTTTGGCTGACCTATTACCTGCTCCCTACCACCTGTTACGTGTTACCTGTCACTTCATCACCTGTCACCCCATCACCCGCATGACTCCCCTCAAAAACCTGCTCTACCGCCTCGCCGACGACCAGCTCATTCTCGGGCACCGCAACTCGGAGTGGAACGGTCTCGGCCCTATTCTGGAAGAAGACATTGCCTTCTCGTCGATGGCCCAGGACAAGCTCGGCCACAGCCTGCAGCTGTATTCGCTGCTGCACCAGCTGGGCGAGGCCGAGCCCGACACGGTAGCCTTCACCCGCAACGCCCCGCAGTTTCACTGCTGCCAGCTGGTGGAACTGCCCATCGGCGACTACGCCTTCAGCCTCATCCGCCATTTTCTGTTCGACCACGCCGAACTGCTGCGCTTCGAGCTGCTGGCCGACAGCTCCCACGAGCCCCTGGCCCAGGTGGCCCGCAAGCTGAAGGGCGAGTTGAAGTACCATGTGCTGCACGCCAACACCTGGGTGAAGCAGCTGGGCAGCAGCACCGACGAAGCCATTGAAAAGCTGCAGCACGCGCTGGATTTCACCCTGCCCTACGCCCTGGGCATCTTCGAAACCACCGAGCTGGAAGACGCCATCGTGGCCGAGGGCCTGTTTGCGGGCGAAGCCGAGCTGCGCACCCGCTGGCAGGAAAGCATCGGCAAGGTGCTGGCCCAAACCCGCCTGGAGCTGCCCGACCTGAGCACCCTCACGCCCGTGTACGGCGGCCGCGGCGGCCAGCACACCGCGCACCTGCAGCCCCTGCTCGACGAAATGGCCGAGGTGTTCCGCCTCGACCCCACCGCTGACTGGTAATTAATAATTCCTAATTATTAATTACTCCCATGGACAAGGCAACGGTACTGGAGTGGCTGACGGAGGTCAAGGACCCGGAAATCCCGACGGTTTCTTTGGTTGACCTGGGCGTGATTCGGGCGGTGCGCGTGGCCGACGACGGGGCCGTGACCGTGCGCATGACGCCCACGTTTTCGGGCTGCCCGGCCATGGACTACATGCGCCGCGACGTGGAGCGGGTGCTGCGCGAGCACGGCGTCGAGCAGTTCGTGGTGGAAATGTCGCTGGAAGAAGCCTGGAGCAGCAACTGGGTAACCGAGCGGGGCCGCGAGGCGCTGCGGGCGCACCGTCTCTCGCCGCCCCCGCCCCACCAGGGCATCATCGACCTCGACATTCTGGAGTACGCCGAGTGCCCCAACTGCGGCTCGCACAACACCACGCTCCGCTCCCCCTTCGGCCCCACGCTCTGCCGCGCCCTGCACTACTGCAACGACTGCCGCCAGGGTTTCGAGCAGTTCAAGCCCGTGTAGGTTTACTGGCCGATTTGCTTTTTCTTCGCCAAGCACCGCCGGCGCGGAATATTCTGCGCCCGACTCGCGTTGTGCCCCTTGCTATGCGTAAACTACTGCTTTACCTGCCGCTGCTGCTGTTGCTGGCCGCGGCCTCCTGCCGCAAAACCGCCGACACGCCGGCGGCACTCGACCCGATGTCGCCCGCGGCGGCCCGCGCCCAGCTCGACGTGCTGCGCGACACCGTGGACGTGCGCTGGCGCCAGATGCGCGACAGCGACAACCAGAAGCTGGTGGCTACCAAGGCCGTGCTGCAGGAACTGGGCCGTCTGCCCGGCGCCAACCCCGGCCAGCTGCGCCAGCTCGACAACGCCAACGACCGGCTGCTGGGCATCCGCTACGACCAGCAAACCATGTCCTCGTCGGAGCGCATCGATGCCTACGACCTGGCCCAGGACTCGGTGCTGCGGGCCGTGTACGACCTGGCTCAACCCCAGTATGAGAAAAGCAAGGACGTGGAGGCACTGACCGAAACCATCAAGGTGGCCGACAGCGAGGTAGTGGGCTTCCGGGTACGCTACGACCGCGCCGCCAAGCACTACAACAGCTACCTGCAGCAGCACGCCGAGGCGCTGAAGAAAGCCGGCCGCAAATACGCCGAGCTGCAGCCCCTGCCGCTGTTCGAGCTGAAAAATTAACGGGCTCTTCCGCCCCGCATCTGCCCGCCGCCCGGTTGCCCACCCGCAACCGGGCGGCGTTTTTTGGCCCCGCCCTTAGCCGCTGCCTCTTCCCACACTATGCCGCTGTCGTTGCGCTGCGCAACCCCAACGCCCGGCTTAGCTCGCTGCCAGCCTGAGATTTGATGCCAGTTCTTCCGCAGATTTAGCGTCGAGCCCGCGCCCGCCAGCCCCCGCAGTCACCATTCGCACTTTCATCCGCTTCGCTGGCTGCGGTTACGCCCCAGAGCTGCGCAACGGCCGTTGCCTACAGTTCCTGGATGATCTGTGAGAGGCCTACCCCAAGCCCAACAGCCAGAAGGTTTTTCAGCAGCTATTCCGCCGACCCGCGCCCCGGTGGCTGAATAGTTGGACGAATCCCACAAACCGACGGCCAACCCAGCAGCAAATGACCGGTCCAGAAACGACTCGGCTCCGCACTACCAATTGGTGATGCGGGGCCGCGATGGGTTTGGAGGCGGGTCTGATCTACAGCTGGGCCATTTCGGCGCGCACGAAGTCGACCAGGCTGCGCAGGTAGTCGGTGCTGAAGTCGAAGCGGATGCCGGCGGCCTCGTAAATCTCGCCGATGGTGGCGGTGTAGCCCAGGGCCAGGGCGCGCTTGTAGGCGTCGAGGCCGGCCTGCGGGTCGTGGCGGTAGTTGCGCCACACGGCAATGGCACCCAGCTGGGCCATGGCGTACTCGATGTAGTAGAACGGCACTTCGTAGAGGTGCAGCTGCTTCTGCCACAGCCAGGGCTTGTAGCTTTCCAGACCCTGCCAGCTCACGGTGCGCTGGTTGAACTCATCGAAAATCTCCTGCCAGTACGCCTGCCGGTGCGCCGAGCTGTGGGTGGGATTCTCGTAGATCCAGTGCTGAAACTTGTCGATGGTGGCCACCCAGGGAAATGTTTCCAGCACCGATTCCAGGTGGGTTTTCTTGGCGCGGCGCAGTTCGTCCTCGTCGGCGAAGAATACGTCCCAGTGGTCCATGGAAATCAGCTCCATCGACATCGACGCCAGCTCGGCCACCTCGCTGGGCGGGTGCTTGTCGGCGCCCATGGGCAGGCGGCGCGTGAGGAAGGAATGCACGGCGTGGCCGCCCTCGTGCAGCATGGTAATCACGTCGCGCAGCGAGGAAG
This sequence comes from Hymenobacter sp. B81, assembly GCF_044628455.1. NCBI lineage: Bacteria > Pseudomonadati > Bacteroidota > Cytophagia > Cytophagales > Hymenobacteraceae > Hymenobacter > Hymenobacter sp. B81. The sequence continues at coordinate 277,182 of NZ_JBIYZW010000001.1, read as the reverse complement.
TGGCGTTCATGAAAATGAATGGCACGCCGGTTTCGTCGAGCGGGTAGTTGTAGCCGCCCGGCGCCTTGCCCTTGCGCGACTCCAGGTCCAGGTGGCCCATCTCGCGCATGGTGGTCAGGCAGTCGCCCAGAAAGGGGTCGAGGCGCTGAAACACGGTGATGGTTTTTTCCAGCAGCTCCTGCCCGGTGTCAAAGGGCCGCAGCGGGGCCTTGCCCGACACGTCCACGTCGAGGTCCCAGGGGCGCAGCTCGCTCAGGCCCAGGTCGCGGCGGCGCTGCTGGTCGATTTCGTCGATGAGCGGCACCACGGTTTCCTGGATGGCACGGTGGAAGGCCCGGCAGTCCTCGGCGGTGTAGTCGAAGCGGCCCAGGGCGGCAAACATGTAGTCGCGGAAGTTGGCAAAGTCCGCGTTCAGGGCCATCTGGTGGCGCAGGCCCACCAGCTCGGTAAACAGCGCGTCGAGCGGCTGCACGTCCTGGGCGCGGCGCTCCTGCACGGCCCGCCAGGCTTCTTCGCGCCGGGCGCGGTCGGTATCCTTGAGGCGGTCGGCGGCGCGCTGCAGGGTCATTTCCTCGCCGTCGAGGGTCACCATCATGGCGCCCACCACGGCCGCGTACTGCTGCTGCTTGGTGCTGATGTCGGTTTTGAGGGGAATGTTTTCGGCGCGGTAGATTTCCAGGGCCCGGCGCACCGAGCGCAGGAAAATGCGGTAGCGCTGCTGGTCCAGGTCGGCGGCAAAGGGCGAGGCTACGAGCTTTTCGTTGAGGGCGTGGTCGTGGGGCGCCACGTTGGGCTCAATCTCGCTCACGAAGTACTGGAAGTCGGCGCTGCGCTGCTCGTTCTGGGTGTCGCAGGTCATGCGGATGTAGCGCCAGGCCAGGTCCTCGCTCAGCACCGATTCCAGCTCCGAGCGGTCGAGCAGCCAGCGTTCCAGCTCCGCGGCCGAGCCAATGGGCCGCTCGCGCAACTCCTGGAAGTAGGGCTTGATGGTGGCCCAATCGGTAACGGCGAAGGACTCGGGCAGGTAGCGCCGGGGCGGACGAGCGGGCGTCGTCACGTCGGCGGTGAGGTCGGGGGCGGCAGGGTAAGGCATGGAAAAGACAACGGTATGAGGGCAATTTCTACGCAGAACCAGGCCCGGGGGCCACGGCAGAGCAACGAAATTGCGTTGCGGCCGGTGAATGTAAGCAGGATGCGCCGAAGCCGGTCGCCGGTCGGCCACGCCCGCCGGCTCCGGCTGGAGCTAGTACAACCGGGGCCCGGCAGGAATGATTACCTGCCGGGCCCCGTAACTACAACCCGATCGGGGGCTGCCTTAGTCGATTTCGATGACCACGTCGTTGGTGAGCGGGTGGCCCACGCACACCAGCACGTAGCCCTGCTTGAGCTCCGAGTCGGACAGGCCTTCGCGCTCGTCGAGGTGCACCTTGCCCGAGTGGCACTTGCCACGGCAGGCCGTACACAAGCCGGCCTGGCAGCTGTAGGGCAGGTCGATGTCCTGGTCGAGGGCCGCTTCGAGAATGGTTTGGTCGGGCCGCACCTCAATCTGGTAGTCGGTGCCCTCGTACTGAATGGTGACGGTGCGGGCGCTGATGGCGTCGTCGTCGTCGGCCGTGACGGTGCCGTGGCCCTCGGGCTGACCGGCGGCGGCTTCGGCCGAGTCGGCCGAGGCCACGAAACTCTCGCGGTGAATGCGCTCGGCCGGCACGCCCAGCAGATCCAGGGCGGCGCGGGCTTCGGCCATCATGCCCTCGGGGCCGCACATGTAGTATTCGGCCTGCGCGGGCGGCAGTGCGTGGCGCTGCTCCAGAATGCGCAGCAGCATGGTGCGGTTGAGGCGGCCCTTGAACTGGTGCGCCCCGCCGCTGCCCAGGGGCTGGCTGTACACGTGCTCTACCTGGAAGCGGCCGGCGTACTGCTGCTCCAAGGCCTGAAGCTGGGTTTTGAAGATAACCGAGTCCTCGTTGCGGTTGCCGTACACCAGCAGCACCTGGCTCTGGGGCTCTTCGTGCAGCACGGCCTTCAGAATCGACATGAGCGGGGTCACGCCCGAGCCAGCGCCGATCAGCACCAGGGAGCGGGCCGCGGCGGCGTTGGGCTGCACCGTGAAGTTGCCCATGGGCGCCATCACCTCCAGCTGCTGGCCCACTTGCACGTTGTCGAGCAGGTAGTTGCTCACCAGTCCGCCCGGCACGCGCTTCACGGTTACCGACAGGCGGGGCGTTTCGTGGGGGGTGCTGCTGAGCGAATACGAGCGGCGCGCCGGGCGCTTGCCCGCCTCGCAGGGCACAATCAGCGTCAGGAACTGCCCGGGCTGGCTAGCAATGGGCTGGCGGTCGGCGCGCTCGAGGTGAATGGTAACGCAGTCGTCGGTTTCGTGAGTCAGGTCGACGACGTTCAGGGTGAGGTAGGGGCTGGTGCTCATGCGGTTCTCGGCCGCTAGCGGCGGCGTGCGAAAACTGGGGTTCGGTGAAACAAACGGTGGGTGGGCCTCCCGGCCAACGGCCGTGCAAGGTACGGCAAAAGGCCGCAAAAGGCTGAATCCGGTGCATCTTCGCGCCGCATGACCTTTGTCAGTTGTCAGTTGTCAGTTGCCAGTTGCCAGTTGTTAGTGCATGGTGCTTAGTTGATAGTTGCAGGTTGTCAATTGCCAGCTGATAGAGTGTACTCCGGCACGAACAACGAAAAACCAACAACAAAAAACGAAACCCCAACAACCACATAATGACCGCACTTTCCCAGCTGCTGCGGCGGCACCAGGCGACTTTTGGGCCGGTGCTGCCCGTCGACCTCAACGGGACCGACGTAACCCGGCTTGACTTCACCGCCGCCAACCCCATCGTGGCCCAGGCCGACCTGCGCGACACCGAATCGTTCGACCAGCTGGTAAACGAGCTGCTGGCGGTCCGGCAGGCCCGCGTGGGCGTGGGCGGCTACCTCGAAAACCGCGTTATCTACCGCCGCAGCCCCGGCTTGTTTGGCGACCCGGCCGTGCCGGCCCGCTCCCTGCACCTGGGCGTGGACGTGTGGCTGCCCGCCGGCGCGCCGGTGCTGGCCTTCATGCCCGCGGTGGTGCACAGCGTAGCCGACAACAACCACTTCGGCGACTACGGCCCCACCGTGATTCTGCAGCACGAGCTGGCGGGCACCACGTTCTACTCGCTCTACGGCCACCTCGGCCGCCTGGAATGCGCCGCCCTGTACGAGGGGCAGCCGCTGGAACAAGGCCAGGCCTTCGCCGCCGTGGGGCCCTGGCCCGAAAACGGCGACTGGCCCCCGCACCTGCACTTCCAGCTCATGGCCGATCTGCAGGGCCGCCGCGGCGACTTCCCCGGCGTGGCCCTGCCGGAGGAACGGGAGCTGTGGGCAGCGCTCTGCCCCGACCCAAACCTGGTGCTCCAATCACGGATTCTTGCGGATTAGACGGATTTCACGGATTTTGTAGACGATTGTTTCGCTACGCCAATTCGTTGTTCCGTGCTATCATGCTGCTTGATATCCGCCACAATGCGCTGACGCATCAGATCATTGGCTGCGCCATGCGCGTGCACCGGGCTTTGGGCTGTGGATTTCCGGAAGCTGTTTATCAGCGCAGCCTGGCGGTGGAACTGGAAGAAGCCAAACTTGACTTTGCCAGCGAAATTCACTTGCCGGTGTATTACAAGCACGTTGAAGTAGGTGCCCGGCGGGTCGATTTTCTGGTGGCCGGCACGGTGCTGGTAGAGCTAAAAGCTACCCACGAGCTTACGTCGGCCCACCACGCCCAAATCATCAACTACCTCCACGCCTACAAGCTGGAGGTAGGGCTGCTGATCAACTTCGGCCAGGATAGCCTAGTGTACAAGCGCTTCCTGAAAAACCACGCCGCCCAGCCGTAGCCGAATCCAACGCTTCAGTCGTACATTGGCAAGCGTCCACAAAATCCGTGGAATCCGAAAAATCCGGACAAATCCGTGATCAGTCGAACTTGATGGCCACCACCGGCTTGATGCGGGCAATGAGGTAAGTCGGAATCAGCACGGCCAGCTGCGAGGTCACGAACACGGCCACGTTGATGAGCACAATCACCTGCGGGTCCCAGTAAATCGGCACCCGGTCCATGTAGTAGTTCTCGGGGTCGAGCGGGATGGGGTGGAAAAAGTACTGGATGGTGCAGAAGCCCAGCCCGATGAGGTTGCCCCAGAGCATGCCCTTGAGCGTCAGGTTCAGGCCCCGGAAAAAGAACATGCGCCGGATCTGGTTGTCGGTGGCGCCGATGGCCTTTAGAATCCCGATCATGTTGGTGCGCTCCAGGATCATGATGAAGATGGTGGCCACCATGTTGAAGGTGGCCACGAAGATGATCAGCAGCAGGAAGATGACCACGTTGCGGTTCAGCAGCTGCAGCCAGTCGAAGAGCTGGGCGTACTGGTCGGTAATCTTGTCGACTTTCTGGTCGTAGCGCAGCGTGGCCAGCAGGGTTTCCGACATCTCGTCGAGCTGGCGGAAGTCTTTCAGCACCACCTCGTAGCCGCCCACCAGCGAGTCGTTCCAGGCTTCCAGCTCGCGCACCTGCCGGATGTCACCCATCACGAACACCTCGTCGAACTCGTCGAGGCCGGTCTGGTAAATGCCTGCCACCACGAACTTGCGCACCCGCGGCGGGTTCTGAATAAAGTAAAACAGCGCGTCGTCGCCCACTTTCAGGCGCAGCTTGTCGGCCACCTTGCGCGAGAGCAGCACCTGCTCGGAGGCGGCCGAGTCGGGGAAGCTCAGAAACTTGCCGGCCACCAGGTTGGCGCGCATGGGCGAGGCGCCCATTTTTTCGTCGATGCCCTTGAGCACCACGCCCATCACCTCGTCGCGGGTTTTGATGATGGCCGTTTTGCGGGCGAAGGGCTGGGCCCCGCTGATCTGCGGGTAGCGCTTGAGCTCCTGCGCCAGCTCGGCCCCGTTGATGGGCTCTACCTCCAGCGAGTTGTTGTTGTCGTACTTGCTGATGGTGAGGTGGGCCCCGAACGAGAAGATCTTGCTTTGAATCTCGTTGCGGAAGCCTTCCAGGATGGCAAACGACACCACCATCACCGCCACGCCCAGGGCGATGCTAATGATGGCTATCTTTGTCACCGACGAGGTAAATGAACCCGAGTCGGCTCCGTCAATCTTGTTGGATATGTACCGCGAGACGTTCACTGGCCGTAAAGCTACGCGAACGGGGTCAGTTTCAACGCCCAACTTCGCATGATGGCCTCATACGTGATTCACGGCGCTTGTTCGCTGTTTTTGTCGATTTCCGCCTGCGCCCGCCCCGCTGCGCCGGTCGCTACGTCGCCCGCTGCCCCGGCTTCGGCCCCGGTGAGCCGCTCAGCGCCAGCGCCTAAGCCCGCGGCCCCGGCCCTGAAAATGGGCGCCGAGCGCTTCGACCAATATTTGCCTTTGCTGCGCGGCAAGCGCGTGGGGCTGGTGGTCAACCAAACTTCCCTGGTGGGCCGCAGTCACCTGGCCGACACGCTGCTGGCCCAGGGCGTAGCGGTGAAAACCATTTTCTCGCCCGAGCACGGCTTCCGCGGCGAGGCCGCCGACGGGGCCACCATCAAGGACGGGAAGGACGCCCGCAGCGGGCTGCCGGTTCGCTCGCTCTACGGGGCCACCAAGAAGCCCACCGCCGAGATGCTGCAGGACCTGGACGTGCTCATCTTCGACATTCAGGACGTGGGCACGCGCTTTTACACCTACATCAGCACCATGCACTACGTGATGGAGGCCGCCGCCGAGCAGGGCAAGTCGGTGCTGGTGCTCGACCGCCCCAACCCCAACGGCTTTTTCGTCGATGGGCCGGTGCTGGAGCCCGCGCACAAGTCGTTCGTGGGCATGCACCCCATTCCCATCGTGCACGGCCTGACGGTGGGCGAGCTGGCGCGCATGATCAACGGCGAGAAGTGGCTGGCCGGGGGCAAGCAGTGCGCGCTGACGGTGGTGCCGGTGCAGGGCTACACCCACGCCACGCGCTACGCGCTGCCGGTGCGGCCCTCCCCCAATCTGCCCAACGCTCACGCCGTGGCCCTCTACCCTACCCTGTGCTTGTTCGAGGGCACCGACGTGAGCATCGGTCGGGGCACCGACGCGCCGTTTGAGGTGGCCGGCGCGCCCACCCAGCCCCGCACCCGCCCGTACTCGTTTACGCCCCGCCCCACGCCCGGCTCCACCTCGCCGCCCCAGAACGGCAAGCTCTGCTACGGCATCGACCTGCGCCAGCTGCCCATGACCGAGTCGTCGGGGCTCACCCTGCGCTACCTCATCGACTTCTACCAGCAGAGCACGGCCAAGGATAAGTTTTTCGGCAAGTACTTTGAGCAGCTCACCGGCACGCCTACCGTGCGCCAGCAGATCATCGAGGGCAAATCGGAACAGGAAATCCGCCGGTCCTGGGAGCCGGCCCTGGGCCAGTACAAGCAGATGCGCCAGAAATACCTGCTCTACCCCGAGGCGTAGCCAGCAGGGCGCCGCCAGCGAGAAGCGGTGCGAATCGCACTCCAAAAGGCCCTCATGCAGAGCGGGGTAGAGACGCAAGGTTGTGTCTCGGCGTTGACCGATGACGCCCACCTGGCGCGCACGACGAGACGCAAGTATGCGTCTCTACCCCGTTCGGGAATCCTGCCAATCAGGCGAAGCGGTAGAGAGACTTCGCTCGGGGCTCAGCATGAACCGCCAGGAGCTTGGGCAGGCTGCCGGCGCCGCTTTCCCCAAATGCCCGGCATACCCCGCCGGAAACCGATGCGGCTGGCTACTTCGTATGGTTGGCGTACTTCTCGCTCTCCCGCCATGCGTCTTCGCTTAACCGGCCTGCTGCTCGCCGCCCTCTGCTGCTTTGCCACCGCCCACGCCCAAACGGCGCCCGGTCGGCCCCAGCCGGCGAAGGCCACCCCCACGGCGCGGCCCGCCAACCCTTACTATTCGCGCACCGACACCACCCGCCTGCGCCTCTCCGACGCCCAGTGGCGGAAGCTGCTGCCGCCCGCCATGTACCACGTAGCCCGCGAGCAGGGCACCGAGCGCGCCTTCAGCGGCCCGCTCTGGAACGCCACCGGCCGCGGTACCTACTACTGCGCGCCCTGCGGCAACGCCCTGTTTCGCTCCGACGCCAAGTTTGCCAGTGAGTGCGGCTGGCCCAGCTTCTTCGAGCCGCTGCGCGCCCGCGCCGTGCGCTACCAGGCCGACCACTCCCACGGCATGGAGCGCATCGAGGTGCTCTGCGGCCGCTGCGACGCCCACCTGGGCCACATCTTCAACGACGGCCCGCCGCCCACTTACCAGCGGTTCTGCATGAATTCCCTGGTGCTCGACTTCGTGCCCAGCGGCGCGGGCGCCCTGGGCCGCCTGCGCTGAGCAGCGACTGGGCTGGCCCAGGCAAGCAGCTTCACCGACTTCTATCCGCCGCTGTTGCGGGGGCCTACCCCGGCCTTGTTGCACGTTTGCTTGTTGCAATTTATTTTGCAACATTCCATTTTGCAACAAGGGTGGCCTTGTTGCAAAATGGAAAACGTTTTCATTCGTGTAACATAAGCGCTATGCTGGCTGATCTGCGGGCGGTTTTTGGCCTTACTCAACAACGCCTGGCCTCCTGGCTGGGCCTCAGCCGCGCCGCCCTGTCGATGGCGGAAGCCGGCCAGCGCGGCCTGCCCCAGGCCAGTCGCCTGCGCCGGATTCGGCTGGACCTGGCCCAGTCGGGACTGGTGCCGGGCGCGGGCGGAGTGGCGCTGCCGCCGCAGCCCGCCCCGCCGGTCTACCCCGAGCCCTTGGTGCGCCGCCTGGCCGACTGCCGCTACCACGCCCAGCGCCTGCGCTTCGAGCTGCAGGATTTGCGGGCGCGGGCCGCGCAGTACGAAGCCCGCCTGGCGGCCCTGCCGGCCCTGCGCGCCTGGACCGGCCCGGTGGCCAACCCGGCGCACGACGCCAATTGGCTGAGCTTATTTGAAGGTGAGGCAGTAGATGGCCTGCAGCTCGCCTGCGGCGCGGGCCCGCAGCGGCTGCTGGAAATCCGCATTGCCGGGCTGGAGCGGGAGGCGGAGCTGCTGGATGAAGCCCTGCGGGAGCTGCCGGAAACGGCTCCATTCTAGGCCGGGTCGGTGGGGCCGGCACTTTCAGTGCAACCCTAGGGTGACGGCGAGGTTCTATGCAGCGAATTTTCGGTTTGGCACTGCCGCGAACGGGGCTTTACCTTGCGGGAATTTTGTCCTGACTCTTACTGGCAACCGCCCCTATGGCTCATTCTTACAACTCTTTGCTCTTCTCGGCGCTGCGGCGCGTAGTGGCTCCCGTGGCGTTGGGGGTGTTGGGCCTGGCGGCCCCAGCCCGGGCCCAGGCGCCGGCCTGGCAGGCGGTGCAGGCCACCACCCAGCTCAGCGGCAACGTGTCGGCCGTCAGCGCCAGCACCGTCGATTTGACGGGCAGCGTGTTTCTGGTGGGCACTTTCCGCGGCACCGTCAGCTTCGGCAGCCATTCCCTGACCAGCCCGGGCGGCGCCTGCTTTATTGCCAAGTGGCGGCCGGGCACGGGCTTTCACTGGGCGCAGCGGCTGGACGTGAGCACCGTGGCAAACGTGAGCTTCAACGGCGCCGCCCTTTACGTAGCCGGCAGCTACGCCGCCCCCACGGCCACCCTCGGCCCCCTTACCCTGACCTCGGCCGGCGGCTCCGACGGCTACGTGGCCCGGCTTACTGACCTGGGCTCGACCTGCTCCGTGGAGTGGGCCCAAAGCCTGGGCGGCCCCGCCGACGACCAGATTCTGACCATGGCCCACCGCGGCCAGAGCGTGTTTGTGGGCGGCGACTTTGCCAGTTCCACCCTCACGCTGGGCAGCCTCAGCCTGCTCAACTCCAGTCCCGGCAGCACCGATGCCTTCGTGGCCAAGGTGGCCGACGCGGGTACTGCCGGCGAACCGTACTGGGCCGAGCGCATCGGCGGGCCGGGCCGCGACTACGTGGGTGCCCTGGCCGTCGACAACGTGCGCCTGTACGTGGGGGGCGGCTTCTACGGCGCCACCACCACCATTGGCAGCACCATCCTCACCAACACCAGCACCAGCCCCGCACTTGCCACCTCCGACGCCTTCGTGGCCCGGCTCACCGACGGCGGCTTCAGCAGCAGCGGCTTTAGCTGGGCCGAGCGCATTGGCGGGCCGGTGTTTGAGGAAGTTTCGGCCCTGGCCGTGAACGGCAGCAGCGTGTACGTGGCCGGGCGCTTCAACAGCCTCACGGCCACGCTGGGCAGCACCAACCTGACCAACGCCAGCGGCAGCTTCGATACGTTCGTAGCCAAGCTCACCGACAACACTAGTGCCGCCGCCCTGGCCTGGGCCTACCGGGCCGGCGGCAGCGGCCACGACGCCCCGGCGGCCCTGGCCGTGCGCGGCAGCAAGCTGCTCATGGCCGGCGCCTTCTACAGCGCCACGGTCAGCTTCGGCCCCCACACCCTCACCAACGCCAGCCCGCTCGACACCTACGACATCTTCCTGACTCAGTTGGAAGACGCGGGCAGCAGCGCCGCCTTTACCTGGGCCCAGCGCGCCGGGGGCTCCGGCGACGACGACGTGCGCAGCCTGGCCGTGCGCGGCAGCACGGTGTACGCCGCCGGCTCGGTTATGCCTACGGCCGGCTTCGGCACTCATTCCGTTACGACGCCAGCGGGTTCCCAGGTAGCTTACCTGGCCTCGCTCACCGACCTCACGCTGAGCACCGCCGCTCCAGCTTGGGCCGCCGGCCTGCAACTGTACCCCAACCCCGCCCGCCACGCCGCCACCGTGCAGCTGCCCGCCATTACCGGCGCCACCCAGGAGGAGGCTACCCTCACGCTCACCGATGCCCTGGGCCGCGCCGTGCGCACCCAGCAAGTGACACTGGGCCCGGCCGGCACCCGCACCGAGCTGGCCCTGGACGCGCTGCCCGCCGGCCTCTACCAGCTGCGGGTGCAGGTGGGCGCGCAGCAGGTGAGCCGCGCCTTGGCCCTGGAGTAAGCGGTTCCAAGGCCTGATGAGGCCCCCCGCAAGGTCTTTCTGGCAAGCGCACTACTCCGTTCGCGCTACGACGCGCTGCAGGCTGACGGCTGGCTCCCCCTCTCTTCCCGGAGAGGGGGCAGGGGGGTGAGGCCCGGCCGGGAGGTGAGGTTCGGCCCGGCTTTCTACTTTTACGGCCTCACTCCCGCTGCGCATGGCTGAATCTGCACCCCTCCGAATCGTCTTTATGGGCACGCCCGAGTTTGCGGTGCCCACGCTCGAAGCCCTGCTGGGCTGGCCCGGTGCCCGCGTGGTGGCCGTGGTAACGGCCCCCGACAAGCCCGCCGGGCGCGGGCGGCAGCTCAGCGAGTCGGCGGTGAAGCAGGCGGCCCGGGCTCACGAGCTCCCAGTGCTGCAGCCCACCAACCTCAAGGCCCCCGAATTCCAGCAGGAGCTGCGCGCCTGCGCGGCCGATCTGCAGGTGGTAGTGGCGTTTCGGATGCTGCCCGAGGCGGTGTGGAACATGCCCCCGCGCGGCTCCATCAACATCCACGCCTCGCTGCTGCCCCAGTACCGCGGCGCGGCCCCCATCAACTGGGCCCTGATTCACGGCGAAGAACAGACCGGGGTGACTTCGTTTTTCCTGCAGCACGAAATCGACACCGGCAACCTGATCTTCCAGGACGTGGTGCCCATCGCGCCCGACGACGACTTCGGCGCGCTCTACGAAAAGCTCAAGGTTGCCGGGGCGCAGCTGGCTTTGCGCACCGTGCAGGCCATTGCCGCCGGCACGGCGCCCAGCATTCCGCAGGCCGCGGCGGGCGAGCTGCGCCATGCCCCCAAGATTCAGAAGGAAACCGGCCGCCTCGACTTCCAGCAGCCCGCCGCCGCGCTGGTCAACCGGGTGCGGGGCCTCTCTCCCATTCCCACCGCCTTCACCACCCTGCCCGATGGCCGCACGCTCAAAGTGTTCCGCGCCGGGGTGCACCCCGACACCCCGGCCGACGCCCAGCCCGGCCAGTGGCTCTCAGACGGCCGCAGCTTCCTGCGCGTGCAAACCCCCGAGGGCCAGCTCGACCTGCTCGACGTGCAGCTGGAAGGCAAGAAGCGCCTGCCGATTGGCGAATTCCTGCGCGGGTTCAATCATTTATCATTGATCAATTAACATTTATCAACTCCCTCCCGCAATAAATGATCAGCGAACCAGTCGGGCCGTAGGTATGGGACCTTCCTTCTTTCGGCTGTTGGCCGGCGGCGGTAGGAGCTGCCTAGTTTGTTGAACAACCGGGCAGGTCGGTCTGATAAATGTTAACTGATAAATGATCAATGACATGGTAGCCTTAGTAGTAGCAGTGGCCGAAAACGGCGTGATTGGGCGCGACAACCAGCTGCCCTGGCACTTGCCGGCCGACTTGAAGCACTTCAAGCAGCTGACCACCGGCCACCCCATCGTGATGGGCCGGCGCACCTTCGAAAGCATCGGACGGCCCCTGCCGGGGCGGCGCAACATTGTGGTGACGCGGCAAGCCGACTGGCAGGCAGAGGGCTGCGAGGTAGTGCACTCGGTACTGGGCGCCCTGGAGCTGGCCCGGCAGTACGACGACGAAGTGATGGTCATTGGCGGGGCCGAAATCTACCGCCAGGCCCTGCCTGCCGCCGACGTGGTGTACCTGACCGAGGTACACTTCTCGCCCGAGGGCGACGCCGTGCTGCCGCCCTTCACCGCCGACGACTGGCGTGAGGAAAGCCGCGAGCGGCACGAGCCCGACGAGCGGCACGCCTACGCCTGCAGCTTCGTGACCCTGCGCCGCCGCTAGCGCGCCTACTCGGCCGCAGCCGGCGCCGGTGCGGGCCGCGGCTGAAACCAGCGCCCGTACACCCGGCGCGACAGGGCGCTGCTGGGCTCAATCACCCAGCGGTGCAGGGCGTAGGCCGCGAGCAGCAGCACGGGCACCGAGGCCAGGGCCATCAGTCCAAAGCTCAGGTGGTAGCCCAGCCGCGCGTGCAGCCCCAGAAACAGCCGGGCCGAAAACGAGCCCAGCACCAGGAAGTGCAGCAGGTAGAGCCCGAACGACACCGAGCCCAGAAACACCAGCCAGCGGGCTTGCAATAGCCTTTGCAGCCGGACCGAGAGCAGCACCGCGCCCAGCAGCAGGGCTGCGGCCGCAATGTGGTGCAGCAGCTCGCTGTGGTCGGGGCCCAGGCGGGGCAGCAGCAGCCAGCGGTAGGGCGAGGCCGCCAGCCCGGTGAAGTACGTGGTGGGGTACGAACCCAGGCCCACGAAGCCCAGCAGCAACAGCCCAACCAGCCAGGGCCGCCCGGCGGCCGGCACCGCTGGGCCGTGCCGGTGCCAGTCGTTGAGGGCCACGCCCAGCACGAAGGCCACCAGGTACAGGTTCCAGGGCGAGAGAAACAGCAGCGTGGCTGCGGCCAGGTAAATCAGCCCCCGGTTGCGGGCCGTGCCGAAAAAGGCCAGCAGGGCAAACACCAGAAAGGAGCCCATCAGCTCGAGGTGCAGGGTCCACAGCACTGGGTTGTAGGCCGGCTCCCCGGCCAGCGGAATGTCGAACACCACGTCCTTGACGAACTGCAGAACCGAAGGCTGGGTCTGCCAGCTGCGCCCAAACCACGCCGCCCCGCTCACGGCTGCCACCTCGTCGTTGCGAAACCAATCCAGGCGCAGCCCCGCGAAGCCCAGCAGCGCCGACGCGGCCACCGGCAGCATCAGGCGCAGGTAGCGGCGGGCTGCCTGGGCCTGCAGGGTAAGCGGGTGGGGCCGGCGGAAGTAGGCCTCGCTGAGCACGAAGCCGCTGAGCACGAAAAACACGCACACCCCCACGCCGTTGCTGCGCAGCAGGTTCAGCGGGGTAGCGGCCAGGGCGTATTCAAAGCCGGGCCACTGCGGCAGGTGCGCGGTAGCGGCCTCCCCGGTGAGCATGGTGGGGTAAAACGCGGTGAGGTAGTGGTTGAGCAGCACTCCGAGCGCGGCCAGCCCGCGCAGCCCGTCGAGGTAGCGCAGGTGGCGGGGCGCGGGCGGAACGGGCGTGGGCGACGTGGACAAGGCGCTGGAGCTGGAGGTAGGTGGGCAAAGGTAGAAGCCGCGGCCGCCCGGCCCGAAAAAAGCGGGGCCCCGACTTTGCAGCCGGGGCCCCGCTTTATCAGCCGGTCGGATGGGTTAGCGCAGCAGCACCAGCTTGCCCCAGTTCTTCTTTACCGACCAGTCGGCGGCGGTGCGGCGGTGCTCAAACTGCCCGTTGGGGTCGTCGAGCACTACCCGGTAGAGGTAGGTGCCGTTGGCCAGCTGGTCGCCGAATTCATCGGTACCGTCCCAGGCGTAGCTGGTGAGGTTGTTGCCGATGCGCAGCTCGCCCAGCTCCGAGCGCATAATCTCCTTTACCACCTTGCCCGTTATCGTCATGATCTGAATTTTCAGGTTCAGATCCTGGGGCGGTACGCTGCCGGTGAGGGTGAACACGAAGCGCGCCTTACTGGTGATGGGGTTCGGGTAAGGGTAGAAGTTGGTGATGGACGTGGCGCTGACCACTTCGAAGGTTACCGCGTAGCGCTGCTGGGCGGCGGGGTTGCCGGCCATATCCGTGGCCTGCGCTTCCAGCTTGTACACGCCATCGGTGAGGGTGCCGGGCTTGAAGTGCACCCGCGCCCGGCCCGCGACCTGGTCCACCGTGAAGCTGATGGCGCTGTTGCCGGTCATCACGATTTTCTCGGCCTGGGTCTGGCCCGGGCGCGTGAGGTAGAGCTCAATCTTCTCGGGGCTGTCGAGCGGGTTGCGGCGGTCCTCGTACTTCACGTCCACCAGAATGTCGGGGTTGGGCGACACGATGTCGCCGTTGAGAATGCGCTGCCCGTCGAAGGCCACGTCGACCACCGGCGGCAGGTTGATGCTCGGGGCCGTGAAAGTGAAGCTCAGCTCGTTGTTGAAGAAGAACCGCTCGGGCAGCAAACCGGGGTTAACCTCTACCCGCACCTGTCCGTCGCCCTTCACGCTGCGCAAATCCAGGCTGAAGGCGTAGGTTACCAGCGAGTCAGACTTGAGGGCGCGGGCCGAAACCAGCTGCACCGCCGGCACCGTACGGTTGTCGGCCATCAGCACCGTGGCGCGGGCCGTTACGCGGTCGGGGAAGTCTTCCAGCGACACGTTCTCGAAGGCTACCTTGAAGTTCATGATGCCGGTGCTGGCGACCTGTGCGTTCAGGCGCGGGGCGGCGTACTCGTCGGCGGCCACCTTGTCGCGGCGCACCACGCCCTCGGGCAGGCCCTTGTAGGTCACCAGCCACTGCTTGAGCTGCGGGGCGCTGTGGCTCACCGAGTCCCAGAGCTGCATCTGCAGACCCAGGTAGGGATACTGCTGGGCCGAAATGCCCGCCAGCGAGAAGCTACGGCTGGTGACGTTGGGGTTGAGTACCACCACCTGGTTGCTGGCGTTGTAGCCGATGAGCTGCAGGCGGTAGCCGTCGGTGGCGTCGGGCAGGCGCACGGTGTGGTAGAGGTTGTCCCAGCGCTGAGCCGGGCCGATGCGGGTACTGGCGATGGTGCCGGCCATGCCGCGGGTGCTCAGCGAGTCAATCAGCTCCACCAGCTGCAGGTTGCGCGGCGTGGTCGAGCCCGGGTCGGCGGTGCGCTCCTTGGCGAAGGCCGGGGTGCCCTTGCGGGCCAGCAGCAGCAGCGGCTCCCCGTCGGTCAGCGAACCGACGCGCTGGGAGCCCAGGGCCGTCAGCTCAGCCTTCAGCGCCGCCGACATGGTACTGAACACCACGCGGTTGATGCTCACCAGCGCCACGTAGTGCCCGGCGGGAATGTTTTGCAGCAGGCGCACCATCTCAACCTGCCGGGCGGCAATGTTGATGTTGGAACCCACGCCGGCAAAGTGGTAGTAAGCGTCGCTGCCCGTGCCGCAGATCTGGTAGGGGCCGCCGGCAATGTTGCTGACGCGCTCCAGGGTCTGGCCGTCGAACACCGCTACCATGAAGTTGGCCGTGTTCGTGCCGCAGAAATTGGTTTGCGTAGTGCCGTTGTCGACGATGCCGTAGCTCTGCTGGAAGGTGTTGGCCCCGGGCGTGCTGCCGCCGCCGGCGGTGCGCAGCTTCAGGCGACGTACCAGCTCGTCGAACTCCCACTTGCCCGAGGGCACCCGCTGCTGAATGCCCTGCTGCTCGTCGCTGGCAAACTGGCCGTGGTGGCTTTGCGACCAGCCGCCGGGGCTGCTGGGAATCAAGCGGAACGAGCCCGTTACCCAGGCCCCGCTCTCATCGGGCTGCACGCTGCCGGGCTCGTAGCGCACCCGCCAGTAGTACACCACCGAGTCGCGGCCCGTGGTGGGCGCGGGCAGGACTGGTTTCCACTCGGCCACGTCGCGGGCGTTGACCACCGTGGGCCGGCGGAAGGGCGAGTTGAATGCGGCTACGGTGTCAAGCTCAAACTCGTAGTTGCGCGGCTGCAGCTGGGGCAGGTTGCTCTGGGCCACCAGGCGCACGTCGGCGCGCCCCACAATGCCGAACTCCGGGGGCGTGAGCAGGGTGATGCCGCCCTGCAGGAAGGTGTAGGCTATTTCGGCCGCGTTGTTGGTTTCCAGCAGCTCGTCGATGCGGTTGGCGGGGTCCACCTCCACCCGGAAGGTATTGCGGCCCACCACGTTGCCCACGCCCGTGTTAGGTAGGGTCAGCAGCAGCACCGTGTCGCGCACCGGGGCCAGCAGGCCGAACGTCTGCACGTAGGCTGCCTGGCTGGGGTTTTCAAAGCGGCGCGTCACGCGCACGTACAGCGAGTCGCCGTAGCAGGCGCTGCCCAGCTGCTCGACCGGCACGCGCAGCTGAAAGCTGGTGGCGCTGGCCCGCACCGGGCCGGTGGCCGGGGCCAGGGGCTGCACGCTCAGGTTGCCGGCGCTGACGGCCAGGTCGGGCTTTTCGGGGGAGTGCAGGCGCACGGCCGGGTCGCCCTGCCACACGGTGCTAAGCGCGGCAATGACGGCCTGGCGGTTGTTGGGCCCGAAGTACTGCATCACGTGGCGGGCCACCTCGGCCTGCACGTCGGCAATGGGCTTGTTGTACCACTGCGGGTCGTTGAAGAGCTTGGTGTAAAGCTGCTTGCAGTACTGGTGCAGCTCGGGCACGTAACCAAAGTCGGAGTTGGCCAGGAAACCGATGGCCCCGCGGTTGGGCGCCATGGTCCACTGCTCGGCCGTGGTGAGGGTCGGCACGAAGGAGCGGCCGCCGGCGCAGCCGTTGTATACCATCACCGGGTACTTGCCCTGGTTGTTGTAGTTGTTGCTGGGGTTGTTGGGGTCGCCCAGATTCAGGTCGAACACCGTGTTGGAGCCGTGGCCGAAAAAGGTAATCATGGCCAGGCCCGCGTTCAGTTCGCTGGCAATGTTGATGGTCACGGGCAGCTGCTCGTACTGCCCCTCGGTGGTGCGGGAGTAGGTGCGCACCACTTTACCGGCGAAGCAGGGCTTTTCGGCAATCTGCTTGTACTCGTTTACTAGGGCCAGGAAATCGGCCTGCTCGCCGGCGTTGCCGCCGCCCGAGAGGTGCAGCAGATTCTTGCGCCAGGGCTGGTAGCCTGCCACCTCGTGCTCCTTGAGCTTGTTGAGGTAGTCGATGACCTGCTGCGCGGTTTGCGCCATCACGCGGCCGGTGGCAATTTGCGGCACGTACTGGTTTAAATCCCAGCGGGCCGAGAAGAAGATGTCGGAAGTGGCGCGGGTGCTGCTGGGCACCAGGTCGTGCACCGTGGCGCGGGCCACATTTTGGCGGTATACTCCACTGCCACCGCCAACCAGCGGTACACTGGTATGCGGCTCCAGGCCCTTGCCCAGCAGCAGCATGTACTTCGAGCGGGAGTTGTTGGCCACCATCCACAGGGCAAAGTGCCGAATGGCCATGGCCGACTTCTCGCCGTAGTGAAACTGGTCGTAGAGCTGCTGGCTGGTTACCACCAGCGTGTCGTAGCGCCCCCCGGCGGCCGAGGCGCGGTAGTCGGCGTAGGCGCGCACGGGGTTGGCGGCGGCCCCAGCCGGCTTCATCAGCAGCGGGTGGCTGACGATAAAGAAGTTGTGGGCCGCGGCCGTGATGTTGCGGAACTGCACGCGCTGCGGGGCGCGGGGCACCAGGGGCTGCGCGGCATCGATGACGTGGTAGCGGCGCGTAGTGGCCAGGGCCGTGGTGGCAAACACCAAAAGCTGCCGGTTGGCCGCTACGGGTTGTCCCTCGTGGCGGCTCACGTTGTAGGGGTTGGTGACGTCGTAGCCGATGGTCTGGGCTGGCGTGTTGCTCAGCTCAAAGGAAGTGGCCGTGTTGGCCGTCGAGTCGTTGGTAAAGGCGTTGGCCCGTCCGCTCACCCACTGGTTGGATTGGGCGTAGGTAACCCGCATGAAGGTGGGCCGCACGTAGCTGGAGAGCGTGCCGGTGGTAGGCACCACAATGGCCAGCTTCACCGTAACGGTACCCGTGGCCGAAATATCGCCGCGCTCGAGGCGGTAGCGCACCCGGGCCGGGTCGTAGGAGTTGATGGTTACCTGTCCCAGCTGCCGCTCGGTGCCGTTGGGCTGCACCAGCAGCACGCGCACGAAGTGCTGGCTGCGACCCCATACTCCATTAAGCCCCAGGTCAAGCCAGGGCTCGGGACCGTTGGGTTCCACGTTACGCAGCGAGTCAATGACGTAGTTGCGGCTTAGAGGATACTCCGTTGAACCAGTACCATTGACCATAGCCCCGATGCCAGGGCCCATAAAGGCCTCGCCCCGGTCAACCCAGGGATAGTACGACTCGGCTTCGGAACCGTCGCCGCCCCCCAGGGCGGCATTCACCAGCACCTGCGTGCGGGTAGCCAGGCGGTACTGCTGGGCCGGCACGCTGGGCAGGCTTAGGTTCACCTGTGCCATGCGCTTGTTGGCGGTGGAGGTGTTCCAGGTCAGGAAGTAGGCGGCCGTGTCGGTGTACTGGCTGTAGAACGTGTGGGGCTGCCGGCTCGGGTCCTTGTACATGGCCCGGTCGAGCTGGCCGTCGTTGCGCTGGCCGTAGAACTCCACGTAGCTGGTCGCGTCGAGGGCGCTGGGGTTGCCGCCGGTGTGAATGGCCACCTCCTGCCCGCGCCGGAACAGCTGCAGCCGGGCCGGGTTCAGGCCCGCCGGCACCCCGGCCTGCTGCAGGTACTGGTAGTCGAGCCGGTAGATACCGTCCTTGAGCACCTTGATCTTGGCGTATTGCTGGCCGTGGTTGATCCACTCGTTGCCGTAGGGCCCCGACTGGGCCCGGGCCGGCGCCCCGCCCAACACTCCCAGCAGGGCGGCCAGGGTCAGGAAAACCAGCGGTAAGCGCGGGTATATCTGTTTCATAAAGGATTACCGTTGGGTGTCGAGCGAATCGGGCAGCAGCGGTTGCGGAAACGATGGTTGAGGACTCGGCTGGGCCGGCTGCGGGTACTGGCGGGCGAAAACCCGGCCGTTCCCGGCGGCCCTACCCGGTGGTTATCTGGTTGATCAGAAACCGTAGCCGAGGGAAACGATGATGGAATTGGCCTGGGAGCTTTGCCCCAGCGACTCCACCGCCAGGCGCGTGAGGGCCAGATCGAGGCGCAGGCCGCTGGTGGCCACGCCCACGCCCAGGGTAGGTTGTACGCGCCACTCCTCCTGGCCGTTGAAGGCTTTGATCTGCTGGGCATTGCTCACCCCGCCGCGCAGAAACACCAGGTTGCGGTAGCCCAGCTCCAGCCCGCCGTGCGGGGCTATGCTGATCAGGCCCGTCGAGATGGGGGCATTGCGGCGGCCGTCGGTGGTCATTTCCAGGTCGATGGCGGCCAGGGCCGAGAACTGCCCGGGCAGCTGCACGTAGCGGCCCACGCCCAGCACCAGCCGGGGCAGCGTCACCTCGGTGCTGTTCTTGGGAATGTACTCGTCGGGGTCGGCGGTGGGCGCAAACTCCTCGGAGTTGATGGACCAGGCGTTGAAGGTGGTGGTGATGTCGCGGGCCATCAGCCCCAGTTGCCAGTTGTTGCGCTGGTACTGCACGCCCGCGTCGAGGCCGAAGCCCCAGGCGTTGGCAAACGAGCCCACATTGCGGTAAATCACCTTGGCGTTGGCACCCACCTGCAGCCCTTCGATGAAGTCGAGCTTGCGGGCGTACGAGAGCAGCAGACCATAATCGGCCACCGAAAAGCGGGTAATCTTGCTGTAGTCGATGTAGCCCGTGTAGGGGTCGACCAGGTTGCGCGTGTCGGCAATGTCGTCGACGCCCACGCGAATGATGGAGGCGCCGATGGCGCTGCGCTCGTCGAGCGGCATGGAAAACGCCGCGTAGTCGTTTTTGACGATGCCCGAAAACAGCTCCGAGTGCATCAGCACCGCGTCGTACTTGGTTTTCTGGCGCAGCAGGCCCGCCGGGTTCCAGTAGCCAGCGGTGGCATCCTGGGCCAACGACACCTGCGTGTTGCCCATGGCCAGGGCCCGCGCCCCCACTCCGATGTTCAAGAACTCATTGCTGTACTTGGGCGTGGTGTCCTTGGAAGACTGGGCCTGCGCACTGGCAGCGGCCGCCAGGAACGACGCGGTGAGCAGTATGGCAAAACGACGCGGGAAGACGTGTGGCATAGCGAAACGAAAAGGAAAGCCCGGGGCTGATTCGGCCTTCACAACGCAAGTTATTTATTTATAGTGCGGGGAAAAGGGTGCGGGCCGCCCCCGCCGGCCGCCTGGCTACGCGCACGCGGCTAACAGCGGCCGCCCCTCCGAAGTTCAGCCGCTCGCGCCGGCCCTTGGTACCCCCACCCGGGCCACCCGCTGGCGGACAAACCGGCCTGCCTACCCGTTTAATTGGCTTCCGTATAATTTTAACTAATTGATTTTCAGGTAATAAAATACAAATAGCATTATTAGCGAAAATATTTCCGAACAGTACCTTGCGTTACAAAGTACCTGCCTTTATATTTGTACCATACTTCACCGACTACCGCCGAAGCCAATGAAAGTCGAAAACACCCAAGTGCAGATGCGGAAGGGCATTCTGGAATTCTGCATCCTGGAAATCATCGCGCGGGGAGAGGTTTATGCCTCCGACATGCTGGATGAACTCACCGCCGCCCGCATGCTCGTGGTCGACGGCACGCTCTACCCGCTGCTGACCCGCCTCAAGAATGCCGGCTTGCTGGACTATACCTGGAAGGAATCGACCAGTGGTCCACCCCGCAAGTACTACACGCTCACGGCCGTGGGGCAGGAGTTCCTGCACGAGCTGCGCCTGACGTGGGAGGAGATTGAGGATTCCATCCGCATCATCCGCACCAACCCCGGCCGCCTGGCCCCCGACGGTCAGTAACCCCCGCCGGAGCAATCAACCCTGACTCACCGCCACTCTAGTTGCAGCATTGCGATGAAAAAGAATATCAGCATCAACCTGCAGGGCCTCATCTTCCACATTGAAGAAGACGGCTACGAAGTACTTCAACGGTACCTGCAGGACGTAAAAGCCCACTTCAGCACGTACCGGGGGCACGAGGAAATCGTGGCCGACATTGAAAGCCGCATTGCCGAGCTGTTTGCCGCGCGCCTTTCCACCACCAAGCAGGTCATTTCCCTGGAAGACGTGGAAGCCATGGTGGCCAAAATGGGCCGCGTGCAGGAATTCCAGCAGGACGGCAGCCTCGACGAGGACGAGGACGTAGCCGACGTGAACAACTACGGCCGCCCCGTGGGCGCCGGCCCCGCGGCCCAGGCCACCGGCGCTGGCAGCAGCTCGTCGGCCCCCGCCGACGGCGAGCCGCGCCGCCTGTACCGCGACATGGCCAACCGCAAAATTGCGGGGGTGTGCGCCGGCCTGGCCCGCTACTTCGGCATCGAGGCCCTGTGGGTGCGCCTGATCTTCCTGGTGTTTCTGATTGCCCTGCCCATCCTGTTCGATAGCGTTGGGGCCGACCAGCTGGATGAGCAGTTCCCGTTCTGGACGGTTCTCTCCTACATCATTTTGTGGATTGCCCTGCCCAAGCGCTACGACGGCACGCCTGAATCGCAGGACGACCCTACGTTCAAGAAGCTGTTCCGCGACACCGACAACGGCAAAGTGGGCGGGGTATCGGCCGGTCTGGCCGCCTACTTCAAGATCGACGTGGTGCTGGTGCGCATCCTGTTCATCATCTTCGTCTTCGCCGGCGGCTTCGCCATCCCGCTCTACATCGTGCTCTGGATCCTGGTCCCCGAGGCCAAGACCGTGGGCGACAAGATGCGCATGCGCGGCGACGCGCTGACCCTTTCCTCGCTCGACGAAACGGCCCGCAACAACGCCTTCGAAGCCGGCTACGTGGGCACCAACGCCACCAACCGTCCCGTGGGCGCCTTCCTGGAGGAGCTGGCCCGCAACCTGCGCCCCCTTGTCAACCTGATCGGCACCATTATCCGCTGGTTTGCCGCCGCCCTGCTCATCGTCGTTGGCTTCTCCCTGCTGATCGGGCTGGCCGTGCTGGCTGGCGTGGCCCTGGGCTTGATTCCCGAATCGAACAACATTATCCTGGGCGACGCACCGGCCTACGCCGTGCTGGCGGGCCTGCCCTGGTGGATGGTGGCCAGTGCCTTCCTGGCCTCGGTCATCCCGGTACTGCTGCTGCTGCTGCTGGGCATCGGCCTGATTGCCCGCCGCTCCGTGGTAACCCGCACCGTGGGCCTCTCGCTGCTGGGCCTCTGGCTGCTGGGCGTGGTGGGGTCGGTAATGGGCGGCGTGCGCCTAGCCCACGATTTCCAGGAAGAAGGCAGCTACACAGCCGAACGCAACCTGGGCCGGGTGAACTACCCCACCGTGCTGCTGCGCACCCGGGAACTGGGCTCCGACTGGGACCTGCGCCCCCAGCTGATGATTACGGCCGCCGATAGCGGCGCGGCCATCAGCCTGAGCGAGGAGTACGTGGCCAACGGCGCCACGGAAGCCGCCGGCGCCGCCACGGCCCGCGCCACCATGCAGTTCAACGCCTCGGTGCGCGACTCCAGCGTGGTGATTGACGACCAGTTCCGCTACAAGCCCGGGGCCATCTACCGCAGCCAGGATCTGAACCTGACTTTGCGCCTGCCCCGCGACAAGCAGTACCGCCTCAGCGAAGACTTTGCCTACCTGCTCAACGAGGGCAGCTTCGTAGACGGCCAGCGCCCCAACAACCCCGAGCAGCACCTCTACCGCCTGCGCGGCAACGAGCTGGAATGCATCGACTGCGCCCCCGGGGACATTGAGTCCGAGGAAGCCAGCAACGAGGATCCGGGCGAGGACGACTTTGAAGTGAACGTAAACGGTGAGCGGGTGCGCATCTCCGTGGGCGACGAAGGCCCGGACACGGATGTGTCGTTCAGCACCGCCGCCGAGGACTACGGCAGCGCCCGCCGCACCTTCAGCCTCGACGATTTCAACCGCGTATCGGTGGCCGGAGCCTACCGGGTGGTACTGCGCAAGGGCAACGCCTTCCGCGTGCAGGCCGCCGGCACCGAGCGCAGCCTGAAAGACCTGGAAGTGCGCGTGCAGGGCGACGAGCTCATCGTGCGCCCCCGCCGCCAGGGCTTGATGAACAACTGGAACAACCGCAATGCTCAGCGCGTGCTGGTAGAAATTGAGCTGCCCGGCATCAACACCATCGACCTCTCGGGCGCGGTGCAGGCCAAGGCCACGGGCTTCGAAAACCAGGGCAACCTGCGCATCGAGCAGTCGGGCGCCAGCCACCTGCAGTTCGAAGGTTCCTGCCGGGCCCTGACGGTGGAGCTGACCGGCGCCTGCCAGAGCGTACTCGAAGGCCAGGCCAACACCCTGCGCCTCGAAGGCACCGGTGCCTGCCAGATTCAGGCCGCCGACCTGCAGGTTGCCACCGCCAACGTGGAGCTGAGCGGGGTGAGCAAGGCCCGCCTGCACGTAACCGACAAGCTCGACGCCGACGTGTCGGGCGCCAGCGAAGTGCGCTACAGCGGCAACCCCACCAACGTGCGCACCGACGACTCGGGCGCCGCCAGCGTAAAACGCGTGGAATAAGTTGCCCGATATATTCTTGAATTCAGTAGCTTACCGACTGCCAACTTTTCTGTTCCCGCAAGCAACCCCGGTCCACAGCCCGGCATCTTTCAAGCCGTACCACGAGTTTAGGGTCCCCTGGTGAGTGAATGGTTGACCCCGGAGCGGCTGCTGCACTCCGCCGAGCTGCAACAGGCCGGCAGCAGCCATCCGAACTCCGGTATAGTAAAGGTTGTTTGCAAAACGAAGGCGCGCCCCCTGGGCGCGCCTTCTTTGCTTCCCCAGAAAAATCAGCGGGCCTACCCGGCTGCCGGTTCCTTGGGCGTGAGGCCCTTGCGGCGACCCAGCTCCAGCAGAAACGGAAAGGCTTCGGTGTACTCGTTGCGCACCTGGCCCTCCAGAATGGCTTCCAGCACGGCTTCCTTCAGCTCGCCCACCGCCCGCGAAGGCGTGAGCCCGAAGGTTTGCATGATAACCTCGCCGGTAATGACGGGCTTGAAGTTGCGCAGGTGGTCTTTTTCCTCCACCTCCTTGAGCTTTTCCTCCACCCGCTCGAAGTTGGCCAGGTAGCGGGCCACGCGCTGGTGGTCCTTGCTGGTGATGTCGGCCCGGCAGAGTTGCATCAGCAGGTCGATTTCGTCGCCAGCTTCGAAGAGCAGGCGTCGCACGGCCGAGTCGGTAACGGTTTCCTTGACCAGGGCAATGGGCCGCAGGTGCAGCTTCACCAGCTTCTGCACCACGCGCATTTCCTCGCCCAGGGGCAGCTTCAGGTCGGCGAAGATGCCCGGCGTCCAACGCGCGCCCTTGTCCTCGTGGCCGTGAAAGGTCCAGCCCACTTTCGGGTCGAAGCGCTTGGTGGCGGGCTTGGCAATGTCGTGCAGAATGGCGGCCCAGCGCAGCCACAGGTCGGCGCCGGTGGCCACCACGTTGTCGAGCACCTGCAGGGTGTGGTAGAAGTTGTCTTTGTGTGCGTGCTGGCCGCGGCGCTCCACGCCGTGCAGCTGGGCCATCCGGGGAAAGATGAGCGGCAGCAAACCCGAGCTGAACAGCAGCTTGAAGCCGTAGCTGGGCTTGGGCGACATGATGATCTTGTTCAGCTCGTCGGTGATGCGCTCCTGCGACACGATGCGAATGCGCTCCTTGTTGCGCGCAATGGCGTCGAAGGTGTCGGGGTCGATATCGAAGTTGAGCTGAGAGGCAAAGCGCACGGCCCGCATCATGCGCAGCGGGTCGTCGGAAAAGGTAATGTCGGGGTCGAGCGGGGTGCGGATGGTTTTGCGCTGCAGGTCGCCGATGCCGTCGTAGCGGTCGACCAGCGTACCGAAATCGGCCTTGTTTAAGCTCAGTCCGAGGGCGTTGATGGTGAAGTCGCGCCGGGCCAGGTCTTCCTCCAGGGTACCCGCTTCCACCTCTGGCTTGCGCGACTCGGCCCGGTAGCTTTCCTTGCGCGCTCCTACAAACTCCAGGTCGATGTCGGGCGTAGGCAGCATGGCCGTGCCGAAGTTTTTGAACACATTCACGCGGGGATGGTGCGGCAGGCGCTTGCCCACGGCCTGGGCCAGCTGAATACCGTCGCCCACGCACACCACGTCCACATCCTTGCTGGGCCGGCCCAGCACCAGGTCGCGCACGTAACCGCCGATGACGTAGGCCGGGTAGCCGAGCGAAGTTGCCGCGTCGGCAATGGTACGGAACAAGGGCAGGTCGGGCAGCTGGGGAGGCAGGTTCATGCCGCAAAAGTAGGGCGTCCGCCGCTCTGTCTGCCTCCTGCCCCTCTACTGCCGCCCGTCGGCTACCGGCTCAGCGGGTCATTTGCTAGTCGCGCAGCACTTCCAATTGGCCGTCGGGCAGCACGCGCACCACCCGCGAAGGGGCCGAGCGCGTGGCGTCGTCCTGCCGCCAGCCCACCACGTGGTCGGCCCCGCGCACGATGGCCGGGTCGATTTCGGCGTAGATGGCCGGGCCAGGTTGGCCGCTCAGGTTGGCCGAGGTTGACACCACTCCGTGGCCCAGGCGGCGCAGCATCTTAAAGCAAAACTCGTCGCCGCGCACCACCCGCAGCCCGATGGTGCCGTCTTCGGCCAGCAGGTTGGCCGCCACGTAGCGGCTGGCGGGTACCACGTAGGTAGTGGGGCGCTGCTGGGCGGCCAGCAGTTCGGGCAGGTTGGGCGGAACCGTGGCCGCGTAGCGGGCAAACATGGCCTCGTCGGCCACCAGCACAATGCAGGACTTGGACGCGGGCCGCTGCTTGAGCTTATAGATGCGCTCCACGGCCCGCGGCAGTTCGGCGTCGCAGCCCAGGCCCCACACGGTATCGGTGGGATACAGAATAATCTGCTGAAGCAGCAGCACCTCCACGGCGGCCTCGATTTCTTGCTGCAGGTGTTTCATCACGGTGCTTGAGCGATGCTAGGCTTACTCCACCTCCAGATCGGGGGCCGACATTTCCTGGCACAGCTCTACCAGTACGCCGTGGGCGCTTTTGGGATGCACAAAGCACACCAGCTTGTTGTCGGCCCCGCGCTTGGGTTCCTCGTTCAGCAGGGTGAAGCCCTGCTCGCGCAGCCGCTGCATGGTGGCGCGGATGTCGGCCACCTCGAAGGCTACGTGGTGCATGCCCTCCCCTTTCTTGGCCACGAACTTGGTAATGGCGCTGTCGGGCGTGGTACCGCCCAGCAGCTCGATCTTGGAACCGCCTACCTTAAAAAACACGGTGTCGACGCCTTCACTGGCCACGTGTTCGCGCTTGTAGGGCTCCTGGCCCAGCAAAGCAGTGTAGAGCGCGGTGGCCGCGTCGAGGTCGTGCACGGCCAGGCCAAGGTGTTCGAGGTTGGTGAACATAGGGGAAAGCGAAGCCAATACGGCGGGCCGTAGCGGGGTTGTTTGGATTGTCTCTACTTTTGCGCAGTAAAAGTAAACCTCTGGCTGAATTCTGCTGTTCTACCGGCGAATCATTCTCCGGAAGCTACCTTTGCACCGACGTTCACCAGCACTACGAAGCCCCATGCTGAAGCTGCCTATTTACCTCGACAACAACGCCACCACGCCCATGGATCCGCGCGTGCTCGAGACCATGCTGCCCTATTTCACCGATCATTTCGGCAACGCAGCCTCGCGCAACCACCCCTTTGGCTGGCAGGCCGAGGAAGCCGTGGATTACTCCCGCGAGCAAATCGCGCAACTCATCAACTGCGACCCTAAGGAAATCATCTTCACCTCGGGCGCAACCGAGTCGGATAACCTGGCCATCAAGGGCGTGTATGAGATGTACGCTCAGAAGGGCAACCACATCATCACCGCTACCACCGAGCACAAAGCCGTGCTCGACACCTGCAAGCACCTCGAAAAGCTTGGCGCCCGCGTGACCTACCTGAAGGTGAACGAGGAAGGCTTGATTGACTTGAACGAGCTGGAGGCGGCCATGACGCCCCAGACCATTCTGGTGACCATCATGTACGGCAACAACGAAATCGGGGTGCTTCAGCCCATTCGCGAAATTTCGGCCATTGCCAAAAAGCACGGCGCGCTGTTCTTTACCGATGCCACCCAAGCCGTAGGTAAGATTCCGGTCGACGTCCTAGCCGACGGCATCGACCTGATGGCCTTTTCGGGCCACAAGATGTACGGCCCCAAGGGCATCGGGGCCCTGTACGTACGTCGCAAAAACCCGCGGGTGAAGGTAACCGCCCAGATGGACGGTGGCGGCCATGAGCGTGGCATGCGCTCGGGCACCCTGAACGTACCGGGCATCGTGGGTCTCGGCAAGGCCTGCGAAATCGCCCGCACCGACATGGAAGCCGATACCGCTCGCATCTCGGTCATGCGCGACCGACTGGAACGTGAGCTGCTGACCCTGGAGGAAAGCTACGTGAATGGTTCGCGCGAGCACCGCCTGCCCCACGTGACCAACATCTCGTTCAAGTACGTGGAGGGCGAAGGCCTGATGATGGGTGTGAAGGACCTGGCCGTGTCGTCGGGTTCGGCCTGTACCTCGGCCTCGCTGGAGCCTTCGTACGTGCTCAAGGCCCTGGGCCTGAGCGACGACCTGGCTCACTCCTCGCTGCGTTTTGGCCTGTCGCGCTTCACCACCGACGAGCAGATCGACTACGCCATCGGCCACGTGAAGGAGGCCGTAACCAAGCTGCGCGAAATGTCGCCCCTGTGGGAGATGTTCAAGGAAGGCATCGACCTGAACTCGATTGAGTGGGCCGAACACTAAGTCATTTATCAGTTATCATTTAACATTTATCAGCGCAGCTGAGCTTGTTGAATGACCTGATAAATGATCAATGATAAATGACAACTGAAAAAAGCCATGGCTTACTCCGATAAGGTAATCGACCATTACAGCAACCCGCGCAACGTGGGCACGCTGGACAAAAGCAAAAAGAACGTGGGTACCGGCTTGGTAGGTGCACCCGAGTGCGGCGACGTAATGCGCCTGCAGATTGAGGTGGACGAAGCCACCAACGTCATCACCGACGCCAAGTTCAAGACCTTCGGCTGCGGCTCGGCCATTGCCTCGTCGTCGCTGGCGACGGAGTGGCTGAAGGGCAAGTCGGTGGAGGATGCGCTCAACATCGACAACATGGAGATTGTGGAAGAGCTGGCTTTGCCGCCGGTGAAAATCCACTGCTCGGTGCTGGCCGAAGACGCCATCAAGGCAGCCATCAACGACTACCGGGTGAAAAACGGCTTGCCGGAGCTGGAAGTAGCCAAGTCGCACCACTAAGTTTTAAGGGCTTAGGAACTTAGGGCTTAGGTTTTAGGGGCAAGCGGCTCCCGAGACCTGAGCCCTAAGTTCCTAACACCTAAAACCTCCCCTATGGACGTTTCCGCCGACGTACACGTTGAAAGCGCGCGCATTCAGCGGCTGATTGAGGACACGCTGGGCCTGCAGCCCGGCAACCTGGTGTTTGACTTCCGGCCCCTCGACGGGCAGGTGCGGCTGGATCTGATTACCGTCAATCCGCGCCACCACCAGAGCTTCCTGTTTCGCTACGAAGTGGGCTACGACAAGCTCGACGCGCTGCGCAAGATGCTGAGCTACGTGCAGAACTTTCGCGACAACGAAAGCTCCTACACTCTGCAGTGGCGGGCCCGCGGCGACAAAGAGCTGCAAACCTCCTACTTCCGTGCCCACAACGTGTACGAAGCCCTCGACAAGCTGTACTACGGCCGCGACCTGAACACCATCACCGTCTTCAGCGTGGTGCTGAATCCTTCTTCCTAGTTGTTTGTTGTGAGTAGGAAGCTTCCGGTACTCCGGCGCCTTCGCTGACTGGCAACCGACAACAGGTAACTGGCAACTAGTATGATTACCGTTTCCGACAAAGCGAAAGAAAAAGTAGAGAAGCTGAAGGCCGACGCGGCCCTCACCGACGCGTTTCGCCTGCGGGCCTCGGTGGCCGGCGGCGGCTGCTCGGGCCTCTCCTACCAGCTCGACTTCGACGACGAGGTGCGCCCCATGGACCAGGAGTTCGAGGACAAGGGCGTGCGCGTGGTGGTCGACATGAAAAGCTTTCTGTACCTGGCCGGCACCGAGCTCGACTTCTCCGACGGGCTCAACGGCAAGGGCTTCTACTTCAACAACCCCAACGCCTCGCGCACCTGCGGCTGCGGCGAGAGTTTCTCGGTGTAAACTGCTCCCGCTGGGCTATGACTTTTGCCCCTTCGGCCCCCAAGCCGGAGGGGCTTTTTTGTGGCCGGCAGGTTGGGGCTGCAGCGCTCAGTTGAGCGGAACGACGGCCGGTTGGGGCGGGGATGCTCGGTTGGGCGTGCGGGGCTCGGTTGCGGGTGCAGCGCCGAGGTTGGGGGCGCGAAACCGTGGCCACGGCCGACAACACCCCGCGCAGGGCCCGCGAAGCCGCGCGCACGGCTGTCAAAACGGTTTTCGGCCCCTGCAAAGCCCCGGGTGGGGGCGCGAAACGGTGGACCAGGCCCGCAAAGCCGCCAACAGGGGCGACAACGCGGCGCGCACGGCCAGCTACGTCTCGGTTGGGCAAGCAGGGCGCGTTGGGCAGGGCGCCTGAGGGGCAAATTCCCCGTGGACGGTGTGGACAGGGCGGCGCTATTTGGCTACCTTGGCCGCTTTCCATCTTTCTACCCCGTTTATCCGCATGAAAAACGACTTGATTGAAGCACGGCTGCGCCGCGACCACGCCCTCAGCGCGTTTCTGACCGAGCAGAAGAGCCGCTACGGCGACGCCGAAACCGACGTAGCGCCACTGCGCCAGCAGCTAAGCCAGGCCCTCACGGAAGCCCAGAACATTGCCCAGGACGTGCTGACGGCCGACAACGACGGCAACTCTCCCCGCAAGCGCGGCACCCGCAACCAGCTTACCCAGCTGCTGCGCCGCCTGGTGGTGGCCCTGCAGGCCGAAGCCGCCGCCGCGGGCGACCAGCGCCTGCGCGCCCTGGCCGGTCGGCCCGGGCAGCTGGGCCGGCTCAACGAAAGCACCTTCATCGAGGAAGCGCGGCGGCTGCTGAGCCTGGCTCCCGAGCGCAGCACGGCCCTGGCCAAGCGCCGCTTTGCCCCCGAGCACTACCAGCAGGCCCAAAGCCTGCTGAGCGAGCTGCGCCGCAGCGCCAACGAAGGCCGCCTCAACGACGTGGCCGGCAGCACCGGCCGCCAGGCCCTGGAGCGCCTCATCAAGCAGAATGCCCGCACCATTGAGCAGGTACGCACCTTCCTGCGCACCTACGAGCAGGACGAGCCCGCGCTGTGGCAGGAGTTTCAGGCGGCGGCCCGCGTGGTGAAGCGCGGCGGCCCCGACGGCCCCTCCCCCGCTGCCCCTGGCAACGGCGACGACGGTGAAACCGGCGGCCCCCGCCCCTAGCGGCGGTACCCAGCTTCAAACAAAAAGCCCCGTGGCCAGTGCCGCGGGGCTTTTTTTGTGGGCTGGTGGCGGGTAGCCTACTGCTTCACGAAGCGGGTGGTGAGGCGGCGCCCCCCGGTGGTGCGCAGCTCGAGCAGGTAGGTGCCGGGGCGCAGCGCCTGCACCTCGAGGCGGGCGGCAGGGTAGCGGCCGCTGAGCACGGGCTGGCCCATGAGGGTGATGACGCGGTAGCTCACGACCTCGCCCGTGGCTACGCGCAGGGTGAGGTGGTCGGCGGCGGGGTTGGGGTACACCTGCAGCTCAGCGGCCGCGGGGCTGTCGGTGGTTACCGTTACCACCGGCGAGAGCGTGGCGGTGCCGTCGAAGTCGAGCTGGCGCAGGCGGTAGTAGCTCAAGCCGGGCAGCGGGGCCGCGTCGAAGAAGGCGTAGCTGCGCGGCTGGGCGCTGGTGCCGCTGCCCTGCACGGTGCCCACCAGTTGGAAGGTTTTGCCGTCGGCGCTGCGCAGTACCTCAAACCGGTCGTTGTTCTGTTCCGAAGCCGTGGCCCAGCGCACCTGCACGCCGCTGCCCTCGCGCTCGGCGCTCAGGGCCGTCAGTTCCACGGGCAGGGGGTTGTTGCCGGGGGCGTTGGCGGCCACGGTACTGGCCAGCACAAAGTTGCCCAGGCCGGTAAAGGCGTTGGAAGAGGCGATGTTGCCCACCAGGAAGGTGGTGCCATCGGCCACGGCGGGGGCGCTGCTGCCCAGGTCGGCCCAGGCCGTGCCGTTGCTGCGGGCAATGCGCAGCTTGCTGGGCGCGTCAACCTGGTCGTCGATGCCGTAGAACAGCTTGATCTGGCCGGCCGAGAACGTAGTAGCGGCGTTGGTGCTCAGGGCGTAGTGGCGAATGCGCGACACGCGCTGCAGGCTGCCGGTGAAGGTGAGCGGGGCGGGCGAACCGTTAACTACCTGGGCCGTGTAGGCGGTGGCCACGGCCGCGCTCTGGTTGAGCGTGAGGGCTACCGGGCGGTACTGCGTGCCCAGGCCGATGGGGAAAAACAGGCCGGTGCCGGTGGTTTCGTTGGCCGTAGTGAGGCCCGCCGTGCCCAGGGTGCGCGTCATGGGGCCGTTTACGAAGCTGGTGTTGGCCGTGACGCTGGTGAGGCCGCCCGGCGCCGTTACTTGGGCGGTAGCGGGCATGCTCAGGATGTTGGTGGCGCTGGTGTTGAGCCGGCCGGCCAGCAACGCGAGGCTGCCCGCGGTGGTCAGGGGCCGCTGCAGCGTAACGCCGGCGCTGGAAGTGTTCTTGATGCCCAGGTTGACGAGGCTGCCCAGGGTGATGGTACCCGCGCCGCTCACGGCTTGCGCCGCGCTGCCGTTGAAGAGCAGGTACGAGGTGGCCGTGGGCGTCCGGCTCAGCGTGGCGCCGGTGGCCACGGCCAGGTCGCCGGCCACTAGCACGCCCGGCTCGACGCCGGTGCCGTTCAGGTTCAGGGCCACCACGCCGGTGGTCACAGTCAGGTTGTTTTGCACCACCAGATTGCCGGTACCGGCCACGGTAGCCGCCGCCCGAAACTCCAGGTTGCCGTAGCGCTGCCCGTTGGGCGAAAACGTGCCGCCCGAGTATATGTAGAAGCTACCCGACAGGAACTGCGTGATGGGCGAGCCGGGCCCAAACGGGTCGGCCCCACCCTGGTGCAGGTAGGTAGCGCCCGAGTTGAACACCACCGAGCCCACGCCGGGAACGAAGGTCGTGCTGGTGAGTTCCCCGAACGGGTTGCCCGAAATCAGCGCCGTGGTGGTAAAGGTAGCTGTGGTCCCGATGAAGCGGACAGAGTTGGCATCGGCCCCCTGGATGCGGTGGGGCAAGGCCCCGCTGTTGCCCGAGGTCATGGTCATCTTGCCGCGAATGGCCGCCACTTCGCCGCTGGTAATGTTGGCCAGCATGTAGCGGTTGGCGGTAGCCGAGGTCGACGAGAACGTCAGCGCCGAGCCACTGGCCACCACGAAGTCGTCGCCGCTGTAGCCGCCGTCAATAATGATGGAGCTGTACTGGTTGCCCGTGCCGGCAGCCGTCATCGTTACGATGGCGTTGTTGACAACGAAAAGTTGCGCCATCGTCTCGTCGTGGTTGGAGCCGTTGCCGGGGTTGTAATCCACCACCATCGGCACCGCTTCGGTCGAGGTGAAGGTGGTGCCATCGAATACGATGATGTCGGTAGCATCCGGGGTGTTGCGGTTGGGCGTCCACGAGGTGGCCTGCTTCCAGGCGGCGCCGGTGGCCCCCCGCCAGAAATACGTGGTGGGCGCCGTGATGACGGCCGTACCGGGGGTGGCAGTGCGGTAGTTGGTGGTGGGCGCTACGGCATCCTGGTTGAAGGCGTACACCGATACCGTGTAGCTGGTGCCGCCGGCCAGCCCCGTCACCGTGAGGGACGTGGTGGTAGCCGCCGCGGTCGACACCACAAAGTTGTTGGTGCCGATGGCCGTACCGTTGCCGTAGGCCAGGTTGCCGGTATAGGCAGTACCATCCTGCGGCGTGGCGGCGGCATTGGCCGTGGGCCGGATTACTACCAGGTTGTTGCTGCCGTTGCCCCCCGTCAGGGTCAGCACCAGGGCAGCCGTGCCTGCCGTCAAGCCCCGGGTAGGCGCAACGGTAACGGTGGGGTTGGTAGTCGGCTCGGTTGCCGCCTGGCTCAGCAGCGGCAGCAGCAGCATGAGCAGGGCCAGCTTAAACGAGGCCGGGCGCACGCGGAAAAGAAAGTAGAGGGGTTGCTTCATACACCAATCAGCTTCAGGTCCAGTCTTGGTTCGTTTGCAAAAGTAGATCGGGGGCGGCGCATTTCTATATAAAATTCAATCTATGCTGTTCCATACATTGCCAGAATCCCAATAATAGCCTCAAATACAAGGCCCTTGCGCTGCAAGGGCCTTGTATTCCATTCCAACTAATGCAATTTACCCTACTGCAAATGCACGAAACGGTGCGTTTCGCGCTGACCGCCGCGGCGCAGTTCCAGGGTGTAAGTACCCACCTTGAGGCGGCTCACGTCGATGATGGCCTCGCCCGCGGCCGTGCCTTGCAGCAGCACTTTGCCATCGGCCCCCAGCACGCGCCAGGGCAGGGCACTGGCTCCGGCCTGCAGGTGCAGCTTGTCGTAGACCGGGTTGGGAAACAGCTCAGCCATGAGGTGGCCGGTTTGGGGAATGGCTACCACCCGCGAGAGGGTAGCCGTGCCGTCGAGGTCAAGTTGCCGCAGGCGGTAGTAAGCCGCCGAGGCGGGAGCTGCTTCGTCGGCAAAGGCATAGTGGCGGGGCTGGGCGCTGGTGCCGGCCGCTTCGAGCACGCCTACCGGGTTGAAATCTTTGCCGTTGAGGCTGCGCTGCACTTCAAAGCGGGCACTGTTCTTTTCGCTGGCCGTGGCCCAGGCCAGGCGCACCTGCTGGCCGTGGCGGGCGGCCGTGAAGGAGCTGAGCACCACCGGCAGCGGATTATTTCCCGCGGTGCCCAGGGCCGCCGTGCTGGCCAGCAGAAAGTTGCCCAGCGTGGTGAAGGGGCTGGTGGAGGTGATGGTGCCCACGAAGGCGGTGGTGCCGCTCTGGGCCGGCGTGGCCGTGCCACCCAGGCTGGCCCAGGTGCTGCCCTGGCTTTTAGCCACGCGCAGCTTGGCCGCGTCGTCGACCTCGTCGTCGAGCCCGAAATAAAGCTTCACGCTGCCGTTGCTGAAGGCCGAGGCCCCGTTGGTGCCAAGCGTGTAGAAGCGCACGTGCGAGACGCGCTGCACATCGCCCGATACCGGCAGCTGGGGCGGCACGGCCCGCTGCACCTGGGCCTGGTAGGTAGTGGCCGTAGCGGTGGTTTGGGTGAGGCTGAGGGCAACCGGCCGGTACAGGGTGCCCGCGCCGATGGGAAAAAACAGGCCGGTGCCGTTGCTTTCGTTGACGGCAATGGCACCGCTGCTGGTGGGCGTAACGCGGGCCATTGGCCCGTTCACGAAGGAGGTGTTGTTGACGTTGGTGATGCCCCCGGGTATCGGCGTCGAAACGGTAGTGGTGGTCAGCAGCGTCAGCAGGCCGGTGGCGGTGTTCAGCCGGCCGCTGGTCAGGGCCAGGCCGTTGCGCAGGGTAAGCGGGGTATTGAGCGTAACGCCGGCCGGGCTGGTATTGGCTATTTCCATCACCAGGCCGGTACCCAGCGTGAGCGTGCCGGCCGAGCTGACGCTTTGCGCCCCGCTGCCGATGAACTGCAGCCGACTTTGGTTAAGGGCAACGGTGGCGCCCGTGCCCACCGCGAGGTTGTTATAGAGACTCAGGCTACGGGTGGCGCCAGCCACGGTGATGCCGCTGGCGAAGGTCAGGCTGCCGTAGGTGCGGTCGGCCGTCAGGGTTGCCGTGCCGCCCGCATTGGCCCCCGCAAAGGTGCCGCCGCCGAAGGTGTAGCTGCTGCCGGCCTGAAACAGAGCCGGGCCGTAGGGGTCGGTGCCGGCTTGCTGATTGAAGCTGGAACCCGCTTGAAAGGTGGCCATGCCGGCCGTGGCCCCGAAGGGGCTGCCCGTGTACTTGCCATCGGTAACCAGCGAACCGTTGGTGGCAAATGCAACCGAGCCGGCATCACCGGTAAACCGGTGGTTCACTACCGACTGCGGGTTGCCCCCGCTGGCGGTAAACCGCACTTCGCCGGCAAGGCTCGCCGTGGCACCGGTTGCCAGGGCCAGAATCAGGTTACCATCAGCGTTGTTGCCCAGGGTGCTCTGCACCGTCAGCCGCGAGCCAGGGGCGATGCTGAAATCGTCGCCGCTGGCGCCGGCCAGGCTGATGGTGCGGGTAATGGTTTGGTTTTGTCCTACGGGAAAGGAAAAGGTCGCGTCTGCGTTGTTGATGAGACTGATCTGCGCCACCGCGTCGTTGACGTTCAACACCGGGCTGGGCGTCCCGCCGTCGAACACCAACACGTCGTTGGTCTGCGGGCTGGTGCGGCTGGGGCTCCAGCTGCCGGCGGTTCCCCAGTTGGCCCCCGCGGCCCCTACCCAGGTATAAGTGGTAAACGCCCGGAAGCTAGCTGTACCCGGGGCCGCAGTCAGGTAATTGGTGACGGGCGCGCTGCCGTCCTGGTTGTAGGCGTAGGTTGATACTACGTAGGTGCTGCCGGCCGTGAGGCCCGTTACGGTAACCGAGGTAGCCGTGCCCGCCAGCACCACGTAGTTGCCCGCTCCGGTGGTGGGGCCGCTTCCAAACGTGGTAGTAGTTCCGTAGACGGTGCCGTCGGTGGGGTTGATAGTCGAGCCGCCGGTGCGGATGGTCACCAGCCGGTTGGCGCCATTGCCCCCGCTCACGCTGATGAGCACAGAAGGTGTGGCGGAGCTGGTTCCGCTGACCGGCGTGACCGTGACGGTGGGTTGGGCAGTGGGCTCGGGGGCGGCCAGGCTCACAGTAGGCAGCAACACTAACAGCAGGCGCAGCACCAGCGCCACTGGGGAACTAACCCGGTACAAAAGGTAGAGGGGGACCTTCATAGCAAGTAGGCATGTAGGGTGTGTGGATGAGCGAGACGTTTAAAGATAATTGCATTAGTCAATTTATTATTAATTAAGCACAAATAATGAGGCTTTTGAAGGCCTCTCGAGTCAGGGCAAAAACAAAAGGCCCTTGCCGTAGCAAGGGCCTGTCTTGTCTGTTACCAAAGCATCTAAGGCAGATGCACGAAGCGGTGTACTTCGCGCTGACGGCCGCGGCGTAGCTCCAGAATATAGGTGCCCGCTGCCAGTTGCTGCACGTCTATTACGTCGTCGCCCGAGGCTGTGCCCTGCAGCAGCACCTTGCCGCTGGGCGCCAAGACTCTCCACGGCAGAGCACCGGAGCCGGCCTGCAGGTACAGGCGCTCGCGCACGGGGTTGGGGTATAGCTCGGCCATGAGATGGCCGGTGCGGGCCACGGCCACAATGCGCGTGAGCGTGGCGGTACCATCGAAGTCGACCTGGCGCAGGCGGTAGTAGAGGGCTGAGGCGGGAGCGGCCTCGTCGGTAAAGGCGTAATGACGGGGCTGGGCGCTATTGCCGGCAGCTTCCAGGAGGCCTACCTGATTGAAGTCCTTGCCATCAAGGCTACGCTGTACCTCGAAGCGGGCACTGTTTTGCTCGGAGGCTGTGGCCCAGGCCAGGCGCACCTGCTGGCCGTGGCGGGCGGCCGTGAAGGAAGTCAACTCCACCGGCAGCTGCCCCGGGGCATTGGCCGATAAGGTAATGTTGTCGACCGCCCAGATTTCTCCTACGCTATTGGTAGACATTTCCAGCTGCAAGGCCGCCTGCGTAGTACCACTCGGCAGGTTGATAATAATGTTACTGGGCCCATCCAGGCGGCTGGCGGCCCCGCCGCCCGCCGGCCCCGCTACCAATGGGGTATTGTTGCCGTCGTAGTTCATGGTTACGGTAGCGGCGGCCCCGGTTTGGTGGCTCCACAGGGCGTCACGCACGTTACGGTTGCCGCTACCATCGCCGTACCCGATGATGCGCAGCTCACTGGAAAAGCTCGAACCGCCGTTTACGCTCACCCGCACCAGCATGTAATCGGTGTTTTCCAATCCCTCGCCCCCAGAGGCCCCCTGAGCTGACACCCGCAGCCGGAGCTGGCCACCGGCGGCCGGCATGGTAAAGGTGCGGTTGTGAAAGGTGAGCGTGCGAGTGCCGTTGCTGACCCCCGCGCCTGCTCCAGTCACGCCGTAGGTATTGCTGAAGACCAGGTTGCCCGTGCCCGTGCTAATGTAGTTGTACTGCGGGGTCGACACCTCCCGGTCGAAATCCTGGTAGGTAGTCGATTGGCCATTTACCGCTAGTGGGCACAGAGCACAAACGGCGCTCAGACCAAGTAACTGAAAAACGGAAGTCAGCAAATGTTTCATAAACCAGGCAGTTTAGGAATGGACATACAACACTTTAATGTATCACTTATTTACCAAAAAATATAACTCAAAAGTCAACTAAGTTCTTCAAGCTCAAGCATAATCATCACAAAAAAGGCCCCTGCTATTCGCAGGGGCCTTTCGATAACTTAGCCTGAAAGCAACTCAGCGCTTCACAAACTTCTGCACGGTACGCTGCTGGCCCGAGCGGGCTTCGAGGTGATACACCCCGGCCGGCAGGCTGCTCACGTCTACCGTGGTCAGGCCCGAGGCCGTGCCGCGCAGCAGGGTTTGGCCCAGGCCGTTGCGCACCTGCCACTGCACCGGGGCCGCCGTTTCCAGCGTCAGGCGCTCGGCTGCCGGGTTGGGGTACAGGGCTACGGCGAGGCAGCTGGCGGGCTTCAGCATCACTACGGCCGACAGCGCGGCGGTGCCGTCGGCATCTACCTGGCGCAGGCGGTAGTAGAGCGTAGCGGCGGCGGGCAGCTGCGCGTCGAGCAGGGAGTAGCTGCGCGGAGCGGCGCTGTTGCCAGCGGCTTCCACGCGGCCCACGGTAGTGAACTCGCGGCCGTTGGTGCTGCGCAGCACCTCAAAGTAGGCGCTGTTCTTTTCCGACGACGTGGTCCAGCGCAGTTGGGCAGCGGGGCCCTGCTGGGTGGCCGAGAACGAGGTCAGCACCACCGGCAGCGGGTTGTCGCCGTCCTCGGCGTTGGCCAGAGCAAACACGTTGAACTGGTCCTGGCGGAAGTTGGCGGCGCTGATGGCAGCCGTGATAGAGCCGTTGGCGGGCGTACCGGCGGGCGTACCGCCCAGGTTCACGTAGCTGGCCGCGTCGGTGTCGTTCTGCACCACGCGCAGGTTGGGCAGGTCGTTCACCCCGTCGCCCGAGCCGAAGGGCAGCGTAACGGTGCTGCCCGCCACGGCGGCCAGCGTACCGGCCACGCGCTCTACTTCGTGGTAGCTGATGCGCGACACGTTGGCAATGTCGGCGGGCAGCGGCCAGGCCGGGGCGTCACCGGCTACGGCCCGGGCGCGGTAGCTGGCCGTGCCGGCGGCATCGGGCACTACCGTGAAAGTGAGCGGGCGGTAAGCGGCGGCGGTACCCACCGGGAAGAATACCGGCAGCGGGTCGGTGGTGGCAAAGGCCACGGGGCGCACCAAGTTGCCGTTGACGTAGCTGGTAGCGTTGCCGCCCGTTACAGTGGTAGCCGTGAGGCGGTGAGTGGTGTTGCTGAGCTGCACTACGCCGTTGGTCAGCACCAGGTTGGCCACGGGCAGCGAGTTGCCCAGCGGCACGGCACTACCCCCGGCAGCCCGGTTCAGGGTAAGGTTCAGCAGCTGGCGCTCGGCCGCAATCGTGCTGAAGTTGATTTGGGCAATGCTATCGGTGCCGCCGAAGGTGAGGCTGCTGGTAGCCGAGCCCACGAACTGGGCATCGGCGGCCGCACCGGCGGTTACCGGGCCGTTCAGCGTGAGGGTGTTATTGGCGCCGATGATGAGGAAGCCCGAAGTCAGATCCAGCGAGTCGATTTCAGTGCTGTTGGCCAGCGTCAGCTCCCCCGAGCCGTTGGGAATGTTCACCAGCAGGCGGCCCAGCTTCTGACCGGGGGCGATGCGCAGCGAGCCGGCCGCGTTGCTGCCAGTCTTATCAATAAAGATGGCGCTGCTGGCCGTGCCGGTGAGCTGGCCACTAGCGGCCTGCGGCCCCAAGGTACCGTTGGCGCGAATCGTGAGGTTGTTGCCGTTCAGGTCGAGCAGGGTGCCGGCTGCCAGGTTCAGGGTGCCGTTACCGCTGTTGCCAATAAACAAATGGCTGCTGCCGCCCACGGTGTTAAGCACCGGCGTGGCCGTGCCAGCCAGCACGTTCAGGCGGAACAGCTCAATGGGCTTGCCGTTGCCGCTGAGCACCTGCGGGGTCGTCGGGTTCACCAGGTTCAGAGTGAAGCGGCTGCCGTTGGTGGCGTTGGCGGTGTTCGGGGGGTAAGTCACGGTGCCCAGCAGGGTGTAGTTGCCGCCCAGCTCCACGGTGGTGAAGGGGCTGTCGTCGGAGCCGTTGTAGCCGGTTACGTTTTCTACCGTGAGGTTGCCGCGCACCACGTACACGCCGTCGGCAAAGCGCTTCTGGCCGTTGGTGAGCTTGAGGTTGCCGTAGCCGGGGCCGGCCAGAACCGGCACGGTGAAGTTGCCGGCCTGGGCAAAGTCAACGGTGCTTGCCGGGTCTACCGTGCCCAGGGTGTAGGTCGGGGTCAGGTCGAGCACGGTTAGGGTGCTGTTAGCCGTCAAATCCACGGTGCCCACCAAGTTGAAGGCGGCCGGGATGGTCAGGTTCACGGGCGCTACTCCGTTGCCCACAATCAGCTTGCTGCCGGCGCCCAGGGTCAGGTTGGCCGAGATGGTGGGCGCGAGGTTGTTCACCACAATCAGCTCGATGCCGGCGGTGGCGAGGCTGGCCGGGGCCGGGCCGCTGCCGTCGGGGTTGGAGCCGTAGCTGGCCGCATCGTTCAGGGCACCGGTAGCCTTGGCGTAGTAGCGCGGAATGATGACGGTGAAGTCATCGACGCTGATAGCCGTTTGACCGCCTACCACCACGCTCACCTTACCGGTGCTGGCGCCGATGGGCACCTGCGCTTCTACCTGCGTGCTGCTGAGCACATTTACTACCGTCGCCGGCGTGCCATTGAACAGTACGCCCGTAGCGCCGCTCACGAAGTTGGTACCCGTCACCGTAACCGTGGTGCCGTAGGGACCCTGGTTCGGCGTAAACGAGGTAATGGTCGGGGCCGGGGCCGGAATGCCGTACAGGGCTACGTCGTCCACGGTCCACCGCTCACCACCCGAGTTGTTCAGCATGGTGATGCGCACTCGCACCTGCGTGGCGGTGGCGGGCAGGTTGATTTTTACGGTGCTGATGCCGTCGACCCGCAGACCGCCGCCGGGTGTTGCAAACTCCGCGGGGGTATCGTCGCCGTCGTAGGTGGTTTCGGCCGACCCGGTACCGGTATAGTCCCAGTGGGCGTTACCGTTACCATTCACCTGCAAGGTGCTTCGCCAAGTAGTGCCGCCGTCGAGGCTGACTTCGACATTGACATTATCGGCCGCATCCATGCCGTTACTGCCCGAACCCAACGACCAGGCCGCCAGACGGAAGGTCACAAAGGCATTGCGGTAGCCAATCAGCGACTGGTTGCTGAAGGTAACCGTAACGTCGCCGTTGGTCACGCCCCAGGCTTTGCTGCCGCTGGTGAACAGCGGGCTGTTGCTGGGTCGGTCTGCTACGGCACTGTTGCCGCTCAGGCGGGTAATGGTGCCGGTATAGCTCCACACGTTGGCGGGCGGCGTGTCTTCAAAGTCCTGAATAACCAGCGGGCCGGGCAGCACTTCAAAGTTGATGGCGTTGGAAGTGCCGCCGCCCGGGGTGGGCGAAACCACCGTTACCGGGAACGAGCCGGCCGTGGCTACGGCGCTGGCCGGCACGGCGGCCGTGAGCTGAGTGGCCGAGTTAAATGTGGTGGTCAGGGCCACGCCGTTGAAGTACACCACCGACGAAGACAGGAAGTTGCTGCCGGTAACAACGAGGGAGAAGCCCGCGCCGCCCGCGAGCCGCGAGGTGGGGTTGATGGCGGTGATGACGGGCGTGGGATTCAGCCCCTGGGCCGAGAAGTTGATCAGATAGGGATTCTCGTTGGCGTCGTCGTTGACGATGCTCACCGAGCCGGTTGCCGCGCTGGCCGTCGTGGGCGTGAATACCACGTCGAAGGTTACCGAGCTGTTGGCAGCAACGGTGGTGGGCGCCGTACCGCTGAGGGCAAACGGGCCGCTAAAGTTGAAGCTGCCCAGCGTCAGCGGGTCAGTGGCGCTGGTGTTCTGAATGGTGAACGTGGTGGTCGAGCTGCTGCCCAGCACCGTGGGGGTAAAGCCCGAGTAGGTGTCGCCCGAAGCAATGGCGGTGGCGCCCTGCACCACGTTGATTTCCGGCGTGGGCAGCGAGGCCAGCGCGGTGCCGCTCAGGTTGATTTCGTAGGTACCCTCGTTGGCGTCGTCGTTGGCAACGGTGAGCTTGGCCGTTTTGGCCCCGGCCGTAGTGGGCGCAAACGTCACCACGAAAGTGGTGGTGCCCGAGGCCGCTACGGTCGCAGAAGCCGGCTGCTGCGTGATGCTGAACTCGCTGGCGTTGGTGCCGCTCAGCGTAACGAAATCTGGGGCCGTGCCTGTCAAGGTCAGAGCGCCCGAGCCGGTGTTTTCAATGGTGAAAGTGGCCGAACGGGTGGTGTTGATTAGCGTGTTCGGGTAAGTGTAAGTGTCGCCCGAAGCCAGGTTGGTGGCGCCTTGCTTGACGTTGATTTCGGGAGTAGCCGCACCGAGTGCTGTAAGCGAGAAATTGTCTATGCCGATGTGAGCATTGGAACCCGTACCCACATTACCCCGAAACGTGAAGCGCATCACCGCACCTTGCCCTGCAGGAAGAGTGATACCAGATATCGTGATGCTCCGCGGAGTGACAGAGATACTCGGCAAATTGGCGTCGGAACCAGTTGTTGCACTGGTGCTCGTCGTGCCGGTTACTCCCGTAGTGCCAAATGATCCTCCGTTGAGATTGTAATCGAAATCTACTTGGGTCGGACGCGAAGACCGGGAATATTGCTCAACGTCCCAGCTCACCGTGAAGCCAGTGATGGGTCCACCCGTATTGTTGACAAGAGAAAAGCTCAGAGTAGGAACTTCACTAGTACCCAACTTGGCCCCGAAAGCTATATCAGTGCTTGAAGAACTCTCCCTCAAGCCGTATGTCGAATTGGTATTGGCGTATGCCGCTGCCCGGTTGTAATAACCGCCGGGCGCATAGTCAGTACCTGAATAGGACCAGTTAGTAGGCACGGAAGCAGAGGTTCCCGCGAATGAGTTGAAGTCTTGTTGGTACGCAGTATTAACAGCAGTAATACTTTGCTGCCCCCACCCGACCAGCGGCAGCAGCACGAATAGACTTAACAGCCAGCGGCTCAGCCAGCGGGTTGATACTGAAGTAAAGCTCGTGTTCATGCGGGGTAAGCTAAGAAGTGAAGGTGTGCGTCAGCGCGGCGCTAAGTTACAACTTCGCTTATGCAGCGTACTATTCCCATATAGTTACCTAATTGTTATGCCCGCCCGGGCATAAAAAAAGCCCCTGCCGGGTATGGCAGGGGCTTTTTAGCTTAAGAGTTGAAGCTTAGCGCTTCACCAGCTTGCGGGTCAGTTTCTGGCCGTTGCTCACCACGTTCACCACGTAGTTGCCCGGCTTGAGGCTGCTCAGGTTCAGCTGGCCGTTGGCCGGCATGGTCTGGCTCAGCACCGTGCGGCCCAGCAGGTCGGTTACCGTCACCTGGGCGTCGGCGGCCAGGTCGGTCACCTGGATGTTGAGCACGTCAACTACCGGGTTCGGGAACAAAGTCAGCTCGGCGCGGCCGGTCAGGGCTACCGTGCGGATGGCGGTCAGCGTTACTTTGCCGTCGAGGTCGATCTGCTTGAGGCGGTAGTACGAGGTACCCGACAGCGGCGTGTTGTCCACGAAGCTGTACTCGGTGCGCTCGGCGGTGGTACCGCGACCTTCTTTGGTGCCGATTACCGTGAAGTCACGGCCGTTACGGCTGCGCAGAATCTCAAAGCCCTTGTTGTTTTCCTCCTGAGCCGTCGACCAGTCGAGCAGCACGCGGCCCTTGCTGGGCTTGGCGGTGAAGGTAATCAGCTCAACCGGCAGGGGCTGCTGCACCAGCGGCAGGTTCGGCACCTTGTAGTTCTCAGCACCCTGGGTCTGGTCGTTGTTGTACTCGAAGCCAAAGAAGTAGTACTCCAGCGCCGGGTTCAGGTCGGTGATGGTGATGACCTTGGCGCTACCGGCAAACACCACGTAGTTGCCGCCAATCTGAGCACCGAAGCCATACCGCTCGTTGCCGGTGGCGTAAGCCTGGCCGTCCTGCGGGAACTGGTTAGCCGAAGCCAGAACTGTATCAGCCACGCTGGCAATAACCAAGCGGTTCTCACCAAAGCCGGCTGCCTCCGGGTCACCCGGAATCTGGAAGTTCAGCGTCACGCTGGTGCGGTCGGCCGAGCGCGTCACGATGGCCTGCGACTGAATGGTGGGCTCCAGGTCAATGGAGTTGCCCTTCAGCGAGCTGTTGGGGGCCAAGGTAAAGGGCACGTTATTGAAGAAGTTCTGGCTCTGGAAAGTCAGGTCAGCCGCTGCCGAACCTACCCGAGTCGGGGCGTAACGAACGTAGATGCGCGTGGCGCTACCGATCGAGTCGTTGGTCGGGTTGGGCGAAATCTGAATCGAGTAGCCGTAGGTACCGTTCAGGCTGGTCGAAATCACGAACTGCGGGGTGCCGCTCGGGTTCAGGGGCGACACGGCGTCGTTGGGCACGGTGATGGTAACCGGCTGCGACAGGCGGGCACCCCGGATGCGCAGCGACTGGGCCTGCGGGCCCGAAACGGTGCCTTTCACTTGGTTGCGCACGAAGGTGAACGGGTCACGCAGCTCGATTTCCGGGGCGCTCGAACCGTTCAGCGACACGAACTGGGTGCGGGCCGGGGCGCTGCTGGCTTCCAGGAACACGCCGCGGTCTTTCTGGGGCGTGGGCGGGAAGTAACGGACGTAGATCGTAGTCAGCGGCACATTGTTGGCGTTCGGTCCCGAGGTGATGCGCGGCAGCACGATGCTGTTGCCGGTTACGCCGGCGGCAGGGAAGCTGGCCGGGTTCGACGAAAGCGAAATCTGGTAGAACTGCGGCGCGCGCAGGGTGATGTCCTGCAGCAGGTTGCTACCCGACACGTTAAACGACTGAGGAGCTGAAGCAATACCGGGCGAGGTGCTGAACTCCGTCAGCAGCGGACCGCTGACGGTGATGTCGGAGGTCTGGTTGCTCGGGTTGTTAGCCGTAATGTTTACGGTTCTGGTTAGCGTGCCACTGGCTACGGTAACGGAGCCAGTGAAAGTACCACCGGCTACCGTGGGCACCAGGCGGGTTTCAATAGTGGTAGTGGGTACCAGGCCGTTCGCATCGCGCGTCAGGGTGATGGGCGCCGAGCTGAAGGTGCTGCCCGGGATCGAGGCGTTACGAATCTGAATGTTGGCCACCGGCGGCGTGCCGGGAGTGGCGTTCGGCGTGATGACGATATCGTTGGTGAGGTTGGTACCACCAACCGTGAACGAGAGTACCTGCGACGAACCGCTGTTCGTTACGTTGCCAAAATCCAGCGGGGTAGCGGGCGTTACAGTGAGGTTGGGACCTGCCGGAGCCGGGTCACCGGTGCCGCTCACGAATACCGTCTGCGTGGTGGCGCCAGCCGACTGTACTTCCACGTTGCCGCTGACGGCGCCGATGGCTACCGGCACAAAGCGTACTTCAACCGTAGCGTTGGTTACGCTGCCGTTCGAAGCAATGGTAGCGCTGTTGCCGAAAGCCCCGGTGGTGCGCACCTGGAAGCCGGTCGGCGCCAGGATGGTAACGCCGTTGGTGCCCAGGTTCTGGCCGCTCACCGTGAACGACTGGACCGAAGAAACCGAGCCAACCTGTACGTTGCCGAAGTCGGGCAGCGAGGTGGCCGAAGCCTGCACGCGCGGCTGGGCCGCCGTACCCGTACCCGTTACTACTACCGAGCTGCTAGCCGTACCCGAAGTCACGGTCACGTTGCGCAGACCAGTCGAGCCGATTGCCGTCGGGGCAAAGCGCACTTCGAAGGTGCTGTTGGCCGGTACGCGGCCCGCGGCATCAATGGCAATGGTAGCGGTGGTGCCGAACGTGCCGGCGCCGGTGCGTACCTGAAAGCCCGTCGGAGCCGTTACCGTTACCGGCTGGCTCAGACCCGCGCCGCGCACGGTAA
The DNA here is from genome assembly GCF_044628455.1 of Hymenobacter sp. B81. Taxonomy (NCBI): domain Bacteria; kingdom Pseudomonadati; phylum Bacteroidota; class Cytophagia; order Cytophagales; family Hymenobacteraceae; genus Hymenobacter; species Hymenobacter sp. B81. The sequence continues at coordinate 232,663 of NZ_JBIYZW010000001.1, read as the reverse complement.
TGAGTTGGGCGGCCGAAACTTGGCCTACCTCCGTGTCGGGGAACAGGCGCTGGTCGGGGTTTACGGCCGTGAAGGGCGTGGTAGTGCCGGTCAGACGGATGTTATCGATGCGGTAGGTGCCATTGGCTGCTGCCGCGCCCAGACGCAGAAAGCGCAGGGCAACGTAGTCTCCGATAGCGGCCGCGGGCAGGTTAGCCGTGTAAGTTACCCAGGCGTTCGTGCCGGCCGTGTAGGTGGCACCAGCAATATTGGTGAAGCCAGCGTAGGTAGCCCCGCCGTCGGTCGACACGGCATACTGCACGCGGAACTGGGCGTTGGCCACGTTGGTAGCAGCCGGGTTGAACAACTCAAACGAAATCTGCCCGTTGCTGAGCGCCGCCGTGCTGATGTCGCTAATGGTCACCTGCACGTTGCTGGCAATAGCAGCCGGGTACTCGATGTTGCGGCCACCGCTGGGCGAGGTGTTCTGCGCCGAAATCAGCGCCGAGTTGGCGGCCGGGCTGTTGTAGTTGAAGCCCCGCTCGTTGTCGTTATCAAACTTACGCGCGTTGGGGGGAGTACCGTTTACCCCACCGTAGTAGGTGTTAACAGTTTGGCCTTCCGTAAAAGGAGCGCCAGGCACATCACCAACGGTTTCCGTGAACGTCTGGGCCCAACCCAGCGCCGGGACGAGCAGAAAGACGGCCATCAGTGCGCTTAAGCGCGACCACCCGGTCTTTCGCTCAGCGACTTTGTAAGCGTTTTTCATATTTGAAAGAGAGTAATGGTTACAGGAGAAAAAAGGCCAAGACTACTGCTCTGCCTGTTGCGGTTCCTTACGAAAAGACCAGGGAAAAGGATGAGGCACCCATGCTTTTTTGTTGCAGTTTTTTAAGAGCCGCCATCACTGATATCTGGGCAAAACGGACGCCAACTCCCACATATCGTGCCAGAAGACCGATATTTTTCCTGTCACATGCAAACGAACTCAAAAAACTACCACTCATTCCCAACCTTGTTAAAGAACTACTAAGTATGAATAAATGTATATTCATATTTTATAATGATTCTTTTTCGGCCACAAAAATGCGGTTAATATTCGATAAGTCAATAGTCTACAACGAATCACCCGCTGCAAACTAAATTGTCTACCCGGGGCCAGCGGCCTATAAACGCCAAAACCGGCGCCTGCTAACGGGCGCCGGTTCGGTCGGGTTCCAAGAGGCTGGATTATTACTTCCAGTCGGGCAGCGTGGCGTTCTGGAACAGCCGCGCGCGGTTGCGCCCGTCCAGGTCCATGGTCCACACTTCGGGTGGGCTCTGGTTGTCGTTGGCTTGGTTTACGAAAATGATCTTGGCACCGTCGGGCGAAAAGCGCGGCCACAAGTCGTTGGTGCCGGCTGGCTTCTGCGCCGACAAATCCAGCAGGCCGCTGCCGTCGGGGTTCTGCAGCAAGATGTGGGCGTTAAGCTGCCGGCCCGTAGCGTCGTCGATGCCCGACAGGTCGCGGGTGTACAGCAGCTGGCGGCCGTCGGTGCTAAAGCCGGGGGAGTCGAGCCGGCCGGGCTGGTTGCCCAGCACCTGGGTTAGCCCCGTGCCATTAGGATTGAGCAGATACACTTCGGCATCGTAGATGCTGGCCCCCATCGTTTGCACGGCAATCTTGTTGGCCAGCCCGTGCCAGTCCATCTCGCGGAAGTGGCGCCCCGCCGGCGCCGTAGCCAGCAGCAGCAGCCCGGTACCATCGCGGTTGATGCGGTAAAGCTTGTCGTAATGGGCGTAAACCAGCTGCGCCCCGTCGGGCGACCAGCAGTAGCCCTGCCCCTGGTTGTAGTAGCTCTCCACCGCCAGCGTGGTCAAACGCCGCACGTCCGAGCCGTCGCGGTTCATGGTGTAGAGCTGGTACTGCCCGGTGGCGTTGCTGGTAAAGGCTATCCGGTCGCGGGTGGGGCTGAGCTGCGGAGCGGTTTCCACGGCCGCGGTGCTGGTGAGCCGCAGCGTGGTCACGTTGCCCGCCAGCGCATCGGAGGCGTAGATGTCGGTGTTGCCGGCTACGGTGCTGGCAAACACGTAGCGCAGAGTAGGAAACGCCTGGGTCTGGAAGCTCCAGACGTCGCCGCGGGTGGTTTCGCCGGCTTTGTCGCGCACGGTTATCTGCCAGAAGTAAATGGTGCCGTAGCGCAGGCCCGTAGCCAGCACCACGGTGTCGCGGCTGTTGGTGAGCAGGGTCCGCTGCAGGGTGGAGTTGCTCTCGTAGAGTACCACGTCGTAGCGCAGCGAGTCGGTGACGTCGGGGTCGGTGGCGCTCCAGCGCAGGGTTACGGCGGTGGCCAGCCCGCCGGCACCATTGGCCGGCTCGGCCCGCACCGGCGCGTTGGGCCGACTGTTGCTGCCCACCGGCTTGTCGAGCAGCACGACTACGGCGGTGGCCGGCCCCTCTCCCACCGTCACGCTCAGCGTTTCCACCTTGTATTCGGCCTTCTTGGCCGAGAGAGTGTATTTGCCGCTGGCCAGGTTGGGCAGGGCAAAGCGCCCTTCGGCGTCGGTGGTAAACGAGGTGGTAGCCGGGTTGGTGGTGATGACGACGTTAGCCAGCGGCATATTGGAACGGGCATCGCGCACCGTGCCCTCGATGGCCCCGAAGGTGGTGGGCTCAACCGTTTCCTCTTCGCAGGCAGTTAGCACCGCGCTCAGCAGCACCAGTACCGCCAGCCACAGGCAGCGGGTTACGGGTAAGATCATGAGGTGGAGAATAGAAGGTGGAAAACAGGCGGCAGCTTGGCGGCGGCCGGCAAACCGGGGCTCGGGTTGGCGTCCGGCCGGTTAGCGCTGGGGTTCGTGCACGGCCGAGTCGGCGGCCAGTACGTTGCCCTCCTCGTCGAGCAGGCGCAGCCGCACCCGGTAGTAGTCGTGGGGGCCGGCGCTGATGGTGGTGCGCGACAACACCAGCTCCTGCCCTGGCCGGGCCTCCACCCAGCCCGACTGGGCGTTGCGCGAGCTGCCGCTGCGCCCGCGCTTTTCGGTCAGCAGCTCGTAGCGCAGCTGGGCGGCCGCGGGGCCGGGGTTGCGGCAGTGCCCCACCACCGTGAGCTGGGAACCGCTCTGGGCCAGCTCCAGGCGGGCCTCGCACGTGGCAGCCCAGGGCAGCGCCATGCTCCACAGGGCGAGAAAACAATAGGGCGACGACATAAGGCTTGCCAGTTAACGAAGTAGGGAAATGGCGTTAGGGCAGCACGCGGCCCTGTTCGATGACGATGCGGATGCCGGTGCCGCGCATGTGCACCTCGTAGCCCGGCGTGGTAGCGCCCTGCTCGCGCTGCACCAGCTCGTTGTTGCGGCCGTTCTGCTCTACCAGATACCGGCGGTTGTCCACGTTCAGCTCCTGATCCACGCGGTTGGCGGTACCCGACTGCCGAATACGCGACTCGGTATTGAGGCCGTTGATGTCGCTTTCCACCTGGTTACCGTTGCCGAACTGCTCCACTACAGTGCGGTTGCCCGCCCCGGTCTGGCCCAGGTTGGCTGAGTTGCCGGTGCCCGCCTGCACCATGTATACCAGGTTACCCAAGGGTGCCTCGCCGGCGCGCAGCTGGCGTACCAGGGCCGAGTTATGGCTGCCGGTCTGGGTTAGGGTGGTTTCGTTGAGCTCGGCCGCAGAGCCGGCCAGGCTTATGGGGAGCCGCTCGGTGCCAAGCTGCTGAGCCAGCTCGTGCTCGGCACTGGGCGAGTCCTGGGCCTGTGCGGCCGGGGCCAGCAGTACTGCCCCGCTCAACAAACTAAGAAGTGTCGTTTTCATGCAAATTCCGGGGAAGCGTGAAGGGGAATGGGCTGTTGTTCTGCTTAGGCAACATACCACAATAATAAATTATTGCAAAATTTTATTTATATAATATAAACATAGGCACCGTTAGCGCCATCAGCCCCGCCACTCCTAGGCGGGAGCAACGGGGCTGATTAGGGCAGCAGGCACCTTCTCTAGGGATGATCCTGGTGAACGTTGGCGACGTTGCCGTTGCCCACCTGCGAGATAATGCTGGTCTGGCCGCTGACGCCCTGCCACACCCGGGCAGTGTTGTCGTTGCCAATCTGGGTCTGGCGGGCCAGGTGCCCGTCGCCGTCCTGGTCGGCGTAGGCAATGTTATCCGAACCGGTCTGCAGCTGGTACGAGCGGTTGCCGTTGCCTTCCTGCTCGGAAGTAGCGCGGTTGTCGTAACCGAGAATGGTCTGCTCGGCGCGGTTGCCGTTGCCGCGCTGCTCCACGTTGGCTACGTTGCGGTCGGCCCGCAGCAAGCCAATGTTTTGCAGCGAAACGTTATCGGAACCATGCTGCGCGGCGTTCGATTCGTTGTCGCTGCCGATCTGCGACTGTTCGGCGCGGTTGCGGTTGCCTACCTGGCGAATGGTGGCGCGGTTGTCGTCGCCGCCGCCCAGCAGGCCCCGCGACTGGTACTGGGTGGCGTAGTTGTCGTTGCCGCCTTCCTGCACCACCGAAGCCTTGTTACGGTCACCGTCGAGCTGGTTTTGGTAGGAGCGGTTACGCCCGCCAATCTGCTTGGCGTAGGCATCGTTCCGGTCGCCTTCCTGAGTCTGGTAGGCTTTGTTGTCGCTGTCGAGCGGCACGCCGTCGCCCTGAATAATGGCGGCCTTGTTACGGTCACCGGTCTGCCGCTGGTCCGCAATGTTGCGGTCGACGCGCTGCACGGCCGTGGCGGTGTTGCGGTTGCCATCCTGGGCCTGCCGCAGGGAGTTGTCGTCGCCGTACTGCTGGCCGGTGGCGCTGTTGTAACGACCTTCCTGGGTCTGCGTGGCGGTATTGTCGTCGCCTACCGTCAGCAAGCCAGCGGCATTGTAGCGCCCCTGCTGCTGCTGACTGGCGCCGTTGCCGTCGCCCAGCTGGGTAGCCTCGGCGACGTTTTCGATGCCGCGCTGCCGCTGAATCAGCTCGTTGCCGTCGCCAGCCTGCCCGGCAGCGGCGGCATTGCGCTGGCCGGTCTGGCGTACATCGGCATTGTTAACCCCGCCGATCTGGGTAACGGTGCTGGTATTGTCCTGGGCGCTGGCGAAACCGGCAGCCAATAGTGCGGCTACCAGAAAAGAATACTTTTTCATGGGGACTGGATGGTTGGATGTTGGGGAGATGGTACTCAGGGGGTTCCCTCCGGAGGAACAGTGCAAATATATATTAGAAAATGAATAATAAAAGGCTTTGATAAATTTTTTGTTTAATTTTTTATAAGCAATGTTATATAATCAGTTTACACTTGGCTTAATTGCCTCCCCAGTTGGACTCTAGCCCTGCGATTGGCGGCTGCCGAGGCTACTGCCGCGTTTCCGGTTGATTACCTCGCTTGGTTTAGGGTTGCAGCACCTGACTGCCAAAGCAAACAAGCTCCCGATAGGCACTAAGCGCTACCGGGAGCTTGTTTGCTTATCTGCCGGTCGTTGCCTAAGGGTGATCCTGCCGAACGTTGGCGGCGTTGCCGTTACCGACCTGAGTAATCACGCTGGTCTGGCCGCTGGCACCCTGCCACGCCCGGGCGGTGTTGTCGTTGCCCAGCTGGCTCTGGTTGGCCCGGTGCCCGTCGCCGTCCTGGTCGACGTAGGCTACGTTGCGGAAACCGTTCTGGTACTGCTCGGCGCGGCTGTCGTCGCCGTCTTGCTCGATGGTCGCACGGTTGTCATCGTTGACGATGGTTTGCTCGGCCCGGTTGCCGTTGCCCTGCTGCCACACCCGGGCAACGTTGTCATCGGAGCCGCCGATGCCGATGGTCTGCACCGAACGGTTATGGCTGCCGCGCTGCTCAGCTTTGGCATCGTTGCGGCTGCCGATCTGGGTTTGCTCGGCGCGGTTGAAGTTGCCAACCTGCTCGATGAGGGCCACATTGTTGCGGTTTTCCTCCGAGCCAATGCGCTGCGACTGACTGGCCCAGTTATCGTTGCCACCGCGCTGAATCACGGTCGCCTGGTTCTGAATACCGCCCAGTTGCTCCTGGTACGAGGTACTGGTTGCCCCGAGCTGAGTGGCCGAAGCTTTGTTTTCGTAACCCGTCTGCAGCTGAGTGGCTTTGTTGTGGCCATCCAGGGGAATCCCGTCGCCCTGCACGATGCGGGCTTCGTTCAGGTCGCCCAGCTGCGTCTGAGTGGCCTTGTTGTGGTGCCCGATCTGGGTGATGTAGGCATCGTTGCCGGCGCCAGTCGAGCCGCCGCTCTGGGTCTGGGTGGCTTCGTTGCGGTTGCCGATTTGCCCCACGCGGGCTTCGTTACCCAGGCCATCCTGGGTTTGCAGCACTTTGTTCCAGTCCCCAATGGTGGTCGATCGGCCATCGTTGCCCTGGCCAGACTGGGTCTGCTTGACCTGATTGTAGTCGCCGAGCACTGCGGCCCGCAGCTCGTGGCTGCGGCCCGTCTGGCTTTGGTCGGTCTGGTTTTGGTCGCCGACCTGCTGCGAGGTCTGGCGGTTGCCGGCCCCGCGCTGGTACTGCTTCAACTGGTTTTCGTTGCCGGCCTGCGTCCCGGCAGCAGTGTTATTGCCGCCCATCAGGCCCGTCTGGTCGACGGTGGCCTGGTTATCGGTGCCTACCTGACCCAGAGTGCTGGTGTTGTTTTGGGCAAAAGCTACGCCCGCGGCCAGCATGGCCGCAGAAAATACGATGACGCGTTTCATACGTGGTGTTTGTGGTTGAGGAAATGAGAGAAGCTGTTCCGTCCGGAGGAACTAGGACAACTAATACATTTTATAGTTATATTTTTTATAAAATTATTAACAATAATTGAGCCTTGGATTCTTTATCACTCCATGATACTGACAACCAGTCTTATAGTAAACAAATAACCTCCCCGGAATCCAGCGAAGCTAGGATTACGGGGAGGTTATTTAAAGGAGCAGAGGTCGGCAGGGAAAGCAGAGCGCAGGAATCAGGGAGTCAACGGACGGGAAGATTGCGGTGCCCCGGCCCGGCGGCCCAAGTAAAACACCACGCCGGCGCGGGCCGCCCAGTAGAAGTCGTTGTATTTACCCTGGGCCACGCGGTCGAGCTGGTCGGAAAAGTAGTAGTGATTATCAATGGCAACGAGCAGGCCCAGGCGGTCGGTCGGCAGCACTTCGAGGCCCACGCCGCCCACTACGTGCGGCAGCATGCTTGTGCGGCCGGCGGCGGGCTGGTTGCGCACTGTCAGGCCCCCACCCGCAACCAGGTAGGGCGTCAGGCGCTCTTGCGGAAACAGGCGCAGGTGCCCGGCCAGCTCGGCGTAATTGAAGGTTTCGCGGTAGTAGTCGCCGGCGCCCAGGGTACCCCGTCCCAGGTTTACCACGCCGGCCAGCCGGCCGTTGCGGGGGCCGCCGTAGCGCAAGGTCAGCTCGCCGCCTGGCTGCACCTGCGGGGCCTTAAAGTCGCCGGCGTAGCGCAGGGCGGCCCCGTTCAGCCCGATGCCGAAGCTGCTGCGGCGCTCCTGCAACGAGCGGCCCAGCACGTCGGTGGTCAGATTTTCTTCCTTCTCGCGCTGGTACTCGGCTACGGCCCGGCCCTGGCGGTCGGCCGCGTGGCGCGGGTTCCACAGTCCTTCCACCATGCCTTCGATGACCAGGGCGCGCACCGACTTCTCGATGGCCTCCTTCACGGCCATTTCAGTGGGCTCGTTGTAGGTAAAGCCGGTTTCGGTTTCGAGCAGGCGCTTGAAGCTCACGAAGCGAAACAAGCTGGCGTCGACCTGCTGCGAGAGAATGGTCTTGGAGGTATACACCGTCTTGAGAATTTCCCCGTTGCTGGTGCTGATGGCGCGTAGGTACACCGTCACGCGGTCTTGCCGGTACTGGCCCGAGGCACCCGCACCGAAGTAGCGCAGGCCGGCCCCGCCGGTCAGGATGTTGGCGTCGTAGGAAATGATGCCGCCCTCCAGGATTACGCCCGCAAACAGCAGCGGCGGCAGCGGCGGCTCCTTCTGGCCGGTGGCGTCGGAGTACTCGGCCCGGCTGCTGCGAATGATTTTCCGCTCGTTGAGCAGATTGCCCAGGTTTTCGCGCTCGATGGGCTCAAACCAGCGCGACTCTTCCAGAGCCCGCAGCAGAATACTGGTAGCTCCCTGCGTGACGGCCGTCGAGAAGCTGGAGCCGTTCTGGCTGGGCTTGTACTGCCCCGTCTGGTCGCGGAACTTGTACACGGCTACCACCACCGGCTCCTGGGGCTCGGGCAGGCTGCGCAGCTCGGCGCTGGCGCGCACCTCGGCCCCCAGGCGGGCCGACTCGGTAGTAAACGGCTGGTGGAAATACGGGGCGCAGCCGGCCGCAGCCAGGCAAGCCAGCGGCAGCAGCCGCAGCAGAAAACGCAGCATGGTGGAAAGGCCGGTGGAGCGGCGGGCCGCGGTGGTGGCGCACCACGGCCCGCCGCGCGGGTTAGAAAAAGGGAATGACCACGGTGGTCTGGTTGCCAGTACCGCTGTCGGTGATTTGCACCGAGATGCCCCGGTCGCCGGGCGTCACGTTGATCTGGTAGGAGCCGATGTTGTAGGTGCCTTCCTTGATGCCCGACTCGCCGAACTGCGAGGTAATGAGCTGCCGCGACAGTTGGCCAAGAATCTGCTGGTTGAGGCTCTGCTCGAACTCCTTGAGCGGGTCGCGGTCGAAAACTGAAGTGGCCGCCTTGTCCTCGATCTTGTTCTGCGACTGCGCCGAGCTCAGCAGCCAGGAGTAGTTGAAGGTGTTGCCGCCGCCGAAGGCCGGATTTTTGGGTTCGTATACCAGATCCTGGGCCACGCCGGGCCGGGCGCTGAGCAGCAGCACGAGCAGAGCGGCCCCGAGCAGGACCGGCCGCCACCCAAACTGGGGAGGTTTCATAGCAAGAGGGAAATGAGGTGGAGCGGGCCGCGGCCCTAGAAAATACCCGAGCCGGCCATATCGCCGCCTTCGAGCTGGCGCTTCACGAGCTGGTAGTTCATTACGTGGTCGAGGGCCACGGCCACGGCTTCCTGGGCGGCGGCTTCGAGGGCGTCGTACTTGGGCTGCAGGGGCATTTCCAGCACTTCGGCCTCATTCACTTCCACCGAGATGAGCGTGGAAGTACCGCGCGCCAGCTTCTCGCGAATGGTCACGGTGAAGTCGGTGGCCTCGGGCGGCGCTTCCCACTGTCCGTAGAACAAGTCGTAGAAGTCGTGGCCGGCCTTGGTAATGGTCTGATCCACAATCAGGCCCTCGATTTCGGTGGGCCGGAACCGGCGCGTGGAGGCCGTATCGGCCTGCCCGGCCCGCAGCAGCGCCTCGGCCAGCTGCGCGGCCTGACTGGCCTGGCGCACTTCGGCCGGCGACTGAGCCGGCTTAGCAGGAGAAGGGACGGGCGCAGCCGGACGTACCGGCGGTTTGCCCGCGGCGGGCGGGGCAGCCGTAGCCGGAGACCGGGGCGCTGTTTGGATCTGCGCCGTCGCCTCGGGGGAGGCGCAGCAAAGCAGCACAAAGGAGCTGAGCCCCATCATCCAGGGACGCCACCAGATAACAGGCGGCGGAAGCGTAACGGCCGGGCGTGACATAGCGGTGGAGCAAGCAGGTGGCAGCCCGATTGGCGCGGGCTGTAAGCCGCAAGCTTAGCTCCTAAACTGAGATGTTGGCGTTCGACCTCACCGCTAAACCTGCGGCATAAACATAATTAATTAAAAGAATAATACAAGCATGTTCGAACGTAATTATCTTTTGCTTTTAAAAAATATCACCTTAATGACGCCGCAGCCTACCTTCGGACTTAATTACTCTAAGCAGCCCAGGCAATTCAGGCCCGGGCTGTCTTAAATCAGGGCTTCGCAGAACCGAGGGCGGCGCCGCTGCTACCGCACCACGTGGGGCACAAACTCGGAGAGGTTGTGGATGATGCCCGTTTCGCGCCGGAAGCCGATGGCGCAGGCCTCGCCCGCCCAGAACACGCCGGCCTGGTACTGGCGCCCGGCAGCATCGCGGGGCAGCTCGGCCCAGCGCTGGTACACTACGGGCTGCCCGTCGAACTCGCCCGGCGCGGCCGACTGTACCGCGCCGCCGTTGAGGATGGTCACGTTCTGGCCCTCGCGGCCCCACACCGGCTTGCGCACCGCGTGCCCGGCCAGGGGCTGCAGGGAGGCTTCGAGCAGCAGCGGGTGGTGGGGAAACACGTTCCAGAGCCAGGCCAGCAGGGCTTTCGACTGAAACAGCAGCGCGTAGGCCGGGTTGGCCACCACCACGTCGCGGGCCTGCAGCAATTCGCCCAGGTCGGCAGTCAGCGCGGGCTCTTCGGCAGCCATGATTTCCCAGGGCACCAGCTTGAACAAAAAGCCAAAGCGCTGCCACTGCTCCGGCTCGACCTGCGCCCATACGCCCCGCTCCTCGCCCATCACCGACACCTGCATGTCGTCGACGGGGCAGAGGTAGGGCTCGAAACCAGCTTCGCGGGCCGCCTCGGCCAGCACGGCGCAGTTGGCCTCGTCTTCGGGCGCGGCGGGCAGGTACACCAGCAGCAGCGTGGGCTCCAGGTCGTCGTTCAGCTCGCGCCACTGGCGCAGCTGCTCCACCAGGCCTTCGTAGAGGCCGTTTACCTGGTGCGCGTCGTCGGGGTAGCCGGCGGCTTTGAGGGCGGCCCACTGCACCACGGCGGCTTCGGGCAGGCTGGTGGCGGTATCGGCGTTGAACTCGATGAGCTTGGGGCCCTCCTTGGTCAAAGCCAGATCGAAGCGGCCGTAGAGGTGCCAGTGCCGGTCGTCGGGCCAGGAGTGGCGCACCAGCGGCCAGAGGTTTTCCGGGATGCTCAGCAGGCGCAGCAAGTCGTCGGGCAGCTCGTCGGGCAGGGCCTGCACCAGCATGTCGTAGAGCATATCGGCGGCCTGCAGCAGCTGTTCGGCCTCGGCTTCGGGCAGCACCACGGCGACAGGGGCAATGTAGCGCACAGCGGCGTCTTCGGCAGCCCAGTTCCAGCCCAGCGCGTGCAGGGCCGGAGTCAGGTCACCGGTCAGGGGAAGGGTTTGCACGCTGCTCATCGGCTAGCCCCCGAAACCGCTGCTGCGGCTGCCAAACCCACTGCTGCGCCCAAACCGCGGGCTGCTGCTGCGCATGGTGGATTGGCGCACCGTGGGCGACTCGCTGATGCCGGCCGTGCGCGAGCTGCGGGCCGAACTGGAGAAGCCACGACCGAAGAAGCCCCGCCCCTGCCGGTCACGCTCGTAGCCGGTTTGCTGGCGCCAGCCGTTCATGCCCTGGTACACGCCGGGATTGGCGTAGTAGCCGGTATTCGGCATCATAAAGCGCCCGGCCATGTAGCCGATGCCGCTCCACATGAGCACGTCCATCATACCCGAGTGGCCCACGCGGTTTTCGGGGTAGGTGCGGGCGTAGTTCTGCATCTGCTGCTGCAGGGCCTGGCCCTGCAGGGTGTCCACGCGGCCGTCCTGGTAGCGCAGAATGGCGGCTACCTCCTCCTTGCCGGCGGGGCGCTCGGCCGTAATTTTCCACTTGCCGGGCGCCGTTTCGGTCATTTCGGTGATGACGCCCTGCGAGTAGGTTTCGCCGCTCCAGTCGCCCTCGGCGGCGGCCTGACTGCCGGCTTCATCGCGGCCCGAAGGCCCGCAGTTGGTGGTGCCCAAACCCAGGCTCAGGGCCGCCGCCACCAGCAGGGTGTTGCGGCGCCAGTCGCCCAAACGGTGATAAGACTTGCTCATGGTGAAATCGGCGCGGGGAATAATGGTGGTGAAAGCTGCGTCCGGCAAGGTAACACTACTCCCACAGCGGATAGTGCTCCAGATCTACCTCTTGCCCGAAAAACAGCCGGGTGCTGTCCTCAAACGAGGGCGTGAAGTCGGATACGTAGAAGTGGTGCTTGGGTGGCTGCGCGCCGGCGGGCGCGACCAGGCCGTGGGTTTCCAGCAGGCGGCGCAGGGCTTCGGCTACGGTGTCGGAGGGGTCGAGCACGTCGGTGCGGCCCGCATGATAGAACTCGGCAATCTGTTCGCGAATGAGCGGGTAGTGCGTGCAGGCCAGCACCAGCGCCTCGATGCCGGCCAGGGCCGGGTCGGACAGGTAGTTGTTGACCACGCTCTGACTCACGGCGTTGTGCACGAAGCCCTCCTCGACCATGGGCGCCAGCAGCGGCGTGGCCAGGGCCTGCAGCTGAATGCCGAGGTTTAGTGCGTCGATTTTCTTGCGGTACACGTTGGAGCCCACCGTCTGCTTGGTCCCGATCAAACCCACCGTGCGCCCGGCGTAGTGCCGGCCCACGTACTCCACAATGGGGTCGATGACGTTGAGCACCCGCGCCTTCGAGCCCACGTACTCGCGTACCAGTTCATAGGCCGCCGCCGAAGCCGAGTTGCAGGCAATCAGAATCACCTTGCAGTGCTGGCGCAGCAGCAGGTCGCAGATCTTCACCGAGTAGGCCTGAATGGCAGCCGTGCTTTTGTCGCCGTAGGGCAGGTGGGCCGTGTCGCCGAAGTACACCAGCCGCTCGTGGGGCAGGGCGCGCTGCACGGCCCGGGCCACCGTGAGCCCGCCGATGCCGCTGTCGAACACCCCAATGGGACGCGGGTCGGTGGCCGAAGCAGAGGAAGCGGGAGTCGGATGGGTCACGGCTGCGGAAAGAAAAGCGCGGCGCCCCTGCGGCGCCGGTGTGCAAAGCTGCGCAGACTTCGGCGAATCCGCTACTGGCTTCCCCCGGTCAGGGGCCGCGCCGGCTCCATGGTAGCCGTGTACACCACCGCGTCGAACACCTCGGCCCAGCGCCGCTGCTGGGCCTGGTAGCCCAGGGGCCGCATGCTGAAAGCCTGCTCCGGGGCCCCGGTGCTCCGCAAGGGCACCAGGGCCGTGCTCAGCCCGGCCTGTCGGCACCAGTCTTCAAACGAGCCCGCGGCGGCCGGCGGTAGGGCGGTTACCTGGCCGGGCTGGGTGCTCAGGCCCCATTCGCCCTGCCCGGCCGTGAAGCCCACGGTGTAGAGCTGCCGGCCCAGACGCGGCGCCAGGTAGTCGCCCATCACCTGCACCTGGTCGTCGGCGTGGCGGGAGGCGCGACGATGGGCAGCGTGGTAGTTGGTGGTCCACACGATGATTTTCTGGCGGGGAAAGCGCCTGGTCAGCAGCCAGACCAGGTTTTCGGCCAGCAGGGAGTCGCGCAGCTGGCTAACGGCGGGCCCGGATAACTCGCCGGCGCCGCGGCGGCGCAGCAAACCCGGCAGATAGGCCAGCGTGGTTTGCCAGGTCTGGCGCCAGTATTCCGCCGGCTCGCCCGGCCGCCCGGCCAGCTGCGCAAGCTTGCCCGCCAGCAGCGCGCGGAAGTCGGCCGCGTGCCGGCGCAGGTAGGCGCTGCGGGCCGGGTCGGGTGTGGGAGTGGGCGGGCCGCTCAGGGCGGCGAAGTAGCGGTTGAAGCGGCCCAGCTCGGCAGTGTCGGCGAAGGCCAGCTTTTCGGCGGCCAGAAACCGGTGGAACGCCGGCAGCAATTGCTGCTGGGCCAGCGGGCCGTCGTCGCGGCAGTCGAAGCCGGTGAAGCGCAGGGGCCGGCGGCCGCGGGCCTGAGCGGCCAGATAGCCCAGCAGCGGCTGGCACTGCCGGGCCTGCGTCCAGAGCGGCATGGTGCTGTGGGCCAGCACCGGGGCGGCCTCGGCGCCGGCGGCGAGCTGCTGCCAGGCCTGATCGGCGCTGAAGCCCCCGCTTTCGAAGGCCAGCACCGAAAAGCCCATGTGCTGGTGCAGAAACTTGACCAGCCGCGTTTTGGCCGTGAACGAGGTGCCGTCACCGTGGGTCGGCTCACCGAGCACCACCACGCGGGCGTCGGCCAGGGCGGCTTTCAGCGGGCGCAGGTCGCGGGCGTGGTCGGTGGCGGGGTCGAAGGGCAGGGCGCGGGCGCGCAGCCACTGCACTTCGGGGGCAGGGGCTTCGGCGCCGCGGGCCGACAGCGCCAGCAAGGCCGCCGTCAGCAGCCAATGAGGAGTTTTCATAGCGGGCAGGAATGAGGAAGCGGGCAGGATGCTGACAAATACACCCGGCGGCCGGGCCGGCTGCACGCACCCCGGCCCGGCCGCCAATTAGCCGTTGGCCGGGGCAGGCAGCGGGCATTTTTCCGCCCCCGCGGGCCCGGCCGCGCAACCCGCGGCAGCCGGTGGGTGTCGTGAATTGCGTATGTTGGCTGCCCGCAACCTTTCCGCTTTACTTTATCCTGTATGACCCGTAGCGTCATTCTCGACGAAATTGACCAGGCATTAAACCAGTTCGACACCAGCCGCGGCCGCCCCATGGCCATTGAGCTGGGCGAACGGAAGTACACCCAGCTGGTGCTCGACGTGGCCCACATTCACAGCGACGGCGGCAACCTGACCATGAACACCGGCCGCCCCCTGGCCTACCGCGGCCTGGAAATCCTGCGCGACGACGTGCACGTGGACCGCGTGCGCATCATCTGAATCACGGATTCTTGCGGATTGCCCGGATTTCGTAGCCGACTTTTGCGTGGCGAAGCCGGGCGGTTTCGCCCCGGATTTTCCGCAGTTGCGCTGGCCCCGCGTGCCGAAGGCTAATCGCGCCCAGCGAGGTGAACTTTGCTGAGCGAGGGTTCAATCGTCCACGAACCGAAGGTCGGCGCAGCCAAATCCGGGCAATCCGTCGAATCCGCAAAATCCGTGGTCTACCTTTGCAGCTATGAATCTGCTTTCCGGGGAAAACCTCTCTAAAAATTACGCGGACCGCTGGCTGTTCCGCGAGCTGGGCTTTGGCCTGCAACAAGGTCAGCGGGTGGCGCTGGTGGGCATCAACGGCTCTGGCAAAACCACCCTGCTGCGCATTCTGGCTGGCCTCGAGCCGCCCGACACCGGGCTGGTGAGCGTACGCAAGGGCATTCGGGTGGCCTTCCTGGGCCAGCAGCCGGTGTTCGACGAGGAGCTGACGGTGGAGCAAACCATCTTCGCCTCGCAAAACGACACGCTGGCAGCCATCCGCGACTACGAGCACGTGGTGAACGACCCCAACCACAAGTCGGACGACTTGCAGCGGGTGATGGAGCAGATGGACGCGCTCAATGCCTGGGACTACGAGGCGCAGGTCAAGCAGATTCTGGGGCGCCTGGGCATTCTGGGGCCGCTGCTGGAGCGGCAGGTCAAGCACCTCTCGGGCGGGCAGCGCAAGCGCGTGGCCCTGGCCCGGGTACTCATCGAAGAGCCCGAGGTGCTGATTCTCGACGAGCCCACCAACCACCTCGACCTGGACACCATCGAGTGGCTGGAAAACCGCCTGGCCTCCCCCACCCTCACCCTGCTGATGGTGACCCACGACCGGTACTTCCTGGATAAAGTCGCCAACGAAATCGTGGAGCTGGACCAGGGCCGGGTGCACCGCTACCAGGGCAACTACTCCTACTTTGTGGAAAAAAAGGCCGAGCGCGAGCAGATGGAAGTGGCCGAAGTAGAGAAGGCGCGCAACCTGCTGCGCAAGGAGCTGGAGTGGATGCGCCGCCAGCCCCAGGCCCGCGGCACCAAGCAGAAAGCCCGCATCGACGCCTTCTACGAAACCCAGGAAAAGGCCAAAACCAAAATCGGCGGCCCGCAGCTGGAGCTGAGCGTGAAAACCACCCGACAGGGCGGCAAAATCATTGAGGTGGAGCACCTCCACAAGCAGTGGGGCGACAAAGTAGTGCTCGACGACTTCAGCTACGTGTTCAAGAAAAAGGACCGCATCGGCCTGATCGGGCCGAACGGCGCGGGCAAGTCGACCCTGCTGAACATGCTCACGGGCAAGATTCAGCCCGACTCGGGCACCGTGGACGCGGGCCAGACCACCGTGTTCGGCTACTACACCCAGACTGAGCTGGAGTTCGACGAGACGCAGCGCGTGATTGACATCGTGAAGGAAGTGGCCGAGGTGGTGGAAATGGCCAACGGCGACGTGGTAACGGCCTCGCAGTTTCTGCAGCACTTCCAGTTTCCGCCGGCCCAGCAGTACACGCTGGTGAGCAAGCTCAGCGGGGGCGAAAAGCGCCGTCTGCAGCTGCTGCGCGTGCTCATCAAGAATCCCAACTTCCTGATTCTGGACGAGCCCACCAACGACCTGGACATCATCACGCTCAACATCCTGGAGGACTTCCTGCTGAACTTCACCGGCTGCCTGCTCATCGTAAGCCACGACCGGTACTTCATGGATGCGCTGGTGGAGCACGTGTTCGTGCTCGAGCCCGGCGGCGAAATCCGGCAGTTCCCGGGTAACTACACCGACTACCGCGAGTGGCAGAAGGAGCACCAGAGCGAGGAGTACGCCCGCGAGCAGGCGCGCACTGCCAAAGCCGCCGCCGGCGTGGCTCCTTCGGCCGAGGTGAAGACCGCTCCCGCCCCGGCGGGCTCGAAGCGCAAGCTCAGCTTCGCCGAGAAAAAAGAGTACGACACGCTGGAAAAGGACATCGAGCAGCTCGAAGCCCACAAGCAGCAGCTCATTGCCAAACTCAACGCCGGCTCAGGCTCGCACCAGGAGCTGGCCGACTGGGCCGCCGACCTCAAGCGCACCGACGCCGACCTCGACGCCAAGGGTGAGCGGTGGCTGGAGCTGGCCGAGTTCGTGTAAGCCGGCTTCCCGCGTCAGCAGCCAAGCGGCTGCCCGGCCCCGCGCCCAAGGAGTGCGGCCAGTAATCCGGCGCCGCCTGCCTTACCCCGATGCGGAGCTGCAGCCGAACCCGCGCGTGGGCAAAACCGGCCGGCGCCCCGGCGACGTGGAAACGCCGGTGTAGTGGGCCGCATCCGCCGGTTTTGCTACCTTGCCCGCGGCTATATTCGGTGCGCCTGAAGCCCGGCCGCAAACTTTAGAAGCCGGCTTGCAGCCCCGCCGGCATTTGCTCGTCTGATGCTGGACTGATTCTCGTTTTTAGCCGCGCTTTTCCGCCGACTCCGGCATTTCCCAACCTCTTCTCAATCATTCTTCCCATGAAAAACCCTCGTCTGCTCCGCGCCTTCGTGCTGCTGCTCAGCGGCCTGCTCTGGTCAGTGGGCCTGCAGGCCCAGGACAAGCCCGCCAGCCCGCCCGCCACGGCCAGCGGCAAAATCGGCAAGGCCAACGTGAGCGTGAAGTACAACAGCCCCGCGGTGAAAGGCCGCAAGATCTGGGGCGAGCTGGTGCCCTACAACCAGGTATGGCGGGCCGGGGCCAACGAAGCCACCACCATCACCACCGACCAGCCGCTGACGGTGGAAGGCAAAACCCTGCCGGCGGGCACCTACAGCCTGTTCGCTATTCCCACCGACAAGCAGTGGACCATCGTGTTCAACAAGACCGCCAAGCAGTGGGGCGCCTACAAGTACGACGAAAAGCAGGACGCGCTGCGCGTGCAGGTGACGCCCCGCAAAACCCTTACCAGCGCCGAGCAGCTGGCCTACGAGGTAACCGACAAAGGCCTGGTGCTGCGCTGGGAAAACCTGGAGGTGCCCGTGGCCCTGAAGTAGGCCGCCGCATTTACTTACCGTAAAGCCCCGCCGGAAGCACTTCCAGCGGGGCTTTCGGCTTACTGGGCAGCCAGCTACCGGGGGTTGCTGGCCGCCGTGGGCAGTTGCCGGCCATCCATCAGCAGGCGGGTTTGGGTGAAGTCGCCGGCCAACTCGCGCCCACCCACGGGCACCACCACGCGCAGGCGGGTCGCGGCATCGGTATAGCGGCGAAAGCGAATGCGGCCGTGCAGGACGTAGCCCGGGTCGAGGGTGGTTTTGCGCAGCAGGGTTTGCTCCAGGCTGCGCAGCTGGTCGCGGGAGGCCACGGCCTGCAGCGCGTTCTGGGTGCGCACTTCTTCGTAGCGGGCCTGCTCCCGGCGAAAGGTCTCTTCGCGGGCTTCGCGCTGCTCGGGCGTTTCCTTGCGCTTCTTGCTGCTGAGGTCGTCCACCAGGTTGCTCAGCGAGGAGAGTACCTCGGCCGCGGGCACGGCAGTAGCTTGACGTTCCTGGGTAGCCGTCTGCGCCTGCAAGGCCTGAATGGCTTCTTCGGGGTTGCTGGCCGTTACGCGCAGCGGGCTGGGGTTCCCGGCGGTGTAGGCGTCGTAGTAGAAGGTTTCGGGGGCCACCAGCACCGGGCGCAGGCTGCGGTTGCGCACCGTCACGGCAAACTCCAGCCACGGCCCCTGCGTCGATGCCACGCCCAAGCGAACGTCTACGCTGTCGACTTCGGCAGCTACCACTTCCAGGCCGTCTTCCCAGCGGGCGGCGCCGCTGCTGGGCTTCACCAGCACGTAGTAGGAAGGCGAACAGGCCGTGAGCCAGAGGGCCGAGCCGGCCAGACCCAGGGCCAGGCGCCAGGAGTTGCGGAAAGCATTAATCATACGGGCAGGGAATAATGCCAGGTAAGAAACGACTATTGCCGCCGGGCACCAACTCGCCCGCCGCCTATTTTTCAGCGGCCGCTGCTGCTGTCCCTCGTCCGTCCCGGGCTACAGCTCTGGCGGTAGAGCAAACTGCCCGGCTGCGTTGGGCACCAGGGCAAACGTGCGCCCAATAGCCTGCAGGGGAACGGGCCCGAACACGTGGGCAAACGCCTGCTGCCGGCTGGCCACGAACTCGTGCCGCACCGCTACTCCCGCCGCCAGCAGTTTCTGCTCATCCAGCTCCAGTAGCAGCACATCGGGGCGGCCGCGGTAGTAGCGGTTGGCGGTTTCCACCACCTGGTGTCGCTCGGAGGTGTGAATGAAGCCCTCGGCCGCGAGGTCGGCGCTGGCAAAGAAGCCGGTTTGCCGGGCCGCGTCCCAGTCGGCCCGCTCGGCAATGCGGTAGAGCATGGTGAATTGTCAGTTGCAAGTTGATAGTTGTTGGTACGGGCAACGAACGGAGCGGTACGGGTTGGCCGGCGCGCTAAAAAGCAGTTGCCAGCTGCCGGTCCCGCGACTGACAACTGGCAACTAACAACTGACAACTGACAACGCAGTCTACGCTTTCCAGAGCTCGTGCTGCTGGCCTTTGCCGGTGTTGAGCACCAGGCGTACCGGGTTGGGCAGCAGCACCAGGCGCACCTGCTTGCCGGGGTACTTTTCCGAATCGACCCACACGCCGTCTTCGGCCACGGGCGTGGGGTTGTTGGGCAGGTAGGCGGTAGGCAGCAGCACGTCGGTGTCGGAGCTGAGGTCGGCGTGCACCTTCTCCAGGGCTTTTTCCAGGAAGTCGCCGTACTCCTCGTTGAAGTCGTCCTCGAGGTCGTGCAGTTCCTCTTCCATGTCGTCGTAGCGCGTGTCGCTGTAGGCGAGCTGGTGGAGTTCGTGCTTTTTGGCCAGCAGGGCCACGAGGGCCGTGTTCAGAGCGTTGGTATCCATAATCGAAGTAGGTTGAGCCGATGCGGCAGCCACTGAAAGCAAAGTTGGGAAAAAACCCCAAACCATTGCCGCGGCCCGGCGCCGGGGGCACTAATTACGCTGAAACTGTATTTTTACCGAACCTTCCCAGGCCCGAACCTCCCACCCTAGCTTCCCCTCCCATGGAAACGATGACGCCGGCCACCGCCGCTACTCCCGCCACTGCCGATTTTCTGCCCCTCAACGGCACCGACCACCTGGAATTCTACGTGGGCAACGCCAAGCAGTCGGCCTACTTCTACCAGGCGGCCTTCGGCTTCGAGCTGGTGGCCTACGCCGGGCCCGAAACCGGCGTGCGCGACCGGGCCAGCTACGTGCTGCAGCAAAACAAGATCCGCTTGGTGCTGACCACCTCCCTGCTGCCCGACTCCGACATCACCCGCCACGTGGCCAAGCACGGCGACGGCGTGAAGGTGATGGCGCTGTGGGTGGACGACGCCCGCAAATCGTTTGAGGAAACCACCAAGCGCGGCGCCAAGCCCGCCTTCGAGCCCTACACGATTTCCGACGAGCACGGCGAAGTAACCATGGCCGGCATCTACACCTACGGCGAAACCATCCACACCTTCGTGGAGCGCTCGAAGTACTCGGGCCCCTTCCTGCCGGGCTTCGTGGCCAAGTCGAGCACCGTGCCGCAGGGCAACCCCGTGGGCCTGCAGTACGTGGACCACTGCGTGGGCAACGTGGGCTGGGGCCAGATGAACCAGTGGGTAAAGTTCTACGAAGACGTGATGGGCTTCAAGCTGCTCATCACCTTCGACGACGACGACATCTCCACCGAGTACTCGGCCCTGATGTCGAAGGTGGTGTCGAACGGCAACGGCTTCGTGAAATTCCCCATCAACGAGCCGGCCGAGGGCAAGAAAAAGTCGCAGATCGAAGAGTACCTCGACTTCTACCACGATGCCGGCGTGCAGCACATTGCCATCATCACCCACGACATTCGCACCACGGTAGCCGAGCTGCGCCGCCGCGGCGTGGAGTTCCTCACCGTGCCCGCCACCTACTACGACGACCTGCTGGAGCGCGTGGGCCACATCGACGAGGAGCTGGAAAGCATCAAGGAGCTGAACCTGCTGGTGGACCGCGACGAAGAAGGCTACTTGCTGCAGATTTTCACCAAGCCGGTGGAAGACCGCCCCACGGTGTTCTTCGAAATCATCCAGCGCAAGGGCGCCAAGTCGTTCGGCAAGGGCAACTTCAAGGCCCTGTTCGAAGCCATTGAGCGCGAGCAGGCCCTGCGCGGCAACCTCTAATTCACGGACCAACCGGCCCTCGCGGGCCGCTGCCAAGCCACGACCTCCCCGGGGGTCGTGGCTTTTTGCTGGGGGTTGCACCCGGCGGCGAACATGTTCGTGCGATTGACGCGCGCCTTGATTGGCAGCTATTTAGCGGGCCCAATCTCCCTGCCCGGCGGCCGGCTTTTGCCCCGGCCCGGGCGTGGTGTGCGGGACGGTTCTCACTTCTTTCTTACCCACTATGAATTCAACCCTTCGCAAAGCCGGCCTGCTGGCCCTGCTCGGCACCGGTCTCAGCTTCAGCAGCCACGCGCAGCTGGGCGGCCGGGCCCTGTCGTTCAACAACACCCGGCAGCACAAAGTCAGCGTGCCGCTGGCGGCCCCTACCGGCTCGTTCACCCTCGAATCGTGGGTGTACTTTATCGGGGCCTCCTTTTCCGACGGCGGCTCGCACAACACCATCCTGGAGTTCGGCAACGACGACATCTGGTTCGGGGTGACCTTCGGCGGCCAGCTCTCGGTGTACCAGGTACTCAGCGACGGCAACGTGCCCACCAACACCTGGGCCCACGTGGCCTACTCCTGGGACGGCACCACCGGCCGCCTGTATTTGAACGGCACCCAGATTGCCGCCAACACCACCCCGCCCGCGCCGGGGGGCCAGAACCTCGGCATCGGCTACAACGTGGGCGACACCAGCTGGAATGGTTACCTCGACGAAGTCATGGTCTGGAACGTGGCGCGCTCGGCCAGCCAGATTCAGGCCGACCGCCAGAACGGCGCCGCGGCCAGTGCGCCGGGCCTGGTGGCTTACTTCAAGTTCGACGAAGCCTCGGGCCAGGCGGTGCTCAACCAGGTGCCCGGCGGGGTCGACGGCGTACTGGGCTCCACGGCGGGCGTGGACGTGAATGACCCGGCCCGGACGGTAGTCACTTCCGCCCGCGCGCTGCGAACTGCCAGTGCTGTGCGCCTGATGAACTACCCCAACCCTTTTCAGCAGCACACCACCATCAGCTACACCCTGGAGCGCCCCGCGGCCGTGCGCCTGACGGTGCTCGACGCCACCGGCCGCCTGGTAGCCACGCTGGTCGATGCGCCCGGCGTGGCCGGCCCGCACCAGGTGCCCTTCCGGGCCGCGCTGCCCGCCGGCCTGTACCGCTGCCAGCTGAGCGTCGACGGCCAAACCACTTCGCAGGCCATGCTGGTTCAGCCGTAGAATGCGCCGCGCCCACGGAAAAGCCCCGGCCGAACAGCTCGGCCGGGGCTTTTCCGTGGGCGCGGCTGGGGCAGTTGTTACTTCGAGCCAACCAGCACGCCGCTCACGAAGTAGTTGCCGGTGGCGGTGCGCAGGTTGTACACGGTGCCGGTTTTGCCCGCGGGCTGGCGGTCGGCCAGGTGGGTGGTTTCCACGGCGGCGTTGCCGAGGCGCAGCAGCTCGTCGGTGGGGCGCAGCTCGTCGGCGCGCAGGGCCGGGCCGGCGGCGGTGAGCACGGGATGGTTGGGCGTGAGTACCAGCTCTGCGGCTTCTTGGCCGGGCGCGGCCGCCGGCTCCAGCCCCGCGTACACGGCCGGCGTGCCGATGGTGAGCTGCACCAGCTCGTAGGATTGCTCATCGTGAATGTCGAGGCGCTGCACGCGGGTGGGCACCAGGCGGCCGGTGGCCGCGTCGTAGCCGAGCACTTCCATGCCGGGGCGCACCCGGCTGATGGGCACCTGGCGGCCGTCGGGCAGCTGCACGCGGGCCGTGGCCGGGAAGCAGGTGGCTTCTTCGCAGCGGAAGGGCTGGTCGTAGAGCTTCTTCAGCTCGCAGTATTCCTTGTTCAGATCGTGCAGGCTGCCCACGTAGCTCACCAGCTCGCTTACGTGCTGCAGCATCAGCTGCTGCCCGCCGGCCAGGCTGCTGATCAGGGCCTTTTCTTCGGACCGCTTGATGTCGTCGCCGTAGTGAATGCGGGCCAGCTCGGCGTGAAAGGGCGTTACGCGGGCTTTCAGCTCGGTTTTGCGGGCCGCCCAGGCCGTGGCCAGCTGGCCCAGGTACTTGCTCATCAGGTCGAGGCGCTGCTTGAGGTGTTGGCGGTTTTGCTGGTAGGCCTGCTCCTGGCCGCGGCAGTCGCCCTCGCGGGCTTCGGGCAGGCGGGCGGCCTCCTGAGTTTTACGCAGGCTCTCGAGGGCGGCCTGGTACTGCTGCTGGGTGCGCGCGAAGCCGTGGGGCTGGCTCATTTCCCGCACGGCGGCCTCCGAAAGCTTGCCCTGCGCTTCGATGGCGGCCGTGGCTACCAGCGGGGCCAGCGGCGCCGCGGGCGCCTGCTTGCCGGCAATGGCTTTCATTTTGGCTTCGTCGAGGCCGTGCTTGCGCATGAGCGAGGCCATGTAGGCGTCCTGCTGGGCTTCCGACTTCTTTTCCCAGGCCTGCTTAAAGGCCGGGTTCTTCATCTGCTCCATGAAGTCGGCCTGGGCAGCCTGGAAGGCCGGGTCGCCCACCATGCGCTGCTGGGCCGTGTTGGGCGCGGCCATCATCTTCTGCATGTACACGGCTTTTTCCTGGTCGCTCATCTTGGCCAGCTTGGCCTGAAACGCGGGGTCCTGCATCTGCTGGGCCATTTGCATGGCCTGGGCGTTGTAGCCCGGCATGGTGCTGCCCTGCTGCTGCATATAAGCCAGCTTCTGCTGATCGGTCATCTTGTCGACGCCGGCGGCCGTGGCCTGCTGGCCCATCTGCTGCATAGCAGCCGCCTCGCGGGCCTGCTCGGGCGTGCGGCCCGCGCCAATGGCCTGCGCCAGCTGGCCGATCTGTCGGTCGAGGTCGGCCAGGGCGGCGGGGCGGGTCAGGGCGCAGCCGGGCGCGGCGGGCGGGGCCGGCACTTTGTCGAAGAGGGGCAGAATGTCGGCCTTGACGGGTTTCTGGGCCAGAGCGGCGGCCACGGGCACCAGCAAGATGATCAGCAGCGCAACCAGAAACAGCAGGGCGCTGACGAGACGGTGAGGAGTTTGCATGAAGGGAATGGAAAACGGTACTGCCAAACGGAACGCGACCACACTTGCCCGCCGGTCTGCTCGCTGCCCGGCAGCGCGGCCGACGTTCGGATTTGCCGCCGCAAGTGCGGAAAATTCTTGACTCAGTTCAATAGCATGATAATGTGAGCCTTACCTTGGCCTTGTTGCCCCTTTGCCAACTTCCCGTTTCTTTGGCCAGTAAACCGCCCCGACTTGACTACCTGATTATGGCTTTTCCCGACCACGTTCAACAGAAAATCAACACCTGGCTTTCCGGCAACTACGACGAGGCCAGCAAAGCCGAGATTCAGCGCCTGCAGGCCGCCGGCGACGAAGAAGCCCTCAACGACGCCTTCTACCGCGACCTGGAGTTCGGCACCGGCGGGCTGCGCGGCATCATGGGCGTGGGCTCGAACCGCATGAACCGCTACACCCTGGGCATGGCCACCCAGGGCCTGTGCAACTACCTGCTCCAGTCGTTCCCCGGCCAGGAAATCAAGGTGGCAGTGGCCCACGACTCGCGCCTGAACTCGCGGACCTTCGCCGAAACCGCCGCCGGCATTTTCTCGGCCAACGGCATCACGGTGTACCTGTTTGAGGAGCTGCGCCCCACGCCCGAGCTGTCGTTTACCATCCGCCACCTGGGCTGCCAGAGCGGGGTGGTGGTCACGGCCTCGCACAACCCCAAAGAGTACAACGGCTACAAGGTGTACTGGAACGACGGCGCCCAGGTGGTAGCGCCCCACGACCAGAACATTATCCGCGAAGTAAACGCCATTCAGAGCGTCGATGCAGTGAAGTTTGCGGCCGACCCGGCAAAGATTCACCTCATCGGCGCCGACATCGACGAGGCCTACCTGCGCGAGGTGCAGCAGCTCAGCATCAACCCCGAGGCCATCCGGCGCCAGCACGATTTGAAAATCGTGTACACCCCGCTGCACGGCACGGGCATTACCATGGTGCCCAAGGCCCTGGCGCGCTTTGGTTTCGACAATCTGCACATCGTGCAGGAGCAGGCCACGCCCGACGGCAACTTTCCCACCGTGAAGTCGCCCAACCCTGAGGAGAAGGTGGCCATGCAGATGGCCCTGGATCAGGCCCAGCAGCTCGACGCCGACCTGGTTATTGCCACCGACCCCGACGCCGACCGCGTGGGCATCGGCGTGAAAAATACCCGCGGCGAGTGGGTGCTGGTGAACGGCAACCAAACGGCCGCGCTGCTGACCCACTACCTCGTGTCGGCCCGCCAGCAGGCCGGCAAGCTCGATCGGGACAAGGACTACATCGTGTACACCATCGTAACCAGCGACGTGCTGGGCGACGTGGCCCGCCGCCACGGCATCCGCGCCTACCAGACGCTCACCGGCTTCAAGTACATTGCCGGCATCATCCGCGAGCAGGAGGCCCTCAACCAGGGCCACTATTACATCGGCGGCGGCGAGGAAAGCTACGGCTTCATGATCGGCTCGTTCGTGCGCGACAAAGACGCCGTGTCGGCCTGCTGCCTGATTGCCGAAATGGCGGCCGTGGCCAAAGACCAGGGCCGTACGCTCTACGAGGAAATGGTGCAGATGTACCGCACCTACGGCCTCTACCAGGAAGACCTCATCTCGCTCACCAAAAAAGGCCAGCGCGGGGCCGAGGAAATCCAGGAAATGATGGCCCAGCTGCGCCAGAACCCGCCGGCCTCGCTCGGCGGCTCGCCCGTGGTGCAGCTACTCGACTACCAGCAGCAGGTAGCCCGCGACCTGCGCACCGGCCAGGAAAGCCCGCTCGAGCTCGAACGCTCGAACGTGCTGCAGTTCCTGACCGAAGACGGGTCCAAGGTGTCGGCCCGCCCCTCGGGCACCGAGCCCAAGATCAAGTTCTACTTCAGCCTCAAGCAGCCCTTCGCCGACGGCCAGTCGTTCGAGCAGGCCCAGCAGCAGCTCAGCGGCCGCATCCGGCAGATCATCCAGGAAATGCAGCTGGGTTAAGCTACTGCCTTTTGTTCCGCACGCAGTAAAGCCCGGTCCCTCAAAAGGCCGGGCTTTTACCTTTATTACCTCGCTGATAAGGTTTAACAGCGGCGCTGGCTTAAGTAGGCAGTTTCATTTGCCCAGCTAGCAGCTGCGCTTTCTTTCCACGCCCTTGACTCACCAAATTCAATTAGCACGCCCGTCGCTTCGCGTGGGCCTTGCGACGGCGGGAATTGGCCTACTCTCCCTGGTTAAGCTTCCGCTGCTGGCCGGGGGCCTGCTGGTGCTGGGCGGCCTGGTTGCCGTCGGCTACGAAGGAGTTGAGCTGGACCTGCCGGGCCGCCGGTTCCGCCATTTCACCGGCTTGCTCGGGGCGCGGTTTGGCCTCTGGCTGCCCCTGCCGGCGGTGGCGCGGGTGGTACTCAAAACCCACTCCGACATATTGGTGTACGACACCGACCGGCGCAGCGCGGCTGTGCCCAACCGGCGTCAGCGACACCTCACGCTGCTGCTCTCGGTGCCCAACGTGGCCATCGGCCAGGTGATAGGCGAATTTGCGCTGGCCGATCAGACCCAGGCCCGGGCGGCCGGGCAGCAGCTGGCCGAGGCGCTCCAGGTGCCGTTTGTGGTGATGCCAGACGTGTAGCTGCCCCGCAGGCCGGCGGTTCTCGCACTGAAACGCCCTAGTCAATCATGTCGCCCAGGTCGCTCACGCCCAGGGTGAACTGAATGATGACGATGCCCAACAGAACCTTGACGATGCCCGGAATGGCGAAACCGGTGCGGACTTTGAGCCAGGCATTGGCGGGCGGGAAGTACACGAGGGAAACCAGCAGGTAAGCCACTCCCGGCACCACGTGCACCAAAATCATATTCAGCAGGCCCACTACCACCAGGGCAATACCAAAGACCCAACTAAGTACGCTCGACGGAGTAAATTTCCCCTGGACGGTATTTTCTTTCATGACGCTCCGCTCGGTTTTAGGTGAACTTGCAAACAATCAAGCCGCTCCGCTCATTTCGCGCCGTTACCTCGGCAACCCTGAGGAAATCAACTTATTTAAAACTCAGCAGCATCAGCTCTACCTTATCGAATAACTCCCCCACGCCCAACGACACCCAAAGAATAAAAAGGGCCAGCAGGGCTTTTACCAAACCCGGAATAGCAAAACCCACCATTTTCTTCAGCAGAATATTTACCGGCGGATAAAACGCCAGGGAAAGCAGCATGATAAATAAACCAAAGCCGGGGTCGTTGCCCCAAAAGGTATTTATCAGGCCAATGGCCAGGGCCAGCAGGCCAAATAACCAGTTCAAAACATCGTAGATAACTGCCGGGGCATTGGAGGTGTTGTTCATGGTTTTTCCCTTGCTGCAGGGTATTTAAGTGGGAGAAATCAGCGAAATGGTTTTCCTGTTACCGCATCTTCAGTAGCGTGCTGAGCCAGGAAAGCGCCTGGGAATCGGGTTGCAGGCTGCGCGGGGTTTCGGGGGCCAGCAGTGCGGTGGCGGGCGTCTGCTCGTACTGCTCCAGGCACTTGGCCAGCGGCTGACAACGCTGGTGAATGCAGGCGCAGAAATCGTAGCAGGCCTCGGGCTTGCTGCTGTCCGGGCACTGCCGGCGGCAGTCGGCCAGGGTGTTGCGGGGCATCATTTCGCAGGCAGCGGTCAGGGCCAATACGGCCAGCAGAACTATCGGCAAGGTTTTCAAAACGTCTTCGCTGCTTCGGTTCAAATGAGCGGATGAAAAGCGACCTGAAATGTATCAGCGAATAAGTATTGCGGGCTATATCCCAGCCTGCTGACGCGCGGCGGGCGGCTGAAAAGGAAATACATATTTAAGCTTATCGTAGTCCCAGCACAGCAGATATAAATTGGCCAACAACATCAGGGGCGAGGTCAGCAAGGAGCCTTCAAACCGCACGGCCAGCGACAGAATGCAGATATTGAGAATTATGGGAAAGTAGATCATGGCGCCGAGCGTGGCCGTGCGCGGAATCAAAAGCAAAACGGCCGCCATCAGCTGCAATACCCCGATAAAGGTGTAGTAATAGCCCGTGCGGTGCAGGGCCTCCAAGTAATTGCCCATGGGGTGACAGGTCGCCAAATCGGTAAACCGCTCCCCGGCAATTTTCACGTAGCCCGACGGCAGAAAGCCCAGGGCCAGCGCCACCCGGTTGAACACCGCGAAGTCGCGGAACCACCGGATCTGCTTTACCCGGGAGTGCAGCCGGTCGAGGGAGGTAGCAAGGCGCATGTGGAGGGATTAAAAAGAGCTTTGAAATGCAAAGTTTATTAACACGGGAGGGCCAATCATTCATTGTACACCTCCCGATGCGCCGGAATCAGCGCGCGGCTTGGCTGGCCAGAGCAGTTAAGCTGAGGCAGCTGGGTCAGCTGCTATAAAAAGTACTTTGCGTCTCAAAGTTAATAAACATACGACAGCAACCTTCTCTCGTTACCGATTTTTTTTTCAGCGCCTTTCCCAACCGCGCCAGCGGCCCCAGCCAGCAGAAAGCAGCTGTGCCACTCGTCCGGCAGCCCCGACGCCCAACCAGCGGGCTACAGCCGCACGCCAATGCCCGGGCCAAACATCAGAAAGGGCTTTTTCTTGGTCATCAGGTAGCCCCCGCCCAGGTACAGCGGGAAGGTAAGCTTGGCATCGCGGCGGGTGGGGTACACCGAACCAAGCACCACCAGCCCCAAATCACGCTGCACGCTGGCGTTGGAGGTCAGGTTGAAGGCGTTCAAAGCCACGAAGCCCGCCCCGATCTTGTAGGGCCGCAGGCGGTTGATTTTCTCGGGGTGGTAAAAACTGAACTGCGCCAGCGTGGCCAGCGAGATGCCCCCGAAGTCGGTGTAGCTGGCTTCGCCGGCGCGCTTGGTGAGCAGACCGCCGGGAAAGCTCACGTCGATGTCGAACTTGACGGTGCGCTTGAGCACCAGCTCCACCACCTGGGTCGAGCCCGGCTCCTGGTACTGGCCGGCCTGGTGCTTCACCGTCACGATGATGCGGCTCCAGTCGTCGAGGTCGTAGGTTTTGCGGCCCAGCACGCTGTTGAGGCTCAGCGGATCGGCGCGACAGGCCTTGTCCTGGTAGAAAGCGGCCCGGGGCGAGTTGTCGCCGGGGCACACCAGCACGTTGTCGACGGTGCGGATTTCCACCAGCTCGCCCTTGCTGTTGAGGGTGCGGATTTCAAAGCTCAGGTACTGCTTGCCGTAGAGGGCCTTGTCCGAGTCGAGGGCGTTGGCGTTGAAGCTGAACACCACGTCGCGGATGGTGCGCGGGTAGAGCACCGGCCCGTTGAGCCGGGTGATGGGCCGTGCCGTTTCGCCGTAGGCCACGCTCACGAAGTCGAGGGCGTGGGGCCGTTGAAACTCGCGCACGTTCAGGGCAAAACCCGTAGGCTGCCCGGCGTTCAGGATGGTGCTCTTGCGCTTGTCGAAGGTCACCGGCACTTGCACGCGCAGCACTACCCGCGCATCGGTGCGCACCGACGAGTCGGAGGGAATTACCTGCAGGTCCTCGAAGTGGAAGCGCGCTTTCTGCAGCCCCTCCCCTTCCAGGCGCACGTCCACCGTTTCACCGGGGTTCACGTTCAGCGACGAAGTCCAGTCGCCGCCGCGGTGCAGCACCTGCACGGTGGTAATGGTGGTTTTGGGGGTGATGTCGAGGTTGGTGACGTAGCGGGCCTGGTCCTGGTCCTTGATGTAGAGGTAGCCTTCGGTCTGGCGGTGGGTGTTGTAGGGGCGCAGGTAGCACAGCACCCGGTCGTTGCTCAGGTACTGGCGGGTAAACAGCTCGGCGATGAGCGCTCCGCCGGGCTCCTCCTGGTCTTCGAGGCGGTAGGTGCGGCGCAGGTCGAACGAGCGGCCGTTGTCCAGGATCAGCTCGACGCCCCGGCGGCGGCTCACTTCGTCGAGGGTGACGCTGCGCTTGTCGGGCGAGAGAAAGCGCAGGCGCGAGGCCTTCACCGTGAACTCCTGGCGCAGGGCCGGCAGCTGGTAGTTGAGCTTGCCCCCGCTTTGCAGGGTGGGCCGCTCGCTCTGCAGCTTCACCAGCAGGCTGCGGCGCCCGAGCTGGTTGGGCAGCACGTGCAGGCGCAGCGCGCCGCCGGCCTCGCGGGTGAGGCGGTAGTCGAAGTCGCTGCCGCGCACCCATTCGCCGGTCACGCGCACGTTGCGCGGGTTCGAGCTGGTCAGCTCAAAAACCTTTTCCTCGCCCACGTACAATTCTTCGTCCGACGGGCGCAGACCCACCGAGGTGCGGGCCAGCGGCAGCAGCGGTACTACGTCGCGCAGGGGTTCCTCGCCGGGCTGGTCGGCGGGCTGCTCCACCACCAGGCGCACAAACTGCGCGCTGGTCAGGTCCTGAAACTTGAGGCGGGTGCGGTAGCTGCCATCGATTTCGAGAGTGAGCGAGTCGAGCTGCTGAAAATCGGCGGAACGGCGCAGGCGCAGGGGTCGTCCCACGCCGGGCTTTTCGGGCTGCAGGCGCAGCTCCACGGTTTCGTCGTCGCGGCGAAACCAGAAAAACAGGGTCGGCTCGCCCTGCACGAACGCCGTGTGGCGGCTCAGTTGGTAGGTAGCCGTGTCGGTGCGGATGAGCACCTCGCGCAGCAGGGGCGCCTGGGCCCGAGCAGGTGACGGCAGGAAAAACAACAAACCGGCCGCCGCGGCCAGCCAACGAAAAGCAACAGAGAAACCCACTAGTCAGAACCCAAACGCCGGCGCGAGGCCGGTCGATGAGGCAGCAAAGTTCACGGCCGCAAGCCGGAGCTGCAAGCAAAATTCACAACCGTCTCCGATTTGTCATTGCGAGGAGGCACGACGAAGCAACTGCAGGAAGGCGTAGCCAATCGGTCCTGGGAAGAAGCAGAAACCGAATGGCCTGACGAGCCGGGAACCAGCTGTCATTGCGAGGCGTAGCCGAAGCAATCGGTCCTTGTCAGTGGTAGAAGCCTTACGAGCCTGACGAACCGGAATAGGTTTCGGCTACTCAAGCTCTTTCGGTCGTGCCGCGAGGGGAAAGATTGGCTACGCCTTCCTGCGGTTGCTTCGCTTCGCTCGCAATGACAGTCTCATTTGGACCATCCTTCGAAAAGGACCGGTTGATGCCGCTGGGTGCGCGGAATGTCGTGCCTCCTCGCAATGACAGGCTCGGGCAGCTTCGCTCGCAACGACGCGGGCCATCTACTGCCGCTCTTTGCGAATGGTCAGGATGAAGAGCACCAGCAGCCAGAAACCCGTAATGCCCAGCCCCCACCACGTCACGGCGGGCAGGCCGTGGTAGTAGGGCATCTGCGCAGCCGGGTAGCTGCCTAGCAAACTCAGTCCCGAAAACAGCAGGAAGGCTACCGCCAGCAGAGTAATAATGGTGCGCGACACCAGCCGCTCAGCCGTGCGCAGCAGCGGCGCGTAGCCGCCCAGCTGGGCCTGCACGCGCAGGTCACCTTTCGAGAGCTTGCGCACGATCTGGCGCAGGTCGGTGGGCAGGGTGTACATCAAAGCCAGCAGCTGCTGACCGGTGTACTGCAGCTCGGTGGTGACGTTGTTGACGGAGTAC
This sequence comes from Hymenobacter sp. B81, assembly GCF_044628455.1. Classification (NCBI taxonomy): domain Bacteria; kingdom Pseudomonadati; phylum Bacteroidota; class Cytophagia; order Cytophagales; family Hymenobacteraceae; genus Hymenobacter; species Hymenobacter sp. B81. The sequence goes on along the minus strand of NZ_JBIYZW010000001.1, from coordinate 201,642 downwards.
TGCTCCAGCACCAGCCGCCGGCCGTAGGGGCGCACAAACTCGAAGGTGTTGAAGGCCGGGTGCAGCACCTTGCCGATGCCTTCGAGGATGACCAGGGCCCGCAGAATCAGAAATACCGAGCCGGGCACCTGCAGCTTGAACTGGTAAATGATGCCCTGCAGCTGCTCGGCCAGGGCGCTCATGCTCATTTCCTTCACGTCGAGGCCCGCGAAGTCGTCGATGAGCTGCTGCAGGGCGGCCTCGAAGGCGCGCATGTCGCGGATGTCGGAGGTCAGGGCCAGGCGGCGGAAGTTCAGGGCCATGCCGCGGGCGTCTTGTTGGCCCATGCTGATGAACACGCCCGCGAAGGCGTACTTCTGCTGCTTGGTGAGCCGCCCCACCATGCCGAAGTCGATGAGCACCACCGTGCCGTCGGGGCGCACCAGCACGTTGCCGGGGTGCGGGTCGGCGTGGAAGATGCCGAACTCAAAGATCTGGGTCAGGTAGATGTCCATGCCCGTCTCGGCCACCGCGGCGGGGTCGAGGTTCCAACGCAGCAGCTGCTCCTTGTCGGTAATCTTGCAGCCGCTCACAAACTCGATGACCAGCACCTTGCTGGTGCTCAGCTCGCGGTAGGGCCGGGGTACGTAAAACGTCTGGTAATCGGCGTAGAGCTTGCGGAACTGCTCCATGGCCCGGGCCTCCGAGGTGTAGTCCAGTTCCTGCATCATGCTGCGCTCGAAGGCCTCCACGATGTCCTGAGGGTTGCTCAGGCCGTGCTTGCGCAGGTAGCCGGCGGTGTAGCGCACCAGCTCGCGCAGCAGCCCCAGGTCGGTGGTAATCTTCTCGCGGGCCGTAGGCCGCTGCACCTTCACCACCACGTCGGTGCCGTCGAGCAGCTGGGCCTTGTGTACCTGCCCGATGGAGGCCGAGCCCAGCGGCACATCGTCGAAGGCGCGAAACACTTCCTCCAGCGGCCGGCCCAGCTCGGCCGCGATGATGCGGCGCGCCTCGTCGGAGGGAAACGGCGGCACGTTGCTTTGCAGCTTCTCGAATTCGGCTACCAGCTCGACGGGCAACAAATCGGCGCGGTTGCTGAGCACCTGCGCCAGCTTGATAAAGGTGGGCCCCAGCTCCTCGATGACCATGCGCACCCGCTCCCAGCGCGACATCTCGAACACCGGCTGCGTGCCGTGCTGCCAGCTGCGGCGCCGGCCCGGTGGCACCAGCCGGCGCAGGGCCGTGGTGGTCACCGCGTCCTCAAAGCCGTAGCGCAGCAGCACCTCCACTACTTGGCGGATGCGCCCCAGGTTGGTCATCGTATTTTTGAACATTGCCGCCAAAGTCGGAAAAAATCAGGCGCGGCGCGCACTCCCGGCAGGGTATACGCGCCGCGCGGCGCAAAAGAAAACCCCGCTGACGCCGGGCCAACGGGGTTCATCAGCTTGCCGCAACCGGGCTACGCGTTGCCGCCCGTCGCGCCACCTTCGGCCGAGGAAGAGGCCGACGCCTTTTTACCCGAAGCGGCCCCGCCCTTGCTGCCCGCGGCCGATTTTTTGGCAGCGGTTGAAGCGGCGCCGGCCGCCGCGGTGGTTGCCTTGGCCGCCGTCTTGGCTTTGGGGGCCGCCGCAGCCGCGGTGCCGGCTTTCTTGGCAGCGCCGGTGCTGGCCGCGGCCGGCTTGGCGGCCGACTTACTCCCCGTGCCCTTCACGGCGCGCTTGAGCTCTTCCACTTCCGAGTTGGACGCGACGCCCATGCCCTTCATCACGCGCTTGGCAATGCTGGTGAGCTGGGTTTCAAACTCCTTGCGCTTGGTATCGGTGTTTTTGGCCAGCTCCGCCAGGATCTTCTCCCCTTCCGACTGCGAGAGTTTATTTTCCTTCACCAGTTGGTTGATGGTGTCCTGCACGCGGTCGTTGGTGCGCGACACAAAGCCCACGCCGGCGTAGATGAACTTTTTAAAGAGGTCTTCCATGAGCTTGAAGAAAGTTGAAGGTGACGGGGAAGAAACAAAACCGGCGCGGCCGGCCCCGGAGGGCAAAAATAGTATGCATGCCGAGCACCTGGCACAAACCTACGAAAAGGTATATATACGTGGGCACCTGAGCTCCAATTTTTTGCAGAAAACTTTTACTCGCTGCCGGACCGGGGCAGGGTCAGCGTCGCGCCCGCCGCAGCGGTGGTGCGCTCGGGTGCCGGGCAGCCCGGGCCTGCCGCAGCGCGCCGGCCAACGCCTGGGCTTCGGCCTGCGCCTGCCAGATACCCCGCACGAAATCGGCGGCCTGCGTTAGGGCGACTTTGGCTTCGGGCACGGTGCGCCAGAACAGGTGCCACCAGTGTACCAAGCCCTCAAACGCCTGCACCGTCACGGGTACCCCGGCGGCGCGGGCCTTGGCGGCCAGCCGCAGGGTGTCGTGGTAGAGCAGCTCGGCGTCGGAAACCTGTAGCAGCAGCGGCGGCAAATCGTGCAGGGCGGCGTGCAGGGGCGAAAGCAGCGGGTGTTGTGGCGGCGTGCTGCCGGCGTAGAGGCGACCCCAGGTGCGGATTTCCAACGCCTCCACCAATTGGGCTTCGTCGGGCAGGGTAGCGGCCGCGTAGGCCTCCACGGCCGGAATGGTCAGGTCGGTCCAGGGCGAGAGGCAGAGCGCGGCGGCGGGCAGCGCGGCGCCCTGATCGCGCAGCCGCAGCAGCAGCGCCAGCACCAGGCCGCCGCCGGCCGAGTCACCGGCCAGAATCACGTCCTGCGGGCGGTAGCCCTGCCCCAGTAGCCAGTGCCAGGCCATCAGCGCGTCATCCAAAGCTGCCGGAAACGGGTTTTCGGGCGCTTTGCGGTAGTCGGCCGACAGGGCCCGCAGGCCGCAGCGCTGGGCCAGGGCCCCGATGAAGCCGCGGTGGGTGTTCAACGAGCCCATCACGTAGGCGCCGCCGTGCAGGTACAGCAGCACGCGCCGGGAATCAGCGTCGCGGGGCTCAATCCACTCGGCCACCACGCCTTCCTCGGCGCCCACGCGTTCGAAGTGCACGTTCCAGGGCATCACCTGCAGCAGGGTGCTCAGCTCCAGGCCCAAGCGCAGCGAGTTGAGGGAAGGCCGGCGCCGGGCCAGGGGGCGGGCCGCGGCCGTAAGCAGGGTTTTGACCAGCTGATGCTGAAACGAAGGCATGAACGGGGAAACGAGGGGAAACGAAGCGGAACTCACCAGCCAGGGCCGATCCGGCCGAAGCCATCCTGAAGCCCAATAACTTATCGGCTAAACGCAGGCCGGCGCCGGAGGGTTGATAAGATAGGAGTTTTCGGCGGCCTTTGGGCTTTGACCCGGTCTATTTCCCCACCTGGTCCTTGATCTTCCGCCCCTGCTCCTACTGCCCGGGCAGCTTCTGCCCGATTTTGTGTTTGTGGTAGCCGCGAATGGCAATGGGCAGCCAGCCCAGCAAAGGAATAAAGAAACTGATGACGAAAGGGTTACGCCAGATCATGCGCAGGGTGGTGCCCCAGCCGGTGAGGTTCAGGCGAATGCCGCTCCGCCCCCGCTGGGCGTACTGGCGCTCAAACTCGTGAAACATCAGGGGCCAGAACGCGGGCAGGAAAAACGGGAAGTAGCGGGCGTTTTCCTTGATGCGCTGCCACAGCTCGCCCCAGCGGTAGGGCTGCTGCCCGTACTTGGCCACGGCCTCGTCCAGGTCCTGCTGCATCTGCTCGCGCACCTGCTCCGAGAGGGCGAGGTACTCTTCGCGGCTCAGCTCGTCGTGGGCTTTGCTGGTGAGGTCGGCGGGGCGGATGCGGCGGCCGAGCACGAAGGTGAGCTTGGCCGGGAAGGCCATGTAGAACAACCAGGGCTGCAGCAGAATCGGAATCAGCAGCCAGGTGACGGGAATGAACGGAATGCCGATTTTCTTGCTCTGCCGGTTCAGCCAGTCCCAGCTGTAGGCATGGGGATTCAGGTACTCGCCGTTCACGGTGGAGAAGAACACCAGGTCGGTGCGGTGCTGCAAACCCAGGCGCAGGATGCTGGTGGCCAGGCGCTGCAGCCGGTACTTGTTGTTGAAGCCCTTGCCGATGCCCGGCACGCCCTCCGGGTAGAGCATCAGGTTGTGCTCGTTGTAGTACATCATCGTCTCGAAGTTGAGCGTGGTGGCGTCGACGCACCCGCAGCGCTTCCAGAAGTCGCGCAGCACGAAGGGGTTCATCAGGGCCGACTGCGAGAGCAAGGGGGCCGACAGCGGGCGGGGCAGGTCGCTGGGTTGGGGAATGCGCCGGTACAGGTGCGAAAGGGCCACCATGGCGTCCCAGGGAAAGGCCATCCCCGAATGGTTGGAGCAGAAAATCAGCGGCCGCTCGGGGTTGTTGCGCTGCGGAAAGCTTTCCAGAAAGCCCACTAGCTCGGAGCGAAACCACACCCGGTCGAGCAGCTGCAACACGTGCTCGTCGAGGGCCTGCACGAAGTCCTCGTCGAAATAGTCGCGGTAGATGTGCTGGTTGGCCCGGATGGCAGCCGGGGGCGGGGGCAGCGGCGGCGCGGCGGAGGAAGAAGCCAGGGTCATCGGGAGCAGAAAGCGGCGAAACGGGGGCCGGGCCGGAGCCGGCGCGGTCGTTTCCAAGGTAATGGTTTTCGCCGCGCGGCGCACACCCTACCGCCCGCATACCGCGCACGGGCCGGCGACGGGGCCATTCTCAGATCTGCCGCTTCAGGGTTACGCGCGTCATCAGCAGCTCGCCGCTTTTGCGGCGCACCAGCACCAGCAGCTGCCGCCCGTCGGCCGAGTGCAGCAGGCGGCTGATTTCGGTTAGCGACATGTTGCTGGTGGGCAGCAGGTTGATGGACAGAATCTCGTCGTGGGGTTGCAGCTTGGCTTCGGCCGCCGGGGAGCCAGCCTCCACCCGCGACACCACGTAGCGGCGAAACCCTTCTCCGATGGCCATCAGATCGAGGCCGCACATGTCGTGCTCGAACGGGTCGCGGTAGAGGGCGTTGGGGCGCAGCAGCAGCTGGTTGTGCGGATAATCGATGATGACGCGGAAGCGCTTGAGCAGCTCGAAGCCCAGGTTGCCGTTGCGCGGCACCGGCACGCGCGCCCGCACCGAGTTGTCGTCGGGAAACGAGGTGAGCAGCGAGGTAAGCTGAAACGGCCCCAGGGTAAGGCCCCGCACCCGCCCCAGGTAACCATACACGTCGCCGCTCAGGCCGCGGCCCAGGTGGGTACGCAGGCGCTGCGGCGGCAGCTGAATGCGGGCGTCGGAGCCGGTTTCGAGCGACAGGGCGTGCCCGGCGCCGGTGTCCAGGATCAGCTTCACCGGCATGTCGAGTGAGTCGTTCACCTTCACCTGGGTTTCGAGGTAGGCCTTGTCGCCTTCCAGCGTCAGCGGCAGGCGGGCCCAGCGGCCGGCGCTGGGCCGGCGGTAGGTTTCGGGGCGGTGCAGGGTAAGCTGCCGGGCCTCGGCCTCCACTTCCACCACGAAGCTGCGAAACACATCGGCCCCCAGAATGCCGTGAATGGGCATGCCCACGTAGCCCGAGAGGTCAAATACGTCAGACGAAAGCAGCAGCATGGTCAGGGCCGGGGCCACGGCCGCGCCGTCGGCCAGCGACACGCGCACGCTGTCGCTCTGGAAGGCTACCAGCGGGGCTTCCTCCCCCACGCCCGCCACCAGGTACTGCTGTCCGATACGCAAACTAAGGGAGTCGCGCAGGCGCGGATCGGTGATGAGCGAGGTGCCCACGCCGGTGTCGAGAATGAAGTGGAAGGGGCCGCGGCCGTTGAGGTGCACCGGCACCACAATGAGGTTGCGCTCGAGCAGAAACGAAGTGCGCACGGCCCGGCGCCGGGCCGGCAGCAGCTGAAACGCGGGGTGGGCTTCGGCGGCCAGGGTGGCGAGCAGGGCCACGAGCAGCCCAGCCCGAAAAAACAGTGCCCGGGCAGTTCCCGCAAGGCGGCGGCAGGGCAATGAAAGCAGAGCCATAGCTGGCAAAGAAGGTATGAGGAACGGGGGCAAGAATTAGCGAAATAATATACCAATAAATTCCGCCATAGCTGCATACCCGGCCGCTTTTTACAGCTCCCAGCCCGCGTGCGCCTCGTAGTGCAGGTAGCCCCCGGCCACGCGCAGCGGCGAGGCCACGTTGTTGTGGTAGAGCTGCCCCGTGCCTAGGCCCTGGGCAAAGCCCGCGAGCGGGTAGCGGGCCGTGAACTGGCTGATGGCGTTCAGGCCCACATTGGACTCCAGGGCCGAGGTCATCCACCAGCCGATACCCCGCGCGGTGGCCAGCTCAATCCAGCGTTCGGCAGCGGCCAGCCCGCCCAGTAAAGTGGGCTTGAGTACCACGTAGGCCGGGCAAACCTGGTCGAGCAGGGCCGCCTGCCGGGCGGGGTCGGTCACGCCAATCAGCTCCTCGTCGAGGGCCACGGGCACGGGAGCAGTGCGGCACAGCTGGGCCAGCGCGGCGGGCTGACCGGGGCGAATGGGCTGCTCGATGGAATGCAGGTCGAAGGTGGCCAGGCGGGCCAGGCGGGCGGGGGCCTGCTCGGGCGTAAAGGCGCCGTTGGCATCCACGCGCAGCACCAGTTCGCCGGGGCCGGCTACGGCGCGGATGCCGGCCAGCAGGGCGCACTCGGTGTCGAAGTCGAGGCCGCCGATTTTGAGCTTGAGGCAGCGGTAGCCCTCGGCCAGCTTTTGCTGGATCTGCTCTTGCATGAAGTCGGCCTCGCCCATCCACACCAGGCCGTTGATGGGCAACCCCTGCTCGCCGCGGCTGAAGGCGTTGTCGAACAGCAGGCGGCGGCCGCCCGCGGCCCAGTCGAGGGCGGCGGTTTCGAGGCCGAAGCGCAGGGCGGGCCACTCGGCACCTACTATGTCCCCGGCGGCCGGGGGCTGCGCGTAGCCGGCCGCGTTGAAGCGCCCGCACAGCTCCCGCAGCGCGGGTTCGAAGCCGGAGCCGTAGTCGGGGCTGAGGCCGGCCAGGGGCGCGGCCTCGCCCAGGCCCACGCGACCGGGCTGGGCCGGGTCGTGCAGGTGCAGGTACCAGGCCTCGTGCTCGGCCAGGGCCCCGCGCGAGGTGCGGGCCGCAAAGTTGAAGCGCAGCGCGCGGCGGGAGTAGGTGAGCTGAAGCGCCATAAGCAAGCAGGTTGAACCGGACGCAAACATAAGCGCCGGGCCGGTGCTGGCTTCGGGGCTGCGGTTGATGGGCGAGCCGGCGGCTTGGTCGCCGGGCTGGGCGGCTTCGCTGGCGCGGCGGGCACGGGCGGCCGCGTCGAGCAGCACGTCGTTGTTTTCCAGCGACACGCCGCTGCCGCTCTGGCTGCCGGGCGTGGTCAGGGCCTTGAGGTCATCGTGGAGGTCGTCTTGCGGCGCTTGGCCGGCGGGCGTTTGCTCAGACATGGTAGGGAGGGGTTTCGGGGTGAGGGGCCCGGCAACGGGGCCCGGTAGTGAGCTGCATACGCCAAAGCCGGGCGGCGCGTTCAAGCCGACCGCCCCCTCCCCGGCGCGAACCAGAGAGGGGGCGGTCAGGTAATCCGACTGCGAAAAGAGCCGCGGGCTAGCCGTTGCGGGTATTGCCGGTATTGGCGTTCCGGTCGCCCTCGGTGCCCATGCCCGAGCTGCCGCCCGTGCGGCCCATGCCCGACTTGCCGCTTTGCCGCTCGCTGCCTTTGTCGCTGGGCGGGTTCATGCCGGTGCCGCTGGTCATGGTGGTGTTTACCTGGTCTTCGAGGTCGTCGGCGTGGTGCCCGTCGCCCACGCGGTGGGGGCGGCTGGCCTGGCCCGAGAGGCCGCTGCGCACCGAGCGTTCCTGATCCTGGTCGATAGAGCCACTGCGCTGGGCCTCGGGTGAGGACTGGTTGCTTTGGCTCTGGCCCTGCGGGTTCTGGTTCTGGGCGGCGTTGGGGTCGTTCTGGCTGCGCTGGCCCTGCTGATTGGTTGCCATGGTGTTTGGGAAAAGAAGGTGGGTGAACAAAAAGCCGCCCGGCATCCCGGGGCTACGGCAGAGGTTCAGGTGAACGGCCGCCGCCCTGGCTTGCCTGAGCGCCCTAAGGTGTACGCCGCCGGGGGCCGGGAGTTCAGCTTGGCCCGCAGCCGGGTCATCAGGTTTCCTCGCATAGTGCTAAAAGCATTTTGCCAGTCATTCCCCAGCTGGGATAGGGAAAGTATAGGGACACTATAGGGACACCATAGCAGCACCGTAGACTCAGATTAGCGGCGGTATATTGACAAAGTACCATCAGCCGCTAAGCACTCCGCTGCTGGTCGGCTTGTTCCGGTTACCCCTGGACGGGGCATTCGGCGGCTTGCTGGGGCTCAGGAGCATAACCTTCGGCCGGGCTTACGGCTTTCTCCCTTGCAGCCGACGCAGCCGGCGGGCCGCAGGGTCCCCGGGTGAGCGGTCGGCGGCGCTTCTGCGTAGTTTCCCGCGAACCTGCTTTTACTTGCCGCCCATGATGCCCGCCGCCACTTCCGCTCTTGCCCCCGCCTCCCGGCCCCCGGCCGCTTCCCGGCGCCAAAGTCGCTACGCCGCCGTGCGCGAGCAAACCGCCGCGCTCTGCCGCCCGCTGCTGCCCGAAGACACCGTGGTGCAGCCCATCATCGACGTGAGCCCGCCCAAGTGGCACCTGGCGCACACCACCTGGTTTTTCGAAACCTTCCTGCTGCAAGAGCACCTGCCCGGCTACCGCGTGTTTCACGAGCAGTACGCCTACCTGTTCAACTCCTACTACAACTCCCTGGGCAGCCGCGTGAACCGCGCCGACCGCGGCACCCTCTCGCGCCCGCCGCTGGCCGACGTGTACCGGTACCGCGCCTACGTCGACGAGCACATGCAGCGGCTGCTGGCCACCGTCGGCGACGACGAGGCGGCGCCCTTCGCCGCGGTGTTTGAGCTGGGTTTGCAGCACGAGCAGCAGCACCAGGAGCTGCTGGTAACCGACATCAAGTACATTCTGAGCACCAACCCGCTGGCCCCGGCCTACTGGACCGACCAGCCCGCCCCGGTGGCCAGCGCTACGGCTGCCCCGGCGGCTACCTGGCTGAGCGTGCCCGGCGGGGTGGGCACCATCGGCTACCAGCCCGCGGCCGGCGACGCGCCCGGCTTCTGCTTCGACAACGAGCTGGCGGCCCACCCGGTATACGTGGCCGACTTCCGCCTGCAAAACCGGCTGGTGACCAACGGCGAGTACCTGGAGTTTGTGCGCGCCGGCGGCTACCGCGACTTTCGGCCCTGGCTGGGCGAGGGCTGGGAGCTGGTGCAAAGCCAGGGCTGGCAGGCGCCGCTGTACTGGGTGGAGCGCGCCGGCGAGTGGCTGCGCTTTACCCACCACGGCCTGCAGCCGCTCGACCTGGCCGCACCCGTGACCCATGTGAGCTTTTACGAGGCCGATGCCTACGCCCACTGGACCGGGGCGCGCCTGCCCACCGAAGCCGAGTGGGAGCTGGCCGCCCGCCGCTTTGCCCCCACCCTCGACCCGGCCCACTTCCTGGAAAGCAACCGCTTCGACCCCGCCCCCCTGCCCGCTGACGCCGCCCCCGGCCGCTGCCACCAGCTGCTGGGCAGCTGCTGGGAGTGGACGTATTCGGCCTACCACCCCTACCCCGGCTTCGACAAGGCCCCGGGGGCGCTGGGCGAGTACAACGGCAAGTTCATGATCAACCAACTGGTGCTGCGCGGGGGCTCCTGCGCCACGCCCGCCAGCCACATTCGCCTCAGCTACCGCAACTTCTTTCACGCCGACAAGCGCTGGCAGTTCACCGGCATCCGGCTGGCTCAGTAGCTGGTTGTTCGTTTTTGGTTGTTGGTTTTTGGGGTCGTGCCTGCGGCCCTGATTTGTCTTTCTGCTTCCCGCTTCTCCCTTTCCTTATGGCCGCTTCCATCACACCGCCTTCTTCCTCCCGCCAGTCAGCTGAAACGCCTCAGCGCCCCACCGACAACCAAAACCCGCACAACGAACAACCACCAACCACCAACCACCAACCAACAACAAACAACGAACTGGCTGCGCACGTGCTGGAGGGGCTGAGCCGGCAGCCGCGGGCGTTGTCGTCGATGTACTTCTACGACGCGGAGGGCAGCCGGCTGTTTCAGCAGATCATGCAGCTGCCGGAGTACTACCCCACGCGCACCGAGTTTGGGCTGCTCACCCGCCACCGCCGGGCCCTGGCGGCGGCCCTGGCCCCGGCCGACGGCGCGCCGTTTCAGCTGCTGGAGCTGGGCGCCGGCGACGGCCTCAAAACCAAGATTCTGCTGCGCGAGCTGCTCACCGTCAGCCCCGGCTTTGCCTACGCCCCGGTGGACATTTCGCCCTCGGCCCTGCAGGGGCTGGCCGAGAGCCTGCGCCAGGAGCTGCCCGCGCTGCGGGTGGAGCCCTTGGTGGGCGAGTACCTGACGGCCCTGGCCGAACTGCGCGACCAGCCCGGCCGCAAGGCGGTGCTGTTTCTGGGTTCCAACATCGGCAACTTCGGCCCGGCCGAGCGCCAGGGCTTCCTGCGCGAGCTGACCCGGCACCTGGGCCCCGACGACCGGCTGTTGGTGGGCTTCGACTTGCGCAAAGACCCGCGCCGGATTCACGCCGCCTACGACGACGCGCAGGGCGTGACGGCGGCTTTCAACCTGAACCTGCTCACCCGCCTCAACCACGAGCTGGGCGCCGACTTCGACCTGGGCCAGTGGCAGCACTTTGCCCAGTACAACCCCCAGGACGGTGCCATGCGCTCCTACCTGGTCAGCCGCCGGGCCCAGACGGTGCAGGTAGCTGCCCTGGGCCGCGCCTTCAGCTTCGAAGCCTGGGAAGCCATTCACACCGAAAGCTCCTTTAAGTTCACCCTGCCCCAGATCGAGGAGCTGGCCGCCGCCGTGGGGCTGCGGGTGCTCGAAGCCTTCACCGACGAGCAGCAGTGGTTTGCCGACGTGCTGTTCTCCGTTGATAGTTGATAGTTGCCAGTTGATAGTTGTCAGGGCTGCCATCAAGCATTCGTCATCCTGAGCAACGCGAAGGACCTTACCACCGCTGAACGACTCGAAACAGCCCGTTCATGCCGAGCAGGTCGTGCATCAAGCGAGGGACCGAGGCATCTCGCCGGATAGTAAACCCAACCTCCACCCGGCCCCGTGCCACCCGCCCGGCGTAGCGACGCGACCCATCGCGTCGCTACGCCGTTGAACGATGACGCCCACGCGGCTCGGACGACGAGACCTTCTACAGCGTGCGAGAATCTGATACTGCTTCGTCTGGCTCCCCTCGCTTCCGGAGCGGGGCCGGGGGTGAGGCCCCGACTGCGCCTTTACCCCGAATAGGGCTCCCGGCAACTTGGCTGCGTACCTTTGCGGCCCCGTTTCCGACTGCATCATGGCCCTTTCCTCGCTTCGACCTCACATTCGTCCTACCCTGCTGCTGGCCTACCCCGTGGTGCTCAGCCAGCTGGGCCACATCCTGGTGAGCGTGTGCGACAGCGTGGTGGTGGGTCAGACCGGCACCGTGCCGCTGGCGGCCGTGTCGCTGGGCGTGAGCGTGACCACGGTGGTGATGATGCTGGGTTTGGGCGTGTCGATGGGCATTACCCCGCTGGTGGCCGCCGCCGACGGCCGCCGCGACACCGTCGCCCTGGGCCAGCTGCTGGTCAACGGCGTGACGATGAGTACGCTGGCCGGTCTGGCCCTGGCCGGCCTGGGCTGGCTGCTGCTGCCCCTGCTGCCCCACATCGACCAGCCCGCCGAGGTGGTGCAGCTGGCTTTGCCCTGGGCGCGGGTGATGTTTCTGTCGCTGATTCCGCTGATGGTGTTTCAGGGCTTTAAGCAGTTTGCCGAAGGGCTGGGCCTCACCCGCCAGGCCATGCAGCTCTCGGTGCTGGCCAACGTGCTCAACGCCGTGCTGTGCTACGGCCTGGTATTCGGGCGCCTGGGCATGCCGGATCTGGGCATGATGGGCGCCGCCTGGGCCACGCTGGTGGCGCGCCTGCTGATGGCCGTACTCATGGCCGCCTACGTGCTGCGCACCCCGCGCCTGGCCCCCTACCGCGCCGCGGCCGGCTCCTGGCTGCGCCTCTCCCCCGCCGTGCTGGGCCGCCTGCTGGGCCTGGGCTTCCCCATTGGGGTGCAGATGATCTTTGAAGTCGGCGCCTTCGCCTTCTCGGCCATCATGGCCGGCTGGCTGGGTGCCACCACCCAGGCCGCGCACCAGATTGCCATCAACGTGGCCTCGGTTACCTACATGGCGGCCAGCGGCATCGGGGCGGCGGCCACCATTCGGGTGGGCAACCTCAGCGGCCTGGGCGACCGGGCCGGGGCGCGCCACGCCGGCTACACGGCCTACCTGCTGACCTTCGCGTTCATGACGGCCATGGGCCTGCTGCTGATTGCCGGGCGCCAGTGGGTACCCCAGTTCTACAACGGTGACCCCGCCGTAGCCTCCCAGGCCGTGGGCCTGCTGCTCATTGCGGCGCTGTTTCAGATTTCCGATGGCTTGCAGGTGGTGGGCCTGGGGGCCTTGCGCGGCTTGCACGACGTGAAGGTGCCCTCGGTGGTGGCCCTGCTCTCGTACTGGGCGGCGGCCCTGCCGCTGGGCTACTTCCTGGGCTTTAAGCTGGGCTGGGGCGCGCCGGGGGTGTGGGTGGGTTTGCTGGTGGGCTTAACTTTGGTGGCCGGCCTGCTGCTCTACCGCTTCGGCCTGCTGAGCGCCACGGCCCGGCAGCCGGTGAACGAACCGGCCGGCGTTCAGCGTTAACCCCGCACGGCGGCCCGGTAAGCCGCCCCTAGTTGTTCTTATGCTCTCGTTGCTGCTGATGTTGCTGCTGGCCCTTGGGGCGCCCCAGCAAGGCCCCGCCAAGCAGGGCCCGACCCCCCCCCCCGCCCCGCCCGCCAAGGCCGAGCCCGAGCTGCTGGTGTGGTCGGCCAAGCGCCCGCTCACCTGGGCTGACTTCAAGGCCCGCCCCGCTTCCGGCGACCCGCTGCACGCCATGACCACGGCCAACATCGGCGCCAAGATCGGCTGCCAGGACTACGTGTTTTCTTCTACGGTACAGGCCACCTTCACGCCCGCCGAGTCGTGGGTGAAGACGCCCCAAACCGCCTCGGCGGCTTTGCTGCGCCACGAGCAGGTGCACTTCGACCTCACCGAAGTGTACGCCCGCCGCATGCGCCAGCGCCTGAAGGCCACCAAGTTCGACTGCGAAAAGCTGCAGCCCGCCTTCAACAACCTGATGAAGCAAACCATCAGCGAATGGCAGCGCGAGCAGCAGCGCTACGACGTGGAAAGCAACCACGGCCTGAACCTGGTGCAGCAGCAGGCCTGGGACCAGAAAGTGCAGCAGCGCCTGCTGGAGTCGCAGGCCTATGCCCTCGACGAGCCGGCGGCCAACTAGCCCCCCGCGGCTTGTTCACGGGCTGCCATACCCCAGCCCGCCGGGCCCTGCTTTGCGCGGCCCGGCGGGCTTTTTCCTGGCCCGCGTACTTTCGGGACCATGAACGACACTCCGCTTTCCTGGACCGAGTTTGAGCGCGTGGACTTGCGCGTGGGCACCATCGTGGACGCCCGGCCGTTTCCGCAGGCGCGCAAGCCGGCCTATCAGCTGCTCATCGACCTGGGCCCCGAGCTGGGCCAGCGCAAGTCCAGCGCCCAGATAACCGACCTCTACACCCCCGACACGCTGCTGGGCCGGCAGGTGCTGTGCGTGGTCAACTTCCCGCCCAAGCAAATCGGCCCCTTCCGCTCGGAGGTGCTGGTGACCGGCGCCCCCGACGAGCAGGGGCGCATTGTGCTGGCCGCCCTGGCCGGGCCCGTGCCCAACGGCAGCCGCCTGGCCTGAAACCGCCGCGGCGGTTGTGCCGCTGAAAGCTGGGGCCGCAGGCTGGGTGGTAGACTATTTGGCCCCGGCCCGGTACTCGCGCTGCTTCAGGCTGTCGAGCACCGTGGTGTAGATTTCCTCCAGGTCCTTGTCGTGGATGCCGTAGTAGTGGTAACTGTCGCGAAACACCTTCTCCTCGACTTTGTGGCGCCAGTACAGGTCGCGGAGCTGCTGGTTGAACAGGGCCTTGGCCGAGTCGGGCGAGAGGTTGCTGGCTTCGACGCGCGACTCGGTCAGGTGCAGGTCGATGAGCACGCGCACCATCTGGTCGCGGGGCAGCAGGCGGGCGGGCGGCACGGGGTCTTCGGGCCGGTCGCACTGACTGAAAAGGACCAGACCAAGCAACAGCAAAAGTGCGGACAGCGGGTTTTTCACGGCGGCAAAGGTAATACCTGCCTGCTCCCCGCCGATTTCGGGCCAGCCCGGGGCCGCCGCCGCGGCGGGCTTCACGGCGGCTGCGTATTTTAGCCCTCCCGATGAGCGCCCCCGTCCCCGAAACCGCCCTGCAACAGCTGATCCGCCGCCTGCGCCAGCTTGAAATCCGCATCCGCAAGGTGGTCGACACCCAGCTGCAGGGCGACTTCCACTCCGTGTTCAAGGGCACCGGCCTGGAGTTCGACGACGTGCGCCTGTACCAGTACGGCGACGAAGTGCGCGCCATCGACTGGGCCGTGTCGGCCAAGGGCCACGGCACCTTCGTGAAAACCTACAAGGAGGAGCGCGAGCAGTCGGTGCTGCTGCTGCTGGACGTGAGCCGCTCGCAGCAGGTGGGCGCGCAGGGCCGCCGCAAGCTCGACGTGGCCCGCGACATCTGCGGCATCCTGGCCTTGTCGGCTGCCCGCCAGGATGCCCAGCTCGGCGTGCTGGCTTTTTCCGACCAGAAGGAGCTGTACCTGCCGCCGGGCAAGGGCATCCGCCACGCCTACGCCCTCATCAAGTCGTTGTTTGAGCTGCAACCCGTCAGCCCTGGCACCAACGTAGCCGCCGGCATCGGGCAGGCCCTGGCCTTGCTCAAGCGCCGCACCCTGGTGCTGCTGCTCTCCGACTTCATCGACGTGGACTTTGAACGGGAACTGACCATGCTGGCCCGCAAGCACGACCTGGTAGTGGTGCAGCTGCTCGACCGCCGCGAGCAGGAGTTTCCGCCCCTGGGCATTGTGCCGCTGCGCGATCAGGAAACCGGGCGCACGGTGTGGGTCAACACCTCTTCGCCGGCCTGGCGGGCGCGCTACCGCCTCACCTACGAGCAGAACCGGGAGCGGATCGGCCACATCTGCCGCCGCCACCAGACCGCCTTCCTGCCCATCTCCACCGACTCGGACTATGTGCCCCAGCTGGTGAATTTGTTTCGCTTGCGCAACCGCCGCGGCCCCGCCCCGCGCCCCTCTGCCTGATGCCCCGCGCCACCCACCTGCTCGTCGGCCTCGGCCTGCTCGGGGTGCTGACCGCCCGGGGTAGCCAGGCCGCGCCCGCCCCGCCCGACACCCTGCCCCAGGGCCGGTTTCTGCGCCCGGCGGCGCGCGTGGGCGAGCTGGTGGAGTACGAGCTTACGTTTCGCCACGCGCCGGCCCTGAACGTGGTATTTCCCGACTCCACGGCCGACTTCGCCCCCTTCGAGTACGTGGCCCGGCGCTACTGGCCCACCGTCACCCGCCAGGGCCGCAGCCTCGACCGCTGCCGCTACACCCTGCGCACCTTCGCCCTCGACTCGGCCCAGCCCCTGAGCCTGCCCGTGACCATCCTGAGCGGGCGCGACACCCTGCGGCTGCGGCCCCTGCCGGCCACCCTGCGGCTGCGTTTCACGGCGCCGGCGCTGGCCCCCGGCCAGGAGCTGCCCCCGCTGCGCCAGAACACCGCCGCGCGGCCGGTGGCTACGCGCTTCAACTACCCCTACTGGCTGGCGGCGCTGGCCGGGCTGCTGGTGCTGGCCGCCATCGTGTGGTGGAGCTTCGGGCGGCGCCTGCGCCAGCGCTACCAGGGCTACAAGCTGCGCCGCAACCACCTCTACTTTCTGGCCCAGTACGCCCGCCACCTCGAGCGGTTCCAGCTCAGCCGCTCGCTGGCCAACATGGAGCGCGCCATCACGCTCTGGAAAAACTACCTCACCCGCCTCGAAGAAAACGCCCTGAACACGCTTACGACCAAGGAAATCGTGGCCCTCTACAACTACGACCCCGACGTGCGCACGGCCCTGCAGCTCTCCGACCGCGTCATCTACGGCAACCAGCACCCCGACGAGATGGGCCCCGAAACCGACGAGGCCCTGGAGCTGCTGCGCCGCTTTGCTGACCGCCGCTTTGCCCGCGCCGCCGAGGCCTTTCCCCAGCGCCCCCCGGCCTAGGCGCGCTTGCGTACCTTTAGCCGCTTTTACGGTAAGCCGCCCGCATGCAGCAGCTTTGGCATTCCTTTCTCGCGCCCCTCCTCGACGGCCTGCGCTACTCCACGCTGGCGGGCTACGCGTGGGCCCACCCGCGCCTGCTGCTGCTGCTGCCGGTGGTGCCCCTGCTGTTCCTGCTGCGCGAGCTACTGGCCCAGCGCCGCCCCCGCCTCGAAGTAGCCTTCGTACACGGGCAGGTGCGCGGCCACTGGAGCGCCGGGCTGCGCTTCGTGCCCGACTTAGTGCTGGCCTTGAGCTTGGCCTTCGGCATTGTGGCCCTGGCCCGGCCCCAGCGCACCGATGAGCGCATCGAGCAAACCGGGCGCGGCATCGACATCGTGTTGGCCGTCGACGTGTCGGCCTCCATGGAGCTGGGCGACCTGCAGCCCAACCGCCTCGAAGCCGCCAAGCGCGTGGCCCGGGCCTTCGTGCGCGGCCGCCGCGGCGACCGGATCGGACTGGTGGTGTTTGCCGGCGAAGCCTACTCGGTGCTGCCCCCCACCACCGACTACGAGCTGCTGGACGAGGAGCTGGGCCGCCTGCGCCTGGGCATGGTGCCCGCCGACGGCACGGCCATCGGCACGGCCCTGGGCGTGGTCACCAACCGCCTGCGCGACTCGCCCGGCCGCTCGCGGGTGGGCATCCTGCTCTCCGACGGCGAAAACACGGCCGGCAGCATCGACCCGCTCACGGCCGCCCAGCTGGCCCACGCTTTTGGGCTGAAGCTCTACACCATCGGGCTGGGTCGCGACGGCACCGTGCCCTACGGCCGCGACGAGCTGGGCCGCCCGCGCTACGTGGAAACCCGCCTCGACGAAAGCACCATGCGCCAGATTGCCGCCGCCGGCGAGGGCCGTTTCTTCCGCGCCACCGACGAGCGGGCCCTGCAAAGCGTGTTTGCCCGCATCGATGGCCTGGAGAAAACCGAAATCCGCCTCACCCGCTACCGCAACACCCACGACTACTACCGCTACTACCTGTACTGGGCCCTGGGCCTGTGGCTGCTGTGGCTGGCCCTGAAAAACACCTTCCTCACCAACGCCCTCGAAGACTAGCGCCGGGGTTGCTTTCGGGCTCGTACGGCCCCGTAGCTAAGAGGCCGCCACCAGGGCGCTGGATTGCATTTTCCCAACTATTGCCTTCGGGCTCCTTTCGGAGTGGGTTCGTTCCGCCTTCGCTCAAACTGCCCCGTGCGCCCTTAAGCCGAATAGCACAAAACCGCGAAGCGCGCCGCTGGCTACGGGCCGGTAACCAGCGGCTTGCCCACCCCGCCCACCAGTCGTGCTGAATGCTGAGCGCCGTGGGCTACTTTTGCCCCATGTCCATTGCCCAGTCCATTGCGCATTTCCAGCGGGAGCTGGCCGGCACCGCCGCTCGCCTGGTCGCCGTATCGAAAATCCACCCGCCCGAGCGCATTCAGGAAGCCTACGACGCCGGGCAGCGCCTGTTCGGGGAAAACCGCGTGCAGGAGCTGCTCAGCAAGCACCCCGCCCTGCCCGCCGACATCGAGTGGCACCTGATCGGGCACCTGCAAACCAACAAGGTCAAGCAGATTGCCGGCTTCGTGCACACCATTCAGAGCGTCGATAGCCTGCGCCTGCTCCAGGAAATCGACAAGCACGCCGCCCGTCACCAGCGCCGCATCCGGGTGCTGCTGCAGTTTCACATTGCCCGGGAAGACACCAAGTTCGGCCTCTCGCTGCCCGAAGCCGAGGAGCTGCTGCGCGAGGCCGGCCCGCTCGAGCACGTGCAGGTGGCCGGCGTGATGGGCATTGCCACCAACACCGACGACCAGGCCCAGCTGCGCCGCGAGTTCACGGCCCTGCGCACTTACTTCGAGCACCTGCGCCAGCACTTCTTCGCCCACGACGAGAACTTCCGGGAAATATCCATGGGCATGAGCGGCGACTACCGCCTGGCCCTGGCCGAAGGCAGCACCCTCATCCGCGTGGGCAGCGCCATCTTCGGCAGCCGACCGGCTTAGTGCTTGGCAACGACCGGCGGGGCCAAGGGTTCGTGCTTTCCCCTGCGCCTGCGGGGTGCATACGCGAACGGAGCCGCGGGTCGGCGTAGTCAACGTTCGCGCTACAACAGCTACTCCCTACTTCACCCTTTCACCACCTCACCCATGACCGCCCGTCTTATCCTGCTGCTGGCCGCCGTCTTCGGGGCCCTCGGCGTTTCGCTCGGGGCCTTCGGGGCCCACGCCCTGCGCGCCCACCTCGAAGCCGCCGGCCGCCTCGACACCTTTGAAACCGCCGTGCGCTACCAGTTCTACCACACCCTGGCCTTGCTGGCCGTGGGCGTGCTCTACCTGCTGCGCCCCGAGCTGCCCCACCTGGGCACCATCGGCTGGCTCTGGACGGGCGGCATCCTCGTCTTCAGCGGCTCGCTGTACCTGCTGTGCTTTACGGGCCTGCGCTGGCTGGGGGCCGTTACGCCCATCGGTGGGGTGCTGCTCATCATTGGCTGGGTGCTGCTGGCCGTGGCGGTTATGCGCATGCCCTAGCGCCGGCCCGCGGTGCCGAACGCACGAAGGCCCGGCTGGACGATTCCAGCCGGGCCTTCGTATGGGTGGGCCGTGCAGCGGGGCTTACGACTTCTTGCTCTTGGCTTTGGCTTTCACCTCGCCTTCCTTGGCTTTCATTTTCACCTCGGTGGTTTTTACCTCGGCCGTGGGAGCGGCGGCCGGGTCGAGCACTTCGCCAATCATGGCAATGGAGGTGTTGCCGCCGGCGGCGTTCGACTCAATGGTCAGCACCTTGTTCTGCATGCCCATTTTGCCGGCCGAGTTGAATTTGGCGGTAATGGTGCCGGTTTTGCCGGGCATCACCGGGTCGCGGGTCCAGTCGGGGGTGGTGCAGCCGCAGGTGGTGCCGATGTTGGAGATGACCAGCGGCGCGGTGCCGGTGTTCTTGAACTTGAACACGTGCTCGGCCACGTCGCCCTGCTTGATCTTGCCGAAATCGTGCTTCAGCTCGGTGAAGGTGATTTGCGGGCCATTTACCTTTTCCTTGGCATTGGCCGGCTGCACGGCAGCCGTTTGGGCCTGGGCGGCAAAGCCAGCCAGCGTGAGCGACAGCGCCAGGACGAGTGCTTTTTTCATGATGGGTGCGGAATTAGGGACGTTGAGGGTCAGCAAATTTAAGGTTTTTGCGATGCTAGCCAAGAATCGGACCAGCCCACGGAAGGTTGTCCGCCGAAGGTCGGCCACTGCTCAGAAAATGCGCCGCAGCCGCGACTGGCGGGGCTTGCGCCCGGCGCGCGGCGGCGGGGGACACTGCTCGTAGGCCCGCCGGTCCTGCCGCGACATGGGCGGGGCCAGCGCGGCGGCCGGCGGCGGGGCGCTGCGCAGCGAACGGGGCACGGCGGGGGCGGCTTTTGGTCCCCGGGGCCGGGCGCGCAGCTGCGCCTGCGCGGGCAGGCTGCTCAAACTCAGCAGCAACAGGAAGAGGTAGCAAGGCAACATGTGGTTGGACGGCATCAGCCGCAGAACACCGCCGCGGGCTTAATCATTCACCGGCTCGCCGTCGACCAGCTTGGCGTTGAAGTTGAGCAGGAACAGCTTCTCGGAGGCGCGGGTAATGGCCGTATAAAGCCAGCGGGTGAACTCGGCGTTGATCATGTCCTCCTTCAGGAAGCCGTGGTCGACGAAGACGGCGGGCCACTGGCCGCCCTGGGCTTTGTGGCAGGTGAGGGCATAGGCAAACTTCACCTGCAGGGCGTTCAGGAAGGGGTCCTGGCGCAGGGCCTGGGCCTTTTCTTTCTTGGTAGGCAGATGCGAGTAGTCTTCCGACACGGCTTCGTAGAGGGCCTTGTTGCGGTCGGCGGGAAAGGCGGGGCTTTCGGTGTGCAGGGTGTCGAGCAGCAGGCGGGCCTCCAGCTCGGGCTCGTCGGGGTAGTCTACCAGGCGCAGGCGGGCGTCGGCGAAGCGGCAGCCGAACTCCTCGATGCGGCGGATGATCTTGGTGACTTCCACGAAGTCGCCGTTGGCCAGGAAGCCGGCTTCGGACTCGGGCGGCAGCCAGGTGTAGTTGTTGCGCACGATCATGAGGTAGTCGCCGGCCTCAATCTCGTCCTCGGCCTCGAAGATGACGCGCCGGATGAGCTGGTTGTACTGGTTGGCGTTCTTGTTGGAGCGGCAGATGATGGTGGTGTTTTCGTGGCCGAAGTGCTTGTAGGCCCAGCGCAGGCCGTCTTCGAGCTTGTCGCCGCCCATCTTGTAGATGTCGGGGTAGCCGCGGGTGACGAACTGAATGCTGGGCTGCTCGGCGGGGCTGGCGGGGGCGTCGGCATTGGGCAGGCGCACCTGCTCGCGCAGGGCGGTGGCGTTCATCAGGATGCCCGAGGCCTCGGCCTGGCGCATGACCTGGCGCAGCTCGGCGTCGTCGACGCGGCAGCGGTAGGAGCCGGCCAGCACGCCCGCGTCGAGGGCGGGACTCAGGCTCTGGCCCACGGGCGGCAGCTGGGCGGTGTCGCCCACGAGCAGCAGGCGGTTGGTGGTTTTCTCGAACACGTAGCCGAGCAGGTCGTCGAGCAGGGCGCTTTCACCAAAGGATTTCTCGTTGGAAATCATGGAGGCCTCGTCGACGATGAACAGGGTTTCGCCGGCGCGGTTGGGCTGGCGGGTGAAGGCCATGTTGCTCTCGGAGCCGCCCGACTTGCGGTAGATGCGCTTGTGAATGGTGCTGGCCGGCACGCCCGCGTACTGGCTCATCACCTTGGCGGCGCGGCCTGTGGGGGCCATCAGCACGTACTTGCGGCCCATTTTGTCGAGCCAGCGCACCAGGGCGCTGACGACGGTGGTTTTGCCGGTACCGGCGTAGCCGCGCAGCAGAAACACCTTGCGCCCCGGCAACTGGTCGCGCAGAAAGCCGTCGAGCTGCCCGAACAGGGTGGACTGGTCTTCGGTGGGGTCGAAGGGAAAGTAGTTGCGGACTGACGGGATTCTGGTCGTTATCATTCGGGGCGCTGGAGTCAGCTATTGAAACAGCAAATTAGGCAGGGGCATTCGATGCCGGGCCAACATATTTCGCCCACAGGCGGAACCCCTGCCGCAGCACGCGGCGCAGGGTGTTGCGCTCCTCCTTGCGCCAACGGTTGACTTGCTGAGCTCTATCAGGCCGGAGGCGCCAAGGCCCTGAATTATCGTACAGTTTGTAGAATACGCGGTTGCAAACCGGCCCTCCACGATTGCCAAGAAACGTTGCCTTGGCACCACTAGCCAGCCCCTCGAATATAAACCAAGACAGTAGGCAAGCTTTGTAGGGCACCTGTTTAGCAGAATTACCCAGCCATTCTACCACTTGATCCAAATTCAGCAGTTCCGGCATATGGGTTATCAGCCGTGCGCCTATGGAATCGGTTAGCGCAGTTAGCTCGGCCAAGCTACGGAAGCTCGGTACCCGTCCGGCAGCATCGGCCCATAGGGCTTCACTTTCGGGGGTTTCTATCCACAACATGAAGTGTTCTTGCTGCCCCAGTTGTACCCAGACGATGCGGTATTTCCACTCTGAGGGCTGCACAGGGTTCATCTACTAGGCAGGTTTGATTACGAGCGTGAGGGCGTGGATATCAGCGGGCTTGCGGCGGGGACTTTCCTTAATCGAACACGGTGGGGTCGACAGCGGCTGTTATCTGCTGGACCAACGTTTTTTCGGTCGGCGAGAGTCCCAGTTGGGTGGCTCTTTGCGTCGATTCACGCCGAAATTCGGCCAGGTCTTGGGCCCGGGTTTCCGCATCGATGAAGCCGGCTCCCAATTCGCTGATAATGGCCTGCCTCAGGCAGCTGGTAGGGTGTTGGTGGAGGTACCGGATGAGCAGCGGCAGGTTTTGCTCCCACAGCAGCTCGCAGGCAGCGCCGACTTCCTCGGATTCCTCCCCGTCGCTGCGGCAGGCCAGGGCTTCGAGGGCGGCCAGGGAATCGGGCGAGGCTGCGCGAAGGATGTGGGCAGCCAGCTGCTGCGGCCGCGAGACACTAGCCACGGGGCGGGAGTCGCGGGCGGGCTGAGGTTTCCTGGTGGGCGTTTGAGCGGCAGGGGTATCGGGCGCGCCGCAGCCACTGAAGGCCAGGGTGCTGAGCACGGCCAGCAGGCTGAGAAGGTGGTTTGGCGCGGGGCGGGGCATGGTTCAGGGAGTAGGTTCGATGACGGCCATGGTGGCGGTGGCCTTCGCAATCAACAACCCTTCTGCGGGGTTCTGGCCGCCGAAGCAGCGGACTTCGGCTTCGCAGAAGTGCAGGCGGCGGCCGGCTTTGAGCACCCAGCCGGTGGCCACGAGCCGCTCGCCGATGCCGGGGTGCAGGTAGCTGGTTTTGAGCTCGACGGTGACCATGCCGTGGTCGTCGGGCACGAGGGTGACGGCGGCGAAGCCGGCCACCAGGTCGGCCATGGTGGCCACGAGGCCGCCGTGGGCAAAGCCGCGCTGCTGCTGGTGGCGTTGCTCGAGGGCCAGCTCGGCCTGTACGCGGCCGGGCTCGATGCGGGTGAGGTCGGCACCGATGAGGTGCATGAAGTGCTGGCGCTGCAGCTTGCGGCGGATGCGACCGGTGAGGTCGGCGGCGGATTCGGAAGCGGGGACGGAGGACATTGGGGCAAAGGTACCCCGCCGGGGCGGGCCGCCCTACGGCCGGGGCGGGCAACGGGCGTTGGGCAGCTGGCGAAAAGTGTTTTGCGCTGCCCGAATGGTGTTTCGTCGCTGACGAAGGGTGTTCTGCGGCTGCCGAATGGTGTTTCGCTCCAGCCAAAGGGTGTTTCGTGGCTGCCAAGGGGTGTTTTGCGACAGTCGAAAGGTGTTTCGTAACCGCGGAAGGGTGTTTTGCGACAGTTGAAGGGTGTTATGCAATAGCCGAATCGTGTTTTGCCATAGCGAAAGGGTGTTTTGTTCGGCTAGCCAGGGATTTATCCAGTTGATGCGTGATTTATCCTATTGATGGGGCTGGATAACGCTGGAAGATCGACTCGCGGGCGTTGTCGGGTGGGTGAAGTGGTACTACTACTTTGAGTGGTAGTACCGCTATCAGCGCATGCCATTCCGCACCCACACGACCCAGTAGCAGCTTGAACTCAAACTACTACTGCCGGTGGGCCTCGGTGAGGGGCGGCGGAGTACTGGCGGCTGTTCACCCCGCCGGGCAGGGCTGCGTATGCTACCTTGGGCGGGGGCTTTTTCTTCTGTACAACCATGAATCCTTCTGACTACCTGCTGGCGGGGGCCCTGGGGCTGGCGCTGGCGGCCTGCGCGGGCTTCCGCATTTTTGTGCCGCTGCTGGCCACCGGCCTGGCCTACCGCACGGGCTTTATGACGCCCTCAGCCGACTTTGCTTGGCTGGGCAGCTGGCCGGCGCTGGCGGTGCTGGCCACGGCCACGCTGGCCGAAATGCTGGCCTACTACTTTCCGGTGGTCGACAACCTGCTGGACACGCTCACCACCCCGGCCTCGTTTGTGGCGGGCACGCTGCTGATGACTTCGGCCCTGCCCGAGCTGAATCCGCTGCTGCGCTGGGGGCTGGGCGTGCTGGTGGGCGGCGGCACGGCGGGCGTGATTCAGTCGGGCACGGCGCTGCTGCGGGCGGGCTCGACGGCCACGACCGGGGGGCTGGGCAACCCGGTGCTGGCCACCGTGGAAAACCTGCTGGCCCTGGTGGGCGCGGTGCTGGGCTTGCTAGCACCGCTGCTGATGGCCGGGCTGGCCATTGGGTTGGTAGTGTGGGTGCTGAGCCGGCTGCGCCGCTGGCGGCAGCGCCGTCCCGTGCCCGAGGCGGGCGGGCTACGCTGAGCGCGGCCGCCCGACAATCCGGGACATACGTGCTAGGTTTGCCGGCGCGTTTAAGGGGCCCCGGCCTCCACCCGACGCCCCCTGCTCCTACCCTTCGCTTAGCACCACGCACCTTTTGGCTACTTCCCCTCCTTCTTCCTCCCCCGATTCGTTGCTGGCGGCCTACGCCGAGCGGGCCCGCGTGCGCGTGTGCGGCCTGCTGGTGCACGAGGGCGCGCTGCTGCTGACCGCCCACCGGGGCTTGCTGCCCGCGCCGCAGCAGTTCTGGTCGCCACCCGGCGGGGGCTGGCACTTCGGCGAGACGCTGCGCGAGGGCGTGGAACGCGAGTTTCGGGAGGAAACCGGGCTGGCGGTGCGGGCCGGGCGCTTCCTGCACCTGCACGAGTACCACGACGCGCGCCTGCAGGCTCTGGAGCTGTTTTTTGAGGTGCTGCCCCTCGACGCAGCGGCCGTGCCCCGGCTGGGCCATGACCCCGAGCACGGCCCCGGCGAGCAGCTGCTCACGGAGCTGGCCTGGCGCACCCCGCGCGAGCTGGTGGGGCTGCCGCCCCAGCAGGTACACCCCATTCTGCGCGACCTGATCAGCACCGACGACGCCTACATTCCGCAGCTGCGCCTGCGCTGAGCCGCGGCGGTTGCGGCCCCTCGTCGTACCTTTAGCGGCTCTTTCGCTGCCCACTTTCCCGCGCTGCCCGTGACTCCTGCTGCTTCCGTTGCTGCTTCTTCCGCCCCTGCCCCGGCCCTGCTGCGCCTGCGCGACGAGACCTTCGACGCCGAGCAGCTGGCGGGCTACAACCTGTACGTGACGGCCGGCGCGGCCGGCCTGCGCCTGGGCGTGGCCGACGTGCGCCGCAACAAGTTTGTGCTGCTGGAAGACTACGCGCCCCAGCCGGCTACCTCGCTGGCCGGGCAGGTGCAGCAGCTGGCCGCCCACCACGATTTGCTGGGCCGGGCGGGCTGGAACCGGGTGCGGCTGGCCGTGCAGAACCGCCACTTCACTTTGCTGCCGGCCCCGCTGTTCCGCGACGGCGACGAAGCCCGCTACCTGGAGCTGCACCATGCCCTAGACCCCAGGCACGAGGTGGTGCGCCGCTTTCGGCACCCCGGCCAGGAGATGGTGAGCGTGTTTGCGGCCGAGAAGTCGCTGGTCGACTGGTTTGAGCGCACCTACCCGGGCCAGAAGCTGCTGCACCAAACCAGCGCGCTGCTGGAAGGAGCCGCCCACCAGAGCGAGCGGCAGGGTGCCCGGCGCCTGTATTTGAGCGTGGGGCCGCAGGAGCTGAGCATTGTGGTGGTGCGCGACAAGCGCCCGGAGTTCTGCAACGTTTTCGCCTTCAGCACGCCCGAAGACTTTATTTACTACACCATTCTGGTGATGCAGGAGCTGGGCCTGAACCCCGACGACGACCACGTAACGGTGTGGGGCGACGTGCTGCACGACTCGGCCTTGTTCAGCGTGCTGCGCAAGTACATCCGCCACGTGCGCTTCGGCAACCGCCCCTACGACCTGGGCTACAGCTACCGCCTCAACGACGTGTTTGAGTACCGCTACTTCGAGCTCTACAGCCTTCACCTTTGTGAGTAATTAATAATTATGAATTCATAATTATTAATTGACGCTATGAAAGACAATGTTATTCAAACCAAGTCGTATGCTTTTGCTTCGCGGGTGGTGAAAGCCTATAAGTTTCTTGTAACCGAGCAGCGGGAGTTTGTGCTATCGAAACAGTTGCTGCGGAGCGGCACGTCGGTTGGGGCGAATGTAGAAGAAGCCATTGCGGCAGTCTCGCGTCCGGGCTTCATCAGCAAGCTGACCATAGCGGCCAAGGAAACGCGCGAAACCAATTACTGGCTGCGCTTGCTGCACGACAATGAGTATTTGCCTACACCCATCTTTGATTCGTTGTTTGCGGATGTTGAGGAGTTAGGCAAGATCATCACCAGTATTCTGGTAACGACCAAGACCCACCATAATTCATAATTATCAATTATGAATTATTAATTATGAACTGAGATGCGCATTGCCCTCTTTCCCGGCTCTTTCGACCCTTTCACCAACGGGCACCTCGACGTGGTGCTGCGCGGCACGGCTTTGTTCGACCGCATCATCGTGGCCATCGGCAACAACAGCAGCAAGACGCGCTACCTGCCGGTGGAGCAGATGACGGGCATCATTGAGGAGGTGTTTCGCGACGAGCCGCGGGTGTCGGTGCAATCCTACAAGGGCCTCACGGCCGACTTCGCCCGCGAAACCGGAGCGCGCTTTCTGCTGCGCGGGCTGCGCAACACCACCGACTTCGAGTACGAAAATACCATCGCGCAGGCCAACCGCCACGTCAATCCCGAGCTGGAAACGGTATTTCTCATTACCTCCCCGCCGCTGGCGGCCATCAGCAGCACCATCATCCGCGAAATTCACCGCTTCGGCGGCAACGTCGACGACTTTGTGCCCTTCAAAATGCCGCCGATTAATTACTAATTATGAATTCATAATTAGTAATTAATCATCCATAGGCTTTCTGCTTCTGGGTGCAATTTTTGCCAGCTTGTCGACATTTCGACAATGACTTCTTAGCACCAAAAAGTCACCATATGATTAATTACTAATTATGAATTAGTAATTAATCATTACTTCCGGGCTACCACGCGCACGCCGGTGATTTTGCTGGGCTGGGTAGGGTTTTCAACCGGCAGCACCACGTAGTCGGGGCTCACGAGGCTGAGGTTGCCGCGGCGCATCAGCTCGTCCTCGTTGGTGCCTACCAGCACCAGGTCGCGCACTTTGCGGGTGCGGGCGTTGAAGGTTACTACGATAGTCGAGCCGCTGTACTCGAAGGTGTTAATCCACCCTTCGCCTTTGGTGGCACGCATCTGGGCGGCGGAGGGCTCGGCTCCCACGGTGCTCTGGGTGGTTTCGGTGGGCGACCCGAGCACCCGGCGAATCTGGTCGATGTTGCGCCCGACCAAGGCGGGCATGTCTACTTTCACCGAACTAGCCAGGCCCGATTCGCCACTGGGAGCCGGTTTTTCATTGACCGGGGTAGAGCGGGTACAGGAGGCGGCGGTGCAGAGCACCAGCACGACGGGCAGCAGCAGGGCAGGGTGAAGAAGGCGCATGAAGGAAAACAAAATGACGGTGGAGCGCCGGGGCAGTGTTAGTTGGCGGGGGCCTTGCCAGCTACTTCGCTCAGGTAGTGGCGCACTACCAGGGCAATGGATGCGTAAGACTCGTCGAGGCACTGAAGGGCTTCCTGGGGCTTCATCCAGCGGGCTTCTTCGATGTACTCCTCGGCCTGGGGCTTCATGAGCGAATCGTCGAGGCACTGCATCACGTACCAGTTCGTTTTTTTCAGGATTTTGTTGCCGTTGTAGGCGTAGGAGTGCCAGGTGCTGGGCAGCTTGTCGAGCAGGCCCACCTTGATGTTGCACTCCTCCTCCACCTCGCGCAGGGCGCCTTCGGCCGGGTCCTCGTCTTTCTTGAGCTTGCCCTTGGGCAAATCCCACTTGCCCAGGCGGAAAATCATCAGCACCAGCCCGTCCTTGATGACCAGGCCGCCGGCGGCCTTGGCGATTTTGAACTGGTCTTTCAGGTGCAGAATCAGCGCCGACTTCTTGCGGGCCAACAGGGTGAGCGAAGTCAGCTTTTTGAGCTTCTTCACTTCCATCAGGCGCAGCAGCCGGTCGAGAAAGACGGGCGTCACGTCGCGCACCAGCACGTCACCCGTCAGGTCCTTGGACGTAAACTCGTCCTCCGAACCCAGAATCAGGTCGTAGCGGTGCTTGTAGACCTTCTCGGAGGTCTTTTTGATGATGATGGGAATGTCGTTGATGAAGACGTTCATCGCGGCAAGTCGGAAGGGAAAAGAGGCCGGTTGGGCAACTGCAAGGCTGCAAAACACAGCATTAATTTCGGGATAGAAAAGCAATCGGGCCCCGGCCGGGGCCGGTGGTGTGGTAGCCCGTTGAGGCGGCATACGGCTGCGGACAGGAAAGGTAACACTGCGCCGGAAACTTGCCCCTCGCCGTACCTTCGGGTCCGCCTCAACTCCCCCTTTTTGCCCGTCCCCATGCGCATTGGCCTGCTCTCCGACACCCACGGCTACCTCGACGACCGCATCGTGCACCACCTACGCGACTGCGACGAAATCTGGCACGCCGGCGACGTGGGTGCGGAGTCGGTGCTGGACCAGCTGGAGGCCGTGGGGCCCCGGCTGCGGGCCGTGTTCGGCAACATCGACGGCCGCGCGGTGCGCCTGCGCTGCCCCGAAACGCTGGTATTCGACGCGGCCGGGCTCAAGGTGCTCATCACCCACATTGGCGGCTACCCCGGCCGCTACGCCCCACCCGTGCGGCCGCTGCTGCAGCGCGAGCGGCCCGGTTTGTTTATCTGCGGCCACTCGCACATTCTGCGCGCCATGCCCGACCGGCCGCTGGGCCTGCTGCACCTGAACCCTGGCGCGGCGGGCCGCCACGGCTTCCACAAGGTGCGCACGCTGTTGCGCTTCCAAATTGAGCAGGGACAGGTGCAGCAGCTGCAGGCCGTGGAGCTGGGGCCGCGGGTGTAGCCTCCATCAACGGGCACAATTTCCGGAAGCCATAAAAAAACGCCCTCTGCTGCTGCAAAGGGCGTTTTCTGATATTACCAGCCGACCGGCCGGAATGCCGAAGGCTGCTTCCCGGGCAGGAAGCCGCCGCGTTACTTACTCGGCTTTGGCGGCTTCGCTTTTGTTGAAGCTGGCCTTCAGCTCCTCGATGTCCACGTTCTTCAGAACGGGCGTGCGGAGCAGATCTTTGATTTCCTGCACTTTGTTGTTGGCGCGGGCGATGTTTTTGCGGTGCTTACGCTTGAGACGGGTAACAGTCATGACGCGGTCGGTTTGAGTCTATTCAGCAGAATTGAGCGGGCAAAGGTAAAGAAAAATTTAACAGATTTTGCCGCTTGCCGCGTGATTGTTAGCTCGCCCCGCCACTGGTCCGTGCAGCCCCCGGGCCGCCGCGGCCGTAGCTTGGCCGCCGGAACCCGCCGGCGCCCCGCCGAAGCGGCCGTTTCCGGCTGATTTACCGCCTTCACCCTTTGCCCTGCCCGCCATGATTGACCTGCGCTCCGATACCGTAACCCGCCCCACGCCCGCCATGCTCGAGGCCATGTTCCGCGCCCCGGTGGGCGACGACGTGTACGAGGAAGACCCCACTGTGCGCGAGCTGGAACACGAAACTGCCCGCCGCTTCGGCCTCGAGGCCGGTTTGTTCTGCCCCTCGGGGACCATGACCAACCAGATTGCCATCAAAGCCCACACCGAGCCGCTATCGGAGGTTATCTGCGAGCAGACGGCGCACATCTATCTCTGGGAAGTGGGCGGCATTGCGTTTCACTCGGGCGCCTCGGTGGCCCTGCTTCCCGGCAACCGGGGTCGGCTGACGGCCGCGCAGGTGGCCTCGGCCATTCGCAGCGAAAACATTCACTACCCCACCACCCGCCTCGTTTGCCTCGAAAACACCCACAACCGCGGCGGTGGCAGCTGCTACCCGTGGCAGGCGCTGGAAGACATTGCCGAGTTGGCCCGCCGCCACCGCCTGCCTTTGCACCTGGATGGCGCCCGCCTGTTCAACGCCCTGGTGGCTACCGGGCAGCGTAGCGAGGAGTATGGCCGGCTGTTCAGTTCCATTTCCATCTGCCTGAGCAAGGGCCTAGGCGCGCCGGTGGGCTCGGTGCTGCTGGGCAGCCGCGAGTTCATTCGCAAGTGCCAGCGCATTCGCAAGGTGATGGGCGGGGGCTGGCGGCAGGCGGGCTACCTGGCCGCCGCGGGCCTCTACGCGCTCGAGCACCACGTGGAGCGCCTGGCCGACGACCACCGCCGGGCCCAGCAGCTGGCCGCGGCCCTGCAGCAGGCGCCCTACGTCGAAGAAGTGCTGCCCGCCGAAACCAACCTGGTGATTTTCCGGCTGCGCGAGGGACTCACGGAAGAACAATTCCTGGCTCACCTGAGCGAGCAGGGCATCAAAGCCTCGGCATTCGGTCCGCAGATGGTGCGCTTCGTAACCCACCTCGACGTGGACGACGCGGCCATTGAGCGGGTCATTGAGGCCTTGCAAATGCAGCCCCAGTAGCTTTTCGGCCTGCGCTCCGAATTGCCCACGGGGCGCGGGCCCAAGCTTATTCGTCGACTTCGCCCTGCTCGGTGAGGCGGCCGGGAAACAAAATCAGCACCCCCAGAATGGCCGACAGGGCTGAGCCGATGAGTACGGCCAGCTTGGCCAGGTCCACGGCGGCCGGGTCGCTAAACGAGAGCGTGGCAATGAAGATGGACATGGTAAACCCAATGCCCGCCGTAAAGCCCAGGCCCACGAAGCGGCGCCAGCCAATGCCCGTGGGCAGTTGGCCCAGGCGCAGGCGCACCACCACCCAGGTAACGCCCACAATGCCCAGCGGCTTGCCCAGCAGCAGCCCCAGTGCCACGCCCAGAGCCAGCCCCGAGGTGAGCTGCGGCAGCACGCCGGCGGAAAGCACAA
Source organism: Hymenobacter sp. B81 (assembly GCF_044628455.1). Taxonomy (NCBI): domain Bacteria; kingdom Pseudomonadati; phylum Bacteroidota; class Cytophagia; order Cytophagales; family Hymenobacteraceae; genus Hymenobacter; species Hymenobacter sp. B81. The sequence goes on along the minus strand of NZ_JBIYZW010000001.1, from coordinate 171,181 downwards.
TGGCCGTGTTGCAGAGCGCGAACAAGGGCAAAATCACGTAGTTGACCGGACTTTGCAAGGTGTGCTCCAGCTCCTCAATGCGCCCGGCCGGCACGGCCAGGGCCAGCAGCACCCCGGCAATGGTGGCATGAATGCCCGACTCGAGCACGCAGAACCACAGCCCCAGGCCCAGCAGCAGATAAATCCACAGGGGCCGCACCCGCAGGCGGTTGAGTACCAGCAAACCCCCAAAGATGCCCGCCGCGCCCAGCAGAAAGCCCAGGTGCAGCCCACCCGAGTAGAAGGCGGCAATGATGAGCACGGCCAGCAAATCGTCGATGATGGCCAGGGCAGTGAGAAATACGCGCAAAGCAAAGGGCACCCGGTCGCCCAGCAACGACAGAATCCCTAGCGAAAAGGCAATGTCGGTGGCGGTGGGAATGGCCCAGCCGTGGGCGGCGGGCGTGCCGCGGGTCAGGGCCAGGTAGATGAGGGCCGGCGCGGCCACGCCGCCCAAAGCCGCCAGGGCCGGTACCATAGCCTGCCGGGGCTCGGCCAGCTCCCCGTAGAGCACCTCACGGCGGATTTCCAGCCCCACCATGAAAAAGAACACCGCCATCAGCCCGTCGTTGACCCAGTGTGCCACCGACTTATCGAGCATTCCGAAGCCAAAGTGCCGCTCCCAGAACGCCAGGTAGCCGGGGCCGGCGGCCGAGTTGCTGAGCGTGAGCGAGACGATGGTGGCCAGAATCAGCAGCACGCCGGCCAGCTGGCCGCGCTCCGAAAGCTCACGAATGGGACTGATGACGCGGCGGAAAGGCATAGGCAAAAGCGGAAAATGAAGCTGGCGGGCCGGGGCCGCCTACGCGGCCGGTCAAAGTTGCGGACTTTTGGATAGAGGCTGCCGCCTAGGAATCAGGTTTTGCCCTGGACCGCTGCAGCGCGAATCAATAGCGCTGGATAAGTTTGCGCCATGACTGCTCCCGCCACCTACACCTACGACCACGACGAAGCCCGCCGCTACCTGAGCCAGGCCGACCCGGTGCTGGCCGGCATCATTGCCCAGAGCCGCCCGGTGCGCGCCTCGGCCCACGAAGATTTGTACCTGGCCCTGCTCAAAGCCGTGGTCAGCCAGCAGATTTCGACCAAGGCCGCCGCGGCCATCTGGCGTAAGTTCGAAGGACTGTTCCGGCCCGAGGGCTACCCCGAGCCCCGCGAGCTGGCCCAGCTTTCCGACGACGAGCTGCGCGCCGCGGGCATCAGCAAGCAGAAAGCCGGCTACCTGCGCGCCATTGCCGAGTTCAACCTGGCCGGGCAGCTCGACCACGCTCACCTGAGCCAGCTCTCCGAAGACGACTTTACCCGGCACCTGACCCAGATCAAGGGCGTGGGGCGCTGGACGGCGCAGATGCTGCAGATGTTTGCCCTCGACCAGCCCGACGTGTTTGCCGAGGGCGACCTGGGCGTGCAGAACGCCATGCGCCGCCACTACGGCCTGCCGGAAACCGGCCGCGCCCTGCTGCGGCGCATGACTGAGCTAGCCGAGCCCTGGCGCCCCTACCGCAGCCTGGCCTGCAAGTACCTGTGGCAGTCGTTGGACAACGCGCCCACGCCCTAGCCCGTCGGTGCCCGATGAACTCAACCCTGGTTTTCCTCGGCTTCCCGCTCGCGGTACACCACGATCATGGCAATGAAGATGCTCAGATAGGGCAACAGCAGGCCGATGATAAACCAGCGCCAAAACGGGCGGCCCTGGGCAATGTAGGTGGTCAGCAGCGCGCTCAGCAGGGTGAGAATGACGCAGACGACGACCAGAAAAACGGTTCCCATAAAATTGAGTTAAGTGGCTGACTACCGCACTTTGCCGCGCTTCACCAAATAGGCGTAGAGCACCTTGTCGAATGGTTCGCGGATGTCCACGGGCACAAAGTCGATGCGGTTCTGGCCGCAGCGCAGGGCCAGCTCCTGGGTGTAGTCGTGCATGGCTTGGCGGTACTGCTCCCGCACCTGGCTGGGGTTGAGCTTGACCCGCTCGCCGGTTTCCACGTCTTCAAACACGTAGGGGCGCTCCTCGAAGTCGAACTCCTGCTCGGTGGCGCGGTCCGTCACGTGAAACAAGAGCACCTCGTGGTGCTGGTGACGCAGGTGCTGCAGGGCCGCCAGGGTTTCCTGCTGCTCGCGCTGGCCGCGGCCCAGCATGTCGGAGAAGATGACCACCAACGAGCGTTTGGGAATCTGCTGGGCAATCTGATGAATCACGCCGGCCACGTTGGTGCCGCTGCGCTCGGCGGGCGCGGCCCGCTCCACCAGCTGCTGCAGCTGCAGCAATAGCGTATGGCGGTGGGTGCTGGTCGAGCGTACCGGCGTTTGCAGCTCCACGGCGTCGGCGAAGGTGACCAGTCCCACGGCGTCGCGCTGGCGCTGCAGCAGGGTGGTGAGGGCGGCGGCGCAGAGCACGGCAAAGTGCAGCTTGTCGTGGCTGGGGCGCGGGTAGTACATGCTCGGGCTCACGTCGAGCAGGATGTGGCAGCGCAGGTTGGTTTCCTCCTCGTAGCGCTTCACGAAGAGCTTGTCGGTGCGGGCCAGCACCTTCCAGTCGAGGTGCCGGGTGCTTTCGCCGGGGTTGTAGAGGCGGTGCTCCGAGAATTCCACCGAGAAGCCGTGGTAGGGCGACTGGTGCAGGCCGGTGATGAAGCCGTCGACCAGGTGCCGGGCCAGGAATTCCAGGTTCTCGAAGGAGCGGACGGCGGCAAGGTCGAGCGGTTGGGCCATGGGAAGCAGAGCAGCGGCGGATGAGCAAGGACTGCGAAGGTAACGCCGCGGTTGCGGCCCTGGTGCCCGGGCCAAGCTCGACAGGTCGGAAATGTACCACGCCCCAGGGCCCTGGCGGGCCCCGGAACTTGCCTGGGGTCAATTTGTTGCAACTAAATTTTTATGTCCGCCCCCAAAAAGGTAGTTTTAGCCGGAGATTTTTCAATTGTCTCGAAATAACCCAAACCCACCCTTCATTCAACACTTTTACCAGCTGGACCCCGTGGAAGACCGCTACGAACAGGAAGAGATTTATTCCCAGCGCATCAAAGCCGGCAAGCGCACCTACTTTTTCGACGTGAAAGCCACCCGCGGCCAGGATTACTACCTGACCATCACGGAGAGCAAGCGCCGCCTGCGCGACGACGACACCTTCTCCTACGAGAAGCACAAGATCTTCCTCTACAAGGAGGACTTCCTCAAGTTTGCCGAAGCCCTGCAGGATGCCATCGGCTACGTGCGCGAGGAACTGCTCTCGCCCGATGAAGTGGCCGAGCTGGACCGCCCCCGCCCCGAGTTCAACGACCCCAACCGCTACGACGGCCCCGAGTTCAACGGCAACGTGGCCGACAGCGGCACCTACTAGCCCCAAGGTTTTTTCTGCTGCCAACGCGTGGCTTGCCCGGTTTTGCCCGGCGGGCCGCGCGTTGTTGCGTAGTATCCCCTGCCTCCTCCCCTACGCTCTGCCCGCCTGCCCATGAAGAAATTCCTGCGCCTGCTGTTTTCGCTGCTGGTGTTCTGGTTTAGCCTGCATTGCACCTGGGTGGTGGTCGACGGCCTCTACGACGCGCTGGGCCCGGCCGACTGCATCCTGATTGCGGGCAACACGGTGAATCCCGACGGCAACCCTTCCGACCGGCTGCGCGCCCGCCTCGAGGCCGGCCTGCGCCTGTACCGCGCCGGGCTGGCGCCCAATATCATGGTGAGCGGCGGGCTGGGTGCCGAAGGCCACTACGAGGGCACGGCCATGAGCCGCTATTTGCTGGGCCAGGGCGTGCCGGCCGAGGCTATCATCGTGGACGATGCCGGCTCGTCGACTTGGGCCACCGTCGAGAACTTTGCCGACGCAGCCGAGCGCCGCGGTTTTCAGTCGGTCATCCTGGTGTCGCAGTTCTACCACCTCACCCGCTTCAAGCTGCTGCTCCGGCAAACCGGCGACTACCAGGTGTACCAGGCTCACGCCCGCTACTTCGAGCTGCGCGACATCTACAGCCTGCTGCGCGAGTTCCCGGCCTACTACCGCTACGTCCTGGCCAGCCCGCGACCGGGCTACGGGCCGCGCTGAGCAGCTCCCGCTACCCGCCAGTCCGCTGCCCGGCAGGAATCTGGCGCGGGCGCTGATTTGCGTGGCGGGGCTTCGTACCTTTGCAGCTGAATTGACCCGCCGGGCCCGTTCACTATTTCACTATTTTACTTTTTCACTGCATGGGTCTTCGCTGCGGTATCGTCGGGCTGCCTAACGTGGGCAAATCCACCCTGTTCAACGCGCTGTCAAACGCCAAGGCCGAATCGGCCAACTACCCTTTCTGCACCATCGAGCCCAACGTGGGCGTGGTAACCGTGCCCGACCCGCGCCTGAAGGTGCTGGAGGAAATCGTGAAGCCCAAGCGCGTGGTGCCCACCATCGTGGAGTTCGTCGACATTGCCGGCCTGGTGAAAGGTGCCTCCAAGGGCGAAGGCCTGGGCAATAAATTCCTGGCCAACATCCGCGAGGTCGACGCCATCATCCACGTGGTGCGCTGCTTCGACGACCCCAACATCGTGCACGTAGCCGGCGGCGTCGACCCGGTGTTCGACAAGGACGTCATCGACACCGAGCTGCAGCTCAAGGACCTGGAAAGCGTCGACAAAAAGCTGGCGAAGTCGGAGCGCTCGGCCAAAAGCGGCGACGCGGCTGCTAAAAAGGAGGTAACGGCCCTCACGCGCTTCAAGGCCCACCTGGAAGCCGGCCACAACGCCCGCTCGCTCGACGCGAACGAGGAAGAGCTGGCGGCGGTGGCAGACCTGCAGCTGCTCACCATCAAACCCGTAATTTACGCGGCCAACGTGGACGAAGGCAGCATTCCGGCCGGCGGCAACCATTACGTGGAGGCCCTGCGCCAGCACGTAGCCACCGAAAATGCCCAGGTAGTGGTTATTTCGGCCGCCATCGAGTCGCAGATTGCTGAGATGGACGACGCCGAGGAAAAGGAAATGTTCCTGGGCGAGTACGGCCTCACCGAATCGGGCCTCGACAAGCTCATCCGCGCCAGCTACGACATTCTGAACCTGATTACCTACTTCACCGCCGGCGTGGAGGAAGTGCGCGCCTGGACCGTGCACCGCGGCGACAAAGCTCCCGCGGCGGCCGGCGTCATTCACTCTGACTTCGAGAAGGGCTTTATCCGCGCCGAGGTCATCAAGCTGCCCGACTACGAGCAGTACCGCTCGGAAGCCAAGATCAAGGAAGCCGGCAAGATGGCCGTGGAAGGCAAGGAATACGTGGTGCAGGACGGTGACATCATGCACTTCCGCTTCAACGTGTAGACCGCCGATAGCACGGATTTTAAACGGATAGAACGGCTGGCTGCGTGAGTGGCGGCCGTTTTATCCGTTCTCAGACTCTCTACTCCTACTCGTATGGACGTAAAAGACAGCAACGGCACCCTGCTCGCGGAAGGCGACTCGGTGACTTTGATCAAGGACCTGAAAGTGAAAGGCTCCTCGCAGGTGCTCAAGCGCGGCACCCTGGTCAAGAACATTCGCCTGACCAACAGCGCCGGCGAAATCGAAGGCCGGGCCGGCGGCACGACGATGGTGCTCAAAACCGAGTTCCTGAAGAAGGCCTAACGCGCCGACTGTCATGTCGAGCTAGGCGAGACATCTGGGTTAGCCCGCTTCCGCCGTCACGCAGTAACTTCAACGCCCCGGCCGGGATACGGTCGGGGCGTTTTACGTTTTGTCGAGCCCGTCAAATCAGTTAACCTTTATAAACATGTCCTCCGCTTTTAGGCGCCTAATACACCGCTTTTCAAGCGCAAATACTTACAATGGCCTGCTTTGCCTTATGCTGATAAGCTGCTCAACCAATCAGAAGCCAATGGAAAAAACAGACCCGGTCTTTGAGCTTTTCCAGCAAGAAGTTAGTCGACATGGGCTTGTTATTGACTCGGTATCAGAAGATGGGCTGATTTACATCAAAGACCACCGGATAAGCCTGGACAACGCCCGAAAACAGTTTACAGTCAACGGCGACACCAGCAAAGTGCAGGAGCTCGTTCGACTCGTATTGAACTCCGACAGCGTTAGTACCTCATGGGAGGAAGTCCGTGCGGCCATACTTCCAGTGTTGCTTCCTTCCGACATGGAATATGTTCAGGAAGCCGTTCACAAACGCATTACGGCAGGCATGAGCATGGTATTAGTGCAGAATGCCGGTGAGCAGATTGTCTGGCTTCGGAATGATGATGCTGCTGAATGGAAACAGACTCATGAAATGCTGTTTAAGGAAGCCTATGCTAATCTGGATTCAGTGCTTGCTTCCTCTGAAATCAAACCAGCCCTATTGGAAGGTCACCCATACGGGATTATTCTTGGCGCTGAGAGCTTTTTGGATGCTTCGCTTCCCTTCGCCCCTGGCTTTAAGGAAAGAGTGAAGAAGCAATTTGGCTGGCCAGTGTATGCCGTAATGCCAGTACGTGACTTATGCTTTATTTTTTCTGAACATGAACTTGACTTCTTCGGTCAGAGGTTCAGCAGCACAGTTTTAACCGAGTTCAGCACATCACCTTATCCCGTAACCCGTGAGTTGATCAAAATATCAGACTCTGGAATTGAAGCTATTGGGCAGTACAAAAAATCCCTAAAGTGAGCTATTCCGAGAACCCGCGTCAGGAACAAAAAGCAAAGCTCCGTTTTCAACCAAAAAACGCCGTCAGATATCCTCTGACGGCGTTTTTTGATTCGTGAACCGCCCTACTTCCCTACCGCCTTAAACAGCTGCCCCGAGGCCAGCTTGTCGGTGGTTTTCATGCCGTTCAGGATGGCCATTTCGTTGTGGCGCGACGAAGGCACGCCATTGGCAGCCAGGGCCTGGGCCAGCGTCTGGCCGGCTTTGGCGGCTTTGATGCGGATGCGCTCGGGCTGGCGGTTCAGCTTGCTGGCGTCGGTGAGGCGGGCAAAGCCCTGGGCCGTGCGCTGAAACTGCGGGCCGTAGGTGCTGAAGGTAGCCGGCGCGCTCATGCCCACCAGGGCATAGATGGTTTTGCCGTCCTGAATCAGGTACGTGAGCGTGCGGGCCGTGATGCCCTGCTGCCCGCTCTGATCCTGGCCTACCTGGTCGCCCTGCACGGCCACGGCCGGAAAGCCGTTGAGCGTGGTGCGGCTGGCCTGGGCCGACTGCAAGTTCAGCTGCTTGGCCAGGGCCTGGGCGGCTTCGTCGAGTGAGCTGCCGGGGGCCAGCAGCAGCACCTGCACGGCCTTGCCGCTGGGCTCGGCCATCTGAAACTGCTGGGGCGAGTTCTGCGACTTCCAGCCCTGCGGCACCGGGAAGCGGAACTTCAGCTCGGGGTGGTAGAACACGCCGCCCTCCACGAAGCCCTCCCGCGGGTTGTCGCCGTAGGCCAGCCCGTCGATGCGGCGCAGGTAGGTGTCGCGGTTTACCGTGAGCTGGCGGTTGCCCAGGCTTTGCTTCTGCCGGGCCGCCAGCTGCTTCACCCGGCTGTAGCGGTCGGCCGAGTTGGGGTGGCTGCTCAGGAAAGTAGGAATGGTGGCCGCGCCGCTGCTTTGCTCGGTGCGCTGCAGGGTTTGGAAGAAGTCGGCCATGTAGGCGGCGTCGTAGCCGATTTTGCTGGAGTACTTCACGCCCAGCTCATCCGACTCGTTCTCGTCGTCGCGGCCGTACTTGAGCAAACCCAGGCCCGCCACCTGCGACAGCGGCTGGGCAATGGAAGCCACGCGCTTGGAGAGAATGGACCCCAGAATGAGGGCGCCGTTGGCAATGGTAGAGCGTGTTTGCTGCTTCTGGCCGTGGCGGGCGGTGATGTGGCCGATTTCGTGGCCCAGCACGCCGGCAAACTGTGCCTCGTTGTTGAAGTGCGCCATGATGCCCCGCGTGAAGTACACGTGCCCATCGGGCGTGGCAAAGGCGTTGATGATAGGCGAATCGACGATGGTGAAGCCCTTCACGTCGCCGGGGCGGTCGGAAATGCGGCCCATCTGCTGGCCTTTCTCGTCCATGAAGCTTTGCAGCTTGGCGTTGTCGAGCAAACCGAACATGGCCACGACCTGGGGGTCGGGCTGGGCACCCTGCACGGGCACGGCTTTGGGCGCACGCTCAGGCGCCATCGAGCTGCCCAGCGGCAGCAGCAAAGCCAGCAGAGCGCCGGCGCGCAGGTAATTGGAAAAGACAGTAGGCATGGGAAAGTCGAAGCTGGTGGGGCCGCCGCGGGGCGGCATTCAGGCCTGCAACGGGCAAGCCCGGCCTTTGGGTTACGCAGCTTTCGTGCCAGCGCGCCCGGCCGCGCCCGGCTGGGGCGGCGCTTTGGCGCTCCGAATGCCCATGAAATGGGGCCGACTGGCGGAAAGCAGCTTCCCCAATCGGCCCCGATTCACTTGGTTTCCGGCAAGCAACGCCGGGGCAACTGAGCCCCGCCGCTCAGGCATATCGGCAACCTACTTCTCCACCACCTTGATCATGGAGCCAGCGTTGACCTGGTCGTTGAGCTGCATGCCGTTGAGGATGGCCATTTCCTCCAGGCGCTTTTCGGGTACGTTGTAGCTGCGCAGGGCTTTTTCCAGGGTGCTGCGCAGCTTCAGCGTCTTGATGCGCACGTGCTCGGGCTGGCGCGTGAGCTTGTCGCGGTCGGTCAGGCGCTGAAAGGCTTCGGCCACGCTGGTGAACTGGGGCGCGAAGCCGGCGAAATCGGCCGGGGCCGACACGCCCAGCAGGGCGTAGATGGTTTTGCCGTCCTGAATCAGGTAGCTGAGCGCGCGCACGCCCGCCACCTGCTGGCCGGTCTGCGGGTCCTGCTGCACCTGGTCGGCCACGAAGGCCAGGGCCGGGAAGCCGCCCACGGTGGTGCGGCGCGAGTCGGTGGGCTGCAGGCTGAGCTGCTTGGTGAGGGCCTGGGCGGCTTCGTCGAGCGAGGCGCCGGGGGCCAGCATCAGCATCATCATGGCCTTGCCGCCGGGCTCGGCCATCTGAAACTGCTGGGGCGTGTTCTGGTGCTTCCAGCCCGCGGGCACGGGAAACTGAAACTTCAGCTCGGGGTGGTAGAAGGCGTTGTTTTCCACGAAGCCCTGCCGCGGGTCCTCGCCGTACACCAGGCCGTCGATCAGGCGCAGGTACTGCTCGCGGTTGACTTTGAGGTTGGTGGGGTTGCCGTTCTGCTGCTTCCACTGGGCGGCCAGCTGGTGCACGCGGTTGTAGCGGTCAGCCGGGTTGGGGTGGGTCGAGAGAAAGTCGGGAATGGCCTCGGCCCCACTCGTTTGCTGCTCGCGCTGCAGGGTCTGGAAGAAGTCGGCCATTTCCTTGGCGTCGTAGCCGATTTTGCTGGAGTACTGCACGCCCAGCTCGTCGGACTGGCTTTCGTCGTCGCGGCCGAACTTGAGGAACAGCAGCTGCATGCCCTGCATGGCCTGCTCGCCAAACTGGGCGATGCGCGGCGAGGCAATCATGGCCCCCATCAGCCCCACCTGCCCGATGATGGCGTTGGTTTGCTGGGCGGCCGAGTGGCGGGCCGTCACGTGGCCGATTTCGTGGCCCAGCACGCCGGCAAACTGCGCCTCGTTGTTGAAGTGCGCCATGATGCCCCGCGTGAAGTACACGTAGCCGCCGGGCACGGCAAAGGCGTTAATCACCGGCGAATCGACCACCCGGAATGTGTAGGTCAGCTCGGGCCGGTGCGAGATGGCGCCCATCTGCTTGCCTTTCTCGTTGATGAAGTTCTGCAGCTTCTGGTCGGGGTAGAGGCCGAACTGGGCCGTCACGGCGGGGTCCGACTGCTGACCCATGGCCAGCTCCTGGCCTTCGGAGACGAGCATGACCTGGCGCTTGCCGGTGACGGGGTTGGTGGCGCAGGACGCGGCCAGCCCCAGCAGGGCGGCCGAGCAAGCGGTACGGAAGTAACGGTTCATAGCTGGGGAGTTGGGGAAGGAAGTGGCAAAGTACGCTTAGCAACGGCCCCGAAGGAAAGCGGTTGCAAACGGGCCGCCGCGCCGGTTTTGCCGTACTTGCGGGCTGCAACGGCTTCTATGGACATTCAGCACATCATCGCCCACTTCGAGCAGCTCACCGAGGAAGAGCAAACCAAGGAAATCTACGCCCACTTCGGCCTGGCGCTGTACTTCGCGCAGGCCGTGGAGCAGCAGCTGGCCAACATGCTCATCTTCGACCAGCTGTTCCAGGTAAAGCCCCAGACGCCGGAGCAGTACACCGCCATCTTCGAGGAGTACGCCGCCGCAGCCAAGCCCGCCGGCCTGCTGGCCGTGGAAACCCAGCTGGCCTACCAGCTCGCCGACGCCGACCGCGACGAGCTGCAGCAGGTGCTGATGCTGCGCGAGTACTTCGCCACCAGCTACTTCAAGATTCATGCCCAGCGGCTGCTGCAGCCCGAGAGCAAGCGGGAGCTGATTATCGACTTTGCCACCTACCAGAACAAGTGCCGCCAGCTCCACGCCCAGCTGCAGCACTACCAGCAGCAGTACGTGGCCCGCACCGAGGTGTCGGCCGAGCTGATGCAGCAGACCTGGGCCGCCGTGGTGCGCGATGCCCAGCGGGTGCTGGCCCAGCAGTCGGGCCTGGCCTGAGCGCGGAGCTTCCGGCTAGCGGAACAAACTGCCGCGCCGCAGCTGCACTTCTTGGCCGTTGGCCACCAGCGGGCGGTAGCCGATGAGCAGGTCGGCGCGGGTGCCGGGCGGGCGGTAGTACACCAGCACGTCGTACTGGTTTTCGGTGGGCTGGTAGCTGCCCTCGAAGTAGGCCGCGTCGGGTGCCGCGCCGGGCCGTCCTACCACAAAGTAGTAGTTGTAGTAGCCCTGCTTGAGCAGCACGCGCCCGGTATACAGCTGCTGCTGGGCGTTGTAGCTGAGCTTGAAGTCTTCCTTCAGCTGCCAGTCCGACAAGGCTCCGAACACGTACACCGGCCCCGGTGCCACGGCCGGCGCCTGCAGCTGAAAGGTAGTCCACACGTAGTCGGCGTTGGTGGCGCCGGCGCCCAGAAAGTCGCGGCTCTCGAACACGCGCTGGCCGTCGGCGTCCTCGTACTGGGTGTAGGCGCGGCCGGCGCGGGTGGGCTCGGGCAGCAGCGCAATTTCGCGCGGCGAGGCCTGCAGGTTTACGCCGGCCACGTTCAGTCCCCCGCTGCGCAGGGAGCGGATATCGGCGGGGCGAAACTCGTTGAGGGCCGGGAAGGCGTTTTCGAAGTTGAAGAACTGGTAGTCGAGCTGCTGCTCGGCGTCGCGCACGAAGGTGGGGCGCAGGCCGTACTTGGCGTTGTCCCAGCGGAAGTTCTGGCGCAGCACCACCTTGGCTTCCACAGCCGGGTTCACCAGCGGAAAAGCGCCGTAGCGAATCACGAAATCGACCTGCTGCATGGTGTAGCGGGCCGCGCCGCCGGGCGGCAACCCCAGTTGCGCGGCTACCTCCATCTTGTTGTCGTACACCAGCAGGCGGCGCGAGAGCAGCGGCTGGCGGTCGGGGCCCTGCACCACCAGCAGGAAGTTGCCTGAGAGCTTCACTGGCGGCACCCGCAGGCGGTAGTGGTAGTAGGGCACCTGCGTGCCGGTGGAGGTGCGGTAGTCGGTGAGGTTGAACTCGTTGATTTCGTCGAGAAACTGCAAGTCCGTCAGTACCGAGGGCGTCCAGTCGGCGTTGCAGTGCACCAGCCGGGCCGTGAGCCGGCGGCTCTGGTTGCCCAGCAAGTCAAACTCCAGCACGATGGGGTTGCCCTGGTTGAGCGGCACCACCGGCGGCGCGAAGATTTCGGTGGGCTGCCCGGTGCTCACGTAGCACTGCACGCTCTGAATGTCGGGGTCGTACACGGCATCCTCGAAGCGCAGCGGCACGTTGGCCCGCGGGGCCTGCACCGGGCTGGCCTGGCCCACGCGGCCGGCGCTGGGGTCGGTAATGGGCGTGCCGAGGGGTACGCAGGCGGTGGCGGCGGACAAGGCTAGCAGCAGGGTAAGGGCGGAGTAGCGCATGTTGCGAAGGTACAGGCAGCGGCGTATCTTATCGTTCTATTCCTGCTTCTGCTATGCGCGGCCTCAATAAAGTTACCCTGATCGGCAACCTGGGCAAAGACCCCGACATCAACGTGCTGGAAGGCAACGTACCGGTGGCCAAGTTCTCCCTGGCTACTTCCGAAACCTACCGCGACAAAGCCGGCCAGCTGCACACCAGCACCGACTGGCACAGCGTGGTGCTGTGGCGCAGCCTGGCCGAGCTGGCGCAGGCTTATCTGCGGCGGGGCAGCCTGGTGTACGTGGAGGGCAAGCTCAAGACCCGTCACTACGACGATGCGCAGGGCCAGCGCCACTACGTAACGGAAATCATCGGCGAGCAGATCATCATGCTGGACAAGAAAACCAGCGACGCGACGCCGCCCCCGCAGCCATGAAAGCCGCCGTTTCGCTGCGCCTGCGCGAGGGGCGCACTACCTTTCAGGTATTCTTTCCCTATTCCGACGCGGCCCTGCGTACGGCGCTGCTGGCGGCCGGCGTGTGCTACGAAGCCGGGGCGCGGGGCTACGTGCTGCCCGCCACGCCCGAGGCGGTGGAGCCGCTGCGCCTTGCCTGCCAGCAGTTGGGTATGCCGCTGCACGTGCCGCAGGTGCCGGCGCTGGCCATCGAAATGGCGCCCCCGACACCGCACCAGGTGCTGCTTACGCGCTATTGCCAGCAAATAGTGCTGAAGCGCTACAGTCCGCAGACCCTGAAAAGCTACCGCCACGCTTTTCAGCAGTTTTTGACCTACTGCGGCCCTCGGCAGCCGCTGGAGCTGAGCAGGCAGGATGTGCTGGATTACCTGAGCCTCCGCCTGACGGCAGGCATATCGGAGGCGTACCAGAACCTGCTCATCAACGCCATCAAGTTTTACTACGAGCAGGTGGAAAACCAGCCCCGGCAGCATTACACGGTGCCGCGGCCCAAGCTGCCCCTCACCAACCCCAAGGTATTGGCCAAAGAAGAAGTACGACACCTCTTACAAAGCACCGACAACCTGAAGCACCGCGCCATGCTCATGCTGGCGTACGGGTTGAGCTTGCGCCTGGGCGAGGTGCTGGCCCTTACGCCCCAGGACATAGACAGCCGCCGCATGGCCCTCTACGTGCGCGGTGGCAAAGGCAAAAAAGACCGCGACCTACCCTTGCCCGAAAGCTTGCTGCACCTGCTACGCGAACAGTTTCGGCAGTTCCGGCCCACCATCTTCTTGTTTGAGGGGCAGCAGCCCGGTGAGCCATACAGCGCCCGCAGCTTGCAGCAAGTGATAAAGCAAGCGGCCGAGCGGGCCGGTATTCGCCGATCTGTTACCTTGCACATGCTGCGGCATTCGTATGCCACGCACCTGCTGGAAGCTGACACGGATATCCGGGTTATTCAAAACCTGCTCGGACATAGCAGCATCAAAACCACCGAAATCTATACCCATGTGGTCCAACACAACCGCCCAGCCTCCCCGCTTGACTCCTTGGGCTTGTAAAGCGCCGAGTAGCGTTAACAATGCTTCGGCAGTATGCTTAACGCTACCCACTTGCGGTTTAAAGGTTTATTAACGCTATTCGCTAGCGTTAATAATGATGTTGCCTGTAATTTTTATGAGACCCTTAATTCTGATACTATCTATATTTCTTGGTTGTTTAAATAAAACAAATGCACAGTCTGATTCGACGACGACCTGCCCTACTGTTTCAGTGACAGCTAAACTTATAGCAGACACATTTAAATTAGGAAAAGACATTTCAGTAGAAATAATATTGACTAACAATAGCAAATCAACTCAAAGTGTCTGGTTTGACAAACCAAAATCAAGTACAGGTAGACCAGCGTGGACATCAGTAATTTTGACAGACAGGAAAACAGGAAAATCTGTATTAAAATATCAAAACAAGTCAATTCTTCAATCGCAACTTTATTCAACAGAAGAAGTAAAACAATATTCGTATCAATTGCAACCTGGACAAAAGGTTTCTGGCAAGTTTAGTCTATTGGACTTAGTTGTATTATTAGACTACAAACGAACATTGGACAAAGGAACTTATGATATGCAAATGTTTTATTGTGACAGTCCATCAAGACAACTAAGCTTTACGGTTGACTAAAACTACAGGCAACAAAAGGTTTGGCAATATTGGGGCTTGACGGAATAAGCATCAACTTTTGTACTACTATTTTTCTTTAGTCACTAGCTCGACAGAATGCTGTTCGGCATTAGTAATTACAATCAACAATAGTAACTATATTTAGCTTCAGTTCAGGCGTGACGAAACGCTGTTGCCCCAACATTGCCAAGCCTCGAACGTTATACGGCATTTAATGACAGAGCCTAACGAAACTTACGAAATAAAGAGAACATGCACAGTATGCGGACATGCTGAAAGACTTGTCGTGACAAAACGAGAAGCTGCCTTTGAATTGTTCGACATAAATGGGGCGCTTGGACAGAAATGTAAAAACTGTTCATCAATATCCTTTACGACTGCTTATCAGCGACCTGACCTTGACTTTGATTTGCTGAAAGAATGGGTGACGAACTCCGACTTGTACCTAATGCCGCAGGATGAAGAACTCTTGTTAGCCGAAGAACAATATGTAGACATGATTTTAGAAGTGCTGGACACCATGCTAATACCTGACCATAAAAGAGACTTGTTGATGGATGCCTTGTGTGTCATTGTTTACGACAACACGAATGAGGACAATTTTCAAGGAGACGAACGATTAAAACAAAGAGTTATAAAAGAACTTAACAAAAGACTTGACAGGCTGAAACTGGCAGATAATTGGATTGCCGACTACATCAAAAAAGTTGTTTATCCGCAGCTTGACTTAGGCAGACAAAACGCCGTATAACAGGTTATTGCTGCAATAGGTGCTGAAGAATATGTTTTAAACCAATTATCTTTATTTAGCAACAAAATGAAAGTGAAGCTGAAGTTTTTCAAATGCACCTACTGACAGCAACACCTTCTCCGTTACCTGGAAATAGCTGACACATCTTTTCATAAAAACCAAAAGCCCCACCAGAAGCCGTAGCATCTGGCGGGGCTTTTTAGTGCCTGCAGCAATTGCCGGCGTAGGCTACAGCTTGCCTTCCAGCGCTTCTACTTTCTCGGCCAGCTCGCTCCACTGGTCGTTGGCCTTGGTCAGCTCCTTTTTCACCTGCTCAAACTTCACCGTGGCGTCTTTCAGCTGGGCGGCTTTGTTGTAGATGTTGGGGTCGCCGAGCTGCTTCTCGTAGCCGGCCAGCTCTACTTCCAGCTTGCTCACCCGGGCTTCGGCTTCCTGCAGCTGCTTGCTGAGCTGCTTTAGCTCGCGCTGGGTGGTTTCGCGCTCGGTCTGGCTCAGCTCCTTTTTCACCTCCACCTTGGGCGCGGGCTTGGCGGCCGGGGCGCTCAGACCCAGCTTCTTGGCTTCCTTGGCGCGCTCGTCTTGCCACTGCTCGTACTCGTGGTAGGTGCCGGGGTACTCCTTCAGCTGGTAATCTTCGATGTACCAGATTTTGGTGGCCACGCTTTCCACGAAATACCGGTCGTGGCTGATGACCAGGAAGGTGCCCTCATACTGCTCCAGTGCCTGAATCAGGATGTTCACCGACTGCATGTCCAGGTGGTTGGTCGGTTCGTCGAGCAGCAGGAAGTTGGCCTCCGAAATCAGCGTTTTGGCCAGGGCCACCCGGCTTTTCTCGCCCCCGCTGAGCACCTTGATTTTCTTGAACACCGAGTCGCCGGTGAACAGGAACGAGCCCAGCACCGTGCGCAGCTCCATTTCGGTGCGCTTGGAGCCGGCCTGCACCATCTCCTGCAGCACCTCGTTGTCTACGTTCAGGCTTTCGAGCTGGTGCTGGGCGTAGAAGGCCATAATCACGTTGTGGCCCAGCTGGTGGGTACCCGAGGTGGGCGCCTCCGAACCCGACACCATGCGCATCAGGGTGGATTTACCCTTGCCGTTGGCCCCGATCAAGGCGATTTTGTCACCCCGCTCGATGTGCACGTTGGTGTCGCGGAAGATGATCTTGTCGCCGTACTTCTTCGTGACGTGCTCCATGCGCAGGATGTGGCGGCCGGGCTGCACCGAGAAGCGGAACGAGAAGTTCACCTTGGCCGCCTCGGGCGCTACCGAGTCGATGCGGTCCATCTTGTCGAGCATCTTCTGCCGGCTCTGGGCCTGCTTGGCTTTCGAAGCCTTGGCCTTGAACCGCTCGATAAACCGCTCGGCCTGCCGGATGGCCGCCTGCTGGTTTTCGAAGGCGCCCTGGTGAATCTCGTCGCGCAGCACCTTTTCCTCCATGTAGAAGGAGTAGTTGCCGGCGTAGGGCACCAGCTTGCCGCCCGTCACCTCCACCGTCATGTTGGTGGTCTGATCGAGGAACTCCCGGTCGTGGCTCACGATGATGACCGCGCCTTCGTAGCCGGCCAGGTAGTTCTCAATCCACTTGATCGAGGGCAGGTCCAGGTGGTTGGTCGGTTCGTCGAGCAGCAGCAGCGAGGGTTCCTGCAACAGGATCTTGGCCAGCATCACGCGCATGCGCCAGCCGCCCGAAAACAGCTTCAGCGGGCGCTGCAGCTCCTCGGTGGTGAAGCCCAGGCCCTCAAGAATTTCCTCGGTGCGGGCCTGCATGGTGTAGCCGCCCAAAGCCTCAAACCGCTCCTGCAGCGAAGCCAGCTTGTCCACCAGGTCGTCGGTGTAGTTGGTTTCGAACTCGAGCAGCGTCTCGTCGATTTTCTTCTGCAGCTCCAGCGCCTCGCTGAACGCCTGCATGGCCACGATGAGGATGGGCTCGTGCGAGTCGTAGCTGAGCAGATCCTGGTTCAGGAAGCCCAGCGTCACGTCCTTGCTCATAGAGATAGAGCCGCCGTCGGGCTTGTACTCGCCCACCAGCAAACGCAGCAGCGTGGATTTGCCCTGACCGTTTAGGCCAATTAGGCCGATTTTGTCCTTAGGCTTGATGTGCAGGGAAGCCTTATCGTAGAGCGTACGGGCGCCGAAGTGGAAGTCGAGGTCGGAAATGGAAATCATTAACGCAGGGGTATTGGCGGCAAAGATACGGAACCCCGCGCGGGCACCTTTGGCCCTGCACCAGGTAAGGCGCCGAATGTGCCCGGTCGCCGCGGACACATCCGGGCAAAAAAGACGTGGACGGAGTTGTTATTTTAGTTGATATATCAACTACATTTGAGGCCTCACTTCTTCCCTATGCCCCCCGACACGCCCCAGCAAACCGTCCTCTACACCCTGGAGCAAGCCATCAAGGTGTACCGCAAGCTCTGCCAGCAGAACATCGACCGTGCCATGGACAACCTGACGGTGGACCAGGGTCTGGCTTTGATGGTGCTCAGCAACTACCCGGCCCTGAGCCAGCAGCGGCTGGCCGAGCTGGTGTTCAAGGACAAGGCTTCCATTACCCGCATCATCGAGCTGCTGGTGCAGAAAGGGTTGCTGCTGCGGGCCGCGCATACCACCGACAAGCGCAAATCGGACCTGCAGCTCACCGACCGGGGCCGGCAGACCCTGGCCCAGCTCAGCCCCACCATTCAGCTCAACCAGCAGACCGCGCTGCAGGGCCTGAGCGCGGCCGAGCTGGCGCAGTTCGACGCCACCCTGCGAAAAATCATTGCCAACTGCACCGCTTCCGACCTGTAACCTATTCTCCTCATGCGCCTACCAATTTTCGGGCTGCTGCTGGCGCTGCTGCTGGCCCGGCCCGCGCTCAGCCAGTCCAAAACCACCATTCAGGACCAGTTAGCGGCTTACATGCAGGGGCAGCACGCCGTGAACCGGTTTGCGGGCGTGGTGCTGGTGACGCGCCACGACTCGGTGCTGCTGCACCGCGCCTACGGGCTGGCCGACGGCGAGTGGAACGTGCCCAACACCCTGGATACCCGGTTCACGTTGGCTTCCATCAGCAAGCACTTCACGGCGCTGGCCATTCTGCAGCTGGCGGAGCGCAGCCGGCTGCAGCTCACCGACAAGCTCAGCGCCTTCGTGCCCGGGTTTCCGCAGGGCGACGCCATCACTGTGCACCAGCTGCTGACCCACACCGCCGGGCTGGCCCTGGATTTTGAGGACGTGTACCTGCACCAGATGTCGGTGCCCAAGGATTCGGCGCTGGCCTACATGCGGCGGCAGCCCCTGAAGTTTGCCCCGGGCACCGGCCTCGCCTACAGCAACGTGGGCTACTTCCTGCTGGGCTGCATCATCGAAAAAGCCTCGGGGCTGAGCTACGGGGAGTATTTGCAGCGCCACATTTTCGCGGTGGCAGGCATGACCCACAGCGGCCTGAACAGCAACACGGCCCTGGTGCCGCGCCTGGCCCGGCTCTACTACCGCGAGGATACCGTGCTGGTGAAAAACCCGGCCATCAACTGGGACCTGAACGTGGGCCACGACGGGGTGTACTCCACGGCCGCCGATCTGGCCCGCCTGGACCAGGCTATGCGCGGTACGGCCCTGCTCTCGGAAGCTTCCAAGGCCCTAATGAACACCCAGCACAACAAGCAGTTTCCGGGCAAGGGCTTCCTCGACCACTACGGCTACGGCATCTTCATCAACCCCTTCTACAACCAGGGCCACTACCTGCTCACCCACAGCGGGGGCTATTTCGGGGCCATGACCACCATGGACCGCTACCCCGAGGACGGCTTGTTCGTGACCGTGTTGTCGAACAACCAGGCCGAGTCACACTGGATCAGCTACGGGCTGGCGGGCATCCTGTTCGGCAAGGCCGTGGAAGTGCCCTACGTGCACCGGCCGCTGCCCGTGGTACCCACGGGGCTGGCGGCCTACGCGGGCCAGTACGGCGAAACCACCATTCTGCACGCCAACGGCCAGCTATACCTGCAAAACCTGAACACGCCCCTGGTGGCTGAGTCGGCCCGCAAGTTCTTCAACCCGAAGAACCCCGACCGCACCGTGGAGTTTCTGCTCACCAAAGCCGGCCGCGTGCACGCGCTGACGCTGACCAAGGGCGGCGTGCCCGAAACCCTGCCGAAACAACAGCCGCCGAAGCAAAACCGCCGCGCCAGCCGCTAGCGGGGCGGCTTGGTTTGGCCCGGAAAGAAAGGTAGCGTGGGCCGGCACCGGGTTGGGCACTGGGAAGTTATAGCTGATCAAATCCAGGCGTCCAAGTGGAGGCCACAAATCAGGCAGCTACTGCCTTATAGAGAGGGCACAAGTACGGTGTTTGGGAGGAAGGCGCGGCAAGCAATGCCGACAAGCTGCCAGCCTTGCTTAGTTTTGAAGATCAGGGCTGCCCTTTTGGCCTCCTGTTCAGCTGCTGCGGCCTTCTCTATATGACTCTGCCTTTCGCTATTCACAAAGTCTACACTTCCGCCCTAACCAAAGACCAGCTAATCACTGAGCTTGAGCGTATCCAGCCCACGGAAGGTTCTTTACAGATTTTTGACACCAAGCAGTATGCGGCAAAAATCATCAGTACCGGCTTCACGATTAAGCATGCCAACCCTGCTCGGAACTTACCAGTAATGCCCACTATAAAAGGCAAGTTTATTCAGGATAATCCCACAAACATTAAAATAAGGTTTACACCCGATTACTTGTTTCTGCTTATGTTTTTGGCATTTTCCCTATTCATTAATTACATCATTCTATTCTCAGATAATTGGAACTTTGATGGTATAAAAAGGCCACCTACTTTAACCGAAAGAATGTCAGCGTTGTGGGCTGGTTATTTACCTGCTGCCATGTGGTACTGGGGCTTTGTTGCGCCAGTGAAAAAAGCCGAGAGTTGGCTAATTAAACGGCTGCAACTTCAACCATTAGCTTAATCTGCCCACTTATCCAGTTCCCGGCTAACTCTGCAGCAACCACGCCCTGGCAGACGCTCCGCAGCCCAGATGCCTTTCTCCGCTCCCCGCTTCTGCCGCTTTCTTACTGCTTGCCTACCAGGCGCTTTCGCTGCCACGCTGCTTGCCTGTGATGCGCCGCAGCAGCGTCAGCAGCCGCCGCGAAGCTACACGCAGCGCCTGGACGCCCTGACGGCGGCCTACCTGCGGCAGCCGGCCGATTCCCTCACCTTCCACGGCACCGACTCCCTGGTGAACCGCCTCACGCGGGTGCTGCGGCAGACGGGCATCGATACTGTGCTGTACTACCGCCGCGGCTGCCAGGGCTGCGGGCTGCTGGCTACGCCCGCCACCCGGTGCATGTGCAACCAGTACGAGATGAGCAGCTACCTATGCTGGCGCTACCGGGGCGTCACGCTGGCCAAAAAGCTGGATTGCTGCCGGAGTCATGCCCCGGTAAAAGCCGCCGCCGAGGTATTCGATTTTTACTTCCGCCACCAGTCGGCATTCGACGCGGGCCAACGCTTCTACGCCGATTTACTCCGCCACAACCAGGCACATCCGGCCCGGCCCCGGTTCCTGCCTCCCACGCCCATTCACGACAGGTTTGCGAACATTCGTTTGCATCTGCCGCAGCGGCGCCTGGAAATAGAAGTGCGGGCCGGCGAGTACGATTCAACCGGCACTCCCACCCGGCTGCCTTACGAATGGAAGCGCAAACACGGCGAATGGGCGCGTTTGCTGGAAAGGCATCTTCCATAAAGAGGTGGCCTGGCCAGCTTGGTTCCTCTCCTGGCGCGGGTTTAGCGCCATGTAACTCGTGCTCTACCTGGCCCTGGCCGGGAAACTGCACCTTCCCGTCAGCACGATATTTCACCCGCACAGGGCGGCCGGGTTTCTGCCGGAGCTCAGGAAAACCGCGCGCGTCCTACTTTTCTTTATTTTATCCAACCAAAAAACCTGGGAAGGCCGAGGAAAGGTTTCCCAGGCCCTCCCAGGTTTCTGGGATGCCCCAAGAAAGGTTTTCCGGGCCACCCCAGGTTTCTGGGAGGCATGAAAAAAGGTTTCCCAGGCCATCCGAAGTTTCTGGGAAGGCCTGGGAAAGGTTTCCTGAGGCACCCGAAGTTTCTGGGAAGGCCCGGGAAAGGTTTCCCGGGCCTTCCCAAGTTTCTCGGGAGGCTTGGGAAAGGTTTCCTCGGCTTTCGGGAGTTTTCCGGACGGTGCGGGGCCGAATTTGCGGGGCAACGCATCGGATGCGGGGCGCGGCTTTACTTTGCGCGGTCCTCGTCCACTTTTTCGCCTGCTATGCGCTTCCTGCTTACGTACCTATTTCGGTGGAAAAAGCAGCTCTTGGTGGCCGCGGGGCTGTGGGTGGGTTTGTGCTTCTCCCTGGGCTACCGCCTGCCCTGGTTCGACCGGCACCCCAGCTGGCCGGAAGTGCCGTACCTGCAGCCCGCGGAGTTTCGTAGCGTGAGCAACCCGCGCATCGTGGTGCAGTGGCTACCCGATTTTGCGCAGCGCTACGGCCACCGTTTCCGCTTTCCCGGCCAGAAAGAGGACAGCAACCGGACCTATTTCAGCGACGTGTACCGCACCAACCTGCGCGACATTCGCTACCTGGGTCGCCGCCGCACCGACAACGAGCTGGAAACCTACTTCCGCCTCTTCCGTTGGACGGGACCCAATGATACGGGCCAGCCCAGCACCTCGCGCCGCGGCATCTGGTTTGCCCAGTACGGCTACGAGTACTACCAGCTGCGCATAGGTCCTGAAACCGGCGGCTTCAAGATTCACGCGCCCCAGTACGGTCCCGACAGTGCCCCCGACACCCTGCTGCTGGACAACTTCTACCAGTACAGCTACCCCCGCAGCGCCCGCGACACGCTGTTCTTCCGCTACTACGGCCTCGACTTCCAGGCCGTGGTGCAGTAGCGCACCCATCAACCCCACGCGCCGCCCGCTGATTGGCCACTCCCCCTTTCCTCTTAGATGCCCCCTCCTGCAAATTTGCTTGACACCCTAACCGAACTGATTCGCCAGGAGCTGCTGCACCCCGAATGGGAAGCGACCCGGCAGTTGCTTGCCTTCATGGAAGTGGAGTGGGAAAACGGCCTGCCCAAGATTGTGGGTGTCGATATCGACGAGGAGGAAGGCACGGCTGCTGTTTATGTAGCGGTAAAAGGTGTGAGCTTCTGCATGGGCTTTTACTTCTCCATCGATGAGGAAATAGAACTCTGCGGGCCCACCTGCGCGGTGCCCAGCACCTTCATTGATTTTTCCCCTTGGTCAAAAGAACTCTCCTGCGAAGAACTGCTAAGCCTTACTATGCTTACGCCACAACGTGTAGAGAGAGTAGAGCAAGGGGGCGAGGACCAAGGCAGCTTCATCAACTCCTTGTACTTCGAAGCCGAAAGCCGGCCAGGTCCCATTGCGAAAAGGCTGGGTGAGTTTCTGGCATACCTCGAACAGGATATCCCAGGGGTCCAAAACCTAGTGCAGCGTACCGGTGACAACCAAGTGTTGGTTGGCGTCGCTTATCACATAGCCAACCGTAATTTCAACGACTTATATCTCCCCTTCGACCTGATAGCGCGGCTGCACCGCCTGGGGCTGGAACTGACGTTTGACCTTCTCGCCGAGGGCAAGGAGTTGGATGGTTATTACTAGCTCCACCCTCCGTCAATTTTGCCCCACAAAACACCACGAGCCGCGTCCTGAATCGTCAGGGCGCGGCTCGTGGGCCTGAGGCGGGTACTGCGGGGCTATTCTTCCTTCGGAGCCTCGTCGGGAGTAGCCGGGCGGGGGCCGCTGCCGTAGCGGGGGTCGTCCTCGGCCCAAGCCTGGCGCTGCTCGTCGTAGGGCGCGTTTTCGGCGGCCGCTACGGCGGCGGGGTTCTGGTTCTGCTCCACGTGGCCGGGCTGCTGGGCGGGGTCGGCCCGGCGGCTTTCCGGGGAGTAGTCTTCGGTACCCGAAGCGTTGGACTTGCGGAAGGCGCTGAACTCGTCGGGGTTATCGTTGGAGCCGTCGTTGGCCTTGGGGGCCGGCGTGGGCTGGTTGGTGGCGTCGTGCTCGGGGTGGTTGGGCGTGGTGGCCATGCGGTGCAATGCGTAACGGGTGAAGAATCAAACGGCGGCTCCCGACCCGAAAGCCGGGGGCCGCCTGCGGGCTTATACGCAGGATGTACGCACTATGGCCGAGCTTGGCCGAGTTGGCTTCTCCCCTGCTGCCCCAACCTTTAGCGCAGCAGCGGCGCCACCCGCGTGCCCAGCAGATCGATGGCCCGCAGCAGCTGGGCGTGGGGCAGCGTGGCCACGTCCATCTGAAACGTGACCCGCGTGATGCCGCCCAGCGCCTCCCCGTGGCGCCGGATCTTGGCGGCCACTTCCTCGGGGCTGCCCACCAACAAGGCCCCCAGCGGCCCGGTTTGCGCGTCGAAGGCGGCGCGGGTGACGGGCGGGCCGCCGCGCTCCTTCGAGCGGGCGGAAAAGGTGCGGGCGTAGCCGGGAAAGAAGCTCTCGATGGCTTCCTCGGTGGTATCGGCCACGTAGCCCAGGGAGTGCAGCCCCACCGACAGCTGCTCGGGCGCGTGGCCCGCCCGGCGGCCGGCTTCGCGGTACAGGTCGACCAGCGGGCGGAAGCGGTGGGTGTCGCCCCCGATGATGGCCACCATCAGCGGCAAACCCAGCTGCCCGGCCCGGGCAAACGACTGCGGGGTGCCGCCCACGCCCAGCCAGATGGGCAGGGGCTGCTGCACCGGCCGCGGGTAAATGCCCTGCCCGCTGAGCGCCGGCCGAAACTTGCCCGACCAGTGTACCCGCTCCTGGTCGCGCACCTGCAAGAGCAGGTCGAGCTTTTCGGCAAACAGTGCGTCGTAGTCGTCGAGGTCGAAGCCGAACAGCGGGAAGGCTTCAATGGAGGAGCCCCGGCCCACCACCAGCTCGGCGCGGCCCTGCGAAATGAGGTCGAGGGTGGCAAACTGCTGAAACACCCGCACCGGGTCCGCCGCACTGAGCACCGTTACGGCACTGGTCAGCCGAATGCGCCGGGTGCGGGCCGCCGCCGCGGCCAGGATGACGGCCGTAGCCGAATCGAGGTACTCGGGCCGGTGATGCTCACCGATGCCGAACACGTCGAGGCCCACCTGATCGGCCCGCTCGATGCGCTCGAGCAGCTGGGCCATGGCCTGCTGGCCGGTGAGGGCGGCGCCGCTGCTGTTGCTGAGCAGGTGCGAGGCGAAACTGTCGATTCCAAGTTGCATAGGGAGGTTTCGGGGTATTGGGGCGGTTCAGGAACTGGGCACGGCTCCTTTGAGCGGGCAGGAAAATTCGTTGAAAATCATCGGAACGTCATGCTGAGCTTGTCGAAGCATCTCTCCCGCTTCGTTGTTCGGGAGAGATGCTTCGACAAGCTCAGCATGACGCCTTTTTTCAGCAGGCTTACATGCCCTAACTCCCCTTAGCAGCCGTAGCAGCCTCAAATGCCGGTATGGCCCAGCATGGGGAAGCGGCGCTGGTGCCAGTAGGGGTACACCGGGGTGGTGTCGCTCACCGCGTCGAGGCGGGCCACCTGCGCGGGGGTGAGGCTCCAGCCGGCCGCGCCCAGGTTCTGGCGCAGCTGCTCCTCGTTGCGGGCCCCAATGACCAGGTTGACCACCGTGGGCCGCTGCAGCAGCCAGTTCAGGGCCACCTGCGGCACGGTTTTGCCGGTTTCGGCGGCCACCTCGTCCAGCACGTCCACAATGGCGAACAGGCGCTCGTCGGGCACCTGCGGGCCCTGCCCACCGCCCTGGGCCAGGCGGCTGCTTTCGGGAATGGGCTGGCCGCGGCGGATTTTGCCGCTCAGCAGCCCCGCCGACAAGGGGCTCCACACGATGGTGCCCACGCCCTGGTCGAGCCCCAGCGGCAGCAGCTCCCACTCAAACTCGCGGTGGGCCAGCGAGTAGTAGGCCTGATGCCCCACGTAGCGCGCCCAGCCGTAGCGCTCCGACACCGACAGGCTTTTCATCAAGTGCCAGCCCGAGAAGTTGGAGCAGGCAATGTAGCGCACCTTGCCGCTCTGCACCAGTTGGTCGAGGGTGCGCAGGGTTTCCTCCACCGGCGTGTGCGCGTCGAAGCCGTGCAGGTGGTACACGTCGATGTAGTCGGTGCCGAGGCGGCGCAGCGAGTCTTCGCAGGCCCGCAGCAAATGCTGGCGCGACGAGCCGTAGTCGTTCGGGCCCGGGCCGGTGGGAAAAGTGGCCTTGGTGGAAATGAGCACCTCGGCCCGGCGGCCCTCCAGGGCCCGGCCCAGAATGCTTTCGGCCTGGCCGTCGGAGTAGCCGTTGGCCGTGTCGAAGAAGTTGACGCCGGCTTCCAGGCAGATGTCGATCAGGCGCCGGGCCTCGTCGACCTGGGTGTCGCCCCAGGCTTTAAAGAACTCATTGCCCCCGCCGAAGGTGGCCGTGCCGAAACTCAAAACCGGCACGCGCAGACCCGAAGCGCCTAGTTGACGGTATTCCATAACAAATCGAAAGGATGGGCGGGACCGGTGCCCCGCGGGTGAACAAGGGGTGTACGCGCCCGGCGCGGACGGTTCGGCTGCTACAACCGGCGGGCGGGGCTGATGTTCGGCGGTTGCGCCATCTGGCAGGGATGCCGAAGTTTGCCGCTTAACCGGGCTTGGTCGCCGTACTAGTTATGCAGTCAAATAGAAATCAGCTCGCCGAAATCCTCATCCTGCTGCTGGCAGCCGCGGCGCTGCTGGCGGGGTATTGGTGGATATTCCGGTACGAAAGCTGCGAAACCCAGCGGTACCCACTCGGCAACTGCGGCCTGCAGATTGAGTCCAGCGTCTGCTGGGAAATCGGTCAACGGCGACTTGTCCTGGCGCTGCGTGACTCCCCAAACTCCGGCGCCGCGCCCCTAGCCACCATCGCCAAGCCGTTGGACAGCGGGTTCGACGCCTATTTCGAGTGCGTGGTGGTGTGCACGGACCACGGCGTTACCGTCTATCACCTCTCAGACTCGTTTCCCCAGCCGGCCAGCTCGGCCCGGCTGACAATCCAAAAACTGAACGACCCCTACGAGTACAGCCGCATCCAGCATTTCGACGGGGCCGTGGTGCTGCGAATCTATTGAGTGCGCCGGGCTTAATGCGTATTTTACCGCTGTACTTCAGCGGCTTAGATCATGAGCAGTTTCGGTAAGATCTTCCTGCTGGCGGCGCTGCTGCTGGCCGGCTGCGCCACTCCCCGGCGCCTCACCCGCCTCGACGGCACCCGCATCCACCCCGAAGAACTCACGCGCCGCATCCGGCAGATAACCGACTCGGCGCGGGTGCACGGGCTGGCGGTGGCCGTGTTCAACGGCAACCGGGCGGTGTACCGGCAGGCATTCGGGGTAAAAAGCACCGCTACCCGGGAGCCGCTGCGCTTCGAGACGGAGTTCTACGGCGCCTCGCTCAGCAAGGCCGTGTTTGCCGTGCTGGTGCTTCAGCTCGTCGAAGAAGGCCAGCTCAGCCTCGACGAGCCCCTGCAGAACTACCTGCCCAAGCCCATTTACGAGTACGCCCCCAAAACGCGCTGGCACGACAACTACGCCGACCTGCGCACCGACTCGCTCTACCGCCGCATCACCGCCCGCATGTGCCTGAGCCACACCACCGGCTTTGCCAACTGGCGCTGGGACGAGCCCGACGAGAAGCTGCGCGTGGGCCGCCGGCCGGGCAGCCGCTACGGGTATTCGGGCGAGGGCCTGGTGTACCTGCAGGTGGTGCTCGAGCACAAGCTGGGCCGCCCGCTGGAGGCACTCATGCAGGAAAAAGTGTTCGGCCCGCTGGGCATGACCACCTCCAGCTATCAGTGGCAGCCCCGCTTCGAGGCCGACTACGCCCTGGGCCACGCCGCCGACGGCCGGGTGCTGGAGAAAGACAAGGACAACGAGCCGCGCAGCGCCAGCACCCTCGAAACCACCCCGGCCGATTACACCCGCTTCCTCGAAGCCGTGCTGCAGCGCCGGCTGCTGCGGCCCGAGTCGTGGCAGGAGCTACTGCGGCCCCAGGTGCGCCTTCGCTCCCGTGGCCAGTTTGGCCCTTTCGCCAGGCAAGACACCTCCCTCTACGACCACCTGCACATCAGCTACGGGCTGGGCTGGGGGCTGCTGCGCACCCCCCACGGCCCGGCCGCCTTCAAGGAAGGCCACGGCGACGGGTTTCAGCACTACTCCATCCTGTTCCCCGAGCAGGGCATTGGGGTGCTGCTGATGAGCAACAGCGACAACGCCGAAAGCGCCTACCAAAGCCTGCTGCGCGTCACCATTGCCGACCGCTTTACGCCCGTCGACTGGCAGAACTACCGGCCCTACTACCGCCCCGCGGCTACCCGTTAGGGAATGAGCCCCCTCCGGCTATCTTTCGCCGCTCAATCATTCGTC
The DNA here is from genome assembly GCF_044628455.1 of Hymenobacter sp. B81. Classification (NCBI taxonomy): domain Bacteria; kingdom Pseudomonadati; phylum Bacteroidota; class Cytophagia; order Cytophagales; family Hymenobacteraceae; genus Hymenobacter; species Hymenobacter sp. B81. The sequence goes on along the minus strand of NZ_JBIYZW010000001.1, from coordinate 143,982 downwards.
ATTCTCTATCCATGTCGGAATTCTTCGAGTCGCTCGGGTTCATGTTGGAGCTGGGTGGCCAACTCAGTTCCAGTCGCGCCTCCTCGCTGACCATCCTGTGCATATTGGCTCTGATGCCCTCGGCCATCTGGCTGATAGCCGAACTGGTGTTACGCGCCGCAATGCCCGACCCGCCCCTGAACGCCCCCCTGGTCATCGTGCTCAGCCTGGCAGTGGGCTTGGCCATTCCGCTGGTGCTCTTCTGGCTGCGCGTCGTCCACTCCTATGCCTTTGGCGCCTTCGTAGTCATCGTGCTTGCGCTGGCCCTGCTTTTTTCGGCCGCCACTTTCTTCGGTCTGCGCAAGTACCAGGCTGCTGCGGCCCCGGTCGCGCCTACGGCCCTGAGCAGTTCTCGCCCCACTCAGCCCGTATTTCGCCCGGCCTAAGTTCAGCGCAGCCCCGGCCGCAAGCCGTGCGGGTGCTGCCAAACCGCGGATTAGGCTGGTTGGCTGTCCAGCCGCCCTCGCCCGCCGCGGGCGCCCCGGGGCGGTTCGGGGCCCGGTTCAAACCAGCCCGCCCACTGGAAAGCCCTATATTTGCGGGCGAAAAAATTAGTAACCCCCACGTTATTAAGCCCTTTTCGCCCGTTTTCCGCACCCTTTTCCGCGCTCATGAATGTAAATGCCGGCGTAATTCGCTACGCCTATGACAGTGCCCTATACTACCTGACTCCCGGCCAGAAGCGAAAAGCAGTTCTCATGTTTTTCCTGCTGGTTTTTTCGTCTTTGCTCGAAGCCTTTGGCCTGGCCTCGCTGGTGCCCGTCATCATGGTGGCCTCGGAGCCCGACGGCATCCACAAAAACAAGTATTTCCAGCTGCTCTACGATTCGCTGCATTTTCAATCCGATCAGAGCTTCCTGATATTCTTAATTGCCGCCATCTTCGTTTTCTTCCTGTTCAAGAACGCGTTCGGCTCGTGGGTGCTCTACCTGCAGGCCCGCTTCACGTCCAGCATCGGGCTGAACGTAGTGGCCAGCCAGGCCGATAAGTACATGAACTTTCCCCTGGCCAACTTCCAGGATCTGAACTCGGCCAAGTTCGTGTACAGCACCATTCAGGTCACGTTCAACTACGTGAACTACATTCTGCGGCCGCTGTTCAGCTTCTTCTCCGAGGTCATCATGATCCTCATCATCGTGCTGGGCATTCTGCTCTACGAGCCGCAGCTGGTGGTGGTGCTGGTGCTGGTGATGGGCCCCTCGGCCTGGCTGACCTACCGCGCCCTGCGCAGCCGCACCCAGTACATCGGCAGCCAGGTCAACCAGCGCAAGCCGGTGTCCATTGCCATTCTCAACAACCTCTACAGCGGGTTTATCGAGCTCAAGCTGGCCCACAAGCAGCAGCGCCTGCGCAACCAGCTGCTGGCCAACCAGGACGTGATTCAGCAGCTCGAAGCCGAGTCGTACCTGTACTCGCTCATGCCGCTCAAGATCATCGAGATGGTGGCCATCCTGGGTTTGCTTACCATCTTCCTCTACGCCATTCTCGTCACCGGCTCCACCGAATCCATCGTGGCACTGCTGGGCTTGTTCGTGGCCGCGGCCTACCGCCTGATGCCCTCCATCAACCGCATGCTCACGGCGCTGGTCAACATGAAGCAGTTCTCGTCTTCCATCGACGATTTGAGCGCCTTCCGCGAGGCCCAGTACGACGCCTCGTTGCCCGCCACCCAGCACCCGCTCAGCTTCCGGCGCGAAATCGTGCTCGACAACCTCTCGTTCACCTTCCCCGGCGCCGCCCGCCCCACCCTCGACCGCATCAGCTTCCGCATCAACAAGGGCGACATCATCGGCTTCGTGGGCAGCTCGGGCTCGGGCAAAACCACCCTCATGAACGTGCTGCTGCGCTTCTACCTCGAGCAGCAGGGCGCCCTGCGCGTCGACGACCAGGTGCTCACGCCCGAGCACATCCGGGCCTGGCACCAGCTCATCGGCTACGTCAAGCAGGACACCTTCCTGATGGAGGCCTCCATCCGCGACAACATCACCCTGCAGGACGAGCAGGTAGACGAGGCCCGTCTCTGGGACGCGGTGGAAAAAGCTTCGCTGGCCGGCTTTGTGCAGAGCCTGCCCGAGGGGCTGAACACCGTCATCGGCGAGCGGGGCTCCAAGCTTTCGGGCGGCCAGCGCCAACGCATCGGCATTGCCCGGGCCCTCTACAAACAGGCCGAAATTCTGGTGCTCGACGAGGCCACTTCGGCCCTCGACAACGAAACCGAGCGTGAAGTCAACGAGGCCATCCACAACCTGGCCCGCACCCAGATTACCATTCTCATCGTGGCTCACCGCCTCACCACCCTGCGCGAGTGCACCCGCATTCTGGAGCTCGATCAGGGCCGTCTGGTAGCCAGCTACGACTACGAGGAGTTGATGCGCAAAAGCGTGCACTAGACTCTTTCGACGGCAGTTTCGACTGGTTCGGCGCCCTACTGCCGAGCTTCGTCGGAGCCGCCGCTTACCGTCGACCTTGTTTTTTCCGCTATTTTTGCGGCTTCTCTTCTCCGCGTAGCCCCCTGTTAATGGCGCCTAAGGTTTCGGTTCTGCTCCCGGTCTACAACGTCGGCCCTTACATTCGGGAAACCATCACGAGCATTCTGGCCCAGACGTTTACCGACTTCGAGCTGATCGTCGTGGATGACCTCTCGACCGACAACACGGTGGAGGTGGTGCAGAGCTTTACCGACCCGCGCGTGCAGCTGCTGCGCAACGCCCGTAACCTGGGCCGCGCCGGCACCGACAACGCCGGGCTGGAGGCCGTGCGGGGCCAGTACCTGGCCAAGATGGACGGCGACGACCTCTGCCACCCCGAGCGCCTGGCCCGGCAGGTGGCCTTTCTCGACCAGCACCCCGAGGTGAACATGGTTGGCAGCTGGGCCCAGAACTTCGGGGCCAGCAAGTACTGTCACCACTACCCCGAGCAGCCCGCCGACGCGCAGGTACTCACCCTGTTTACTCTGCCCACGGCCAACAATGCTGTGATGATGCACACCAGCCTCTTCCGCGAGCAGGGCATGACCTACGACGCTTCCCTGCGCCAGAGCGAGGACTACGACTTCTTCGTGCGCTACATCCGGCAGATCCGGCTCCACAACCTGCAGGAAGCCCTGGTGTACTACCGGATTCCCGAGTCGGTGCACAAGAAAGTGATTCTGCACGAGCGCGCCAACGTGGCCGACGACGTGCGCGCCCTGCTGCTGCGCGAGTGGAATCTGCGCGTGACCGAGCGCGAAATGCGGGTGTACAACACCATTTCCATGCACGGCCGCACCCTCGGCGACATCACCCTGTCCGAGGTGGAAGCCTTGCTGCAGAAAATGCTTGCTCACAACCAGCATACGCCCCTGTTCGATCAGGCGGCCCTGCGTCGGGGCCTGGGTGAGCGGTGGTTTGAAGTGTGCTACACCCACCCCCAGCCCCGGCTGGGCGGCTGGCGCTACTACCACCAAAGTCCGCTGGCCGCGTTCTGGCAGCCTTCTACCACCAAGCGCCTGCGTTTTTTCATCAAAGCCGCCCAGGACTGGAACGGCCCCCGCAAGGTTGTGCCCACGCCGGCCGCCTAACGCCGCGGCCCGCCCGCACCGGCCCCTGCGGCCTCTCTACTCAACCTAGCTGACCAACCAAGGAGCTCTTATGCAAGCCATGCCGACCATTACGTTTCAGCGCCGCGTGCTGAACAAAGTGAAACGAGTTCTGGGACTCGGCCCGCTGGAAGAGTACCCCCACACCAAGGGGCCTTACCTGCTGTTCAACCACGTCGACCTGTACTACTGGCGCCCGCTCTGGACCTACGAGCAGAATTTCGGCGACCACCTTTCCAAGATCATCGTGTCCAAGGTGCTGGCCGACGGCGAGTGTTTCTTGGAAGAAGAGACGCCCAAGAGCCGCCGCATGTTTGCCATTGGCTCCATCATGCACGTGGCCCAGAACGACGAGGTCATCTGGGGCTCGGGCGTGCACGGCAACATGACGCCCGAGGCCCACACCTTCCAGCGCCTCGACGTGCGTGCCGTGCGCGGCCCGCTCACCCGCAAGTTTCTCATGGAGCGCGGCATTCAGGTGCCCGAGGTCTACGGCGACCCCGCCCTGCTGCTGCCCCACATCTTCCCCACCAAGTTTAAGCGGGAAAGCAAATTGCCGTACGCCGTGGTGCCCCACCACACCGAGTACGACATGTTCGTGGAGAAGAACACGCCGAACCTGATTTCGCCCATGGGCAGCTGGAACGGCATCATCACCCAGATTCTGCAGGCCGACTACGTAATTTCCAGCTCCCTGCACGGCATCATCATCGCCGAGGCCTACGGCATTCCGGCCCGCTACCTGCGCGTGACCGAAAACCAGGACCTGTTTAAGTACAACGACTACATGATGGGCACCGGCCGCGGCGAAATCAAGTTCGCCACCACGGTGGAAGAAGCCCTGCAGATGGGCCCCCAGGAGCCGCCGGTGTTCGACCACCGCCAGCTGCTGGCCGCCTTCCCCTGGGACCTGTGGGGGAAATAGGCCCCAGCCGACTCCGGGCACCGAACCTATTTTTTTCGCCGCCCGAACTCAGCACCAACGACGGGCGGCTACCGGCAGCAGCCGGTAGCCGCCCGTTTTTTTATTGCTGCGGCGCTACCTCACCTAAAGTATATAAGCATATTTGCATTATCATATAGTCTTCTAGCGGCTATCGGATAACCATCTCAACCTGAACGCCCCTATCGTTGCGGCCCCGAGGGTACTTGAGGCCGCGGTGTTCTTCACCACGAATCCAAAGCCGATGACTTTAGCTTCAAGGGAAAAAGAACGATTCTTCGAAGTGGACCTGCTGCGTTTCCTGGCAGCGTTTGTGGTCGTGCTGTTTCACTACAGCTTCAACGGATTTCACAGGGGCTCCTCACCCCTGGCTTTTCCCGCACTGGAGCCGGTAACGAAGTATGGGTACCTGGGCGTGGAGTTTTTCTTCATGATCAGTGGCTTTGTCATTTCCCTGTCGGCCGCCGGCCGCTCGGCGCGGCAGTTCCTTATCTCGCGCATAGTGCGGCTCTACCCCGCTTTTTGGCTGGGCTGCACCCTCACGTTTCTGGTCACCTACTTCGTAGCCTCCACCTTCAAGCAGCCCACGCTCGGGCAATTCCTGGTTAACCTGACCATGCTGCAGGATTTCGTGGGCGTACGCAGTATCGACGGGGTGTACTGGACGCTTACCTACGAGCTGAAATTTTACTTTCTGATCTTTCTGCTGCTCGTCATCAACCGGTTTCAGTGGCTGGAGCCCCTGTGCGTGGCTTGGCTGGTCTACAGCGCCATGATCTACTTTGGCCTCAAGATCAAGTACGTGGGTGTGCTGCTGTTCCCCGACTACGGCGTGTACTTCGTGGCGGGAGTGCTCTTCTTCCTGGTGCGGCAGCGCGGCCCCAGTCTGCGGCATGGTTTGCTGTTGCTGCTGACATATGCGTTGTCGTTAGCCATTGCCCTGCAGGATGCGAGCCTGCGGCAGAACGACCTGGGCGTGACGCATTCACCCCTGGTCATTGGCCTGATCATTACCGCCTTCTACGGGGTCTTCCTGCTGGTGGCGCTGCGGAAATTTTCCTGGTTTCAGGCGTCCTGGGCTACCGAGTTAGGCGCGGTTACTTATCCGCTTTACCTGTTTCACGCCTACATCGGCTACGTGATTTTTCAGCAGGCCGCCCCCTACCTCAACAAGTACCTGCTGCTGGCCAGTCTGATTGCGCTGTTTTGCGCTTTTGCCTACCTGACCAGCATCTACGTGGAGAAGCCCTTGTCGAAGGCGCTGAACCGCTGGCTGAAGCGCCTGCTGCTGCGCCCACCGGTTCCCCAGACGCCCGCTCCGCCAACGTTGGTGAGCTAGGACCAAGTCTTGGGCCCGGCCGGCGGCCACAATTAAAAGTCAATTAAAAAATCGGCCGCTAAACCACGGCGGCAATGTATTTGTGGGCGCGCGGCCGCCAACGCTGCCTGCCATGAAACACCTGTATGCCCTGCTCGGTGGCCTGCTGCTGAGTGTTACCGCCACCGCCCAGCACCACGACGCCGACTCCACTGCCCTCTACCACGAACGGCTCGACAGCCTCTACATTCAGGAAACCGAGGGCCGCGCCGCCCCCGACAAAGTGCTGCACGCCGAGCCCTTGTTTATCGACCTGATCCGGGATTTGGGTGCCCGCAAAGGTGAAAAGGAGTGGAACGTGGGCCTGGGCCTGACCGACAACTACGCCTACGACAGCCACGACCTGCTGGTGGAGTACGAGTGGGCCCCCGCCAACCGCCTGGGACTGGAAGTGGAAGTACCGGTCACGTTGTACTCGGGCCGCCGCCAGGACGACGTGCAGCGCCCGGCTCACCGCCTCAACGGCCTGAAAACGGCCGTGCAATACACCTTCTACGTCTCGGAGCCCCGCAAACTATCCCTGGCCGTGGGCTACATCAACGAGCTGGAAAGCAACGCGTTCAACCGGCTGGCCCGCCGGCCCATCACCGGCAACGGCTACAGCCCCTTCCTGGTAGCTGCCAAGCGCTGGGCCGACAACTACCACACGCTGATTTACACCGGGCCGGTATGGGAGCAGCACTTTGGCCGGCACGGGCACACCAACTTCTTCTACCAGCTCAATTCCAACTTCCATTACCTCATTCCCGGCACCCGCAACTTCGTTGGGCTGGAAGTCAACCAGGAGTTCCGGCCCCGGGATTTCGACCTGACCTTTCGTCCGCAGATGCGCCTGAGCATTGCCGATAACCTGCTGGTGGGAATTGTGGCCGGCATTCCGGTCAACCGCGAGCAGCAGCGCCTGAGCTCCTTCATGCGCCTGATCTACGAGCCGGGTCACCGGCGCGGGCATTAGCGCTCCGCCGCAGCGCGCCCTTTCCGTTCGTGCTGCGGCCTACCCGGCCGCCTACGCAAACAGGCGGTAGAGCCGCCACAAACTCCAGAACACCACCATCAGGCCCACCCCTAGCAACATCCAGCGCACGGGAATGCGCCCGGCCAGCCGCGCCGCCAGCGGGGCCGCCAGCAGGCCGCCCACAATCAGGCCCAGCACCACCGGCCAGTAGGCCACCCCGATAACCGACACGAAGGTGAGCGAGCTGGCCAGGGTCACGAAAAACTCGGTGACGCTGACCGTGCCAATGACGTACTGCGGGGTGCGGCCGCGGGCAATGAGCGTGCTGGTGACCAGCGGCCCCCAGCCGCCGCCGCCAAACGAATCGAGAAAGCCGCCGGCCGCCGCCAGCCAGCCCACGTGCCGCACCTTGGCCCGCTTGGTTTGCGCCGCCTGAAGGGCCTTGCCCAGAATGCGCAAGCCCAGCAGCAGCAAATACACCGCCACCACCGGCCGCACCCAGTCGCCGGGTGGTTCGCCCCCGAAGTACGACAGCACGAACGCCCCGCCCACCGCCCCCAGCACACCCGGCAGAATCAGGGCCTTGAACAGGCGACGGTTGACGTTGCCCAGCCGGAAATGGTGGTAGCCGGCGGCCCCGCTCGAAAACATTTCGGCGGTATGGATACTGGCGCTGACGGCCGCCGGGTTCATACCCAACGACATCAGACTGATGGCCGTGACGACGCCGAAGCCCATGCCCAGCAGCCCGTCGATGAGCTGGGCCAGAAAGCCCACCAGCACAAACTGATAGAAGGTATCGGAGGTGCTCAGCTCCTGCCACAATTCTTGCCATGCCGACCGGGGGAGCCAGCAAACCAGCGCCACCACGCCCGTCGCCGCCAGCCAGCCGATAAGCCATAAAATGCGGGCGCGAGGCGTCATGAGCCGGTTGGTGAGGCGGGTAGTAGCACGGCAAAATAGCGAAGCGTCCGTAATGGCCCGCTTCGCTTATCCGGCGCGCTAGGCGGCTACGCGCCCGGCCTCGGCCTGAGACTTGGACTGCCGCAGCCGGATGATGCCAACTTTGTCCAAGGTCCAGATGACGGGGTAGGTGGGGTCCAGCTCCCACCACTTCACGCCGAAGTTGGCGCGGCTGGAGAGCTTGTGGTGGTTGTTCTGAAACAGCTCGCCGCCGGTCAGAAAGTCGAAAAACAGCGAGTTGCGCGACTTGTCGTGGTTGTCGAAGTTCTGGTATCCGTACTTGTGGCCGCCCCAGTTCACAATGGCGCCGTGCACGGCGCCCATGGCGAAGTGTACGGGCAGCAGCAGAAACATCCACCAGGCCGTGGCAAACTCGGCGTAGAACAGCACGTACAGCGCCCCCCAGCCCACGCGGGAGTACCACTTGTTGCCCAGCTCTTCGAGAGCGGTCCACTCCGGGTAGTTGCCCTCGAAACGGGCGGCGGCCGCGTGCTTCCCCTGCATGACCTGCTGGTACACCGTGCGCGTCTGCCACATCATGGTGAAGGCATTCGAGGTGTGGTGCGGGGAGTGCGGGTCCTGCGCGGTGTCGGAGTAGGCGTGGTGCATGCGGTGCAGCAGCGCGTACACCCGCGGCGACATAAACGACGAGCCCTGGGTCAGGAAAGTGAAGATGAAGAAGAAACGCTCCCACCGTGGGTGCATGGTAAACATGCGGTGGGCAGCGTAGCGGTGCTGGAAAAACGTCTGCGTAAACAACGACAGGTACCAGTGCGCCACGAAGGCAACGAGAATGATCATGAGCCGGAAGAAAAAGGTACTCGAAACAGGCGCGAAAGGAAACCTGGAGACCTGGGGAATCGGCTCGGATGCTTCAGTTCATGGATGTGGCAGGCTAAAGCTACGCAATAAGTGCCACTGCCACCGACTAATGGGTAACATGCTCCGGCAGCATACACAGATTATCGCTTGCGGACTTGCAAAGCCATGGCTTCTCAATGCTACTTGCATCTTAAATTCCATTTGGCTCAACCCATTACATGAATCTGGCTTCCCTTTTCGCTTTCAACCGGCAACGCGTAGCGGCTGCTTTGCCCCCCGGTTCGTTAGCCATATTCCACGTAACTCCAACTGACAATTCGGTCCCTTTCGATTATTTAACCGAATCACCTTTTGGGAATGATTTGTACTGGCTTACAGGCTTACAGCAGGTCAGAGCATACCTGCTGCTTTTGCCCCAACACCCTGATGAGCATTTACGTGAAATACTGTTCATCTCAACGGATGAGGCGACGAATAAGCTGCAAATTGACCATGACACAGTCAGCCTTAACACAGGTATAACCAATATTCGTGGTTATCACGAATTCCAAGAGACTGTTGCTCAAACAGTCTCATTCGTCAGCCGCATATACCTGAATCAATCCTCTTTTTTGGAAACCGGGGCCAATGATTTACCCCGGTGGCTTAAGCGGCAATTACCGTGGCAAGAATACGAATTCACGGACCCCGTCCTGGCGCGTCTGCAATTAACCCCATCTGAAGCAGAGGTAGACCTAATACGGGCCGCAGTGAACATCTCCCAGGCCGGTTATCACCGGGTCTTAGCCTGCGTGCGGTCTTCCATGACACCGCGCCAACTCGAGGCCGAGCTGCTCCATGTATATTGGCAATATGAAGGAGCCTCGTGGACGATGAGGACTCCTGCCACGCCCTTGACCACGCTTCGCGAATTAATTGGTCGGCGCAGTGGCTACTCGGAACCCGGCCCCGCTGGGGAACTGGCATTGCTCAATGCACCGGCCTCGTATTACGGGTATGCGGGCGCACTCACGCGTACTATTCCAGTTAGTGGCCACTATTCCCCTCGTCAGCGGCAAGTGTATGAGGCAGTGGTGCGGGTGCAACAAGCGCTGACCAACTTCATTGCTGTCGGCAAAAGCTACCCGGCTATTCGGCAGTACTACGTGGAGTTGCTAGTTGCCGAATTGCTGCAACTTGGAGTAGGCTCTCCGGAAGCCTTGCAGCAGCAGGGTGCCGAGTACCATATTGACCAGCATTGCCGCCCCGATCAGGAGTGGCTTACGGACCTTGGAGGCCGGAGCTTAAGTGGCTTCCCCAACCCGCTGCCCGCAGGAACCGTGCTCGTCACCGACATCGGTATCGACCTGCCTGTGGAAAACATTGGGGTTCGCCTGGTTAATACCTTACGGGTACTGCCCGAAGGAACCGAGAATCTCACTGCCAGCATTCCATCAGAAGCATCTGACCTAGAAACACTAATAAACCAACCCTCTTCCCTCCCCCCCGCCCAGCCTGCGCTGGAGCGAGTAAGTGTACCTAGCCAGCTCAGCCAGTCCTCCTTTCGCTCACCCTCCCTGCAACCGAAGCGAAAAAGTCGCTGGTCCCAGTTGCTGCGTTACAGCTATCTGCTGCTGCTGCCCTTGTTGCTGCTGGACCTGGGCTACTCCTACGTGCAGCATATCAACGTTCCGCACGATGGTGACATGACCGCAGTTGTCTTACCGCGGGCCTATATGCAGCCGGTGCTGGACGATGCCTTTGGGTTAGGGGCATTGTTGCGCGGAGAATTATCCATAGGCCCTAACCGACATTTTGCCCACTTAGCTTTATACACTTATCTGCGCAATGTTCCGTTGGCATTACAGCATTTTACCAACCCCATCAATAGTATATATATGGCCTGTGCCATTGCCAAAACGCTTATTCAGGCTGGGTTAATATTTATACTATCGTTTTACATCAGCAATACAGCCAAACCTATAAGCAAGGCTTTCCTATTTGCAGCCATTATTATCACGCCATTTTTTCAAACAGCTGGCTACCACGACCAGATGGCCATTATTGATAGATCTATTACGTACACGATTTTTTACGCGTTACCCCTGGCTGGGTTACTTGTTTATTTTCTACCATTCTACAAACTACTTTTCACTGATTCTCATACTCCCATTACGATTGAATGGAATTTTGCGCTACCGGTTCTTGCCGTTATCCTGGCGCTCAGTGGCCCACTTATTCCAGCCGCCGCGTCGATGATGAGTGGCAGTGTTCTACTCTACCTCTGTTGGAAAAGCTTCAGTTCCAGCCCTGAAATTCCTTTTATAACCCGCACAAAGGTGGCCATCAGCAGCATTCCCAAGGCAGTACTATGGCAGCTTACCTTCTTTGTGTTCTGCTGCCTGTACTCGCTGTATATCGGCACGTTTAACCTCGAGAACGTGGACACGATTTCGTTAACCGAACGATATAGCAAACTGGGTCAGGGGTTCTGGATCGAATTGGGACAACGTGCTGGGTTTCCCCTGCTGTTACTCTGCGTTATTATCAACCTATTTATTATTCGCTCTATGCCACGTAATAAGCAAACAGGTCGGATAATCAAGGCAGCCCAGTGGCTTCTCATTTTGTCGGCTCTTTACATCCTGCTTTTACCATTGGGTGGATACCGCGAGTACCGGCCATACATTATTCGTCGCGATAGTATTATGCCTGTTACATTATCCTTGCTTTATCTAATAGGCACATCCACGCTCTACCTGATCAACAGTATCCAGGCGCGTTTCAAACGCGTATACTTAGCTGCTTTGGTTGGAGTTATTGGATTTTATTCCTACACCGATCAATCAAATCTAAAGGAAAACAATTGCGAGGTTGATGCTTTACGCACTATTGCGGATTCGCCCGAAAAAATTGTTCACCTCGAGTCAAATTGTTCAGTTATGAACTGGGGCTTAATGACTGATCCTAACAACTCCGTCGAACAAGCCAAAATGCTTCACTATTGGCGCATTACCAAGGAAGAAAAGCTATATTATCAATAAGTCCAATACCCGATTAACCGTTGAATGAACCCCTCTCCGTTTTTTTGATCAGCCTTTACAGGACTCACTCCGCCATTTCTAGCAGCGAGTACTAGCTCTGCCTCACTGCTGGCTGATGCGGGTGGCCAGGGAGCGGGGCACCCCGATGCTGTGCAGCAGCCCACTCACCATTGCCTGCTGCCAGAGGGCAAACACGGCGTAGCGCGGTTCCCGCCGACTGCGGATGGTGCCGGCCTGCAGCTCACCCTTGCGCGGATTTTGGTCGCGGATAACCAGGCCGTTCACCAGCTTGGATTTGGCTTTGGTAAAGAGCGTTTTCTGGTCATCACCCCCATCACGGCGGCTCAGAAACTCCAGCTTCAGGCCGGAGTAGCGCGCCCACATGGTGCCGCGGGCCTGTTGCTGGTCGAACTGCGCCTCGAAGCGGATGCCCTGCACCTGCCCCGCGCGGAAGCGCACGTAGCGCCCGGGTTCGGTGATGTCGTTGAGGATGGCTACCGGCGCCGGCCCGAACGTGCCCGCAATGCGGTGCCGGCCGCGCGGGTCGCGCAGGGCAAACCAGCCTGTGGCTCGCAGCCGCGACCGGCCTTGCAGGTAGGCCGAGGCGCGCAGCACCATGGGCGTGCGGTCGGTCATGCGGCGCGGGTCATTGCTGAGGTTGGTGGCCGTGCCGTTGAGCCGGGTAATGCGGGCGTGGGCCCAGCGCGTGGCCAGCCGCCCCAGAAAGGTAAAGTACAGGTTTCCGTTGGTGAGCTGCAGGCGGCGCACGTCGAGGCGGAAAGGCAGTTGGCCAATCTGCTCGGGGGTGATGGTGGACGGGTGCGGCTTGATGGGGTACTGGGAGTTGCCGCGCACGTCGAGCCGCGGGTTGCGCACCTCAACAGTGCGCACCCGCACCTCCCCGCGGCGCAGCAGGGCCGCAAAGTCGAAGCCCGCGGCCTGCACCCGCGGCAGGCGCGCGGTGAGGTGCGACACCTGGTGCCCCTTGCGCCGGGCCATCACCGGGAGCGACACCGTGGGCCGAATCAGCAGCTGACTGACGCTGATGGTGCCGGGCTGGCTGGCCAACGCCAGGGTTTGGTAGCGGAGCTGGTACGGGTCGCCCAGGCTGAGGCGGCCGGGGCCGGTGCGCAGCTCCCAGGCGCGGGCGTAGAGCAGGCGCTGCGGGTCGCGGTGCCCGGCCGGGTCGAGCTGCACCTGGCGGGCCCGCAGCTGAATGGCCTGTACCGTGGGCGCCAGCTGGCTGCCCGTCACACGTAGCCAGCCATTGGCCACTTGCAAGTGGGCCAGCTGGATGCGGCGCAGGTAGGGCGCCAGGGCCTCGTGCAGGGGCGGCGGGGGCGTGGCGGGCAGGCCAAAGGTGAGCTGGGGCCGGCGGAAGCGCAGGGTGTCGGCTCGCAGCTCGCGGCGGCCCAGCAGCTCGGGGTGCAGGCCCGTGAGCGTGGCCCCGGCCAGCTCCAGGTTGACCGACGCGGCCCCGGGCTGGCGGCCCGCCGTGCGGGGCTGCACCCGCAGCGAGTCCAGCTCCAGCCGGCGGCGGCGCGACGAAAACCGGGCGGCGCCCAGCGAGAAGGCGTGGCCGGGCACCAACGCCTTCAGCCCCGCCGCGTGCAGCTCCACGGCGGCGGCGTAGCCCAGGCGGCGGTGGTCGGCGGCCCCGCCGCGGCTGATGAGCAGGTCGGTAGCGGTGAGCTGGCCCTGGCGCAGCTCGCTGGTAGGCTGGCTGGCCGGGCCCGAGTGCACGCGCACGTCGCGCAGGGCCAGGTGGCCGAGGCGAATGCCCGCCAGGCGGGGCGGCAGCTGCTCGTGCAGGGGTTTGGCCCCGCCGAACTCCGGGGGCGTGCGCAGCACCCGGGCCCGCACCTCATCAAGCAGCAGGCTATCAACGGGCACTACCTGACGGCGCAGCAGAGCCCCCAGCCCGATGCCCCCCACGCGCAGGCGGCCCACGTCGAGCGCCAGCCAGGGCGCGGGCAGCGAGTCGGCAGCGGCGAAACCCGCCTGGGGCCGCAGCCGGATGCCGGTGAGCGTGAGGGAGCGGGCGCGCAGGCTGGTGCGCAGCTCGCCGATGCGTAGCTGGTAGCGGCCCCGTGACTTCTCGGCTACCTGCCGCTCGAGCATGCGCCGCAGCCAGGGGTCGAACTGCCAGTAGACCAGGGCCGCCAGGGCCGCCAGGGCCGCCAGCAGCAGTATCGCCCCGCCCAGCCACCACTGCCAGCGGCGCCGGCGCGGGGGGCCGGCCGCGGCGGCTGAGGCGACGGTGGAAGCGACGGGCGGGGAGTAGTTCACAAACGGAGCGACAGGCTGGGGGCTTAACGTAAAAGCGGGGCGCCCGGCTGAACTCCGCCGCCGGTCCGGTTGGCAGGGAGTTGCGGGGCCGCTGTTGCAACCACGTCAGCGGTCCGGGGGTTGCGGGTTTCCCCGGCGGTGGTTGTTACTTTGGCGGCCGGCCCGTGGTTTCCCGCAACTTTTCCCTGCCATGTCTGCTTCCGATTTGCTTGCCCCCGCCCTGCTGAGCGCGCTGCGCCGCAGCTTCCAGAGCTCCTACCACCTGGCCGACAAAGCCCTGCAGCAGCTCAGCCCCGAAGAGTGGCTGCACGTGCCCGCGCCGGGGGCCAACAGCGCCGCCGTGATTGTGCAGCATTTGGTGGGCAACCTCCGCTCGCGCTTCACCGATTTCTGGACCACCGACGGCGAAAAGCCCGACCGCCAGCGCGACCAGGAGTTTGAGCCGCCGGCTTCGGTAGCAGTGGTGCCCGCGCTGCAGCAGCAGTGGCAGGTGGCCTGGCCCATTCTCTGGCAGGTGTTCGATGAGCTGGAGCAGCACCCCGAGCGGTGGCTGTATACGGTGACCATCCGGCAGGAGCCGCACACGGTGCTCGACGCGCTGACGCGGCAGGTAACTCACTACGCCTACCACGCCGGGCAATTGGTGCTGCTGGCCAAGCACCTGCGCGGCGAGCAGTGGCAAACCCTGAGCATTGCGCGCGGGCAGAGCCGCCAGTTCAACGCCGCCATGCAGGCCCGGGCCACCGAAACCGGCAACCCCAACCCTGCTTCGGCCGTGTAGCCCCCCCATGCTGGCTATTACCTCCCTGCTCAACCCGCAAAACGCGGCCCGAATCAACGGCATCATTCACAGTCTGGAAACCGAGTTCGGTCTCGACGACGTGCAGGCCACGCCCGATCCGCACATTACCTACCTGCTGGCCGGCAGCATGCAGCCCGAGATGCTCAAGCAGGTGCTGGCCGAGGTAGCGGCCACCACGGCCCCGTTTGCGGCCTACACCACCGGCCTGGGCTTGTTTCCGGGCCCTAACCCGGTTATCTACATCCCGGTGCTGCGCTCCGACGACCTCAACCGCCTGCACCACCGCCTGCTGAGCGCCGCCGCGCCCCTGTGCCAGCGCACCGACCGCTACAGCCAGCCCGATCTGTGGCTGCCCCACATTTCCCTGGCCCTGCACGACACCACCCCCGATCTGCTGGGCCCCGTGCTGCAGTACCTTAACGAGCAGACCTTCAACCTGCAGCTGCGCATCAGCAACCTGGCCGTTCTGCGCCAGGAGGGCGAACGGTTCGTGCCCGAGGAAGTCTACCCGCTGGAAGGACTAGATCATTGATCAATTAACATTTATCATCCTGTTAGCATCCGGCTGCTTCCTGTTTCGTGCCGTCCTGGGCTGCTGCGCTTGCCCATCCCGCTCATTCACTCGCTCATCATAGCCGATATGCCCACCCTATTTTCGGCTACCGATTGATCGTTGATAAATGATCAATGATTACCTGATTCCGGCTACCGATTGATACATGTTAAATGATAATTGATAAATGCCGAATGAGTTACTTTGCCCCCGCACCAACCCGCTGCTTATGTACAACACCTTTCTTCTGCTGCACTCCTGGACGCGCTGGCTCGTCCTGATTTTTGGTTTGATTGCCCTGCTGCGCGCCCTCGCGGGCTGGCTGGGCCGCAAGCCCTACACCGGCGCCGACAACGGCATGGCCGCCTCGTTCGTGGGCTCCATGCACCTGCAGCTGCTGCTGGGTTTGATTCTGTATTTCGGCCTGAGCCCCTTCGGGCTGAAGGCCATGGAAACGGCCGGCACCATGAAAGACCCGGGTACCCGCTTCTGGGGCGTCGAGCACATTGCCGGCATGGTGCTGGCCGTGGTGCTGGCCCAGGTGGGCCGCTCGCTCTCCAAAAAGGCCACCGACCCCGTGCGCAAGCACAAGAAAGCCGCCATCTTCTTCGGCCTGGCCCTGCTACTGGTGCTGCTGATGATTCCCTGGGGCGTGTGGAACCCGGCCCGTCCGCTGTTCCGCTTCTAGCAGCCTCTGATCCTGCTCGTTTTTGCCCGCCCGGCCGCGCCCCTGCGTTGCCGGGCGGCGTTGTTTTGGCGCCCTAGTGAAGCGCGAGGCTTAACCGTGAAAAATCCAGCAAAAAGACCGTTGCTGCCTATTTGGCCTGCTGCTTTGCGTATCTTCCCCGCCTAGTTGCTGCCCGATAACACGCTTGGCTATGGATTCGACCTCTACCGCACCCGCCGCGCACCTGGCCGTGGATGCCCCCACCGCCCACCCCCACGCGGCCTGCCTGAACTGCGGCCAGCCGGTGCCCGAGCGCTTCTGCGGCCACTGCGGGCAGGATGCCCACCACACCCACCGCCTCACACTGCGCTACCTGCTGCTGCACGATTTGCCCCACTCCATCTGGCACGTCGACAAGGGTATCGGGTACACGTTTCGGCAGATGATGACGCGGCCCGGCGCCGCCCTGCACGAGTACATGGCCGGCCGCCGGGCCCAGCATTTCCGGCCCATCTCCTACCTGCTGCTGATTACCGCCGTGAGCATGCTGCTGCTCTCAGCGGTGGGCATCAGTGCCGTGCCCCCCAGCCAGCAAAGCGAGATGCCGCGGCTGCTGCAGCTGATGCTGGAGCGCTACATGCAGCTGTATGCCAAGTACCCCACGCTGATTTACCTGGTGGTGCTGCCTGCCAATACGCTGCTGGCGGCGTGGCTGCTGCGGCCGGCCCGGTTCAACTTTGCCGAGATGCTGCTGAGCCAGGCCTTCGTGTCGGGCACCACCACCATCATTTCCAGCCTCGTGATGCTGCCGCTGTTGCTGCTGATACCGCGTTTTCCGGCGCTGCAGCCCCTGCTGGGGCTGGCCATGCTGCCCTACATGGCCTACGCCGCGTGGGTGTACCGCCAGCTGCTGGAACCCGCCCGCATTCCGGTAGAAGACAAGTGGGTGCGCAGCATCGGCACGGTGGTGCTGCAAACCGTGGTGCTCATCCTCACCATTGTGCTGGTGCAGGTAGCCATTGTCCTCTCGCTCATTCGCCAGGACCCCTCGCTCATGGCCGATTTTAAGGCCAAGACCGCCGCCAAAACGGCGCCCGCGCCGCCGCGGAATCAGCCCGATAAGCCGGGCCTGCCGGCCAACCAATAAGCGGCAGCCGGCTGCTGTTATTCAGCTGATTTTTCGCGGACCAACGCCCGTTTTGGGCGGCCGTTGGTTAGCCCATTGCGCCCTGCCGGTACCCGGGTGTTGCGCACGTTTGGCAACGCACTGGAAAGAAGTTTTTTAGCCACCGATAGCGGCTATAAACGCCGTCCGCAATTCGGGGTATTGGTGGCTTATATGCGGGTATATATACCGCGCTGTATATAACGCAACCTACGCATTTTGCGCGGGCGGTAAAAGGCCTTTGCGGGGCCGGAGGGGGCTTATTCAATAATTAGATATTTTTTTGCTCAGTTTTACTTATCCCATTATTATTGCAAACTGGCCTATTGCCGGTACGCCGGAATTATTCCCGAAACAGCGGCGCAATACCTCTTTCTGAAAGTAGGGAAATACCCCCTTCCTCCCCCTTCTTTAATGAAACACTTTCTACTCACCACGGCCCTCGTGGCGGCCAGCATTGGTACGGGTTTCGGCCAGGCCAAAAAAGCGGCCGCTCCGGCGGGCAAACCCCAGTACGCCGGGTTTTACATCGACGGCAAGCTGGTCAACGAAATCGACTGCTACGGCGTCGACGAGTACAGCATTATTTACCCCTACTTCTCCACGCTGACGTCTTCCGACCGTTTCTGGGTGCGCGTGGTAGCCGGCTCGTACGATGCGGCGGGCAAATTCGTGCTGGAGTACTCCGACAACAAATCCATTTACGAGGAGAGCAGCCTCGACGCCATCCGCGAGAAGTACATGGAGCGCGGCTACGGCATCGTCAACAAGAAAAACCTGCTCGACGACTACAACCGCAACCGGGCCACCCACCCCATCAGCAACTACATCGTCGACGTGGACAACGCCTCGTTTAACGTGCTCCAGTACACCAACCTCGACCCGGCCACTACCAAGGGCAGCGTGGTGTACTACGAGCTGTACGCGGGCCAGATTTCGGGCCACGAAACCAAGTGGGACGAGCGGCAGCAGCGCGAGGTAACCAATCCTATTATCAAGGCGTCGCTGGTGTACACCTCGCCCAAAATCAAGCTCACCAACCGCGTGCACGCCGCCACCGTGGCCACCAAGCCGGGGGGCGAGGGCGGTGCCGCCACGGCCAAGAAGCTGGGCGGCAAGCTCGGCCGCGCCCTCGGCGGCGTAGCCGGGGTGCCGGGCATGGCCGGGCAGGCCCAGAGCGAGTCGCAGAGCGGCCCGGTGGTGGCCCTGCTGCCCGAGATGCAAGCCGGCTCGTGCGTGAGCAAGGGCAAGGCCGTGACCCTGGAAGAGGTGATGGCCGTGGGCCGCAACCAATTCGGCGAATCCCTGGGCGGCGTCAACTAAGCCGCCCCTTCGCCCGGTAGGTAGCCTCCAACGGGCCGCTGCGCACGCCGCAGCGGCCCGTTTTGCTGTTCGGGAGCCAGCTGGCGCGCAGCCCCGCGTGCCAGCGGATGGCCATTGAAGGGTCTCCGCAACAGCAAAGCAGCTTCGGCGGGGCATTGCAACGGTTTACAATGCTCCGCTGAACGCGCCAAGGAGCATTGTAAACCTTTTCAAGCCCGCAAAGCAGGCTCGGTGGAGTATTGTATTGGTTTACAAGCCCCCAAATCAGCTTCAGCGGGGCATTGTAAATCAGCACAACGTCCCGTTGCATTTTCCGGAGCCAAGCTTTTGCCCGGTAACCAAAGACCCTATATTGCTGAGGTTTCACCCTATATACTTCGCATATGTTTCTGCCTTTTCTAAAGAACCCATTTCTATCGCCCCGGCTCAACCGCGAGGATTTTCGCGACCTGATGGCCGGGCACCTGGCCCGCCTCGCCAGCCAGAACGAGGGCGGCCGCTACGCCGCCATGATTGCGGCCCTGCAGCCCCACCACGCCAGCTACGCCGCCCTGCTGGGCGACCAAAGCCAGAACCTGGGCGAGCGGGAAGGCCGCACCGATGCGGTAGACCAGCAGCTAGCCGCCTTCAAGGCCTTTGCCAAGGATGAGCTGCTGCCCGACGTGGAGTACGTCTTCAAGCGCAAAAGCCCCAATGCCCAGGCCCTGGCTGAGTTTATGCCCCGCGGCCGCAGCGAATACAGCAACGCCACCCGGCTCACGCTGCCCACCCTGCTGGCCCGCACCGCCAGCCTCACCGAGCAGTATAAAACCGCCCTGGGTCAGCCCCTGGCCGACCGCGCCGCTGCCCTGCAAGCAGCTTACACCCTGGCCCGCCAAACCCAGGGCGAAAGCAAGGGCGAGGTGCAGGACGACAGCCGCCAGGAAAAGCGCCTGCGCCGCGCCGCCGCCCGCCAGCTCAAGCTCGGCCTGCTGGAGCAGCTGCGCCTGCACATCGACGAGCCCGACGCGGTGAAAGGACTCTACGACCCGCGCTTCTTCACCCAGCCCGGCAAGGATACCGGCGGGGTGCGGCCGTGAGAGCTGATTTTCCCAACCCGTACCTTTTCCCTACAGGCCCCAGCCCATGTTTACATTCGAGCGAACAGAGTCTTTCGAAATCATTTTGACCGATCTATACGAGGCCATATTTGTTCCCCTTTCCGACCTCGAACGGCTGAATCCCAGCCTTTCCATTCACACCGAGTTGCTGACCGGCCCGGGGTTCCAGGCTTCCGCAAAGACACTCGATGTCCAACCAGTAAAAAGCTCGATTGAACTAGAAATATTCCGAAGCGACAAGCAGATTCTGGCTTATAGCCTGAGTTATTCCGATGCCTACTCCAACGCAGAAGGCCAAGCCATCGACGCAGCCTTCTGCCGAAGCATCCAAACGCAGTTTTTCGACACCGCCGAGCAAGCCAAAGCCGCAGCCGTGGCAGCATTGCAGAACTTAGACTTTGATGCCCCCCTTACTCCTGAAGACGAGCGCGCCTGGGATTCCCTGCGGGACTTTCCACTTGATGATCAGCAGCTACGAGAAGCAATTCGGGAGGACCTGCATCAACTGCTGCAAACGGTCGTTTAAGCAACTCCCGCGCACAAAAAAGCCCGCCGCTGGATTCAGCGGCGGGCTTTTTTGATAAGTAGCTAAGTCGGCAATTACTGGCCCAGCACCATCGCGAAAATCAGCGGGGCCACGATGGTGGCGTCCGATTCGATGATGAACTTGGGCGTGTCCTGGCCCAGCTTGCCCCAGGTGATTTTCTCGTTGGGCACGGCGCCCGAGTACGAGCCGTAGGAGGTCGTCGAGTCGGAAATCTGGGCGAAGTAGCCCCACAGCGGCACCGAGGTGCGCTGCAGGTCCTGGTGCAGCATGGGCACCACGCAGATGGGGAAGTCGCCGGCAATGCCGCCACCGATCTGGAAGAAGCCCACTTTGCTTTCCTCCTTGGCGTTCTGGGTGTACCAGTCGGCCAGGTAGATCATGTACTCGATGCCGGTGCGCACGGTGTGCACGTTCTGGATGTCGCCCGAGATGACGTGACCGGCGAAGATGTTGCCCAGCGTGGAGTCTTCCCAGCCCGGGCAGATGATGGGCAGGTTTTTCTCGGCGGCGGCCAGCATCCACGAGTCCTTGGGGTCGATCTGGTAGTATTGCTCCAGCTCGCCCGACTTCAGAATCTGGTAGAAGAACTCGTGGGGGAAGTACCGCTCGCCCTTCTTGTCGGCCTGCTCCCAGAACTTGAGCACCGAGTGCTCGAGGCGGCGCATGGCTTCCTCTTCGGGAATGCAGGTATCGGTTACGCGGTTCATGTGGCGCTCCAGCAGAGCCTGCTCGTCGGCGGGCGTCAGGTCGCGGTAGTTGGGCACGCGCTCGTAGAAGTCGTGGGCCACCAGGTTGAAGATGTCCTCCTCCAGGTTGGCACCGGTGCAGCTGATGATCTGCACCTTGTCCTGCCGGATGAGCTCGGCGAGTTGGATGCCCATTTCGGCGGTGCTCATGGCGCCGGCCAGGGTAATCATCATTTTGCCGCCCTCGGCCAGGTGCTTGTTGTAGCCTTCGGCGGCGTCGATCAGGGCCGCGGCGTTGAAGTGGCGGTAGTGGTGCTTGAGGAAGTTGGTTACGTTCATTGCTTGGGGGTTGTACGGGGTGCCTCTACTCTCTAACCGAAGCACCGGCCCCTAACGCACAGCCCGCGGGGCTGGTTCATTGGCCGGCGACAATGTTCAGCGCGTACGCGCTAGCCGCGCTTCGGTTCTTCGATGATGAGGTTGTGGTTGGTGTAGATGCAGATGTCGGCGGCGATGTGCAGGCCTTCTTCCACCATCTGCCGGGCCGTGAGGTGGGGCGCGTGCTTTTTGAGGGCCAGCGCGGCGGCCTGGGCATACATGGCGCCCGAGCCGATGGCGGCCACGTCGGAGTCGGGCTCCAGCACGTCGCCCGAGCCGGCCACAATGAGCAGCTCGTCGGCGTCGGCCACCACCATCATGGCTTCGAGCTTGCGCAGGTGCTGGTCTTTGCGCCAGTCCTTGGCCAGCTCAATGGCGGCGCGCTTCAGGTTCTGGCCAAAGGCACCGAGCTTTTCCTCGAAGCGCTCCAGCAGGGTAAAGGCGTCGGCCGTGGAGCCGGCAAAGCCCGTGACGACCTTGCCGCCGTGCAGCTGGCGAATCTTGCGCACGTTGCTCTTGGCCACGTGCTTGTCCATGGTGGCCTGGCCGTCGGCGCCCACGGCAATCTGGCCGTTGTGGCGCACGCCCAGCACGGTAGTCGAGCGAATTTTCATATCAGTTGTCCGTTACGGGTTGGCAGTTGTTAGCCCCGATGGGGTAAAAAGCAGTTGCCAGTTGCCGGTCTTGCGACCGACAACTGGCAACTAACAACTGCCAACTCAAATAAGCATGCGCATGGGGTCTTCGAGCAGGCCCTTGAGGGTTTGCAGGAAGGCCGCGCCGGTGGCGCCGTCTACCACGCGGTGGTCGCACGAGAGGGTCACTTTCATCACGTTGCCGACGACGATCTGGCCGTCCTTCACCACGGGCGTCTGCTTGATGCCGCCCACGGCCAGGATGCAGGCGTCGGGCGGGTTGATGATGGCCGTGAATTCCTCGATGCCGAACATGCCCAGGTTGGAGATGGTGAAGGTGCTGCCCTCCCACTCGGCGGGCTGCAGCTTCTTGCTCTTGGCCTTGCCGGCCAGCTCTTTCACCTCGTTGGCAATCTGCGAGAGGCCTTTCTGGTCGGCGTTGCGCACCACCGGCACCAGCAAGCCTTCGTCCACGGCCACGGCCACGCCAATGTTGACCACCTTGTTCTGGCGGATCTTGTCGCCCAGCCACGACGAGTTGATGGCCGGGTGCTGCCGCAGTGCCGCGGCCGAGGCTTTGATGACCAGGTCGTTGAAGGAAAGCTTCACCGGCGAGAGTTCGTTCAGGCGGGTGCGCGCTTCCATGGCCTTGTCCATGAAAATCTCCATGGTCAGGTAGAAGTGCGGGGCCGTGAACAGGCTCTCGGAGAGGCGGCGGGCAATAACCTTGCGCATCTGCGACACCGGCGTGTCGGTGTAGGTGCCGTCGGCGGGCTGCGCGGCCGCGGCGGCCTGGGCCTGCGGAGCCGGGGCAGCAGCCTGCGGTGCGGGAGAAGCGGGGGCAGCGGCGGGGGCGGCCTGCGGTACGGCGGCCGGCTGGGCCTGCGGGGCGGTGCCGGGCTGGGCATTCTCCAGGTCGCGCGACACGATGCGGCCGTTTTCGCCCGAGCCTTTCACGGCGTTCAGGTCGATGCCTTTGTCCTGGGCAATGCGCTTGGCCAGCGGCGAGGCGAAGATGCGGCCACCAGTTGCGGCAGCAGCAGGAGCGTTGGCAGCCGGAGCCGCAGCCGCGGCGGGCTGGGGCTGTTCGGCCTGCGGCTGCTCCGCGGCCGGTGCCTGGGCCGGGGCGGCCGCGCCACCCGACTGGCCGCCCAGCAGGGCGTTGATATCGGCGCCTTCTTCGCCGATGATGGCCAGGATGCCGTCAACGGCTACGGCCTCGCCTTCCTTGGGGCCGATGTAGAGCAGGGTACCGTCCTCGTAGTTGTCCAGCTCCATGGTCGCCTTGTCGGTCTCCACTTCCGCCAGCACGTCGCCCGATTTCACCTGGTCGCCCACCTTCTTGAGCCAGGCGGCAATGGTGCCTTCGGTCATCGTGTCGCTCATCTTGGGCATGCGGATGACGGTGGCCTTCTTACCGTTGCCGGCGGGTGCTGCCGGAGCAGCAGCGGGAGCAGCGGCGGCGGGTGCTGCCGGGGCCGCAGCGGCGGGAGCCGGGGCAGCGGCCGGGGTCGGGGCGGGTTGCTCGGCCTGGGGCTGCGCGGGAGCGGCACCGCCGCCCTGCACCTGGCTCAGCAGCGCCGAAATGTCTTCGCCTTCTTTCCCCACGATGGCCAGCACGCCATCGACGGGAACTGATTCTCCGTTTTTCGGGCCGATATACAGCAAGGTGCCTTCTTCGTAGTTGTCCAGCTCCATGGTCGCCTTGTCGGTTTCCACTTCCGCCAGCACATCACCGGATTTCACCTTGTCGCCCACTTGCTTGAGCCACTGGGCGATGACGCCTTCGGTCATCGTGTCGCTCATCTTGGGCATTTTTATGATTTCGGCCATTGCAAGTCGTCAGTTGGGTTCAGGGGGTCAAAAATAGACCGGAATTCTTGGGGGCACAAACCCGATTTACGCAAACGATGCCGGTGCGGCGGCCCGGCTGTTTAACCCCGGCGCAGGGCCAAGTTCTTCGAAGGTACTACCTCACGCGAATTGGAATGGTAAAGGAAACCGGGTCCAAGCAATCGGCGTGCTGATGCCGCACTACCCGCAGTTGCAAACGCTTCAAATACTTATCGAGCTGGGGCAACAGCGGCTGTAATTCCCGGGGAAGCGGTTTTTTCTCGTCGGGAAAGTGAGCGTGCGAAAAGGCCTCGCCGCTGCGCTTGTAGCTTAGCCGCGTGCTCCTCAGATGCCATCTTGCCACCCGTTGCCGGGCGGAGTCGGGGTACAGGGTCACGAACACCTTCCCGCCGTAAGGTTGATTGAACTCCAAAGCCGGACGTTGCGCCAAAGAATGCAGCGGGCTTATCGACCAGCAGTGAGGCGGGGAATAGTCGATGATTGTTGCGGCGGCCGAATCGACTTCCTCCACCGGTTCGACCTGGTTTCGCGGCTCTGGTGGCACGTCCTGATTTGACGCCGTCCTCACCCTATCGCAACTGCTGCCGAACAGGGGACCAAGGGTCAGAAGCAGCAGCACGGCCCGGCGGTTCATACCCAGGCTACATTAGGTGGCTCGTATCCATGTAGCTCTGCACGCTGAACATCGAGCCGGTGTAGTGCACGCGGTACAAACACAGGTTGCGGTGCTCGAAGTGGTCCATGGCGCTGAGCGGGTAGTTGAGCAGCTGGCAGAGCAGCACCCGCATGGCCCGGCCGTGCATGCACACCAGAATGGTTTCCTCGTCGGGGCGCCCGCGCAGCACCTCGTCGATGAAGGGGCGCTGCCGGGCGGCCACCTGCTCGGGACTTTCGCCGCCGGCCAGGCCCAGGTGGGTTTCGCCGCGCTGCCAGGCCCGCAGCAGGCCGTGGTACTCGATGTCTTCCTCGGGCGTGATGCGCGTGCCCTCGCGCCGGCCCCAGCTGATTTCGTCGAGCGCCCGGTGCTGCTCCTGCGGCAGGCCGGCCGCCAGAAACGGCTGCACCGACTGGTGGGTGCGCATGAGCGTGGAGGTGTAGACCCGCGCGAAGGGCAGGTGCTGGTAGGCCGCGTGAAACTGCGCCGCCTGTTGACGGCCCGCGTCGTTGAGGGGCGCGTCGACGCCGCTGCCCTGCACGATGCCGCGCACGTTGAAGTACGTCTGGCCGTGGCGTATGAGGTAGATTTTCTTGACCACGCAAATTCCGGCGTAGTTTTGCCGCTTCAAGCCCGAAAGTAGCCTTTACGGGCCGATTCCGCTCCCTGTTCCCGCCCGTCCCATGTCCCTGCCCGCCTCCCTGCCCTCCGTCGCCGACCTCAACGCCTGGTTTCGTAACACCATGGGCGAGCACCTGGGCATGGAAATCCTGGAAGTGGGCGAGCGGTTTCTGGTGGGCCGCATGCCCGTCGACCGGCGCACCCACCAGCCCATGGGGTTGCTGCACGGCGGCGCCTCGGTGGCTTTGGCCGAAACCCTGGGCAGTATCGCGGCCACGCTGCAGGTCGACCGCCGCAAGCAGGCCTGCGTGGGCCTCGAAATCAACGCCAACCACCTGAAGGGCGTGCGTTCGGGGTTCGTGGTGGGCCGCGCCGAAGCCCTGCACATCGGCCGCAGCACCCAGGTGTGGGAAATCAAGATTCGCGACGAGCAAACCGACGCGCTGGTATGCGTGAGCCGCATCACCATGGCCGTAATTGATTTGCCCGCCGCCAAACCCGCCCAGGCATGAGCCACGCCGGGGAACTGACGGCTGACGGCTTCGGGGCACTGCGCCGCCTCATTGCCCTGGCGCTGCGCCACGGCGGGTCGGTGGCGTTGTGGCGCCTGCCCCACGCCGAGGCGCCGGTGCTGCTGCTGAGCCTGCAGCCCCTGCTACTCTCGGGGCTGCCGCCGGCCCTGGAGCCCGCCGCACCGGCCGGCTTTGCCTTCTACCCGTTTCAGGACGGCGACACCGCCGAGGCCATGCTGCTGCCCGCCGACGTGGTCTTCGACGAAGCCCGGCAGCTGACGCTTTCCCCCGCCCTGCCGGCCGAAGCCGCCGCCGCCGCCCGGCGCGTGCTGGCCGAACCCGATGCGCCCACCGAGCTGAGCTGGCACGTGAGTCCGCAGCCCCTGCCCCCCACCGCCGACCGCGCCGCCTACGAGGCGCTGGTGGCCACGGGCGTGGCCGCCATCCGGGCCGGGCAGGTGCAGAAGGTGGTGTCGAGCCGGGCGGCGCGGCGGCCTTTGCCGGCCGGCTTCGACGCGCTCGGGGCGTTTCAGGCCCTGTGCGAGCAGCACCCCCGGGCCTTCGTGTCGCTGCTGAGCGCACCGCAGGCCGGCACCTGGCTGGGCGCCACGCCCGAAGTACTGGTGGAAGTAGACGGCACCGAGTTTCGCACCATGGCCCTGGCCGGCACCCAGCCGCTGACCGACGACGTGACGGCGCACACGGCCATCTGGCGGCAGAAAGACATTGAGGAGCAGGCCCTGGTGGCCCGCTACATCGTGGGCTGCTTCAAGCATTTCCGCCTGCGCGACTATGAGGAAACCGGGCCGCGCACCGTGGCCGCCGGCAACCTGCTGCACCTGCGCACCGACTTCCGCATCGACCTGCGGCGCGTGGCCTCGCCCACCTTCGGCACCGACATGCTGCGGCTGCTGCACCCCACCTCGGCCGTGGGCGGCATGCCCCGGCAGGCGGCGCTGGACTTTCTGCTGCGCCACGAGGGCTACGACCGCACCTACTACAGCGGCTTCATGGGCCCGGTGAATCTGCCCGCGCCCGGCACCTCGCGTTTGTTTGTAAACCTGCGCTGCCTGCAGCTGCGCCCCACCGAAGCCATCCTCTACGCCGGCACCGGTCTCACCGCCGACTCGGACCCGGCCCGCGAGTGGGAAGAAACCGAGCTGAAGCTGCGCACCGTGGGCTCGGTACTGGACTAACGAGCCGGTCATGGCGAGCGAAACAATCGGTTCTTTTCGCAGGCTGAAGCCGGAGGTGCTTGACGAACCGAAAACCTGCTGTCATTGCGAGGAGGCACGACGAAGCAATCTTTCCTCTCGCGGCACGACCACAAGAGCCTGACCAGCCGGAGCACATTTTCGGCTCGTCAGGCTCGTTCGGTTTCTGCTACTAGAGGAAAGATTGCTTCGCTTCGCTCGCAATGACAGGCTTCAGACGTGTACGACACGCCCGAGCAGCGTTGCCGTAGTCTGCATCATTGAGGCACCCAAACCCACAAGGCGACGGGCTCGTTACCTTTGCCGCGCCCTCATTCCGCCTGCCTTTGTCTCCGCTACAGTCCGTTCACAACATCGCCGAAATCTGCGCCCGGCACGGCATTACCGACGTGGTGTTGTCGCCCGGGTCGCGCTCGGCGCCGCTCACCATTGCCTTTGCCCGTCACCCCCGGCTGCGCACCCGCGTGGTGCCCGATGAGCGCGCCGCGGCCTTCGTGGCCCTGGGTTTGGCCCAAACGCAGCGACGGGCGGTGGCCCTGGTGTGTACCTCGGGTACGGCGGGCCTGAACTACGCCCCCGCCGTGGCCGAGGCCTACTTTCAGCACGTGCCGCTGGTGCTCTTCACGGCCGACCGCCCGCCCGAGTGGATTGACCAGCTCGACGGGCAGACCATCCGCCAGGCCGACCTCTACGGCGGGCACGCCAAGGGCGCGTTTGCGTTTCCGGCCGACCTGACTCACCCCGACGCCCGCTGGCACGCCACGCGCATGGTGTCGGAGGCCATCAACCTGGCCCAGGAGTTTCCGGCCGGGCCGGTGCAGGTGAACGTGCCCCTGCGCGAACCGTTTTACCCGGCCGCCGGCGAGGAAATCCGCTACGAGCAAGTCCGCATTCAGCAGCACACCAGCCTGAGTCCGCAGCTGCCGGCCGCCGAGCTGAGCGCGTTGCGGCAGGAGCTGCGCCAGACGCCCCGGGCCCTGGTGGTGGCCGGGCAGCACCCGGCCGACGAGCCGCTGCTGCTGGCCTTGCGGCAGCTGGCCTCGGCCTACCAGATTCCGGTGGTGGGCGACCTGATTGCCAACGTGCACCTACCCGCCGGGCCCGACTACGACATTCGCACCGCGCCGCTGGGCCGCCAGGACGTGTTTATGGCCGTGCCCGAAGTCGGGCTAAAGGAGGCGCTGCGGCCCGAGCTGCTCATCACCTTCGGCCAGTCACTCATCTCGAAGGCCCTGAAAAACTACCTGCGCGAGTACGCCCCCCGGCAGCACTGGCACGTGCAGCCCGCCGGGCCGGTGGCCGACACGTTTAAGTCGCTCACCCGCGTGATACGCATGGAGCCGGCGGCGTTTTTTCAGGCTCTGCTGAGCGAAGAAAAGGCAGCAACGAATAACGAAAAGCCGCAAAACAGGCAATTGCGCCTGACCTGGCAGGGGCCCGGCGCAGCGCGCGACCAGGCGGCCGCCCCCCGCGACGCCTTTGCCACGCCCTGGCAGCGGGCCAACGGCTGGGCCACCGACTTCCTTGCCGGGTTCATGCAGGAGCCCGGGCAGCCATTCAACGAGTTCACGGCCATTTACCGCGCCCTGCAGCGGGTGCCCGACCGCGCCGCCCTGCACCTGGCCAACAGCATGGCCGTGCGCTACGCCAACATCCTGGGCTTGCCCGCCGGCCGCGCCATCGAGGTGTTTGCCAACCGCGGCACCAGCGGCATCGACGGCTGCAACTCCACGGCGGTGGGCGCGGCGCTGGCCCGACCCGAGCGGCTGGTGGTGCTGCTCACCGGCGACGTGGCGTTCTTCTACGACCGCAACGCCTTCTGGCACAACTATCCCACGCCCAACCTGCGGGTGATTCTGGTAAACAACCACGCCGGGGGCATCTTCCGCCTCATCGACGGGCCCCGGCAGCAACCCGAGCTGGAAGAGTTCTTCGAAACCCGCCAGACGCTGACGGCCGAAAACACCGCCCGCGACTTTGGGTTACGCTACCAGCGCGTGCAAAGCTTTGCCGAGCTGGATAAGGCGCTGCCCGCTTTCTTTGCACCCGCGAAGAAGGGCAACGCCACCCTGTTGGAAATTACCACCGACTCGGTTACCAACGCCGCCTTCTTCGAGCAGTACCGCGCCGCCGTGCGCACGTCTTTTTCCTCTTGAACTGCCTTGGCGTCCTCTGCGCTTAACCTCTGCGGCCTCTGCGGGCTACATCCGTAACAACGACTTAGCCCGCAGAGGCCGCCGAGGAAAACGCTGAAGGCGCTGAGCTCAACGACCCTTTTATGTCCCAGCAAGTAACCTGGACGCCCATCAAGGAATTCAAGGAAATCCTGTTTTCCGAGCACGAGGGCATTGCCAAAATCTCCATCAACCGCCCGCAGGTCCACAATGCCTTCACCCCGCTCACGGTGCAGGAAATGATTGAGGCCATGGACATCTGCCGCAACCGCACCGACATCGGCGTCATCATCCTCACCGGCGAGGGCGGCAAGGCCTTCTGCTCGGGCGGCGACCAGAGCGTGCGCGGCCACGGCGGCTACGTGGGCCAGGACACCATTCCGCGCCTGAATGTGCTTGACCTGCAAAAGCAGATTCGCTCCATTCCCAAGCCCGTCATTGCCATGGTGGCCGGCTGGGCCATCGGCGGGGGGCACGTGCTGCACGTGGTGTGCGACTTGAGCATTGCGGCCGACAATGCCCGCTTCGGCCAGACGGGCCCCAACGTGGGCTCGTTCGACGGCGGCTTCGGCGCCTCGTACCTGGCGCGGGTGGTGGGCCAGAAAAAGGCCCGCGAAATCTGGTACCTCTGCGACCAGTACGACGCCCAGGAAGCCCTCGACATGGGCCTGGTAAACAAAGTGGTGCCCCTGGAAAAGCTGGAGGAAACCACCCTGGCCTGGTGCCGCAAAATCCTGCAGAAAAGCCCGCTGGCGCTGCGCATGCTCAAGTCCTCGTTCAACGCCGAGCTCGACGGGCAGGCCGGTATTCAGGAGCTGGCCGGCAACGCCACCTTGCTGTACTACCTCTCGGAGGAAGCCAAGGAAGGCAAGAACGCCTTTATGGAAAAGCGTCAGCCCGACTTCTCGAAGTACCCCAAGTTCCCCTAACCGACTTGGCTCTTCGCTCATTGAAGCCCGCGCAGCCCCCGCTGTGCGGGCTTTTTGTTTGCCCGCGGCCCTGAACGGCCGGCGGCCCGGCCGCGGCGTGGTATGCTGGAAAAAACCAGCCGAAGCCGCCTACAAAAAACCCTTCGCAAAACTTGGATTATTCCGCCTAATCAGTACTTTACCTCCACCAAAACCAAACACCTAACCACCGTTCTGTGCATGACCAAAACCCTACTCCTCTGGGTAGGCCTGCTCGGCCTGTCCCCCACCCTGCAGGCGCAAACGGCGCCCGCCCACACCGTCGGCGCCGAGACGCCCTACGCGGCCGAGTTTGCCGCCGCCTACCGCCAGCACCCCGAGGTGCCGCGGGGCGTGCTCGAAGCCGTGGCCTACACCCAGACTCATATGCGCCACATCGGGGCCGACGAGCAGCTGAGCTGCACGGGCATGCCGCTGCCCTCGGGCGTGATGGGCTTGTTTGCCGACGGCCGCAACTACTTCCGCGAAAACCTGCGGCTGGTGGCCTCGCTTTCGGGCATGAGCGAAGAGCGCATCAAGCTCGACCCTGCAGCCAACATCATGGCTTACGCGGCAGCCTATGCCAGGCTGGCCAAGGAGCGCGACCTGACCGGAGCCGACCTGCCTCAGCACCTGCCGGTGCTGCTGGCCCTCAGCGAGCTGCCGCTGGAAAAAGACGCGGTCAACAACTTTGCCCTCGACTCGCACCTCTACAGCGTATTGACGTTCCTGAACAAGGCCGACAACCAGCAGCGCTACGGCTTTCCCAGCTACCGCCTCGATCTGCCGGGCATCTTCGGGGCCAACTACCAGGTGCTGAGCGCCGCCACGGCCGAGGTGTCGGCAGATGCGGTACGGGGCAACGGACAGGTGTACAACCCGGCCGGCTCGACCTACGCCGTGGCCGCTTCCGCCGACTACGGCCCCGCCCTGACGAACCTGACGACCTGCAACTACAGCTCGCGCAGCGGCACGGCTATTACCCACTACGCGGTGCATACCGTGCAGGGCACGTATGCGGGCTGCATCTCCTGGTTTAAGAACTGCTCGGCCCAGGCGTCGGCGCACTACGTCATTCGTTCGAGCGACGGGCAGGTAACGCAGATGGTAGCGGAAGCCAACAAGGCCTGGCACGTCGGCTCCGAAAACCCCTACACCATTGGCACCGAGCACGAGGGCTACGTGAACGACGCCTCGTGGTACACCACGGCCATGTACAACAGCTCGGCGGCCCTGGCCCGCGACATCGTGGGCAGCGGCTACGGCATCAGCGGGCTGCGCACCTACTACGGCGCGGCCACCACGGGCGTGCTCAGCACCGGGGCCTGCGTCAAAATCAAGGGCCACCAGCACTACCCCAACCAAACCCACACCGACCCGGGCGTGAACTGGAACTGGGAACGGTTCTACACCCTGGTCAACAACGCGCCCAGCGTCACCACCTTCACGGCCGCTTCGGGCAGCGTGTTTGACCCGGGCGGCAGCGCCGGCAGCTACGGCAACGACGCCCGCCAAAGCCAGCTGATTGCCCCCACCGGCGCCAGCAGCGTCACGCTTTCCTTCACCAGCTTCGACCTCGAAAGCAATTACGACTACCTGCTGGTGTTCAAC
Source organism: Hymenobacter sp. B81 (assembly GCF_044628455.1). Lineage (NCBI taxonomy): Bacteria > Pseudomonadati > Bacteroidota > Cytophagia > Cytophagales > Hymenobacteraceae > Hymenobacter > Hymenobacter sp. B81. The sequence goes on along the minus strand of NZ_JBIYZW010000001.1, from coordinate 112,549 downwards.
GGCTCCAACAACCAGGCGCCGCTGCTGGGCAAATTCTCGGGCACCGCGCTACCGGCCACGCTCACGGCCTCCTCGGGCAAGATGTTCCTGGAGTTCCGCAGCGACTGCGCCACCACGCGCCCGGGTTTCGCGGCCAACTACACGTCGAACGGCGGCGGCTCGACTTCCTGCCCTACCGACGGCTACGAGGCCAACAACACCCTGGCTGCGGCCCCGGCCATTGGCGTGAACGTGAACAACACGGCCTACGTGTGCCCGGCCGGCGACTCGGACTGGTACCGCTTTACCAGCAGCAGCACCAACAACAACCTGCGCATCACGCTCACCACGCTGCCCGCCGACTACGAGCTGGAGCTCTACAATGCTGCCGGCACGCTGCTCTACAATTCCACCAACCCCAGCACCACCGCCGAAACCATCACCTACAACGGCGCCCCGGCCGCTACCTACTACGTGCGGGTGTATGGCTACAACGGCGCCACCAGCAGCTCGGCCTACACCCTGCGCGTTGCCACGCAGTCGGTGGCCTGGCGCGAGGCGGGTACTTCGGTGATGACGGCCGCGGGGCAGGAAATCGAGCGGCCCCAGCTGAAAATCACCAACCCGGCCGAGGCGGGCGGACAGGTGTGGCTCACGGCCGCCAACTACGAGGGCGCGGCCCAGCTGTGGCTGCGCGACACCCAGGGCCAGCCCATCGGCACCCAAACCCAGGCCGAGCTGAAAGCCAATCAGCCCCTGGGCTACACGCTGCCGGCCAACCTGCGCCCCGGCATGTACATCGTAACGGTACAGCTGCGCAACCACGTGCAGAACCTGAAGCTGCTGGTGCGCTAAGCGCCCGTAGCTGCTGAATCCGGAAACGGCCCGGCCCGCACCCTGCGGGCCGGGCCGTTTGGTTGATCATCGGTTCGAGTCAGGCCGCCTTTTGGTTTTCTACTGTTTACTTGCTGCCCGCCAGCAGCCGGTCAGGCGCCCTCCGCTCAGGGCTGATTGCTGGTTGGACTTTCTCAGTTGGCCGAATCCCCGCAACTTGCACCGGCCCGGAGTTACGCTGCGCCCGAACGCCGCCCCACAGCCTGCTATGCCCCATTCGGCAACCAGCCTGCTCCCTGGCGACAAAACCGAACCCGATACCGGAAATGGAAATCAGCGCGCACGAAATCAACGACCTGAAAATTGCCGAGGTTGTTTCCGATGAGGTCGTCATTCAAACCGCCGCCGACGGCCTCGACCTGCTCGGCAACGTGTATTACCAGGGCTTCGATGGCCTGCTGCTGCACCAGCACCAGCTCACGCCCGACTTCTTTGCGCTGCGCACGGGCGTGGCCGGCGAAATCCTGCAGAAGTTCAGCAACTACCGCGTGCGCCTCGCCATTGTGGGCGACTTCAGCTACTACACCAGCCAAAGCCTGCGCGACTTCATGGCCGAAAGCAACCAGGGCCGGCAGGTGAGCTTCGTGAGTACCCGCGAGGAGGCCCTGCAACGCCTGGCCCGCCAGTAACCCACTCCCGCGGCTTGGGCCCGCCGCCGCCGTCCCGCTGAAAGCTCTGGGCAGCGGCCCCGGCGGCTCCATTTGCCTGGTCCAAACCGTGGCATTCCTCGTTGCCGTATCTTGCCCGGCCCTAACGATGCGCGCGGTTCTGCTGTTGGCAGCCCGGGTATAGGTGGGGGACCGGGCCGCCGCGCCGGCTGGCTTGTTGGTTGCTTTCTACGCCTGCTTTCCCATGAAATATCTGCTGTTTTCGCTGCTGCTGGCCGCAACGGCCCCGGCCCTGGCCCAATCGTCGGCCCGGCCGGCCCCGGCTACCGCCCCCGATGCGGCCCGCCCCCTGCTGCAAGCCGAGGCGGCCTGTGGCCAATGCAAGCTGGGCCTGCCCGGCAAAAACTGCGACCTGGCCGTGCGCCTCAACGGGCAAGCCTATTTCGTGGACGGCACCACCATCGACGAGCACGGCGACGCCCACGCCCAGGATGGGTTCTGCAATGCCATTCGGCAGGCCGAGGTACAAGGTACGGTGGTCAACAACCGCTTCCAGGCCACCTATTTCCGCCTGCTGCCCGAGTCCCCGGCCGCCCCGGCCAAGCCCTGAGGCCGGGCGCCCCTGGCCTAGCAGCGCCGCGCCTGTTACGCGGGGCGGTTGGCTTTGCCGGGCGGAGTTGGCTCCTAGCCCGTTGCATACATCTTTCCCCGGGCCGCACCGCCGGCCCGGGCCTATTCCGCCCTGCGGCAGCTGTCTGAATGAAATTTTTGTTCCTCGTTTTGCTGCTTACCGTCCCGTGCTTCGGGTATGGGCAAAAAAGCAAACCCGTTCATATCCCCGGCACTACCGGCTTCCAGGGCTGGACGGCTAATGACTTTCTTGAGCATCGTATCAGTAGTGTAACGGCGTATTCTCAGATGCTTAACAAGAAAGGCAAGCCAAAAAAGGATAGTGTAATGTTATACCAAAAGCATTTTAATGTTCAACAACATAAAATTTTTGGTATAAATAGCAAAACATATAACGTTACGCATAACTTACCTGTTATTACATGGCAGCAAGAGGAGAGTATTTACGATTTCAATAACAGATTAACCAGTCACAACCATTACCACTACAGTGATAATATCAAATACACTCAAATTGTTGATAAAAATCACATCAGAGGACGTATAGCAAGATTTACATACGACCACTCAAATAGATTAGTCAAAGAGAGCAGCTACAATTTTTATGAGCACTACAAATCATCTTCTTTTCCTGTCGACACAGTATATGTACGCCGCACAAACAATCACCAGACTCACGAGTATATTTATAGTGCCGACAGTCAGCTAGAGCAACACTTCATTAGTCGGGATAGCACGATAGAGGATACTAGAAGCACAAGCAACCCACTTATTCAAAACACAAAAACTACTTGTGACCATTGCCACCCAAACTATTTAAGCAGCACCAAATATTATAGTAAAGACCATAAATTACTTAGCTACATCATGTTCACACAAAATCAACAACCCTATTCCAAACAGCATTATTTCTATGACTCACAAGAAAGACTGGTAAGAGAAACCGATTCCACTAGCTGGTATTCTTCCACTTCAAGACTCTACCTTAAATCCATTATCACATATCAATATACCAATCAAGGCAAAATCATGACAGAAGTCCAATATAAAGCAAACGGATCTGCAGACCCAGAATCTACAGAAACCTCATACTTTAACACAGATGGAAAGCTTGTTAAAAAGCACCATTCCTTCAATGGCACTGACTACTGCAATGAATACGTATTTGCATACATCAATAGCGAGTTAATCAAAGAGAAATGTATTTCCAATTCTACGCATCATCGTATTACCTACTATTTCTACAACCGCAACGGCCTGTTGAGCCAGGAACGCGCTACCCGCAACGGCAAGCTGGAAGAAATCATCCGCTACCACTACACGCACTACTAACCCGTCTTTCGGGAGGTCGGGTTGAGCCCTAAAAGAGGGGCGGCGCCATTAGGCACCGCCCTTTTTTACTGCCCTAGCCCCGGCTTTGGCACGGGTGGGTTTTGGCATTGCGGCCCACGCGCCCTGGTAGCTGCTGGCAGCTGCGGCTTCGGGGCGCCGCACCGCTTCGTCCGTAAACGCCGGAGAAGTTGCCGCCTCGTATCCTGCCGCAACTGTTCCGCACGAACCGGCTACCCTGGCCTAATCGGCAGCGGCTGTACCCGAAGCCTGATCTTATCCAACCTATGCGCCGGTCACTGTGCCCCAGGTTCTGCCTCTACTGCCCGAAGCTCCGCCGCTAGTAACCAAAGAGGCATCTATACCGACCGAAGAATAGAAAAATCCTATAGATGAAGCTTAGGTTCCTATAGATGGCTCTTCGGTTACTATCGATGGCGCTTTGGTTGTTATCGATGCCTCTTCGGGTTCTATAGACGACGCTTTGGTTTATAGAAATGGCTCTTGGGGTCCTATAGATGCCTCTTTGGTTGCTATAGATGACGCTTTGGTTACTGATTTCGGGGCTTTGGTTGCGCTAAACCAAGCAAGCAGCTCGGGGTTGGGCTATTTCCGGATACAGTAAAATTTTTTATGGAATTCACTTGACACTGTTGAGGTAAACGTTTAGGTTGGAAGCAGCTGGTTGTCAGCGGGCCAACCTATTTTTTTCATCTCTACCCTTTACGCAGTTTGTGTTATGAATGCCCAACCTCCCTTTGCCGAGTATCCCTTTAGCCAAGCCCAGCTGTGGCAACGCTGCCTTGAGCTACAACCTTCGCTGGAACGCGATGCTGCCGCACTAACGGTGCGAGGCGTAACGGCGGCCCGCATCGCGGATTTCAAAACGACGACCACCACTTTCGGGAACATGGAACCCGATACGGTGCTGGTGCAGGAAGGAGCCGTGGTAACCGACGAGAAAGATGCCGAACAGCTGGCCCTGGAAACGGCTATTCAGCAGGTGCTAGGCATTATTGCGGTGAAAGATTCGGCTCGCACGTCGCGCTACAAGCGCTTTGGCGTGGCCAACGTCACGGCCTTGTCTGAATCGAAGCTGCACCTGGCGGCTACCTTGCTGGTGAAGCAGGGCCGCAAGTACCTGAGCGAATACGCCGCGGAGGGCCTCACCGAAGACTTGCTGCAAACGGTAGAAACGTGCAACGCGGCCTTTGTCGATGGCCTGGCCGAGCGCAAGGAAGCGGAGAATGCGCGGCGCGTGGCTACCCAGACGCGCATTGTGTTTGCCAATGGGCTCTACCGGCAGCTGGTGCAGCTCTGCGCCGCGGGCGAGTCGGTATATAAGCTGACTGATGCGGCCCGGGCCCGCGACTACGTGATTGACCCCGTGCCTGTGACGGGCGGACCCCGCCCCGTAGTGGCCGAAGCCAAGGTGTAGGCGCCCGGTCCGCTGCGACCGAGCTACAACGGCGCCGGTGCCCTCCCGCTGGGGGCACCGGTGCCGTTTACCTTAGCAGCTGCCTATCCTGAAGTATGGTAAGTTGCCGCCCTGGGCGCGGTCTGCTTATCATCCATTTCTCTGTTGCCGGCTATGAAATTTGTTGTCTGCCTGCTGGTGCTGTTGAGTGCCGGGCCGGCCTGGGCCCAGACCGCCGCTGTGTCCGATTGCCCACTGCCAGCCCACAACGCCCGCTGGATCACGCAGTTTCAGGCGGCCGGCTCTACGGCCGAGCGGTGGCAGCTGATCAGGGCCAAGCTGCGGGCCGATTCGGTGTACGCGGCTCCCTCGGACGGACTGCTGATACGGGACCGAATGTTGCGCAACGAAACGGCGAATGCGGCAGGGCAGTCCTGCGGCTGCCGCCTGCTGTTCTTTGCCTTTTTCCGCGGTGGCTCCGTGGAGCTGAACCTCAACGGCCAGCCCGCGCAGGCGGCGGTGCTGAATGGCATTGAGGCGGGGCAGATTCGGCGCATTGAGGGCTTGTTTGGGGACTCGGCGGGTGCCCTGTTTGGCGCGCGGGCTGCCTGCGGCGCCGTGTACCTGGAAACGCGCAACCGCGCCCTGAGCCGGCAGCTGCGTGCCCTTATGGTGCCGCCCAAGTAGTGTTCTGGCCTTGCGGCGTTGGTTGCCCTGAGCGGGGCCCGAGGCGTGGCTACCTGATGCGGCAAGCAGCGGCCGTTGGCGCCGGGTTGCGCGAATGGCGGCGGGTGGTGCAGCTTTGCCGCGCTTCGGTTTGTTACTTCTCCCTGCCATGCCTAAAAGAGCGTTTCGCATTGCGTTTGGCCACAGTGCCGACCACGCGCTGGATTACCTGCTGGGTATGCTGGCCGATACCCGGGTAACGACCCTGCAGCGGGTGGAGCAGCTGACCGCGGCGGAGCTGCACTGGCAGTACCAGCCGGGCTGGAACACGGTGGGCGCCTTGCTGGCGCACCTGGCGGCCAACGAGCACTACTTCCGCATCGTGTTCGTGGGGGGGCGCCCGCTGACGGCGGCGGAAAACGAGCGGTGGCTGCCGGCTTTGGATTTGGGCGGGTATCTGCCGCAACTCATCACGCACCAGCCCATCGAACATTACGTGGCTTTGCTGGCCGAGTCGCGCCAGCAGATGCTGGCGGCGCTGCAGGGACTCACGTTCGTGGATTTCACCCGGCGCCTCGCCGCCTACGACCCCGAGACGGGCGCGGACCTGGCCTGGGTGCTGTATCATCTGGTGGAAGACGAGATTTACCACCGGGGCCAGATCAGTTTGCTGCTAAAGCTGTACCAGGCGGCTCAGCCGCCGGCGTAGACTGGCGGCGGCGCGGCGGGTCATCTGGCAGCCGCAGGCTGATTTAGGCGCTGGTTTGCATCCTTTCCGGGGCCGGGGCGGTATCTGCCAGCGTTGCTACCTTCACCCGCCCATGCCCGCTACCACCCTCCCCGATTCGCTGCAACTCAACGGCCGCCGCTACGCCTTCGCCGACCTTCAGCAGTACCCCGCCCACGCCGGCGGCGAAATCAACGGCTACGAGGCCCGCGTCCTTGATTTTTGCCGCCAGTGGCTCAACGGCGCGCAGGAGTTCGTGCTCACCACCTCCGGCTCTACCGGTACCCCCCAGCCCATCAACCTGCTGCGCAGCCAACTCTTGGCCAGCGCCCGCCGCACCGTCGACTACCTGGGCCTGGGCGTGGGCCACCGCGTGCTGGTGTGCCTGAACTGCGAGTTTATCGGCGGGCTGATGATGCTGGTGCGTGCCCTGGAGTTTCAGATGCCCCTGACCATCGTGGAGCCCGTGGCCGACCCCTTCGCCCTCTTGCCGCCCGACGCCGCCTTCGACTTTGCCTCCTTCGTGCCCTTGCAGCTGCGCGCTATTCTCGAAGGGGGCCACGCCCCGCGCCTGGAGCAGATGAAGGCCATTCTCATCGGCGGCGCCCCGCTCGACCAGGGCCTGAGCCGGGCCGTGCAGCAGTTGCAGGTGCCCCTCTACCACACCTACGGCATGACGGAAACCTGCTCGCACGTGGCGCTGCGCCGCCTCAACGGCACCGAGGCCTCGCCCTACTACCGCCTCTTGCCGGGCCTGCACGCCGAGCAGGACGAGCGCGGCTGCCTGGCCCTGCGCGGCGACGTAACCCGGCAGGAGCTGGTGCAAACCAACGACCTGGTGCGCTTCGCGGAAAACGACCACCACTTGTTTGAATGGCTGGGCCGCGCCGACTTCGTCATTAACTCGGGCGGGGTGAAGGTGCCGGCCGAAAAGGTGGAACTGGTGCTGGAAGTGGCCCTGGCCGAACTGGATTTGCCCGGCCGCCGCCTGTTCGTGACCGGCCTGCCCGACGAGCGGCTGGGCCAGCAGGTTACGGCGGTGCTGGAAGGCCCTCCCCTGGCCGAGGCCGACGAAGTCCGCCTGCTGGAATTGCTTGGCCAGCGCCTGAGCCGCTACGAAGTGCCCCGCGCCCTGCGCTACGCGGCCCAGTTTGCCCAAACCGGCTCGGGCAAGCTGGACCGCCGCCGCACCCTGGAGCAGCTGTAGCGGCCGCTCCGGGCCTCGGGAAAAAGCCCGGCCACTCACCCGGCGGGGAATCGGGGGCGAATGCGTTGCTTTGTACTTTCGCATCCTCACCTGCTTTCCCTTTCGTTTGATGAATACTTCCTCCCTGCGCCCGGCCGCGGCGGCGTTACTGCTGGCCGCCGGCCTGAGCGGCTGCGCTGGCTCGGCCACTACCACCACCGCAACCTCGCCCGCCGGCGGCTCGGTTGGCACCAAAGCCGCGGCTCAATCCGAAGCGTCGGCCACGCCTACCCCGTCGGCCCAGCCCATTATGGAACGCGCCGGCGACGCCCAGCCCTTCCAGGTAGTAAGCGAGCAGTTTGCCGACCTGCGCATCCTGCGCTACCAGGTGCCGGGCTTCGAGCAGCTCAGCGCCCAGCAGAAAGAGCTGCTCTACTACCTCTACGAAGCCGGCCTGGCGGGCCGCGACATCAGCTACGACCAGAACTACCGCCACAACCTGCGTGTGCGCCGCACCCTGGAGGCCGTGTGGGAAGCCAACCAGCAGCGCCGCACCGCTACCTCCAACACCCAGCAGGTAGACCAGGCCCAGAAGCTGAACGTGTACGCCAAGCGGTTCTGGTTTTCCAACGGCCTGCACCACCACTACAGTACCCGCAAGTTTGTGCCTGAATGCTCGCGCGAGTACTTCGCCGAGCTGGTGCGCGGCGTGGAGCCCTCCACGCTGCCGTTGCTGCCGGGCGAAACCGTGGACCAGTTCCTGGCCACCATCACCCCCATCATCTTCGACCCAACCCTGGACGCCAAGCGCGTGAACCAGGAAGCCGGGCAGGACCTGGTGAAGACTTCGGCCAATAACTTCTACCAGAACCTCACCCAGAAGGAGGTAGAAGACTACTACGCCAAGAAAATCGACAAAAAGGACCCCACGCCGGTTTCCTACGGCCTGAACTCGCGCCTGGTGAAGGACAAGTCGGGCAAGATTGTGGAGCAGCCCTGGAAAGTGGGCGGCCTCTACGGGCAGAGCATCACCCAGATTGTGTACTGGCTGGGCAAGGCCGTGGACGTGGCCGAAACGCCCGAGCAGAAGCTGGCTTTGCAGAAGCTCGTGCAGTACTACCAAACCGGTGACCTGAAAACCTGGGACGACTACAACATTGCCTGGGTGCGCGACACCAAGTCGCAGACCGATGTGGTGAACGGCTTCATTGAGGTGTACGGCGACCCGCTGGGCTACCGCGCCAGCTACGAGTCGGTGGTGTCGTTCAAGGACCAGGAAGCCACCAAGCGCATCAAGGCCATCGGCGACCAGGCCCAGTGGTTCGAGGACAACTCGCCCATCAAGCCCGAGCACAAGAAAAAGAACGTGGTGGGCATCACGGCCAAGGTCATTACCGTGGTGGGCGAGTCGGGCGACGCGGCTCCGAGTACGCCCATCGGCATCAACCTGCCCAACGCCACCTGGATTCGCAAGGACCACGGCTCGAAGTCGGTGAACCTGGGCAACATCGTGGAAGCCTACGACCAGGCCTCGGCCGGCGGCTCGCTCGACGAGTTTGCGTACTCCGACGAAGAGAAGAAGCGCGCGCGCCAGTACAGCTCGCTGGCCGGCAAGCTGCACACCGACATGCACGAGGTTATCGGCCACGCCTCGGGCCAGATCAACAAGGGTGTGGGCACCACCAAGGAAACGCTCAAGAGCTACGCCTCGGCCATCGAGGAAGGCCGCGCCGACCTGGTGGCCCTGTACTACGTGATGGACCCCAAGCTGGTGCAGATGGGCGTGATGCCGAGCCTGGAAGTGGGCAAGGCTGAGTACGACGGCTACATCCGCAACGGCCTGATGACCCAGCTCACCCGCCTGCCCTTGGGCGAGACGGTGGAAGAGTCGCACATGCGCAACCGCCAGATGGTGGCCAAGTGGGTGTACGAAAAGGGCCAGAAAGAAAAGGTCATCGAGAAGGTGACCCGGGAAGGCAAAACTTACTTCAAGATCAACGACTACCAGAAGCTGCGCGGCCTGTTTGGGCAGCTTTTGCGCGAAACCCAGCGCATCACGAGCGAGGGCGACTACAACGGCGCCAAAAACCTGATCGAGAACTACGGCGTGAAGGTGGACCCGGTGCTGCACAAGGAAGTGCTGGCCCGCTACGAGAAGCTCAACATCGCGCCCTACCAGGGCTTTATTCAGCCGCGCCTAGTGCCGGTGCAGCAGGACGGCAAGATGGTGGACGTGAAGGTGGAGTACCCCGCCGACTTTGCCCAGCAGATGCTGGAGTACGGCCGCAAGTACTCGTTCCTGCCGCACGTAAACTAGTTGGTAGTTGGTAGTTGGTAGTTGGTAGTTGGTAGTTGGTAGAGTGTACTTCTTTCGGTACCGGAAGGCAAGCGACCAACAACCAAAAACGAGCGACCAACAACCAAAAACAAGCAACCAGCACCCGATTTGCACTTTTTACCAAGGAAAGGCCGGCGGCATCTCGGATGCGGCCGGCCTTTTTGCTTTCTTCGTGTTCAGACCCGCTCCCCGCCGTTATGAAACACCTCTTCCTTGCTGCCTCTTTGCTCGCTTTGCTGACTTTTTCGGCCGCCTCGGCCCAGGCCCAGAGCAGCAATACCCGCAATCTGGCCACCCCTTCGCCCGAAGCGGTGCGCTACGAATACTGCGAGGTGCGCATCGTGGGCAAAGACGTGTATGCCGATTTCGGCTACGGCGCCGAGAAGCTCGGCGGGCCGGAGCTGTCGAAGCTGGAAGTGGGCAAGCTGCAGGTGTTTGCCACGCCCATCAGCGCCCTCAACTACATGGGCTCTCTGGGCTGGGAGGTGCTGCAAGTGGTGCAGGGCGGCAACCCGGCCATCGATAAACAGGGCGCCAACTCCAACCGCTACTACGTGCTGCGCCGCCCCCGTACCTCCACCGGTGTAAACGTGACGAAGTAGGCTGGTTGTCAGTTGTCAGTTGTCAGTTGTCAGTTGTCAGTTGTCAGTTGTCAGTTGTCAGTTAAGGTACGCTGACCTATCAAGTCGGCCCGCTACCTGACAATTAATAATTGATAATTATTAATTCATAATTAAGGACGCTTCAGCCCCTGCTGGGAAAACAGGCGCTGGCGGCCGCGTACCACCTTGTACAGGTCGCCGAGGAAAAGCTTGACGCGGCCGTAGAAAATGAGGCCGCTGATGTCGTCTTCGAGCTTGTCGGCGGTGAACAGGGCCTGTCGGTAGCCAGCCCCGGCGCCCACGCCCACCCAGCGAAACACGCGCATGTGCCCGCCTATGGTGGGCTCCACGAGCCAGATACTTTTCTTGGTGGTGCGGTAGCTGCTGCCGTCGGGGAACTGATAGCGCAGGTAGTAGCGGCCCAGACCGGCCTGCACGGGCACGCTCACCTCCCAGCGCGGCGTGCCCAGCACCACGTACTCGCCGTAGAGGGCCGCGTAGCGGAAGCGCACCTCGTCGCGGGTACCAACGGGGGCGTTTCCGGGCAGGGGCTTGTCGGTGGGCACGCCGCTGCTGAGAAAGTACAAGCCCAGGCCCGTGCGCAGGCGGCCGCGCCATTCCACGCCCAGCTTCACGCCGTTGATGCCCACCATGTTGCCCTGCAGCACCGAATAGCGCTGGTCGAACTGGAATACGGGCCGACGGTGGGCTTGGCGCACGCGGCTGGAATCGGCCGGCGTGGCAGCCTGGGCGGCCAAGGCCGCCGTGGTCAGCCCGCCCGCCAGCGCCCAACAGAAATAGTGCTTCATACTGCTACACGAACGGTCCCGCGCCCCGATGGTTGGGCCGGGGCCCGCGGACCTATGCCGGTGCGAAAATATCCACTGACTGCCAACCCGCCGCCGTTTCGGCCGCTATTGCGCCGCGCTTCGCCGGCCCCGGCCCACGCTTCGCCCCGCAGCAGGGCCGCTTCACCCCGATTGGCGCGGGCACACCCCACCCCGGCGCGTAGTTTTGACGGCAAGCCGCTACCTACTCCGCTGCCCGCCCGCGCCATGAACCTCGCCCTCACCCCCGACCTGCTGTTTTCCCTGGCCAATGCCGCTGTGCTGCCCGCCTGGCTGCTGCTGCTGGTAGCCCCGCGCTGGCGCTTTACCCGCCTGCTGGTGCGCAGCGGCGCCTGGCCCCTGCTGCTGGCCGCGGGCTACGCGGCGCTGCTGCTGGTGCACTACCTCGGTCCGCACGGCGCCGAGGGTGGGTTCGGCTCCCTGCAGCAGGTGGCGGCGCTGTTTCGCAACCCCTGGGCCCTCACGGCCGGCTGGCTGCACTACCTCTGCTTCGACTTGCTGGTGGGCATCTGGGAGGTGCGCGACGCCGAGCGGCGCGGCCTGCCCCACCTGCTGCTGATACCGGCCCTGCTGCTCACCTTCCTGGTAGGTCCCATTGGCCTGCTGCTCTACGCCGGCCTGCGTCAGCTGCGCCCGGCGCCCGCTCCTGTTGCCGCTTAGCGCGGGCTTACGCTTCCTGTTCCGACTTCTACCCCTGCTCCCATGAAAACGACCACAACCACGCTTCCCCCCCCCGAAACGCTGCGCACCCCGGCCCCGCGGCTGCCCCACTGGCTGCGCCGGCTGCACCGCGAGCAGTCGGCCCTCACCTGGGCGGGCTGGCTGCACGCGGCCCTGCTGCTGCTGGCCCTGGCCCTGCTGCCCTTCGACGAGCGCACCGTCACCGGCCTCAACGTGTGGATCAAGCCCATCAAGTTCAGCGTGGCCGGGCTGGTGTACGTCTGGTCACTGGCCTACCTGCTCACCGATCTGCCGGCGGCGGCCGGGCGTAGCGCCCGCCGCGTGGGGCGGGTGGTGGCCCTGGCCCTGACCGTCGAAATCAGCTGCGTGTATTTGCAGGCCGCCCGCGGCACCACCTCGCACTTCAACATGAACTCGGTGTTCGACATGATGGTGTTCAACGTGATGGGCCTGTTCATCCTGGCCAACACCCTGGCCATCGTATGGGCGCTGGGCCTGGTGTTCCGGCACCGGCCGCTGGGTTCGGCGGCCTGGGTGTGGGGCATCCGGCTGGGTTTGCTGGTGTTCCTGGTGGGCAGCGCGGTGGGGGGCAGCATGTCGGCCCGCCTGGCCCACACCGTAGGTGCGGCCGACGGCGGCGCGGGCCTGCCCTTTCTGGGCTGGAGCACCCGCCACGGCGATTTGCGCGCCGCCCACTTCTTGGGCCTGCACGCCCTGCAGGCCCTGCCGCTGCTGGGCTGGCTGCTCACCCGCGCTTTCCCCCGCCTGCGCCCGGCTGCCCAAACCGCCCTCGTGCTGCTGGGCACCCTGCTGTACTGCGCGGCCGTGAGCTGGCTCTACTGGCACGCCCTACAGGGGCTGCCGCTCTGGGCCGGCCGCTAAGCCCCGGCTCCTCGTTTCTGCCCGGCCAGCCACTCCTTACCTTGCCGCCGCAACCGGCGCCCGCGTCTCCCGGCCGCGGGCGCCGGTTTGCCAACTCCTCCCCTGCCCGCCATGAACGACCGTCGCCTGCGCCTGCTGGGCATTCCGCTGCTGAGTTTGCTCATCGTGCTGCTCGCCGGCGGGCAGAAGCTGGGGTCGTGGCCCATGTTCCTGGTCAGCTGGGCCGTGTCGCTGCTCTTCACCACGGTGCTCTGGCTGGGCAACATTGCCCTGTGGCAGCTGCTGATCCGGCGCTGGCCCCGCGTCGAGCAAACCACCCGGCGGCTGTGGTGGCTGGCCGTGGCCTGCCTGATTTACACCACCGCGGCCACCATAGCCCTGCGCGCAGTGCTGCACCTGCTGCTGCCCCAGTACTTCTCGCTGCGGCCGGGCGCGCTGCTCAACCAGGTCCTGTTCAACCTCATTCCCACGGTGGGGTTGCAGCTACTCTACGAGAGCCGGCATTTCTTCGGGCAGTGGGTGTACAACGTGCGCCGGGCTGAGCAGCTGCAAAGCGCCAGCCAGCGTGCCCAGCTCGAAGCCCTGCAGCAGCAGCTCGACCCACACTTCCTGTTCAACTCCCTCAATACCCTGGCGGCCTTTATCGAGCCCGGCAACGAGCCCGCGCAGCAGTTTATCGAGCAGCTCGCCGACCTCTACCGCTACGTGCTGCTCAGCCACCAGCGCCGCACCGTGCCCCTGCGCGAGGAGCTGGCCTTCGTCGACACCTACGTGGCCCTGCAGAAAGCCCGTCTGCGCGACAACCTGCGGGTAGACGTGCAGGTACCGCCCGAGCTGCTCGACCGCCCGGTGGCCCCCTTGAGCGTGCAGCTGCTGGTCGAAAACGCCCTCAAGCACAACGAAGCCTCCCGCCAGCACCCCCTGCACGTGCGCATCGCCGCCCAGCCCAGCCACCACGGCACCGACTGGCTCAGCGTCGAGAACCCGCGGCGGGCGCGCACCGCCGCCCTGGCCCCCGGCACCGGCACCGGCCTGCGCAACATCCAGGAGCGCTACGCCCTGCTGGCCCCCGCCCACCCCGTGCAGGTCGACGCCACCGACGCCACCTTCACCGTGCGCCTGCCCCTGCTCCCCGCCGAGGCCGCCCTACCCCTCTCGCAACACGAGCCGGGGGGTGAGGCCCCACCAAACGCATTGCGCCCCCACCACTAGGATTTCCACTAGTGCGAGTAGGATTTCCGCCAGCGCAACAACCCATTGCGCCGCCGCAAATAGGATTTCCGCGGGCGCAACTAGGATTTCCATAAGTGTAAATATAATTTCCTCCAGCGTAAATAGGATTTCCGCAAGCGCAATTCCCAATTGCGCTTCTTCACCCCCAATTCCAGTCCGCAGAACCAGCATGTAGCGCCATTTCCAGTAAGTCCCTTTCTTGCCCCATCCACCTATTCCCCACATCAGCGAAGCGCACAACAGGAGCACGCATCGCCCCACATTCCCCACATTGCGCGCAGCGCCTCACACTAGCGCGCAGCGCACCACATTACCCCCCCAAGTGAACATCCTGCTGCTCGAAGACGAATACCCGGCCGCTGAGCGCCTGCAGCGCCTGCTCGCCCAGGCTGCCCCCCAGGCCCACGTCGTGGCCCAGCTCGACACCGTGGCCGGCGCCGTGCAGTGGCTCACGGCCCAGCCCGCCCCCGACCTTATCCTGGCCGACATTCACCTGGCCGACGGCCTGAGCCTGGACGTGTTCGACCAGCTTGTGGTCGGCAGCCCCGTCATCTTCACCACCGCCTACGACGCCTACGCCCTGCGCGCTTTCAAGGCCAACAGCATCGACTACCTGCTCAAGCCCATAAAGCTGGCCGAGCTGCAGGCCGCCCTGCACAAGCTCAGCCAGTGGCGCGGCGCGGCGGCCCCCGCTCCCATGGCCCAACGCCTCGAGCACCTGGTCGACAGCCTGCCCCCGCGACCGGGCCGCACCCCTAAAACGCGGTTTCTGGTGCGCCACGGCGAGCAGCTGCTGCCCGTGCGCGCCCAGGAAGCCGCCTGGTTCCAGAGCCGCCACGAAACCGTTACCCTCGTCACCCACGCCGGCCAGCGCTACCTCATCGACTACACCCTCGAGCAGCTCGAGCAGCTGCTCGATTCGCAGCAGTTCTTCCGCCTCAACCGGCAGTTTCTGGCCCAGCTGCCGGCCGTGCAGCGCCTGCACCCCTGGTTCAACGGCAAGCTCAAGCTCGACCTCGCGCCCGCGCCCGCCGAGGAAGTGCTGGTGAGCCGCGAGAAGGCCGCCGCCCTCAAAAGCTGGCTCGAAGGCTAAGCCCACCCGCCGCCCTAAAACCGGCCCCGGCTTCCGCAGCTCAGATTTTGGCGCCACCTTTAAGGTTCGTTTTACAAGCGCCGCAAGGAATGAACGCCACTGAACAGCAGGAACGAGAGTATCTGGAGCACATCAAGGAGCAGCTGACGCTGGCCATCCGGCGGGTCGACGACGCGGTCAGGCAGTATTCCACCGAGCTGCGCCAGAAAAAGCAGTACATCCACGAGCACCAGTCGGGCATGGACGAGGCCGACATGGTGGCCGCCGACCAGTCCATCAACCGCATGGCCTTCACGGGCGAGGCCGCCGTGGGCCGAAAGCGCCGGCTTTTCAAGCTGCTGCAGTCGCCCTACTTCGGCCGCCTCGATTTCGCCCTGCCCAACCAGCCGCCCACCCCGGTCTACATCGGCGTGCACGCCTTCGCCGGCGAGGGACAGCGCCAGAACCTGATCTACGACTGGCGCGCCCCCATTTCCTCCTTGTTCTACGACTTCGAGCTGGGCCCCGCCGCCTACGACACGCCCTCCGGCCCCGTCCGCGGCCGCATCGAGCTGAAGCGCCAGTACAAGATTCGCGACGGGCGCCTGGAGTTTATGCTCGACAGCGGCGTGAACATCCACGACGACGTGCTGCAGCGCGAGCTGGCCAAGTCGGCCGACGACAAGATGAAGAACATCGTGGCCACCATTCAGCGCGACCAGAACGCGGTCATCCGCAACGAAGAGGCCTCGGTGATGGTGATTCAGGGCGTGGCCGGCTCGGGCAAAACCTCCATTGCCCTGCACCGCATTGCCTTCCTGCTCTACCGCTACCGCGACACGCTGGCCGCCAAAGACCTGCTCATCATCTCCCCCAACAAAGTCTTTGCCGACTACATCTCCAACGTGCTGCCCGAGCTGGGCGAAGAGCACCTGCCCGAAATGGGCCTGGAAGAGCTGGCGGCCGATTTGCTCGACACCCGCTACACCTTCCAGACCTTCTTCGAGCAGGTGTCGGCGCTGCTGGAAAAGCCCGACCCGGCCTTCATTGAGCGCATGCGGTTCAAGTCGTCGGTTGAGTTTCTGGGCCAGCTCAACCAGTACCTGCTGCACGTAGAAAACCACTACTTCCAGTTCACCGACCTGCGCGTGGGGCGCACGGTGGTGCCGGCGGCCGTTATTCAGCAGAAATTCCGCACCTACCACCGCGTGCCGCTGCTCAAGCGCTTTCAGCAGGTGGCCCACGACGTGCGGGCCTACGTGCGCGACAAAGTGGACCGCAAGCTCACCGGCGGCGACAAAAACGCCATTGCCGAGGGCCTGCAGCGCATGTTCCGCTTCCAGCACGTGCCCGACCTCTACCGCGACTTTTACCGCTGGCTGGGCCGCCCCGAGCTGCTCACGCTGAACCACCGCCCGCACCTGGAATGGGCCGATGTGTTTCCGCTCATCTACCTGCGCCTGCGCCTGGAGGGCATCACCGCTTACGAACACGTGAAGCACCTGCTCATCGACGAAATGCAGGACTACACCCCGGTGCAGTATGCCGTACTGGCGCGCCTGTTTCACTGCCGCAAAACCATCCTGGGCGACGTGAGCCAGACAGTGAACCCCTACAGCGCGTCCTCGGCTGAAACCATTGAGCGCGTCTTCCCGCAGGCCGACGTGGTGAAGCTCTACCGCAGCTACCGCTCTACCGTCGAGATTACCGCCTTCGCCCAGCGCATCACACCCAACCCCCACATCATGCCGCTGGAGCGCCACGGGCCGGCGCCCGTCATCCGCCAGCTCGGCAGCCAGCCGGAGGAGCTGGCCGCCCTGCAGCAGCTGGTGGCCGACTTCCGCCGCGCGGGCCACCAGTCCCTGGGCATCATCTGCAAAACCCAGCGGCAGGCCGAGCAGGTATTTCAGGCCCTGCCCGACTCGCAGGCGCACCTGCTTACGGCCGATTCCACCACCTTCCAGGAAGGCGTCATCGTGACCACGGCCCACCTGGCCAAGGGGCTGGAGTTCGATGCCGTGGTGGTGCCGTTTGCCTCGGCCCGCAACTACCGCACCGAGGTCGACCGGAGCATGCTCTACGTGGCCTGCACCCGGGCCATGCACCAGCTCACGCTCACTTACTCCGGGGAACTCGCTGCCTTCCTGGCCGGCTGAAGGGCGCGGGCCGATTGGGCGGGCCATTAGTCCGCTGAACCTTCTTTTTCTTCCCCTTCGCGGCCCCGGCGACCGACTGTTTTCCCCTTTGGGTTCAGCCGGCCGCCGGGGCTGGCGGGCTTTGCAGCCACGGCGCGGGTGGCTTTGCAACGCGTTGGCCAGGCGGCCATAAATATTTCGGGAGCCAGCTGTAACCATTGCGAAAAAGCGCGGTTTCCTGCCCCGCCAGCGGCCAGCCCCGGCCGCCAGGTGCCGCAACTTTTGCCCTTCGCTTCCCTCTTCGTCTCTCCGTTTACCCCTTGCCCGCTGCCTTATGCGACACTTCTTCCTTCTTCTATTCCCCTTGCTGCTGTTGGGGCCCCGCGTAGGTTGGAGCCAGGAAGCGGGGCGGCTCACGGGCAGCATCCTGGACGAAAAAGGCGCGGCCATCGGCTTTGCCACCGTGGCCGTGCTGCCGGCCGGCGCTGCTACCAGCGTAACGGGCACCGTGGCCGACGAAAACGGCCGGTTCGAGCTGCAGGCGCCCGCGACCGGCACCTACCGGCTGCGCGTCAGCTCGGTGGGCTACCTGCCGCAGGAAACGCCGGCGTTTACCCTCAGCGCCGCGGCCCCCGGCCGGGACTTCGGCCCCGTGGTGCTGCGCGCCGACGCCAAGCAGCTGAGCGAAGTCAACATTGTGGGCTTGCGGCCGACCATCGTGCAGGAGGCCGACCGCATGGTGGTGACGGTGGAAGGCACTGCCATGGCGGCCGGCAACACGGCCTTCGACGTGCTGGCCAAATCCCCGGGCGTGTTCATCGACCAGGACGGCAACATTCAGCTCAACGGCAAGAGCGGGGTAACTGTGATGCTCGACGGCCGGCTGACTTACCTCTCGGCGCGGGAGCTGCGCAGCATGCTCGAAGGCATGCCCGCGGCCAACCTGAAAAACATCGAAATAATAACCAACCCGCCGGCCAAGTACGACGCGGAGGGCACCTCGGGCATTCTCAACCTGAACCTGAAAACCAACACCCAGCGCGGCCTCAACGGGAGCGTGTACGCCGGGGCCAACTACAACTTCCAGCAACTGGGCCACACCTACGGCGCCAGCCTGAACATCAAGCAGGAAAAGTGGAACGGCTTCCTGACCCTGGACGCCTCGCGCCGGGTGGGCGGGCGCGACGCCACGTTTACGCGGGTGTTCTACGCCGAGCGCGCCACTACGTATTTCGCGCAGCAGGCCACCGGCAACTTCACCTCCACCAGTCCGCCGGTGCTGCGCCTGGGCGCCGACTACAGCCTGAGCAAGCAGCACAGCGTGGGCTTTATGGCCGGCTACACCTTCCGTCGGGGCCAGTCGGACTTCCTCACCGACACCTACCTCGGCCCCACGGCGCAGCAGCCCACGCGCTACATCGACGCCGACAATATCAGCCGCAGCACCTACCAAAACTACACCGGCAACCTGCACTACCAGGGCAAGCTGGATACGGCCGGCACCACCCTCACCGCCGACCTGGACGCAGTGCGCATCGACAACCGCGGGCAGGCCGACTTTTTCAACCGCTTTACCCCGCTGGTCGGCCCCAAAGCCGGCGTGGACAGCCTGAACCAGGAGTACACCAACACCCTCTCGGACCTGCGCATCTACGCCGGCAAGATCGATTTTACCCGGCCGCTGGCGGCGGGCCACAAGCTGGAAGCCGGCGTAAAGGCCAGCCAGGTGACGGCCGACAACGACTCGCGGTTTTACTTCAACAACGGGGCCCTGGTGCTCGACCCGCGGCGCACCAACTACTTCACGTACCGCGAAAACATACAGGCCGCGTACCTGAGCTGGAGCGGCCAGGCAGGCGCACGGCTCAAGCTGCAGGCCGGCCTGCGACTGGAAAACACCCGCTCCGTGGGCCACGAACTCACCACCGACAGCCTTACGCGGCGCCGGTACCTGAATTTGTTTCCCAGCCTGTTTGCCCAGCAGCAGGTGTCGAAAGACTACGACTTGAGTTTCAGCTACAGCCGCCGCCTCACCCGACCGAACTACGGCAGCCTGAACCCCTTCCGCTTTTACCGCGACCCGTACACCTACGAGCAGGGCAACCCCCTGCTGCGGCCACAGTACACCCAGGCGTTTCGCCTGACCCACACGCTGCGCAAGGTCTACAGCCTGGCCTTCAACTACGATTACCAGACCGCCGTGATTTCGGAAGTGCCCATTCTGGACGTGGAAAGGGCTACCACCAAGTACACCACCGACAACCTGGACCGGGGCCACATCATCGGCCTGACCGCCGTGGCGCCCTACAAGCTGGCCAAGTGGTGGGACAGCCAGAACACCGTGGTGGTATCGTACCGCAAGTTCAGCACCACCGCCACCAACGGCTTTCTCACCAACGAGCAGCTCTACTACATGCTGCAGTCGAACCACACGCTGCTGCTGCCCGCGAAAGTGCGCCTGGAAATTGAGGCGCGCTACCTGGGTCCCACGGCTTCGGGCCTGTACCAGATCGAGCCCATGCACTGGGTAGGGCTGGCGCTGAAGCGCAGCTTTGTACGGGAGAAACTGGATGTGAGCGTGAGCGTGAGCGACCTGTTCAAGGGTTACCGCTACCGGTTCAGCACCAACATCAACGGCAACGTCAACGAGTTCGACCAGTACTTCCGCTTCCGCAGCCTGGGCCTGACGCTGCGCTACAACTTCAGCAAGGGCGCCAAAATCGACGCCAAGCGCCGCAACTCCTCCCTGGAAGAAGTGAATCGCGCCGGCTAAGCCCCCCGCCAGTCCGGTGAAGCGCAAATACCAGCAAAAGCCCCTCCTGCCGAGGGGCTTTTTTGTTGACTTACAGCGCGTAGGAACCTGCGCTACGCGGTTACCCTTCTTCACTGGCGGGGTACGGGCTGAGGAGCATTGGCGCGCCCTGAACCTTTCAGCAAAAAAATTTCGGAGCGCTTGTAACGATGCCCGCATTTGCCGGTACTCCCCTCAACCAACCCGCAACCCCCACCCCGGTGGCCGACCACTACCCGAGCGACGATGCCCTGATGGCCCAGGTGCAGGCCAACGACCTGGACCAGCTGGCCGTGCTGTTCGACCGCTACCACCTGCCCATTTTCAACTACCTGCTGCGCCGCAGCAACAACGACCGAGAAACGGCCGAAG
Organism: Hymenobacter sp. B81; assembly: GCF_044628455.1. Lineage (NCBI taxonomy): Bacteria > Pseudomonadati > Bacteroidota > Cytophagia > Cytophagales > Hymenobacteraceae > Hymenobacter > Hymenobacter sp. B81. Next base: position 92,159 of record NZ_JBIYZW010000001.1, on the reverse strand, counting down.
ACCTCACCCAAACCGTGTTCGAACGCCTGCTGAAATACCGCCACAGCTACCAGCCGGGCCAGCAGTTCCGGGCCTGGATTTATCAACTGGCCCGCAACGCCCACGCCGACCACTGGCAGCGCCAGCAGCAGATGCGCACCGTGGATGTGCAGGCGGTGGAGCAGCACGGCGGGCTGGGCACCTCGGCCTTCGCCGCCATGACCAGCACCGAGCGCGAACAAAACCTGCACGAAGCCCTGGCGCTGCTGCCCACGGCCCAGCGCGACATTCTGGTGCTGCACCGCTTTCAGGGGTTCAGCTACGAGGAAATCGGGCAGCAGCTGGCCTGCACCGCCGGCGCCGCCAAAGTGAAAGCGCACCGGGCCCTGCAAGCCCTGCGAGCCATCTATTTCGCTTCCTAGCCATGCCCAACCGCCCTTCGCCATACGACTGTTTCACCGTAGCCGACCTGCTGGTGGACTACGCCGACCAGGTGCTGCCGCCCGACCAAGCCGAGCGCGTGGCCGCCCACCTCAGCCAGTGCGCCGCCTGCCAGGAGCAGGTAGCCCAGCTGCGGGAGCTGTCAGCTCAGCTGGAATCGATAGAACCCGTTAAACCTACGACCGCGCTGCGCACCAACTTTTTGCAGCTGCTGGAGCAGGAAAAGGCTGCTCTGGCCGGGACGCCAGCAACCGCAGCGGCCCCTTCAGAAGCCCGTGTTCGGCCGCTGTGGCCCCGCGAAGCTAGCCGCTGGACGCTGCGCGTGGCGGCCGGCGTGGCCCTGCTGCTGATGGGCATGGCCCTGGGGCAGTGGTGGCAGCCCAAAGCCCCCGCCGTAGCTATTACCGCGCCGGCCGGCCCCACCAAACACGCCATGCAGCTGGCCAACGCGCTTTCGGGTGACGCGGGCCAGCGCCTGTCGGCTAGCGACCGGATTCAGCTGGTGAGCAACGCCGGCGCGCGGGCCGATACCACCGGCGACCCAACGGTGCAGGTGCTCATCAACACCCTGAACTTCGACCCCAACACCAACGTGCGCCTGGCCGCGGCCAGTGCCCTCTACCGTCTCCGGGCCGACCCGCGCGTGGGCGAGGCCTTCACCCAGTCGCTGACCATCCAAACCGACCCCAACGTGCAGATTCTGCTCATTGAGCTGCTGGTGAACATGCGCGAGCGGCGGGCCGCCACTCAGCTCGAGCAGCTGGCCCGCAAGCCCGATGCCCTGCCCATCGTGCGCCAACAGGCCGAGTACGGCCTCGGCACCCTGATTTAAGCCATTCCTCTTTTCCCTCCCCTCTCCCACTGCCGGCGCCGCGAACGTGGCCGCGCCGGCCGGGCTCCACGTGCATCCTCTTTCCGACATGAAAAAGTCTCTGCTTCTCACTTTCGCCGGCTTGGTGCTGGCAACGCCGACCCTCTGGGCCCAGGAATTCAAGCTTAAGCTCGGCGGCAAAGACCGCAAAATCGAGCTCGACATGCAGGGCAGCGACGTGACGCTGGAAGGCTACAACGGCGACGAGCTCATCATTCGCGGCAACGGCTACGAGCCCCTGCCCAAGCGCGCCGAGGGCCTGCGGGCCGTCTACAACTCGGCCGACGACAACACCCGGCTGGGCCTTTCCGTCACCCAGAAAGACCAGGTGGTGCGCATTGTGCAGGCCTCGCGCAAAGACGCTGACTATGTTATCCGGGTGCCGCGCTCGGCGTCGGTGGTGTTCAACCAAAGCAACTTCAACGGCGGCAGCGTGGAAGTGCGCGACCTGGACGGCAACGTGGAGCTGAACCTGAAGAACGGCGACGCCAAGCTGCTGAACATGGGCGGCGGCGTGGTGGCCAACACCGTGAGCGGCAGCATTACCGTGCGCTACGCCGACCTGAGCAAGGCCCCCAGCGCCATTTCCTCGGTGAGCGGCGACGTGGACGTGACCATGCGTCCGGCCAGCAGGGCCACACTGCAGCTGCGCTCCATCACGGGTGAGGTGTACACCGATTTCGACCTGAACGTGGGCAAAACCGAGGGCAACATGCGGCGGGTGGGCGGCCAGCTGGTGCAGGGCACCGTGAACGGCGGCGGCACCCAGGTCGCGCTGCAATCGGTGAGCGGCGACGTGTTCGTGCGCAAAGCCAAATAACGCCTCTTCAACTGCTTTCGCCTTCCCTCAACCCAGCTGTTGCCATGAAACTCTTCCGACTCCTGCTGCTGAGCCTCTGCGGCACCTTGCTGCTGCCGGCAGCCCACGCCCAAAAAATCATTGAAAAAAGCGCCCCGGTGGGAGCCCGGCAACAAGTGGTGCTGGATCTGCAGCAGGCCACCAGCATCAAAATCCGCGGCGGCAGCGGCCAGCAGCTGCGCGTGCGGGCCTCGGTCACCATCAACCAGAACAAGCTCAACGACGCCCTTCAGCTCACTCTGACCAGCACCGGCGACGTAATCACCGTGCAGTCGGCCTTCGACGAGGCGCTGCTGCGCACCGGCCAGCCCGGCGACTGCCCCGAGGGCAAGGGCCAGTCGGCGTGGAGCTCGGGCGGGGGGCAGAACGGGCGCGAAAGTTACCGGGTGTGCAGCACCGTGGACGTGGAGATTGAAGTGCCCGCGGGCGTGGCGCTGCGCGTGAACACCATCAGCGGCAACATTGAGGCCACGGGCCTGAGCGGGCAGCTCGAAGCCAAATCCATCAGCGGGTTCGTGGACGTTACCTGGCCCCCGGCGCAGGGCGCGCAAGTAGCTTTCAAGACGATTACCGGCGAGGTGTATACCGACCAGAACATTGCCTTCACCAACCGCAAATCGGGCGTGCCAATGGTGGGCTACGAGGTGCGCGGCTCCCTGGGCAAGCCGGGCGGGCCGCTGGTGCGCCTGGAGTCCATCAGCAACGACGTATACTTCCGCAAGCGGAAGTAATTCGCAGCGCCGGGGCCGTGGGCAGCCGGTGCTGCCCGGCCCGCGCCCGCCCCACCGCCGACCCCACTACGCTTCCTCCTGTGCCAGCCGCTCCAGGTAGGCGGGCACTTCGGCCAGGGCCGCTACCTGGTGAAAGTCGACGCCCGCAAGCTGCTCGGCGGGCACTTCCTCCAGGGCCCAGGTGGTATAGTAGGGCACGTGCACGGCCCGGGCGCCCAGGCGGGCCACCGGCAGCACGTCGGACTTGAGCGAGTTGCCGATCATCACGAACTCGGCCGGCTGCAGGCCGTGGCGCTGCAGAATGCGCTGGTAGGTGGCCTCGTTTTTCTCGCTCACGATTTCGACGTGGCTGAAGTAGTGTCCCAGGCCCGAGCGGGCCAGCTTGCTTTCCTGGTCGAACAGGTCGCCCTTGGTGAGCAGCATCAGCGCGCGGCCCTGCTCGCGCAGCACCGTCAGCACCTCCGTCACGTCGGGCAGGGGCTCGATGGGAAAGTCGAGCAGGCGCTTGCCGCGGTCGAGCACGTGCTGGATTTCCTCGCCCGTCACGGCCCCTTTGGTGAGGCTGATGACGGTTTCAATCATCGAGAGCATAAACGACTTGGCCCCGTAGCCGAACAGCGGCAGGTTCTGGCGCTGCACCTCGAAAAAGCGCCGGGTCAGCGTTTCGGCGTCGGCGTAGTGGGCGAGCAGGGCGTAGAGCCGGGTTTCAGCCTCGTCGTAGTGCGGCTGGTTGGGCCACAGGGTGTCGTCGGCGTCGAAGGCAATGAGCTGGGGAGCGGGCATGGCAGGAGTAAACGAGCGGGCAAAGTTACCGAACTTGCCGGCCCATGAAGCAGCTCATTGACCTGGCCGGCTGGAACCGCCGGGAGCATTTCGCCTTCTTCTCGGCCTTCGAGGAGCCCTTTTTCGGCGTGGTGGCCGACGTGGACGCCACCCGCGCCTACGCCCGCGCCAAAGAGCTGGGCGTCTCGTTTTTTCAGTTCTACCTGCACGCCGTGCTGCGGGCCGTCAACGAAGTGGAGGCGCTACGCTACCGCATCGAGGGCGGGCAGGTGTACTGCTACGAAGTCATCCACGCCTCGGCCACGCTCACCCGCCCCGACAATACCTTCGGCTTCAGCTTTGTGCCCTACGCCGCCGCGCTGGCCGATTTCGGCCGGGGGCTGGCCGCCGAAGCCGAGGCCGTGCGCCGGAGCAGCGGCCTGCGCCTGAACGAGGTAACGGCCCGGCCCGACGTGATTCACTTCTCGGCCCTACCCTGGGTGTCGTTCACCGGCCTCAGCCATGCCCGTTCGTTCAGCCACCCCGACTCGGTGCCCAAAATTTCGGTGGGCCGGGCGCGCCGGCTGGGTCCGCAGCTGCTCCTGCCCGTGGCCGTAAACGTGCACCACGGCCTGGCCGACGGCTACCACGTGGGCCTGTTCCTCGACGCGCTGCAGCGCCACCTCGACGCCGAAGCGTAGCCGCCGCCTACGGAACGGTCTGCGCCCGCACGTAGGCCTGCACCAGGGGCAGCAGCCGCGGCAACTGGGCTTCGATGTGGGCCTGCTCGGCCGCCGTCCAGGCCCGCGGCTGGCCGAACACGCAGGGCTGCACAATCCCCCAGAGCTGGCCCCGCGCATCGAGCACGTGCGCGTGCACTAGTGCCCGGTGCCCGAAGGTGCGGCGCTCGAACTCGCGGCTGAGCACCGCGGGGCTGGCCGCTTCCACGTCGGGTACATATACCGAGGGCTGGCCGGCCAGCGCGGCGCGAAACAGCGGGTCCTGCCGGGGCAGCTCGCCGGTATCGTCCTGCCAGTCGTGGCGCGGGTCGGGCACGCGGGCGTGGCGACGCCACGCCAGGGCAATGCGGCCGCGGCCGCGCGCCGGGTCGCGCACGTACAGAAACACCCGGTCGACGCGCAGCTGCTCTCCCAGCGCGGCCAGGGCCTCGTTCAGCAGGGCTTCCGGGTCATTGCTCATTTATCAGGTCGTCTTCAGGTAAGCCTGCTTACGGAAAGCAGCCACTATTGTAGGTCCGGCATCAGCTTAGGGGCCCAGCAGAACCTCTAAACGACTTTCAGAACAACTCTGATAAGCCCTGACGGGCGGGTCCGTCGGGCTAGCGCTCCAGCCAGGCGCGGAAGGCGGGCACCCGCTCGCGGCTCACCAGCACGTCGCCCTCGGGGCCCACCGGCTGCAGCACGGTTTTCAGGCGCGAGTTGGTGTAGTGAATGATGTCCTGAATGGCGTCGTGGTGCACCAGGTAGGCGCGGTTGAGGCGGAAGAACTGCCGCGGGTCGAGCAGCTTTTCCAGCTGCTCCAGGGTTTGGTCGAGCACGAAGCGGCGGTTTTCGCGAGTCTGCACGAAGGTGGCTTTTTCCAGGCTGAAGAAGTAGCTGATCTGCTCCACGGGAATCACCTTCAGATGCTCGCCCACCTTCACCACAAACTGCTTTTTGTACTGGTTCTGCGGCTGCAGCTGCTGCAGCACCTGGCTCAGCAGCGCGGCGTCGAAAGCGGGGGCCGGTGCGGGCGCCGGGGCCGCGGCGCGCAAAGCCCGCAGCTTGTGCAGGGCCGCCTGCAGCTCGTCTTCGTCGATGGGCTTGAGCAGGTAGTCGATGCTGTTGACTTTGAAGGCGCGCAGGGCGTACTGGTCGTAGGCGGTGGTAAACACCACCGGGCAGCGCACGTCCACGCGCTCGAACAGCTCGAAGCTCAGCCCGTCGGCCAGGTGAATGTCGAGGAACAGCACGTCGGGCGGCGCGGCGGTTTCGAGCAGGGCCGCGGCGGCTTCTACCGAGTCGGCGGTGGCCAGCACCTGCACCGGCGGCTGCTGGCGGCGCAGCATGTCGCCCAGGCGCCGCGCGGCCAGCGGCTCGTCTTCCACGATGAAAGCGGTCATTCTGTTAATAGGCTAATGTGCGGCGCTTCGCGCCAATAGGAGAATGGGGGTGAATGTGGGGCGCTTCGCGCTAATGTGGGGAATGTGCGGCGCTTCACGCCAATGGGAGAATGGGGGTGAATGTGCTGGGGTGCTGATGGCCGTTTCTGAATCAGCCCCTCAGCACCTCAGTACATTTTCCACATTTTCCCCATTCCCCACATTCTCCCCATTAGCTCAGCGCCAGCACGGGCAGGGTTACGCTGAATTCGGCTTCGTTGCGGGCAACCAGCACGGGCTGAGTGGTGAGGTGGCGGTAGCGGCCCTGCAGGTTGGGCAGGCCAATGCCGGTGGACTCGCCCGGGGCCACGCGGCGGGGGCGCAGGCTATTGGCCACGCGCAGGCTGCGGCCGTCGGCGGCCAGCTCCACGCGCAGGTGCAGGGGCTGGGCGGCGGTGGCCACGTTGTGCTTGAGCGCGTTTTCGATCAGCAGCTGCAAACTCAGCGGGGGCACCACGGCCAGGGCCGGCACCTGCCCGGCGGCGGGCAGCTCGGCCTGCAGCGCGTCGCCGTAGCGGATGTGCTGCAGAAACAGGTAGGAGCGGGCAAATTCCAGCTCGTCGGCCAGGGGCACCACGTCGCGGCCGCGGGCATCAAGCACGTAGCGGTACACCTGTGAGAGTTGGCGGATAAAGCGCACGGCCAGCTTGGGCTCCTCCTCCACCAGCGAAGTCAGCGCATTCAGAGCATTGAACAGGAAGTGTGGGTCGAGCTGCTGGCGCAGGCTTTCGGCCTCGGCCTGGGCCATTTCTTTCTGCAGCCGCTCGTTGCGCACCAGGGCCTCGCGCCAGCCCAGCAGAAACGAGCGGCTGTGCAGCACCAGCGAGATGATGGCCGTCAGAATCAGCGGAAACACGATGCGGCTCAGCGCGGGGGCCGAAAAGATGGTCATCGGGCTCAGGCCGCGGTACAGCACCAGAAAGCACAGGTTGATGCTCACCACCACCACCAGGGAGCCGCCCAGCGACACCAGCAGGGTCAGCAGCAGGCGCTTCACCGGCTCGCGCTTCCAGTTTGAGTACTGATCGAGCCAGTCCACGGCGTAGCCGTTGGTCAGCCACAAGCCCAGGGTGTAGGCGAAGTTCATGGTGTAGTTCACCAGCATCTTGCGCCCGTCGCCCCAGCACTCGGGACAGGTGAAAAAGCCGATGCTGAGGCTGATGACCAGCACCGTAGCCAGCAGCCGCAGCCAGCGCCGGCGGTGTCGGGCCGTCCAGCGCCGCACGGGCGGCATGGTGGGCTCGCGGTACGCGGCGGGCTCGTCGGGCGGGGCGGCCGGGAAAAAGGTCGACATGGCAGCGAAGGTAAAGCCAGCGGCAGCGGGGGCCGCGCAGTAGCGGGGCGGAAGGTAAGCAGGAAGGACCCGGCGAAAGTCAGCGGTGGTTTGCCGCCGCACAGGCCAGCTGCTGCTGGCCGGGGGTAAGTAGCGGTGCCCCGACGGTTGAGTGGGGGCACCACCAGGGCGCAGCGTCCCGGCCGGTTTATTTGGCCGTGGCCGTTTGGGTGTAGGCCGCCAGGCGGCTCAGCACCTGCCGCTCACCCCAGGCCGGGGCCGTGGCCGAAGCGGGGCGGGCGGCGGCAAAGCGCGTCTTAGCTTCCTCGTAAAGGGGCTTGGCCGCCTCGGCGCCGCCGCCGAACATCTTGGGCGTGTAGTACACGTTGTTGGCCTGCACCAGGTAGATGCGCGGGTTGGCGGGATTCAGCTTCCGGGCCTGCTCCAGCGTCTGGCTCACCAGCTGCGAGTACTTCATCGAGCGCGTCATGGGGGCAATGCCCAGGCGGGCCTGGTGCAGGTAGGCCTGCAGCACCAGCAGCTCCGACTCGTCGCCGCGCAGCTTGCGGGCCTGGGCCAGGGCGGCTTCGGCCTGGTCGAGGTACTTGTCTTTCACGTCGCCGTCTTCCTTGCTCTGGAAGGTTATCAGCATGAGGGCATAGGCCTGGTAGTAGCGCGGCAGCCAGTCGGTAGGGTTCACGGCGGCGGCGCGCTCCAGCTTGCCGTGCACTTCGCGCAGGCGGGCCACCTCGCCGGTGCTCATCAGCTCGCGCACGGTGCCGGCGAGCAGGTCGGCGTAGCTGGCCGGGGCGGCCGCAGCCGGAGCCGACTGGGCGGGAGCTTTCTGTTGGGCCGGGGCGGTAAAGGCGGTGGCGACCAGGGCGAGGGCGAGCAGGGAGGCTTTCATGGCAGTGGGGGTTGGAAAGTGGGGTTGTGGAAAGGGTTTCGGGAAGTGGTCCGCGGCAGCAGCGCCGGTGGAATGCATCAAAGGTGGCCCCGCCCCTACCCGCCCGAAAGTTTCTCTTACCCAAGTGTCAAGCCAGGTGGATGAAGTGCCGCCCCGCCCCGACGAAGCGTTGCACCCCTGAGCCGGTTTTTCCGCCAGCAGCTTCCCTCCTGCCGCTGCTGGGCTTTCCCGGCATAGTCCTAACTGCCTCCTCCAGCCAGCTGGCGTGTTAGGCTATATGGAGACTATACGCACCGTATATGCAGGCTATACTCAAGCTGTCGGGACGATAGCGGCAGAGTACTATCAGCGCTTACCGGCTGGGGCAGCCCATCAGCCAGGGCAGCGCCCGGACTGGCTGGTGGTCGAATGGTGAGGACGGAGTGGAGCGCCCGTAGCGCGGTCGGCTCTCCGGGAGGGTAGCTTGCCGGGTTAGAAAGCACAACCGCCGCCGGCCTGATGGCCGGTGGCGGTTGCTGCTGTTCTTGTGCTGCCCACGCGGTCGGGCCGGGCGGCGTTAGTCGGGGGCGGTTTCGGTGTCGGCAGGGCGCTGCTTATTGATGGAGATGAGCAGGCCGACGAAGAGCATGCGCGGGGCCGAGGGCGTGACGGCCACGCCGGGGTAGCGGCCGCTGGCGTCGGGCACGGCGGCGTAGCGGTAGCCGAACACGTTGTCGCGGCCCAGCACGTTGGAGCACGAGAGGTGCACGATGGTGAGGTTTTTCCGGATGGTCGTCAGGTAGCTCAGGTTCAAACTCAGGTCCTGGTAGCTGGGCGTGCGGCCCTGGTTGTAGCCGGGCCGGTTGGGGTCGTAGTAGGCCCGGGGCGAGCCGTAGCTGAGGGTGGCGCCCACCTGGGTATGCAGCTTGTGCATCCAGTACTTGCCCACCACCGAGAGGTTGTGGCGCGCGGCGAAGGTGGGCACGGCCCGCTGCGGGTCGAGGCGCTGCTGCCGGCGGGTGTCGACCAAGCCGTAGCTCACCCAGTAGTCGAGAAACTTCACCGTTTTCCGGTCGCGCCAGAACAGGTCCACGCCGCGGGCGTAGCCCCGGCCGGTGCTGTGGTAGGCGGCGGGGTCCAGGGGTAGCAGGCCGTTGGTGCTCAGCAGCGGGGCGTCGTAGCGCAGCAGCTGGGCGTAGTCCTTGTGGTAGGCTTCGGCGCGCAGGGTGCGCTGGTCTTTGATGCGCTGGTAGGTGAGCAGGTAGTGCGCGGCCCGCTCGAAGCGCAGGGCCGGGTTGTACTGGCCCACGCGCAGCACGTCGTTGGCCGGGGTCTGGTAGAAGTAGCCCCAGGCGCCCGAAAGCTGGTTGCCCTCGGCCAGCTGGTAGGCCAGGGCCAGGCGCGGGGCGGCGTTCCAGCGGCCCAGCACCCGCGAGTACTCGACGCGCCCCCCGGCGCGGGCCACCAGCTGGTTGGAGAAAGCCACGTCCGACTCGGCAAAGGCGGCCACGCGGCCCTCGTCGAAGCCGGCGCGCACCACCTCGGCTTCGGGGGCTGCCTGGTAGCGCAGCTGGTAGCGCTGGCCCAGGGCCTCGGCGCCCAGCTTCAGGTTCCAGTAGGCCGAGGCCGAGTCGTTGGTGAACACCACGCGGCCCACCAGGCTTTGCTCCCGCTCGCGCAGCTGCTGCTCGTCGGGGCGCACCAGCTGCTCGTCGCGGGTGCCGGCCAGGCCGGTCTGCACGCTCCAGCCGCGGGTGAGCGGGCTGCGGAAGGTGGTGTTCACGTACTGGTTGTCGTTGCGCAAGGCCACCGGGCGGCCGCCGGCAAAGGCCGGGTCGGGCTGGCGCAGGGCGAAGGCCGAGCGGGTGAGGGCCGCGTACACCTTGAGCATGCCCGCCTCGCCGGTGCGCTGGCGCAGGGCCAGCGAGCCGCCGGCCGAGCGCGGCGCCTGCTGCCAGCCCCACTGCTGGGGCACCAGGCCGTAGTAGGGCTGCAGGTTTACGTAGTCGCCGGTTACGGCCACCGAGCTGCGGGCAAACCGCTGCTGGTGCGAGAAACTCAGGCCCACCGAGAGCAGCGAGATGCCGGTCTGGGTTTCCTCGGCCAGGTCGTAGGAGTTCAGCCCCACCACCGCCGACAAGGCCTGCCCGTATTCGGCCGAGTAGCCGCCGGTGCTGAACACGGTGCCCTTGAACAGGTTGGGCGAGAAGCGCCCCCGGGCCGGCACGCCCGAGACGGCGGCGTTGTAGGGGCTTTGCAGGGGCAGGCCGTCGAGGTACTGGCGGGTTTCGCCGGCCGCCCCGCCGCGCACGAACAGCCGGCCCTCGTCGCCCACGCGGGTGGTGCCGGGGAGGGTGTTGAGCGCGCCGTTCACGTCGGCCAGGGCCCCGGCGGTGGTTACGATGTCGCGGGTGGTGAGCACGGTGCTGCGCTTTTCGTCGCTGGCCTCAAACGAGCCGGCCGTGATGGTCACGTCGCCGAGCTGGTTGCGCACTTCCTTCAGCGTCAGACTCAGGCGCCGGGGCTGGCCGTCGAGTACCAGGGCCTGCTCCTGGGGCTGGTAGCCCAGCAGGGTTACCAGCAGGGTGAGCGGGCCGCGCTGCCGGGTGTCGAAGCGGAAGCGGCCGAGCGAGTCGGTGGTGGCGCCGTCGAAGGTGGTTTTCAGGAATACGTTGGCGCCGGGCAGGGGCTGGCCGGCGGCGTCGCGCACGGTGCCGCTGAGCAGCGTAGCGGTTTGGGCCGCCAGGTGCCGGGTGGGCAGCAGCAGGCAGAGCAGCAACAGGGGGAGCAGACGGTTCATGGGGCGAGCAGCTAAGTGACGGCTCAAAAGTGGCCGCCGGGCTGCCCCGCCGAAAAGAAAGGTTGCCGAAGCGTCGGATGGCCCGGATGAACCGTCGGCTGGGCCGACGAACCGCGGCCGGAGCGGGCGGCCCGGGGCCCGTCCCGATGGGCGCGGCGCCGCAAAATTGCTCCATTCGGCTCGTTAGTTGACCCGGACAAATCCCGGTTAACCGGCTGCCCGGCAACGATTTGCTCGGCGCCGGCAACTATTCGCAAGCAGAACTATCCCAAGCTCGGCTATAACGGACTAAGGCCCGGCGCGTACCAACTGCCACGTGTCCGGCCCTTCCCGGCCCCGCCTCTTCCCCGCCAGCCGGCTGTTGTCGGCCGGTTCTTTCCCCGCCCGTTATGCCCCATTCCGAAAACCAGCCGCCCCAGCCGCCCAGCCGCCCTGCCGTAGTGGTGCCGGTTATTGCCGAGCAGTTGCGGGTGGAAAAAGAGCTCGTGGAAACCGGCAAGGTGCGCGTTTCCAAGCAGGTGCACGAAGAGCACCAGGTGGTGGAAATGCCGCTGGTGCACGAGGAGCTGAGCGTAGAGCACGTGCCCATCAACCAGTACGTGGACGTGGCCCCGCCCGCGGTGCGCTACGAGGGCGACACCACCATCATGCCGGTGCTGCGCGAGGTGCTGGTGGTGGAAAAGCGCCTGTTGCTGGTCGAGGAAGTGCGCATCACCAAACGCCAGGTGCACACCCAGACGGCCGAGCAGGTTACGCTGCGCCACGAGCAGATCAGCACCGAACACCTCACCAAAGCCCAACCCACGCCCCTGTCGGGCCCACCCCCGGTTGACCCGGCCTGAGGGCGTTGCTTGTTTTTTCCCTTACCCCCACCAATTCACCACCACAGCCATGAACCAGACCGTAGTAGGAATTTTCGATAGCGCCGCCCAGGCGCAGCAAGCCGCCCAGCAACTCGCCGCCGCCGGCTTCGGCATGGAGCACGTAGACGTAGCCTCGAACCAGGGCCAGAGCGGTAGCGTGAGCAACCAGGCCAGCCAGGCCCTGCGCCCCGACCGGGACCCCTCGGACTACCGCAACAGCAGCGGCACCGTAACCGAGGGCGCCGCCGACGCGGCCGGCCGCACCGGGGACAGCATCAGCAACTTCTTCAGCAACCTCTTCGGCGGCAACGACAGCGACGATGCCCGCCGCTACTCCCACGTAGCCCGGCAGGGCGGCTCGTCCATCGTGACGGTGCACTGCCACTCGGCCGAAAATGCCCACCAGGCCGCGGCCATCCTCGACCGCGCCGGGGCGGTGGACATCGACGAGCGCGCCCAGCAGACGGGCTACCAGAACAGCAACTGGACCGGCATGAACGCCGGAGCTAAGGCGGGCCAGGAAGGCATGTCGGCCCAGGTAATCGAGGAAAACCTGCAGGTAGGCAAGCGCGTGGAGCAAACCGGCGGTGCCCGCCTGCGCAGCCGCATTGTGGAGCGCCCGGTAGAAGAGCACGTGCGCCTGCGCGAAGAGCACATCAGCGTAGACCGCCGCCCGGTGAACCGCCCCGCTTCCGAAGCCGATTTCAACACCTTCAAGGAAGGCGAGATTGAGGTTATCGAGTCGGCCGAGCGCGCCGTGGTGGGCAAGGAAGCCCGCGTGGTGGAAGAGGTGACCCTGGGCAAGGAAGTAACCGAGCGCGAGGAAACCATCCGCGACACCGTGCGCAAAACCGAGGTCGACGTGGAGCGCATCAACCCCACCAACGACGCCCGCCGCCCCAACGACCCCAATCAAACCCCCAACCCGCAGCGCTAAGGGCTGCGGCCCGGCCTGAAGGCTGATATTGAAAGCGGCGACTGGTGTTTCCAGTCGCCGCTTTTCTTTTCCGGGCTGCCGCGGCTAGGGTTGCGGCGGGCTCAACGGGTACTTTTCAAACAGCTTGCTCATGCCCTCGTCGATGCGCCTGGTGAGCTTCTGCGGGTCGTCGGTGAGGGTGCTGGCAGCCACGCCCTGCCACACCCGCTCGTTGCGGGCGGCATCTACCAGCTCCACCGTCACGGTGCCCACCTCGTAGCGGTCGACCACCACTTCCTCGCTTTGCCAGCTGTAGCGCCGCTGCCCGATGTAGCGCGGGGCCTCGCGGATGTCGGTCTGGCGCGTCTGCACCTGGTCCTGGGTGACTACGCCGATGTTGACCCACAGGTCGGGCGCGTCGGCGCGCTGGTAGCCGCGGCGCTCCAGCTCGCGGGCCACGGCAGTTTTCAGGTCGGCAATGGCGCTGCCGGGCGCCGCGAAGGCCGCCTCGTTGCGGGCCTGCACGTCGAGGAAGTTGTAGGTGCGGTAGGCGCTGAAGTCCACACCGGGCGTCTGCTCGGTGGATTTGATGTCGGTGGAGGAACAGGCGCTCAGCCAGAGCAGGAGCAGCGGCAGAAACCAGGAAGTCTTCATAGCAGTTTAGGTAAACCAGGGTGGACGCACTCGGGACCCGCGCAGCGGCTGGACTGGCGCTGCAGTTGGTCGGGCCACCCGGCTATTACGCAGCGCGGCCCGGCGGCGGCCGGGCCCGGGCCGTACATACTGCCGGCCGCTGCCTAGTTTCGCTCCGGCTCCGCCCACTTGCCACCCGCTTTTCCTGCTGTTTGTGTACCTGCACCACGTCGCTGCCTACCTGCCCACGGCCGTTGTCGCCAACGACCACTTCACCCGCCGCAACGGCCTCTCTTCCGACTGGATCATGGAGCGCACCGGCATTCGGGAGCGGCGCCGCGCGGCCCCCGGTGAAAACACCAACACCATGGCCGTGGAAGCCGCCCGCCGCGTGCTGCACGAAGCCCCGGGCGTAGCCGCCGCCGAAATCGACCTGATCATCGGCGCCACCTATACCCCCCACGACACCATCGTGACCCTGGCCCACGCCGTGCAGCACGCGCTGGGCGTGGCCGACATTCCGGTGGTGAGCATTTCCTCGGCCTGCTCTTCGCTGCTGAACGCGGTGGAAATCGTGCAGGGCTACTTCGCTCTGGGCAAGGCCCGCCGGGCGCTGGTGGTGACCTCGGAGCACAACACGGCCTACAACAACGAAGACGACACCGTGGCTGGCCACCTCTGGGGCGACGGCGCCGCGGCCCTGCTGCTCTCGGCCGAGCGCCTGGCCCCCACCGACCTGCGCGTGGTCGACGTGATTACCGGCGGCGCGGCCACCGTGGGCAAGGCCACCACCGCCGTTACCCTGCAGCCGCTGAACCGCAACATCATCATGCCCCACGGCCGCGACGTGTTTCAGCACGCCTGCCAGTACATGGCCCGCGTTACCGAGCAGATCCTGGCCCGCCAGCAGCTCACGGTGCAGGACGTCAGCTGGCTGATTCCCCACCAGGCCAACGGCCGCATCAGCGACAACGTGGTGCGCAGCACCGGCCTGCCGCCCGAGCGCCTGGTGTCGAACGTGGAAACCCTGGGCAACACCGGCTGCGCGGGCGCCGCCATCGGCTTGGCCGATACGCTGCCGCGCCTGCAGCCCGGCCAGCGCGTGGTCGTCACAGTGTTCGGCGGGGGCTATTCCTACGGGGCCATGCTGCTGGTGCGCGACGAAGAACCGGCCGGCTAAGCGGCGTGGCCTGCCCCTTACCCGGCCGGTTACCGTGCGCGCGCCCCGCGCTAGTCGTTGTTGCCGGTGGCGCCTTCGTCGGTGAAGTCGTGGGCCGTGCCGGGGCTGGGCTGAATGCTCTCCGCCACTTCGCGGTTCAGCGCCACGTCCACCGCGGGGCTGGCCGATTGGTTCCGGCGGTTGGCTTTGGAGCGGCCGCTGCCGGGCCAGGCCCGGCACACACCATATACTGCGCCGGCCGCCAGCAGGGCCAGCGAAGCGCCCAGCAGGGCGCCGTTGCTGCTTGTTGCCTTGTTCATAACTCTGTGGGGTAAAGGGTAAAATGAATGAGCACCATCGACCGCAGCAAACCGGTTAGCTCCGGCGCAGCGCAGGCCCGCGCTTTCGTACGGCTCCGCTAGCCGAACGGCGCGGGTGGCGGCGCAGTTTTTTCCCGGCGGGGCAGCGCCAGAACGGCAAAACCGGCCTCGGCGTCGCTTGCTCCCATCCCTTTGGCTGCTGCGTTAGGGCTTGGCCGGCTGACCGATTTAAGGTAAATTCAGCTGGGCGCGCCGGGCAGGCGGGCCGCTGATGTTCAACCCCTTACCCCCGCTGCCATGCGCGCACTGCAATCTACCCTGCTCTTTCGCTGGTTCGATGAAGTCTGGAACCAGGGCCACGAAAACGTCATCGACGAGCTGGTTCATCCTGAGGCCCGCATCCGCGGGTTGGCCGAGGCGGCGCTAAACCAGGGCCCGGCCGCCTTCCGCACGTTCTACCAGCAGTTTCATAACCAGTTCACCGACATCCGCATCGACACCGACATCGTGGTGTCGGAAGACGACTACGAGGTAGCCCGCTGCCGCACCCGGGCCCGCCACCGCGCCAGCGGCCACGAAGTCGACTTTACCGGACTGTGCCTGGTACACCTCAAGGACGGCCAGATTCACGAAGGCTGGAACGAGTTCGACTTCCTGACCATGTACCAGCAGCTGGGCATGCACCTGGTGGCCGACGACGCGGCCGCCGCGCCGGTGGACGCGCCCCTGGGCGACGAGGCCCTGGCCGCCGCGGCCGGCCCCAACTGAGCGCGGCTGGGCGCGTACTTTTGCCGCCCACCCCTACTCCACACCCGTGACTCTCACCTGGACCTGCAAGCCCTTCGCCGACCTGACCCTGACCGAGCTCTACGCCCTGCTGCAGCTGCGCAGCGAGGTGTTCGTGGTCGAGCAAACCTGCGCCTTTCAGGACATCGACGGGCAGGACCAGCAGGCTTGGCACCTGCTGGGTTACGCCCCCACTGGACAGCTGGCCGCCTACGCCCGCCTGTTTGCGCCCGGTGACTGCTACGCCGAAGCCAGCATTGGCCGCGTCGTGACCGCGCCGGCCCAGCGGCGGCACGGCCTGGGCCGGGCGCTCATGCGCGAAGCCATCGGCCGCTGCGAGCAGCTGTTTGGCCGGCAGCCCATCAAAATCGGGGCCCAGCAGTACCTTACCGCGTTCTACCAGAGCTTTGGCTTCGTGCCGTGCAGCGACATGTACCTCGAGGACGGCATTCCGCACATTTACATGCGCCGCGAGGCCTAAGCAGCCGACCCCGGTGGGCACGAAAAAGCCCGGGCGGCGGGCCCGGGCTTTTCGCTCAGTGGTGCGCGGCGGCTATTCGCTCCGGTCGCGCAGCTTCTTTTTCTCCTCCTTGGCGGCTTTCTTTTCCTTTACCGTCTTGGTCGGCTCCTTTTTCTTCTCTTTGCGGGCGTCTTGTGCTTTGGCCATACGACGTGGGCAGTGTGGTGAATGGGGAAAATACGCCTGCTGCTAACGCAGCGGGGCCGCGCGGTGTTGTGGCCGCGACGGCGGCAAGTACGGAAAACCGCGCCGAAAAAGGCAACGTATCAGCTCAACGGCGCCGCGGGTAAATCTCCCGCCGCCCCACCGGCACCTTCCCGCTCAGCCGGCCGGCTGAGCGGCATTTCCAACTCCTCACCTTCGCGCAATCGTTATGGCAGAAGCACCCAACACCGTCATTGGCCTGTTCGGCAACATCGAGGCCGCCCGCCGCGCCGTGCACGAGCTCACCACCCACGGCTTCGACGCCGACCACGTGGACTTGTCGGACCACGACATTGCCACGACGGAGAATCCCACGGGCGAGTTTCCCGAAAACGACAGCCTGCACCACTTCCTGCGCCGCTACTTTACCAGCGACACCGAGGAGCGGCTGGAAGCCGAAACCGCGCACCGCGGCGGCGTAGTGGCCGTGCACCTCGACTCCTGGGCCGAGGCCGACCGCGCCCGCAGCCTGTTTGAGCAGTGCGGCGCTGTCGACGTGCACCAGATTGGCATCGTGCACCGCGGGGCCATGGCCAACACGCCCCAGGACGACGAAATCCGCCGCATCACCCACCCCGAAACCGGCCCGGCCGACCGCCCCGCGGGCTCCCTCTAAGCCCGGCCCTTCGCCCACGCAGCCCCGGCGCGGCCCCCCTGGTTCGCGCCGGGGCTTTTTGTGGCGGCCTCCCCCGTTCGTGTGATTGAACGGCGCGGGCGCAATGCGGTCCTTTGCGGCTGCTATTGCCCGCGTCATGTCTGCTCTCTCCCTGCTGCTGCACTTCACTACCACCCACCGCTTCCTGCTGGTTCCGCTGGGCCTGGTCGTGCTGTTTGCGGCGGCCTGGGTGCTGCGGCTCGACTTGCGGGGCCGGGGCCGGCTGGTGCTGCTCTACGGCGTGCTGCTGGTGCTCAACGTGTTTGCGGGGCCCCGCCTGAACGCCTGGTTTCTGCACCGCTACGGCATTTGGGCCGAGGCCCTGGTGACCCATCAGGAAGGCACCTACCGGCGCTACAACAAGCACCCGGTGCTGCGCTGCTGGGTGCTGCTGCGCCGTCCCGGCGCGGGCAGTGCCCAAAGCAGTTTCGACACCGACGACTTCAACCTCTACCCCGCCCCGCCCGACGGCTACCAGTACCCCGCGCCGGGGCAGCCGTTTACGGTGCGCTACGTGCCCGGGGCCGAGGCCAACTTCGTGATTCTGGGCGACGACCCCGCCAGCGCCTTTGTGCGCCAGCAGCAGTGTACCGGTGCCCTGCAGCAGCTCAGCCAGGCCGCCCGCCAGTACCAGTTCGATTCCGCCGACGGCGGCTTCCGCGCCGAATACCGGGCGCAGCTAACCCAGTACCTGCGCCGGCGCTGCGGCAACCCGGGCCTCGACGAGCACTACGCCCACGAGCTGCGCCGCCTGGCCCGCCCGCCGGCCGCGCGCTAGCCCGGGGCCGGCGGGCAGAATCAGATTCGAACCGAGCTTGGGCGCTGGGCGGCGGGGTCGTAGCTTTACCGGCCCGTTTTCCCGAGCGGGCTTGTTCAGGCCCGCTGATGCCGGCCGCTCCTTCCTGCCAGCCGAACACCCATGGCCGATTCCGCGCAACCCATCGATTACCAGAGCCTGTTCCGGGCTTTGCCCGAAAACTTCCTGCTGATTGCCCCCAACGCCGAGGCCACCATCCTCGACAATACCGACGCCCACGTGGCCGTGTCGCTGAAAAGCCGCGACGAGGTGGTGGGCAAGCCATTCTTCGAGGCCTACCCCTCGGCCGACATGAACGAGGGCGACGTGATTCGCGCCTCCCACGAGCACGTGCGGCGGTTTCTGGAGCCCCACACCATGCCCCTGATCCGCTACGACCTGGAGTTGCCGGCCGAGCAGGGTGGGGGCTTCGAGGAAATGTACTGGCAGGCCACCCACTTCCCCGTACTCGACGAGGCCGGCGGCCTGCGCTACATTCTGCAGCGCAGCCAGAACGTGACCGAGCAGCACCTGGCCGCCCAGCAGTATGCCCAAACCCAGCGCGAGCTGGACGAGCAGCAGCAGCGCACCCGCTTTATTCTCGATTCGCTGCCGGTGCTCATCTGGACGGCCCAGCCCGACGGCAACCGCGACTACTTCAACCCGCGCTGGCTGCAGTTTACGGGCCGCAGCCTGGAGGAATCGATTGAGCAGCGCTGGACCCGCGACATTCACCCCGAGGACCTCGCGCGGGTGCAGCAGCGCTGGCACGAGTCGGTAGCCTCGGGGGAGGTGTACCAGGTAGAGTATCGCCTGCGCCGCCACGACGGCCAGTACCGCTGGGTGCTGGTGCGCGGCGTGGCCCGCCGTGGGGCCGACAACCACGTTTCCATGTGGGTGGGCGGCGCCACCGACATTCACGACCAGCGCCAGATGGTGCAGGAGCTGCTCGAAGCCAACGAAGCCCAGGCGCAGGCGGCCGAGCAAACCCACGCCGCCTACCAGCTGGCCGCCAGCCAGCGCGAAACCCTGCACACCCTGCTCATGGAAGCCCCGGCGGCCATCTGCATCCTGCGCGGACCCGAGCACCGCTTCGACCTGGTGAACCCCCAGTACCAGCGGCTGTTTCCGCACCGCCAGTTGGCGGGCCTGCCCGTGGCCGAGGCCCTGCCGGAAGTGGTCGGCCAGGGCTTCGTGCAGCTGCTCGACAAGGTGTACCAGACCGGCGAAACCTTCTTTGGCAGCGAGGTCGAAATTCAGCTGGAGCGCGACAGCAGCGGGCAGCTTACCTCCACTTACTTCAACTTCACCTACCAGCAGTTCCGCGAAGCCGGTGTGGCCGTCGGCATCATGGTGTTTGCCTACGAGATAACCGACCTGGTGCTGGCCCGCAAAACCCTGGGCACGCGGGAGAACCCGGCGCCGGATACCCTTGCGTAGTCCGGCCCTGCTCTCGTCTCTTTTCTCCTCCCCGCTCCTCACCACCCCGGTTTCATGGACATAACCAGCCTGGATTTTCAACAGGCGCGCATCAAACAGGTGCTCTTCAAGTCCCGGCTACGCTCCGTGCTCTACGGCGTGCGCGAGGCCGACGAGGCCCTGTTCTCGGTGCAGCAAAATCCGTTCGGGCAGTGGCTCCGCACGGTGGCGGCTCCGCAGTACGGCGGCCGCCCCGAGCTGCGCGAGTTGGAGCGGACGCTGCAGCGCATGCTCGACACCGGCCGCGAGCTGGTGGCCCAGTACCGGCGCGGCCAGATCGAGGAAGCCCGCGCCGGCCTCGAGCGCATCGATGCCTTCGCCGCCCAGATGGAAGACCTGCTGCAAAAGCTGGAAACCCGGGTCGGCTACTAGCCGCCCGGTTTTGGCCGGCCATGCAACGCACCCCGGCATTCCGACGCCTCTGCGCTCGTCTACCCACCCCGCAAGGGTACTCTTCTTCGCTTTCCTGCCATGCCTTTTTCGCGTTTTCTGTTCACCTGGGGCGGTTTGCTGATGGCCTCCCTGGCCTCGGCGCAGTCCCTCACCGTCGATAAAAAAGTTGCCAAAGCCCTGCAGCAGCTGCGCCCCGACGACTTCCGGGCCCATGTGCAGTACCTGGCCGACGACAAGCTGCTGGGCCGCCAGCCCGGCACCCCCGGCTACCAGCTGGCCGTCGACTACGTGACCCAGCAGCTCAAGGAGCTGGGCGTGCAGCCGGCGGGCGAAAATGGCAGCTACGTGCAGCGCGTGCGCCTGCGCCGCGCCTTCGTGCAGCCCACCACTACCCTGGCGTTGCGCAACGCCCAGGGGCAGAGCCAGCCGCTGAAGGCGGGCCAGGACTTCGTGCTCTACCCCAATCCCGAGGAAGCCAGCGTGCAGGCCGAGGCCCCGCTGGTGTTCGTGGGCTACGGCATCAGTGCCCCCGAGCTGGGCTACGACGACTACGCCGGCCTCGACGTGAAGGGCAAAATTGTGGTGGTGGTGGCCGGCGCGCCGCGCACGTTTCCCTCCACCATTGCCGCCGCCAGCCAGCACACCATGTCGGTGCTCCAGAACGCGGCCAGCCACGGCGCGGTGGGCGTGATTGTGGGCACCACCCGGCCCAAGGCCGCGCTGCCCAACCTCAAGTGCGGTGCCTACAGCGTGCTGGGCCCCGACGGCAAGGTAGCCGCCTCGCGCAGCTACCTCAGCGGCAGCGGCGTGAAGGTGCTGGGCAACGTCAACGCCGCCACCCTGCACGCGCTGCTCGCGGCCTCGGCCATCGACACGGCCCGGGCGTTTACGGCCCTGCGCGGCGGCCAGCCGGCTTCGGCGGCCCTGGGCCACGCGGCCCGCGCCGAGGTGCGCTCCACCTACCAGGATTTCGACTCCTACAACGTGGTGGGCCAGCTGCGTGGCTCCGACGCCAGGCTGCGCGACGAGTACGTGGTGCACTCGGCTCACCTCGACCACATGGGCATCGGCGACGCGGTGAAGGGCGACTCCATCTACAACGGCGCCCACGACAACGCCACCGGCGTGGCCTCGGTGCTGGAAATTGCGCGGGTGTACGCCAAGCTCAAGCAGAAGCCCAAACGCTCGGTGCTGTTTGTGCTGCAAACCGCCGAGGAAATGGGCTTGCTCGGCTCGGCCTACTTCGCGGCGCGCCCTACCGTGCCCCGGCAGCAGCTGGTGGCCAACGTGAACACCGACATGCCCACCATCATTGCCCCGCTGCTGTCGGTGGTGCCGCTGGGTGCCCAGCACTCGACCCTGGACGAGCCGGTGAACCGCGCCGCCGCCTACCTGAACCTGGTGGTGGAGGCCGACCCCGAGCCCGAGCAGAACCGCTTTATCCGCTCCGACCAGTACAGCTTCGTGAAGGCGGGCGTGCCGGCCCTGCACATCAAGTACGGCAACAAAACCGCCGACGGCAAAAACGACCTGGACAAGACCGTGAAAGCCTGGCGCGAGCTGACCTACCACAAGCCCCAGGACGATTTGAGCGGCACCTTCGATTTCGAGGCCGGCAAAAAGTACGTGCAGCTCAACTTCCTCATCGGCTACCAGGTAGCCAACGACCCGCAGCGCCCCCGCTGGAAGCCCGGCGACTTTTTCGGCGGCCGCTTCGGCCAGCAGTAAACCCGCTGATTGCACGCAAAGACGCCCCGGCGGCTCCCTCAATGATGGAGCCGCCGGGGCGTTTTGGCTTTCAGGCGGCCTCGGGGCCCCGCGCCGGCGTGCGGAAGCGTATCGGCGCGCCTCAGGGCAAACGCCTCAGCGCCCTGAAACAAATTCTCGCAGAGAGCTGAATTCGTTTCAACACGCTGAAACGAATTTTCACGCGAACCGAAATTTGTTTCTGGTCTGAAACAAATTAGTGCCCGGGCTGGAATTCGTTTCAAACCGATGAAACAAATCCCCATATGGGCCGGGAAATGTTTCAACGCGCTGAAACCGATCTGAGCGCGGCCCGGCAACCGTTTCACGCGCCGGCGGCCGCAATTCTTACCGGCTTCCGGCGGCGGTCGTTCCCGCGTTCTGCACCCACTGCCGGAAGTCGCGGGCCACGTCGTCCCAGTGAAACTGCTCGTAGTCGACGCGGCCGTCCTTGAAGCCGAAGAAGTTGTGCTCCAGCCCCGAATAGTCGCGGAAGTGCAGACGCGGGTTTCGCTCCCGGATCATGTCCAGCCGAAACGCATCGTTGAACGGGGCCGCGGCATCGCGCGTGCCGTACATAATCAGCAGCGGCACCCGGGTGCGAGGCAGGTAGCGGGCCGGCGGCTCGGAAAACGAGTACGTGGTGCGCGGGGCGTCGCCGCTGGTGCAGCTGGTTTCCTCGGGGTGGGTCACAATCTGCTCCCAGCGGCGAAAGGCCTCGGCGGCATCGGCGCCGGCCGCGCGCTGCTGGGCTACGATGGTGGCCATGCGCCCGGCGGGGTTGCCGCTCAGGTATACCGCGTGGGTGAGCACCCGACTCTCGGCCGCCAGCCGGCCCACCACCGTGCTGCCCTCGGAGTGCCCCACGGCCACCACGCGGCGGGCGTCTACCCAGGGCTGCCGGCGCAGGTACCGCAGCACGGCCGCGTTGCGGGCCACGTAGTAATCGAGGTAGTTGCGCTGGCAGTAGGCCGTGGGCGGCGCCTGGGTTTGCGGGTCGAAGTAGCTGAAGTTGGGCTGCAGCTTTTCCACCGCGGCCACCAGCGGAATGCCGGGCTTGCTGATGACGATCAGGTGGTAGTCGGTGGTAAACAGGTCGGGGTTGAAGGGAAACACCGGGTAGGCGCCGGTGGCAGTGTACTTGATCAGCGGCTGCGGCAGGGAGCCCTGCACGAACAGCAGCAGGGGCTTGCGCAGCCGCTCTTCGCCCTTGCGGGCCAGCACCAGCACCTCGGCCTGCTCGCGACCGTCGGGAATGGTCAGGTGCTGGTAGCCGAAATCGGCCGGGGTTCTGGCCGCCGGCTGGGCCAGCCCGGCTACGGCCGTCCAGCTCAGGCCCACGGCCAGCAGCAGGGTCCGGAGCAGGGGCCGCCAGGTACGGGCGGGCAGAAACCGTTTACGGTACTTCATGGGGGTTGCTTTTCAATCTTTATCGTCCATTGGTCCACGAGGCCAGCTCGCGGCGGTGCTCGGCGTATATCGTGTCGATAATGGCCTGGTTGGGCTCGGTGCCCAGGGTGATGCGCGTGCCCCGCTCGCGGGCGTAGGGGTTGAGCACCTCGGCGCGGCGGCGGTAGCTGCCGAAGTAGCTGGCCAGGCTATCGGGCTCGTCGTCGACGATGATCAGGTTGCGCAGCGGCCGCGGGGGCGCAAACCAGAACAGAAAGCTGCCGTTGAAACTCGTTGCGGCGGGTATGGCGCGGTGGCGGTTGAAGTAGTTGATGGCGCTGGCCTGGCCGTAGTTGGCGCACAGAATCAGCGTCCGCAGCCGGGTAGAGTCGGGCAGCGACTGGTACACCTGGTAGGTTTTGTCGGCCATTTCGCGCCAGCCCAGCATGTCGGCGTAGTCCTGGGGCAGCGGGTGCTCCTGGCCGTCTTCCCAGCGGGTGAGGCCCATCCCCGCGTAGCGCCGGCCCAACGCCTCCATAGCCGTCGGCGGCCAGAGCGTGAACACGAAGGGAGCCAGGGGCAGCATGATGAGCACCGGCAAGGCCAGCAGCGCGGGCCGCAGGTACACGCCCCAGCGCCCGCAGGCCAGCTGCTGCTCCCACCACGCCCCCCCGCAGGCCAGCAGCACCGGGTAGTAGCCCAGGGCGTAGTAGCTTTTGCCGTGCAGCAGCGTGAGCAGGAGCAGGCCCGCCGCCCACAGTACGGCCAGCCCGCGGTAGGGCCGGAACGGGCGGTACAGCAGCAGCGCCAGCAGCCCCGCCAGCCAGATCCACAGCGCGGGAAAGCACATCAGCAGCTGATCTTTCCAGAAGTCGGCCACCGACACGTGCACCAGCTGCGACTCCTGCAGCTTGCTCATGTGCCGCAGAAACGGAATGCCGTGGGTGAGCTGCCACCCAATACTGGGCGCGAAGATGAGCAGCCCCAGGGCGGCGCCCAGCCAGAAGTGGCGCGTGGTCAGCACCCGCCGCTGCGGGGTGAGCAGCAGGGCCGCGCCCAGGGCCGCCACGAAAAAGAAGGTGGTGTACTTGTTCAGGAAGCTCAGCCCCAGCACCACGCCCAGTCCGTACCACCAGCGCGGGTGCGGGTCCTGCACGTGGCGCACCAGCAGATAGCCGGCCAGCGTGAAGGCGAAAACCTCGAAGGAGTTGGGCTGAAACAGGAAGTTGAGCCGGGCGTAGCCCGCCACCAGGTAGCCCGCCCCGGCCAGCGCCTGCCCAAACCAGCCGGCCCCCAGGCGCGCGGCCAGGCGCGCCACCACGTACACCGTGAGGGCGCCCCAGAGCAGGGGCCAGAACTTTACCCAGAAGTAGCTGCCGCCCAGTAGGTGCGTAAGCCAAGCCTGGGCGGCAATCAGCGGGGGCACTTCGAGGTAGCCCCAGGCCAGGTGCCGGCCCTGCTCCAGGTACAGGTACTCGTCGCGGTGCAGCTCGTAGACCGGGCTGGCCAGCAGCAGCCCCGACGCAAACTTAATCAGGGCCAGCAGCAGCGGTAAAGCTCTCTTCATGGGCACAGCCCGGGATGACGGGCGGCGCAAGAAAGCCAGAAAAGCGGCGGACGCCAAGCACGCATCGGGGCCAGCAGCTCCGGCTGACACCACGTGCGCAGCATAGCGGCCAGCCCGGGCAGCCGGCCGGGCTGGCCGCCGCGGGTTGGGCTCTACTCCTCCCACTCCGGCAGCCGCACGCTGTCGAGCCAGGTTTGCAGCAGGGCGGGCTTCTGAAACAGGTTGATGAACAGCACCCGCTCCTCCCCCACCAGTCGCCACACCTCGGCGTAGAAGTCGCCCAGGGCGTAGAGCTGCAGGCGGCAGCCGTGCTCGGCGCGGTCGGCCAGGTGGTGGCCGGCGCGCAGCAGGTGGTCGGTCTGCTGACCGAGCGGAAGTTGAGTGAAGGCGACGAAGTTCATGCAGCACGCGCGGGCACCCGCAGTGCCTCATCCCGAAGATACGACAGCCTGCCCGAACCGGCCAGCCCGGCGCGCAGTGGCCGTATCTGGCCGGCTTTGGGTAGTTTGGGCCTTTCCAGTCGCCCTTGCCATGCCCACGCTCCGCTTTCCGCACCCGCTGGTGCTGCTTTTTGCCTTTGTTCTGCTGGCCGTGGCGCTGAGCTACGTGCTGCCCGCCGGCCGCTTCGAGCGCCGCCCCGACGCCGCCACGGGCCGTGAGGTAGTGGTGGCCGGCTCCTACCACCGCGTGGCGCCCTCGCCCGTGAGCCCGCTGGCCGCCTTCACCGCCATTCCCCGGGGCCTGCAGGAAGCCGCCGACGTGATTTTCCTGGTGTTCCTGGCCGGCGGCGCCTTTACCGTGGTTGACCAGACCGGTGCCCTGCGCCGCGGCGTCGACTGGCTGCTGCTGCACCTGAGCGGGCGCGAGGCGCTGGTGATTCCCGTGGTAGCCTTGCTGTTTGCCACCATGGGCGCACTGGAAAATATGCAGGAGGAAATCGTGCCGCTGGTGCCGGTGCTGCTGGTACTGATGCGCCGGCTGCGCTACCCGGCCCTGACGGCCGCAGCCGTAAGCATCGGCGCGGCCGCCGTGGGCGCGGCGTTCAGCCCGCTGAACCCGTTTCAGGTGGGCATTGCCCAGAAGCTGGCCGGTCTGCCCCTGCTCTCGGGCGCCGGATTCCGCCTGGTGTTTTTGGCCCTGGCTCTGGTCATCTGGATAGGCGGCACCCTGCGCTTCGCCCTGCGCCACCGACTGACTGCGGCCGAAGCCGAGGCGGAAACGCTCGCTGCTTCCCCCGGCTCGGCGGGCGGGCGCTACCACGGCCTGGTGCTGCTGTTGCTGCTGGTCACTTTTGTTTTCTTCGCCTACGGCGTGCTGGAGCTGGGCTGGGTGTTCGGGCAGATGGCAGCGCTGTTTCTGGCCCTGGGCATTGCGGCCGGCTTGCTGGGCGGCCTGGGCTTCACCGGCACCGCTGAGGGGTTCATTGCGGGCTTCCGCGACATTGCCTTTTCGGCCATTCTCATCGGCTTTGCTCGGGCCATCTTCGTGGTGCTCGAGCAAGGGCAGGTGGTCGACACCATTGTGCAGGGACTGTCGGCCCCGCTGGCGCATTTGCCGGTTACTCTATCGGCCCTGGGCATGCTGGGCGTGCACACCGCGCTACACCTGCCCGTGCCCAGCGTAAGTGGCCAAGCCGTGCTCACTATGCCCATTCTCACCCCGCTGTCGGACCTGCTGGGTTTGTCGCGCCAGGTAACGGTGCTGGCCTACCAATACGGCGCGGGCCTGTGTGAGCTGATAACCCCCACCAACGGTGCGCTCATGGCCATCATAGCCGCCTGCGGAGTACGCTTCGACCAGTGGTGGAAGTTCGTGCTGCCGCTGTATCTGCTGCTGCTGGGGCTGGCGGCGGTGGCTATTGTGGTGGGGATTGTGGTGGGGGTGTAGAATACACTAGGGCGTTGTTATTGAAGCTGTTTAAGAAGTAGCCATTCGTGAGCGGGAAACGAGATGGGTCGCACCTCAAATTTCCCGCTTTCGTGGGAGTCTTTTGTATTGAAAACGCCCGGCGTACCCCTTATTAAACAGCTTCATAGTTTGCGGCTAAGCGTTGCCAGCGAATCCATTGCCTGCTGGTAGGTTAGCTGTATGCATTCTGCACCCCGGTAGTAGCTTATATCCCACGGTTTTTTTTGGCCGTAGGTATAATCCAGATCCATCGTAACTCCCTTAAAAACATACAAGTCGCTTTCCTTCTCGATGCCATTGAGGTAATTTATCTGGATTCTCTTCCGGACGTGCCCTAGTCCGTAGACGTTATCGCCGAAAAACTCAATGGTTCCGTTCGACCGGCTGTAATGTGCCTGCCAATCAGCCTCGACCAGGGGAATACCCAAATGTTTTCGTTGGTCGTTGTGTGCTTCTCCGTACATCTTCAGGCGCAGAGTCGTCCCACCGATCAGAACGCCTCCTAGCCCTAGCATGAGCAGACTTACAAAGGCTTTCATTGGAACAATTTTAAAAAGTTGCCGACTGTGTAATCATACAACGCGTTCTGCATAGCTCGCACAGCAGGAGGGTGCATTTGATTAAAGCTGTTGAATTTGTCATTGTAGTTGCCCACAGACAATATTAACGCATCAGGCGCGCCTTTGCTTCCTGCGTACATCCCCGCCCAGATTGGAGTAGCACCGCTAAGCCCCATACCTACCTTCTCTAGAGCAGAGTTGACCGCCCTAATGTCTACTACTCCTTTTAGGAAAGGCACTCCACTTGCGCTCATTGGTAGGGAACCACCAGTAGCTGCAACACCTAAACCAGCAACGCCTTCATCTTTAACAGTGCTGTAAAAGTCTTTGCCATTGGGCAGTCCGTAATGCTCTACCATAGCAGCAGCAGCCCCAACGTCGCCAAACTTATCGATGTTGTATCCCTTTCGTTCAGTCGTGGTTGTCTTGGCATCCTTATTATCCTTCCACATCTTCGACCCGTCATCATACGCCTGCGTCGAAGTGGTTGTCTCCGTAGTTGTACGCGGATTGCTACGGTGCATCCTTCCATTACCGCCTTGCAGAACATCAACAGAAGCAGTTTCCTGAGTTCTGGTCACCGTTCTCACGCCATTATGCGCCTTGCCATACTTAGTGGATGAGGCTACCTCACTAACCGTCTGAATATTACCGTTTTTTGCAAGGTAAGTTACATGCGGGTCGTAGGGCGCCATACCATCTGGGTCGATGAAGCGAAGCGGATTGTTGAAGGCAAAAGTGTACGGCGAGTAACGGCGCATCAGATCCGCTAATGGGTCAATTGAGTTCCAGCGCCCCAGTTGCGGGTCGTACATGCGGGCGCCGTAATCAAGACTGTTTAGCCCGAATTCGTCCTGCCGTTCCTTGCCGTTCCACGTGTATTTGTTCTCCCCCGCGGGCGGGCGTGCCAGCCCGGCCAGTTCCAAGCCGTAGGGGTCGTACTGGGTTTCCTGCACGAGCAAGCTAGGCGCATGCTTGACGGTGATGTCGTCAAAGTAGACGTCCGTATCGCTTTCATTGCCCACGTAGGCTTGAATGTAACCATCCTGCGGAGCCTGCACGGGGATGTTGAGCGGCTCGTAGTTGTTGAGCGCGGCCTGCGTAAGCTGTTGGGTGTAGGAGTTCAGCAGCGTAGAGTCCTTGCCGAATACCAGCACCCGCAAATACCCTTTGGGCACGCCTCCGCTGAGCTGTTGCAGAGCGGGCACCAGGGCCAAGCCAATACCCAGGAAAGGCAGGGGACGTGGGCGGGTTGTGCTTTCATTGCCAGTCGGCAAGGCGGGCTGCTGTTGCACCAGTGAAGCCACGAAGCCCAGCATGGAAAAGACAAAGCTTGGATTCTGGACTGGCTGCTGATACTGACCGTAGGCGCTAATAGTCACTTCGTCGCCTTTGCCTACGGGCAGCATTTTCAGCGGCCCCAGGGGCTTGCCGACGGCGGCGTTGAGCTTAGCGACGTGAGTGCTGCCGGGCGAAATCTGCAGTGGAGAGCCTACGGGTACAGACGTGCGCACCCGTGCCACCGAGGTGGAGTCGAATTGCTGCTCTTCCGTGGATTTGCGGGTCAGTTCCATCGAGGCCCAATACGAAACCGGGTCGGCCGGGCGAAAGGCTACTCGTAAGTTGCCCAAATGATCCTTAATTGAAAACTCGTGCACGAATTGTCCGGTGACCCGGCGGGGCAGGTACAAAGCCCGCCCCTCGGAGTGGCTGAGCCAGCGTAGGGTGTCCTTCTCGTACTGCCAGGCTCCTAGGTATTCGGTGCGCACCGGCAGGGGCTGCCCCTTGGTATAGGCCAATTTGGCTACCTTCTGCCCCATCGCCGTGTAGCGAAACACCAGTGAGTCGCCGGTAACCCAGGTAACGGAGGCAGTCAAGTGCAGGTGATTGTAGCGGATTCGCTGAATTCCCTTGTTGGCGTCCTTCGTGAGGCTACCTGCAGCATTGTAGCTGTAGTCGGCAGCCGAGGCGCCGCTGGTAGCCCCGTCGGCAAAATCGGGGCGCGCGGGCTGGAGGCTGCCAAAGCTTGTGGCGGCGGGGGCCAGATCGTCGACGCGCTGCAGGCGGTTGCTTACGGGCTCGGCCGAGGCAATGGGTCGGTAATGATAGCGCAGGTTATCCGTCTCGGCATAGCGACGCGGACTGGTGCGAGAAGCCTCCTGCACCAGTCCGCGCCGGCGCAAAGTCAGCAGGTTGCCGTTGGCGTCGTAGCTCGCACCCCAGAAGCGGTAGTTGCCGCGCTCGGCTGACCACATTCCGGTCGGGCTCTGGGCCACAAAGTCACCTTGCAGCAGCCGGCTCAGAGCATCGTAGCGGTAGCCGTAAGCCCGGGGCAAATCGTCGCTGTGGCTGCGCCAGATTTGCCCGGCAATGTTGCCGTTGAACTGCGGGGTATTGAAGCCACAATCGTAGCGCAGCTCCAGGGCAAAGAGGTCGTCATTCAATGGCTGCGCGGGGTTGTTGATGTGCGTCAGCCAGCCGCGCACGTTGTAGCCAAAATCCACGGTTTGCAGTCCGCCGCCCAGCTTTTTCTGACGCAGCTGCCCCAGCTCGTTGTAGCTGTTCTGGAGCAGCGACACCGCCGGCGCGTCATTAATCGACTGCTCCTGCGTCAGCACCCGGCCGGCATGATCGTAGCCGAAGTTTTCCCGCACCCGCACGACAAGGGAATCCAGCCCCTGCGGACCGTGGTGAACCAAGTAAGTGGATAGCACCTTGCCGGTAAAGTCGTAGCGCATGCTCACCACATCGTGCAGGCCTCGTGGGTTGGTACTCTGCACCTGGATGGCCCGGCGGTCGGCGTCAAAAAAGGTAGTGGTAGTGAGCCAGGCACCGGGCGCCGATTCAGGCACTTCCAGTACGCGCACTTCCGCGCGAGTGGCCTGGCCCGCCGTGCGCCCATCGGCTTCCGGCACACTACCACCAAGCTGCATTGCAGTGGCTGGCTGGTAGGCCGCGTCGTCTACCTGATTCTGGTTGAAGTCGTAGCTGTCGTAGTAGTTAATGGAAAGCAGTTGGGCATCGGAAGCCGCCAAAGCGGGAAAGGTACGGTTGGTGTAATAGGCCCGGCCCAGCAGGCGAACTGGGCTCGGCAACTCCCACATGTGCGTGGCCCGGGCCGCCCGGGCCTGCAGCGAATCGCGCCGCGCCGGCGCGGCGAGCATTTGCAGGCTGGGAAAGCGCACCAGCGCCGTGTAGGCTACTCGCCCGAGTGCATCGTAGTAAGTGGCCAGCCACTCGCCGCGCGGCCGTTGGGTAGCGTGCTGCACCAGCACCGGCCGGTCGAGGTCGTCGAACACGGTATAGGAATAGAAATCTGTATCGGGTACCAGCTTTTCGGTTTGCCGCCCCCGGCTGTCGTAGTGGTAGCGAAACAGCAGCCGCTCTAACCCGGCCCCGGTGACTTGCCAGTCCGTGAGGCGCAGGCGCTGCACGGCCAGCGGTGGCAACACCGCCCGCAGACGTCCGAAATCATCGTAGACGTAGTAGGTATCGAGCCAGTCACCGGCAGTGGCTGCGCTGACGGTAAGGGCAACCCGTTTTAAAACCAGCCTTCCTTCTTTATCGAAAAACGCCTCGGTGGTTTGCTGCTGCTCGTCGCGGGTGCGCTTCACCCATAAACTGCCCGGACCGTAGCTGCCGGCGTGCGTCAGGTCTTCGCGGTTGCTGCCGTAACCTGGTATCCAGCGCTGCACCTCGTCGGCCGCGGTGTTGCTACGTTCCTCAAACACGGCAGCGTGCCCGCTATTCATCTGCCACGCTTCCCCCGCCGAGGACTGCGCCAGCACCCGGTTTAGCGACGAGGCTTCGAACCCGGTCTGGGCAAAGGCCACGCCGGTAGGCGCAATTCCGGGCGCGGTAGGCGTGCGGTAAAAGTCGTACTGCTCACGGCGGGCTTTGGCACGATAACGTCCGGTTTGCCCGGAAGTGTCGGGCGCAGCGAAAGGCAGGAATTGCTGCGACTGCCGCCCCAGGGCGTCGTGTGGCGTCAATTGCACCACGTCGCGGCCCGCAGGTGACTCCTGGCGGAGCACGGTTTGCACCGTTCGCCCAAGGCCGTCTAGGTAGTTGGTCTTGACCTGCACGGCTTCCTTACCGGCCGTGCGTAGCGCAACGGACTGCTCGAAGGGTTGCCGGGCGGTGTAGGTACGCACGTAGTTGATTGTACCGGTTTCCGCCGTTGCGGCCGGCTGGTACACCTCAGTTAGGGTCGGGCAACCCGCGCTGACGGGCTCGTTGAGGGGCAAAGGAGCATAAGGCAGTAAGCTCAGGTAGAGGGAACGAGTATACAGGGTAACGCCCGGCACCCAACTGTTGGTAACGCGCAGCCGGTATTCGCCTTCGGCCGCTTCATTCAGGTGCCCGATGGCCAGCGTGGTATCGTTCTTCCCGTAAATCGCCGACCAATATTGCCCCACGCGTCGCTCCCACTGGTACTGGTTGTGGTTCCCGCGCAGCGAGCGGTGCAGCGTCACTACCGCGTCGCGCACCTGGTAAAGTGTATCGGCCTCCAGTAACACCTGCTTCTGACCGGTGGCAGTCAAGCTGGCGTGCTTGGGTTGGTTAGGGCCGCTCAGCAATGCTTCCCTCCCGCCAAATTCCAGGTAGTTGTTGCGCACGCTCAGTTGAGCCGGGAAGGGGCCGGCTCCCGGGTCTTCAACATCGGTCAGTCGATTATCGTCGAGCTGCACGATGGGATGGGCAGAGGTGCTGGTGATCCGTAGTAAGCTGCCGGGAATGCGGCCGCTCAAGCGGTTGCCACGCATGGTTAGCTGCGCCATTTTCCCGAAGCTGCCAATACTGGCGGGAATCGGGCCGCTCAATTGATTAATGTCCAGATGACAGTAGCTCAAGGCGGTCATTTGCCCCATTGATGCAGGAAGCTGGCCGCTGAGCTGGTTATAACCCAGGTTGAAAATAACGGCGCTGCGCAGGTTCCCGAGGCTATCAGGCAGCGAACCAGTGAAGCCATTATTGTTGAGCCCTAAAATATAGACCGTGCGCATGCGCACCAGTGAAGCGGGCAATACTCCACTTAGGTTGTTGTTACCCAGGTTGAAGATGCTGATGCGCCGCAGCTTATCCAGGCGCGGGGGCAGCGTACCAGTCAGCGCGTTCTTGTTCAGATTCAACTGCACTAACCCGGCCCCAAGGTCTACCAGAGAAGATGGCAGCGGCCCACGCAAATTGTTGTTCGTCAAATGGATGCCGTACACGTCGTTGCCATGTACCTCCAGGCCATACCAGGTGCGGAAATCGGCGCTGGTCAGGTTCGTCGGCCACTGCCCTGCCGCCGGCCACCCATCATGCCGCGTCCAATGGTCACCATCCGTGGCTTCGTAGAGCTGGCGCAGAACGCGTAGTTCCGTGGAATCGGGGACTAGCCCTTGAGCGGAGGCGCTTAGGCCAGCTGCCAGCTGCAGAATCAGCACCCAGAAGGCAATGCGGTAGCCGTGCGGCCGCGACACCGGCGGCAGGCTGGTAGAAATACTGGACATAAACGAAAGGATTCAGCGGAAAAATCAGGGCTGAGCGTAATGGTATTCCTGCTCGGTCAGAATGCGGCCTTGCTCATCGCGGCTCCGTAGCAAACGGCCAAGCGCATCGTACTCGTAGGTTAAGGTGCGCCCCGCGGCATCGGTCAGCGACGTGACTCCTCCCAGCGGATCATAGGTGAGCGACTTCATTTGAGTGCCGCGGGGATGCAACCTCACCTCGTCCAGCAGCAGCGGCTGCCCGCCCGGAGCATCAAGGTTTAGCGAGTTGGTCGAGGCCAAGGTGAAGTAGAGTCGGTACTGCTGCCATCCGTTGACGGTGGCTACCACCTCTTTGCGGTTAGGCTGTAGCGTGCCCCCGCCCTGCACGTAGATAATCGGCTCGCGGGTGGCCCAGAAAAGCAGTTCGTATTCGCCGGGCAGCAAATTATCCCGGCGCACTCCCCAAGTGCCGTCGAGGCGGTAGGCCCACCGCCCAGTGCGGCCACCAAGTACGCGGTGGCTACCCACTGAGTCGCATTGCCACCGGCCCATGCTTCCGGGCTCGAAGCTGGTAAAAGCCACCCGCGCCGCCGGGGAACCGGTTGTTTCCGCTATCGGCTTGCTCTGGTGGTAGCCCCAGAGGTAGCTGGTCGGAGACTCGCCCACCAACTGTTGTTCGGCCAGGGCACCGTTACTATAATGTTTCAGCACCGCGCGGGGCTGGTAGGACGCGTCGCCGATCAGAGCGGTATAGTAGCCGGCAGCGTCTTTCGGCTCCGTAACCGAGGGTTTAGGCGCCGGCAAATCCGCCTGGTATATCCGCTGCGGCACAACATTGCCATTGGCCGTTAGGGTAAAGCTGGTCGTACGGCCACCCAGCCATCGACGTCCATTACTTTGCCCGCTAGCTTCCTCCCGCCACTGTTGCTGTTCCAGGGGAACGTTCACGATGTGCCGCTGCCGCAGCAACTCGGCGGCTCCCACTCCGGCTGCATAATCGAGGGCATACTTAGAGCGCGTCACGGCCCAGCTCCCATCACTGGTGCTGACCTCCTGCCGGGTAGGCTGCTGATGCACCAGGTTGTCGTAGCGCCAACGCGTGGTAGTGGTAAAAGCCTGGCCCGTTTCGTCGTACAGATGAGTTTCCTCTTTCACTCGCGGGCTCCAGTACGCCTCAATCTTGTAGCGCTGGGAGATGATGCCCCGGCAAGCCGCCGGCTTGGTTTCATCGAGGTTGCCCAGGCTGCCTGCTACGCTCAGGCCGTAGATTGTAGCCACAATGCTATCGGTATAAAACGTATTCTGCCGGCGCACCAACCGTCCCACGCCCGGGGTCCACGCGCTGGCCCCGGCGGGCAAAACCCAGTCGAGGGCGGCGAGCTGGCGGCCGTTTTGCTCGAAGTAGTTGAAGCCCGTAGCGTAGCCTGGATTTTCGCTCACATTTTCTCCCAGGGAAACCCGCAGCGGGGCCTTATTGAGAAAGGTATACTGCGACTTCAATGTTTGGTCGCCCCCCCGCTGCAGCACCGTCACTGTGTCGTAGCCCACTGAAGTACCCGGGCCCGTCCCACTCGCCGCGTGCACATCGTTGGCTGAGCGCATCAGGTAACGGGACCGAACCCAGCCAAAACCGCCTTCCACCTGGAATGACCACCGGTCATCCCAGGTGCTGAACGCTAAGTCATTGGCTAACTTCCCCGTAGAGCGGGTGCGCTGCTGGTTGCAGTAGTAATACTCCTTCACCAGGTCGCGGGCGTGGTCGATACCGTCGTAGCTGCGCACGCGCCGGATACGCGTACCGCCACCCTGTCGGGCGAACATGGCGTGGCGCTTGCGCACCAGATACGTGAAGTTGAGCGTCCCCTGCACAAAGGCACTTACGCTGTTGGCAAACGCCACAACTACCCGGTACGAACCCGCCGGCAACTCAATTAGCCCAGCAGGTAGGGACACTGACCCCGATTTGGTGTAATAAACCGTAGCAACGTAGCTCCCGGTGAGAGAGTCGGTGATGACTGCCTCGATTTCCTGATCTTCCAAGCCCCCTTCGCCCGTGATTTGCCACTCAAACGCCACTTTCTGTTGGTGCGTGATGCGAAAAAAGCCGGTGCTGGCCATTTGCCCACAGGAGGGCTGGCTGGTAAGCGGATCGGGCTGGCTAGTGCAAACGGATTGCCGCACTGGGGGCAATAGGTAGTAAGCCTCATCGGCTGCGATATTGCTGAAATCGTGCAGCTCAAAGTCAAAGGTTGTATGCCCGCCCGTAGGGTAGGTAATGCGGCGCAGCAACCCAAACTTGGCATACAGGCTGTCGGGCTCCCGGTCAGCTCCCGAAAGGTTAACTGTCTGGTCACGAAAGGCTACGAAAGGCAGCATATTGGGCCTGCCATTGTAGTAGCCCCAGCGGTCAATGGCCGCACTAAAGGGCGTGGTACTGCCAGTGCCGAAGACCTGGTGATAGGTAAACTGATACGGTGCTTCCCGTTGCGAATGCCCGTCGGCGTAGCCAACTTCCGTCACCGCCTGCAAACTCAAGCGGTTCGCATAGTAGCCGTAGCCAAGGCGGAAAGTCCGATAACGGGTGCTGTCGTCGAGATGCTTGATCTGCACCGAATCGAGTCGATGCAGGCCGGCGGCATCCAGGCGCCCGGCGGTGCTATACAAATCGACCCGGGTGCGCCCGCACCAGATGCGCCGCGGGTACTTGCCATCTATCAGCGTGCTGGGCCGCTCATGAACCTCCAGATGAACGGGCGCAAAATCGCAGTTAGCTCCGTATGTAGCGCTGGAACCGCAGCTATGGTAGTGCCCCCGGGTACTGGCCGTAGCGCCCTGCCCAACCGCGGTATAATCGAGCTGAGCCTGATAGTCACGGTACTGCAGCGTAATCGTTTCGTTGGTCGGCGAAATAACCTGCGTCAGGTACCAGGCCGATACGCCCTGCAGATAGCCCGAAGCCGTCAGCGGCTGCGACTTTTCGATTGCGGTGAACAGGCAGCGGGTGCCATCAGGGGCGGTAATCTGCCAACCACTCGCGGGGAGTAACTCAATGCGCAGCGGCTGCTGGGTGATAAGGTGGGGTTTCCCCTGCCGGTCCAGCATAAACGAGCCCGAGTACCCCAGGAAATTGAAAGTGAACAGATCCGGCTGGCTGTCCATCCTGCCTTTCAAAATCTCGTCGGCGTAGGTGTAGTAATCAGGAGTACCTGCTGTCCGATCTGTCCCGCATCGATGGGGAATTTCAACCGGCACCTCGGGTGCGCCTACCGCAAACCCATTGGAGGCAAAGTCGTCGATGCCGCGGCAGGTGCGGGTGACCACGCCCCCGGCCGAGAGCGTCCAGCCCAATCCTACCCACGAGGCTTTTTGGTCCAGCCGGACGCCCCCGCCGTGGTACTGTAGCTTCAGAGGCAGTGCTACCTCGCGGCCCGCCACGTTGAACAACGGCACCTCAATGGAAGGGACTCCGGTATACAGACTCACCGGGACTTCCCCGTACTTACCGAGGGCTGCCGCATCGGGAGAAGGCGGTAGAATGTTGCGATTTAAGAGCGCGGCGGGCAGGGGGCTCTGGCTCTGGCTGCAGATGGCGGCGCCAAATACTAAAGCCCATAGCAGGGCTATCCTAGCACTATGTCTCATAGGGCAGTGGGATAATAAACACCAGAAAAAGGCACTAAAAACCGGTTATTGAGCTAAAGATAACTAAGTCAGTTAGTAAATAAAACTATTCCGATAAAAAATTTAACTAAAAAATTAATTCAATGATTATCAAGTATTTAAATACTGTCCACCCGTACATCCGCTGGCTTTGGAACTTACCGGTGGCCACTCACCCGGGCTCTGCACGATGTCGCCCCAACCTTCGATTGACGCGCGGTTCTTTCATTAGCTCGGTTTCGCCCTAGCTAGGTCGTAGCTCGTCGGCTTCGTACACCTGCGGGAGCTTTTTTTTGCGGACCACCACCTGATAGCGGGCCCGGTCGGCGCGCTCGTCCCAGAAGATATCGGACACGACACCGCGCACCCGCGGCTGGCCGGGTTGCAGGTGTACGGCCTCCACCGCGTCGCCGAAGCCGAACGGTGGGCGCCGCAAGGGGTGAAACAGGTCGCGGCGGACCAGAAACTGCTGTTCGTCGTAGCGCAAAGTCAGCCATTCGTCGTCCTCGCCGATTTTCTCGAACACCTTGCCCAGCGGTTCCAGCCACTCAAAAGAGCGGCGGTTCGCGGGGTGCACGTAGGCGTAGCCGTAGTCGGGCGTCCAGCCATACAGGCCGTACTCAAGCGGTAAACGAGACATAAAGCGGGAAAGGAATTGCTACCGCAAGAACGGCATTCAGCAACGCGCAGATTCCTGGCAATCCTCCCTAAGCCCTACTAGTGTCAATTATCGTTATATTGTAATAGAATTTATTTAAATCGTTATAAGCATAAAACATGGACACGACTGCGGAAATTGCGGCCCGGGCGTCGGCCTATCTGGAAATCCTGAGTGGCGTCGTAGCAGAATGGCGGCTCGAAACCGATTCCGCTGAACCCACTTTATACGGGTTTCGCAGCTGGCAGCAGTTGCCGGCTCACGTACCCGCCCCGGCTCTGTGCCAGCGCGGCACCGAGCTCACGCGCGGGCGCTACCCCTACCTCGTGCTCTGGCCCGACCGCCCCCGCCGGGTGCCGCAGGCCTTGCCCCAGGATTGTAACTGGGCCAGCTTCTGCCGGCAGGGTCGCTACCTGCTGGTGGTGCTGCGTACGCTCACCAAGCCCCCGGTCAGTGGTGGGCCGGCCCTGGCCGACTTGCTTAAGCAGCCCGAGGTACTGCCCCAGGTGTGGCGCCAGCAGCTGCGCCGTCATATTTACGACGACCCGCGCCTCGCCCGCCGGCTAGCCTGGGCCCTTGACTTCACTCCGCGCCTGCTCCGGCAGCTGTTCCGCGACGTCTGGGCGGGGCCGCCGGCGCCCGATGCCCCGCCTCCACCCCCGCCCCGCAACTCGGCCGAGCTGCTGGCCGAGCCCGACAACCTGCGGGCATACCTGGCTCACTGGCGGTGTGCCGTCCCGTTTGCCTACGTGTATGCGCAGGAGCTGGAAGACGTGCTGGAGCGCCGCCGGCAGCTACACCGCAAGCAAAAGCTAGCTACCACCCTGGGCTCGGCAGCGCCCCCCGAACCCGTTTTGCTCAACCCCCGGCTCAGCCCCTGGGACCAGGCCCGCCAGCTGGGGCTGTTTGGGCTGGGCCTGTCGGGCGGCGGCATTCGTAGTGCCTCCTTCAACCTGGGCGTCATTCAGGCCCTGGCGGTAGCGGGTGGACTGCCCCGCCTCGATTACCTGAGTACCATCTCCGGGGGCGGCTACGTGGGCTCGTGGCTGGTAGCCTGGATTCGCCGCCTGGGTTCGGTAACGCAGGTGCAGCATTTTCTGCACCCGCGCCGCACTTCCAATCCGCGGAGTGAAGAGCAACGCCCGCTGCGCTGGCTGCGCAGCTACAGCAACTACCTGGCTCCCGAAGCCAGCGCCCTGTCGGTGGATCTGTGGACCGTGGGCCTGACCTGGCTGCGCAATACCCTGCTCAACCAGTTGGTGCTGGCCCTGGCCCTCGGCGCTTTGCTGGGCCTGTCCTATCTGCTGCTGCTGGGCTGGCAGCACGCCTGGCAAAGTCCCCGCGACTACCGCCTCTGGGGTGGGCTGCTGCTGGTCACGGTGGTGGCTGGCTGCGTGAGTCTGGCCAAGGTGGTTGCTTTTTTCTACCGCCGCCAGGAGCGGTTGCGTCCGCCGGAAGTCAGCTCCCTGACCATTGGCCTGCTGGCCTTCGAACTGCTGCTGATCGGCTACCTGGCCAGCGCCTACGCGGTGGCCCACCCGCAGCTGCCGCTTACCGGCCTCGCGGCGCGGCTGGTGTTTGGGGTGCTGCTCGCGGGCCTAGGCGCGGTGGCCTATTTCGGCCGCTACCACCGCAGCTACCTGCCCCCTACGCCCCGGGCCTGGCACCAGCAGCTTTGGGCCTGGCGCACGCGACTGGTGCTGGCCACGGTGATTAGCGCCGCCGCGGGCACCCTGCTGCTGTGGGGCGCGGCCGGGTTGCTGACCAACATAGCCAACTGGCAGTCCGGTCAGGATTCGAAAGGACTTCACTGGCCGCCGCTGACATTCGTACTGGGCATGCCCCTGATGGTAGAAGCCCTGGCCCTGACGGTAACGCTGCGCATGGGTTTGCTGGGCCGCCACATTCCCGACGACCGGCGTGAGTGGTGGGGCCGGCTGGGGGCGCTGGTGCAACTGCTGCTGCTGGCCTGGCTGGTGTTTTCCGGACTGTCGTTGCTGGCCCCTCCAATCATCCGGGAGGCGCTGCCCCCCACCGGTATCGGCGGCTACGCGCTGCCAGCTTCCCTGGCCGGCTGGATGCTGCTCGTGGCCAAGGGCGTGCAGTGGGCCCAAAGCACTGTCACTCCTGCGCAGCCCGATCAGCCCGCCAAGCCCCGTAGCGGCTGGCGCGACCTGGTGGCCCGGTTCGCGCCCTACGCCTTTGCCCTGGGGTTGCTGCTGCTGCTGAGCTGGGGCGTGGGGGCCCTGCTGCCGGTGCTGGAAGCCTGGCTCACGCAATCGGGGGCGGACTTTTCCTGGCAGTCGGCGGGGCTGCTCACGGTGGGGGCGGCGCTGCTGGCCTTGCTGCTGGCGTATTGCCTGGGGGTGAATGAGTTTTCCATGCACCACTTCTACCGCAACCGCCTCACGCGGGCCTACCTGGGCGCCTCGCGCCGGGCCAGCGAGCGGCAGGCCAGCGCCTTCACCGGCTTCGACC
Organism: Hymenobacter sp. B81; assembly: GCF_044628455.1. Lineage (NCBI taxonomy): Bacteria > Pseudomonadati > Bacteroidota > Cytophagia > Cytophagales > Hymenobacteraceae > Hymenobacter > Hymenobacter sp. B81. The sequence goes on along the minus strand of NZ_JBIYZW010000001.1, from coordinate 53,229 downwards.
CCGACGACGACCTCAAGCTCAGCCGGCTGGTGCCCTTCCCCGACCCGGCTGCGGCGCCGTCGACCGGCGGGGCCGTCGAGCCGCCGGGCTACGACGGGCCGCTGCCCATCATCGGGGCGGCGCTCAACATCACCCGCGGGCAGGACCTGGCCAACCAGGACCGCAAGGCCGAGTCCTTCGTGTTCACGCCCCGCTACTGCGGCTTTGACTTTGCCCGCCTGCGGCCCGCGCCCGACCCCGAGCGCGCCGCCGAGTTTGGCTTTCGGCCCACGCCCCACTACGCCTACCCCGACGGCCCCGCCCTGGGCACGGCCATGACGATTTCCGGGGCGGCCGCCAACCCCAACATGGGCTACCACTCCTCGCCGGTCACGGCTTTTCTGCTCACCGTGTTCAACGTGCGCCTGGGCTGGTGGATGGGCAACCCCCGCAGCCGCCACGACTACCGCCGCGCCGACCCGCGCTCGGGCCTGTTCTACCTCTTCTACGACCTGCTGGGCCGCGCCACCGCCGACCGCGACTTCGTGAACCTCTCCGACGGCGGCCACTTCGACAACCTAGGCCTCTACGAGCTGGTGCGCCGCCGCTGCCGCTACATCATCCTCAGCGACGCCGAGGAAGACGAGCAAATGCGCTGCGAGGGCCTGGCCAACGCCATCCGCCGCTGCCGCGTCGATTTCGGCGTCGAAATCACCCTCGACACCCGGCCCGTGCGCGACCTCGACAGCCAAGACTTTTCGGCTGCCCACGCCGTGCGGGGCCGCATTCACTATCCCGACTGGCCGGCCGAGGACTACGGGCAGCTGCTGTACCTGAAAGCCAGCCTTACCGGCGACGAGCCCATCGACGTGCTGCACTACGCTGCCGAAAATCCGGATTTCCCGCACCAGTCCACCGGCGACCAGTTTTTCACCGAGTCCCAGCTCGAAAGCTACCGCGCCCTGGGTTTCCACATTGCTCACCAGCTGCTGCCCACGCTCGACGACCAGTTCACGCCCGACCGGCTTTTCGCCCTGCCCGCGGCTACGCCCACGGCGCCCTCGCTGCGCGTGGGGCCCAATGGCCGCCTGCACCAGGAAAACTCCCCGGTCAACAATGGCCCCGCCTCCTGGCCCGACGACTACCCGTAGAAGCCCGCGCTGAACTCATTGGCAGATGAGGCGGAACGGACCCGGCACAACCAAATCCGCAGCTCGACAGTTAGCCGCTAGTGGTTCCGCCCCCTCTTTCCTGATTCATGCCCCCAACTTCTCCTTCCGCGCCGCGCCCCCAGGCGGCGGCGCCCGTGGCCGCCCTGGCTTCTGGCATGGGCGCCATCTGGCACCCCACTAGCGTCACGTTTCGCGTGTGGGCCCCCCACGCCGCCGCGGCGGCCGTAGTCGGCCCCTTCAACGACTGGAATCCGCAGGCCCACCCGCTGCAGGCCGAAGGCCAGGGCTACTGGGCCGGCGCGGTGCCCGCACTGCCGGCCGGCACCGAGTACAAGTTCTGGCTGCGCACCGCGGCCGGCCAGGAGCTGCTGCGCCACGACCCCTACGCCCGGCAGGTCACCCACTCCAACGGCAACTCGGTCGTCTACGACCCGGCCTTCGACTGGGGGGACGACGCCTTTCAGATGCCGCCCTGGAACGAGCTGGTGATTTACGAGCTGCACGTGGGTACTTTCCACGCTCCCGACCCCGAGCGGCCCGGCACCTTTCTCGACGTCATCGACAAGCTGCCCTACCTGCGGGAGCTGGGCATCAACTGCATCGAGGTGATGCCGGCCACCGAGTTTCCCGGCGCCCGCTCCTGGGGCTACAACCCGGCCCATCCCTTCGCTCTCGAAACCGATTACGGCGGCCCCACCGCCTTCAAGCAGCTGGTACAGGCCGCCCACGCGCAGGGCCTGGCCGTGGTGCTCGACGTGGTGTACAACCACTTTGGCCCCGGCGACCTGGATTTGTGGCAGTTCGACGGCTGGCACGAAAACGAGGGTGGCGGCATCTACTTCTACAACGACTGGCGCGCCGAGACGCCCTGGGGCCACAACCGCCCCGACTACGGCCGCGACGAGGTGCGCCGCTACATCCGCGACAACGCCCTGATGTGGCTCGAGGAGTTTCGTGTCGACGGGCTGCGCGCCGATGCCATTGCCCACGTGCGCAACGTCGACGGCTCGACCGACCCTGCCCGCGACCTGCCCGAGGGCTGGAGCCTGATGCGCTGGATCAACGAGGAAATCCGCCAGCGCATGCCCTGGAAAATCACCATCGCCGAGGACCTGCTGGGCAACGAGTACATCACCCGCGCCCCCGAGGACCAGGGCCAGGGCTTCGCCTCGCAGTGGGACGCGGCCTTCGTCAACCCCGTGCGCGCGGCCCTCACCGCCCCCCACGACGCCGACCGCTCGATGCCGGCCGTGGCCGCCGCCGTGCAGCAGACCTACAACGGCGACGCGTTTCAGCGGGTCATCTACACCGAGTCGCACGACGAGGTGGCCAATGGCAAGGCCCGCGTGCCCGAGGAAATCATGCCCGGCGACGCGGCCCACTGGTTTCCGAAAAAGCGCGCCACCCTGGGCGCGGCGCTGGTGTTTACCGCCCCGGGCATTCCCATGCTGTTTCAGGGCCAGGAATTTCTCGAAGACGGCCACTGGTCCGACGACCAGCCGCTGCGCTGGGAACGGGCCGCCCAGCACCCCGGTCTGGTGCAGCTCTACCGCGACCTGATAGCCCTGCGCCGCAACCAGCACGGCCATACCCGCGGCCTGCTCGGCCAGCACACCGACGTGTTTCACGTCAACGACCACGACAAGGTGCTGGCCTTTTTGCGCCGCCACGACGGCGGCCCCGGTGACACCACGCTCGTCGTCTGCAACTTTGCCGACCGCACGCACCCGGCCTACACCCTGGGCTTGCCCAGCGGCGGCAGCTGGCACGTGCGCTTCAACTCCGACTGGCAGGGCTATGACCAGGACTTCGGCAACTTCGCGAGCCTGGCCACCACGGCCGCCGAGGGCGTGTACGACGACCAGCCCTTCCACGCCAGCTTCGGCCTGGGTCCCTACTCGGTGCTCATCGTTTCCCAGGACCCAGCCTAAGCCCGACGGCCGCCGGAGTCAGCCGCCCGTGCGCAGGCGGCTGGCAAATGCCGGCCGCAGCCCGGCGCTGGCGGGGTCCTGCCCCACTGGGTCGATTTCGTCGGGCCGGAAGGCCATGGTGGGCGCCAGCGCTTCGATGTAGGGAAACCACAGGGTGCGCAGCCGCACGTAGGCGTCGGCGCCGGTCTGCTCGTCGTGGAGGGTGTCGATGCCGGCCTCCTGCAGCCGCTGCCGCGCCGCGCGGTAGCGGGCCCGCCACCGCGCGGCCGTGGCAGCGTCGGGCGCGTAGTTGGGGTCGGGCGTGTGGCGGGGCAGGTAGGTCTCGGTCAGCGTCATCACCAGCAGCATGGCCGCCCGCCACAGCTGCGCCACCGGCGCCGACTCTTTCAGCCAGCCGTGCTGCTCGTCGCTGAGGGTGGTTTTGAGCAGCGACACCGTGTCGAAGCACATGAGCGTGATGCGCGAGACGGAGTAGTGGGGCTTGCGGAAGCGGAAGTAAAACAGCACCGGGTAGAAGTGAAACGACTCCTTGACGTGGGTCATTTCGGCCGCCATTTCGGCCAGCACCGTGTAGCCGCTGCTGAACTGGCCCTGCGGACCCAGCCCAGCCAGCAGCTCGGCCGCGTCGCCGTTTTCGGCGGCCAGCAGGTGCAGCTTCAACCCCAGGGTATTGCGCCGCTGCAGGGCGTTGTAGACCTGCATCAGGTACATGAGCGTGAGCGAGGTCACGGCCGTGCCCACAATGGAGTTCAGCAGGAAAAACAGCTTGTAGGCGCTGGTGTGCGGCTCGAAGCCGCTGGCGCTGAGCACTGACAGGCTGCTGCCGCCCACGAACAGGGCCGTCACGAAATCGGTGGGCGTGGCGCCGGTGCCGGCCCGCACGGCCGAGCCCAGGGCCGGCTGCAGCATCAGCGCCGCGCCGCCGGCCAGCGCCATCGACCAGAAAAACACCAGCAGCACCAGCACGAAAGGCCCGCAGAACGTGAGCACCGTGCTGCGGTGCCGCCCAAACGGCCGCGCCCCCCAGCGGAACGCGTGCCAGGTAGCCACTGCCACCCGGTAGCTGATGATGCTGGTGCCGATGCGCGCGTAAAGCACCGTCAGCCACACGTCCACCAGCACCAGCACGAACAACAAACCGCCCAGCACCTGCTGCACTACCGGATAATCACGCATCATTCCGCAGGTTGATTTTCGAATTGAGTTTCCTGAAACGCCGCCGGGGCCCGGGCCGTTGTGGCGGCCGCCGGTCCGTCGAAAAAGGCGCGCCGCCGCCCGCCGCGCCGGTTCTGCGCTTATCTTACCGCCGCGCCACAATCGTTTGCCTATGCAGCTGCCCCCGTCACCGCCCGAAACCGTTGCCCCCGATGCCCTGCTGGTCGAAGTCGCCTGGGAGGTTTGCAACCAGGTCGGCGGCATCTACACCGTCATCCGCTCCAAGGTACCCGCCACCGTTGCCGGCTGGGGCGAGCGGTACTGCCTGCTGGGCCCCTACTTCGCCCAGGCCGCCCAGGCCGAGTTCGAGCCCTTCACCGAAACGCAGGTTGCCGCCGGCCGCGACCCGGTGGCCCGCACCGTGCGCCGCCTGCGCGAGCAGGGCTACGAGGTGCACTACGGCCAGTGGCTGGTCACCGGCAAGCCCCGCGTGGTGCTGCTCTCGCCCTTTCAGGTCTACCCCCGCCTGGGCCAGCTCAAAACTGAGCTCTGGGAGCAGCACCACATTCCCTCGCCCGACCACGACGATTTACTGCACCAGGTCATTGCCTTCAGTTACCTGGCCCAGGCCTTCGTGCAGGCGCTGGCGGCCGAAACCGCGGCCCTGGAACACCCCCTGCAGGTGCTGGCCCACTTCCACGAGTGGATGACCGGCGGGGCCATTCCGGCCCTGCGCCGCGCCCAGAGCCCGGCCCGGCTGGTGTTTACCACCCACGCCACCCTGCTGGGCCGCTACCTGGCCATGAACGACCCCAGCTTCTACGAGCACCTGCTGCACGTGAACTGGGAGCAGGAGGCGCGGCACTTCAACATCGAAACCGCCGTGCGTCTGGAGCGGGCCGCCGCCCACGGCGCCCACGTGTTCACCACCGTCTCGGAGCTGACCGTGCGCGAGTGCATGTACCTGCTCGACCGCATTCCCGACGCGGTGCTGCCCAACGGCCTCAACATCGAGCGGTTCGTGGCCCTGCACGAGTTTCAGAACCTGCACCAGCAGTACAAGGCGCGCATTCACGAGTTCGTGATGGCGCACTTCTTCCAGTCCTACTCCTTCGACCTCGACAAAACCCTGTACCTGTTCACCTCGGGCCGCTACGAGTACCACAACAAGGGCTTCGACCTCACCCTCGAAGCGCTGGCCCGGCTCAACTACCGCATTCAGCAAAGCGGCATGGAAGGCCAGGTAGTGATGTTCTTCATCACCAAGCGCCCCTTTCACAGCATCAACCCCGAGGTGCTGCAGAGCCGCGCCATGCTCGACGAGGTGCAGGATACCTGCCGCGCCATCGAGCAGCAGCTGGGCGAGCGGCTGTTTTACCAGGCCGCCAGCAGCACCGACTTCCAGCTGCCCAACCTCACCGAGCTGGTCGACGACTACTGGAAGCTGCGCTACCGCCGCACCCTGCAAAGCTGGAAAACTTCGCGCCTGCCGCCGGTCATCACCCACAACCTGGTCGACGACGCCTCCGACGAAATTCTGGGCTTCGTGCGCCGCGCCAACCTGGTCAACAACCGCCACGACCGCGTCAAGATCGTGTATCACCCCGATTTCGTGGCCAGTACCTCGCCTTTGTTCGGTCTCGATTACGGCCAGTTTGTGCGCGGCTGCCACCTGGGCGTGTTTCCCAGCTACTACGAGCCCTGGGGCTACACCCCGCTCGAGTGCGTGGCCCGCGGCGTGCCCGCCGTTACCTCCGACCTCTCCGGCTTCGGCGACTACGTGCAGCAGAACGTGCCCGACCACGAGCAGAAAGGCATTTTCGTGGTGCGCCGCCAGGACCGCAGCTTCGACGAGTCGGCCGAGGAGCTGACCAACATGCTCTGGCAGTTCGTCATCCAGAGCCGCCGCGAGCGTATTGCCCAGCGCAACCACGTCGAAAGCTCCTCCGGCCAGTTCGACTGGAGCCAGCTGCGCCAGCACTACGATAGGGCCTACGCTATGGCCCTGGAGCAGCAGTAGGCCGGGCAGCCATCATCGAGCCCCCAAACCCAAACGCCCGACTCACTGTTCGGGCGTTTGGGTTTGGGGCTCGGGCAGGCCGCACTCAGGGCTGGGGCAGCAGCACGCGGTCGATGACTGACTGGGCCCCACTGAAAAGGTTAGCCGGATTTGCGTATTTGCTTTGTGGCTCGACTCCTGCTTTTCTTTCTTGCTTTGCTGCTGGCCCTGGGCGCGGCGGCCAACGAGTTCTGGCTCGAGCCCACCCGCTTCGTGCTGGCGCCGGGCAGCCCCGTGCACCTGGGCCGCTGGGTGGGCCAGAACTTTCGCGGCCAGCGCTGGAGTGGCCAGAGCCAGCGCCTCGAAGAGCTGCTGCACCTGGCGCCCGGCAGCTCCCGCCTCGACCTGACCGCCCCGGCCCGCGCCGCCGACTCGCTGCGCACCACGGTGGTGCTGGCCCAGCCCGGCACCCACCTGCTGGCGTTGCGCACCAACGAGGCCCTGCTCAGCTTCAGCGGCTCCGAGTTCACGGCCTACCTGCAGGCCGAAAACCTGGGCGACATTCTGTACCTGCGCCGGCGCCGCAACCAAACCGACCGGCCCGCCCGCGAGGCCTACCGCCGCTGCGCCAAAACCCTGCTGCTGGCTGGCCCCGCCGCGCCCTCCGACACCACTTTCCGCCAGCGCCTGGGCCACCCGCTCGAAATCGTGGCCGAGCAAAATCCCTACCTCCTGCGCCCCGGCGCCTCGCTCACCCTGCGGGTGTGGGCCGACGGGCAGCCCGCCGCCTACCAGGCCCTGCGCGCCTTTATTCGCCCGCTCGACGGCAGCCCCGTGCAAACGTTTCAGCTGCGCACAAACCCAAACGGCCGCGCGCTGTTACGCTTGCAGCAGCCCGCCACGGTGCTGGTCGCCGCGGTGCGCATGCGCGCTCATCCCGCGCCCGCTACCGCCGACTGGCAAAGCACCTGGGCCTCGCTCACCTTCGCCTTTACCGGCCGCTGAAGGAAGCCGGCGCCGAACTTTTTTGCCCGCCGGGCTTAGATTTTAAACATCTTTTTTTTCTTTACCTTCGCATCTCGCCCATACCGACCGAACCTGCTTGGCATGAAGTACTCCATCGATAAGAAAGAAAACTACACGATCATCACGATTGACGAGAAGAAGCTCGACACCACTGTCGCGCCCGACCTGAAATCGGAGTTCGTGAAGCTCAATGCCGAAGGCATCAACAACCTGATTCTGGACCTGCAGAACGTGAAGTACACCGATTCGTCGGGCCTAAGCTCCATTCTGATTGCCAACCGCCTGTGCAACTCCACGGGTGGTTTGCTGGTCCTCACCGGCCTGCAGGATCACGTGATGAAGCTCATCACCATCTCCAAGCTCGAGTCGGTACTGCACATCCTGCCCACGGTGGAAGAAGGCATCGACCGCATCTTCCTGCACGCCATCGAGCGCGACCTGACCAGCAAGGAATAGTCTGATCTGGTTGTCAGTTGAAAGGTTGTTCGTTGTCAGTGCGCGAAGCTGACAGCGGACAACCTTCTTCGTTTTGCGGCCCCGCAAGCCCCGCCGCGGCTGACAACTTGCACCTGGCAACCAACCACTGTTTTGGATTTCGAGCTAACCATACTCGGCAGCGCTTCGGCCACGCCCATGCTGGGGCGCCACCACACGGCGCAGGCGCTTAGCGTGGGCCGGCAGCTTTACCTCGTCGACTGCGGCGAGGGCACCCAGGAGCGCCTGATTGAGCAGCGCATCCGGTTTCTGCGCCTGAGCTGCATTTTCATCTCGCACCTGCACGGCGACCATTTCTTCGGGTTGTTCGGGCTGCTGGGCACCATGCACCTGCAGGGCCGCACCGAGCCGCTGCACCTGTTTGGCCCCGCCGGCCTCGACGAGGTGCTCACCACCCAGCTGCGCTGCTCGGGCACGCCGCTCTCGTTCGATCTGGTGTTTACCTGCGTCGACACCACCCAGCACCGGCTGATTCACGACGACCACCAGGTGCAGGTGTACACCCTGCCCATGCGCCACCGTATTCCGTGCTGTGGCTACCTGTTCCGCGAAAAGCCCCGGCGGCGGCGCCTGCTCAAGGAACTGCTGCCCGCCGGCCTCACGCCCGAGCAGCTGCAGGCCCTCACCCGCGGCGAAGACCTGCGCGATGAAGCCGGCCACGTGTGGCTGCGCCAGCTCGAGGTGACCGAGGCCCCGCCCGCCCCGCGCAGCTACGCTTACTGCTCCGACACGGTTTACACCGAAAGCCTAGCCGAGCTGGTGCGCGGCGTGGATTTGCTTTACCACGAGTGCACCTTCCTGCACGAGATGCTGGAGCGCGCCGTGCAAACCGGCCACTCCACCGCTCGGCAGGCCGGCCAGCTGGCCCAGCGCGCCGCCGTGCGCCAGCTGCTCATCGGGCACTTCTCGTCCCGCTACCGCGACCTGCAGCCCCTGCTCGACGAAGCCCAGCGCGAGTTTGCCGACACCCGCCTGGCCTTGGAAGGACTGCGCGTAGAGCTGTAACGGCGCCGACTGGTACCTTCACGCCCCGCCCGCATTGGGTGGCCTCCTGCCCGCATGGAAACTTTGCCCGCCAACTCCCGCTTCGCCCACAAAAAGCAGCAGCTTTACCTGGTGCTCAGCGCCATCTTCATCGTCAATGCGCTGCTGGCCGAACTCATCGGCGTCAAGATTTTCTCGGTCGACGCGCTGCTGGGGCTGCCCGGCAACCTCACCGCGGGCGTGCTCATCTGGCCGGTGGTGTTCGTCACCACCGACATCCTCAACGAGTACTTCGGCCGGGCCGGCGTGGTGCGCGTGAGTTTGCTCACGGCCGCGCTCATCGTCTACGCCTTCATCATCATTCTGGCCACCACCGAGCTGCCGCCGGCCGCGTTCTGGCTCGACGTCAACAAAACCGACGCCCAGGGCCGGCCCTTCGACGTGGAGTTTGCCTACGACAGCATTTTCCGCCAGGGTTTGGGCATCATCATCGGCTCACTCACGGCCTTTCTGATTGGGCAGGTACTCGACGCCACGGTGTTTCAGGCCCTGCGCCGCGTCACCGGCAGCCGCCTGATCTGGCTGCGCGCCACCGGCTCCACGCTCGTTTCGCAGCTGATCGACTCGTTCGTGGTCTTGTTCGTGGCCTTCTACCTGTTCGGTACCTGGAGCTTCGAGCAGGTGCTGAGCGTGGCCAACACCAACTACTGGTATAAATTCGCGGCCGCCATTCTGCTCACGCCGGTGCTCTACCTGGCCCACGCCCTCATCGACCGTTACCTCGGCAAGGAGGAAACCGTGGAGCTGCAGCAGGAAGCCGAGGCGAATGTGAGCGTCTGAAGTACTGGTTTTTGGTTTTTGGTTTTTCGTTTTTGGCTGTTTCGCAACGATTACCCCGGAGGCCAAAAACCAAAAACGAATAACCAACAACCAACCCATGTCCCGCATCCTGACCGGCATTCAGAGCACTGGCCGCCCGCACCTGGGCAACCTGCTCGGCGCCATTCTGCCCGCCATCGAGCTGTCGAAAAATCCAGCCAATGAGTCCCTGCTCTTCATTGCCGACCTGCACTCCCTCACCCAGGTGCGCGACGCCGAGTTGCTGCGCCACAACACCTACTCGGTGGCCGCCGCCTGGCTGGCCTGCGGCTTCGACACCGACAAGAACCTGTTCTACCGCCAGTCCGACGTGCCGCAGGTAACCGAGCTGACCTGGTACCTGTCGTGCTTCACGCCCTACCCGATGCTGGCCAACGCCCACTCGTTCAAGGATAAGTCGGACCGGCTGTCGGACGTGAATGCGGGCCTGTTTACCTACCCGGTGCTGATGGCGGCCGATATCCTGCTCTACGACGCCGACTTCGTGCCCGTGGGCAAGGACCAGGTTCAGCACCTGGAAATTGCCCGCGACATTGCCTCCGCGTTCAACAACCGCTACGGCGAAACCTTCGTGCTGCCCCAGGCCCGCGTCGACGAGCAGATTCAAACCATTCCCGGCCTCGACGGGCAGAAGATGAGCAAGTCCTACGGCAACATCATCGACATCTTCCTCGACGACAAGGCCCTGCTCAAGAACATCCGCGGCATCGTGTCGGACAGCACCCCGCTGGAGGCGCCCAAAAACCCCGACACCGACACCACCTTCAAGCTGTTTTCCCTGCTGGCCACGCCCGAGCAGACCGCGGAAATGCGCCAGAACTACCTGCGCGGCGGCTACGGCTACGGCCACGCCAAGCAGGCCCTGTTCGAGCTCATCCGCACGCGCTTTGCCCGGGAGCGGGAGCAGTTCAACTACTACATGCAGAACCTGCCCGAGGTAGACAAGAAGCTGGCCGAAGGCGCCCGCAAAGCCCAGGACTACGGCGCCACCGTGCTCAACAAGGTGCGCGAAAAAGTGGGCTACCTGCCGCGGTAGCACCCGCAGACGGTGCGGTTGGCTGACATTGCGAGCGAAGCAACCCTTCCTCCAGTAGCACCGCCGACCCAATACCTACTATCTAAAAACAGCACCGCCCGAAACTGCCGAGTTCCGGGCGGTGCTGTTTTGTTTTGGCGGTTTTCGGTTCTGGTTTTTGTGCCGCTTCTGCTACTGGAGGAAGGATTGCTCCGCTCGCAATGACAGCGGGGTGAACCGCCACTAGTAAGTCAGCCCGTCGTAGCCTTTGTGGCGCTGCTGTTGCTGCTGCTCGCTGCGGAAGCTGAAGCCCACTTTGCTGCCGCGGCTCACCTGCTGGTTTTCGACTTTCTGCTTGACGCTGATTTTCTGAATGTCGTGGATGGGCGGGGCAATCAGGTCGTTGTTGACGGCGGCAATCATGGCGCTTTCCACGAACAGGCGCATTGCGTCGTGGGTCACCGGGTCGTCGGCCATGTCGTGGTCGGGCATCTCCAGCTCCTTCACGCCCTCGATGAAGTAGTGGTGGTCGATGTTGACCAGCAGGCGGCCGACCAGGTAGCCCGGGTCGTTCATGCGCTGGTACTTGATGGAGTCGGCCATGAAGTTGTAGGCCATGATGTGGCCGAAAAACCGCCGGCGGAAGTCGTCGAGCACATATTTGGTGTTGAACAGCGGGAAGTCGTCGGGGAAGGTGATGATGTTGGAGTGCATCACGAACACCAGCAAATCGCCCGAAAACTTGATGTGAAACTCCAGCTCGTTGATGGGCCGGTACTCGATGAGCACGCTCGAATCAAGCGGCGAGAGGCGCCGCGTAAGCTCCACCACCAGCTCCTGCGACACCTTGCGCAGGCAGTCGAAAGTGGCCTCGGTGTTGCGGAAAATGGCCTGCTTCGCCGAGGACTTCTGCCGCAGCCCCTCGAAAATGAGGTCGAGCTTGTCGATTGGCTCCTCCTGCGCGGTAGCCGCCCCGGCCTCACTTCCACTGCTGGGCTCGGGCGACAGCACGTCGGCGGCCGCCGGAGTCTCGGCCGGGGCCTCGGCTACCGACGCCTCGGTGGGCGGCGGCGTGTCGGGAGCGGCCGACTTGGCGGCCGACTTGCGGGCGGCGCCGGTGGGCTCGTTGGCGGGGTTGGGCGTATCGGAAGTCCAGGAGAGCGGGTTGTCAGCCATAAGTGCGGGCCCGGGGGCATTGGTTCGGAAAAGAAAATCAGGCAGCCAGCCGACCGCGGCCGGCTGCTGGCAGCCCGCCCACAGCCCGGGCGGCGCGCCAACGTAGCCTAATGGTACGCAGCTTGGCCGGAACGCGGTTTGCTTTTCGCCGGAATTCAGTGCTGAACCGCGTGGCCGGCGGGCGGCGGGCCGGTTGCGGGGGCCAGTTCCGTGCCCAGCGGCGGCGGGGCGCTCAGCGCGGCCGCCGCCGGCCACTGCGCGCTGCGAAACGCCACCGTACGCAGGCCCGGGTGCGCAAATTCGGCGGTGGCGGGCAGCAGCATGGCGGCGGCGGCGGGCTGCCGCAGCGCCTCGCCCGCCGTGCGCACGGCCCCGGCCGGCACGGCCCGGCGCTCCAGCTCGGCCAGCAAAGCTTCCCCGCTGACCTCGCCAATGCGCGCCGCCAGCAGCTCTTCCAGTTCGGCCCGGTGCCGCACGCGGGCGCCGTTGCTGGCGAAGCGCGCCTCCGCCGCCCACTGCGGCCGCTCCAGCACCTGGCACAGCTGCGCAAACTGCCGATCCGAGCCCACGGCCAGCACCAGGCGGCGGCCATCGGCGGCGCGGTACACCGTGCCGTAGGGCACAATGCTGGGGTGGCCCGAGCCCAGGGGCTGGGGGTCGTGGCCGGTGACGAGGTAGGTGCTGGCCTGGTTGGCCAGCGAGGCCAGGGCCGCGTCGTGCAGCGACACCTGCACCAGGGCACCCTGCCCGGTTCGCTCGCGCCGGTACAGGGCCGTGAGCACACCTTCCTTGAGCTGGTGCGCCGCCAGCAGATCCATCAGGGCCACCGGCATTTTCAGCGGGCCGCTGCCGGGCAGGCCGTTGAGGTGCATGAAGCCAGTTTCGGCCTGCAGCACGGCGTCGTAGCCGGCGCGGACGGTATCGGGGCCGTAGCCGCTTATCTGCCCGTAAATCAGCCGCGGGTTCAGGGCCTGCAGCGTGGCGTAGTCCATGCGCAGCCGCTCGGCGTCGCCGGGCTTGTAGCTGGCCAGCACCACGTCGGCCCGGGCCACGAGCCGGTGCACGGCGGCCTGGCCGGCGGCCGTGCGTAAATCGGCCACGGCCGACTGCTTGCCCCAGTTGGCGCAGGCAAAGTAGGCCGACACGTCGGTGCCGGCCGCCTCCGCCGGGGTTTTCCAGCTGCGCGTCACGTCGCCGCCCGGAGCTTCTACCTTGAGCACCGCGGCGCCCAGCTCGGCCAAGAACTGTCCCACTTGCGGCCCGGCCAGCACGCTGGCCAGCTCCACCACGCGCAGCCCGTGCAGGGGCAGTTCCTCAGAAGTATCCGTTGATTGCATCATGGTTTTTCGGTGCCGGGGATGTAGGGGCGCGTGGCCCGCGCCCGTTTCTCCAGCGTAAAAGTGCATCCGTGCCCGCCGCTGCAAGAGCTACGCGGCAGTAAAGCCGCCGCCGCCCAAACCGCCCACTTGGCGACGCAAACTTACCGGCCCGACCGATTTCCGCCGGCAGCGGCCGGCACGGAAAGGGCACCCCCGCGCCGAAACACCGACAGCACCTTCACCCCGCCGGCCCGGATGGCGTGCACCTCCCGGCCCAGGCTGTCGGCGTAGGACTGCGGGTGCCAGCGGTAGCCGGTGAGAAAGTAGGCGGCCGTGCCCTCGGCCCGGGTCGCGAAGCGCAGGCGGGCGCGGTCGGCGGGCGGCAGAATCAGGGAGTTGTTGTAGAACGGCACGTAGTGCGGGGTGCTCACCGTCAGGCGCGGGGCCGCGTCGTGGGCCAGCACCCACTCCAGCCCCTGCCGGTAAGCCAGGCCCCAATAGTCGCGCTCGAACAGCCGCTCGGCCGCCGCGGCGGGCAGCACGCTGAAGTACACGTTCTGCAACGGGTGCAGCTGCACCATGCGCGCCACGGTGTGCGCCACCCCAATACCGGCGCCTACCGCCAGTGCCAGGGCCACGCGCCGGGCAGCCAAGCCAGTCCGCGCCCAGCGCACCAGCAGCAGCCCCCCCCGCACGGCCAGCAGCAGCAGGGCGGGGTACACGAAGTACAGGTGCCGCCAGCCGTCGTAGAGCGCCGAGCCCAGAGCCATGACGGCCAGCAGCGGCCCCGCAAACCACAGCAGCAAGAGCAAATCGAGGCGGCCGGCGCGGTGGCGCAGGCGGCCGGTCCGCAGCAGGCCGCGCAGCGCGGCGCCCAGGCCCAGCAGGCCGGCCAGCACGTAGGGCAGCGGCGTGGTCACGGCCAGCCACACCGGGGCGTAGTGCCAGGGCACCTGCGCGGCGGACACGAAGCGCCCCCAATACAACACGCTGTGCCCCCAGCCGTAGGAGCGCAGCCCCGAGCCGAAGCGCAGCAGATCGGGCAGCGGCGCCGCCCACAGGTAGGGCCAGCCCAGCACCGCGAAAACCAGCGCGGCCCCGGCGTAGAGCCCGCCCAGCCTTCCGTACCGGGGCCGGGGCCCGGCCGGAGCTTCAGCCACGCCTAAGCGGGCCTCCAGCGCCAGCATCAGCCCGGTTACCAGCAGCAGGTGCAGGGCGTGGGCGCGCACGTCAATGGCGGCGGCGGTGGCCAGGGCGTGCAGCAGGGCGCGCCCGGCCGTGGGGCGCCGCAGCAGCCGCAGCAGCGTGAGCATGGCCAGGGTGTAAAGCGCCATGTACACCACGTCCTTGCCGTTGTAGAAGGCTTCGGCAAACAGGCGCGGCGAGGCCACCAGCGCCGCCGCCACCAGTAGCCCCAGGCGCCAGTCGCCAAAGCGTGCCCGCCCCAGCCCGTACAGCGCCCACACGCCCAGCCCGAAGGTCAGAAACACGCACAGGTGGCGCAGAAAGTAAAACGAGCGGGAGTCGCCGTCGGTCAGCGCCGCGCCCAGCACCGAGGTCAGCATCTCAAATAGGGCGCCGTGGTCGCGGTCCTTGTAGTGCAGCAGCTCGGGAATCCAGCGTTGGTTGAAGGGCGGCCGCGCAGCCAGCTCGGGCAGCAGCCGCTGGGCCACGTACTTGAGGTTGACCAGGCCGTTGAGGTGGTTGTTGACCTCGTCCCACGACACGCCGTAGTCGCGGTGCAGCGCCAGGCCCAAGGTCAGCAGCAGGCCAAAAAACAGACCTACCACCACGCGGCGGCCTTTTTCCGCAGGACGCATAGCGGGCTTTTCGGCCGGGGAAGCGGCGGCAGCGGCAGGTTTCACGGCCGGAAGGTAAAGCTCCGGGCCGCCATTGCCCGCGCCGGCGCCGGTTTTACCCCGCCGGCGGCCCTCCCCGGCCGCGGGCCTTTGGGCGCGGCCACCCACCGCACGGGCGGTTACCTTTGGGGCATGACGAATCCGATTCAGACTGGCCTGCTGGCCTACGGCATGTCGGGCCAGGTTTTTCACGCCCCCTTTCTGAACGCCCACCCGGGCTTCGCGCTGCGCGCCGTGGTCGAGCGCAGCCGCAAGCAGGCCCGGCAGCGCTACCCCGATTTGCGCAGCTACGACGCGGTGGACGAGCTGCTGGCCGACCCGGCCATCGAGCTGGTGGTGGTCAATACGCCCAACGACACCCACGTCGAGCTTACCCACCGCGCCCTGCGGGCGGGCAAGCACGTGCTGCTCGAAAAGCCCGTGGCCCCCACCGTGGCCGATATGCAGCAGCTCTGGGATGTGGCCCGGGCGGTGAACCGGCAGGTGCTGGCCTACCAGAACCGCCGCTGGGACTCCGATTTTCAGTCGGTGCGGCAGGTAGTGGCAAGCGGGCAGCTGGGCGAGCTGGCCGAAGTCAGCTTCCGCTTCGACCGCTACAAGCTGGCTCCCAGCCCCAAGGCCTTCAAGGAAATGCCCGAGCGCCCCGGCAGCGGCCTGCTCTACGACCTGGGCCCCCACCTGCTCGACCAGGCCCTGAGCTTGTTTGGCCGCCCCCAGGCCACGCGCCTCACCACCGGCCGCTTCCGTCCCGGCTCCCGCGTCGACGACTACTTCACCCTGCAGCTGCACTACCCGCAGGGGCCGCTGGTTACGCTCAGCTCGGGACTGGTGGTGGCCCGCCCGCTGCCGGCCTTCGTGCTGCACGGCACCCGCGGCAGCTACCTCAAGCCCCGCGCCGACGTGCAGGAAGCCCAGCTGCTGGCGGGCCTCGCCCCTCAGGCCGCCGGCTACGGCCTGGAGCCCGCCGAGCTGGCCGGCGAGCTGACCCTGGCCGACGCCGCGGGCCAGCTGCGCCCCCAAACCGTGCCCGCCCCCCGCGGCGACTACGGCGGCCTGTTCGAGGCCGCCTACCAGACCCTGCGCCACGGCGCCCCCTTCCCGGTGCGCGAAGACGAGCTGCGCTGGCAGCTGGAAATTCTCGGGCAGGCTGCCGATGCCTGGACCGTGGGCAACCCAGGCTGAGCAAGCGCCCGCGTCCCCGGCCGACCCTTTGCCCCTGACGCGCCCGTCCCCGCGCGTCATCCCGAAATCCGCCCGCCGCTCCGGCCCGCTTCGATTAGTCCAAAAACGCCCCTCATTTCCGCTGCCTCACCGGCCCCGTTCTTTACTGATAGCCCATTGCCCCGCCCCAATCCGGCTGCCACGGCCGGCCATTCCGGCTCGGGGCGTCCCCAAAGGCCTGGCAGCCGGCCTCGAGCCCCTTTCCGTCGCGCCCAAAGGCTTTCTGGCTGCTCCCAAACGCGCGCTTGCCCAACGAAAATTGGTTTCCGCCGCCTTCAAATCCGTTACCGGCGCCCCCAAATGGCTTTCCGGCGGCCACAAATCGGTTCCTAAACGTTACCCGATTCGTGTAATTTCCTTCCCCACGGCTTCGCTGCCCCCCCGCTGCTCCCCCCCTGCCCGTCCTGCGCCCCGGCAGGGCTTTTCGCTTATCTTTACCCTGCATAAGCTGTTTTTGCTGACCAGAAAGAACCATTAGGGTCAGCTCCCCCTTCACTTCACCTTGCTGAACCCTTGACGTTCGAAGAATTCCAGCTGCACCCCGACGTACTCGACGGCGTGCACATGATGGGCTACACCAAGCCCTCCCCCATTCAGGAGCAGGCCATTCCCGCCGCCCTGCAGGGCAAAGACCTCATTGCCTGCGCCCAAACCGGCACCGGCAAAACCGCGGCCTACCTGCTGCCCATCCTCGACCACATTGCCTACGACCGCCCGGCCCATACCGTGGCCCTGGTACTCTGCCCCACCCGCGAGCTGGCCAAGCAGATCGACGAGCAGGTGGAGGGCTTCGGCTACTACGCCGGCGCCAGCAGCATTGCCATCTACGGTGGCGGCAAAAGCGAAAACTGGGAGCAGCAGAAGCGCGCCCTCACCCAGGGCGCCGACATCATCGTGGCCACACCCGGCCGCCTGATGGCCCACATGCAGCTGGGCTACGTCAAGCTCGACCAGATCGACTACCTCGTGCTCGACGAGGCCGACAAGATGCTGGACATGGGCTTCTCCGACGACATCCTGCAGATTGTCGCCCAGCTGCCCACCCAGCGCCAGACCCTGCTCTTTTCGGCCACCATGCCGAACAAGATCCGCGAGTTCTCCAAGAAAATCCTGCACCAGCCCGACGAGATTCGCCTGGCCGTGTCGAAGCCCGCCGAGAACATCAACCAGCAGCTCTACATGGTGTACGACACCATGAAGATTGCCCTGCTCGAGCACCTCATCGGCCAGCTCGACGTGCAGAGCATGATTCTGTTCACCTCGCGCAAGATGAACGTGGGCCCCATCGAGCGGGCCCTGCGCAAAAAAGGCTTCAACGCCCGCGGCATAACCTCCGACCGCACCCAGGAGGAGCGCGAGCAGGTGCTGCGCGAGTTCAAGAACAAGCAGTTCCAGATTCTGGTGGCCACCGATGTGATGAGCCGGGGCATCGACGTGAGCGAGCTGAGCCACGTGGTGAACTTCGACCTCCCGCGCGACGCCGAGGACTACGTGCACCGCATTGGCCGCACCGCCCGCGCCGGCGCCGACGGCATGGCCATTACCTTCGTTTCGGACCACGACCAGGACGCGGTGGTGAAGATTGAGAAGCTGATTGAGAAGGAGCTGGTGAAAAATCCCACGCCCGAGGAAATCGGCCCCTCCCCCGAGTTCGACCCCAAGAAGTATCGCGGCCGCCCGCACGGCCACGGCAAGCCCCAGGGCCGCGGCGGCCGCTCGCCCTACGCCACCACCCCCGAGCGCAGCTCCGACAACAACCGCCCGGTGCGCCCCGCCCAGCAACGTCCGGCAGCCCCCGCTCCCGAAGGCGAGGCCGCTCCTGCGGCGCTGGCCGTCGAAGGCCAAGAAGCAGCCGCAGCCCCGCGCCGCAAGAAACGCCGCAGCGGCAAGCCCCGCGCCGAGCGCCCGGAAGGAGCCGTAGCAGGGGCTGGTACTGATGGTGCGCTGGAAGCCGGCGAAAACCTTACCCCGGTTGCGGCCGAGGGCAGCGAAGGAGCTACCGGCGAAGCCGCCAAGCGCCGCCGCAAGCGCGGCGGACGCAAGCGCAGCGGCCGCGGCCCCCAGCCCGAGGGTCAGGGCAATGCCGAGGTTACGGCAGCCACACCCGCAGCTGAATAGTCGGAGTCTGCACAACGAAAAGCCCGCTGCATGCAGCGGGCTTTTCGTTTTCTACTTCCCTTGGCAGCGTTTAAAGGGTTTTGTGGCTTTGCATGTTTTGAGCGTTTAGCCTACCCAGCCTCTTTATTCTGGGGCAGCAGCCATAAGCCGATAGCCAATGATGCACAACTAGCCAGCCACAACCAATAACCCCGACAATAGTCCGTAATTCCTGAATAAGTAGGAGCTTCACTTGAAACCACTTGACCGAAGAGCAAAAATGAAGCGGCCAAAGTCGCCGCAAGAGTACTCATCAACCTTGCCCACTTCCTGTTATTCGTAGCAAAACCCCACGAAAAAAGCATGAGGTGGTTGGCAAACCAGGCAATGGCGGCCCCGCCGCCTATTAGAAGCCCGAGTCAACCCACCAGCAACAGCCAAACAGGTGAAGCCCACGCATCATAGTCCTCCCGATCGATATAAAATGCGTCCTGCGTCAGGCTCAATCCAAAGAACACTACGCTAACGCATACAAGCACAACTTCTGGCTTGATTCGGTGTTTGTTACCCATAGTCTACTTCAGGCAGAGAAACTGCGCTTTACAGGAGTTGTCCTACGCCGAACAGCAGCACGAACAGCAGCGTGCTCAGGGCCATCTGCTTGAGCAGCGGGTCGAGCTGCATCGATTCCTGCCGCTTCCATACCTGCACGCCGTTGAAAGCCAGCAGCGGCAGCGCGCCCAGAAACAGCCAGCGCCAGGGCGAGGGATTCAGCGGGTAGGTAGTGGCTACGTAGAGCACCGCGGCGGCCACGCCCAGCAGTAGCAGCAGCCAGTGGTAGCGGCGGGCCCGGCGCGGCCCCAGGCGCACGGGCACCGTGATTTTGCCGGCCAGCTCGTCGGAGCGGATGTCGCGGATGTTGTTCACGTTGAGCACTGCGGCCGAAAAGCAACCCAGGCTGGCCGCGGGCAGCAGCACTTCCAGCGGCAGCGACGCGGCCAGCGCCTGCGTGTGCGAATAGGCCTGCAGAAAGTACGTCCCGCATACCCCCACCAGGCCGAAGAACAGGAATACCGACAGGTCGCCGAGGCCGGCGTAGCCGTAGGGCCTGGCGCCGGCGGTGTAGTTGATGGCCGCCCAGATGGCCGCCAGCCCCAGCACCAGGAAGGTACCGAACACCCACAAGCCCGCGAAGCCCAGGGCCACCCACAGCAGCGCCACGCCCACCGCGAACGAGGCCGCGCCGAACAAGACCATGCCCTGCTTCATTTGGGCCGCCGTGATGGCGCCGCTTTGCACCGCGCGCTGCGGCCCTTCGCGGTGCACGCTGTCGGCCCCGTTCTGCGAGTCGCCGTAGTCGTTGGCCAGGTTGCTCAGAATCTGCAGCAGCACGGTGGTCAGGGCGGCCAGGCCCACCACCACGCCGTTGAACTGCCCGCGGCTGGCCGCCAGAAAGGCGCCCATCAGGATGCTGGCCAGCGCCAGGGGCAGGGTGCGGGGCCGAAAGGCCGACAGCCAGGCCTGCCAGCCGGGCGCCGCGGAAGCACGCGAAGAAGTCATTGCAGCGGCAATGGGGGCGGAACGAAAAAACGCATCCTGAGCAAGAGCCCCGAGCCTTTTGCGCCCCCAACGCCAACCGTAACGCCGGTTGTCGGGCCCGCAAAAGGTCCTTGGCTTTCGCTCAGGATGACAAAGAAACAAGCTTACGGCGGGAAGCGCGGGCTACTTCATGATGGCGGCCACCAGCTCGTCGCTCGTGGGCTTCACCTTCGAGGGATAGAAGGCCACCACCTGCCCCTGCTCATTGACCAGGTACTTGCAGAAGTTCCAGCCGGGCTTCTCGTCGGTCACGCCGTTCTTCGATTTGTCGCCCAGGTACTGAAACAGCGGGGCCGCGTCGTCGCCCTTCACCGACACCTTGGCGAACAGCGGGAAGGTCACCCCGTAGTTTTTCTCGCAGAAAGAGGCAATCTGCTCGTTGGTGCCCGGCTCCTGCCCGCCGAAGTTGTTGGCCGGAAAGCCCAGCACCACCACCCGGTCGCCGTGCTTGGTGTAAAGCTCCTCCAACTCCTTGTACTGGGGCGTGTAGCCGCACTCCGAGGCGGTGTTCACGATGAGCAGCTTCTTGCCCTTGTACTTGCTCAGCGGCACGGGCTGGCCGTCGATGCCCGTGAGGGTGAAGTCGTACACCGAGCCGCGAGCGGCAGCGGGGGCAGTAGTAGCGGTTTCGGCCATAGCGGCAGCAGTGGTTTGGTTGGCAGATGGTTTGGTGAGGCCGCCGCAGGCAGCCAGCAATAAAGCCAGGGGTAAGTAAATCATGCGTCTCATGGCAAACGGTGGTTGGAGTCCGCCGCCGGCTGGTTAACCGGCACGGGCGGCAGTTGTTCGGGGCGGGAAAACGCAGGTCAGGCAGGAGGGGCTAGGTAAGCGGCGGCGTGAGCCACTTTTCCACGCTGGCCGGCTGCCAGGCGTGCATGAGCGCGAGCAATTCGTCGATGTCGGCGGCCACCAGCAGCTGGCGGCGGTTTTCGGCCCGCAGCAGCCCCTGCTGGGTCATGTGGTCGAGCAGCTGCAGCAGTCCGTCGTAGAAACCAGCCACGTTCAGCAAGCCGATGGGCTTGCGGTGCAGGCCCAGCTGGCCCCAGGTCAACACCTCGAAAAGCTCTTCTAAGGTACCGAATCCGCCCGGTAAGGCAATAAAACCTTCGGATAGTTCAGCCATGCGCAGCTTGCGCTGGTGCATGGTTTCCACCACTTCCAGCGCGGTGAGGCCCAGGTGGGCTACCTCCTTCTGCTTCAGGAAATCGGGAATGACGCCGATGGCGCGCCCCCCGCTTTGCATCACGGCATCGGCCACGGCGCCCATCAGGCCCACCCGGCCGCCGCCGAATACCAGGGTGATGCCGCGGCGGGCAAAGGTCTGGCCCGTGCGGGCGGCCTGCTCGGTGAAGCGCGCATCGAAGCCGGCGCTGGAGCCACAGTACACTGCAATGGAGTTCATTCGGTTCGGACACTCGGCCCCGGGGCCGGCAGCGTTGCTTAAGGGGTAAAAAGAAAGCGCCAACCGGCGCTTTCCAACTGATACTTACATGCGTTCCGGGACCGACATACCCAGCAGCTTCAGGGCCGCTCGCAGCGTGTCGGCCACCTGCGCCGACAGGGCCACCCGCAGGCTGCGCTTGGCCGCGTCGGGCTCGGCCAGCACCGGCACTTCGGTGTAGAAGCGGTTGTAGATCTTGGCCAGGTCGTAGGCGTACTGGGCAATGACGGCGGGTGAGTACGCTTTGGCGGCCTCGGCCACGGCCGTGGAGTAGCTGGCCAGGGCCTGCACCACGTCGCGCTCGGTTTCGTGCAGCTCGGCGGTGTCGGCGCTCAGCTCGGGCTGAATGCCCATCTCGGCGGCCTTGCGCCGCAGCTGGGCAATGCGGGCGTGGGTGTACTGAATGAAAGGCCCCGTGTCGCCTTCCAGCTTCACCGACTCTTCGGGGTTGAAGAGCATGCGCTTTTTAGGGTCGACTTTCAGCAGGTAGTACTTGAGCGCGCCCAGGCCCAGCTGGTGGTAGAGCTGCGCCAGCTCGGCTTCGCCCAGGCCTTCGGTTTTGCCCTTGGCCAGGGTGGCCTGCTTGGCCGCTTCGGTTACTTCGCGCACCAGCTCGTCGGCATCCACCACGGTGCCTTCACGGCTTTTCATCTTGCCCGAGGGCAAATCCACCATGCCGTAGCTGAGGTGATGGATGGCGTCGGCGTAGGGGCGGTCGAGCTTTTTGAGCACGGCCTTGAGCACCTGCATGTGATAGTTCTGCTCGTCGGCAATGACGTACACCGACGAGTCGTAGCCGAACTGCTCGTACTTGAGCTCGGCCGTGCCCAAATCCTGGGTGATGTACACCGAGGTGCCGTCGGCGCGCAGCAGCAGCTTCTCGTCGAGGCCTTCCGCCTGCAGATCAACCCACACCGAGCCGTTTTCCTTGCGGAAAAATACGCCCTTCTGCAGACCTTCCTCCACGTGCTTTTTGCCCAGCAGGTAGGTTTCCGACTCGTAGTAATACTGGTCGAAGTCGACGCCGATGGTGCGGTAGGTTTCGTCGAAGCCCTCGTACACCCAGCCGTTCATCTGCCGCCACAAACTCACCACTTCCTCGTCGCCGGCCTCCCACTGTTGCAGCATTTCCTGGGCGTGGCGCAGCAGCGGGGCCTCGCGCTTGGCTACTTCCGGGGCCACTCCTTCGGCCTCGAGCTGCTTGATTTGCTCGCGGTAGTGCTTCTCAAACAGCACGTAGTACTTGCCGATGAGGTGGTCGCCCTTGATGCCGGCCGACTGCGGGGTTTCGCCGTGGCCGTACTGCTGGTAGGCCAGCATCGACTTGCAGATGTGAATGCCGCGGTCGTTGACCAGGTTGGCCTTGGTGACGGTGGCGCCGGCGGCTTTCAGAATCTCGGCCACCGAGTAGCCCAGGAAGTTGTTGCGCAAATGGCCCAGGTGCAGGGGCTTGTTGGTGTTGGGCGAGGAGTACTCCACTACCACGCGCTGCGGCCCGCCGGTGTGGAGGGGGGCGGCCACGTCGTGCTCGCACAGCTCGCGCAGCAGCTGCAGCCACTCGGCGTCGGCAATTTCCAGGTTCAGGAAGCCCTTCACCACGTTGAAGCCCTTCACGCGGGGCTCGTGGGCGCTGAGCCATTCGCCCAGGCCCTGCCCGATTTGCTCGGGACCTTTGCCCAAGGGTTTGGTGAGGGGAAACGTGACCAGGGTGAGGGAGCCCGCGAAATCCTTGCGGGTAGGTTGCAGGCTGAGCTGCTCGGCGGGCACGGCCGCGCCAAATACCTGTTGAATAGCGGTGCTCAGGGCCGCTTTGAGGGCTTGTTCGAGTTGTTGCACGAGGTGCGGGGGTTATGGTCGGCGCGCCCCGGGGCGCGCGGCGAAAACGGGAAAGGAAACGACGGGGACGCGTGGCGTAAACCCGGCCCGCGACCACCCCGGGGGCAGCCGCGTCGGCCCGAGGCTTACGCTACATTCGTCGCCCGCTGCGGTTCCGAAACGACCGCCCGACTGAATTCAAAAAGAAGAATGGCCGTGGCTTCACGGCGGCAAAGATAGCCCTCGGCGGCTACCGATGACTACCCCCCGCGGCGTTTCTGCCCCACCCACCGATTTGGCGCCCTCCCCGGCCCGTTCACCAGGTTCCCCGCCGCCGGGAAGCCTCTCTGACGGCCGTATTCCTTCGTCCCGCCAGCGGGCCGAAGGAATACGGGCAGCCCATCCACAAAATCCGCGAACCGAAGGAAGGCGGAGCCAAATCCGTCGAATCCGCCGGAATCCGTGATTCAGCGGCCCGCCACGGTATCGAGGCGCAGGCGCTCCTGAATGGCCTCGGTGGCTTCTTCCAGAATGTCGAAGGCGTTGGCGGCCATGGTGTTTTCCGAGTCCAGCGTGGGGTTGATTTCCACCATCTCGAAGCACACCACGCGCTCGTTTTCGAGCAGGGCGCGGCACAGGGCCTTGGCCTCGGGCACGTCGAGGCCCAGCTCCACGGGCGTGCCGGTGCCCTTCGAGAAGCGCGAGTCCAGCGAGTCCACGTCGAAGGAGATGTACACCAGGTCGCAGAAGCGCAGCTGCTGGTAAATCTCGCGGGCTACCTGCCGCGGCCCCTTGGCGCGGAACTCGTCGAGCCGGAAGTTCTTGATGCCCTTCTGGGCAATGATGGTGTCCTCCTCCACTTCGGTGTCGCGCACCACCACGTACACCAGGTGCTCGGGGATGATTTTGGCGCCTTCTTCGCCCAGGTTTTTGAGGCGGCGCCAGAAGAACTCGGTTTCGGGCTCCACCTGGTTGCGCTGCAGGTCGAGGTGGTCGGCGCCCAGGGCCATGGCCAGGGGCATGCCGTGTACGTTGCCCGAGGGCGTGGTGTAGGGCGAGTGAATGTCGGCGTGGGCGTCGATCCAGACCACGCCGAGGGTTTTGTGGGGGTAGGCGGCCTTGATGCCAGCCATGGTAGCGGCGGCGTTGCTGTGGTCGCCGGCCAGCACCAGGGGAAATTCGCCGAAGCGCAGCGTCTGCTCGACCGTGCCGGCAATGGCCTTCTGCACGGTGTAGATGGCGTCGATGTGCTTGGCGTAGGGAAAGTGGTTTTTGTCGAACAGCACGTGGTTCTGGTCGGGCACCGCCACCGAGTTGAAGCGGCGGAAATAGTCCGAGCCCTTGTTCAGACAGGCTACTTTGAGGGCGTCTACGCCCAGGCTGGCCCCGCGGGTGCCAGCGCCGAGTTCCGACCGAACTTCGATCAGCTTGATGCGTCGCATATCTACTACATCGCAGAAAAATTAAAGGTGTTGTCTGCCGATTGAAGGGGGCCGGCGGGGCCATCCGGAGCGGGCTCAACGGACGGCGCGGCCAAGGCAGCGCCCAGCTAGGCTCGGCACCCGGTGGACCTTCCACGGCATGCCGACGAACAATCAACAACCAAAACACCCCCGAGGGGGTATCTTTGCTGACCGCAAGTTCGTGAAAAATAGCCGTAAATCGGCCTTCACGGCGGTAATTCTCCCTTTTTCAGCCGTTTGTCTGCCCGCTTTGCTGCGCGGCCCATCCCCCCTTCTGCCCGCCGATGGACACGTACCACGACCTGATCAGTCAGACCTTTGATTTTCCCACCCAGGAGTTCACCGTTGAAAGCAACGAGCTGCACTTCCACGGCATTCCGCTGATGGACCTGGTGCAGAAGCACGGCACCCCGCTGCGCCTAACCTACCTGCCCAAAATCAGCACCCAGATTCAGCGGGCCAAGCAGTGGTTTGCCGACGGCATCAAGAAGATTGACTACCAGGGCAGCTACACCTACGCCTACTGCACCAAGGCCTCGCACTTCGCCTTCGTGGTAGAGGAAGCCCTCAAGAACGACGTGCACCTGGAAACGTCGTCGGGCTACGACATGTACATCATCCGTTCGCTGTTCAACCGCGGCAAGATCGACAAGCAAAAGTACATCATTGCCAACGGCTTCAAGCGCGAGCGGTACAAGCGCTACCTCACCGAGTTCATCAACGACGGCTTCGTGAACTGCATGCCGATTCTCGACAATTTGTCGGAAATCGACTACTACGCCGAGCACGTGAACCAGGACGCGCGCGCCAACCTGGGCATCCGCCTGGCCTCCGACGAAGAGCCGCGCTTCCAGTTCTATACCTCACGCCTGGGCGTGCGCTACGCCGACGCCATTCCGCTGTACGAGGAGCGCATCAAGAACGACCCGCGCTTCGAGCTCACGATGCTGCACTATTTCATCAACACGGGCATCAAGGACACCTCGTACTACTGGTCGGAGCTGCGCCGCTTCGTGCACAAGTACTGCGAGCTGCGCAAGGTGTGCCCCACCCTGCACACCATCGACATCGGCGGCGGCCTGCCCATTCAGACTTCCATTCAGAAAGAGTACGACTACCCCTACATGGTGGAGGAGGTGCTGCGCACCATTCAGCGCATCTGCCGCGAGGAAGGCGTGCCCGAACCGCACATCTTCACCGAGTTCGGCATCTTCACCGTGGGCGAATCCGGCGCGCACGTCTACAAGATTCTCGACGAGAAGCTGCAGAACGACAAAGAGCTGTGGTACATGATTGACGGCTCGTTCATCACCAACCTGCCCGACACCTGGGCCCTGAACCAGCGCTTTATCATGCTGGCGCTGAACGGCTGGGAAAAAAGCTACAAGAAGATTCAGCTCGGCGGCCTGACCTGCGACTCGCAGGACTACTACAACGCCGAAAAGCACATCTACCAGGTGTTCCTGCCCGAGCAGGCCCCCGAAAAGCCGCTGTACGTGGGCTTCTTCCACACCGGTGCCTACCAGGAAAGCCTCTCGGGCTACGGCGGCGTAAAGCACTGCCTGATTCCGGCCCCCAAGCACATCATCATCGACCGCGACGCCGACGGCACCGTGCGCGACTGGGAGTTTGCCCCCGAGCAGGATCCCGAGTCGATGATGCGCATTCTGGGCTACGTGTAGGCTTCATACATGCTCGTGTTGCAGCCCGCCCGGTGGTTTCGGCCGCCGGGCGGGCTTTTTTGGCCCTACTCCATTGGCTTTTATAGTGCATCTGGTACTAGGCAAAGTTGCAGGTGTTTTGTAAGTTTGTTCCCCTACAATTTCTTAGCCCCTGCGTCCAATGAAACGAATTTTACTCCTGGCCCTGGCCACGGCGACCCTGGGCCTGGGCGCCTGCAACCGCCAGCGCTGCCCCGCCTACACCAAGTCGAGCCTGCGCACCGCCGAGCCGGTAGCCTCGGCCGCTCCGGTTGCTGCTGAGCGTCAATAGCTCCGCGCCGGCCGCATTTCCGCCCGCCGCGCTTGCCCTGGCAAGTGCGGCGGGCGGGCTCGTTTTCAGGCTTGTCGAAATCTTACTATTCCACATCAGGAAATTACCGTGATGAAATTTTTCTAGGAGGCAACAAACTAGGGGTAACACAAAAGCGTTAATTTTGAGCTGATTGAACCACCCACCCCCTTGCATTTCTTGCACAATTACATGAAAAAGCTACTCATTCTGGCCGCCGCATTCCTGAGCTTCGGGTTGGGTTCCTGCCGTACGCAATGCCCGGCTTACTCGCAGCAGAAGCCCGCCACCCAGCAGGCTACCGCCGTAACGGCCAGCGCCGAAACCAGCGCCGCCGAGCGTCAGTAAGCCGGCGGCTTTTCCAGCAAAACGCCCCGCGGCCAACCGGCTGCGGGGCGTTTTTACTTTGGGGCTTGCATCTGCGCGCCCCGGCTATTCCTGACGAATGATGTAGTCGGCGGCGGCGGGCAGGTCGGGCAGGTGCAGCGCCCCGGGCAGCGGCTCGGCGTCGCCCACCAGAATGCCGCGCACCCCTACCCTGGCGCCGGCCTGCAGGTCGCGGGCCCGGTCGCCCACCAGCCAGCAGCGGGCAGGGTCGAGGGCAAAGCGGGCCAGGGCTTTTTCCAGCATCAGCGAATCGGGCTTGCGCAGCAGCGACTCCGATACCGACGGGTGGCCGGGGGCGTAGTAGAGCGCGTCGATAACGCCGCCGCAGGCCTGCTGCAGCTGGGCGTGGCAAGCCTGCACCTCGGCCGGGCCGTAGAGGCCCTTGGCAATGCCGGCCTGGTTGGTTACCACAATCAGGCGGTAGCCGGCCGCGTGCAGCCGCTGCAGGGCCTGGGGCACGCCGGGCAGCACCACAAAGTCCTCGGGCCGCCACACGTAGGTCCCGATTTCGGCGTTGAGCACTCCGTCGCGGTCGAGGAAAACGGCCCGGGCCGTGGCAGCTTGGTTCATGCGACAAAGGTAGAAGCCCGGCCGCAACCCCGCTGATTCGCGGCCCGGGTCTACCTTTGTCGCGCGGGGCGGTTATGGCATCAAGCGGCCCTTGAGCGCATGAGAGTAGCAATTCTGGGTGGCGGCATTACGGGGCTGGCCACCGCCTGGCACCTGCAACAAGCTGGCGCCACCGTCCACGTATATGAAGCGGGCCCCACGGCCGGAGGCAACGTGGGCACCCGCCAGCACCCGGCAGGCTACGTGCTCGAGCTGGGGCCCAATTCCTTGCAGCTCAGCCCCGAGTTGGAAGAGCTGATTCAGGCCCTGCACCTAAACGACCGAATTCGAGAGCCCGAGGCGGTGAGCGGACGGCGTTACGTGGTGCGCGGCGGCCAGCCCCGCGAGCTGCCCGGCCGGCCCCAGCAGCTGCTGTTCAACGGCTTTTTCAGTTTGAAAGCCCGCTTCGCGGTGCTGCGCGAGCTGAGCCGCCCGGCCCAGCCGGCCGACCCGCAGGAAACCATTGCTCACTTCTTCCGCCGCCGCTTCGGCCCGGAAATCCTCGACTACGCCGTCAACCCCTTCGTGTCGGGCATCTACGCCGGCGACCCGGAGCGGCTGCTGCTGCAGCGCACCTTCCCGCAGCTGGCGGCCCTGGAGCAGGAGCACGGCTCGGTACTCAAGGGCCTGGCCCGCAGCATGAAGGGCGTGGGCCGCCGCCGCATCATCTCCTTCCGGGGCGGCCTGCAAACCCTCACCGACGCGCTGGCCACCCAGCTGGCCTACCTGCACCTGAACACCCGCGTGCAGGCGCTGGAGCCGCTGCCGGACGGGCGCTACCAGCTTCGCCTGGCCGAAGGCGCGGCCTCCCCCGAGCCCTTCGACGCGCTGGTGCTGGCCTTGCCCGCCTACGCCGCCGCCCCGCTGCTGCAGCCCCTGAATGACGCGGCCGCAACGGCACTGCAAGCCGTGCACTACCCGCCCCTTACGGCCGTGCACACGGCCTACGACCGCGCCGACGTGGCGCACCCGCTCAACGGCTTTGGGGCGCTGAGCCCGCGGGTGGAGCAGCCGGTGGCGGCGGGCACCTTGTGGAGCAGCTCGCTGTTTCCCGATCGGTGCCCCGCGGGCCAGGTGCTGCTCACCTCCTTCGTGGGCGGGGCCCAGTACGAGGAGCTGGCCCGGCAGCCCGACGAGCAGTTGCTGGCGGCGCTGCGCGGGGAGCAGCGCCGGCACTACGGCATCCGGCCCGGGGCCCGCCCGCGGTTTCAGGAGCTGTTTCGCTGGGAGAAAAGCATTCCGCAGTTCGACGAGCGGATTGGGGCTGCCCACGCGGCGGCCGATGCGCTGGAAGCCCGCGGCATCTGGACGGCGGCCAACTGGCGGGCGGGCGTGGGCATTCCCGACTGCCTGCGCCGGGCCCGGCTAGTGGCCGAAAAAATTAACGCAGCCCGCCGGGCGTAATTGTTACTTTTGAGTTAATGAACGATTCGCTCGTCATCATACCGACCTACAACGAACGGGAAAACGCCGAGCTGATCATCCGGAAGGTGTTTTCGCTGCCCAAGGCCTTCGACGTGCTCATCATCGATGACGGCTCGCCCGATGGCACGGCCGGCATTGTGCGCGGCCTGATGGCGGAGTTCCCGGGTCGGCTGCACCTGGAAGAGCGCAGCGGCAAGCTGGGCCTGGGCACGGCCTACATCCACGGTTTCCGCTGGGCCCTGGCGCGCGGCTACGGCTACATCTTCGAAATGGACGCCGACTTCTCGCACAACCCCGAAGACCTGGTGCGCCTCTACGAAGCCTGCGCCGTGCAGGGCCACGACCTGGCCATCGGCTCGCGCTACATCACCGGCGTGAACGTGGTGAACTGGCCCATGAACCGGGTGCTCATGTCGTGGTTTGCCTCGGCCTACGTGCGCTTCGTCACCGGCATGCCCGTGATGGACGCCACCGCCGGCTTCAAGTGCTACGCGGCCCAGGTGCTGCGCACCATTCCCCTCGAGCGCATTCACTTCGTGGGCTACGCCTTCCAGATCGAGATGAAGTGGCTGGCCTACAAGTATGGCTTCCGGGTGACGGAAGTACCCATTATCTTCACCGACCGCACGCGCGGCGCCTCCAAAATGAGCAAAGGCATCTTCAAGGAAGCCCTGCTGGGCGTGGTGCAGATGAAGATTGACAGCTGGTTCCGGCGCTTCGACCGTCCGGCCACCGCTGACCGCGCCGCGCCGGCTTTCCCGGCATCGGCTACAACCCCGGCCCCCGAAACTCGGTAAGGTCCCCAACGCCCCCGCGGGCTTCGTTTCCGCCTCGTACGTACTGCATGCAAAATACCTGGTTCTGGGTCGGCTTCAACGTGTTTGTGCTGGCCATGCTGCTCATCGACCTGCTGGTGTTCAACCGCAAAGCGCACGTGGTGCGCATGCGGGAGGCCCTGAGCTGGAGCGCCTTCTGGATTGCCCTGTCGCTGGCCTTCAACTACCTCGTGTACCACTACATGGGCCGCGAGGCGGGCATGAACTTCCTCACCGGCTACCTGCTGGAAAAGGCCCTGAGCGTCGACAACCTGTTCGTGTTCCTGCTCATCTTCACCTACTTCAAGGTGCCGGGCGAGTACCAGCACAAGATCCTGTTCTGGGGCGTGCTGGGGGCCCTGGTACTGCGCGCCCTGTTCATCGTGCTGGGCGCGGCCCTCATTGCCAAGTTCAGCTGGACGCTTTACCTGCTGGGCGTGTTCCTGGTGTACACCGGGGTGAAGATGGCCACCAGCGCCGGCGACCCCAACATCGACCCCGAGAACAACCCGGTGGTGAAGTTCCTGAGCCGCCACCTGCCCATCACCAACAAGTACGAGGGCGGTAAATTCTTCGTGCGCAAGGAAAAGCTGCTCTTCGCCACGCCCCTGTTCGTGGTGCTGGTGATGGTGGAAACCACCGACGTGGTCTTCGCCGCCGACTCGATTCCCGCCATCCTGGCCATTACCCAGGACAAGTTCATCGTGTACACCTCCAACGTGTTTGCCCTGCTGGGGCTGCGGGCCCTGTACTTCGCCCTGGCCGGGCTCATGCAGCTGTTCCACTACCTGCACTACGGCCTCTCGCTCATCCTCATCTTCATCGGCGGCAAGCTGCTGCTCCACGACTTCGTGCACGTGCCCACCGAGTGGGCCCTGGGTACGGTGGCCCTGCTGCTGGGCCTCTCGGTGGTGATGTCGCTGCTGCTGCCCAAGAAGGCCGAGCCGGAAGCCGCCGACGAGCCGCCCCTGCCCCCGGTGAGCTGACCGGCCCCGCCCCAACGCAAACCGCGCCACGCCTCCCGGGAGACGTGGCGCGGTTTGCGTTGCGGGGCGCCGTAGCGCGAACGGGGTAGTTCGAGCGGCAGAACGACCAGGCGGCGCGGGGCTACGCGAACTAAAAGTTCGCGCTACACCGGGCTGGCCTTACTTGGGCCGCTGGGCAGGCTCCTCGTCCTGGCGCGGGGCGGTGGTGTTCACGCCCTCGTCGGGGGCGCCGCCGGTGTTGAGCAGGTCGATGAGGTTGATGGGCTCGAACTGGCTGCTGTCGGGCGCGGCTACGCGGGTGGTGTCGGGGCGGGCCTGGAAGTTCATGAACTGCCGGGCCGGGCCGGTCAGGCTCACCGAGCGGCTCAGCCCGTCGGCCTCACTTTCGGGAATGTAGCCGCGGGCGGCCATGATGTCGGCAATCAGGCGGAAGAAGTAGCGGGTGCTGCGGCGCAGGTCACCGTAGGCATCAAACGAGCCGCGGGCCTGGCGGGGCTTGGGAATGATGCTGGCCAGGTACAGGCTTTCCTGCAAATTCAGCTCGGCGGGCTCCTTGCCGTAGTAGAAGCGGGCCGCCTCCATCACGCCGTACACGCCCCGCTCGCCCGAGGGCCAGCGGTAGCGGCTCGGCCCCCACTCGATGATGTTCAGGTACACCTCCATCATGCGCTGCTTGCTCACCAGGCGGGTGTTTTCGATCAGCCACACAATCAGGGCTTCCTCTACCTTGCGGGCCACCACCTTCTCGCGGGTCAGGAACACGTTCTTGACCAGCTGCATGGAGAGCGTGCTGCCGCCGCGGGCGAAGCGCTTCTCCTTGATGTTCTGGATGGCCGACTTCACGAAGGCCTTTTCCATGAAGCCCTTGTGGGTGAAGAAGCGCGGGTCTTCGGCCGTGATGATGGCGTACTTGAGGTAGTCCGACACCTGGCTGAAGGGCACGAAGTCGGGGTTGGAGGGCCCCACGGCAAAGGTCTTGAGCGAGTCGCCCCGGTCGTTGTAGGCGGTGTAGTCGAACTCGGTGTTGAGCTTGCGCAGATCCACCTTGCCGAAGCGGGTGATGCTGAAGTCCTTGCTTTTCTTCAGGCCCGAGTCGAAGCGCAGCGAGTCGATCTGCTGCATGTCGAGGGCCGCGCTCAGGCGGTACTGCAGCGTGCCGGTGCCCTGCATGCCCTCCACCGTCTCAAACATGCCCTCGGGCAAGGAGGCGAAGAAGTCGGTGGTCCTGGTTTCGGCCGACTCCACCTGCAAGGCCACCTGCAGGCCGGCCAGGCGGCCGGTGTAGGGCTTGGCCGTGGGCAGCGCGTCGGGCGGGGTGCGGCGCAGCTCGGGGCGCAGGCGCACGCTCAGCTGCGGGTACAGCTCCATGCGGTTGAGGGTGATTTTGCTGCCCTTGTCGAGCGAGGCGTAGTTCTGGCCCAGGGTGGCCACGAAGTCCAGGCCGCCGCGGCGCACCACGATGTCGGCCGTGGCCAGCTTGGGGTGGTTCACCACGAAGTTGCTGGCCGAGGCCGCCCCGCGCACCGTCAGGTTGTCTTTGTCGCTGTCCTTGCCCGTCAAACTCAGGCGCAGGGTGTCGAACTGCACCCGGGCGCCGTAGCGGCGCAGCACGTAGGGCAGCACCACCGGGCGGCGCTGGGCGGCAAACACCTCCAGCTGGGCCTCGTAGTCGCCGGCCTCCACGTGGCCGCGCAGCCCGATCTGGTTGCTGACCGAGTCGAGGATGACCGTGAGCTGCCCCTCGATGTCGCCGTCTTCGATGCTGAAGCGCGGCATGGTGAGGCGGGCCTGGTGGCGGGGGCCGTCGTACACCACCAGGAAGTCGCGGAAGTCGGCCTCCTCGGGCAGGTTGTCGAAGGCGGCCTCCAGCAGCTGGTTGGCCAGCAGGCCGTAGTTGGTGCCCTGGGTGGTGTCGCGCACCACGGCCGCGGCGGCGCCGCGCTTTTTCAGCAGGAAACCGTAGTTGTCGCCGGCCGCGGTTTTGCGGGCCGTGAGGCGGGCGCGCTCAATCTGCAGGTTGCTGAACACCGGGCGCCGGGCAAACAAGGAGCGCAGGCTGATGCTCGCGTTCAGGCTGCGGGCCGTGAGCAGGGTGTCGGCGCCGGGCGTGGTGGGCACCAGGCTCAGGCCCTCTACCTGCACCGAGTTCAGGTCGGTGAAACGGGCCGGGCCCAGGGTGAGCGTGACGGGGTAGCGGCGCTCCACTTTCTGCTTGGTCACGCGCAGGGCATACTGCAGCAGCTCTTCGCGCTTGAGCAGAAACACGCCCAGGCCCAGCAGCAGCAGCAGGCCCAGGCTGCCCAGGGTCCAGAACAGTATCTTCTTGGTTTTCGGATTCACTCGCGGGGGGGTAGGTAAGCGCGGGCCGCTCTGGCCAGATTCGTGCCGAACCCGGGCCGCGCATGCTACAAAAGTATACTATATCTGCCCCTACGCCAGCCCGGCTCCCGCGTTGCCCGCCGACCGGCCGCGCCCGGCGGCTCTTTCCCGCCGCCCGGCCCGCAGCCCCCGCAATTAATGTCGTAGCCCTCCGCCCGCGGTGCTACCTTCGCGCCACCAAGCCCGGCAGCCGGCCGGGGAGCCGCCGTAGCGCGAACTTTGTAGTTCGCGTACCCCGCGCCGACTGGTCGTTCTGCCACGCGCACGACAACCGCCGGTCAGCGCAGCTAAAGTGCGCACTACTGGTAGACAGCTCGTTCTGGCACGCGAACTACAAAGTTCGCGCTACTGGCGCCCCGCCCTCCAGCCGGCCCGGCCCGGCGGGGCAAGGTCCTTCGCTCTGCTCAGGATGACAGCTCCGACCCCACGTCCCAATCCAGCCCCGGTCCCCACCTGAGCCTCCAACTAAGACCTAAGCCCCAAGTCCCTAAGACCTACCTCCCCCATGCTCCACGACGCCCTCACCCCGCTCACCGCCCTCTCGCCCCTCGACGGCCGCTACCGCCGCCAGACCGCCCCGCTGGCCGCCTACTTCTCCGAGCTGGCGCTGATTCGCTACCGGGTGCTGGTGGAGGTGGAGTACTTCATTGCCCTCTGCGAGCTGCCCCTGCCCCAGCTGGAGCAGGTACCCGCCGCCGCGTTTGAGCCCCTGCGCCGCCTCTACCTCGACTTCACCGAGGCCGAGGCCGAGGCCGTAAAGGCCCACGAGCGCGTGACCAACCACGACGTGAAGGCCGTGGAGTACTGGCTGCGCGACCAGTTCGCGGGGCTCGGGCTGACGGCCTTCCAGGAGTTCATTCACTTCGGGCTCACCTCGCAGGACATCAACAACACGGCCGTGCCGCTGAGTTTGCGCGAGGCCCTGCACCACGAGCTGCTGCCGGCCTACGAGCAGCTCATCGACCAGCTCCGGGCCTTCGCCGCCGAGTGGCAGGCGGTGCCCATGCTGGCCCGCACCCACGGGCAGCCGGCCTCGCCCACCCGCCTGGGCAAGGAAATCGAAGTGTTCATTGCCCGCCTCGACGCCCAGCTGCGGCTGCTGCGGCAGGTGCCCTTCGGCGCCAAGTTCGGCGGGGCCACCGGCAACTTCAACGCCCACCACGTGGCCTACCCCGGCGTCGACTGGCACCAGTTCGGCACGCGCTTCGTGAACGAGCAGCTGGGCCTGTCGCGCTCCTACCCTACCACCCAGATCGAGCACTACGACCACCTGGCCGCCACCTGCGACGGGCTCAAGCGCCTCAACACCATTCTCATCGACCTGTGCCGCGACGTGTGGCAGTACATCTCGCTGGGCTACTTCCGCCAGCAGATCAAGGCCGGTGAGGTGGGCTCCTCGGCCATGCCCCACAAGGTCAACCCCATCGATTTCGAAAACGCCGAGGGCAACCTGGGCTTGGCCAACGCCGTGCTCGAGCACCTGGCCGCCAAGCTGCCCATCTCCCGCCTGCAGCGCGACCTGACCGACTCCACCGTGCTGCGCAATCTGGGCGTGCCGCTGGGCCACACCCTGCTCTCGCTCACGGCCCTGCAGCGCGGCCTGGGCAAGCTGGCCCTCGACCCCGCCGCCCTGCACCGCGACCTGGAGCAGAACTGGGCCGTGGTGGCCGAGGCCATCCAAACCATTCTGCGCCGCGAAGCCTACCCCGACCCTTACAACGCCCTCAAGGGCCTCACCCGCACGGGCGAGGCCATTTCGGCCCGCACCCTACAAGGCTTCATCGACGGGCTCGACGTACCCGACGCCGTGAAAGCCGAGCTGCGCGCCATCACCCCCCACAGCTACGTGGGCGTGTAAGCCCATCCGCAGCCCTGGCAGTATGTACCTGCGTTTTACCACCCGCTTCACCGACGAGACGGGCCAAAGCGTCACCGGCATCTTCAACGCGGTGGCGTATGTGCGCGACTATGCGGCCACCGACAAAGCCGACGTGGATCAGCTGGCCGAGTTGTACCAGTGGTTCAACAAGAACCTGAAAGTCCCGCCCTGCTTCGACGCTTACGATGACCCGCACAATCTTAGCCCCCTGGCGTGGTTTAAGGACTCGGCAGCCGAACACATCCGCATGATGCGCCACATCGTGCGGCTGCTGGCCAAGTACGACGTGGTAGTGGAAATGATCCATAGCCGTGACCCGGGTCCCATTCTCTACCACGACGAGTTTCAGGTAGCGGCGTTTCCGCCGCACACCCGCCAGCTTCAGGTGCATTGATTGTCGGCTCGGGCCCCTGCCCCGGCCCGACCGACTGGCTGCCTCCGGCCGCGCGCCGGTATCGGGTGGGGTTGGTTGGTGGGTAAGTTCCTCTCCGCCGGCCAGCCGAATGCCCGCGCTCTTTCCTCATTTGCCAGACTCCTCCCATACTGTTGGACAAGGCCCGGCTTCCTCTGTGACAGGAAGCCGGGCCTTGTCCGACAGGAAGCCGGGCCTAGTCGGACAAGGCCCGGCTCCTGGTCCGACAGGATAAGTCCCTTCCAGTCGGACAGGAAGCCGGGCCTTGTCCGACAGGATAGGGACCCCGCCTTCAAACGGGGTAGGCCATGCAGTTAATGCAAAGCCCCCGGCCTGGCAAAACCGGGCCGGGGGCTGCTGTGCAAACGAGCCCGCTGAGGGCCCGGCGACGGTACTAAGCCACGTCGAGCAGGCTGGGAGCTACGCCGGCGCGCAGGTCGGTACCCTTGTGGTGGCGGTTGCGCACTTCTACCCGCCAGTCGGGGCCGGTTACGCCAGCGGGAGCCACCACGATGATTTCGCCGGGCATGTTGCGCACTACCACCGTAGCACGCACGGCCGCGGCCGTGCCCTTCTGGAAGAACACGCCCTCATCGGCAGCTTTAGCGTCGAACTTAAGGCCGGTACCCGAAAGGCGCACGGGTGCGCCGGCCGTGAAGCGCTGGTTCACGGTTTGAGTGGTGGCATCGGTCACCGCCTGGATGCGCGGCTCGGGCCGGGCCGCTGCTACACGCTCCACGCGGGTCTGGTCGGCCAGCAGCTTGGCCAGCTTCTGCCCCGGCTGCAGGCGGGCCACCACCTGGTGGCGGCTGGGGTCGAAGGCGGTATCAGGCGAGGCGAAGGAGCCGGTGATGCTCACCCCGTAGTTGGCAAAGCCGGTGTTGACGGTGCGCCCCTCGGCCACCACGTCGGCAATGACGCTGGGCAGCAAGGCAAACACCGCCCGCAAATCGGCTTCAGTAAGGGTGCTGCCGCGCTTGAGCAGGCGGGCAATCAGGTCGTCTTCGGTGGCCGTGCCCTGGGTCACGGTCTGGGCGGTGTAGCCGCTGTCGGGCGAAATCTTGCTTTCGCGCAGGGCATAGGTGATGGACATACAAACAATTGAGAAAAAGGATGAAGGCCCCGGGCCTAGCTGGCCGGCAAGGTCCCCTAATGGGGCCTGATGGAGATAATGCTAAAAAAGATTCCGTAATAATGCAAGATCCGGTAAGCCGTAAAAAATACCCGGAAGTAGGTATTGTGCCAGCCGGCGGGCGGCGGCTACCTTTGAAGATTGCCGTCTGGCGCCAACGCTTCCCGGCTCTTTTTCTCGTTGCTTATGAGTAACCTCTCCTCCCCCGCGCACTCTTCCAGGGCCCGGCGCTTCTTTTGCCTACTCGGCTGGCTGCCCGTGCTGCTGCTGGCCCTGGGCCTGGCCCCAGCCGCCCAGGCCCAAACTTGCAACCTCTATTTTGAAACCCAAGCCGCGGTGGACAGCTACGTGGCCTCTGGCGTCCGCTGCCCCACGGCCCAGTCGCTCTTCATCCGGGGCTTCATTCGCAACAGCGACGGATCCACCAACGGGGGGGTCTCGGATATCAGCGGCTTGCTGCACATCACCGCCGTGACGCAGGGCGTGTTGGTTGTGATGGGTGAAATGTCTAGCCTGGCCGGTTTGGCCAACATTCAAAATATCGGGGGAGGGTTGACCATCCAGGGTGTAATAGCCCCGACTGCGCTTAATGCCTTCCCCAACCTGCAGCGGGTCGGCGGCACGGTGGGAATTACCCTCAGCCCCGGCCTGACGGGTATTGCCGGGTTCGGCCGACTGCAAAGCGTGCAGAGCATTACCATTCATGACTGCTTAAATCTGGTTAGCATCGCCGGGTTCGGGGCGCTGACCACCGCGGAGTATATTTCCATCTCATCGATGCCGGCTCTGCGCTCCATTAGCGGGTTTGGCAACCTGCATACTATCACCGGGCCGACTCCAGGGGTATCAAACGCATTGGGGATATCCTATAATCCCGTTCTGGAAACCATTCCGGCTTTTCCTACCCTCGCCTCCGTGGGGAGCATTAGCATCACCGCGAATCCCCGGCTGCAGACGGTCGTTGGATTCGACGGGTTGCGGAGCGCCTCCTACATCAACATCGGTGAGAATACGGCCTTGCACACTATCTCGGGCTTCAACGGCCCTCTGGTGGTGACGCCCATTGGCGGCTCTTACGGACACATAAACATTGGCCAGAACTCGGCCCTGGAAACCCTCGCCGGCTTTGACGGATTGGAAGCTTTGCACGTGAACATTGGCAATAATCCCCGCCTGCGGGATATTGCCAGCTTCAACAACAGCAAGTTGAACGGGCAGCTCAGCGTGTACGACAACGCGGGCCTAGAGAAAATTACCGGGTTTCGGTCGCTGAGAGGGGTACAGGATGTATCTATTTCCCGGAACGCGGTACTGGACAGCATTAGCGGCATCACGGGAAGCGCTGCCCCGCGGGGAATTTTCATACAAGACAACCCCACCCTGCGGACCCTTACGCCCGGTCTGGCCTTTGCCGACTATTCTGCCCTGAACTTTCTCTACCTGCTCAACAACAGCAGCCTGGCCGGGTGCAATGTGTCCTGGATTTGCCAGTACCTGGCCCGCGGCGGCTCCGCCAACATCAGCGGCAACGCGCCCAGCTGCACCTACGCGGCCATTCAGCAGGGCTGCGCCTCGGCGCCCACCAACGACCTGGTGGTGGCCGGTAGCCAAAGCATCAGCGGCAGCTACCGCAACGTGACCGTCACGGGCACGGGCGTGGCCACGCTCAGCGGGCCGCTCACGGTGGCCGGCACCCTGGCCGTGCAAAGCGGGGGCACGCTGGTCACCAACTGCCAGCCCCTGACCGGCCCCGGCAACTTCTTCCTGCTGAGCGGCGGCCGCCTGAACGTGTGCGCCCCGGCTGGCCTGGCTACTGCCGGGGCAAGCGGCGCCGTGCAGCTCACGGGCACCCGCTCGTTCAGCGCCGACGCCGACTACGCCTACACCGGCACCCAGGCCCAGGCCACCGGCAACGGCCTGCCCCCCGTGGTGCGCCGCCTGGCCCTCGACAACCCGGCCGGCCTCACCCTCAGCCAGCCCCTGGCCGTGACCCAGCTGCTCACGCTCACCGCCGGCACCCTGTCTACCAGCGGGCAGATGCTGACGCTGCGCTCCGACTCGGCGGGCACGGCGATGGTGGTGAACGACGGCGGCGTGGTGCAGGGCGCGGCCACGGTGCAGCGCTACGTGTCGGGCACGGTGAACCCCGGGCGCGGCTACCGCCACTTCTCGGCCCCGGTGAGCAACACCACCGTGAGTGACCTGGCCACGGCTGGCTTCGCGCCGGTGGTAAACCTGGCCTACAACAGCTCGGCCACGCCCAACCTGGTGACGCCCTTCCCCACCGTGTTCGGCTACGACCAGAGCCGCCTGAGCCTGAGCAATAACCTGTCGGCCTTCGACAAGGGCTGGGTCTCGCCCGCTTCCCTGGGCAGCCCGCTGCAGGTGGGCCGCGGCTACACCGTCAACCTGCCCGCCGCGCAGACCGTGGACTTCGTGGGTAGCCTGAATAATGGCAACGTGGCCCAGAGCCTGGCGCGCGGCCCGCAGGCCGACGCGGGCTGGCACCTGGTGGGCAACCCCTACCCGGCGCCCCTGGACTGGAGCCGCGTGGCCCCCGCTGACCGCAACGGCCTGACCGGCGCCGTGTACGTGTTCCAGAGCGCCTCGCAGTACGGGGGCAGCTACCGCGCCTACGTCAACGGCATCGGCAACCCGGTGGTGGCGTTGGGCCAGGGCTTCTTCGTGCGCGTGGCCGACACGGCCGCCAGCGCCACCCTGACGCTGCGCAACGCCCACCGCCTCACCAGCCCCGCCGCCCAGCCCGCCTTCCAGCGCGGCCCGCTGGCCGACCCCCGCACCCGGGTGGAGCTGACCTTGCGCAACAGCGCCGGTAGCCTCGCCGACGCCACGTACGTGTACTTCGAAGCCGGCGCCACCGCCGGCGTCGACGCGCAGTACGACGCCTACCAGCTGCCCAACACCACGGGCCTGGCGCTGGCCAGCCTGGCGGGCCCCACGGCCCTGTCCATCAACGGCCTGCCCCTGCTCGCGGCCCAAACCGTGGTGCCGCTGCAGGTGCGCGTGCCCGCTGCCGGCAGCTACACCCTGCACGCCACCGAGCTGCTCAACCTGGCCACCACCGAGCTCTACCTGGTCGACGCCGTCACGGGCCAGCAGGTGAACCTGCGCCAGCAGCCCCAGTACGCCTTCGCGGCCCCCGCCGCCGCCCAGCCCGGCCGCTTCACGCTGCGCTTCACGCCCAGCGCCATTGCCGCCGCCCGCCCGGGCAGCTGGGCCGCCGGCCTGGCCCTCTACCCCAACCCGGCCCGCCAGCAGGCCACCCTCCTGCTGCCGGCCGTAGCCGGCGCCAAGCAGGCCGAGGCGGTGCTCTACAACGCCCTGGGTCAGCCCGTGCGGCGCTTGGCGGCCGCGCTGGGCACGACCACGGGCCTGGACCTGACGGGCCTGGCGGCCGGCGTGTACACCCTGCGCGTGCAGGCCGGCGCCGAAACCGCTACCAAGCGCCTGGTGGTGGAATAAGCCCGGCTACCTTGCCCCATTGCGACACGCCCCGCCGAATCGGCGGGGCGTGTTTGTTTTCCCCCAACCTAAACCCGCCTGATTCTCAACCCGGTGGCCAAAGCCTTGCATAATTCCTACCTGTAGCTCAATTGTAGTAGCGAATGTTCAGCGTAAGCCCCTTACCTTGAGGGGTGCGACCCGAGCGTTTGTTCCCCCAACGGCCGGGTTGCACCAGGAGAATCGCGCGGGTGCAGGTGTCTTACCAGATGCTGACCCGCGTTTTTTTATGCTGCCGCGCCACCGACCACACCGTCTTTCCCGCGCATGGTTTCCGAGTCTGCCGTTCAAGCCAGCATCAACGAAATAGCCGCTATTGCCGACCACTACCCCGGAGTCCTCATCATTCTCGATCAACAAGCCAGCCGCGTGCGCTACATGTCGGCGCGGGGGCTGCAGCGCCTGGGCACCACTGTGGCCGAGCTGACGGCCCTGGGGGCGGCGTACTACGAGCGGTATTTCAATCCCGAGGAAGCCCAGGAGTACGTGCCCAAGGTGCTGGCCCTGCTCGACGGCCAGGACCCGGCCATGTGCGCCACGTTTTTTCAGCAGGTGCGCACGGGGCCCCAGGGCACGTTTGAGTGGTACCTGAGCACGGCCCAGGTGCTGCTGCGCGACGCGGACGGCCGGCCCGAGCTGATCATCTGCTTTTCCTGCCCCATCAGCCCCGATAGCCACATCACGGCTAAGGTGCAGCGCCTGGTGGAGGAAAACATCTTCCTGCGCCGCCACCACGCCACCTTTGGCCTGCTCACCCAGCGCGAACGGGAGGTGCTGCGCCTGCTGGCCCTGGGCCGCACCGCGCCCGACATTGCCCGCGAGCTGTTTATTGCCCCGCAAACCGTGGAAACCCACCGCCGCAACCTGCGCCAGAAGCTCGGCGCCGAGTCGCTTTTCGAGCTGAGCCAGTACGCCCGCGCCTTCAACCTGATTTAGGGCTTTTCGGGGAAAGAAGCGTCTGCCTGGGGCTGGAAAAATACCTGGAAGTAGGTATTGTACCGGGGATATGAGCGGGGGACCTTGGTGCTTTCCACCAACCTACGTCCGTGCCCATGAAACACCGTTACGTTCCTACCGCTGCGCTACGCGGTGGGTGTACAGCCCTGCTGCTGGCCGCCGCCGCGTCGGCCTCGGCGCAGTCGCTGAACTACCACCCCGAAAACGCCCAGAACCTGGCCGGCAGCTACCAGCCCATTGCCGACACCACCGGCCGGGTCATTGCCACGGCCAACTTCGACGATGCCGACTCGGCCCCGCAGAACATCGGCTTCAGCTTCCCCTTCAACGGCAGCAGCTTCAGCACCTTCATTCTCAGCAGCAACGGCTTCATCAAGCTGGGCAGCGCGCCGCTGTCGGACCCCTACCTGTTCTTCGAGTACGCCCAGACCGAATTTTCAGTGTCGTCGGGAGGGGTAACCATCTTTCCGGGCGGGCCGATAGCCAGCACCGATTCGCGCAGCACCAACATCGTAGCTCCCTTCGCCACCGACCTGATGGCGGCCACCGGCGGGGGTACCGAGTACCGGGTGGTGACCACCGGCACGGCGCCCAACCGCGTGTGCACCATTGAGTGGAAGAACGTGCGCGACAAGCCCAAGCAGGCCACGTCGACCAATACCACCGTCATTGGCTCGCAGTACGACAACTTCTCGTTCCAGGTAAAGCTCTACGAAACCTCGGGGCTGATCGACTTCGTGTACGGCGCCCCCACGCCCGGCGCGGGCCCCGACGCCTTCCGCACCGTGGCCGTGGGCATCAAGGGCGACACGCCTCAGGCGGGCGACGTGGTAATGGCCGATAAGAACTCCACCGGCTCGTGGGCCAACGCTACCTTCATCGACAACTACTACGTGGGCGGCGACCCGCACAACGTGCGCAGCTCGGTACGCCCCGACATGGGCCGCACCTACCGCTTCCGCCCCGACGCGGAAACGGATGCCACGGTAAAGGCCATCTACACCCTGGGCCAGGTGCCGGTTGGTCGCCAACACGCCGTGCAGGCGGTAGTGCGCAATCAGGGCACCCAAACCCTCACCAACCTGCCGGTAACGCTGAACGTGACCGGCCAGAACACGTTTAGCAACACCCAGATCGTGAGCAGCCTCGCGCCGGGCGATGTTACCACGGTTACGTTTGCGGCCTATACCGCGGCCCCGCTGCCGGGCAACAACACGGTGCAGGTGAGCGTACCGGCCGATGCCTACGCATTTGCCAACTCGCGCACCCTGACTCAGGCCGTGACCCGCAGCACCCTTAACTACGTGCAGCCGATTGCCGGCTCGGGACTGGTACCGGGCTCTTACGGCTACGACACGCGGGCCGGCGTAACGGCCGTGAAGTTTACCACCCCGACTGCCACCAAGGTGGAGGCCGTGACCAACTTCATTCCGACTGCCAGCAACTCGACCGGGCGCACCATCTACGCGGCGGTATACAACGCGGCCGGCAGTCAGCTGGCCCGCACCCCCGATTACATCGTGCAGGCTTCGGACCTGGGCACCAACGTTACGTTCGCCTTCGCCGCGCCGGTCGCCATTCCGGCGGGCTCTTTCTTCGTGGGCATTGCCCAGCCGGCCAGCCCGGTAGCACATTACCCCGTTGGTCTGCTGGTCGAAAACCCGGTTCGCCCCGGCACCTTCTACGACCGGCCGGGCATTGACCCCAATGGCACGTTCAACGACCGCGCTTTCGCGGGCCTCGCGCCCTTCCTGATCGGCGCCGTGCTGACGCCCGCGCCGGTTATTGCCGCCATCAACCCCGACAGCAGCCTGGTGGGCGCAACCGTTACCATCACCGGCACCAACTTCGGCGGTGCCACGGCCGTGACCTTCAACGGCACGCCGGCCTCCAGCTTTGCCGTTGATACTGCCGGCAGCTCGATCAGCGTGGTGGTGCCCAGCGGGGCTACCTCAGGCCTCGTTCGCGTTATCACGCCCGGCGGCACCTCGGCCGGCATGATGTTCACCGTGATTCAGGACCTGGTCATCAGCAGCTCGCAGAACGTGCCCGCGGGTTCCTACCGCAACATCACCGTGCTGGACGGCGGCGTGGCTACGCTCACCGGCGCCACCACCGTGGCCGGCACCCTGCAGGTTCGCAGCGGCGGCACCCTGAACACCAACTGCCAGGCGCTGACCGGCTCCGGCAGCTTTGAGCTGCAGGCCGGCGGCACGCTCGGCATCTGCAACGCGGCCGGCATTACCTCCTCGGGGGCTACCGGCGCCGTGCAGCTGACGGGCACGCGCAGCTTCAGCTCCGACGCCAATTACCTCTACAACGGCACAGCGGCCCAGGTAACGGGCAGCGGCCTGCCGACGCAGGTGCGCAACCTGACGTCGACCAACAGCAGCGTTCTGACCTTGTCGCAGCCGCTGGCCATCCGGCAGGTGCTGACGCTGAACGCGGGCAACCTGAGCCTCAACGCCC
The DNA here is from genome assembly GCF_044628455.1 of Hymenobacter sp. B81. Classification (NCBI taxonomy): domain Bacteria; kingdom Pseudomonadati; phylum Bacteroidota; class Cytophagia; order Cytophagales; family Hymenobacteraceae; genus Hymenobacter; species Hymenobacter sp. B81. The sequence goes on along the minus strand of NZ_JBIYZW010000001.1, from coordinate 9,622 downwards.
GCACCCTTACGCTGCTCTCCGACGCCACGGGCACGGCCCTGATTGCCAACCTGGGCACGGGTGCCGTGTCGGGTACTACGGTGACGGTGCAGCGCTACATCGACCCCACGCGCAACCCCGGCCTGGGCTACCGGCACCTGGCGGCGCCCGTGACGGGCCAGACGGTGGCCAGCTTCGGCTCGGGCGGCGCGGCGCTGGTCGTCAACCCGGCTTACAACAGCTCGGTGACGCCCAACCTGGTAACGCCCTTCCCCACCATCTTCGCCTACGACCAGGCCCGCCTGGCTTCCTCGCCGGCCACCACGCTGTCGGCCTTTGACAAAGGGTGGGTTTCGCCGACCTCGCCGGGTGACGACGCCGCCCTTGCCAGCCGTGGCTTCACCGTGCAGCTGCCCGGCGCCAGCACGCTGAGCTTCACCGGGCAGGTGGGCAATGGCAGCGGCAACATCGCGCTGAACCGCAATAGCGGGGCCACTGCCGCCGACGCGGGCTGGAACCTGATTGGCAACCCCTACCCCTCGCCGCTGGACTTCAGCACCATCCCGGCCGGGCAGCGTACCAACGTCGATGCAGCGTTCTACACCTACGAAAGCACCGCGCAGTACGCGGGCCAGTACCGCAGCTACGTCAACGGCGTCGGCAACCCGCTGGTGGGCACGGCCCAGGCGTTCTTCATGCGCGTGAGCAGCGGCCGCACCAGCGGCACGCTGAGCCTGAACAACGCGAACCGCGTGACCAGCTACACCCAGCAGGCCCCGGTGCGCCGCGGAGGCGACACCCGCCCACTGGTGCACCTGACGGTACAGGGCACCGGCGGCCTTACCGATGAGGCGTACGTGTACTTCCAGGCAGGGGCCTCGGCCGGCATCGATACGGAATACGACGCGCGCAAGCTCGGCAACCCGCACGGGCTGAACCTGGCCGTGGCAGCTGGCGGCGAGCTGCTGGCCATCAACGGCCTGCCCCAGCTCACGGCCGAAACCGTGCTGCCCCTGCAGGTAAGCGTGCCGCAAGCCGGCAGCTACACCCTGCACGCCGCCGAACTGCTGAACCTGGCGCCCGGCACCCGGGTATTGCTGCGCGACGCGCAGACCGGTCGGGAAATCGACCTGCAGCAGCAGGCTAGCTACTCGTTTGCGCTGACCGGCCTCTCCGCCGGCCCGCGGTTTACGCTGGTGTTCCGCCCCGGCAACATCACGGCGGCTTCGGCGGCGCAGCTTTCGGCCCTGACGGCGCTGTACCCCAACCCGACCAGCCGCTCGTTCACCCTGGAACTGCCCGTAACAGCCCGCGTGGCGGGTTCGGTAGCGGCCACGCTCTGCAACAGCCTGGGCCAGGTGGTGCTCCAGCGCACCCTGCCCGTGGGGGCCAGCGGCGTACAGGCCAGCTTCGACGTGAGCACGCTGCCCAAGGGCGTGTATGTGCTGCGCCTGCAGGTCGGCGAGCAGCCCATCAGCAAGCGCGTGGTGGTTGAGTAATCGTTGCCCTGCCTCTTTCTTTTAATCCGGCCGCCCTGCGGGGCTGCCTTCCCCAGTACTTGTATGATGAATAAGCTGATTCTCTTTTTCGGGGTGCTGCTGCTGCTCGGCAGCGCCGCCTCCTCGGCGCGGGCCCAGGGCAACCCCGGCTCGGGCGGCCCCCAGCCCGGCCAGCCCACGGCCGTGCCCATCGACGGCGGCGCTTCCCTGCTGCTGGCCGGCGGCGCGGCCTACGCCCTCTCGCGCCTGCGCCGCAGCTCGCGCCCGAGCTAGCGCCGCCTGACGTCTAAAGACAAAAGCCGCTTCCGATTTTCGGGGGCGGCTTTTGTCTTTAGGCGCCGGGGCTTTTTCGTGCGGGGCGGGCGTATTCCGGGGCGCGCGGGCCTGCTACCTTTGCCGCTGCTTTTCTTTTCTTCCCGCATGGCCATTCTCTCCGGCGTTACCGTTCACCCCGACTGCCGCCACTTCCGCGGCGACCTGCCCTGCCGCCCCAACAAAGAGCACGGCTACGTGTGCCAGGGCTGCCCGGTGTACGCCCCGGTGCGCCAGCGCATTCTCATCATCAAGCTCGGGGCCATCGGCGACGTGATTCGCACCACCCCGCTGCTGCGGCGGCTGCGTCAGGAGTACCCGCAGTGCTACATCACCTGGCTCACCCACACGCCCGCCATCCTGCCCGCCCAGGATGGCCCCGACGAGGTGCTCAAGTTCGAGCTCAGCAGCATCGTGCAGCTGCAGGGCCGCGAGTTCGACCTGCTCTTCAACCTCGACAAGGATAAGGAAGCCGGGGCGCTGCTCAACAGCATCCGGGCCACCCAGAAGTTCGGCTACGCCCTGCGCCCCTACGACGGCGTGGTGTGGCCGCAGAACGAGCTGGCCGAGCACAAGTTTCTCACCGGCGCGTTCGACCAGCTGAGTTTGCAGAACCAGAAGCCCTACGTGCAGGAAATCTTTGAGCTGTGCGGCTACGAGTTCCGGGGCGAGGAATATGTGTTCGACACCCACGACGACAAGGGCTACCAGTGGCCCATGCTGCCCCCGGCGGGCCGCCGCGTGGGGCTGAACACCGGCTGCGGGGATAGGTGGACCACCCGGCTGTGGTCCGACGAGCAGTGGATTCGCCTGATCGGGCAGTTGCAGGTCGGCGGCTACCAGCCCGTGCTGCTGGGCGGCGCGGCCGAGGACGAGCGGAACCGGCGCCTGCACGCCGCCACCGGCGCGGTGTACCCGGGCACTTTCCCCCTGCCGCAGTTCATCAACCTCATGCAGCAGATGGACGCGGTGGTGACCCAGGTGACCATGGCCATGCACATCAGCATTGCCCTGCGCAAGCCCACGGTGCTGATGAACAACATCTTCAACCCCTACGAATTCGACCTCTACGGCCGGGGCCAGATCGTGCAGCCCAACCGGGAGTGCGTATGCTTCTACCGCGGCACCTGCCAGCTGGGCACCAGCTGCATGGAAGAGCTGCCCGCCGAGAAAGTCTTCGCCGCCGTGCAGCAGACCCTGCCGGCGTAGGCCCCCCGGCGGCTACGCCCTCCCCCGATGCGAGGGGTATGCGGCCGTCCGCAACGCGGGCGACAATGGTTCCGGCAAGTCGTTCTACGACGCGTGAAGCTTCGCGCTCCGCCGCGTGGGCCATTCCCCGGTCGGCCGGGTTGCCCGGCACGCCGCTCGGAGGGCATAGCAGCCGCCCCTACGCTGGCCGGCCGTTGTCCCCGTCGTCGTCCAGCAGCCGGGTGATTTCGGCTATTTCCAGCGCAATGGCCGCCAACCGCACCTGCAGCAGCGCGGGCGCGCCGGCCTCGTGGCGCAGAATGCCGGCGGCCCGCCGCTCGAAAAGGCTCAGCCACTCGTGGGCGTGGGCATTGTCGGCGGGAAAAGCGGTTCGCAGCTGCGGCAGCACCTGCTGCCAGCAACGGGCCTGGGCCAGCCGCACCTGCAGGTGCTCCAGCTTCTGTTGCAGCGGACGGGCCGCTACCCGCAGGCCTTGGCGCCGGAAGGAGAGGTCGTCGCGTTGGGCCTCGGTCAGCACCGGCGGCTCGGGCGGTGGTAGTGCGGCGGGCAGCGCGGCTTGCAGCGCGAACAACAGCTTTGCCTGCGGCCAGGGCAGGAACCGGGTGCCGTGCTCGTCCATGGCCACGGCTGCCCGCGACACCTCCATGAGGTAGGCCAGGTCGTCCTGCGTCAGGCCCAGGCGCGCCCGTACCGCCTGGGTAGCGTTGTGTGAGGACTGCAGCGGCCGGTGGTGAGAGAATTTTCGTCTTTTCATTGGGGCTGGAAGGAGGCGGCCCCAGTAAGTTCGTTTTTTTGTGACAATGAGTGGTGTGACAAAGATTATTGTCACACCACTCATTGTCACAACGGCCGATGGAGTCGGGTGGGCCGCGCCAGACGCTACACTCCCCGGAGGCACCGCGGCCGCCTGCGGCCTAGCCCGGCGCGGCTACGGCTTTGAGGGCTTTCACCATCTCCACCCAGGAAAACTGCTTTTTGTAGTGGCGGGTGCCGGCTTCAAACACGGCCTCCTTCTCGGGGTGGGTGGCGAAGTCCACCAGCGCCTCGGCCAGGGCCCGGGGCGTGGGCGGCACCACGTAGCCTACTTCGCCGTCGGGAATCAGCTCGGCCAGGCCGCCCACGTCGGTGACCAGCATGGGCCGCTCGAAGTGGTAGGCAATCTGCGAGACGCCGCTCTGGGTGGCATCCTTGTAGGGCTGCACCACCAGGTCGGCGGCGCAGAAGTAGTCGGCCACCCGTTCGTTGGGAATAAACTCGGTGGCGCGCACCAGCCGGCTTTCCAGGTCGTGCTCCTTGATCAGGGCCTCGTAGGGCGCCGCGTCCTCGTAGTACTCCCCGGCCACGATGAGCTTCAGCGGCAACGCGCGCAGCCGCTCGTCGGCAAAGGCCTGGAGCAGCGTGTCGAGGCCCTTATAGGCGCGGATGAAGCCAAAGAACAACAGGTAGCGGTACTGCGGGTCGAGCCCCAGCCGGCGCAGCGCCTCGGGCTTGGGCACGATGGGGCCGAAGTTGTCGTAGAGCGGATGGGGCTGGTACTGGGCCGGCTGCCGCAGCCCCAGGCGGCGCAGATCGGCCAGCACCGCGCGGCTCATGGTCACGAAGCCGTGGTTGCGGGGCAAAAAGTACCGGGTCAGGGGCCGGTCGCCGGGGCGCTTCTCGTGGGGAATGGCGTTGTCGGCGATGGTGACGAGGCGGGTGTGCCCATTGCCGCGCACCAGGCGGGCGATGGTGCCCAGCGCCGGCCCCATAAAGGGCAGCCAGAAGCGAAAAATCACCAGGTCGGGCCGCTCACGGCGCAGCTTCCACCCCACCCGCCACCAGCTCAGCGGGTTCACCGAGTTGAGACTGACTTCGATGGCGAGGTCCTGGGGCGCGGGGCCGGTGCTGTACTGGGTGGTACCCGGAAACAAAAACTCGGGGTACTGCAGCGAGAACGTGACGATGCGCACTTCGTCGCCGGCCTCGCGGAAAGCCCGGGCCAGCCGCTCGTTGTAGGTAGCCAGTCCCCCGCGCAGCGGATACGCCGGCCCGATGATGACAACTCTCATTCTTTCTTAATTATGAATTATTAATTCGTAATTATTAATTACCCGGGCCTGGGATGCTACGCAGGGAGTAATTAATAATTATGAATTACTAATTATTAATTACTCGTTCGGCTCCGCACGGATACACAGAGCCCCAGGAATGAAGCACGATTAATTAATAATTAGTAATTCATAATTATTAATTAATCGTATCCCGCACCAGGTAAGGATTCTTCTTGCGGCCGGTGAGGGTCACCATTTCGGCCAGGAAGCCCGTCAGGAACAGCTGCACGCCCACAATCACGGCCACCAGGGCCAGGAAAAACAGGGGCTGATCGGTAACGTCGCGGGCGCGCAGGCCGTGGGCCGCCAGCCAGGCTTTGTCGTGGGCGGCCAGGTAGATTTTCTGGGCCACCAGCCACAGCGTAATCAGCGCCCCGAGCAGAAACGACACGGTGCCCATGGTGCCGAAGAAGTGCATGGGCCGCTGTCGGAACCGGCTCACGAAGGTGATGCTCAGCAAATCGAGAAAGCCGTAGACGAAGCGCTCCAGCCCGAATTTGGTGGTGCCGTACTTGCGCTCCTGGTGCTGCACCACCTTCTCGCCGATGCGCCTAAAGCCGGCCCACTTGGCAATGACGGGAATGTAGCGGTGCATCTCGCCGTACACCTCAATACTCTTGACCACGCGGTTGTCGTAGGCCTTGAGCCCGCAGTTGAAGTCGTGCAGTTCGATGCCCGAAAGCTTGCGCGTGACGCCGTTGAAGAGCTTGGTGGGAATGGTCTTGGAGAGCGGGTCGAAGCGTTTCTTCTTCCACCCGCTCACCAGATCGTACTTTTCCTCGGTAATGAGCCGGTAGAGTTCGGGCAGTTCCTCGGGCGAGTCCTGCAGGTCGGCGTCCATGGTGCACACTACCCGGCCGCGGGCCGCCTTGAAGCCCGTGTCGAGGGCCGCCGACTTGCCGTAGTTGCGGTTGAAGCGGATGCCGCGCACGTAGGGCTCGGTATCGGCAATGTCCTCGATGACGTCCCAGGAGCTATCCGTCGAGCCGTCGTCGATGAGGATGATTTCGTAGGACAGGTTGTGCTCCTTGAGCACGCGCCGGATCCAGGCCGTCAGCTCCGGCAGCGACTCGGCTTCGTTGAGCAGCGGCACGACTACCGACAGCTCAACCGGGAACGAATGCGGATTGCGTTTACTCAAACTCGGGTTGATTGCGCTTGGTAATGGCCGAAATAATCAGCGAGAGGATCAGCCCGCCAATGAGGGCACCCAGAACAGCAAACAGCGCCATGGACGGCCCCGTCATAAACTTGCTGGTCATGGCCATAGCCTGATCTACCTGTTCGGGCGACGTGCCATCGGCCTCCATTTTGGTACGCGCGTTTTCGAGCAGGCGCGTGGTGAAGTTGGTGTCGATAACCGTGGCGTAGATGTAGATGAAGATGGCCCCCAGCACGCCCGACACAACGGAGAGGATGGTGCCGATGCTCACGCCCTGGCCAAACGACATAAAGCCATTGTTGTGGCGCTTGAAGTACTGGTGAGCCAGCACAATGGCCGCAATGGAAATGATGTACGAGACGTACTTCAGCGGGCTTTCCTCGCTGTTGGTGGCGAACATGATCAGCGAGAAGATGATGCTGACGATGCCCGTCAGTACGCCGTAGCGCAAGCCAACGGAAGAAGGGGTAACGGTGGGGGTAGCGGTGTTTTCCATATGAGTTGGGGGTTTGGTTGGGGCAAGAAAGGGCTTATTTGCGAAAGAACACGCCGCCGGGAATACTCAGGATCAATCCCACAACCAACTTCTTCTGCCAGTCGTCCATCGCCAAGTCGCGCGGCGAGTCGGCAATGCCCTGGCGGTTGGCCTCGTAAAGCAGGGCTCCGTTCTTGAGTTTGAGATAGTAAGGCTTCTCGGCGGCCAGCATCTTCTCCATCTGGGCGCGGTTTTCGGCAATGAGGCCGGGACCCGCCAGCCGGGCCAGGCCATATACGCCCGCCGCTGATACTACCGCAGCTATTACCGTTGTGAGTACGCCGGTGAGTACCGCCTTACCCAAGCCCGGCCCATTTTCGGGGAAGTAGCGGCGCACGTACCACTGGCTCAGCAGCACGGCCAGGGGCGGCCAAAACAACGTCATCAGCCGCTTGGGGCCGTAGGGATTCTGCCCGGTCCAGTATAAAAACAGCCACCAGACTACGCTCAGCAGGCCCGCGCCCGCGCCAAACAGCAGCGCCGTTCGGATAACAGAATTGTTTTTCATGCAGCTCTTGACCGCTCGCGGCCATTAGCGGGCAAGTTAGCCACTTTGGACCAGTAGCGCGGTTCAGGCCGCGGCCAAAGCCGGCGTATTGCGCCGGCCAAAGCGCAGCAGCAGCACCTCACCCAGCAAAGCCAGCAGCGCCACCAGCAGGCAGTAGCGCCACAGCGCAGTACCCAGGTTCTGTTCGCGCAGTTGCGCGGCCAGGCTCTGGGCGCTACCCGCTTCGTACACGTGCACGTTGGGGTATGCCGCCGTCAGCTGCCGCAGCTCCGCGGCCGAGTAATAAGCCAGTTCCGACTCGCTCTTGGCCGGGTTGAACGCGAGTGTAGTCACTCGCTTGCCACTCAGGGTCAGGTCGTAGAAACCGGCCTGTTGCAGCCCCGCCGGTAGTTGCAGCAGCAGCTGACCATCTACTCGCTGCTGCGCCGGTACCCAACTGGCGGTATCGGCTTGGAGCTTGTAAACCGGCTCGGTTCCAGCAGCAGCCGCGGCGCGCAGAGCAACGGGCTGCCCCAAACGGTAAGCCGGCGCCTGGGTGGCCGAGTAGCTTTGCATGGCCAGGCGGTACATCACGGGCACAAACAGCGCGTTGTCGGGGAAAGTGGAGTAGCCCTGCCCGAAGGGCGAAGCAAATACGTATACCATGCCGGCGCCGCTGCGGAACCCCGACAGGAACGCATCCCCGTCGCGCAGCCGCAGCAAATCGGTCGACGAGCGGCTCCAGGTCAGCAGCGGCGCGGCTTTGGGCATTTCAGGCTGCCGCACCTGCTCGCCAAACACGTTGCGAAAAAACGGGCTCTGCGCCGAAGGAAACGCCAGTTCACGCAGCTCAGGTTTCGTTGCCCCCATACTTTGAAAACGAATGGCAGCCAGGGCCAGGTCGGCAAACAGGTTCTGATAGTCCTCGCGTACTGCCGCCGCCGCGGGCACCACTACCAGATTGCCGCCGCGTTCCACAAAAGCCGCCAGTTGCCGGCGCAGATCCGCTCCGATACGTGGCAACTCCTGCAACAGCACAAGGTCGGCTCCATCCGTCAACGCCCCCGGTGCCGCACCGGGGCTAACTCTTGAATAGGTAAATACCGCCTCGTTGGGATATACCCGTTGGGTAGCCGTAAGCGAAGTGGCAATATCCAGCACCCGAATGCGCCCCGCCGGCTGCAACGTGAAATAATAAGTATTGTCGAACGCCACCGCCTCATCCTCCAGTTCAATACGTCCCTGCTGCGGGCCATTACCGCTGATGCGTACCTTGGCTTTAACCGTAGCAGTGCCCTTGGCAGGTACGTCTACCTGGAATGCACCCGCCTGAACATCCCCAATCAACAAGCGCACCTGCGAGTTCGTGGCGTTGCTACTGCCCCCATTGCGTAGCCGGACGGTTAGCTCCAGGTCGGCCCCAGGGCGCACAAACTCGTCGCTGAACAGCAGGCTGTCCACGTATACATTCGCTTTACCAGCTGCGGAGACTGGAGCCAGATATACCGGCCCCAGTTGCGCCAGACGGGCAAACTCCGCCGCCGGAAAGTTGGACTGCTGGAAATCGGAGAAGATAAAATTGGCTGCCTGTCGGCTGCCCCCACCCTGCAGCAGCTTGCTGATTTGCCGCTGCACCGGCTGGTTGCCCTGCCGGTCAACTTCACCAATCTTGTCGGAATAGAGGGCCGCTGACACGGGCCCTCCGCTCACTGAAGGCAGTACTTGAAACCGCGTGCTACTTGGAAAAGCGCTGGGCAAATCCCGCGCCCTGACCAGGTTAACTTCCGCTACTGGTAGCCCTGCCGGCGTTTCGACCTGGGTGCTGGGAGTCGTATCAAAAATTACGTTTACTGAGGACAAACCTGCTAGTTCGTTCTGTGCCGCCGGAAGAAAAGGCTGAGTGAAAGCCAGTACCAGGGCCAATACGAACAAAGTACGTAGTAACAGTACCACCAAGTGCTGCAAACGCCGTTGGCGGGCCGTCACCAGCTTCACTTCCCGAATAAACTCCACGTTGGTGAACAGCAAGCGTTGCGGCCGGCGTAGTTCGAATAAGTGAAGAGCAATTGGAATTGAAACAGCTAATACGCCCCAAAGCGCCCAAGGATAAGTCAGCAGCATGCGCGTGAATGATTACTTCCTCCAAGGTAACGCCATAAAAACAATGGCTGCACAATAAGTAGAGAAGAAAAGAGCCCGCTTGCCAAAACAAGCGGACTCTTAGTAGGTGTTTTTATGGATGAAGTAACAAGCCTCAAATGCAGAAACGCCCCCCGCGGTCGGGCGGACCGGCGGGGGGCGTTTCTAGTATCAGAAGGTTGGCGGCGACCGACTCTCCCGCCGGCGAAG